>NZ_CM179506.1:0-1125000 GCF_058798575.1 Hydrotalea sp. GW822-HT8A01
ATGGTAAAAACTGCTGAATCAATCTGGGACAATTGCCTTAAAATTATTAAAGACATTGTAGAATGGCAACATTACAAAACCTGGTTTGAACCCATCAAACCTATTGAGCTTAAAAATAATGTGTTACTGATTCAGGTACCCAGCCAATTTTTCTATGAATATTTAGAAGAACACTACGTTAATTTATTAGCAAAAACGCTAAAGCGTGAATTAGGAAAAGATGCCCGTTTAGAATACCGTATTATGGTAGACAGTGGCAATGGTCGCAATGGCAGTATGGACTTACCCGCCAGCGGCATGAAAATTTATGCCAACAATGAAATGAGTTTTCCGCTGGTAATAGATAATCCTGTAAAAAATCCTTTCATTATTCCCGGGTTAAAGAAAATGCAAATAGACCCTCAGTTGAATGCATCTTATATTTTCGATTCATTTATTGAAGGCGATTGTAATCGTGTTGCCCGCAGGGCCGGAAAAACCGTAGCTGAAAAACCAGGCGCCAATTCATTCAATCCATTGGTAATTTATGGTGGCGTGGGTTTGGGTAAAACACATTTGGCACAGGCTATTGGAAATGAAGTGAAACGATTGCATCCCGGTAAAGTAGTGTTATATGTAAGTAGTGAAAAATTTATTAATCAGTTTCAGGACCACAGCCGTAATAATGCCATCAACGATTTCATTCATTTTTACCAGTTAATAGATGTATTGATTATTGATGATGTGCAATTTTTTAATCGTGCTGAAAAATCGCAGGATGCCTTCTTTGCCATTTTTAACCATTTACACCAAAGTGGCAAACAATTGGTACTTACTTCCGATAAATCGCCGAAAGATTTAGACGGCATGCAGGAACGCCTGTTAAGCCGTTTCCGCTGGGGCTTAAGCACCGATTTGCAATTACCCGATTATGATACCCGTATTGAAATTTTAGAACATAAAATGAAGAACGACGGGTTGGACATGAGTAAAGAGGTAGTAAAATATGTGGCCTACAATATTAATACCAATGTGAGAGAATTAGAAGGAGCCTTAATATCGTTATTGGCACAATCGTCTTTAAACAAGAAAGAGATTGATTTAGAGTTGGCTAAAAAGGTACTACGCAATTTTGTAAAAACCAGCAGTAAAGAAATTACCATAGAAGCCATTCAGAAAATGGTATGCGAATATTTTGATGTACCTTATGAACGTTTATTACATAAAACCAGAAAGCGTGAAATAGTACAGGCCCGGCAAATTACCATGTACTTAGCCAAAGCTTTTACCAAAAACTCATTAAAAACCATTGGAGAACATTTTGGCGGAAGAGATCATACAACCGTTATTCACTCCTGCCAAACGGTAAAAGATTTAATGGATACCGATACCATATTCAGAGAAAATGTAATGGAATTAACGCAAAAAGTGCAGTTAGCTGCTATGTAATGGGTCAAAAAAAATAAAGGCCAAAAAATATTTTAAGAATTAGCAAAGCTGATTTTAGGATTTTACAACTGGTGTTCCTATTTTTGCAACCCCAAACGAAAGAATGGGAATGGTGAGGTGGGTGAGTGGCTCAAACCAGTAGTTTGCTAAACTGCCGTACGGGTTAAACTGTACCGAGGGTTCGAATCCCTCCCTCACCGCAAAATATACGCACAAACAAAGTGCGTTTTTTTATCCATAGGGCTCGGGAGGTAGTTCAGCCCGGTAGAATACCTGGTTTGGGACCAGGGGGTCGCAGGTTCGAATCCTGTCCTCCCGACAGAAGCTTCAAAAAGGCAATCCATTAACAAGGATTGCTTTTTTTATTTTGTGCTGTAATGCAGTGGTGATGGGCATCGCATCATCATTTGTTTGTGCAAAAACAAGATTATCCTGGCGTATGTCTGTGTCTACTGTTGTCCTGTAAAATCAAACTGCCATATAAAACATCTGTTTTAGTATAGTAAATAAGGCAGCATTAATACTTTTGCTTTTCTTAATTCTTTTACCGGACAACAGTAGTTGAAAACATACACCGAGTGTTTGTTTAGATAAGAATAAACTATGCTGAAGAGAGATTCTATTAAATTTAAGTGGTTACTTAAATTTACCTTACAGCTACTTAATATGTATCAATTTATATTTTACGAAATCTTTATTGCCGATGCTTTTAGTATAAGCAATTAAGACTGTGGTTTCATCTATTGTTTTAATAACCGGAAAGGTGGCCAGGCCGATATCATCCGTTATAAATTGTTTTTCAGGATTAGTTCCCTGAGGATTTCTTATCTCCAGACCAATTCGTGTGGCAACATTTTGTCCTTTGATTATATTTTCATTCCAAACCATTATAACACGATTGCCAATAGAAGTCATTTGAGGATGTCGGCCCGAAGGCCCGCTGACTAATGCTCGCTGAGAAAAGTTTTTTCCATCCATATCTGCGTGGCAATAATATATACCCGCCTGTCCCCCGGCGGTAAACCAGGAAAATTGCAATCCATTGTTATTTTCCGTCATGGCCGGCCCGCTATGCGGACAGCCGTTGATCACCCAGTTATCATTACTAATTCTGTGTGGTGGTGAAAAAGTTTTACCCATATCTGTAGAAAAAATATGTACCATATCGCGAATGCTGTCATTTAAGATAGCCCTGTATATGATATGAATATTATGGTTATGATCCATAAAAATACCCGTTCTGCAACAGGGGCAGCAGGGCCCTTCAATTCTTTTCTCATTTTCAAATCCTGAAGTACCATGAGAACTTGCAAAGAAAAGAGAAGATCCATCTCCTGTGCCCTTTTTTCTATTGTCTAACCACGTAATGGCTGCCGATCCATCCGGTAACAGTGCTACATCAAAATAACGTTGATCAATACCCGAAGAATCCTTAACCAGTTTTACTGCTCCATTCCATGTTTTGCCTCCATCGAACGATTGGGAATAATAAACGATGCCTGCATAAGAATTTATAGGATTGGGATTAGCAGCTCCCCAAACTGCAATAACCTCCCCTGCGGGCATAAAAATTATTTTAGGCATATTTTCTCCATGTGGAAAAACATTTGCACTTTGTGGAATGATGGTTTCTTTACCAAACGTTTTTCCATGGTCACTTGAAATGGCATAGCACACTACCCGGGTGGAATCACTCGTTTTTTTTATCCAACTCATCACCAGGTTTCCATTGATATCTTTTGTAAGGTATGGGCAGGAGCCTTCAGTAGTATCTGTATTCATTTCGTTTGAAACAACAAGGTTGGAAGCATGGTTTGTTTGATTACAGGAAAGGATAATCCCGGACAAACTGTAATATATAATATATATAATTTTTTTCATTTTTTAATTTTTTGGTTGAAGTAACAATGCTGTTATTTATCTGCCTGTATAAATCATTGTTTAGAAATATTCTTAAGGTTAATTTTTGTTTTTATCAAAATGGTAAGCAACCCCTACCTGCAGGGTTCTCAATTGCCCTGATCTGTACGAAGTACCATAGGCGCTTTTCTCCACCGTTACAGCATAATTTCCATTCGCAACATTCAGGCAATTCATCCATGTTTCATAGTTTTTTAAGCGGTATCCCATCCTGATGTTGAAAGCTGTAAACCCATTATATTTCGAAGTGTTTTGCGGGTCTGTAAAATAGGAACCAAGACTCTGGCATTCTGCAGCAATCCTGAAACCTCTTACAAATAATGGCTTGTAGGTTATTTCGCCATTTATAATATAAGCAGGTGCCTGGGGCATATCGTTCCCGGAAAAATCTTTTCCCTGCTGCAGGTAATTGATGTATTTGTGTTTGGCAACGGTACCACCTATGCGAAACATCAACTCCTGCGTGGGTGCATATTTTATATTCAATTCTATTCCTTTGTGACTGGTTATACCTGTATTTTGTTTTTGGTAACTTCCATCCTGAAGGCGTACACTTACAATTTCGTTCTTTCCATTCAATTTGTATAGAGATGCTTCAACAGATCCTTTTGAACCGGCAAATCCAAGCCATCCGCCTATTTCATAATTATTGTAAGAGGAAGGTTGTAAAGTGGGTATCAGTACTCCACTGTATAAATCGGTTATATTAGGTGGCGCAAAACCTACACTATAATTTAAATAAATTCCTTTTTGGTTCCCAAAATTGTAAGTGAGGCCCAGCTTCGGAGAGAAATGATCGAAGTGGTTAACAGCATCCGGCGCTCCTGAATATGCCCCTGGAGGTAAATGATTGTCAAAATTGTAATCAAGCCTGTCATATCGTGCAGCGGCTACAAGACGCAGCGTATGTACAGGCTGGTATTCTATCTGTGTGTAAAGAGCTGTATTGAATAACCCGATCTTATAATCAGTTAGCACACTGTCGCTCAAATGATATTGATAAAATACGCCGTTAGCATCTTTGTCTATATTTATGTATTTAGCAAGATAGATAGCAGGGCTGTAATCTGCGCCAATACCGGAAATCCATTTAATTTGCACTGATGGTATTTGGGTAGTATGCTGCACCAGGGTTCCAAAACTTTGAAAGGCATCGACATTAATTTGTCCATTTGCTTTTAAGGAATTTCCGGTCACATTTTTAATAGCATAAAATGGATTTTGCCCTATAGAGGAATTACGATAAAAGATGGTGAAGCTGGTTTGGTTGTTGTCATTCCATTCCTGATTTAAGGTGCTCCGAAACCTTAATGCATCTACTTTGCGATAGGTAAACCTATAAAAACTGGAATAATCTTTCCGGTAAAAATGCTGACTGTCCAGACCTCCTTTTTGATCGGTTTTGTAATGAATCAGATCCAAAACGTTGATTAATTTTGATTTTTTATTAAAAGTATAATCACCCCTTACAGTAAAGGCTGCTTTGTAAAAGTCATTATGTTCATTTACACTTTGATTCTGGTTGGCATAATAACCTGCAGCATAAATGCTTATTTTTTTATATGTATTGCTAACCGCAACATCTGTGCGTTTGTAACCTAAGCTTCCTATTTCAGCCTGAATTTTACCTGTAAGGTATGGCGATGGCGATTGCGTGATAAAATTCAGGGCGCCACCTACCGCATCGCTTCCGTATAAGGACGATGCCGGTCCTTTTATCACCTCAATACGTTGCAGCGAAGCCTGATTAATTTCAATTAATGCATTGTGGTTAAAATCTCCAACCGTCCTTATTGGAATACCGTCTTCCAGATACAGGAAGATATTACTGGTGCCTATAGGCTGCCGCACCGCCATGCTGTGCTGTTCGTTGCCAAGATCTACCATAAACACTCCGGGTACTTTATTGATAAGCATATCCAGACGTGTAGCCTTGGTGTCGTTAATTTGTGTTTTTGAAATTACATTTATAGCTACCGGCACTTCCGTACGCTTTTGTGTTTCCCTGCTTCCGGAAATGATTATTTCATTGAGGTTGCTGAACGAGGGTGTTAATAAAATTCTACCTTGATTGGTTGTTTTTATTTTTTTGGGGTAATAACCAATGCAGGTTACAGATATACTATCTGTTTTTGTCGGTATTGAAAAATTGCCATTGGCATCTGTCAGGTATATGTGATGATTTGCAAAGTCAGTAATGGTTGCGCCTTGTAATGCCTGTTTGGTTACTGCATCCAAAACAGTACCAGACATGGTTGATTGCGTATATCCTGCACTGCCTGACATGCATAGCAATGCAATTAAGCATAGATGCTTTTTCATTCATTAATAAATTAAAATTGAAAAATAGATTACCCTGTTTGAGTAATTCAAATGCTGATCAATAGAATAGTAGTTATTATCAGACTGTAGGTGGATGGAAGAATGTCCGGGAAATACAAAATATCCTGGTGTCGTTTTTAAGAAAGAAATGATTTTTAAGAGGGATTATCAGGTCGGGTACAGTAAATATTGTTGCAACAAAACAGGGTGAAAGCTCAACAAGCTCATTTTTAGTTTCAGGTGCCTGAGTATCCTGTTTTTCTTGCTCATTTATTTTTTTGTTGAGATAACATTTACCATTGCAGTGCATCAAAGGCTTATCCCGGTTCTCACATAAATTTTTGACAATATAGGCTCTGTACCAGTAAAAATCAGCTTTAATGAAATAAGTGCTAAATGTTTGTACGAACACAATAACAATTAAGAATATAGATACAGTAACCTTCAATTCAAAATATTTTGATGCAAAAGTGAACGTCTTATTTCAATATGAATATGATTTTGCTCATATGAGGGGATGTTTTTAATTATTTTGTTTCAATAGTTTGAAATAGTTCAGTAAAGTAACTTCTAAATGATAGCGCCTATAAAGCAATTTGTATTTCTCTGCATCCTTTAGAAGTGTTGCTGTTACTTCCGCATAATATACATGGTTTACATTTGGAAAAGTAGGGTCAGCAACAGGGTAGTTGAAACAGCCCAACTAATCGTAGTTTACTCCAATAAAACGAAATTTTACCAGACTTATCGCTGTGCCTACGCCATTTTTCTTAGTAGCAAATGCTACATTAAATAATGATGATATAAGATTTACAAAATTTGTACATTCGTTTTATGCGAGTTGAATGTGTGCAAAGTAGCCAATGCTATAAAAAAGTACGGCGTAGTTGAAAACATAAGGTGAGAGTATGGTTATAAAAGAACAAACTACTGAGATGGGGGCAATCTTGCAAAAGGTTGCCTTTTTCTATCATTTGGCATTTGGTCGCTAAAAAACAAGTTTTTGTCGCACCTACATCAACATTCTATCATAACTACATTATTTTAGTACCATGAAACAACAGTGGTATGCAAAAAAATGGGTAGTCATTGCGATGCATATTGCTGCATGGACCCTCCTATTCTCTTTGCCATTTTTACTTCGTCCTTCCTACGAAAATGCCCATAACCATAACGATTCCTTTTCCCTTATTAAATATATTATCACCGGTGCACTTTGGGCAGGTTTCTTTTATTTGAATGCTTACTTCTTAATGCCCAAATTTATCTACAAAAAAAAGTATTGGGAATTTGCACTTTTACAACTCATCATTTTTATTATACAAATTATTTTCGACTGGATTTTATTTGAAACCTTTCTAACAGAAAGAACATATGAATTAAAACCGGCCATCCTCTTCGTATTCTTTCCCTATATTTTTATTTTGGCTACCAGTACCGCATATAGAATGATTAGCGATAAAATAAAATACGACCATATATTCCAACAAAAAGAAAAAGAAAATTTAACTACAGAGCTTTCCTTTTTAAGATCGCAGGTTAGCCCTCATTTTATGTTTAATGTACTGAACAACATGGTAGCCCTGGCAAGAAAAAAGTCTGACCTGCTGGAGCCATCACTCATTAAATTATCCTCTTTAATGCGTTATATGTTATACGAAGCCGATGAAGAAAAAGTACCACTTGAAAAAGAAACAGAGTACCTTCAAAGCTATATTGATTTGCAGCAACAGCGCTTTGGAAATAATGTGGCCGTTAATTTTTATACGGAAGTGCCTGATAAAAGTTATACTATAGAACCAATGCTTTTAATTCCATTTGTTGAAAATGCTTTTAAACATGGCACAGGCATTGTTGATAACGCTACGATAAATATTGAACTAAAAGCAAAAAACAATTTGCTTCATTTTATGGTAAGCAACAAATTCAATCCTGTTTCAAATGAAATAAAAGATAAAACCTCCGGTATTGGATTAACGAATGTTGAAAGAAGATTGAACTTGTTATATGGTGGAAGTCATTCACTTTTGATTAAAAAAAATGACGATTGGTTTATGGTGTCATTACAATTAAACTTTCATTGATGATACACTGTATTGCTGTTGATGATGAACCCTTAGCACTTGAGCTTTTGGCAGATAATATTAGCCAATTGCCCTATTTACAATTAGAAGCTTCCTGCAATAATGCCATGGAAGCCATGAAAGTATTACAAGAGAAGCCTATTGACCTTATTTTTTTAGATATACAAATGCCGGGACTTACCGGCCTTCAATTTATTCAAAGCCTACCCAAAAAACCAATGATTATATTGGTAACTGCTTATGAAAAATTTGCACTGGAAGGTTTTAATCTGGATGTGGTAGATTATCTCGTAAAGCCGGTATCGTTAGAAAGATTTGTGAAAGCTTGTAACAAAGCATGGGAGTTATACCAACTCAAAAATACGCCTACACCTGCAGCCAATACGCCTAACTATTTTTTTGTAAATGTTGATTATACACTTCTGAAAATTACATTTACCGACATTATTTGGATAGAAGGGTTAAAAGATTACATTAAAATACACCTGCATAGCTCATCAAAACCGGTTATTACCAGAATGAGCATGAAAACAATGGAAGAGCAATTGCCTGCTTCACTATTCATCAGAATTCATAAATCTTACTTTGTATCTATTGAACATATTACTGCCATCAAAAAAAGTAGTGTATTTATTGGCAGCATTGAACTTCCAGTTGGTGATAATTACAAAGAAGCTGTTACGGCTTTAACCGGCAAAACATCCTAACTTTTTTCTTCATTCAACAAACTATCATTTAGCAAGTACGCTTACAAATGCCTGCTTTGTTATTTTATTGAAAAAAATATACATCAAACTAACAACAAACCGCCTCCAAAAATGGAAAGGCGGTTTTTGCTTGAAACAATCCTCCAGATTATTGAACTCCCTGTAAAGCATCCATACCCGAGGTATTAGTATTTTTTCTTTTAAATAAGGATACATCCATTTTACCAAACCGATAAGTAAAGTTTAAACGCAACATTTGCGGGTTACGCAGCCTATTATAATCCTGTACAAAAAAGTTACTTACAGAATATTGATCAGAATATCTTGTATGGAAAATATCACTCATACTCAAGCTAATTGTAGCCGCATCGTTCTTTAAAAAACTACGGCTAATAGCAGCATCTACACTATAAAAAGAACGGATATACCCTTGTGAAGCACTCTGAGATTGCATCATAGGTGGCCCCATTTGCTGACCGCCATTGTTATTTACCGGTAAATTTGTTTTTGATTGATACAATCCGGTTAATTGCAATTTGAATTTTCCGGGTAATTTAAAATTATTATTCATCTTACCAAACCAACTCCATAATGCAGCTTGCGAATTACCAATAATGTTATTGGTATTGATTTGAGAGTTGTAAATGTTTACATTCATCGTCATATCCCACCACTTGGTTAACTTGGTTACACCTGTTAATTCAGCACCTATTGTATAACTTGAATTGGCATTTACATAGGTGTTAATAATATCCTGCTTACCGGTTAAATAGTTTTGTGCAGTATCCAGGTATCTTGTTATCAAGCCCTCGGTATGTTTATAATATAAAGAAGCCAGGAAAGTATTATTATGAGGTAATGTTTTTAAATAGGATAGTTCAAATGAGCTGGTAAACTCAGGCACCAGGTTAGGATTACCTCTGGTAATGTTTAAGCTGTCTGAATAGTCGGTATACGGAATAAGCTGAAAAAAGTTGGGCCTGTTAATACGGCGTGTATAGCTGAATTGCACTTCATTATTATCTTTAAACTTCTGACTTAAAAAAACAGAAGGAAATAAACTAATGGGATAGCTATTACTAAAATGCTGCTGTGTGTTCAATAAATCGCCCGAATAATCTGAACGTTCAGCACGCAACCCTAACTGGTAACCAAAATTTTTAATGGCACTGGTAACCGATGCATAAGCCGCATATACATTATTGGTGTTTTTATAATTAATAGAGGCTGCATTAGATAATATAAAATTTTTACTTGTATTATCCATATAATAATTATCAGTTCCGTTGGTCAACTTTTGCTGTTGAAAACGCAAACCGGTTTCTATTTTCGATTTTTTACCAAATGGTTTTACATAATCGGTTTGTGCAGTAAGAAACTGATTGTAGCCCGTACCAATGGTTTGTTGTTGTGAGTTATTATTGATTGCACTTCCTGCTCCATTTAAATAATAATTGGTGTTGTACAATACGTTATTAGAATTATTACCCGAGAAATAATTCATATCGGCAGTTAGGGTTTCACCTTCTTTTTTAAATAACTGCTTAAACCCAAACTGCGCACCGGTTCCATTAAAAATTCGTTTGGTATTAGCATATCGTTCGCTATATTGTGTAGTAGTACCTGTATTGAGTAAACTATCAATGTTTGTAGTTAAGAACTGATAAGGGCTCATATCTGCATGCACCCGAACCATGCCGGCCGAAAAAGATGTTCGGTTGGTCATAAAATAATCCAAGCCTACTCTTCCAAATATAAAGCCCCCATTGTCTTTATCAGTTGATATTTGATGCACGGCAGTACTTGTATCGCCAAAGTTGTTACGGTAAGTTGTTCCAAAAGTTTTACCCTTGTTTTGGTTTACAAATGCCGAGGCATTAAAATTGAATTTTCCCTGACGAATATTAAAATCGGCACCTCCATTGATAGCACCATAACTATCAACACCGACACGCAGATTGCCATTATAGCCGGTTTTTCTATTCTTTTTTAAAATAATATTCAGAATGCCTGCACCGCCACCCGATGCATCGTATTTAGCAGAAGGATTAGTAATCACTTCCACACTTTCAATAGCATCGGCCGGTATTTGATCAAGGGTTAAAGTAGTAGGCCTTCCTTCAATATATATTTGCGGTGTGGCATTACGCAGTGTTACATTCCCATCAATATCAACATTTACAGAAGGCACATTCTTCATTACATCTAAAGCAGTACCACCTGCATTTACAATATCTTTCTCTACATTGTACACTTTTTTGTCAATATCCATTTTCAAAGTAGGCTTTGTGATGGCGGTTACCACTACACCCTGCAACTGATTCACATCTTCAGCCAATTTAATATTACCCAAATCTTTATCAAAAGCATTCAATGCCTGGCTCATATCGCCCATTGCAGGTTGCGTTGCCGGTTTGGGCATACTAAAACTTACATTTTGTTCTATTGATTTAAAGCCTGTTGCTGAAATCTTTAATTTCAAAGTGCCTATTATGGGCAGCTCTTCAAAACTAAAGTCGCCATTGGCTTTTGTAGTAATACCCTTAAACAACACTTCTTTCATTTTTTTGGTGGCAGCATCCATTCGGGTATGTAATAACAAAACGGTAGCATCATGAATAGTTTTTCCGGCACTATCTAACACCCGGCCATAAATATGCCCAATGTTTGCAGCAGCTTGCGCTTTACCCATACCCGGCATTTGGCTAAAACCGGAAAAACTGAGTGTAACAGCGATAATAAAAATTAAAAGTTGTTTCATAATCTTTTGATATAATACACAAAACTATTCACCCACTCAACCAATAAAATTGAATTGCGACCATATTAGAAAATGTTGCGACGAAACAGATGTATTGGAGCATTTTAGTCATGAATGGGCCAACGCTTCATGAACCCCATAGAAATGTACCTTATTAAATAAAAAATATTATTCATAAAAAAAATAGCTAAAAGGTTTGTATTATTCAATTATTTAGCTATCTTAACCAACGAACAGCGCATCTCATATCCCACGAAGCCTTTCGCCATTTTTATTCTTATTTTTTTTAACCTTTAATACAACAACAACCATGAAAACAATGCTTACATTGGCCATTTTGGCCTTTTTAATTTCCTGCAATCCAAAAGATGCCTCAAAAGAGGTTACCACCACATTGGCAAAAGATTCTACGGGACTGGTCATTCAATCACCCTATCCCATTCTTTATTCGTCTAATTTCACCATGGGCAATCCCAAAAACGCTGAAAACTTATTGATACTTTGGAAAGACTGGGATGATGGTAATTTAGCAGCGCATAAACACTTTTTCGCTGATTCAGTAACCATGGTATTTGCAGATGGGAATACTATCCATACTAGTAATGATAGTGCTTTGGCACATGCCCAGCGCGAAAGAAACAATCTGGCATCTTCAGTTAGTTCTATTAATGCCATTATGCCCGTAAAAAGCGTTGATAAAAATGAAAACTGGGCTTTGATATGGGGCAAGGAAGTAGATACAGATAAAAAAGGAAAAAAAGACTCTGCCTATATTCAGGAAACCTGGCGATTTAATAAAGACGGAAAAGTTGATTTATTCTATCAGTTTAAAGCTGCAGGAGCGCCTCCCAAAAAATAGTAATGATTAGAAAGCCTCATTTTTGTTTTTTTTCATGCCGGCATTTCCTGTCATGGCATGAATTGCATCAACCCCACTATGGTAAGCATTTTCTACACAGATGGACTAATCAACCAATAGCCATTCATGCAATAACACATGGAATGGATGCATTCCTAAATGCGTAATGGTATACTGTAAAAGTTGGCAAAAGCAACAGGATGTATGCGTTGTTGCATCTTCCCAACAGCATCGTCCGGAAAAAGCAGTTGTTTGCTATACATGCATTATTGTACACTTTCATCAGCCTTCGGCTTTAAGTATATAGCAATCAAATTTTCGGTTGCGGCTAGTTCACTCCATCCTTGTTTTAACCAACGCATAACCATGCCCGTCATTTTTTGTTGTAAACCCTTTTGCCTGGGTAATTGCCGGTAATTTTTACTGGTAATGGGAGATGCTATTTTTAGCCATTCGCTTTATTGGCGCTGTGCAACAAATGCAGGATCCTGCTGAAAACGTTTTTTATTGATGGAAGTTTTACTACGCACCAACTGGCGGCCTTTTACCGTATAAAAAGTAAGTCCGCCGTAAGTTCCACTAATATAAAACGAAGAAACAGTTGCCATGGCATATTGATTTTTTGTGTTTTCAATATACAACTTTCAATAGGGGGTTTCCAAATTCTTTTTAGCGAAAAATGCACAATTTTAGCAGTAATTAATTACCATACGGCACCTACCCTTCTACCTATTTACAGCGTTGCGCAACGCTGTTGAGTCGAATTTGTATCGAAGCGGGATGAGTTCGGATTACTATGTTAAACAAACATATTATTACCCCCACATCACTATCTACAAAAATTCAGTACGGCTTCAAATATTTGTTGGCGAATGGGCGTAACATCATAATATTTTCCATTGGGTAAAAAGCCCATGTGCTGGCGGTTAATGAGCAATATAATAGAAGTATGGTATTGTGGAACCACTACAATACTGGTTCCCGTAAAGCCGGTATGTCCAAAGCTACCTTCGGGTGCATGTTTCATAAATGAATCGTTGGTATCCATCATCCAACCCAATCCATTTTGAAAAGCATCTTTCGTAAAGAATGTTTTTAAGGTATTGGCACTAATAAAATCCTTTCCATTTACTTTGCCATCATTCATGAGTATATCTATCAGTTTTTGCACGTCATCGGCTGTTGAAAATATACCGGCTGCGCCTGATACCCCACCATTGGCATACCATGCATTCCCATCATTCACTTCACCATTTAAAACATAATGGCGCCAGCCATTCCACGATTGCGGATTAATTTCTTTGTACGTAAAACCAAGCGTATTATCGTACACCATTCTTTTTTCATAAGGATTACCAAAAGAAGTGGCAGCAAAGTTTTTGAACTTGCCGGTTTTTAGAGGATTATAAGTAGTATGATACATGTTAAGGGGATGAAATATTTTTTCTTGTTCAAACTGCTCAAAGGGCATACCGGAAACCACCTGAATAATTTCGCCAAGAATGGTAAAGCCCAAATCGCTGTATTTTCTTTGTGCACCAATTGGGTACCGTAAGGGTAATTGAGCAATGAGCGAAAATACCTGTTGGCGGTTATGGGCACGATAAAATAAGGGGTACCATTCATCAATGCCCGAGGTATGGGTAAGCAGGTTACGGATGGTAATATTTTTTTTGTCGGGAGTATTAAAATCAGCAACGTATTTTGAAACCGGGTCATTTACCGATAATAAATGCCGATCAGCCAGGTACATAATGGCCGTAGTAGTGCCAATAACTTTGGTAAGTGAGGCCAGATCGAACATTGTATTCAACTGCATTTTTTCAGGTTTTGCCAATAGTTGATGGTCATTACTGTACATCCTTGCATAACCATATGCCTGTTGGTACACTACTTTACCATCTTTCTTAATCAACACCACTGCACCCGGTATGAATTGCTGTTTTACTTGTGATTGAAGGATGCTATCGATGGTATGAATAAGGGTGGATTTTTTTGAATCCGGTTTAGCCGAGGCATACAACACAATAAACAGCAAAATGCATGAAAAAAGAAACTTGTTCATATCGTATGAATAATAAATTACATATAAAACTCAATTCGCATCGCCCATCCCCTAATGCAAAGCCATCTGTTGCCAGGCTTGCCAGATTTCTGCATTTGCATCATTTTTAAATAGGGAAGATACATTATTCTTTCTTTCAGCTAAAGCAGCATCTATTAAATCATAGGCTGTTTTATTAACCGAAAATATTTGCCGACACTGTTGCGTAAAATGCGTGGCACCTGCCGTATCTTTTAATTGATGAAAAGCCAACAAAGTAATACAATAACGGGAAGGCGAAATATATCCCTCTGCTATTTCCAATTGTTGTTGAGAATACTTTACCAATTGCTGCAAAGTGGCATTTGCAGCAGATTCATTGTGTAAAGCAAGATAATTCTGGTAAGTGAGCCAATCTTCTAACGATTCATCCAACATATTGGCATAAGGTTTACCTGCCCCTAAGTTTACCGGCCATAATTTTGACTGCTGAATGTATTGCAGTGCAAGCTGATATTTTTGTTGCGCCATCTCCTGAACAGCGAGCATCAGTAATGCTTTTCTGTACAAATTTCTACCAACGGTTGAACCTTCGTAAGGTAGTATTTCAATAGATTGCAATACCCGTAATACTTTTTTATATTGCGCATTCAGCATTAATGTATTGGCATAAGCTATACCCATTAAATAATTAGTAGTATCTTTTTCAAATGCCCCGGTGGCTAAAGCAAGTGCTTCTGTTAACTGATGATGACCAATATAATATTGTATCAATGCTTGGGCATAACGCCATTGAGAGGGGTCTGATTGATAAGCATGTTGCAGGTCGTGCAATATTTGTAAGGAATCCTTTTCCTGATACAGTGAAGCACGTACTGCATAAAAAGGTACATAGTTTGGCGTATTCCCACAATCGAGCAGCAAATTTAAAGCAAGACGTGGATGGTTATTATTTCGCTCAATTAAAGCGCTGTAATAATGAAGTAGCCAATGTTTGCGCTGTCGCATGAGTTGTTTTATAATATGGTTCGTTTCATTTCTGAAAGGGAAAATCAAATCGGGTTGTACTTTTTCGGGCAATGGTTGCCGGGTAAGATAAGCCCGCCATATTTGTACTTCCGGATTTTGAGGAGCCATTTGCAATAGTTGAAGTGCTTCATTATTTCGGCCAATATTCCAATACCAAATAGCCATTTCTAAAAAAGTTTCTACAGGAAACTCATTGGTAATGGTACTTAAAAATTGTTCTTTGTTTTGTGCATTAGGATTTGCCAGATAATTTTCGAATGCAGCTATATGATTGAGCGGATTATAGGAGTGCAATTTTTGCAATGAAGATTGTTGTAATGCTTTATTTTTTTCTATTCTACCTATTATTACCAATAGTTGGTCAGCATCTACATTATAATAATTGGTATAAAGCGATTGTTGTGCATAATACCTGGCTTTTTCCCATTGCTGTTGTTTGAAATAAATTTTTGCCAATGCGGTATAGGCAGCAGTTCTTAAACCCGCATCTAAAGCGGCTATCTCAAATCCATCTATTGCATCGGCTAACATACCCAATTGTTGGTTGGCCAACCCATAATAATAATTGGCAGTAGGATGATAGGTATTCAATGATAAAGCCCGGCGTGCAAAAAATAATGCAGAATCATAGTTGGCATTTCTGTAATGCACCATTGCCGCATCTACCAAAGCAGGTAAATAATTAGAATCTTTTTGAATGGCCTGATGAAAGTATTGTATAGCTACTGAATAGTTTCTTTCTACCAGATTTTCATGCCCTAAAGTGTACAAGCCATCTGTGCTTGTCCAGTCATAGCTTTTGGGTGTTTCTAAGGGGCGGTGTAACGCCAATTGCTTTGAATCGGAATGATAAATGATTAATCCATTACCTAAAGTGACTGTAAAATCAGAAACTGTATCACTAACGGGAATGGTTTGATGTACAAGTTGCAATACAGACAGTTTTAAATTTTGCTGATACAAAATGGCATTACCCGATATTACCTTTAAAGTGTCATTGATTGGCTGAAGGGGTGAAAAATACAGTTCTATTGCTTTGGCTTGTTGAATTACATTCAGCACACCTACCTGATTAGCTAAAACCATCCCCTTTGTTTTAACCGCGGGGAACCAGTACTCCATCCAAACATCTGTTGTATGTGGAGCAAATCCTTTATGCTTAAAAGGCGTGAAGCTACTTTTTTCTTCTGCCTGATTGAAAAGACGGCCACTTTGTACTTCTGCATATTGGCCTCCTGAATCAGTTAATAACTTTTCCCAAATCATTCCTTGTTGAGAAAGGCCCCATATCCATAATTTTTTTCCCGGTTTATCATTTCTTGTACTATACCGGCCCATGCCTATTCCATCGTTGTGCCAGTAAGCCCCAAAAAAGTTGGATAAGGTGCCAAAAACATGGTACGACTTATAACTTCCAAAGTTATTTTCTTTATACCAATCAATATGCTTCCCATTTTGAGTGTTAATGGGCCAGCTGTGGTGCTGCCCTTCGTGTCCTAAATAGGTATTTCCCGGGAAAATAAACTGCAGATCATTTTTGGCTTTGATGGCTGCATTCATCCAGGTATAATAAGGTTGTTCCTCATCACCGGCATTGTACCAAAAAGAAGAGGTAGTAAAATACGCTTTATCTTTTGGCAAGTTAATTTCAATTTGCCAGGAAGTTCTGGTAAGTAAATCTAATACCCCAATGTAACAACTCACACTTCCATCGGGTTTATGTTGTATGGTATAATCTACAGGTGTAGCACAATTTGGTGTATGCCCAATAATGCCATAGTTGGCTTCAATACCACCGCTTGTCCATGGTCCACGCATGGCTACATCGCGGAATTTTACCACATCATTATCATAGATGAATGGTTTACCGGTTGATTTTTCGATGGCTGTCCAGATTTTTCCGCCTATTTCCGGCAGAATCAAAACTTTAATATAATCATTCTCCAATTCTACTACCTTCCAGGATTTTTTGATGGGATGGTTGGTAAATAAATCATATCTAAAATAAGGATAAATTAAATCGTTTTTAGGAATAGGATTTGGGTCGCGGTAGGGATAAGTGATAAATACTTTATTGTATTCCCGAACGGTGGTGTTTGTTTGTGCATATGAGACTGATGTTATAAACAACAGGCCGAAAATGAATAAGCAGTAAAGTACTTTCTTATTTTTTAGCATAGCAGTATTATACAACATAACTAATTATTTATCATTTATAATGAAGACATTTATTTCAGGTAATTTAATAGTAGCAATCGAATCCGATCATAGTCATCACCGGAAAGAGACCAGGGTGTTGTTGCATCCATTGCTACTTCACTAAAGGCAGCAGGTATCACTTTATTTACAAACGATAGCACTTTTTCCCGGCCAATTTTCTTTTCAGCCAGCAGTAAAATAGCAGCATCTTGTTGACCGCGGCGCATATTTTGTAAGCGGATAGAAGGGAAAAGTTGATTGACCCCAAAATTTTCATCAGGATAAAAAGGGTTATTTCCGGGATAGAACAGAACTCCATCACCGTTACCCCATTCCATACGATTATTGATATAGGTTAATGGATTTGAAAATACTTTTTGATGAAGGTCTCTTTTAGGTCCGCTATGATTATGTTGCCATTGCGTTCCATTCCATACAAACCAAACATTTACGCCATATTTATACATCATCCAACTATTTACTCTACAATCAACAGCAGAGGCTTCTAAAATAATAGAACCGTAACGTGGCCTGTTACCATTATAAAACCAATGGTCACCACCCGATTGTTGAATAGCAGGTAATAACTGCAGATTAACGCCATCATAACCGGCCCAATATTGTATGGCATTTTTCAACAGATGTGTATAAGCAGTCGTTGTAAACAAGGGCATATTTCTTCCTACACCTGTATCATTTATAATCCATTGTGCACGCTTCTTAATCCATTGATATTGATCAGGCTGCGGTTCATCAGTAACATACCAAAAATATTTTACAGAGGGTGCATAATGCTGAAACCAATTCACCCACAAATTTGCCTGTTGCTGCACTGTTATTGAATCATTTCCCATTACAGGATCATCGCCATACATACCAATAGGAAATATTTTTTCTCCTACCCCTATACCCGGCCCCTGATAGTCATTTTTAGGGGTAAATGCCGTTCCATTCAAAAAAGGTAAGTATGCCAGCATATTTGAAGCATTAAATGGGGTTTTATTAACTGTAAACCCACCCATCACATCTATTCTATGCTTATGTCCTTCAAACTTTACCATTTTATCAATTTGTTCATGGGTAAGTGAGGGGAAATAACGATAAACATTTTCAGTATACAACCAAATGGTATGTGCATTGGTGTCGGGTAAATAAACAGGTAAAAGTTCTAAATTAACGGGAATAGTTTTTACCTGTATACCATTTTCCCGAATAACAACTTCACTGTTATAATAACCAGAAGGAATTGTATGCATATTCCTGGGCAAATAAACATCTACCCAAAATGTTTGAGTGGGCTTAGCATCTAAAAACCGATGGTGTGGATCTATTTCTTGTAGCGACGGAATATTGATTGGATATTTTTGTGCATTTTTTAAAGCAGTCATCGGAACCAAAGCATCAGGAATCCAACCGGTCATTTTTTGTGGCATTGCTTTAGGAGAGCCATAGTACCAGTTGGGATGTGTTGAATCAGTAACCAATAAATATTGCTCCGCAAAAAGCTCAACGCTGCCATCTTCACTATACGCAGAATTACCTCCACCAAAGGCCTGATGACCATTTTGCTGCACAAAAGGGCGCATCTCTATGGTTACTTGTTTAGCTCCTATTGTGTCTACTTCCAACACTACCTGAAAAGATACTACTTCATTGTACAATCCTTTTAACTGAATGGTTTTACCGTTCCAAACAGCATTTAATTTTTTTTGTGAAGCATCCAAACCTGTTCTAAATATTTTTTCACCATCACCAACTACCCATATGTGTTGAATTTGTGCTTGTAAACAAGCGGTGCAAAACAGAAAAACAATAAGGAGTATTTTGTACAAACCCTTTACAGCAAGTTTGACCATTTGATTTACTAAACCTGTTAATTGTTCTTGTAACATAGTTGATTATAATTTGATGAAAATCTTTTTTGTATACAGCCAATAACACAAATACCAATATATAAACCATACCACTACTGCATTGATAAAATAACTAACAGGCAGGCTAATATGCATTAGCTGTGAGAAACCACCAATAAAAATATAACTGGCTGGCCGTAACCATTGGTAACCTACTGTTTCAAAAAACAGGTAAATAAAAATTGCATTCATACCAACAGCGGTAATAATCCTGGTATTTTTTTTGTGGTTACGCATATCAATCCACCAATACAGCAAAGCCATTAATAGTAACACCCATCCAAATGAAACTAATACAAAAGCGCCTGTTGCAATGCGTTTGATGATGAGCGAAATTTCCATATAATTGAGAAGGTATCCGCCAGCCAATGCAATAAGCCCAAAAACAAACAGGTTGATTAATTTACGATGATTACTTTTTTTCTCCATTAACCATTTGCCAATGGTTACACCCCATACCGTATGTGCAGCCGTAGATATACAATTGATAGCCACCCACCCGTCTGCATTGATTTTACCCATTAACAACAAATCAACATAACTACCTAAGTTTTTACCTTCTATAAAAGGAAAATTAAAGGAAGGAATTTGAATGAAATGATAGGCCAAATCATTAGCAGCAATGCACAAAATACCTACCATAATCTGAACAAAATAGGAAGAGCGAATGAATAGGTATGCAATTAAAGTAGTAACCGCCAACTGTGTTAATACATTCCATAGCTCAAATACCAGCTTACTGGCATATACACAATGCAAACCGGTACCAAGTATAAACAACTTGAAGCTACGTATAATAATGTGTTTAAAATTATGTTGCCAGGAAATGCCCTGCTTTAATTTCTGTGTATACGAAATATACATGGCTGTTCCGGCCATGGTCATAAAAGCAGGTTGTACTAAATCCCAAAAATGTAAGCCATGCCAGGGATTATGAAAAAATTGTAAATTAAGGTTATGCAACCAAGAAGGGATGGACAAATCATTGATCGAAGCATATAGGGTAGCACTCTCACCGGCTAATAAAATCATAATTAATCCACGCATTACATCAAGTGAAACTAATCTTTCAGACTTTTTCATTAATGATGGCATATTAATGATTTAGTTTTAAATCAATTACAGTTGTATCATTTGAACCTATTAATAAATGTTGTTGTTTACCGATTTGGATTAATGCACTTGCCCGAACATTTTTTCTAATATTTAATCCTGAAAAAAATTGTGGAACATAAGTAAAACTACCTTTACCATTGTTTAACAATAAAACTCCATGATTGGCATCATAACGTCCAAACTTGATACGTGTATAAGTATTATTGCCAGTTAACAATATATCATTATTTCCATCGGCATTTACATCTAACACTGAAATGCCAAATACGGGTGCATACTGCGCCTCAATTGGAAGTGTATGCCATTCAAAACCGGCATTACCTTTATTTTTTAAATATCCGGTAGTTAAATTATTACAAACTAATTTACCCGCATCATTTAATTGTGTATTTGTAAATAAATCGTTAATGGTTGCATTAGCGTATTCATGGTATTGTAAAAATTTATTTTTTAGTGATGGAATTTGTTCAGTAATGTCATCTTTAGAAAAAGCAGGATAAGAAACTCCATTTATGTAATAACACAAAATAGGATCAATAGAACCATTTCCGTCAAAATCTTTATAATACAGCTCCATAGGTTCTTTTGCATTTGCTTTAAATTGCGTATTCAGTCCATAATTTCCTAAAACAATATCCATATCGCCATCGTTATCTAAATCGGCAACGGTTATTCTATTCCACCATCCATTGTTAGGAAAGTGTAAATAATGATTGGACGCATCGGTAAATGAACCTTTTTGATTGATAAAAATTTTAACAGGCATAAACTCTCCAACAACAATTAAATCGGGTAATTTATCTCCATTTACATCTAACCATGCTGCATCTGTAACCATTCCTATGTTTTTAAGAATAGGTGGTGTTGCATCGGAAAAATGTCCCTTTCCATCATTTAATAAAATACAACTTTGCGGTGATAACGGATATTTTCTAGGCACAACCCTTCCGCCAATAAATACATCCAAATCACCATCTCCGTCTATATCGGCCACTTTTACAACACCTACACTAATTCTGTTAGCAGGTAGTCCACTTCTGCTTCGTTTAAAACCCATCCCTCTTTCATTTATATACAATCTACTTTCAAGCAATGAGTCTTTCTCATTTAAATTATATCCACTACTTGCTACCAATAAATCCAACCATCCATCTCCATTTGCATCAAAAAAAACAGCAGACGCATCTTCATAATTCAAATCTTTTAGAAAATCGGGAACTATTACTGGTTGAAAAGTGCCATTACTTTTTTGAAGAAATAATTGTCCTGACTGTAGTTTAGATCCACCCAAATAAACATCAACCAAACCATCTTTATTAACATCTGCAGTAGCAATACAGGGTCCTTGATGTGATAAAAAATTGGGCAAAAGTGTTTGAATGTTAAAATCATTTACATCCTCATCACGATACTGCATTTGAGGCAATGCTTTTTGTATAATTAAAGGGGTGTAATTTGAACCGACTTTTTTATAGTGTTTTACTGCATGTGCTTGACTTAGTTGAAAAGTAATAGTTTGATTAAATTTTACTTTTTGAACAGTTTGCATTGCATCATTAGGCCATATAACCAAAATTGAATCAATCAGTTCGTGAGTTCCTATACCAAAATTTAGAACAGGATCACTTGACGATTGAAATCCTCTTACAGGAAAAGCTTCTTGATAATAAACATCATAACCACAATATACTTTTACTTTAGCACCAATACCATTTATATTTTTAGCATCACCAATAAATTTAATTTTTACAAAATGGTTACTTGAATTTTCATTTGCATTATTTCTATACACAGATGCAATATCATTGGTATTATTCATTACAATATCCATATCGCCGTCATTATCTAAATCGACATAAGCAGCGCCGGCAGAAACTATATTTTGAATGAGGCCCCATTGCATATTGCTTTTTATAAATGAATCTTTTCCTTCATTTTTAAATATATAGCTGTGCTGTTTATTTTCGGGCATTTTTTCAATAAATGTTTTTACAGCATCCTCCTTGTTCAAAATATTGGCTTTTGAAGCTTTATCGGCCGAGAACTGCAGGAAGTCCATATCGGTATAATCTTTTACATATCCGTTGGTAACCAGTAAATCTTTTTTTCCATCATTATCAAAATCAGTAAATAATGCCGACCAACTCCAATCGGTATTAGATACACCTGCCAATTGCCCTATTTCAGAGAAAGTGCCATCGCCATTGTTTTTTTGCAACATATTTCTACTGTATTGATAGTAGAACCCCCTATTAAATAGTAATTGAAACTTGTTATAATTTTCTGCACCACTATGCATTTTTTGGGTGTAGTTATCTTCCGGTAACATATCTAAAGTTAATAAGTCGATGAAACCATCATTATTATAATCGGCTGCATCAGAACCCATTGAATACAATGAAACATGATCCATACTTTGTTTTAACTGATCAGAAAAAGTTCCATTACCATTATTCATGAACAGATAATCAGGTTCATTAAAATCATTAGATATATAAACATCGGGCCATCCATCGTTATTCAGATCAGATATGGCTAATCCCAGACCAAATGTGTATACGTTAGAGGTAATACCTGCCTGGGCAGAAACATCGGTATATACCGGGTGTTTGAGTTGCTCATTCCAATCATTCCGATATAATTTACATTCAAACTCAGGAATAGATTTATTTCTTAACTGCGGATTTTCAATAGCACCCGTTGTGTATTCATGTAAAGAGTGATTAATGAGAAACATATCCAAATCGCCATCTTTATCATAATCAAAAAAAGCGGCTTGTGTAGAGTATCCCGTGTTATCCAAACCATACTCCTGCGCTTCTTCTGTGAAAGTTAAGTCGCCATTGTTGATAAAAAGTAAGTTTTTGCGCATTTTGGGGTTAATATCGGCAGACCGGCAGATGTAAATATCTAATTTACCGTCACCGTTAATATCTACCATGGTTGCGCCCGTACACCAACCCTGCATAGAGGCAATTCCGCTTTTATCGGTAATATCTTCAAATTTAAAATTACCCTTATTTAAATACAACCTGTTTTTTACCATATTACCAGTAAACAAGATATCGGATAACCCATCATTGTTAATATCGCCTATTGCAACACCACCACCATTATAAAAATAGATATAATTTAATATATTAAAGGATGATTCTGTGAATAATTGATTATTAAAGTGAATACCTGTTTCATCGGCATCTAATTTTGTGAGCAATGTATTTGAATGTTGTCCGCAACCAACCATCACTAACAGGATTAACAACAGAAATGAATATTTAAATGGAAACATAGTTTTGTTTTAAGAACTAAACTTACGCTTTATACTAAAAGATTCCATCTTTTATTTGATGGAATCTTTTAGCAAATGCTAGTTACATATCTAATTTTTATCCCACCAAAGTGGCGTAGTAACTTTATCAGGACCACCTAACAGGTTAACTGCTTTGGTTACTTCAGCACCATTGGTTTGGTATTCAGATAGCAGGAAAGGAATTCTTCTGATCCATTGAGTGGTTGTGTTGGTAATATCAGGATTATCTGAATTAACCACAGGATATAATTTTAATACGTGGCTTCTTCTATAATCTGCCCATGCCTCCTGCCCATCAGGATATAATGCCAACCATTTTTGTGTCATAATTTGCTCTAATTGAACGGCAGGATTCGATGTATTGAAGAGCACAGGAATGTTTGTCATGGGTGGTGAATTCAAATAATCGCCTGGCGCAATTGGCGTTGCTGTGCTGTTGATATAATTATTAATAACAGTGGCATCTGTAATTCCCCATTGATTGAATGAGGCAGTAATACCTTGATTGTATAAAGTTTGGGGAGTACCTCCCATATTCCAACCTAAAATAGCACCCTCAGCACGTAGGAAATATACCTCGGCAGTGCACATAATATTTTGTCGGGTAGACAAAGAGGTAGCAGAACCGGTAACATTACCATTAATATCAGTAACATTGGTTGAAGACCATCTTTTACCAACATGTGAATTGTTGTTGTAATTGTTGGCAGGTTGTGTTAATTGATTAACACTTAATCCATTTCTTAATCCATCATATTGATTGTTATTGACAGAGGGTAAGAAATAAACCTGCATCCTAGGATCATTATAGCCTTTTAACACAGATTCCATAGAAGCACTCATTCTAAATTCATTCCAATCTGACATGATTGACAAACCATTACCGTCATCTCCTTTTGTACTTCTATTCACAAGGGCATCATCGCCACCAGGATTAGCAGTAGGATCGGTAATAGGTGCACTCACGGTCATTACCCCACCTGTATATGCTGCTTCGCCTTCTGTTTTAGCCCTAGCAGGATCTACTTTTGAAATACGAATAGCCAATCTTAAACGAAGAGAATTGGCAAATTTAATCCAATGATTCACATCGCCACCATACACTAAATCATAGTTCCCAAAATGATTTTCACCTGTATGTTGATTTAATATCGCCACAGCGGCAGCTAAACGTTTAAAAAAATCATCATAAATTTTATCTTGCGGATCGTAAGGAACAGAAGAGGAAGATACCTTTCCAGCCTGGAAATAAGGAATTGGCCCCCAATAATCAGTTACTCTGTGAAAAGTATACACCCACCAAATACTTGCCATAGCATATTCTACAGAATTAGAATCAGTGTTGGCAAAAATAGTTTGCAACTGAGGCATTACATCAGTATACATTGGGTCGAAGGCTGCTCCTACCCAATCTTGCCTGATTACTAACCTATCAGATGGAAAGTAAGTAGCCTCACAAGCAAAATATTGTGCATATTGATCAGCAAATAAATTTTGGGCTACCTGATAGTTATACATATCATGCGGTGCAGCTGAAAGCGCTTTGGAAAACAAAAAAGGCAATTCAGTTGGTCCAATTGTGGCAATAGAATTCTTATCGATATTAATTGACTTAAAGTCTTTTGTACAAGCACTGATATTTATCATTAATGCGAAAAACAATAAGTATAAAAACGTATTGATTTTAATTTTTAACTTTTTCATATTATACTTATTTAATTATTAAAAGGTAAGTTGTAAATTAACACCAATTGATCTTGTGGCTGGCAAAGTACCATAAGTAATTCCCTGGTAATTGCCATTACCTAAGCTCATATCGGGATCAAATGTCATCTTTCTTTTACCTAATCCCGGAATACTTAGTAAGGATTCTCCACGATATAACCAGAATAAATTACGAGCAACGGTAGAGAGTCTTGCTCCTTTAATAAATAAAGTGCTTTTTAAGGGAATATCATAGCCTATGGTCAGTTCCCGAACACGGAAACTGGTTGCATCGTATGCAAAAAAATCGCCTACTCCATAACGCTTTCCGGATGCAGTTTGCCAAAACTGTTGCGCAGTTATGGTTGTGGTAACGGGGTTACCATTAACATCAACACCACCTAAACTCCATCCCCCTTCTCTATACTTAGCAGTTGCTTCAGGTATACCACTAAAAGCAAGATTCATCTCAGTTCCATCCACAATAACACCACCAATTCTTCCATCTACTAATATACGCAATGAGAAGTCTTTATATCTAAATGTATTGGTTAATCCTAAATTTTCATTAGGATTGAAGTTACCAATATAAGCTTGTGCATCACCGGTTTGATAAGAGGTTAACGGTGTACCATCTGCATTTACTTCATATCTGCCTTTTGCATCTTTCAACCATTTAAATCCAACCAAATCGCCGTATCGCCCACCTTCCTGTATTTGCATCGTAGCAGCACGGCTATCACCAAAATAAACTGTTTTTAATTCCGGACTAAGAGCAACCACTTTATTTCTGTTTAAGGAAAAGTTCAAGGCTACATCCCAGTTAAAGTTTTTAGAATGTATGGCATTGGCATTCAATACTAATTCTATACCCTGATTTTGGATATTACCTGCGTTAATGTACTGCCGGCTATAACCTGTTGAAGTGGGTAAACCAATTTGTAGTAATTGATTGAATGAATTGCTTTTATAATAGGTCAAAGTAAAGCCCCATTTGTTTTTATTGAATCTGGCTTCAATGCCCGCTTCAGTGTTCTTTACTATTTCAGGTTTTAATCCCGGAATGGGTAATGTGGTGCTTCTACTTAAAAACCCATTACCTGCACCCTGACTATAACCATAAGTACTTGTTAGTAACCCAAATTGCCCACCGTTACCTACTTCGGCATAGTTTAAACTTGCTTTCAAAAAAGAAATATATTCAGGTAAATTTATTAAATCAGAAAGCAATGCAGATGCGCCAACTGAATAATATTGGTATGCATAGGGAGCAGGCAAACGAGAATCCCAATCATTTCGAATACTCGCATCTAAATATATAGCATCTTTATAAGAAAAATTTGCCTGTGCAAAGAGTGCCTGTGTTTGAACCTCAGTACCGGTTTGATATAAAGCTGGATTCGTAGCATAATTTAAACTAAACTTATTGGTTACATTTAATCCATTGGCAATACCTTGCATCAAATCAAACTTGTTATCCTGATAAATTGCTCCAAAATGATAATTTGCTTTAATGTTTTCAGTTATTTTATTAATTCCATCAAATATGGCATCAAACCATTTTTGGGTAGTTACTATATTGGTTTGAGAAAAATACCCACCCCTCTGATTAGCCCACAATAATGTTCCTTGCGAATACTGTTGAGTTAATTTATCAATACTCCTGTCAATATTAGCTCTTCCGGATAAACTTAACCATGATGTTAATTGATATTTTGCTGATAGGAACCCCATAATTCTATCCCTTGTTTCATTCAATGCCGTATTATTAATAATCCAATATGGATTTTGATAAATAGACGTTAAGGTAGAAGGCCAGGGATTTGGAGCAGCCACTCCAACATTATTAATCTTTTGATATTGCTGAGCCTCATATAAACTTATATTTCTCGGAGTTTGAAAAATATCAATTACAGGAGAATTTTCTTCCCCTGTACGAGGCTTATTTTTAATGTCCTGATTTATGTATGTTACTTTTGCATCAGTTGAAAACTTAGAGCTAATTTGGTTCGTAACTCGTAAAGTAACGGTATGCCGTATGAGTACATTTTTGGGTACAATACCTTGAATAGAATTGTTTGTATAAGATAGGTAAGTTTGTGCTTTTGAATTACCCCCAGAAACACTAATAGAATTATTTAAGCCTAAACCTGTTTGAAAAAAGTCTTTAATATTATTCGATTGTGGCGCATATTTTTGGGTTTGGCCTAAAAAATTAGTATAAGTTTGGCCGGTCATTTTTGCCCCCCAGCTATCGCCAAATAATGAATCAACATATTGATTATTATTACCTTGCCCATACATGTTTTGTACCTTAGGTAAGGCAAATGCATTTTCAAAAACAGCACCTGAATTTACGTTTACAGACAGTTTATCTTTTGAACCTTTTTTAGTGGTAATAACGATCACACCATTTCCTGCCTGACTTCCATATAATGCTGCCGCAGAAGCACCTCTTAATACAGTAACTGACTCAATATCATCTGGATTAATATTAGATGCACCGTCTGAGCCTTGAACAGAGCCAAAAGTACCGCCCGCTGCACTATATGTATTGTTTTCAATGGGCACCCCATCAACCACTATCAATGCATTATTATCACCTTGAATAGAGCGATTCCCTCTTAATACTATACGAGCACCGCTACCCGGACCTCCAGACCCCTGATTAATAACTGCATTGGCAATTTTGCCTTGCAAGGAATTTAATACATTGTCTGATGCACGCACACCGGTTAATTCAGATACCTTTACGCTTTGGGTTGCATACACTAAACTTTTTGCTTGCCTTGTAATACCCAGCGCAGTAACAACCACATCTTTTAGTTGACTAGAATCACTCCTCAATTCAATTACGATTGAATGCTCATCGGGCCTAACATTCACTTCTTTTTTTAGGTATCCAACTGAGGTAACCTCCAGCTGTACCCGCCCATCAGGCACTTTTAAAGAAAAATTTCCATCGGCATCAGCTGCAGTTCCCTGCGCTTTACCTTTAATAAGAACAGAAGCGCCCGATATGGGTTTCTTTTCTGAATCAACTATCTTTCCCGTCACAGTTCTAGTTTGTGCAGTTACAGTAAAACTGAACAAAACTAGTGAAGAGAAAAAGCATAGAGAGAAGCTAAATTTCCTCATAACACAGTAGTTTTTGGTAAAAAAATAATAATTACTCTAATGTAAAAAAAAAAGTGAAAATTTCTAATTATATAACTGCACAAACGTTTGCATTTATCACGTTATAACATAAACGACCTAACATTTTTCATGTATTCTATTTCAAAATAATATACGCGATTACAGAAGCGCTACAACACTTTTGTGGTGCCACCATTTTGTAAAGAAATATCGATGGGTTTATTTGAACTCCAAGAACCCCTTGTAAAATCCGGCACATTTATGGGGGATGATTTATGTAAAACAGATGCTTCACTCAAAGGGCCGAGTGCACTCCATAAAGCCGTATCATAAACATCTATATCTACAGGCAACCCATTACGTAAGCAATCAATTAGTCTCCAGTTAATCAAAAAATCCATGCCACCATGGCCACCTACTTCTTTCGCAAAAACACCTAATTTTTTTACAATTTCAGGTTTATACTTTTCTTCAAGCAATTCCATTTCTTTCTGATCTATCCATTCAGGCAATGGTGTTTTTTCCCAATCCTCAGGCAACTCCCAATTTTGCGCCAATGCAATTTTTCCCGGTAATGGATATTTTTGAGCACACGCTTTCGTTCCGCTAATTAAATGAATTCTGGAATAAGCTCTTGGCGAGCTAACATCATGTTGAATCATGATGGTTTTACCTTTATGTGTACGAATAATAGATGTATTTATATTTCCCCGAAAATTTTTATTTTGGTATTTGTCGTAATAAGAATCTTTTTTTGCAAGCTTATTGGCAAGTTCTTTCATCATGAAATCATTACTTGACATGGAAACCAAATATTCCATTTTATCACCCCTATTCAAATTCATTATTTGAGAAATTGGCCCTAAACCATGAGTCGGATATAAATTTCCATTTCTTGTAGCATTTTCTTTTAAACGCCACATATCCCAATATTTGTTTTTCGCAAAATTCCCTTGAAGTAAATAATGTAAATATGCACCTTCACAATGAATAATTTCTCCCAAAAAACCCTGCCTTGCCATATTTAGAGTTAATAACTCAAAAAAATCATAGCAACAATTTTCTAATAACACACAATGCTTTTTTGTTTTTTCAGATGTATTAACCAGCTGCCAACATTGATCAATCGTTTTAGCAGCAGGCACTTCTATTGCAACATGCTTACCTTGTTGCATAGCATACAAGGCCATGGGAACATGCAAATCCCATGATGTTGCTATATAAATAAGATCAATATCAGATTGCTCGCACAACCTTTTCCAATTATTTACATCTCCAGTGTAAACTTTAGGTTTGTGACTGGTGTTTTCCAACAATTGCTTTGCAAATTCAACCCTTTCCATACGCAAATCACACAAAGCATTAATTGCTACTCCATCTATTCTAACTAACTGCCTTAAATGTTCAGGCCCCCTATTACCTAAACCAATAAAACCAACCCTTACAATACCTGTTTTTGGAGCAGCATAACCACACATATTGAATACTTGTTCATCATATTGATTAAAAGTTTCATTAAGTACTATAATATTTTTTTCTTTTAAAATATTACTTTTTTTATGGCTGATAATACCAGCTGTTGTAATACCAAACAATTTTAGAAAATTTCTTCTATTACTATTGTTTTCCATGTTTTTATTTTGAAATATTTATTATAATTTAAAAAAAATACCTTTTTTATAAAGAAAATAGCACAAATACCATTCAATGATGAAAACAGAAAAAGAACCAAATATTACACCAAGTACAATGGGAATTCCAAATAAGTTTAAAATACCTGCAACAAGAATATTCATGTATTCATATAAAAAGTAGGAACTTATAAAATTGAAAAAAAGATAAATGAAAATAGAATTTAATGAAACTATTTTAATTAAAAACCAATATTTCTCATGCTTCTTAATGTCAATCCACCAAAAGCAAAAAGTGAATATTAAAATTGCTATACCAGCAGTAGTTAATATAAATGAGCTGCTGGCAACCCATTTTAAAATTGGTGTAATGTTCATTGAATTTAGAAAAATTCCAAAAATTAATGCAGTAAATCCAAATGAAGTAAGATACAATATTTTGTTTCGAGTAGGCATTAATTTTAAAAGGATTTCACCCACAATTAAACCAAAAATTGTACTTACTGAAGAGGGAATTACATTAAAGGTTGTTCCATAATGCGGATTTACTCTTCCTATTAAAATTACATCTATATAATTTGCGAAATTATGAAGGTCTACGAATGGCTGATTAAATCCGCTAATATTTGAAAACCTGAATAAAAGTTCGGTAGCTAAAAGAATTATGATGCTTACAATTAATTGAAATCCAATATTTAAGTTAATGATCAAAAAAGATATTAATGTAGCAACTGCTAATTCAACTAATACATTAGAAAATTGAAGATTTATATGGTTACCCTTCACAGCATAAATTAAAACTCCCCAAAAAAATAACCAAAAGCATCTTTTTAAAATTTTTTTAAATGATGTAGACCAGGCAACCCCTATTTTTTGTTGTTTGTTATATGACATAGCCATTGAAATACCGGCAACAAACATAAATGCAGGTAATAATAAATCCCAAAAATGCAAACCCTCCCACTCAGAATGGGAAAATTGCTGGTATAAAAAAAAAGTAACTTTTCCTGGAAATGCTTCATATATTTTAAGAAAAATATCAGTTTCTCCAAGCATTAATATTAACATAATAATTCCTCTAAAAAAATCTATTGATAATAATCGGGCACTGTAGTTTAATGGCGGCGATTGAAAATTACTTTCCATGTAATAAAATTTAATTAATTAGTATATTTCCTATTTCATACCAACCTTCATCCGTTTTATTTTCAATAGCTAACTGAACCACAGGTATGTTTTTGCTATTTACAATTCCTATTTCTAATTTATATACGGCTTTCGGTAAACTATTTGGCACTTTCAAAATGCTATTGTATAAAATATCGCCGGGAAGCCAAGTTTTAATTTTTTTATGAGTATTAATTACAGCTGAACGGTTATTCTTATTATCAATTAATCGAATGGCTAAACAAAAATCATCGTAACATGGTGCCACCCCTTTATTTTCCCACCATGTTTCCAGCTTAAGCAACCTATTGTTATTTATAGTATAATTATAACTAATTCGTCTTAAAACATATCTATATCCCATTTTTAATAACCATTCGTTCAACAATGGTATCCACTCTTCGGGTATGGCCGACGATTTTGGATTAAATGTAGATATATGCCATTTAAGTGCCTGGTCAAAAATAAATTTTACATTACCATAAGTATATTTTTGTATATGCTTCCAGTCCCAAAAAGTGCGACAAATTTCAAAATATACAGGAGCAGTTTTCCAACGATTTGTTAAATGAGATTGAATAATAGCTTGTGGGTACCAATCATACATATGCGACCACCCATTTTGCTCTTTCGCCCAAATACCTAAATCGCCCAGGCAATCAGCCCTCCATCCAACATATTTATTTTTTGAAACAATATAGCGATTTGTAGTAGAATCAGTTAACAAGGCTATTAGTTTTGTATTTTTAAAAGAATGCAAATAAACATTTATTAATTTATTGCGCGTTCTGGTTGATAATAACTCTGAACCTTCACCCTCTCCCCAAGCACCAATAATTGCAAGATCAACTGATTCTAAATTTGGATTACCATCATACCTTTTTGCAAACCTTTTAATTAATCCACCAAAATATTTTATATAATTAGAATTTTGATAGTCTATCGCCCACTTATTATTAACTTTATTATGAAAATTAAAATCATATCCAACCATATTTCTATACCATCTGGGAACATCATTAGTACTATCAGGCCCATGAGGTGCAATTCTAATTATTAATTTCTGCCCCCGTCGACTTGCGCTATCTAATGCCTGATCAATTAGGTCCCATCTATATACCCCAATTTCAGGTTGCAAATACTTCCAATATATTCTCCAATAAGCCAAAGTGGTTTGAGGATAATTAGTATTAGTAATAGTACCCCGGTAAGTTTGATAATTAATGGGCAAACCATCTCCCTCTGTCCAATCCCTGCCATTTTGAAGTGTATCACCATTAAATCTTTGATATGTAACAAAACCAATTCCAGGATTATTCAATATTTTAAAACTTTCTATGGGCTTTACAACATTGATGTTTGTATCAATTAAACTTCTACAATAAATTTTGCTTATACTTAAAGGAAACAATAAAATAAATAACCCTATTTTAAATGGAGACATAAATTAATAAATTTTGGTAACGCATTATTGTCATATTGCTACTCACTAAATTTATAAACTTCCAAAAGATTCTGCTATGAAAGCAAGCACACAAACGTTTGTGTAATTTTAAAATATAAAACTATTTATTAAAATATTTAGATTCATATTATAATGAACTATCAAAGCATGTAAATAAACCGCAAATTGGTTGCCATAAATTACAATAAAAATAAAACAGCACTGAGGAAGGAAGAAAAAAACATTAATTTTTTATCATTATTGTCCGACAAAACTTAACTAAAAAATCGCTGTAATCCTTTGTTGTAAATGATTACAGGCTAAAAAATGATTGTTTCAAAATTGGAGGTAGTACCCCATCTTTTGAAATCGGCTGAAATATGTTTCTGTAAAGGGTTTGGACCATTATTTTACAATTTTAGTCGGACAACAATGATTTTTTATATTAAAAATACAATCATTCAAATCTAAATACTTATTAAACACAAATACATTTTACATAATTATTGTTGAAAAAGTATATTTATTCACATCATTTAAAATAAATTTCAATGAAAAAAAATAATACTGCACTACTACTTGCAATACTTTGTAGCATTTTTAATACAACATATGCACAAAAAAAATTTAAATATTACGATGCATATTCTTTAAAGATTGTAGGTATGCCATTCAAAAATGTTAAAAGTTATGAGCGGCTCCCACTTACGTTAAAAAAAAGTGTTAGAATACCAATTTGGTATGAAAGCCTAAATTCAACAGGAATTGCAATTCAATTTGAAACAAATTCTTCATCCATTGCAGTAAAATGGAAATCCGGGGACTCAAGCTATTTCCCGCATGTAGCTGGAACACTTGTTAAAGGGCTTGACCTATATTGCTGGCAAGATGGTAAATGGTATTTTGCAGGTGTTGGTAAACCTTATTCTAAAGTGTATAATGAAGGTGTTTTAATTAGCAACATGGAAAACAAGATGAGACGCTTCATTCTCAATCTACCAATGTATGAAACGGTTGATTCTATTTATATTGGTATAGACTCAAATGCGCAAATTTTAAGTCCCAACAAAACTTTTTTTCTTCCTTACAACCCCATCGTTTTCTATGGAACCAGCATAGTGCAAGGAGCATCGGCATCAAGACCAGGAATGTGCTATCCCTCAATACTTTCACGCAGATTAAATATTGAAACAATAAATTTAGGATTTAGTGGAAATGGATTATTAGATTTAGAAATAGCAGAAATTATGAGTGAAATTAAAGCATCTTGCTATGTTATTGATTGCGGCCCCAATCTTACAGAAGCCCTTGTTAAACAAAGGCTTATTAAATTTATAACATTACTGCACAAAAAAAAGCCGGATACACCAATTATATTAGTAGAAAATATAAATTACCCAACAGGCAGGTTTGATATGAAAGCGAAGGCGCATGTAAGCACTATTAACCAGGAATTCAACAATGCATTTAATTACTTAAAAAAACAAGGCATAAATAATTTATTTTACATAAACCAAAAAAATTTAATTGGAAATGATGGAGATGGAACCGTAGATGGTATTCATTTAACCGATCTTGGATTTTATAGACTTGCAAATGTGCTGGAAGCAGAAATAAATAAGATTGGATTAAGCCGAAAATAATTTATATGGTATAAAAATTAAAAATATAGTAAGTATATTTTCATTTAATATCTACAAATATCAAAAATGACAAAATAATTCAGTTACACACAATATGATATTAACATACATTATATTTAAAAAACATAAAATACAATATCTTTTTTTAATTTTATTATTAGTCTGTAATTCTATTGTAGCGCAAACATTTAAATACATTCAAACTACTAATGGAATAGAAATTTACGAAAAAGAAAAAAAAGTATTATTTTTTCAACAAGCTCCCAAAAAACTAAATGATAAATATGAAAGAGCCGGATACGTTCATCCATTATATGGTTTAAACAATGAAATACTTACCGATGACTCACCAATTGATCACCCTTACCACCGGGGAATTTTTTGGGCATGGCATCAAATTATACAAAACAACAAACAAATTGCTGACGGTTGGACTAGCACAAATATTATTTTTAAACGGCCTGAAATTAGCATAAATAATAAAGCCGAAAGTATAGCTTTAACAAGTAATATGAAATGGGGCTGTTTATGTTTAAAAGACAGTGTTTATAATATTATCAATGAGCATACAACTATAACGATATATAAATCAGTAAATAATTACAGACTAATTGACTTTGATATTTCATTATTTCCTTTGATTAGAAATATGTTCATTGGAGGTTCAAATGACTATAAGGGATATGGTGGTTTCTCATTGCGATTAAAATTTCCAAAAAATTTTGAAATTTATGCTATCAAAGGGTTAGTAAATCCACCTAAAAGATCAATCAAAGTTGGTAATTGGGTTAATTTTGTGGGAACATTTGATAACGCAAAACAAACTAAAACTGGCATTGTAGTGTTTGCTTACCCATCTCCAAAAAATAAAAAAACAAAATGGGTTTTAAGAACAAATAAAAGCATGCAGAATATTGCTTTCCCCGGTAGAAAGCCCATAAAAATAAATGAGGATGGCCTTTCTATTCACTACAGAATACTGATATATACCGACTTTATAGCAAAAAACCAGATTATTCAACTATACAACGAATACACATCAAATAAAAAATAATACAAACGTTTGTGTATAAAACATATTGGTAAGCAATAATAATAACTATAATTTAGAATTACATTCCAAAAAATGGTCAATACCTTAATTGACTAAGATTGAATTGATTTTACTATTACAATAATACTGTACGTATGTACAAGACAAAGCTTCATAAACAAAATAACTTATTCTTTTATTACCCTTTATTCATTTTTATATTTATTGCTATATTCTCTTTTACTTTTAATCAAAAAAATACTTTAAAGAAAATATACCTAACTGGCTATGCACAGGGAACTAGCTGGCATATTACTTACTATGCAATAGACACTGTTGTTCGTAAAATTCAAATTGACAGTATACTTTTGGCTTTAGATAGTTCACTCTCAATATACAAACCTTACTCTAAAATTGTTGCATTTAATAATAGTTCAAAAGGTATATACATTGATGTGCATTTGAAGAATGTTATAAAAAAATCATTAGAAGTATATACACAAACAAATGGCTTATCTGATATTACGGTACAGCCGCTGGTTGAAGCCTGGGGTTTTGGAGCAAAGCCAATAAAACAATACCCTGATTCAACTTTTATAGAACAAACATTAAAGTGCATTGGAGCAAATTATTTAAACTTAGAAGATAATTTTTTAAGTAAGAGTAAGCCATGTATTAAAATCGATGTAAATAGTATTGCACAGGGATATAGCGTAGATGTGTTAGCAAATTTTTTCGCAACAAACGGAATAAAAGATTACATCATAGAAATTGGTGGAGAGTTACGCATTCACGGAAGAAAACCAGGTAACAAAAAATTTAGCGTAGGAATAGAAGCTCCCAATGATGATGATATTTTTGGCACTGTAATGGAAAAGAAATTATTAATTGATAGTGGAGCGATAACTACATCAGGAAATTATAGAAAATATCTTGAAAAAGATGGAAAAAAAATATCGCATTTAATTGACCCCCGGACTGGATATCCAATTCAAAATGAAATGATCAGTGTAACCGTATATGCTAAAGATGCAATAACTGCTGATGCTTATGATAATGCACTGATGACGATGGGCTTAAAAAAATCGCTTGAATTTATCAATAACAGAAATGATTTATCGGCCTGGATAATTTATTATAATGCAAATGGAAAGATTGAAGATACCGGAAGCAGCCAATTTTATAAATTAATAAATTAACATACAAATGAAAAGAAGAAGCTTTATTAAAAACTCTACTTTGCTAACCGGAAGCATGCTAATACAGAAACACTTAAAGTATCAGAATACATTCACTTCAAATGAAATAATTAATATCGGTCTTATCGGATGTGGAGGTCGTGGAAATGGTATCATTGATGATGTTATAACAAAAATGATTGATAAATTTCGGGTTGTAGCCATCTGTGATATTTTAGATTTTAGATTACAAGAAGCAAGTAAGTTGGTACCAAAAGCAATAGCATATAAAAATTATTTGCAGTTATTAGAAGATAAAAACGTTGATGCAGTTATTATTGCAACACCACTTTATTTACATTATAAAATGGCGGCAGATGCTTTGCATGCAGGCAAACACATTTATTTGGAAAAAACAATGACCTTTACAATTGATCAGGCCATTAACCTTGTGCATCAAGCTAAGCAGCATCCTAACCAAATATTGCAAATTGGTCATCAACTTCCTTATACTCCTTTATATCAACGAGTATATGAAATGATACAAAAAGGACATCTTGGAAAAGTTACACAAATAGACTGTAGATATGACAGAAATTCTAATTGGAGGAAACCAGTTACAGATCCGAATTTGGAAAAAATAATCAATTGGAGAATGTACAAAGCTTATTCAGGTGGCTTAACCGCTGAGATATTAGCACATCAAATAGAATTTGTGAATTGGGCATTTAACACACATCCTGATTACATTTTCTCAACCGGTGGTATTGATTTTTATAATGATGGCAGAGAAACATTTGATAATGTGCAAGTAATGCTTAGATACGAAAAGGATAAGATGATTGGGAATTATGGGGCCACTTGTGCAAATTCAAGGGATGGCTTTATTTTTAAAATAAAAGGTTCAAAAGGAACAGTAGAACTATTATTTGAAGAAGGATATTATTACCCGGAAGCAGAAACTAAAAAACAACTTGAAACGGTTGATGGTGTTGCCGGTGCAACGAAAATTGAGTGGAAAAAAGACGGAGGAATTCCAATTTTAAAAACCCCAATGAAAGAAGCCACTTGGTATGCATTCGAAGATTTCTATAAATGCATTACTGAAAAGAAGCAACCATTGGTTGATGTTGTAGCCGGAGCTAAATCAGCCATTTCAGTTTGCCTTTCTAATGAAGCATTATATAACAAAAAAATTGAGAATTGGAAAAGTGAATTCAATGTTTTATAAATTGATTATAGTGTATCCAATTTACCATTTGCAATAAAATTTATGCTTAACAAAAGTGACAAAATATATCTCTATTCAAAAACTGAAATAGAGTTATTAAAGATGCAAGCTGATGATGAAATTCCATATATTGAGTATTATCCATCCAATGGCACTTCTACGAATAAAACAGCTATACTAATATGTCCGGGTGGTGCCTATACAAAACTTAGTTGGGAACTTGAGGGTACTACTCCGGCACTTTTTTTCAATAAAAATGAAATTGATATATTTATTTTACACTATCGCCTGAATAATGAAGAACAAAAAGGATATCTTTATCCGGCACAATATAATGATGCTAATAAAGCATTACAAATTATTCATGAATTAGCACCTGCGTTACAAATAAACAAACAGAATATTGGGATTATGGGGTTTTCTGCTGGAGGTCATTTAGCAGCAACTGTTTCTACTTTAAACGCAAAATCGCATGCTAAAAAAATTCCTGCATTTTCTATTCTAATTTACCCAGTTATAACTATGGAAGAACCATATGTCCATAAATTAAGTAGAAGAATGGTATTGGGTGAATCACCAACAAAAAATCAAATTCATTTATTATCAGCAGAAAAAAACATTACACCTAATACACCTCCTACTATTTTAATTCATGCATTTAATGATGAATTAGTATCTGTACAAAATAGCATTCTTTATTTTCAGCAACTTTTACATTTTAATATTCAAAGTGCCTTATTTATTTATGATCATGGTGGCCATGGATTTGGAATACCTGAAAATGATAAATGGCTTTATAAATGGCCGGAACAGGTTATTTCTTGGATGCATTCAATGAAACTCTGTTAACTTTTTTTATGAAATTATTAGTTCAACTTTAAGATTCAAACCTTTAAAACCATATTTTCCGCTAACGTTTGCATATCCGAGTAGTTAAAAATTCAGTTAAGTTTACTTTATTCAATAAAACTAAAAGTAGATTGCAATGTACAACCGTAGAAAATTTATTAAAAATACTGCGTTAACTGGCGCAGGTATTGCGCTTCTTTCTAATCCAATTTTATCTTTTGCATCCATAAAAAAAGAAAAAATAAATGTTGCTATTATTGGTGTAGGGGCCAGAGGCAAATTACATTTAGAACAAATGCTAAAAAGAAATGATGTTAATGTAATAGCAATTGCTGATCCTGATGAGCACAGCATTAGTAGGGCACAAGAAGTTTTGGCTAAATATGGTAAAAGCCCAGTTAAGGCATATAATAACGGACCCAATGATTATAAAAGATTACTCGACAGGAAAGATATTGACAGTGTAATTATAGCCTCGCCTTGGGAATGGCACATACCCCAGGCATTATATGCCATGCAAAATAAAATAGCAGTTGGCTTGGAAGTTTCTGGCGCATTACAACTTCAAGATTGCTGGGATATTGTAAATGCCTATGAAAAAACAAAAATACCTGTAATGATTTTGGAAAACGTTTGCTATAGAAGAGACATTATGGCTGTTCTAAACATGGTTCGCCAAGGTTTATTCGAAGATGTATTACATGTTGAAGGTGGATATCAACACGATTTACGTGCAGAGTTATTTAACACTGCAGATAAATGTTGTTCAGGTGTAACTTTTGGCCCTACAGCTAAAGGATCAGCAAAGTGGAGAACCGAATACTATGTAAAAGAAAATGAAGACAATTACCCAACACATGGCTTAGGGCCTGTTGCCATGATGATTGATATTAACAGAGGAAATAGACTAACCAAGTTATCGAGCATAGCTACGCCTGCAAAAGGATTTAACAGATATGTTGCTAAAAACCCATTGGGTGGCCCCAATAGCCCAAATGCAAAACTGAAATTTAAACAAGGCGACATTGTAACTACACAAATACAAACGCATAATGGACAAACTATAGTTATAACATTATCAACTTCATCGCCTCGCCCCTATAATTTAGGTTTTAAAGTACAAGGCACAAATGGACTTTGGCAAGAATTTTCAGCCGGCGAATTTGATAAGGGTTTAATTTATTTTGAAGATAAAAGCCCCGCTGAAACTTGGGAAAACCCAAAAAAATATATGGAGCAATATGATCATCCGCTTTGGAAAAAATATGCTAATGAAGCTGTAGGTTCTGGACATGGTGGAATGGATTTTTTTGTAGATAATGCATTTGTTGAATGTATAAAAAGAAACATTAATTTTCCCTTAGATGTATATGATTTAGCTACCTGGTACTCCATAACGCCTATTAGCAGAACCTCTATTGCTCAAGGGGGAACCTTGCAGGATATTCCTGATTTTACAAAAGGTGCTTGGAAAACAAGAAAAAATACGTTTGCACTAAATGATGATTATTAGAGCATATCTCAAAAGTATGTTTTTTGTAATAAATTGAATGAATTTGCCGTTTATAAGAGAAACGACATTTATGGATATCACAAACGAACAATGGGACTTGATCTGTGGGTTGATTGAAAAAAATATTCCGGCCAAAAAGATAGCCGGACGTCCTCGAGTAGATGATAGAGCAATTTTAAATGGGATATTATGGATATGTAGAACCGGGGCACCATGGAAAGACCTGCCAGATCGATATCCACCTTATCAGACCTGTCACCGGCGATTTCAGGAATGGGTAAAGTGTTTGCTATGGGAGCAGATATTAAGTCGCCTGGCGGTGGATTTAAAAACTAGGGGAAAGATTGATTTGGCAGAATGTTATATTGACGGCAGCTTTTCAGCGGCTAAAAAAGGGGCTTTGGAGTTGGGAAAACTAAGCGGGGCAAGGGTACGAAGCTCATGGCAATTGCAGACCGTAATGGTCTTCCTATCGCCATTTCCACACATGAAGCAAGTACCCATGAGATTAAACTCGTTGAAAAAACGATATCAAAACGATTTACGCGAACAAAGCCTAAACGCTTGATTGGGGATATGGCTTATGATAGTGATCCTCTTGATAAAATACTTAAAGGGAACCGCATCAAAATGATCGCTCCACATAAAACCAACCGGGTGAAAAAGGCCACACAGGATAGACGTGAATTACGACGATACAAAAACAGGTGGAAGATCAAAAGAGTCTTTGCCTGGATTCAGCAGTTTCGACGTTGTCAAACAAGATTTGATCACTATGATGCCAATTTTCTCGGATTTGTACAATTAGCTTGTACAGTTACATTATTAAGAAACTACTTTTGAGATACGCTCTAGTCTTTTCAGTTTTTTCATAAAGCAATCAGTTCCGTTATGTCTATTTCGGAACTTTTTATTTTAATACAACAAATACTTATTATGCGCAGAATATATTTTATAGTTGTTATCATTGCATTTTCACCAAAGCTTCATGCACAAAATAAAGATGCTATTTTACAACTAATTAAAAGAATTATCCCCACACATGCATCATCATTTAATGTTAGTTATAAAGAATCAACTTCAGGTAAATATTTTTTTGAAATATATACAGAAAATAATAAAATTCTGTTAGTGGGCAATAACAATGTTAGCATTGCAAGCGCCTTGTATTATTATTTAAAAAATATAATTCATTGCGATATAAGTTGGAATGGAACAAATTTAAAATTACCCCAAAAACTACCTTTATTAAAAAAGAAAATAGTTTGTAACAGTCCCTATCAGTACAGATATTATATTAATTATTGCACAAACAATTATACTATGACCTGGTGGGATTGGAATAGATGGGAGAAAGAAATTGACTGGATGGCATTAAACGGTATTAATATGCCCCTTGCAATTATTGGGCAAAATATCATTGAAAAAAAGCTTTAAAGCCTTGCGATAAACGAGTGATGGTGGAACAGCTGCGGGAAGAGCGGCCAAAAGACATCGGCAAGGCGTGTCGTATACTACAAATAAGCCGCAGCTCTCTTCAATACAAGTCTGTAAAAGATGATAGCACAGTGATACACCTGTTGCAGCATCTTTGTCAAACAGTGGAAGAAGAAGGTTTCTGGAAGTTCTATGGGCGGATCGGGTTACAGGGCCATAAAGTGAATCACAAAAGAGTGTACAGGATTTACAAGCAGTTAGGGCTAAGGATGAAGCGTAAATGCAGGAAGCGCCTGCCGGCACGCATCAGGGAGAAACTGGAAGTTCCTTCCTCCTTTAATCAAACCTGGAGTATTGATTTTATGAGTGATGCCTTAAGCAATGGTCGGAAGTTCCGTTCATTCAATGTGATTGATGACTATAACCGGGAGATCCTTTTTATTGAAACAGATTATTCACTGAAGAGCAGCCGTGTACTATGGGTATTAAAACACTTGATAGCCCGGTACGGCAAACCTAAAAAGATACGTATGGATAATGGTCCGGAGTTCATTGCCGGGATAGCAAAACGATGGAGCGAAGCGAACGAGATTGATTTTAAGTACATACAACCAGGCAAGCCATCGCAAAATGCGTATATAGAGCGGTTTAATCGTACCTACCGGGAAAAAGTATTGGATGCCTACTTGTTCGACAGCCTTGATGAAGTTCGTGAGATAAACGAAACGTTTATGTACGATTACAATCTCCAGCGGCCCCATGATGCCTTGGGAGGTTTACCTCCGGCCCTGTACAGGGAACAAGCAATAGAGAGCAGCGAGGCCACTGCTTTTGGGCTTCGTTACGCTTCGGCTACGCCTTCGCTTCACTACGCCCAAAAGCATGATTAATATCAGAACTAAAAGAAAAAAATATTCTACTTTTATACTGTACTAAAAATGGGGAGCCTTCAACCCAATGGGCAGGATTAATTAAAGACTTTTATAAGCAAAGATGGATACAATATTTTCAATTTTTAAAAATTAATTGGAATGAAAACATTACAATTAAACAAAAAGAATTTGAGGAACAAATAAAAAATTGGGAATGGCAATGGGTAAATCAAACAAAAAAATATTCGAATATACCGAAGGGAAACAGTATAATAATAGCCAATAATTTATTTAAAAAATATTATTCGCAATTTTTAAAGCAATATTAAAAAAAGAAATGTTTATATTGGTATAAAACAGTAATTTAAATTATGCAAAAAGGAAGCCCTACCATAAAAGAAATTGCGAAAAAATTAAACATATCCTTTTCAACAGTTTCAAGAGCTTTACACGATCATCCAAGTATTGGTTTAGGTACTAAATTAAAAGTAAAAAAACTTGCAGAAGAAATGGGTTATGAGCCCAATCAAACAGCAGTTTTTTTACAACAGGGTAAAACCTATACCATTGGGGTAATATTACCGCATCTGGCCGAATCCTTTTTCCCCGCTGCAATCAGTGGCATTGAAGAAGTTGCCATAAAAAATGATTATGTTGTATTACTCGGCCAGTCATTAGACAGCATGGAACGTGAAATAATGTTAGTAGAATCTATGCGCAAACACAGAGTGGATGGTTTAATTATATCAATGGCAAAAAACACCAATAATTATGAGCATTTTGAGAAGTTTAAAAAAAGTAATATACCCATTGTTTTTTTCGATTGCATACCTAATATAAAGGAAATACACACAGTATCCTGTAATATTATATCGGGCAGCATTCAGGCTGTTAGCTATTTATTAAAGAAAGGGCATCGTGTAATTGGTTTAATCAATGGTCCGGAAAAACTGGCAGCATCAAAAGAAAGATTAGAAGGGTATCAACAGGCATTACTCAAAAACAGATTAAAATTTGATCCATCGCTGGTAGTTAATTCAGACTTGACCAAAGAGGGCAATATAAAAGCCTTGCACGAAATTTTAAAAAATAAAAGAAAAGTTACCGCCATTGTTGCATTTCATGATAACCTCGCACTTGAAATTATGCAGGAATTAGACGTTACCGCTACAGATCACAAACCAGCTATAGTAAGTTACGCAAATTTACCAATGATGCAGTTTTTAAAATACAAACCAAATGCATCGGTTGAGCAATTTCCTTATTTGCAGGGGAAAAAAGCAACAGAGGTAATCTTAGATATCATAAAAAATAAACATAATGAAGATGCTGAAAATAATGCCTTCTATAAAATAATTCTGGATTCCAAGCTAATTGAATACAATTAAGAACCTTTCAATTGTATCATTTTACACAAACGTTTGCAACCTATAATCAATTTGAATTGTGGTAAATTTAAGTTTCTAATAAAGTAAGCTTAATGAACGGATTAGCAAAATTTTTAAAGGAATTACAGGTTGAAAATGAAGTAGTACAAATTGAATCATTTGGCAATGGTTTGGTTAATCGAACCTGGTTGGTTAGTTTAAAAAATAAAAAAATTATTGCTCAAAAAATAAATACGAACATTTTTAAATACCCTGAAAACATAAATCACAACTTAAATACTCTTTCCAAATATTTTTCAAAGTATTTTCCGGAATATATATTTACAAAACCACTCAGCAACCCAATGGGGCAAACACTTTTTAACATACAGGATGAATACTACAGGGCTTATGAATATATAGCCAATTCATATGTTTATAACACTATTGACAATGAAAATTTAGCTTATGAGGCAGCTAAACAATTTGGGAAATTTACTAAATTATGTGTCGACTTAGATATTCACCTAATTAAAACAACAATTCCAAATTTTCATAATCTTACTTTCCGTTACAAACAATTTGAAAATGCACTTGAGTTGTCTGAACCGGAGAAAAAAGCATTTGCTTATAATTTAATTAGGGAATTGCAGGCAAAAAAATATATAGTAGAAAACTATGAATCAATAATAACCAATCCAAATTTCAAAAAAAGGGTAATTCATCACGACACAAAAATAAATAACGTATTATTTGATAATAATGATAAAGGTATTTGTATTATTGACCTAGACACCATTATGCCGGGTTATTATATAAGCGATATTGGCGATATGATGCGTACTTATTTATCTTCTGCTGATGAAAATGAAACTGATTTTAATAAAATTAGTATTCGTGAAAATTACTTTACAGCTATTGCAAAAGGGTATTTAGAGGAAATGAATAGCGCCTTGTTTGATGAAGAATTAAAAGAATTTATTTTCTCCGGACAATTTATGATTTATATGCAGGCACTTCGGTTCCTAACTGATTATCTGGAAAACAATATTTATTATGGCGCAAAATACCCACTTCAGAATTACAATCGAGCAAAAAATCAAATTGTATTACTAAATAGATATGAAGAAAAAATATCTAATTTTCAACACTATCTCAGCAAGAATATTTTAAATAAAATTTTTTAAAATAATGTTTAATGGAAAATACAGATTTTGATGCTATAGTAATAGGAAGTGGGATTTCAGGTGGATGGGCTACCAAAGAATTAACCGAAAAAGGATTAAAAGTTTTATTATTAGAAAGAGGTAGAAATTTTGAGCATATAAAAGATTATGTAAACGCAAATAAAGAATTTTGGGATTGGCCACATCGGGGAGAAAGATCACAAGCAATGATAAAAGCTTACCCCGTTCTGAGCAGGGATTACTTAATGGACGAAAATATTATGGATTACTGGCCTAATGAACAAGGCTGTCCTTATACAGAAATTAAACGCTTTGATTGGTTTAGGAGTTATCAGATGGGTGGTAGATCAATCATGTGGGGCAGACAAAGTTACCGATGGAGCGATTTTGATTTTGAAGCCAACGCAAAAGATGGAATAGCCATTGATTGGCCGGTACGTTACAAAGAAATTGCACCTTGGTACAGTTATGTTGAAAAGTTTGCAGGCATAAATGGTTCAATAGAAAATTTAGCACAATTACCGGATGGGTTGTTTCAACCCCCAATGCAAATGAATGTTGTGGAAAAAAATCTTGCTCAGAAATTAAAAGCCTATTACAAGAACAGTAGAACAATGATTATTGGTCGTTCAGCTAACCTTACCCATAATTTGCCAGGACGAACCAAATGCCAGTATAGAGATAAATGTGCTTTAGGATGCCCATTTGGTGGATATTTTAGCACGCAATCATCAACCCTGCCAGCTGCATTAGCTACAAAAAATCTTACAATTAGAACTTGGGGTATTGTAACCAGAATATTGTATGATAAAGACAAAAAAAAAGCAACTGGAGTAGAGATTATTGACGCACAAAGTAATAAAACTTATGTATTCAATGCTAAAATTATATTTTTAAATGCATCTACACTCAATAGTACTTGGATACTGATGAACTCAGCAACTGAAATATGGCCCGACGGCCTAGGAAGCAGTTCCGGAGAATTAGGCCATAATTTAATGGACCATCATGTTGGCATTGATGCATCTGGAGAAATAGAGGGGTTTGAAGATAAATACTATTATGGAAGAAGAGCCAATGGAATTTATATCCCCCGATTTAGAAATTTATTTGGAGATAAAAGAAATTATTTACGTGGATTTGGTTATCAGGGAAGCGCCAGCCGAGAAGGTTGGAACAGAGATGTTGCCGAATATTCTATAGGAATAAATTTAAAAGAAAATCTATCTGAACCCGGGAAATGGAAATTTGGTATGGGTGCATTTGGTGAAATGTTACCCTATCATGAAAACAAGGTTGTATTAGATAAATATAAAACAGACAAATGGGGATTGCCCGTTTTAGCCATTGACTGTGAAATTAAAGAAAATGAAATAAGTATGCGTAGAGACATGTTAAATGATGCTGCTGAAATGTTAGAAAACATGGGTGTTAAAAATATACAAACCAATGATAATGCAGGAGCACCCGGTAGAGCCATTCACGAAATGGGAACAGCCCGAATGGGTGATAGTCCCAGAAATTCAGTACTGAACAAATGGAACCAAGTATGGGATGCAAAAAATGTATTTGTAACAGATGGATCCTTTATGGTTTCATCGGCCTGTCAAAATCCATCATTAACATATATGGCATTTACCGTACGTGCAGCTAATTACGCATTTGAAGAATTAAAAAAAAGAAACATATAAATCAATCATGCAACAACTATTTAAAATAATCCTGAACGCAATACTAATTTTTCTGTTAGTGTTAAATATATCGTGTAACACAAAGGGAAATAGTAAAAATACCATAGAAAATACACCACCATGGCATTTAGGTATTCAGTTATGGACATTCCATCTCTATCCATTCATTACTGCTATTGAAAAAGCCGACAGTTGTGGATTAACTTACATTGAAGCGTATTCCGGTCAATCTATCGGAAGTGTCTATTCTGATTCTTTCAATATAAACATGTCTGAAAAATCAAAAAATTTTGTAAAACAGCTGCTAACTAATAAAAAAATGATACTGGTAGGTTTTGGTGTACTCAACCCCTCCGGTAAAAATGAGTGGGATAAAATATTTGCATTTGCAAATGAAATGGGAATAAAAATATTAACAGCAGAACCAAGACAACAGGATTTAGATTATGCTGATAGTTTAGCAGGAGTTTACGGAATGAAAATTGCCATTCACAATCATCCAAAACCAGCACCCTATTGGCATCCGGATTCAGTATTAGCAGCACTACAGCATCATCCAAACATATTTACCTGTGCAGATATCGGACATTGGGAAAGAAGTGGTTTAAACCCCGTAGAATGTATTCAAATGTTGAAGGGTAAAATTGCCGATGTACATTTAAAAGATGTAGATGGATATAATAAAATTGATGCCAATAATATGGTTTTGGGAAATGGAGTGATTAATCTGAATGGCATTTTTATAGAATTAAAAAAGCAAAATTATAGAGGCCAAATATCCATTGAACATGAACAAAACTGGTTGAATAATATACCAGATGTAGAAGAAAACATAGAATGGTATAACCGGGAAATGGCTAAACTTTTTTAAAACATGTAGATTTATAATTATTTAATATAAATATTAATACTATTTTAAAAAATGAATACCCTTGCGATTTCAAAACAAAGTAATAAACATGCAATTTTTATTATTGGTGTACTATTTTTCATATTTGGTTTTGTAACCTGGTTAAATGGCACTTTAATTCCTTTCTTAAAAATTATTTGTGAATTACAAACAGACACACAAGCATTTTTTGTGGTAACTGCTTCCTACATGGCCTATTTTTTTCTTGCCATACCTGCATCTTATATTTTAAAAAAAACGGGTTATAAAAATGGCATGGCATTGGGATTAGCAATTATGATGATAGGAACAATTTTATTTTTACCAGCAGCAACCACAAGAAACTTTGGACTGTTTTTATCGGGCTTATTTTTGCAAGGTGCTGGTTTAGCACTTTTACAAACTGCAGCTAATCCCTACATCAGTATATTAGGCCCTATTGAAAGTGCAGCAAAAAGAATTAGCATTATGGGCATTAGTAATAAGCTGGCAGGTGTAATTAGTCCTTTAATATTAAGTACACTTTTATTAGGCAATATTGAAATAGTTGAGAGGGGTTTAACAACAGATATTAGTTTATCAGAAAAAATAGTATTATTAAATGAGTTAGCCAATAAAATAAAAGCCCCCTACATAATTATGGCAATAGTCCTTTTAGGGCTTGCCATTATCATTTTTCAATCATCATTACCAGAAATAAAGGATACAGAACAATCTAATCAAACAAAAGAAGCAAATACAATTTACAAAAGTATTTTTTCCCATACACACCTTTGGATAGGTGTATTAAGTATATTTTTATATGTAGGAACAGAAGTATTGGCAGGGGATGCAATTGGAATTTATGGGAATGCCATGGGAATACCATTGAATGAAACCAGATATTTTACCTCCTTTACCCTTACCGGTATGTTAATAGGTTATGTTGCAGGCATAATTACTATACCAAGATATATTTCGCAACAAGGTGCATTAACATTGTGTGCACTATCTGGTATTGCATTCACTATAGCCATTTATTTATCTCATGGTTATTTAGCTATTATGTTTATTGCTATGCTAGGATTGTCAAATTCTTTAATGTGGCCTGCAATATTCCCACTTGCAATAGATGGTTTGGGTTCAAAAACCAAAATTGGCGCTGCCTTCTTAATTATGGGTATCGCAGGTGGGGCAATATTACCGTTAATTTTTGCAACATTGAAACATGTTCCTCAAATAGGCTATAAACTGGCATTTTTTGCATGCTTGCTTCCGGCTTATTCATTCATTTTATTCTTTTCTGTAAAAGGATACAAACTAGGAAAAATAATTGCCGAAAAATAAAGTTATACATCCAATGTATCAAGATATTAGTATATCAAATATAAATACATCAAAAGAACCACCTTCCAGAGAAAATGACAAAGTGTATCTATATCTTAAAAAAGCAGCAAAGCAATTATTCAGGCAATATATGCCTGCTGCAGATCTTACTGCCTGGGAAAAACAAAAAAAAGAAATTTACAATAAAATTATAGAAAGCGCCAATATTCATTTCTACAAAGATTTACCAATAGAAATGAGTGTTACAAAAATTTTACATAGGAATTCATATTCAATTCAAAACATATATTTTCAAACACTACCCAATGTATATGCCACTGCCAATTTGTATATACCCAAGGGAGAAGGACCATTTCCTGCAGTTATTAATTTACATGGCCATATTAAAGACGGCCGATTAGATTCATCAATTCAAAACAGAGCCCATTTTTTAGCCAGTAATGGATTTGTTTGCTTATGTATGGATTCATTTGGTTCAGGAGAACGTTCAGAAATTCATGGTGAATCAGATTATCATGGTTCAAATAAGGGAGCAGCGTTATTAAATATCAATGAAACCTTATTAGGTATTCAGATTTCGGAAAATATTAGATGCATAGATTTACTGGCAGGATTAAACATTGTAGATATTAACAATATTGGAGCAACAGGCGAAAGCGGTGGCGGAAATCAGGCCATGTGGTTGGCTGCTATAGATGAAAGAATAAAAGCAGTAATACCGGTAGTTAGTGTAGGTACTTTTGAAGCATTTGTTATGGAACACAATTGCATTTGTGAATTACTGCCGGATGGCTTAACTTTTTGTGAAGAATTTCAGGTATTGGGTTTAATTGCTCCAAGAGCATTAAACATCTGTAATGCACTTCAGGAAACTCATGCAGCCTTTAGTGCGCATGAAATGGTTAAAACTGCACGAAATACAGGTGAAATTTATAAATTATACAAAGCAGATTCTTTATTTCATGTTCAAATTTTTAATAATGCACATGAATATTCATTCGATATGCAAAAGGCAATGTTGCTTTGGTTTAATCAACATCTAAAAAAATTTTCTCAAAAAATTCAAAATGAATTTTCAGAACCAGATTTTCATAAAAGTGATCTGTGCGTTTTCCCTATTGGTGAAAGAATTCCTAAAATTACCACACAGAGTAAATTTCTGGAAACCCAAAGTATCTTAATTGAACAAGAAAAATTATCACTACAATTTACTTCTGAAGAAGAGCGAAAAAAACTGAAAAAAAATCTTCGCATCAATGAATCAAAGATTTCGGATGATACTAATTATACATTAAATAAACTATCTTCAGTAATTTCAGTAAAAAACATTTGTATTGAATGGTATTGTAATAAAATTTCGTGTAATACCAAACACAATACCATAGATACTAAAAGTAATACCCTTTTCTTACAATTGAATCTCTTTGGTTCAGGCATACAAACATCTCCAATAGCAGATTACTTTGATGAACAAATGACTCCATTTCATACTTTATCGAGATCGCTTAATTGGATTGGGAAAACAGTAATTGGAGAGTGGGTTAAACAAATGAATGAAATTATAGATTCTATATTACTTATAAATCCATCTGCAAATATTATGTTAAGAGCAGAAAAAGAAGCAGGATTGGCTGTTATATTTTTTTCTGCCCTTTATCCCGATAAAATCAAGAACATTGAACTAGAAAACGTGCCTATAAGCTATTCGTTTAAAGCACAAAAAAATTATGATTATTACAATATGTCAGTGCATTTGAAAGCTATTATAAACTGGGGAAACATAGTTAAGGCAGTAGCACTTAACAATGCAAACATTACATTTACCAATGCAAGAAATATTCATGGAAGTATAATTTCAGAAAAAGAAAAAAACACATTCATCAACAATCATACATCATTTAAAAATATATATAAAACTAACTCAAATATATTTTTTAATTAAAAAAAACAATATGAACATTCATATACTATCTAGTAAATCATCATTGGGGGAATCTGCAGGTGAAAAGGCTGCAAGTTTAATTAAGACAACTATTAAAGAGCAAGGCAGCGCCAATATAATTTTAGCCACAGGTGCAAGTCAATTTGAAACATTAAAATATTTAATTACAGATAAAGCAATTGAGTGGAACAAAGTGGTAATGTTTCATTTAGATGAATATATTGGTATTTCGGAAAAACATGGTGCCAGCTTTAGAAAATACTTAAAAGAGCGTTTTCTGCAGCAGGTTACACCTTTAAAAGCTACTTACCTGATTAATGGAGAAGCTGATGCTTTAACAGAATGTAGTCGTATTTCAAATTTAATCAAACAATATCCAATAGATGTTGCTTTAGTTGGAATTGGTGAAAATGGACATTTAGCATTTAATGATCCGCCTGCTGATTTTGAAACAGAATATCCCTACATCATAGTAAATTTAGATGATGATTGCAGAAAGCAACAACTCAATGAAGGTTGGTTTAAAAACATAGACGAAGTACCACATCAGGCCATTAGTATGTCAATTAAACAAATAATGAAATCTAAAAATATTATTTGTTCTGTCCCAGATCGCAGAAAAGCACCGGCAGTAAAAAATTGTTTACAAAATGAGGTGAGCAATCATTTTCCGGCTAGCATTTTACAAAACCATCATTTTTGCGACATTTATTTAGATTTTGAATCGGCATCATTACTTTGTAATTTAAAAAAATAAAGCTAAATGCGAACTGCAATTGTTCATGGGCGTATTATTACCTATGATGGCATTTTAGAAAAAGGTTATATTATTATTGATGATGGAATCATCACGCAAATTGGAGAAAACACGATGTCTGAAGATGTTGATATTATTGTAGATGCAGACAACCATTATGTATCTCCCGGATTTATTGATTTGCATATTCATGGAGGTGGCGGTTTTGATTTTATGGATGCAACACAAGAAGCATTTAATAAAGTAGCGGAAACTCATTTGGCATATGGCACTACCACCCTAATGCCTACAACTTTAACGGGTAGCAAAGAAAAAATTTTAGATGTACTTAGAGCATTCCAGGCTTTCAGAAAAAATAACTGCAGTAAAGTCACATTCCTTGGTATGCATCTTGAAGGTCCATATTTTGCTATGGAACAGAGAGGTGCTCAAAACCCTAAACATATAAGAAACCCGGATATGCATGAAATAAATGACATTTTATTATATGAAGATAATATTAAACGTTGGAGTATTGCCCCAGAACTACCCGGCGCCTTACCGCTGGGAAAATTATTAACCGAAAAAAATATCATTGCTTCAATTGCACATACAAATGCACTATATGATGATGTTGTTTTAGCAACACAATATGGTTATAAATTAGTAACCCATCTTTATTCTGCCATGAATGGTGTTATTAGGAAAAATGCTTACAGATATGCCGGAACAATAGAAGCTGCATTTTTAAATGATGAATTATATGTTGAAATTATTGCAGATGGCAAACATTTACCTACACCACTTTTACAATTAATTTATAAGATTAAAGGACCTGATAAAATTGCTTTAATTACTGATGCTATGCGTGCTGCAGGAACAGAGGTAAACACAAGTGTTTTGGGTAGTTTAGAGGATGGCCCGGAGGTGCTTATTGAGGATGGTGTTGCAAAACTACCAGATAAAACTTCTTTTGCGGGAAGCGTTGCGACTACAAACCTTTTAGTGAAAACAATGTGGAAGGATACAGGCATTCCATTAATAGATGTTATTAAAATGATAAGCACAACCCCGGCAAAAATAGTTGGAATTAACCATGAGCTAGGCTCTATTGCTTTAAATAAAATTGCGGACATTGTAATATTTGATGAAGCAGTTAATATCAAAAAAATTCTCAAAAAAGGAATAGTCATAAAATCCTGTTAGATGCCAATTTTTTTATGTATGTATAAATGATAAATAGAACCATGAAAAAGTGATATATTGCTATACAATCAATGAATATGCTATTTCCATATCTTGTCATTGCTGCCAAATCAACCACTGTATACCTGTTCATTATCCTGGCCATACGCATTTTCGGGAAAAAAGAATTGGCGCAATTATCGGTAATTGATTTAGTTTTTATTTTACTCATTAGTAATAGTGTACAAAATGCAATGGTGGGCAATAATACTACCCTATCTGGTGGATTTGCTGCAGCTTCCGGATTATTCATTAGTAACTATATTTTAAAGCTCTTTTTAAAACGCTATAGCATATTTAGTAAAATGGTGCAGGGTGAAAAAATATTACTGATACATGATGGCATTGTATTAAAAGAGGGAATGGAAAAATCTATGTTTAATATAGATGAATTGGAAAGGGCTATTCGCGAACATGGTGTAGATAAAATTGAAGATGTTGACCTCGCTATTTTAGAAGTAGATGGTAACATTAGTGTACTATCAAAAAACTATTCGCACAGAACGGTAAAACCGAGAAAAAAGCCGCAGTTATCGCACAATCCCTAAGTGCTACATGATAGTAAAATAAAAAAGCCATTTCCCGAAAGAAATGGCTTTTATTTTGCTTACCAAAAATATTTTTAAAAAGTCTAATGCAACTGGAATATAAGTCCGGCATGTATACCCACCATATTCATATTCATGGCATCGCTCATGCCAAATTTGGTGTAATTATAAGATACTCCAAATTGAAAAGCGGTATTTGAATTGTAACGGCTAAATGGTAATTGCACACCGGCATCGGCCATCGCGGTAAACTTACCATTGGAAGTATTATTGGAAGAAAACTCACCCAGATATTGATTATAGGTTATAAAACTAATGCCTGCTCCGGCTGCAACATAAGGCTGTATTAGTTTTGTAGTTCCCAAAAAAGGTGTAAAAGTAACTTTTGCCATAACCGGTACTGCCTGAATAGAATTAGAAAGAACGGCTGATATCTGTTGATTGGGTGCCAGATTATACACCGTTCTCGGGTATTTCTGATAAAAATCCTGATAACCAAATCCAAGTCCAACTGCCCATTTATTGTTTAGTCCTAATGAGACATCGCCCATTAAACCCCGTGGTGATATATTGGAAACATAGTTCGATTTAAAATTGCCTAATGGTAATCCTAAATCATAAGCAGCATTCAATTTTACAATGCCTCTTTGCGCCAATAAAGATGAGGCGGGCAACAAACTAAACAATAACAGCGTTAATATTATATATTTTTTCATATATTTTTTTAATGGATGAATAATACAATAACATAATGAATGGTACTAATTGGCTTTTAAATAAGACGACTGGCTAAATAAAGCATACACCTGACTGTCGGCGGTAGTAGCATCAGCAATACCTTCCCCTCTTATTAAGCCATTCCAAATAATCTTTATTTTTCCATTCGCCGCTGCATTTTTTAAATCTAACATATCAATAGAAAGTGCGCCAGAATTAATTTGGTAGGTACCATACATATAAGGAGAATAATAACCATATCCGCCATAGCCCCAATAAGTAGGATCATAATATCCCCCGTAATAATCATAATAACTACTGTAATCAATTATTCCGGTAGTAGTGGTGTTAATATAGGTTACATTTATTCCTAAATCAGGGCTGGCAGATTTAGGCACCAAGGTATAGCCGGCCTGCTGCATGTATTTAGTAATGGCATCAATAAAAGCCTGACCGGTGGGTGTAAGCGATTTAGATGATTGCCCATTGTCTACCACCGTTACTGAATCATCTATACTAAAAGTTTTGTAACTGCTAAAATTTACCGTTGAGTCTCTTTGTGTAATGTAAATTCGGGTATCGGGATTACTTAAATTATTTACTGCGCTGTTTTTGGTACAACTTACCAAACCAAAAATAGCAAGCGCCAAAAAACCGGAGGTCAGTTTAATATTGTATTTCATACAGAAATTTTTTTTATGATATAAAATTAGTTTGTAGTTGATGCTTTAGATAATTTTGATTGTTAATAGTTAAGCGTAAAATACTTTTTTATGATTTTATTGACATTAACAGGATGCAGGTAACAAAAAAAAGCACCCGATTGGGTGCTAAAAATTATTTTTTTATTTTATAGTTAAGCTTAATGTACACCTTCTACCAGTACAGTTACTTTATTATTGAAAACTTCGGCAAAACCACCGGTAATGGTATAATGTTCGGTTTTTTGTTTATCAACCAACACTTTAATATTACCTTTAGACAAGGCACTTACCAGCGGTGCATGCTTTTCAAGAATTTCAAATAAGCCTGAAATGCCGGGTAACTGAACACCATATACATTGCCACTGTACACTTTTTTCTCGGGTGTTAATATTTCTAACATCATAAATTTTCAATTATAACAAGGTATACAATTTAACTTCGGGCCTGTGCCAGTAATTTTTTACCTTTTTCAATGGCATCCTCAATAGTACCTACTAAGTTAAATGCAGCTTCAGGATATTCATCAACTTCGCCATCCATAATCATATTAAAGCCTTTAATGGTATCATTAATATCAACAAATACCCCTTTTAAACCGGTAAATTGTTCAGCCACATGGAAAGGTTGTGATAAGAAACGTTGTACCCTTCTTGCACGGGCTACTACTAATTTATCTTCATCACTCAGCTCATCCATACCCAAAATGGCAATAATATCCTGTAACTCTTTATAACGTTGCAAAATTAATTTTACCCGGTTGGCACAATCATAGTGTGCATCGCCCACAATTGCAGGGGTTAAAATACGGGAAGTAGAATCCAACGGATCTACCGCAGGATAAATACCTAAGTCGGCAATTTTACGGCTTAATACAGTTGTAGCATCTAAGTGCGCAAAAGTAGTGGCAGGAGCCGGATCGGTTAAGTCATCCGCAGGTACATATACTGCCTGAACAGAAGTAATAGAACCGTTTTTGGTAGAAGTAATTCTTTCCTGCATTAAACCCATTTCAGTGGCCAAAGTGGGTTGATAACCTACCGCAGAAGGCATACGTCCTAATAAAGCTGATACTTCTGAACCTGCTTGTGTAAAACGAAAGATATTATCAACGAAAAATAGGATATCTCTTCCTTTTCCGGTACCATCACCATCGCGGAAATATTCAGCAATGGTTAATCCGCTTAAAGCCACACGTGCACGGGCCCCGGGGGGTTCATTCATTTGTCCGAATACGAAAGTGGCTTTTGAGTCTTTCAATTCTTCCAGATTCACTTTGCTTAAATCCCAACCACCTTCTTCCATACTATGTTTAAAAGCATCACCATATTTCATAATGCCTGCTTCAATCATTTCACGCAACAAATCATTTCCTTCACGGGTTCTTTCGCCTACACCGGCAAATACAGATAAACCGCCGTGGCCTTTGGCAATATTGTTAATCAGCTCCTGAATTAACACGGTTTTACCTACACCAGCACCACCAAATAAACCAATTTTACCACCTTTTGCATAGGGTTCAATCAGGTCAATTACTTTAATACCGGTATATAAAACTTCAGTTGCAGTACTTAAATTCTCAAACAATGGTGGTTTGTTGTGAATGGGGCGGCCATTTGCTTTTGATAACTGCGGCAAACCATCAATGGCATCGCCGGTAACGTTGAATAAACGACCATTAATACCTTCGCCAACGGGCATTGAAATGGCTTTTCCGGTATCAATCACTTCCATACCCCGTACCAAACCTTCGGTACCATCCATTGCAATGGTACGTACACTATCTTCACCCAAATGTTGTTGTACTTCCAAAACAAGGGTATCTCCATTGGGCTTTTTTATTTCTAATGCATTGTAAATTTCGGGCAAATCGTTCAGGTTGGGGAAATGAACATCCACAACGGCTCCAATAATTTGCTTAATATTACCTGTAGCGGCCATAAATAGACAGTTTTTTAAAATTTGCGGCAAAGGTAAGGGAATGAAGGTTTCAAATTCTAACCATTTTTTAATGATAGAATATTTTTTATAGAAGCCCTTCCACTACCCTCAATTTCAAGGTGAACAGTTCGTTTATTTTGCTATATTATTTATTTCAAAATGCTATTCCGCCTTATCTTCATTATACAAAATATAGCCTTTCAACTGGTAGTAGGATAACATGGTTTGTGCTGATAAAGCCAACCCAATATTCGGTATCAATTCATCCATGTTCAGGTTTAACATGGTTAATGCCTGGCCACAGGCAATAAATTTTACTCCTTTATTTTGTAATTCTTCTATCAAAGGCAGATTGCTGTTGGAAACTTTATACATTAACCTATAATTATTATTCTTCAAAAGGGAAAACAATGCAGGCCCATGCACCAATACCACTACTTCTAAATTTTTAGCAGGTACACCGGAAGCCACATGCAGGTTCATTATCCTGCCCACTTCGGTAAAACCGGGGTTTTCAGTTTTTGCAGTTAGCGAATCGTTTGGGCCAACCGTTACGTTGAATAAAAGTTTATAAGGCATATTTACATCAATGTTTTCTGTAATGTCTTTTACAGGAATAACACCCGTCCATAAGCTGCTTTGTATGTATGGATGAATGGCTAATTTCTCAAATTTAGCCTGCATACGAGCCTGCTTTTTAGTGAGTTTAATTTGCACTTTGTTGGTGTTTTGAGCGAATAGGGTTTGTTGAATGCCTGCAAAAAATAAGGAACAGAATAGGATGTAAAGCGCAAAATTTCGCATAGACAGTAGTTTAGTTTGTTAAGATAAGCATTGCCTTGCTGTTGCAATGTTTTTTTAAGAAAAAAGTTTAAAATCTTAATATTCCCCTGCTTTCAACCCCGCCACACATGAATTTTATGTTATGAATGTTTTTGATGTTGATTAAACCCTTTTAAAGCATTTATTTTTGATGCTTTAATTTTTTATTAATGTTTTGAAATCATGAACCATTTCAACACAATTCATTCACCGGTTGGATTTTACAGTATTTATTTAAATCATTAGATTAAATATTTTAATTTATTTTTAATCTTTAAAAACATTAACTAAAACAAAATAGCATTTATGAGAAAATTTTACACAATTCGCTTTTTATTTTCATTGATTGCGTTGTTTTTGATAACAATGGGGCAGGCGCAGGTTAGTTTAGCCACTTCGCCCTATATCCAAAATTTCGATACCATTAGAACGGCTTTGCCCAATGGGTTTACGGTAAGAATCGGAGCCACCAATTCTGCTTTAGGTACACCGATTGCCAGTTTTAATACTGCCGCCACTAACTGGAATAGCACTTCAGGCCGATTTGGCAACTATGCTTCTGCAACAGGACTAAGAGCCAGTACCCCACCTGCCACTCAGGCGGCTGCCACCAACCGTGCTTTGGGCGTTCGACAAACCGGTAGTTTTGGCGATCCGGGTGCTGCATTTGTATTTCAGGTTATAAATACCAAAGGGAAAAAAGATTTTGCTTTGAGTTTTAATTTACAATCACTCGACAGCACGTCACCCCGCAGTACAACATTTTTAGTGCAATATGCAAAGGGCACCAATCCTAACAGTTTTAATACGGTAACCTCCACACCTACCCTTTTAGTAACCGGTAACAGAAAATTTTATGATACATTGGTGAACGTGAATTTCGGTACTTCATTAGATGATATTAATGACACTGTATGGATTAGAATTGCCACATTAAGTGCCAGTACCGGCAGCAGTAACCGGGCTACTTCTGCTATTGATAATTTTAGCTTAAGCTGGAATGATATACCTGCAGATACCATTCCACCGGTTGATACTTTACTGATTCCTCAAAATGGAGCCACAGGTGTTTCATCTATATTGCCTTTGAAAATTTATTTCAGCGAACCGGTAGCAGCAGCCACAGGAAATATTGTGGTAGAAAACACGACCGACAATGTGACAGATACCATTGGTGTGGATAGCAGTATTGTTGCTATAAACAGCAATATTGTTACCATTACCACCGGATTACAACCACTAAAACATTATAAAATAAATATTGATGCAGGCGCATTTACCGATTTTTCCAATAACGCTTACGCAGGTAAAAATGGGAATAATTGGCAATTTACAACTGCAAGTAACGATACAGTACCACCTTTTGCTATAAGCCTCACCCCCGCTAATGGCGCTGTGAATATATCCAACAAACCAAATTTCACCATTCATTTTAATGAAAGCATGGTATTGGGTTCTGGGAACCTGCTCATTAAACAAGTAAGTAATGATAGTTTGGTACAAACCATTCCCGTTGCAAATGTAACAGCACAGGATAGTACAGTTCAATTTTCGGCAATTGCCAATTTAGGTTTTAGCAAAAAATATTATGTACAAATTTCAGACAGTGCATTTCTGGATTTGTCGGGCAATGCATTTGCCGGATTTAAGGATAGCACATACTGGACATTTACCACACAAAGCCCCGATTACTTATTCAATCTGAATAACTGTAGCAATGGCTTACCCGATGGCTTTACCCAATTCAGCGCAGCTGGCGATTCAACCTGGAATTGCACCATTTATGGTTATCAGGGCAATGGTATTCAGATCAATGGATTTGGTGGGGGCAGTGCACAATTAAATGACGATTGGCTAATGAGTCCGCCATTAGATTTAACCGGTTTCAATATTCCATTATTAGAATTCTACAACAGAACCAAATACAATGGCCCGCAATTAAAACTGTTGGTTTCAACCAATTATTCAGGAACCGGTAATCCATCTGCCGCCACCTGGACCGAAATCAATGGTCATTTCCCGCCTATTAATTCAGATACATGGACGAAGTGTGCTAGTATTAATCTGACAAACTTTAAGTCAACAAATACTTATATTGCCTGGAGATATGCCTCCAGCCCAACTGATGGTGCACCACGCACTACAATAGACAATATTCATGTACTTAACAGTACACAGGCGCCACAACCCACATTGACAGTTCAACCGGATAATTTATTTTTAGGATATGCTGCTGCCGGAGTTGTGAGTGCCGGTAAAGCATTCCAATTTACAGTGGTAGATGCCAATGGCAATTTAACCATTACTGCACCTGCACAATTTCAGGTTTCAAAAGATAGCATTACATATGCAGGTACCATTCAATACACTGTAAATGAATTAGAGCAAACCAATATTAAAGCTTTTGTTCGGTTTGCTCCTACACAAAACAATTTAGAATACAGTGGCCAGTTGAATTTTGCAATTGGTTCTATTTCTAAAAACTTCACCAGAGTGTATGGTAATAGTGTAAACCGAAGCAATACCATTGATATTGTAAACTGGAATATTGAATGGTTCGGTAGCAATGGTTTTGGTCCTTCTGATAAAAATTTACAGGAAATCAATGTAAAAAAAGTATTACGCTATTTGGATGCTGATATTTATGCATTAATAGAAGTAGTGGACACAATCCGCTTCAGAAGGCTCATTGATTCATTAGGCAGCAATTGGGGCTATACTATTTCGCCATTCTGTACCGGTGCCGCCACTCCATCGGGTAGCAACTGGTTAAGCGGACAAAAAATGGCACTGGTGTATAAAAAAGATATGGTAAGTAATGTATCCGGAAGAGGACTCATGCTCAGCAGTGCTACTGCCAGCAGCAATTGGGCCAATAGCAGGGTACCTTATCTGGTTACTGCCGATGTAACTAATAAAGGGGGTGTTACCAAAACCATTAATTTTTTTATTATTCATGCTAAATCAGGCAGTACTGCCTCTGATTACGATAGAAGATATGCCGGTGTGAAAGAAATGAAAGATAGTTTGGATGCCATCTTTAGCAATAGTAACGTGATGATTCTGGGCGATTACAATGATGATTTGGTAAGTACCATTTCTACAGGTTCAGGCCCGGTTACTTCATGGGATCCTATTTTAAAAGATTCTGTTGGAACCAAATTCTACAAAGCATTAACATTGCCCTTGGATTATCAGGGATTTGCTTCTACTATTAATTATCCGGGAATGATTGACCATAATATCATTTCAAGTAGTTTATTAAGTAGCTACATCAACAATTCTGCCAAGGTTAGAACAGACGTAACCACTGTAATTCCGGATTATTTATCCAATAATACATCCGACCATTACCCCATTTATGTTCGTTTTAATTTTGGAACAGCTACTGCGGTAAATCCGGTAAATAATGATCCCAATTTACTCACATTGTTAGGCAATCCCGGTCATCAGCAAATCCGCTTTATGTTTAACAAAAACATTAACAGCCGCTTACAAATTCAATTAATGGATTTAAACGGACAAATTTTACAGCAACAGGTTGCAGAACAGGTGAATAAGGGTCAGGTAATTAGTTTACCCATTCAAAACTTACCTGCAGGAACATATATGTTACGAGTAGCACATAAGGATGGCACTACAGTAAAACAAATATTAAAATATTAATATTTATTATTTGGTTGATTCAAAAAACCCGTGGCTTTCATTAGCTGCGGGTTTTAATTTTATTAAGCAGAATAGAGGCAATAAAAATAACCAGCTCCGATCCTGTTAATAACTGTTTTCAGATTTTGTTATGCGCAAACAGATCTTGACTCCTTATATTACTAAAGGCTGTGGCCGATGAATTAATACAGTTGCATAAGCAACCAGTCCTTCTTCACGACCTACAAAGCCCATTTTTTCGGTAGTGGTTGCTTTAATGGAAACTTCTTCAGAAGTTAAATGACATGCTGTTGCAATAACTTCCTGCATTTGAGGAATATAAGGTTTTATTTTAGGCGATTCCAGACATATACTGGAATCGATATTGATAATTTTATAACCCTTTTCTGCAATGAGTGCCACTGTTTTCTGTAACAATATTTTACTGTCAATATTTTTATATGCAGGAGAAGTATCCGGAAAATGCACACCAATATCACCTAAACAGGCTGCACCCAATAATGCATCGCAAATTGCATGCAATAATACATCGGCATCTGAATGCCCCAAGGCACCTTTATGGTAAGGAATATGCACACCACCTAACCAGAAATCCCTATCCGTTACCAACTGATGAAAATCAATGCCAAAACCTATACGCATACAACTATTTTAATAATTGAAAGATATTTTTTCAATAAATATGAAATCGGCAACATAATGTTACAATCCAAACCGGCAAAATGTTTGTACTGTGAATATTAAAAAATACGGCCACACTTAGCCGGACTATTACTAATTCAAATTGTTTTTTTTACCTGAACCATTATTAGCTAAGTCAAAGTTCAGACCAATTCTGATGGTATTAGATAATGGGTTACGTGTAGTTACATATCCTGACGCCACTAAATAAGAGAGATTAATGCCAATATTTTGGTAATTCAGCCCCAAACCAAAGGTCAGGTAATTTCTGTTACCCCGATATTTATTTTCATAAAAATATCCGGTTCTTATAAAGAAAGTATTATCATAATTATATTCTGCACCGGCAGAAATTAACCAGGAAGTGAGTTGGTTACTGCCATCGTTGAACGATTTAAACCAACTGGAGAAAACGCTTTGGGTATAATAGGTTGGTGCTGTAGCAGAATCATAAGTAGGCACCAATAATTTATTCAAATCAACTGCAAAAGTTATTTTATTGTCTTTATCTAACCGGGCAGTGTATGCTGCACCCAAACCTAAATTGGCAGGAATATAATCTTTGATATTGGCATCATTGGTATAACTGATTTTTGAACCAAGGTTGCTTAAAGTTACACCCCAGGTAAAATAATTTTTTGTAGTATCAGCTGCAATATGGTACAGAGTAGCATCACCCGCTACAGAAGAACCTGCTTTATAAATTACACCGCTGTTATTTGGATCACCGGATGCAAGGCTACTGTTAATATAACGCAGCGCCACACCGATACCCAATTGACTGGAAAGCTTTCTGGAATAACCGAAATCAATTCCAAATTCTCTGGGCATTGACGAACCTAATAAATTTCCATTGGCATCTGCAAACTGAATATTGCCTAAACTAAAATAACGAACAGAGGCAGAAATAACCTGTTCATTATCCAACCGATGATAACCGGCAATACTGGCTAAATAAACATCATTTAATCCCAAATCTTTAAACCAGGGAGAATAGGTAACAGCAATAGAATTATCGTTTGTAGCAAAAGGTAATTTAGCCCGGTTCCAAAACATACCATTGGCATCGGGTGAAGTGGCAATACCAACATCGCCCATACCACTGGCTCTGGCATCAGAAGAAATACGCAAAAAAGGAACAGCAGTTGTTGTTACATTCACAGTTTGTGTTTGTGCAAATACAGACAGGCTCACAATGCAGAGCAGAAGAACTAAAAAGAATACCCTTATTCTCATAACAGATTTTAATGTGATGAATATACCCTACGGGTTAAAAAACTAAGAGGTAGAATTATTTCATTCAAGCATTTTAGTGAACAAAAAATTTGGCTGTTGCTTCAGCTTTTCCTGTATTGGAGGATGCAATAATATGATAAAAATACAAACCATTCAAGATTTTTTTGTTGTTCAATCCCCGCCCGTCCCAGTTCAGTTCTACTACTCCTCCGGAAGAATTGGGCAAAGTTTGCAATAACCTTGCCACTAAACTGCCATTCATGCTAAAAACATCAATTTCTACCTTTATTTCCGGCGCATCCATATTGTGCACCAAACGAAATGTGGTTTGACTGCTAAAGGGATTAGGATAGTTGTATACGGATAATATTTTCGGTGGTACCGCCGCACTAACAATAAAATGAATAGTGACTGATCGTGCATAGTTGGCTACATTCCAGGCTTTTATAGTTAAGGTGTGTGGCCCGGGAGTTAGTCCGTTTAACTGGTATTGAATGGTGCCGGCCTGATAACTATTGGGCAAAGCCTCATAAAAACTATTGAGTATAATAGGATTATTCGTATTACCATCTAATACAGCTGTAATATCGTGGCCAATACCTGCGCCGATGGTATTTATACCTAACGAATCGAACAAATGCACCAATAATAATGGGGTGGGGTCAACCGTACTACCCGCTCTAAAAAGCGTATCATTTAAAAATGCTTTGATAGTTGGGCCAGCCGTATCTGCGGGCAACAGACTATTACCACCACCAATTAAAAATTGCGTAGTGTAACCGGTAGCATCCAAAACATCATTCCAGGCATATAAACTTAGTTTACTATTCCCGGCCTTATAGTTAATATCCTTGGGTACCACAAATCTTACCTGAAAACGACCATTTGTAACAGAAACCTGACCTTTATAAATAATGTTGGTTTGCTGCATAAAAGTAGTAACAGGGCTGGCAGGGTCATTCCCTAAACTACGCAGTTGTTGTGGCTTATCGAATAAAGTGGCTACTAAATTGCCATTAAATGAAGTTTGCATCTGCCCCTGTGCGTTGGCAATATGCCCACTAAATGTATAGGTATTCAGCGCTTTTAACGTATCATTACCCGTTAAAGCCTGTTGGTTCAGCTGATCAATTTTAATTTGAAGTGTCGGGAAGGAAAGCCGCATGGCAGGATCTCCCAATAATGTAAATTTTCGGTTATTTAAAACATCGCTACTGTTTTGATAGGTAATATTTTTAGCAGTTAAAACAGATTGACCCAAAGTAGGATATACACCGGAAGCATTGGGTTGCAAAGCAGCCTGCATATAATTATTATTAATAATTTGGTTACTATAGGCAAACACGACACGGGTAGTAGTTAATAAGGCAATAGCGCCGGTATTACCATTGTATAACAAACCGCCGCCTAAAGAATTTTTGGTAGGATCATCATAAGGTGCAAAATCGCAGGTAGCCGTAATAAACAAAGGCAATTTATCGGGATTATTGAGTTGTTGCAATTCGGTTTGGCCAAATACTGCAGAATTAGATAATTGTTGATACCCTCCATGCCCATTGTAGTTAAAAATTAAAGCCCCATTATACAATTGGCTAACGATGGCTGCATTGACTTGTGGATACCTGCTGCCTCCTGCCCCACTTATCATTGGATAGGCATCTAAATAAATTTTGTTGATATTAATGGCTGTATCGTATTGTGCAGTGGTAGCTGCAATTGATTCTGCATCCTGCAAATGCAAATCATTGTCTTTATCATCGGCTACAAAAACCGACTGATTGCGCCAGGCACCAAAAGCCGTTTTGGCATGATAGTGTATCATTTTATTCACCATAGTAGTAGCTTCTGTTGTAGTACGAACGGGGAAACGACCAATCGCTAACTTCAACGGCGGCGCCACATTCACCTGATTAATGTCATCTGTATTGCCTAATAATCCAAAAAAATCGTCGGTAACATATGTATTTAAAGGCTCAACACTGTTGGCACTTTCATAAGCAGGTACAAAATTGGTATTGGGTTGAATGCGATTTTTATAATCAAAAGAAGCAGCACCAAATAATAGTACATATTTTAATTGGTTAGTTGAATCGGCGCCATACTTATCATCATACATTTTTAAGAAATCTCTGATAGCCGTAGGATCCGGATTACCACTACTAAACTCCTGATAAATTTGTTGCGTAGTAACTACCTGCACCCTTTGTGAATATTGTTGTTGATGAAATGCAGCCAGTTGGTTAGCCTGTGTTATAAACTGCGGATGAGTAATAATGATAAAATCGGCCGGACTGGTACGATGCAGGTTTTGATTATTCATTGCCCCCAAGGCAAGTGGCTGTAATGCATTCGTGTCAGTAAAGGCAATGTATTGTTTTAAAGAATCAGCAGGTTGTACAAATAACAGTTGCTGATTCATGATTTGCGTATTCATTTCAATAGGTACAAGGGGTTGAGTAACATCCCAAACACGAATATTAGCGTTAGCATTCGATATCTGAAATTGTGCAACTCGGCCTGCACCCACAGCTGCAGGGTCAGAAAACAGCAATGGCATACCATTGTATATGGCTAATTTACGCCGGCATTGCAATACAATTTGATGCATCCACCCCTGCGCGCCAGAAACACCGGGATTAAATTGGAGGGTTACTTTCAATACCGAATCTGCATTCGGCAAACTAACCGATGCTTGTTGCTGTACCTCAGTGGCATAAGCATCTAAAAAATAACCGGAAACGCCGGCAATAGAAGGTGTGGCAAATAAATTGCCATTTAAGCTTAACGAAAAACTACTACTATTAGCCCCCACACTTCTACCCGCCAAATGGTAGCTTACGCCTACAGGTGTATTATTTAAAAGACCCGGAACCTGAAAAGTAACATTTCTGGTTAATCCGGCATTTTGGCTCATAGGGTTACTCCACCATGCTTTACCACTGTTTAACAAGTTTACTGAATCGTTTTCAATGGCAAAATGATCAGTAAAACTATTCACTAAAACAGTTGGGCTTAAAGCAGTTACTTGTGTGCTAATTCTTTTTCCTGAAGGTTGAATGGTAATGTAATAAAAAGCGGTATCGCTGTACAGGTTTTTTTGGTATAAGAACTGCTGTTTGGCAGCATCATACATCCATTGATGCGGGCCCGCAGCATAAAAAAGTACATAATCGTTGTTATTGAAAATACCATCGCCGCCATCATTTACCCAAATGGCATTTTCAAACAAATCATCTATTCGGGGTAAAATATTATTTTCGGGTAACATTTGCCCCCCATTTCCATAAATGCGTAAAGAACCTGCCAATAGGTTGGCGGTATTTATGCCCATATTTTTTAAAAAGGCAACATCTATTTTATAAACGCCAGCTTTAGTAACCCCAATTTTGAACCAATTACCGGCAGATAAAACTGAATTGGGCACATAATTTCTTTGGGCTTTTAACGTTATAGCAGCAGTTAGGAGAAAAAAAACAAGGGTAATTTTAAAAAAATAGGCAATTGTTTTTGGCTGGAAACAATTTATCGTTTTATTTAGCATAATCATTTACTGCGGCAATCCCCTTTTTTAAGGCTAAAATTAGGGTTTTCGGCTGTAGATTGTTATATTTAAGATGATTCATGTATAAAAATCGCCTATATTCGCACAGCGCAAAAACTTTACCCTCTATCTTTTACTGTTTAAGAACCTTAAAATTCATATCATGCAATTGCTTACAACTGCAAGAAACTGTGTGTTATTATTGTCGCTGATTGGCGCTGCTGCTTCTTGTAAAGTATTTAAGAAAAAACCTGAAAAATCGGCTGTTACCGGCTGGAATTATAATGACAAAACACAGGGTAATTTTTATGTAGCAAAACCTAAAGACATTAATACCGCTCCCGGTTTGGTATTTGTGCAGGGTGGTACTTTCACTATGGGTGCTACACAAGAAGATGTAATGGGCGATTGGAACAATATTCCCCGTCGCGTTACGGTGAATTCCTTTTTCATCGATAAAACAGAAATTGCGAATGTGCATTATCGTGAATATTTGTATTGGGTAGAAAATGTTTTCAGCGATACCACTGCTTATCCCGAAGTAATTGAGGCAGCAAAGCCCGATACATTGGTATGGAGAAGTGAATTGGCCTATAATGAGCCTTATGTTGAATATTATTTTCGCCACCCCGCTTATAATTATTATCCAGTAGTAGGTGTAAACTGGAAACAGGCCAGCGATTTTTGTGTTTGGAGAACCGACCGGGTAAATGAATTAGAACTTATTAAGAAAGGCTACATCAATAAAAACAATATTAAAACCGAATTGAATGGCGGTGGCCAGGAGAATTTTGATACCAAAGCCTATTTAATGGGCGAATATCAGGTACAGCCAGGTAAATTAGCTACTTCTAAAAGTAACCCTTTAAAAGATGCACAGGGCCGGCCCAGAACCACAGTAAAATTTGATGATGGTATTTTATATGGCGACTATCGCTTACCCACAGAAGCCGAATGGGAATATGCAGCCTACGGCTATATTGCTGAAAACCCACAGGTAAAAAAAGGAAAGAAAACCAGAGGAGAAGAGAATATTGCCAATAAACAGATTTATGCCTGGAAAAATGCAGGATTTGACAACCTGCGTTCTACACGTGCAGGTGCTTATCAGGGTGCTTTTCTAGCCAACTTTAAGAGAGGGGCAGGTGATAATATGGGTGTTGCAGGTGGTTTAAACGATAATGCAGCTATACCTGCAGAAGTAACTTCCTTTTCTCCCAATGGTTTTGGCATTTATAATATGAGTGGTAATGTAAGCGAGTGGGTAGCAGATGTGTACAGACCATTAACCAGCTTAGATGCAGACGATTTTAATCCATTCAGAGGCAATGTTTTCAAAAAAGTAGATATGAGCCGCGGAACAGGCAATTTAAGAGATAGTTTAGGTCGTATTGTAATGGTACCAGAATCTGATTCCGCATTGAGAGAAAGAAGAAATTACCAAAGAGCATATGCCAAAAATTATTTAGATGGTGACTCTTTAAGTGGGGTGAATTATGGCTATGGTATTACTACACTTATTTCAGATAAATCGAGAGTAGTAAAAGGTGGCAGTTGGAACGACAGACCTTACTGGTTATCGCCCGGAACCCGCCGCTTCTTAGAAGAAGATCAAAGCAGCAGTACCATTGGTTTCCGTTGTGCCATGACGCATTATGGCGCTGCTGAAGGCACTTCCAGAAAAGCACAAACAGGCAACTTCTTCCCGGCAAGAAGAGCTAAAAGATAAAGGAAAGGTAAATACAGCAATTCCACTTAATCAGTGGAAAAATGAAACGCCATCTTCAAAAAAAGATGGCGTTCTTGCGTAAACAACTTTTCAGTTAAATTTATATTGAAACAAATGATAAACCTATTGTATGATTAGCATTGACGCACTCTACCAAATTTACCTGCAATATCCGCAAGTACAAACCGATACCAGAAAAATAAAAAAAGATGACATATTCTTTGCATTAAAAGGACCCAATTTTAACGGTAATACCTTTGCGCTACAGGCTTTGCAACAAGGTGCAGCTTATGCAATTGTAGATGAGCAACCGGATATAAGCAATAATCGTATTTTTGTTGTGAATGATGTACTGCAAACCCTGCAGCAATTAGCTCTTCATCATAGAAAGCAATTCAACATTCCCTTTTTGGCCATTACAGGCAGCAACGGAAAAACCACCACAAAAGAATTGGTGAGCACTGTGTTGAGTAGCCATTTTAAATGCTATACTACTCTGGGAAACCTCAATAACCATATTGGTATACCACTCACTATTTTACAGGTAAAACAAGATGCCCAAATAGCTGTAATTGAAATGGGTGCCAATCACCAAAAAGAAATTGCCGGTTATTGCACTTATACCCTGCCTACCCATGGCATTATTACCAATTGTGGTAAAGCACATTTAGAAGGTTTTGGTGGTATAGAAGGCGTTCGCAAAGGCAAAGGTGAACTGTATGATTTTATTAGAACGCATAACGGCATGGTATTTATGAATGCTGATTATGATTACTTACAGGAAATGAGCAAAGGCATCCATCTTAAACTAACTTATGGTACGGCCAATGCAGATATTATTGGCAATATACAGGAGAACAATTATTTTCTATCGGTACAACTTACAAAAGGCACAAAGGAAATCAGCCATATCAAAACGCATTTAGTTGGCGATTACAATTTACCCAATATTTTATGTACAGTAGCCGTAGGTAAACACTTTAATGTGCCGGAACAAAAAATAAAAGATGCCATTGAAGCTTATCAGCCCAATAACAGCCGTTCGCAACTGATTCAATTCAACAACAACCACATTATTTTAGATGCATACAATGCCAACCCCACCAGCATGAAGGCTGCCATTGAAAATTTTGCTAAAATGCCCGGAAAGGAAAAGGTAGTTATGATTGGCGGTATGATGGAATTGGGTGAAGAAAGCCTTGCAGAACATCAGAATATTGTGCATTTACTGGAACAATTTAAATGGCATGCGGTTATATTGGTTGGAGGCGATTTCAGCCTGGTAAAACATAACTACCTTTACCTGAATAATGCTTCAGAAGCCAGTAAGTGGTTACGCGAACAAAATTTTCATCAGGCGTATATCTTAATTAAAGGCTCCAGAAGTATGCAAATGGAAAAAATAATTAACACGTAAAGAATAGCTATGCAGCCACTTTATAAAATGTTTCCACAGTTAGAACCTGCTTTATTGCAGGAAATAGAAGCAAACAGTATTCTAAAAACCATTCCTGCAGACGAAATATTAATCAGAACAGGCCAATATATTAAAAGTGCATTATTGGTTGTAGAAGGCACATTGAAAATATTCAGAGAGAATGAAGATGGTGGTGAGTTTTTAATGTACTACCTGCAACCCGGCGAAGCCTGCGCCATTTCATTGGTATGTGCTTCAAAAATGGAAGCCAGTAAAGTAATGGTAAAATCGGTTGAAGAAAGTGTCATTATGATGGTACCCATTCATTTAATGGACCAATGGATGAGCAAATACAAAAGCTGGTATTATTACGTTTTAGAAACCTACAGAAATCGCTTTGAAGAACTGTTGTTATTAATTGATCATATTGCATTCAGAAATATGGATGAGCGATTAATTTTTTATCTGAAACGTTACTCCAAAGCACACAAAAGCAATCAAATTAATTTATCGCACCAGCAAATAGCAGATGAGTTGAACTCATCAAGAGAAGTTATTTCAAGATTGTTAAAAAAACTTGAACAAAAGAATTTACTAAGCCTTTCAAGAAATACAATTGAGTTAAAAGAAACTTTTCATAAAGAAATGATTTAGCAAAGTAACATTTGTCACATTTTTTACATGGATTCATTTTCAACTTTGCAGTAAATGAATTTGTGCGAATGAAACTTTTTACTTTACGAAAGAAACTAATACCAACAGATAGTTATTTGAAAACTTTTTTTCTGAATGGTGCCATTGTAATTGATCTCCGACCGCGTACAGCTTATCAAAACGAGCATGTAGCAAATACCATAAATATCCCCTTTGAACAGATATAAAATGCTATTCCTGTACTTTTGCAGATAAAAAGGATATATATTTTAGTGTGCGAAACCGGTGCAGCCAGCAGTATAGCTGTTAATATGCTGAGGGCTGTTGGTATTGAAGCTTATAATGGCGGTAGCTGACAACAACTAAACGAACAGGTATTTTGTTAAGTAAAAAATGATTAAACAATATGCGTAACCATTCAAAAAATCCGGGCTATTTAATTGCCACGCTTACCAATAAATGCCCAAGATGCAGACAGGGCAATATTTTCGTTACCAATAATGCCTATGATTTTAAACACAATATGGATATGCATGAAAAATGCCCTGTGTGTGGGCAGCCTACTGAAGTAGAAGAAGGATTTTATTATGGTACAGGTTATGTTAGCTATGCATTATCAGTAGCATTCTTTGTGAGTACATTTGTTGTCTGGTGGGTACTTATTGGCATGTCGTTCGATATTGATGATATGCGTATATTTTATTGGATGGGTACGGCCATTGTACTCATCATTCTTATTCAACCTTTTATTATGCGGTTATCACGTTCCTTATGGCTAAGCTGGTTTGTAAAATACGATCCCGATTGGGCTAATCATCCTGTAAAAGACAAATTATATTAATCTACATTTTATTCTTTCACATCCATACCAAACCGTACACAAATCATTAAAAAAATAATTGATACTGCATTGTCAACGTATTCAATCTGCCATTGTTATTGATGGTATTGTTTTCTACAACGTAAACAGGCCGGTTTTGCAAATCGAGAGATATTTTGGCTTGCTGCCCATTTATTAAATAGTGAACACCTATATTAATGGTATGCGTATACAAACCATTTAACTTATCATATTTTGCCAATGTAGAAAATACATCAGGCAAAAATTTGCCCTTTTCATTTCCTGTTTTATTACCGGTTAAACTATTAGTAGCATTCAATAAAGTGCCGTTAGCAGGATTCATAATACCGTTATAGCACAAATAATTACTACCATAATTGGTATTAAAATAGCCAATATAAGCTGAAATAGCAGAACCTTTTTGTGTATTTAGAGGCATATCTAAAAAACTTTCAACAGCAAAATGTTGCATGGGTTGATAGGCTGTACCATTATTATTTAAATGCCAGGTTGCATTGAGTTGATAAATACCACCTATGGCTACATTAAAAATTTTTCTTTTTCCTAAATAGGTTCCTGCCATGTAGGATGTAGTGTGTGGTTCCTGTTCAAAAAACTGATAGATGATATAAGCCTGTTGCTGTAATGAATGTTTTTTTGAGCAAAGTTGGCATCATTACCAATGGGTGGCAAATTAGTTACGGAAGAAGTAATTTGGAAAGGATCGCTCAAAATAAAACGATAGTCAAACTTGCCTAATTGGCCCCGTGCATACACACTTAACTTTCTGCTAAAAATCTCGGTTTGATCTACAGTTGTTTGTGCAAACACCGGCACATCAGTGGTTAGGATAGAACTTATACCTGGCTGTGTAAACCGGGAAAGGCCGGTAGCAATGGTAAGACCGGCGCCTATTTTCAGCGTATTATCTTCTGCAAAACTATACTCACACAATGTATCATGAAAAAAAGTCGCAATTTTTCTGTTACCATTACTGTTATATTGCGCATTAAAATTATTTTGACCAAATTGAAAGTAAAGAAAAGCCCTATCCGTTATTTTCCTAAACATTTGAATCCGCGTTCTACGCAGGCCTATATCAAATGTATTTTTTTGCGATTCGCCTTCAACCAGACTACCCAGACTACCCGGATTGTTTTGGTTAAACCGGAGCCAGGTTTGATTTAGAAATGTAAATTGAAAATAGTGACTGCCTGATTCATTCAGTGCAAATCGTAATCCATTTTGCTGCTGAGCATAACCGCCGGTTATGGTAAACATAACCAAATAAACCATTCGTACAAATGTCATAGTTAATTTGTCAAAACGGTAATATAAAGTATAAAAAACGACGTTACAAACAGTTTTACACAAAATTTAAAAAAGAAGGCTATTTTGTCTTTTTGTTTACTGTGCGTTTAAATCGTGCAGTATCATTTGCATAATGGGTGCCATGTAAAAAATCATACCGACTACGCACCAAAAAATCGGTAAGATTTATAGTTTGCTGCATGATTGCACGTTTACCCTGAAATTGTTGTTCAATAGTAACAGACAATATCAATTGATATTGCAGAGTATCTGAATGATGTACCCAAGTGTTGCTATTCTGTTTTGCATTCAATAGTTGAAAGGTATCAGTATCCTGCTGCCAGAGTATGCCTTTCGGTGTACAATAAATTTTATTTAAAACAGATTGAACTGAATCGCCGTGCTGCATTTTATATTGGTATACATGAATCAACAGATCGTTTCGCCGGCTAAAATACTGATAGGTGGTATCCTTTCCATTCACTATCCGCCAGTTTTCATTGCCAAATACATTTTGAATACTATCCATTAAATGTACAGGCATTAATGCAATTGTATCTTTCACAGAATTGGCAGATGGTTTTTTGTCAGCACAACTTAGCAAAACAATGCTTATCAAAAAAAAGAAAGCAACATTTCTCATGCTAAATACATTAAATATTTCATAAACACAAACAGCCCTGTACGATACAAGGCTGTTTGTTAAAGTATTTTATATTAGTTGAATTTAGTCCAGCTTTTCCACCAGGTATCTCCGGGTGCACAAGCACCTATATAAGCCACCGGTGTAAACCAGGCATTTAATTTGGGATTACCAAAAGCAGCACCCGATTTAGCAGGAGAAGCTGCAGTAGGATTGAAATCGGGTGAACTGTAATTAAATGGATCGCCTAAAGCCACATCACTATTGTTATCTAAAATTGCGTTGCCATTGGCAGCAGTATTAAACCAACTTAAAATAGAAGCATCTGTTGCACCGGTAGGTGCAGTGGTGGATGGTGCATATTTTACCGGTGCAGTGCAACCTGCAATGATGGTATTTTGAACATAGAGGCTGGGTGTAGCAGCTGTAATGTTTAAATCGGTTGGAGTGCCTTTGCTGGCATCAATCAACAAACCCTGCGGCCATCCGGCAATAATAGAATTCATGATGCTGATACTGGAATTTCTTCTGATTTGTGCACCACACAAAAACAAACTATTGCCTTTATTATTTAATTGTGCTTTAGGCCCTAAAACAGTCATATTACTAAAAACAGCATTTGTTTGAGGTAATAACGTACTACCATTTGCGTCGTTATCGCTTTCAAAAGCTTCACTTTTCGAAATATCGGCTACAGCACTATCACGCAGGGCAATACCAAACTGCACTTTTCCCTGAAAACCGTTATCCGTATCAAAATCATCATCTAATGTTCTAAAAGAAATCATGTGTTTGCAATTTACAGTACCGCCAAACCACTCAAATGAATCATCGTTGGCATAAGATACCTGCACATAATCTACCACAGTGCCATTTCCTACACCACCAAAGGTTAAACCATTAATTTCTTTATCGGGTAAAAATGCATACCCTGCATATTCAATTCTAACATAACGTAAAATTCCACTGTTATCAGCAGGATTTGAACTGGAACCTAAACCATACAAGCCCAAACCATCAGCATTATTAATACCGCCTTCAATTTCACCTACACCTGTCTGTCCATTAAAAGAAGCATTGGTGGGCGCCTGACCTAATAAAACAACACCCGACCAATCGCCACGTTGCGGATTGGGCGATTCAGATGTAAATACAATGGGTTTATCGGCAGTTCCATCGGCAATAATTTTAGATCCCCGTGTAATAACTAATCCGCCTGCTTTGTTTAATTCGCCTACAATTTTAGTACCCGGCTCAATGGTTAAAATGGCACCTTCAGTTACATACACCAATCCTCTTAATTTATAGGTATAATTGGCTTTTAAAGTAGTATTTACTTTAATTCTACCTTCTAAAATAGTATTTTCCACCCCCGGTGTTGGTGCAGGATTAGGATTGATGGTGGTGCCCCCATCCATTTCAATTTTGCGGCAACCGGTTATCACTAAAAGTGCCGTAGCCATGAATAAAATAGTTTGTTTCATACGTGATGAAGATTTGGTTTAGAAATGTGTTTTCTGTTTTTTTATTTAAGAATTGTATAAGCAAATGATAAGGTTACATTGGTTCCATATTTTTTTCTGATAGCCAGTGCATCAGTACCTGCATCGTATTTTTTATTATCATTCAAATCATGATAAAAACGTGCTTCCTGGTTAATGATATCAGAAATATTTAATTTAATTTCCGCTCTGTTTTTTAATACTTTTTTGGCAATCTGCATGTCTAATAAAGGCCTTGGCGCTTCCCATACCGGTGGATTATCGCTGCCACCCACATAATAAATTCGGCGGCCTATTTGATTGAAAAGTAGGGTGGTATTCAGTCCGATTGATGGAACATCATATTGCAAGCCAATATTCAACAAGTAAGGACTTTGTCCCTGCATGGGCCTGCCTAAACTTGGCACACGATTGTAGATGTAAGACAAGTTACCCTGTACTGTAAAGTTTTTGAGCGCAGTGGTAAAGTCTAAGCGCTTTCTAAATTCAATTTCAGCACCAAAACTTTGCGCATCATCAGGAGAAATATAATTAAAGGTACCTGAACTACCTGCGCCTGTATTATTAAAATAAAGCTCAGTAGGATTTTGAAAATATTTATAAAATACACCTACATTCAATATTTCACCTGCTTTAGGATAGAACTCATAGCGCAAATCAAAATTGGTTACTTTGGTACGGGGCAAATTAGGATTACCCGTAATAGTTGCACCTAAATCAAAATCATAAAATGAAAAAGAAGACAACTCTCTAAACTCTGGGCGGATAACAGTTTGCGAGCCTGCTAAACGAAGATTAACAGCGTTAGTTAATTTATAGGTAGCATTTAAGCCGGGTAGCACATCTAATTTTTCGGTATGAAGATAACGGGGATCGGTTTTGCGTACACTGCCCAATAACTGATCAAAATTCTCAACCCTGGCACCCCAAATAATACGCAGTTTGTTGTGCAGTAATTGGTTATCGATTTGTAAAAAACCTGCATTTAAAATAGAGTTGGCTAAATAGCGGTAACGAATATCATATATTTCATTAAAAGCAAATTTATTATCGGTACCATTTCCAAAATTTTGAGCGCTAAAAACAACCGATGGATCCTCTAAACGAAGTGTCGGATTATCGACAGGTAAATAAATTGCAAATGGGCGTGAATCGAACAACCTATCTTTTACCTGAAAAAAGTAACCGGCTTTTATATTTTGTAATTGATTGTTCCAACGTAATGATTTGATAATATTGGCACCTGTTGTATAAATATAATCATTTAAAAACCCGTAATACCTGCTGCCACTACGTTGCGAGGTTTTTGAGGCACTGATTAACAATGCGTAAGGTGATGAAGGAATAGATGGATCTTCCTGATTATATTGCAAACGCCGCTGATCGGGAATGTATTGATCTAAAATAGCAAAGCTGCCAAACCAATCTAATTTTACTTTCAGAGCTGGTATAAAATGTTCTCCGGAAAGGTTGGTATTGTAATAAGTATTGGCTTTAAACGCCAGTTCAGATGCACGAATATTATCGCCTATAGTTGAGTTGCTTTCAAAATCTTTCCCGGTTCTGCCTGTAGTATAATCAGATGTATTTACGTTGAAAATATTTTTCCAAGATAGTTTATTGTAATTACCCAATTGCAATGTTAATGAACCCAATGCACCCCATAACACATCGTTAGCATATTTGTTGTTGGAATAATCAAAATTTACGCTTGCCTGATTATTGGAAAATGAAAAAATTCTATTTTTAAAAAAGATACGGCGTGGGGTTAAATTATAGTTTAATGCAAACACACACCCCAGTTTATTACGGTTACCCATTGCTGTATTAAAACCACCTGCTACTCTAAAGTTTTTAGATATTAATTGGAGGGTATTATTTTGTGGATTGGCTGTCCATACATTCTCAAATAATTTTCCATAGGTGGTTTTTTGTTCAGGTGTTAATTCATTAAACACCGATTTAGAAGGAAGGCCGGCAGGCAAAGCACGGGTACCATCATCAAATCCTAAAAAATCGAGTTTGCCACCTTTATAATTATAAAAATCATGACCAATGGTTTGGGTATTAAAACCGGTACCCACTTGTACTTCCATAAACTTTTTTAATGGTACATCGTTGGTGGTAATTTGCACCAATCCACCGGCCCACTCACCTGAATATTCAGGCAAAAATGTTTTATTGATAATAATATTATCAATAATGTTAGAAGGAAAAATATCAAAAGCAAAAGTTTTACGATCGGGTTCAGTACTACTCAATAAAATACCATTTAGCATGGCCTGATTGTAACGATCGGCTAAACCGCGAACTACCAAATAACGGCCATCAATAACCGATAATCCCGGAATACGTTTCAACACCTCACCTGTATTGCGGTCGGGTGTACGTTTAATGGCTTCTGCAGAAAGAACCTGTGCTACTACTGCCGTATTTTTTTGGTATTGAATAGCACTGTTTATGGTTTCTACTTTAGCTTGTGTTCTGGAGGAGGCTTTTACGGTAACATCGCCTAAATTATTACCGGCATCCATTAAGTGAACAGAAAGCTGATCGGTATTGCTGCCGGCATTAACATCGGTAATGGTTTTAGTCTGATAGCCCACATATGCAATTTGAAGTGTATATTTTTTACCGGGAATAGCTTTAAAAGAAAAAATCCCATCTACATTGGTTTTAATTACCATTTGCATATCGCCGCTAATAGTAATGGTAGCGCCTGTTAAAGGTTCATTTTTACTTCCGGTTACTTTACCCTGAATGGTTACTGTTTGTGCAACCACTGCAATAAAAAAGAAACAAGGAATGAGTAATAAAATTATTTTCTTCACAAACAATGGCTTTGTTTGGCGCAAAAGTATTGGTGAGAATAACAGTTAAAGAAGATTTAGTATTAAGCAATTATTAAGTTTATTAAGTTTATTATAATTTCATCAAAATAACTTGGAACAATGCTTTTAAGCTGTTTATGTACTAAAAAATTAACTGAAAATTAATATTGAAGAAGAAGGAAATTCAAGGAAAACAACGAAAGATAAAAGCAGAGGGGAAGGGATTCGAACCCTCGATACGGTTTCCCGTATACACACTTTCCAGGCGTGCTCCTTCAACCACTCGGACACCCCTCTGTATAATGCCATTTGCTGCTGTGCTTGTTGCAGATGAACGGATTGCGACGCAACAGCAGCACAACCGGAGTGGCTCAGCCGGTATTAAAAATACCAAATTGAATCCATTTACCGGGCGGCAAAAATAGTTGTTCCTTGTTACACATGAAATATTTTTTCAGCATTCGCTGTTGTGATAGCGGCCAAATCTTCTAAAGTAAGGCTTTTAATGGTAGCCAAATATGTTGCTATATATTGCAAATAACTACTTTCATTTCTTTTGCCACGGAAAGGAACCGGGGTTAAATAAGGGGCATCCGTTTCCAAAACCATGTGTTCAACCGGTATTTTTTCTAATGCAGCAGGTAAACCCGCATTTTTATAAGTGAGCACCCCACCAATACCCAACATAAAATCCATATCAATTATTTGTTTGGCACTTTCATAACTACCACTAAAACAATGAAAAATCCCGGTTAACCCTTTCTGTGCAAATGGCTTTACGCGATTGATGGTTTCCTGCATGGCATTGCGGGTATGAATTACGATGGGTAATTTTTTTTCGAGCGCCCATTGCATTTGCAAATCAAATGCCTGATATTGCTGTCGCATGAAAGTTTTATCCCAATAAAAATCAAGCCCAATTTCACCAACTGCCGCAAAAGGCCTTTTGTTCAGCCATTCTTCTACAATTTGCAAGGCATTGTTAACTGATTCGTTTACTGAACAGGGATGCAGCCCCATCATCGAAATACAATTTCCCGGATATTTTTTTTCCATATCCATCATAGCGCTGTAAGTAGCAGCATCTATGGCAGGTAAAAACATTTTTGTAATTCCGGACGCAATGGCACGGTGCACAACAGCATCTCTGTCTTCATTAAATTCTTCAACATACAAATGGGTGTGTGTATCAATCAGCAGCATAAAAAATTATTTTTTTCACAATAATAATGAACAGGCAACGTTTAAGTGTTGCGATTGTCCGTCAGAAAAAAGTTAAAAAGAACAAATTAAATTTTGTTTTCATAGGGTACGGAATAAACAGGGCCGGAGTATTTACTCTGGCCATTTTTTTATAAAGGAATAGTTTTAAACTGATATCCTTTTTCGGTAAAATGAGCCAACACCTTTGGCAATACATTTTTTAAATGTGGAAATGCTTTTACACTATCATGAAATACAATGATAGAGCCGGGTTGCGCATGGGTTACCACATTCGCCAAACATTCAACAGATGAAATCCGGGTATCAAAATCGCCACTCAGCACATCCCACATAATTACACGAAATGTTCTTTGCATGGATGAATTGGCAGGACGTTGCAATATACCGGCCTGAAAACGGGTAATGCGCCCATAAGGTGGCCGGAATAAGTTGGAATCAATATATTTAGCAGCTTCAAAAACATCATTAAAATAAAGCGTATTATTGGTTTTCCATCCGTCCAAATGCCGGAAGGTATGGTTACCAACAGCATGACCTTCTGCAAGTATTCGTTCATAGATTTCGATATATTCTGCTACATTTTTTCCCAAACAAAAAAAAGTAGCTTTTGCATGGTATTGTTTCAAAACATTTAATACAAAAGGTGTTGCTGCTATTTCCGGGCCATCATCAAAAGTTAAAAATAAAGTTTTTTCCTTTACCGGAATACGCCAGGTTAATGCCGGATACAATTTACTTAACCACCAGGGTGTTTTTACAAAGTACATGGTACAAAGATATTTCTAAATACTTTTATCAGTACAGAAAGTAAGCGGCAGTATTATCTTTGCAGCATGAAGAATAAAAAAGTAAGGGTTCGTTTTGCCCCATCGCCCACCGGTGGTTTACATTTAGGAGGTGTACGCACCGTATTATTTAATTATTTATTTGCCAGGCAACACAAGGGCACTTTTGTTGTAAGAATAGAAGATACCGACCAGACCCGCTTTGTAGAAGGGGCTGAACAATATATATTTGACTGTTTACAATGGTGCGGATTAAAACCGGATGAAAGCCCTGTTAACGGTGGCCCATTTGCGCCATACAGACAAAGTGAAAGAAAAGACATTTATAAACAATATGCCTTACAATTAGTTGAAAAAGGCTATGCCTATTATGCATTTGATACGCCCGAAGCCTTAGATGCTCAACGTAAAGCAATTCCTAACTTTCAATACAATCATCAAACCCGCAGGCAATGCACCAATTCGCTTACTTTAAACCCAGAAGCTGTGTTAGAAAAATTGGCCGGCAATGCCCCTTATGTAATACGTATTAAAATGCCGGAGAACGAAACGGTTACCTGCCATGATTTAATTAGAGGAACTGTTGAATTTAATACCGGTTTAAGTGATGATAAAGTTTTATTGAAAGCAGATGGCATGCCTACCTATCACCTTGCAGTTGTGGTTGATGATTATTTAATGCAAATTACCCATGCATTCAGAGGAGAAGAATGGCTACCCAGCGCACCGGTACATATATTGCTTTGGAAATATTTGTTTGGATTAGATAAGATGCCACAATGGGCGCATTTACCGTTGATATTAAAACCCGATGGTAATGGAAAGCTCAGCAAACGCGACGGGGAAAGATTGGGCTTCCCAGTATTTGCCATGGATTGGACTGACCCCGCCACCGGCAATACTACTACCGGATTTAAAGAACGTGGTTTTTTACCCGAAGCTTTTGTGAATATGCTGGCCATGCTGGGCTGGAATGATGGTAGCGGACAAGAAATATTTTCATTACAGGAACTGATTGAAAAATTTTCGATTGAACGAATACACAAAGGCGGCGCAAAATTCGATTATGAAAAAGCCAAATGGTTTAACCATAGCTGGTTACAACAATTACCTGTACAACAGTATGCAGACAAAGTAAAACCCTATTTTGTTAAAGCAGGTATTACCATAGCAGATGATGCTTATTTGCATAAAGTAATGGAATTGATGAAAGAACGTTGCCAGGTATTACCGGATTTTGTGGAGCAATCTGCCTTTTTCTTCAAACATCCGGAACATATAGATACGGCCTCCATTGCCGGAAAATGGAACTCAGCCAAACAACAATTTTTTGCAGAACTGATTCGCAATTTAGAATTGGCCACCATTTGGAATGCAGAAAATTTAGAAAAAGATTTTAAAGAAATGGCTGCAGCACATCAGCTAAAACCCGGCGAACTGATGTTACCGCTTCGTATTATGCTGGTAGGTGGCAAATTTGGGCCGCATGTTTTTGATATTGCGGCTGCTATTGGCAGGGAAGCAACCATTCACCGGATAAAACATACCCTACAACTAATGCAGGCATAATTGTAAAAAAATGAATAGGAATATAGCAGTATGCTTTATCTTAATGCAAAAAAGATGAAGGCTATATATAAACTCCTGTTTTTTCTGTCATTAATACAATTGTTGCTTCCATTTTTTTTGCAGAGCAGTTTTTATGAACCCCACCGCGATGAATTTTTATATTTAGCTGAAGCCATGCATATAGCCTGGGGTTATTTAGAAGCACCGCCCCTGCTTTCTTTTTTGGGATGGATAACCAATTGGTTAGGTGATGATATATTCTGGATTAAAATATGGCCTGCTTTATTTGGCAGTTGTACCTTTCTTCTGGCAGGTAAAATCATTATTCAATTAGGTGGCAAGAGCCTGGCTTTATTATTTGGATGGCTGCCTTTTATTTTTGGTGGTTACTTACGTTTGTTTTATTTATTTCAACCTAATTTTTTAGAAGTATTTTTTTATACTGCTATTGGCTTTTGCTGGCTGCAATGGATTATTACACAAAATAATAAATGGATTTATTTCAGCGGAATTGCTTTGAGTTTAGGGTTGTTGAGCAAAGATTCTGTGGCATTTTATGCCATTGGTATTGCTATTGGTTTGCTGCTCACCCAACATAGAAAAGTATTCGGCAAACCGGATATTTATTTAGCTGCATTACTTGCCTTGCTGATTTTTTTACCCAATATCATCTGGCAATACCTGCACAACTTTCCTTTTATACACCATATGCAATTACTAGAACAATCACAATTAATACATATAGGTTACAAAGATTTTTTAACGGGGCAGTTACTCATGAATCTGCCTTGTTTTTATATATGGCTTACCGGACTAATCTGGGTATTCTTTTTACCTGAAGGAAAAAAATTCAGATTATTTGGATGGACTTATCTTACTGTGATTTTTTTATTGTTAGTAATGCATGGAAAGGATTATTATGCCTTAGGACTTTATCCTATTTTATTTGCCTTTGGCGGTTATGCTTTTGAACAGTTTACGCAAGGTCATGCACGTTGGTTAAAATATCCTGCATTAGCCTTTTCAATATTATTGGGTTTATTTGCACTGCCAATATTATTACCTGTTGCAACGCCAGAAAAATTAGCAAGCTATTATTCGCAAACACATTTAAACCAAACAGGTTTATTTAAATGGGAAGACCAAAAAATGCATCCATTGCCACAAGATTTTGCCGATATGATAGGCTGGAAAAGCACTACCACTAAATTGGCTAATTTTTACAATAGCATACCGGAAAATGAAAAAAGCACCACCCTTATTTTCAGCCGTAATTACGCATTTGCAGGTGCCATGAATTATTACGGCAGTCAATACCACTTACCTGAAGTATATAGCAATGAGGCATCTTTTTTATTATGGATGCCCAATCATTACCACATTCAAAACATTATTCTAATAGCTAAACACCTACCCGATTTAAACGACACTGCTTTTCATTTCTTTGAAAAATTTGCAGTAATCGACTCGCTGAATAATCCGTTAGCCAGAGAAAATGGTACAAAAATTATATTTTTTCAAAATGCCAATCCGCAACTAAACCCATGGTTAGATAAAAGAATAGCCAGGTTAAAAGCACCTTATTACCGATAAGTTATAAAATAAATATGCTTTACTTACTTTTGCCAACACAATTCAATACGATTGCATGACAACAGTAATGAACAGGCCCATTAGGGTATTAGTAGCAAAAGTGGGGTTAGATGGACACGACAGGGGTGCCAAAATTATTGCCACTGCCCTTCGGGATGCCGGGATGGAAGTAATTTATACCGGATTGCGACAAACACCTGAAATGGTTGTAAATGCTGCTTTACAGGAAGATGTAGATGCCATTGGGGTTAGTATATTAAGTGGCGCACACATGACAGTTTTTCCCCGTATACTAGAATTGATGAAAGAAAAACAAATGCATGATGTTTTACTAACAGGCGGCGGCATTATTCCCGATGATGATATGAAAACACTACAACAATTAGGCGTTGGCAAATTGTTTGCACCGGGTACACCTGTTAGCGACATTGCCAATTATATTCAGGAGTGGACCATTGAACACCGAAAATTTTAAATGATGTATACTAGTATTTTAACCGAATTAAACAACCACATATTTACCATTACTATTAACCGGCCCGATAAGTTGAATGCCTTAAACAAAGCTGTTTTCGACGATTTGAATAAGGCATTGGATGAAGTGTATACCAACGATGAAATTTTATCTGCAGTCATTACTGGTACAGGTACCAAAGCATTTGTAGCCGGCGCCGATATTACTGAATTTAAAGGCCTGTCTGTTGAAGAGGGAAAAGCATTGGCTAAAGCCGGACAAGATACTTTTTTCCGTATTGAGAACTGCCCAAAGCCCATTATTGCCGCCGTCAATGGATTTGCGTTAGGTGGTGGTTGTGAGTTAGCCATGAGCTGCCATTTTAGGGTAGCATCTAATAATGCCAAATTTGGCCAGCCTGAAGTAAATTTAGGTTTAATACCCGGCTATGGTGGCACACAACGCTTGGTACAATTAATTGGTAAAGGCCGTGCCATTGAATTATTAATCAGCGGTAATATGATTGATGCCAAAACTGCTTTGCAGTATGGCATAGTAAATCATGTTTTTGAACCCGAACAATTATTACCGGAAACTTACAAGCTGCTAGCCAACATCAATACCAAAGCACCTTTGGCCATTGGCGCCTGCATTAGTGCCGTAAATGCCGCTTTTGATGAAGCCAGAGATGGTTATGCGGTAGAAATTGATGCTTTTGGCTTTTGCTTTGCAACCGATGATATGCAGGAAGGAACCCAAGCTTTCATTGAAAAAAGGAAACCTGTATTCAGCGGAAAATAAATTTATAACATAAAGGGGAATAAATCATCCGGTATTTGGTACGCAGCAATATTTTTTAAATACGGCAAATTTTTTGCACCGGTTACTACTACTGAAACCTCTGTAGCACTACAATTGGGGAAGCAAACCATACGCCAGTGCCCAACAGTGGTAATAGCAATAGATTGCTGAACCTCACCATGCAAACTAACGGTAATGATAAGGCTACTTATGGCCTGGCCGCTTGTTATGTCTTCTTCCAATACCATACAATTCAGCATAATTGGTTCTTTAAAAACATAGTTGTATCCCAGATATCTTCTTTTCACAGATTTTTTGTTCAGATGCACCGTATTAACCACCGCATTAACTTTCAGGAGTTCTGTTTTAAAAGCCTTATCAAGCATTGCTTTAAAACCTATTAAAGCTGCTGAATCGGGTGAACTAAACCGCCCTTGCCGGTTGGGTGGCACATTGAGTAATAAATTAGCACCCCTGCCAATACTTTTTGCATACAAACCAAACAATTACTGTGGCGTTTTTACCAAACTATCTTCATTGGCATGCTAAAACCAACCCGGCCTGATACTAACATCACACGCTGCAGGTATACAACAACAACCATTGTAATTACCCGATTGTAAAGTATCTGGAAGAGGTGCACCTATGCCACGGGTAAATCCGGCGGTATCTAAAATATTCCAATTTGTAGTTCCTGCAATACCTTTTTCATTGCCCACCCACCGAATATCTGGACCAATATCACTAAAAATGAGAGTTTCAGGTGAATGTTGACGTACCGTTTTTTGAAAAAACGGCCAATCATACATTTGTTTTTCCCCATTAGGCCCTTCCCCATTGGCACCATCCCACCACAATTCAGTTATATGCCCATAATTTGTAAAAATTTCTTTCAAATATTTACAAATACAGTATTATATGCCGGGGTGCCATATTGAGGATGGTTCCTATCCCAAGGCGATAAATACACCCCAAACTTTAAACTTTTTGCTTTACAGGCTTCAGCACAGGCTTTTAAAACATCTCCCCTACCATTTTGCCATTTACTTTGGGCCACCGTATGTGTACTGAATTTACTGGCCATAAACAAAAACCATCATGGTGTCTGGCCATAAGTATAATGCCTTTAGCACCCACCGCTTTGGCAATACGTGCCCATTGATTACAATCTAATGCTGTTGGGTTAAAAACACTTTCCGGCTCATCACCCAAACCCCATTCTTTATTGGAAAATGTATTGGTACCAAAATGAACAAACAGGTAAAACGACTGATCCTGCCATACCAATTGCGCTTTTGAAGGTAGTGGTAATATTTGTAAACCATTTGCACCGGTTTGTGACATGCCAAATGTTGAAAAAACAAATAAAAAAAGGAATAAGTATATTTTAAACATAATACATTTTTCATTTTGCAATACTAATATTACTACAATATCTTCCATGCTTCAACAAATCCTACATTTTTAAACCCAAATAAAACTTAGTCATAACTTTGCGCCGTCTTCAAAAAGTTATTTTATTATCCTAAAAAATATACAGCATGGAATACAGAATTGAAAAAGATACCATGGGCGAGGTAAAAGTACCCGCACATGTATACTGGGGTGCACAAACAGAAAGAAGCGTAGAAAATTTTAATATTGCAAGAGATATTAATCAAATGCCCAAACCTATTATTCAGGCATTTGCTTATTTAAAAAAGGCTGCTGCTTTGGCCAACTTTGAGTTGGGTGTTCTACCGGAAGAGAAATGCACCGCCATTAGTGCTGTTTGTGATGAAATTTTAGACGGAAAATTAGATGACCAGTTTCCGTTGGTAGTATGGCAAACCGGCAGCGGCACACAAAGCAATATGAATGTAAATGAAGTAATTGCCTACCGAGCACATGTATTAAAAGGCGGACAATTAACCGATAAAGAGAAGTTTTTACACCCGAACGATGACGTGAATAAATCACAATCATCTAACGATACCTTTCCAACAGCCATGCACATTGCAGCTTATAAAATGTTGATAGAAACGACTATCCCCGGTATCACCAAACTGAGAGATACTTTAGCTGAAAAAAGTAAGGCATTTATGCATGTGGTTAAAATTGGCCGTACCCATTTTATGGATGCAACGCCATTAACCTTAGGACAGGAATTTAGTGGCTATGTAGCACAACTTACACATGGTTTAAAAGCCATTCAAAACAGCTTATCGCATTTAAGTGAACTGGCTTTAGGCGGTACTGCTGTGGGCACCGGTATTAATACCCCCAAAGGATATGATGTATTGGTGGCAAAAAAAATAGCGAAATTAACCGGTTTACCTTTTGTTACTGCACAAAATAAATTTGAAGCCTTAGCAGCCCATGATGCGATTGTTGAAGCACATGGTGCTTTAAAAACGGTAGCAGTTAGCTTAATGAAAATTGCCAATGATATACGCATGTTGTCATCCGGCCCACGGAGTGGCATTGGCGAAATTCATATTCCCGACAATGAACCCGGTTCTTCTATCATGCCCGGGAAAGTGAACCCAACCCAATGTGAGGCTTTAACCATGATTGCTGCACAGGTAATGGGGAATGATGTGGCCATTAATATTGGCGGAGCTACCGGTCATTTTGAATTGAATGTATTTAAACCCATGATGGTATACAATTTTTTACACAGTGCCCGTTTAATTGGCGAAGGCTGTGTAAGTTTTAATGACAAATGCGCCATCGGCATTGAGCCTATTGAAGCCAATATTAAAAAGCATGTAGACAATTCATTAATGCTGGTTACTGCTTTAAACACCAAAATTGGCTATTACAAAGCCGCTGAAATTGCGCAAAAAGCACATAAAGAAGGCACTACTTTAAAAGAAATGGCGGTAAAATTAGGCTATGTTACTCCTGAGCAGTTTGATGAATGGGTTGTACCGGCTAATATGGTAGGTTTATAGTTTTGAATGGCAATTAACATGTATTAAATAATACATTACTCATTTTAACAAAAACAGAAACGTCTATTTATTTGGCAATTTGTAGAACTCTATAAACGAATGAAATGAATACATTATTCAAACATCTATTTTTTCTAAACAAACACTAAATCATTATTTATAACGCGTTGTGCTATTACGCTCTGAAAATCATACTGGACTTAGGTTTCAATAAACTTGGCTCAACAACCATTAGTTATACATAGTTTACTAAAACACCATTAGGCAATGAGTTTCAAACGAAAACATATTTTAATAGCACAACACGTTATGTATATTTTTATTGAAATTTTGGGTTCAGGTTAATTCCTGTATTTATTTGATCTGTTCCGTTAACTAATAAAGTATCACCTTCCGATAAGTTACCGAAAATTTCCGTTTTATTTTCCACAGAAATCCCATTGCGAACTTCCACCCATTCTGTTTTCCCATCTTTCAACTGGATAACAAAACGTTTTTCCTGATTGGTTACAATTGCAGTAGAAGGTACCATAAAAGAAGGTGTTGACCTGTAAAATGTTAAGATAGCATTTGCAAACATGCCTGGTTTTAATTGATTTTCTTTGTTTACATAAAGAAATTCCCAGATTTCCGTTCTATTAGTAAGATTTAAAGCACCTGATTTTCTGGATAGTTTAGCCTTGAATAAAACATCTGGATAAGCATCGACTGTAAACTTAACAGAAGCGCCTTCTACGTTAGCTGAGACATAAGCCTCCGGTACGGGCAAGCGTAAACGAAGGATACTATTATTTTCTACTATCAAAATAGGATTGGTATTTCCTGTTCCCACCAATGTGCCGGGATCAACATTTCGTTGGGTTACTATACCGTTGAAGGGAGCACGAATTATCAGGTAATTTTTTAATTGTGCATAAGCATTAAGCCTGTATTTTGCAGCTTCTAATGTCGCACTATCTGCCAACATCTGACTTTTGATTCTTTCTATTTCCCCTGCTGCAATTGTACCCTCTACTTTTGCTGCATTCAAGGTACGATTGTATGCATCCAAACTTCCCATATATTTTGACCGTGCTGTTTGAACATCAGAATGATTTTGTGCATAATTGGCAATTATTTCAGGTGCTTCCAAAACCGCTAAAACTTGTCCTTCCTGAACCCAATCTCCAATATCTACTTTCAGGGTTTTAATATAACCGGGTACTTTAGTATATATTTCGGCCTTCTCTAATGGAAGAAATTCGCCGGGGAAGGAAACTTCCTTGTTGAAGGTTTCTTTTTTCAAAATAAAAGCTGCAACTGAATCTGTTATAGCTGTTGGCATTTGTAATCTGTTTTCTTTGTTTTTACAACCCATTGCAAGTGCAAAAGTTGCAATGGTAAAAATCAATATGCCTTTAATATTTTTCATGCTAATGTTGGTTTATAAAGATGAATTATTTGTATTGCCTGCTTCATAGTAAATACTATTTTCGTCTTCGGGGTCAAACGAAAGGTTTTTGTAAGGTTGATTCCCAACTACATAAGAATATATCATTGGTAAGAATATGAGTGTACTAACAGCAGAGAATATCAAACCTCCTATTACTGCTATTGCCAAAGGGGCAGACTGATCGCCACCTTCTCCTATACCCAAAGACATAGGTATCATCCCGGCAATCATAGCAATATTTGTCATTAATATAGGTCGCAAGCGGTTAAACGTAGCACTGAGAGTAAAGCCGGATGAAAAATCTCGTTTACGATGGAGTTCTGCATTTGTAACAAACAAAATTGCGTTGGCTACTGCTACACCAACAGCCATAATAGTACCCATATAGGATTGTATGTTTAATGTTTTTCCAGTTAACAATAACAACAATATAGATCCCGCTACTACTGTAGGTATGATGGAAAGAATAGTAAGTGAAAGTTTAAATGACTGAAAGTTTACTGCTAACATTAAAAAAATCACTATAATAGCAATCAATAACCCCGATTGTAGTTCACTCATGGTTTCATGGAGTAATTCTGATTGGCCCCTTACCATTATTTTTACACCTTGTGGAAGCTGACTTAAAGAGGCTATTTTAACATTTACTTCTTTAAGGGCTGTACCTAAGTCTTTATTATTAATATTGGCAGTAATAGTAATGAAGCGTTGCTGATTAATGCGGTCATATTCACCTGGCGTAGTAATTCTTTGCATAGAGGCAGCATCTCTTAAATAAACAGGGTTACCAATATTGCCCGAAACAGGTACCAGTCCCAGTTGTTCATTACTGTTTATTTTGTATTGCGGGTATTCTATCTGCACCTGATAAGCTATCCCCGAACTTTTATCTAACCAATAATTGGGTTGCGTAAATCGGCTTGATGAAGTGGCTGCCACTGTTGATTTGCTGATTTGATCAACAGTTAACCCTAATTGGCCTGCTTTCACTCTATCAATGTCTATTTTAATTTCTGGGTAATCTAATGGTGTTGCAATTTGAACATCTCTTAAATAAGTAATACTTTTCAATTTATTGTTTAATTTTTCCGCAATTACTCTTGATTGAGAAAGATCTCTGCCCAATACTGCAATTTCAATTGGGTTACTGGAACCTAAGTTTAAAACTTGCTCTACTAAATCACCTGGCTCAAAAGATATTGTTGCATCAGGAAGTGATTGGTGCACTGCTTCTCTCATTTGTTCTTTAAAATTTTCAATACCAATACCTGCCTCTTTATTAAGGTTGATTTTAATTACAGATTCCTGCGGGCCGCTTGTCCATAAGTAAACAAGGTTAATTGGAAAACTAGAAGGTTGTGTGCCAATAAAAGCAGAACTAGCTGCTATATTCCCTTTCGTTATACTATCTGCTAAATGCAAAAGTTTTTGTGTAGCACTTTCAGTTCGTTCTATTCGGGTTCCGGTTGGCATTCTCAACCTAACTTGTGCCTGCCCTGCATCTACTTTTGGAAATATATCCGTACCTATTAATGAAAATAAGATTACTACTAAAACCATTGAACCTAAAACATAAGCCATGGATTTCCATTTTGCTCCTTTAATAAATTGTTCCAGCCAAACAATATACTTATGGCGAAATATTTCAAAGCGAGTTTCTTTGTGGCTGCCTGAATGATTAAACTGATTGCCTTTTAATATCCAATTTGAGAATACGGGAATAATTGTATTTGAAATAAGAAATGAGGAAATCATCGCAAAGCCAACTGACAACGACAAAGGAAGGAACATTCCTTCGGGAACCCCACTCATAAAAAGGGATGGTACAAATACTGAAAGAATGCAAAGCAGGATTAGCAGTTTGGGAATAAAAATTTCCCTGCAACCATCAAGAATAGCTTTACCTTTAGATTTACCCATCTCCAAATGCCGATGAATATTTTCAATTGTCACCGTTCCCTCATCCACCAGAATACCAACAGCTAACGCCAACCCTCCCAACGTCATTATATTGATAGTTTGACCAAACAAGTTCAACAATATAATCGCTGACAAAATTGACATCGGAATAGTTAACACAACAATTAAGGCACTTCTTTGGTCGCCTAAAAAAAGTAATACCATCAACCCTGTTAGTATGGCTCCAAGAGCACCTTCAAATGAAAGACTCTTTACTGAGTTGATTACATAACCAGACTGGTCAAATTCATAAGCCACTTTAATATCGCTGGGTACTGCTGCCTGCATATCTGGCAGAGCCGCTTTTACTCTTTGAACCACATCCCAGGTAGAAGCGTCTGAGCGTTTGGTAACAGGGATGTAAACGGAACGTTTGCCATTTACCAAAGCATAACTTGTAGTTATATCTGAACCAATATTTACACTGGAAATATCCCGAATGTAAACAGTTGGCCCTGTGCCTATCCTAATGGGCACATTTGCCAATTCCTGCACATTATTGACAACTGCATTCTGAGACGTAATTAAAGTTTTGTCTCCCTCTCTTATATTACCAGCAGGTGTAATGCTATTTGCTTTTGCTAATGCCTGAACTATCTCATCAGGTGAAAGATTATATTCCCTTACTTTATTTGGATCAACATTTACTATAACTGTTTTCTGATTGCCACCAAAAGGAGGTGGGGCAGATACTCCCGGAAGCGTAGCAAACATAGGCCGTACCCTGAAAAGTGCAAGATCAGATATCTCACCTAATGTTCTGGTTTTAGAAGTAAAGACCAATTCTCCAACCGGCACACTTCCCGCATCAAAACGGGTAATAAATGGCGGCACGGTTCCAGGTGGCATGAAGGCTTTTGCCCTATTTACATAACCTACCACTTCTGCCATTGCCTGGCTCATATCAGTGCCTTCATTAAATTGTATTTTAATGAGCGCTGCTCCCTGAATAGATTTCGATTCTACAAACTTAACACCGGTTACGTATAAAAAATGATATTCGTAATAAGAAGTAACAAAACCTTCCATTTGTTCTGGTGATAATCCGCCATAAGGTTGAGCCACATAAACAGTTGGCAATCCTAACTGAGGGAAAATATCGACCCTCATTTTTTTAATAGCCAAATATGAAAAAAACAGGATAGCTAATATAACTACTACAATAGTAACGGGTTTTTGCAATGCTCCTTTTAGTAAATTCATAATTTGTTTTTAGTTAGCCTGATTGATAAATAAGTTAATGTCTCCATTCACGGCTGCTTTATATAAGAAAGCTTTCCAAACGCTCATGTATGAAAGCTTATAATCTATTTCTGCCTTTATCAAAGCATATTGGGCCTGCATAAAATCTGAAATTGTAGCAAGGCCAGACTTGTAACGGGATTGCATAGAATTGTATGAAAACCTGGCAGATTCTAAAAACAAAGGGCTTTCTTTTGCAATGGCAAATGCACTATTGAGCGAAGTATCTGCCAATGCATTTTGTTTTTTCAATTGCAATTGAATTTCGTTAAGTTTTTCCTGATTTGATTGTATCAGAAAGTTCTGTTGCTGCAACTGTGGTCGAATTCTTGCAGATTGTAAAAGGGGTAAGCTTATCTGTAAACCTATACCGTAATTTATACTTTGAAAGCCCAGGCCTTCTGCAGCTTTTACCGTACCATTGTATGCAACACCAGAACCTCTTGCATAAAGTGTAGTCCATATGCCCAAGGTTGGCATAGTAGTTTTTGAAAGTACCTTCTTACGGGCAAAACCGATAGCAATATTGGAGTTGTATAAATGAATCAGTGGATTTTTAACTGAATCGGCACTAAAATTTGTTACAGGAAGTTTGGAAAAGAAAAAAGTATCGGCAACAGTAACATAATTATCTGTTGCAAGTAGCTGAGTTAAATAGATGAGGGTTTGTTCTTTATATTTTTGACTGTTCAGTAATTCAACTTTTGATTTTGAATTTTCGGCCTTGAATAATTCGGTATCAACACCAGGCCTTATACCATTTACAACAAGCGATCGAACTGCCTGTAGATTTACCTCTGTTCTTTGTAAATTATTCTGATACACTTTTACCAACTCTGCAGCCGTTATTACATCAAGATAGGCATAGATTACTTTTATTTTGTGTTGAAATATTTCATTTTCGGCATCAGCATTGGCGTATTGCAAGCCCGCTTTAGCAAAATCAATCTGAGCTTTTCGCTGACCGAATGTGATGGGCTGCCAATTAAGCAAAAGACTTGTAGCACTGCCAAATACACCATTCATATTATTCGAGGAAGATGGCGGCCCACTGATAGGCATAATAAATTGCGGATATGCCATACCGGTAATATTATTGTAAGTGGCATAGTCTACTTGGTAGGATGCATCTATAGAAGGAATCAGAGTATTCTTGCTTATATTTATACCTTCTTGGGTAGCTTTAACATCCAACATTTTCGATTTGAGTAAAGGATAGTTTTTTTCTGCTAATTGCAACAATTGAGGCAGTGTTGTTTGTGGTTGTTGTGCAAACCCTTCAAGGTGCAGCAGCAGTAATAGCAAACAATAACTAATTTTTACACTTTTATATAATTTCATTATTATATATTTAAATTTATTTTAATTATTAAAGAAGCCCTGCACCCAAAGCAATGGCAATAAGAAAAAGCATAATAGCTATTGTTACCTGTATAAACTTTAGGGTAATTTTTTTAAGAATTCTTTTACCAATTAAAGAACCGCTTAATGCAGCAAATGTTGCTGCAAAAACATAACTCAAATTTTCATGGAGGCTGGTTTCTGAAAATCTCGTTGCGTATACAGAAAGCCTTGTGATATCTACAAAAACAGATAAGACTGCCGCAGATGCAATAAATGCTTCTTTTGTTAAGCCTGATTTAATTAAAAAAGCGCTTCTTAATGCTCCCTGAAGGCCGGAAAGTCCGCCAAAAAAACCACTTAGTAAACCACCAATTGGCAGCTTGTTTCTGCTAAACTGGATTGCCTTTAAAGATGGGATAATGTTGAACAGTGCAAAGCCGATAAGTAAACTTGCAATGATTAATTTTACAGGCTTTACCTCAAATATTTTTTCACAAATAGTATAGGAATAAAGGTCAGGAAGATTTGAAATATTCATCAGGAGCCATGCACCTGCTAATGATGCAAATATTGCAGGGATACCAAATCGAATCAAAACTGTTTTATCTGCACTTTTACCAACCATTCCTGCAATAAGAATATTATTGAATAAATGAACTATTCCAACTAATGTAATAGCTACCTCTACCGGAAAGAAAATCATAAATACTGGGGTAAGGATAGTACCTAAACCAAACCCGGAAAAAAAAGTAAGTATGGCTACTATAAATGCGGCTACTGATAAAATAATTATTTCCATTTTTGTTTTTCAATTTGTTTATCGATCGACCATTTGCCACCTCCTTTGATGATTAAGAAAATATTTCCCAAAAACATTGACCAGTCTGTACGGCTATCATGCAACATTGACCAGAAGCCATTATTGTGTAAAAGTTCTGCTTTTGTAGTTGCAATTGAAACGAACATGATAATGAGTAAAGGAATAGCTGCCAACCTTGCAAACAGACCTATTAAAACCAGTGTGCCGCAAATTATTTCGAAACTGCCCACAAACGGACCTAAAAAATGAGGATTGGGTAAACCTATTTTTGCGAAACGGCCTGCGCCCAAAGCATCTGCATATAAAAATTTCTGAATCCCTTCCGAAAGAAATACTGTTCCCACCATTAACCTGATAATAATTGTAGTTGTTGCATTATCTGAATGAATGATTTTATAAAACATAATTATAAAATTTATTTTATTTGTAATTAAACAAACACATAAAACCAAAATCCATATGAAGTTGCATATGGCAATGCATTAAAGTTAATCCCGGATTATCTGCTGTAAAATCAAGATGCATTTCTTGAAAACCACCCAACATAACAACATCTTTTATAATACCTGTTGTTGACTTACCTCCAATTCTTGTAATCTCGAAACTATGCCGGTGTAGATGCATCGGATGAATATCATCTGAAGCATTTCGCATGTGCAAACGATATCGCTTCCCTTGTTGCAGATGAAACATAGGCGACATATCCATCATGTTAAAAGCAACACCGTTTATAGTCCATCTATTAAACCCATTTTCAGCAGCATTTTGTTTAGCAAACAACAAATTTATTACCTCATCAGGCGGACTTACTATTCCACGATCATTCCCAAAAATTGTATAATCCCATTTAAATGGTGCCGGTATTTTCCATTGTGGTTTCCCTGTATGGTTTGCATATTCTATCACAATACCCATACCGTTACTTCTGTCATCATCAGACAAATCGCCCATAACCCATATACCAGGATTTCTCATCTCTACAATTGCAGATATTCGCTCAGCGGTACCCAGCCATAACACAGGAACTTGTCGTTGATTTGGTACCGGGTTCCCGTCCAGAGCCACCACTTTAAAACTATGACCTGGCAATGCAAGGCTTCTGATTTCAGTGGCACTCCCATTAAGTATATGGAATAGTACTCTTTCGCCCTCCTTAACACGAATTGGCTCACCATGACCGAGCTGATGGCCATTGATAGTAAAAATATTATACCCAACTTCATACCCTTTTGTTTTAATTGGAGATTCCTTTTCGGCTTTTTCCTGTATGGCTGCTAAATTGGGAATTGATTCACCAGTGAGGAAATCCATAGCCATATCGCCGCCCCGCATAAAGTAAGGCTCAAACTCCTTAAGTATAATAAATGCTTCACGATCATAATTGCCAGGTTCATTTTTTGGTTCAATATAAACAGGGCCCACCTGCCCGGAGTATTGCCCGACATTTAAATTAGCTCCTGCTACCAAGTGCGTATGATAAAACCTAAAACCGGCTGGCTTAGGTACAAAAACTTCACGGCGCATCCCATGAGCAGGGATATAAGGGGTGCCTTCTTCTGCAGCTCCATCAACATCAGTAGGCAAAAACTGCCCATGCCAATGCAATTGTTCAGGTGTATCAGTATCATTATAAATATCTACTATTGCCTTTTGCCCTTCTTTAAAGCGCAATAAAGGACCCGGAAACTCTCCATTGTATGTGGTTGTAGAAATAATATGCTGTGTGCCTACCTCTACCAAACCTGTGCCGATATGAATTGTATAATCTGCTTTTTCATCCTGTAGTGTTACATCCTTTGCTTCTGACGAGAATTTGCGGATATTAGGTTCACTATGTACTAAACTACTCATTGGCAAATTACTTGCAATGGGTATTGCTAACCCGGCTGATTTAATAAATTTTCTACGATCCATAACTTAATTTTTTAAATTAGTCAAGCCATCTAAGAAATGAATTGCTTACCGCATACAATACAAGTAAAATAAATATTTTAAAGTATTGTTCATTATGATTTTTAGGGTGTGAAAAACAATATATCACTTAACAAAGATGGTACATGAAATTAATTAAGCATGGTATATTTGAAAATACTGTGGCACTGGGGTTACTGGCTTCGAAAAGTCTGTGGGGTATACCCAGTATAACGTTTGAAATATTTAACGAAATGAGAAGGGTCGTTAAAGTCTAAGGCAAAGGAGATTTCAGAAACGGTATTATCGGTATAAATTAATAAGCGTTTAGCTTCACTGATTATGTGTTCTGCAAGTACTTCTGCTGTGGACTGATTTACAGCTTTGCGGCAGACTGCATTAAGGTTTTGCGGAGTTGTATTTAACAAGCCTGCATAGTACGCCACATTGTTTTTTATTTCCTTGTTTTGCGAGAGTAGTTCCATGAATGATTGAAAGATATCTGCCTTTACTTTCACGTTATTAATAAGTGGCTTAGCCACTTCTAATATTTTTGCTAACAGGGCTTTTAGCAGTCCTTCCACAACAGGAAATCGGTTTTCATTTGTTGTATCGTTTTCTTTGGTGAGCAACTGAAAGAGTTGATTAATGGTGCTGGTATCTTTTACCTGCAAATTAGAAAAACTGCTTACTTTAGTCAATAATGCTTTCAGTTCTACATCAAGGCTCTTATCTATAAAACCTTTTTTTAAAATTAATACATACCCTTCAGGCACCGTGCGTAAGTCCCAATAATGCACCTGTTCCTTGCGCACAAAGAAGATAACGGGTGGCTGTACTTTGTATTTGGTATAATCAATAGCATGCGTGCCGCTACCTTTTGAAAGGTAAATGATTTCAAAATAATTATTGTGTTTATGTGGTTCAGTTTTCCTAATCTCCTTCTTAAACAGTGTGATCTTAATTAACTTGTCTGTTTCACTTTTATCTTTTATGTTGATTTGAAATGTCATAAATAATTATTATAATTTGGCTATCATTGTCTATCACTCAGCAATGACCAAAAAATTGAAAAAAATAATACCCCCCGATTTTCAATTACTACAATAAAGTAACAAAAAGATAACTCCATAATCAATAAATACCCGGATAATTTACCGCTTTCGTTCAACAGGCGGCTTCATAGTTAGCGCTTAGCACACAACGAAGCCTTAGTTGTTGTAGGCAGTACTGTCAATACGTTCTACAATTGAAAGTCAAATTACCCGCAGCAGCTTTATAACGCTTGAAATTAATGATAACCGTATCACCATACCAGTCCATTTTTAACAATGTGTCAATCTTTCCACCTTCCAATCTGATGTTATTTATAACAAACGGATTATCACTATATCCCCTGATTGATATTTCCAATAAAGTTGGATGCAGCAATTTAGATTGAAAATAAAATGATGTATCCTTTAAGTTGCACAAACGAAACGTCGTAAATTCATATTGTTTACATCCATAATTTAATGCAATTATTGTAAAACCTATAGGAATAAGCTTCTTCATATAATTTATTAATTTGTTGGAACTAATTGTGTAACTCCAGGTATTATCTGACTATTTGCATCTAATGGGTCAAGTCTTCGCAGTTCACCGTTTTGGACTTTTTGCATAAGGTTGATTACTAATGTTTCTTTAAAAAAATGTCCTACTTGACCTTAAGTTTGTAAGTAAACAAATTGGTCTCTCCCAACTTGATTGTTAAACAAGTCCATTTGAATTTCCAGTAAAGGGTTATTAGGTATAAGTTCATGTGCATCCCCTAGTTGCTTAGCTAAAGCAACTCTTAAAACTTTTGCATTCAACCCACTGAACAATGCGTGTCTAAATGCGTCCCCATTTCCATTGTGTACAGAGTTTTGATACAAGTCCTGTGCTTTATCTAATGCATATTTGGCATTATACAAATATTGCAATTGATTTATTCTTGACAAGTTATCAAAAATTTGCAATTCCTGTGTTGACATTTGATTGCGATAATCATTTTCAAATTGAAGGATTTCAAATGTTTCAGGATAATTTGAAGGATCAAAATCGGGATCATATCCCCCACCGCCACCCCCGCCCGTCCACCACTAACTCCAATCAGGTTCAGTGGGGCCGCCACCAATTATTCCTCCACCCGGATTCCAGGGAAAATAAGGATAACCTGTTCCATAATCCCACCAATTGCCATTGGTATTTCCGGTGCCACCAACACCATCTATAATATTATCCTTGGGTGTTGCACAATTACAACTTCCCCTTCCTGTGGGTGGAGTGGTGGGCAGTTGCTGATTGAAAATATGGACTGTGATTTTTCTCGTTTGCCTGAATTGCATAAATACTTTTTTTGTAGGCAGTACTTTACCACCTTTCAATTTCTAAAACTTTAATATTTTTCCACTTGCCGTTTTGTTTGTTAAATAAATACACCTTAGTATATCCTGCCTTTGATGATTCAGAAATTGTTAAAGTAATAATTGCTCTGTCATTTGAAACGAAAGGTCTGTAAAATCTTATCTTACCAACCATTTTACTACAACGGTTTTTGTTTATTTGTTCAACAGTAAATAAGTTAAATCTTCCTGTCTTTTTTAACTTTGTTAACTCTATTTTATCTATACTCAAGTCTGCTCCGTCCAAAAAGAGTTTTTCAAAATCAGTTATTTTTTCACTGCGTAACATATTTTGAATTGACGAGGAAAGTTCAGTAGGCATACCTAAAGTCGTATCAATTTCTATACAGAGATTTTCTAACTTAAGTTCATTTAATGTATCGTTGGGGATTTGAATTAAACGTCCTGTTCTATATGCAGCCGTATCGACCAACTGCAAAAAATTGTCATTTACCAATTCGTAAAAGGTTTCCTTGGAACTCACTTTGCAACCGATGATGCAGAGTATAAAAATGACTAAAATTAGAATCATTCTCATATTAAAAGTATTGACTAAATTTAAGGACTACGGTACCTGCATTATCATCATCAACAATAACGTTAAAAGCATCTCTTTCGAAACCGTAACCAAAATCATAGACGCCTTCGCTAATGTTATTTTGTGTTGTTCCGAGGTGTATATATTCATGCAATATTGTTACAGCTAACAAAAAAGCAGTAGCTTCCTGTGTACTTTGCAAGTATGCTTGTTCAAGCCCACGTACATAGCTTGCCCTAATGTGGAGAGTTTTATTACCATTATTTTTATTGTAAAAACCGAATCTACCAGTCATTTCTTCAACTTTGATAGTTGGTCCTTGTCCAAAGGTTAAATGATTCAGAATTTTTTGTTTACTAAAGCCTGAATACGTTTGTAATGCATTTAAAACCTTTGGATTATTTTTTACGAACGTTTTTAGATTCTTTACCATATCAGTAAATCTCGGGTAATTAGTTTCATAATTATCGGCTGGGTCAAATTGAAAATCAGGTTCGTTTAATGGGTCAGGGTCATTGAAACTAGTTCCATCGTCACCTATGAAAGTCCACGTAAATGGCGGCACAGCATAGTCGTTGTAAGATGGGATGTAAGAACCGCCACCCCCACCCGTCCACCACCAACTCCAATCGGGTTCAGTGGGGCCGCCACCAATTATTCCTCCACCCGGATTCCAGGGAAAATAAGGATACCCCGTTCCATAATCCCACCAATTACCATTAGTATTTCCGGTGCCACCAACACCATCTATAATATTATCCTTGGGTGTTGTACAATTACAACTTCCACCACCTGTACAATCAATAATGATGGTTAAAGTTACAGAGTAACTTTCTGTAATGTATATTGTATTCCCATCAAGGGTAACTTCTAATGAATACGAAATCGTAACTTCTATGCTCATTTCACAACTAACACTCGCCATTGTTCCATTCAATGATTGCGTGCTATTGTTCTTTGGAACATAAAATGCTATATCACTAAGGCAGCTTTTAACAATGTTGAACTTAGTGTATCCCTCTGAAAATATATATATTTAAATGAAATATAATATTTATATAATATAAATTTTTCTAATCAAACCAAATCCTGTCTATTAAAAAAAAAGGCTTTTTATTAAAAAATGGTAAATCGGAAATCAATACAGCACGAATACAAATTATTTTGCCCTTGTTTTGTTCTTCATACAACACATTATATATACAATAATCATTGTCTTTATATGGCAAATAGAGTAAATTATTGCTTCCTAACGGAATAAAAGAAATAGCAGTTTTATAATCTTTTGAATGAATAACTTTTTTTGATTCTAATTTCTTCAAGATATTTTTTTGAGAAATTTTCCCTAACGAATAATAAATTGCTTTAAAATAAATAGTATCATTTTTTTTTAAATGTTTATAAAAAATTGCAGTATCTAACTTTATATCACTTACACATTGCCCCATGGTATAAACTGAAATTAAGAAACCAATTATAATAAAGATAAACTTCATAAATAATTATTTTAATATAAATAAACAGGAAGTTGACTGTAGTATTCAACTCTACGTTAAAATTATTTACTTTTTCTTATCATTGTAACAATGTAATCATTCAATCCACTTGCATAATCAGTTTGTGATTTCCCTTTGATAAGTCCAGTTAATTCATTATAGTAAAGTTTATTTTCTGGATTAGCTCCTTGATTAGGATTTCCAGAGGCATTATCAAAAAAAGTGAAATATTTACCTTTAGAATCTGAACCTGCACCGATTATTACTACAAAATGATCTGTTGTATTATCAGTATTTGGATTAGAGGATCCTGGTTTATCATCAACACCCACTATAACAGGTATTCCTCTTTGAAGTGCTGACAATAAATACCCAACACCGTTTTTGGCTGCACTCTATTCTTTACTATTTTATTACAGAATTAGAATCATAAACCTCAATTGTATATTTTAAATTTGGAATACCTGATAAATCAGAATAATAAAAGCCACGATTTACTTTCCCGTCTTTTAAAATAACTGTTGATTCAATCTTAAAATCGTGAGCATTTGAAGTAATGTTATTTTTTTTTATACTGATTGTCGAATATTTATTCGCTTCTATTTTGTCGACCTTGTACTTATTGCCTTGTACATAAACAATTAGCTGATTAATGGATTCATTGGTCTTATTTTTAATCGTAACCTTAATCTCTGGATTTCCACAAGAAGTTAATTTAGACATAGTAATTATTAAAATTAACAAGTGTTTCATAAATCATTGGTTTGTTGGTGTGAGTTGAGTTGCAGAAGTAATCCCGTGTCGACCTAATTGAGGATTACCATTTATATGCCAAAAATCATTATTTAATCCGTTACTACCTGGTGGATGTGTTGGCTCAAGAGGCTTCAAATATCTTAATTCTCTATTTGTAAGTCTTGTTAATACGTCAGATGAAAGACTTGAATTTGATGTAAAAATCGGAAACATCACGTCTCCAACTATATGTCCAATAGCATTATTCCACAAATCCATAGGATGCTATGTTAATTGCAGTACTTTTAATATGTTTTATTGGAAATCAAATTCTTGACATCTTTGTGTTGGGCAATAGTTAACTATAATTGGATAATCAAAATAATTATCCCTCTTGACAAAGTATAGTTTTTTAACATTAAAGAGGGAAGATTTTACAATAAAAAGTGTCTTTGATTTTTGTCTAATGGAAATAGAATATCGCTCACCTTCATTTCCTATTAGTTTTACTTTCACTTTTTTAATCTTTTCTTCTATATCAGAAATTCTATAGGTAATAAAACCTTCGTTAAAGTCATTTATTAAAAGTACACTATCAGATAAACGAAAAAATGTATTGTAAAAAGGTTCTGACGGAAAATAAGCAAAGTATTTTTTTTTGAATTTCTTAACCGTAATCCAATCACCTAAATAACTTGAACTTAAATTTTCTGTAGTAACAATATTGGTTTTAGCAGATACATTTTGTTTCAAATCCGATAATAAAAATTTAAAGACAAGATCATGAAATTTAGAATGGGGTGTATCTATAAAAATAACTTGATCCGAATTTTTATTTATATATAACGTATCCTTTATTAATTGAGCGTTTGTATTTGTACTCATTACAATTAGTAACAAACAATTTATCAGCTTCATACTCAAAAGTTTTGTTTAGAAAATAATCCTATGTGAATTCTATATCACATAGGACTATTCAAAAAATTATCTTATTGGTTCTTTCTTATTTGAGTTACGATATAATCATAGTATATTGGGGGTGCACCATTTGCAGCTGAAAAGCCGGTAATAATACCTGTATTTTCGTTATAATACAATTTGTTATTACTACTGCATCCTTTACTTGTTAAATTAGTTGCATTGTCATAAAATGTTAAATACTTTCCCTGACTATCCTGACCAGTGCCAACTATAGTAATAAAGTGGTCAGTTTTGCCATCTGCATTTTTTGAACTTGGAGTTCCAGGTCTATTGTCTACTCCAACAATAACGGGCTTACCAGCTTGAAGTTTGGTCATTATATAATTTATACCTGATTTTGCAATACTAGGATATGGGCCGCCATTGGCATCATATACCTTAAACGCTGAGCCATAACCCAAATCTCTCAATCCTGCTTTTGCTATCTGGTCTTTAGTAAGGTCTAAACAGTTTCTGTAGTCGTATCCAACAAATTGAGAAGGAGACAGGACATCACTTATAGTTGGCCAAGGGTTTTGGTCATAGTCAAAAGTAACTTGTGTAGGGTCATCTTCAAACATATTTGGGTCGTCAACAAAGTTTCCTAAAACATTTGGGTCAGGTATAATTTCAAAAGAGAATCCTCCTCCACCTGTACCACCCCCGCCCGTCCACCACCAACTCCAATCAGGTTCAGTGGGGCCGCCACCACTTATTCCTCCACCCGGATTCCAGGGAAAATAAGGATAACCTGTTCCATAATCCCACCAATTGCCATTGGTATTTCCGGTGCCACCAACACCATCTATAATATTATCCTTGGGTGTTGCACAATTACAACTTCCCCTTCCTGTGGGTGGAGTGGTGGGCAGTTGCTGATTGAAAATATGGACTGTGATTTTTCTCGTTTGCCTGAATTGCATAAATACTTTTTTTGTAGGCAGTACTTTACCACCTTTCAATTTCTAAAACTTTAATATTTTTCCACTTGCCGTTTTGTTTGTTAAATAAATACACCTTAGTATATCCTGCCTTTGATGATTCAGAAATTGTTAAAGTAATAATTGCTCTGTCATTTGAAACGAAAGGTCTGTAAAATCTTATCTTACCAACCATTTTACTACAACGGTTTTTGTTTATTTGTTCAACAGTAAATAAGTTAAATCTTCCTGTCTTTTTTAACTTTGTTAACTCTATTTTATCTATACTCAAGTCTGCTCCGTCCAAAAAGAGTTTTTCAAAATCAGTTATTTTTTCACTGCGTAACATATTTTGAATTGACGAGGAAAGTTCAGTAGGCATACCTAAAGTCGTATCAATTTCTATACAGAGATTTTCTAACTTAAGTTCATTTAATGTATCGTTGGGGATTTGAATTAAACGCCCTGTTCTATATGCAGCCGTATCGACCAACTGCAAAAAATTGTCATTTACCAATTCGTAAAAGGTTTCCTTGGAACTCACTTTGCAACCGATGATGCAGAGTATAAAAATGACTAAAATTAGAATCATTCTCATATTAAAAGTATTGACTAAATTTAAGGACTACGGTACCTGCATTATCATCATCAACAATCAAATTAAATGTATCTCTTTCAAAACCAAAACCATACAGTAACACATCAACAACTCCAATAATTATTAAACCCACCGATAATTCAACAGTTTCGTCGAACTTCAGGATTCATTGTTAGCACTACACACAACGAGGCCTTAGATGTTGTAAGAGGTATTATTAATATTGGTATCTAACTTTCAAAAATCCTTTTTTGGCTTTATAGGATTTAAAGCAGAACTTATAATTGTTTTCATAATAGTCATGCAACGAAATAATATTTCCAGTAAAATTGGGTGAAACTTTATGATTTCCTATTTTAACTGTGTCATCTATCGAATTAGTTAAAATTTCCATTTTGAATGTAGTTGCAAAAGTATTTTTTCCATCTCCTAACTTAATATTAAAGAATATGCTATCAATATTAACAGCCGATATTATTATTGTATTCGAGTTCCTCTTGCAAGATACAATAGCTGATAATGAAAAAATACACACAAATAATTTTAAAAAATTTAAGTACATAAACATTACTGGTTTGTTTTTGTTAATTGTGTAATACCTGACATAAATCCATTTCTGCAATTTGGGCAGTCCGGTATTCCATCTCTATCTGAATCATACGAAGGCGATTGGGTATAATCTAAAGGCTTGAGATACTTTAATTCACCATTAAGCAGTTTAGAATAAATTACATCTGCTATCGTATTGGGATCCCAGTAACTAATTGCTGTATTAATTCCAACTGAGTTGTTAAATAAGTCCATATCTTTTTCTTGATACAGTAGTGATGGAACTTCTGACTCATGAGCATCCCCATATTCTTGCGCAAATGTAGAACCACAGGAAAGCGTATTTAGCGCACACCAATAGGCGTGACGAAATGCATCAGCCTTAGTATTCAATTTTGGATTAGGGTTTTGTATTGTTGCTGGATCGGTAAATCTCGCATTTGTTTCGGTAAATGCTTTTTGCATATTTTTCCTAAATTCAATTGCTTGAAAAGGATGCGACTTAACCCATTGCCTTTCCTCATATGTTAGTTTTTTGTAGTCATCGTAATAATCGCCGTCAATATTCATTGAGAAGTTATTCTCAATCCAATTATCGTCATTCCACCATTCGAAAGGATAACCAAACTCCATTCCTGGATATGAAATAGGAGAAACATAAACTCCTTGATAGTAATAGCCCATTCCACCCCCACCCGTCCACCACCAACTCCAATCAGGTTCAGTGGGGCCGCCACCACTTATTCCTCCACCCGGATTCCAGGGAAAATAAGGATAACCGGTGCCATAATCCCACCAATTGCCATTGGTATTTCCGGTGCCACCAACACCATCTATAATATTATCCTTCGGAGTTGCACAATTACAACTTCCACCACCTGTACAATCAATGATGATGGTTAAAGTTACCGAGTAAGTTTCTGTAATGTATATTGTATTCCCATCAAGGGTAACTTCTAATGAATACGAAATCGTAACTTCTATGCTCATTTCACAACCACCACCCACCATTGTTCCGTTCAATGATTGCGTGCTATTGGCGCTGTTATTCCTTGTAGCATGAAATGCTATCTCCACATTTTTTATTTTGCCCGATACAGGTGATTCAATAGTAATTCCATCCCGATTATTTACCGTTTGCTCAAAATAACCAAAAACTGCCTGCGTATTTAATAAATTATTTTTTGCAATTGAAGTTTTTGGTCTGATTGCATTTAGTGAATCACGATTATACAACCGGTAAGTATATAAACTATCATTGTGTTTATAAGCCACTATGTATGACTGTATGGTATTAGTATTTTGCGCTTGTAATGGTATAAAAAATATACCCTGACTGCCCTCGGTTTTATTACTTTGCGTGTATTTTACAGTGTTACCTGTTGCATTAACCCCATAAGTAGATAATTGATTACCTGAGTTAGAATGATTGCTGCTATATATTACTTTGTCCCATCTCGGTATCCCATTTTTCCTTACAAACGCAGGTAAAAAATGAAACATACTATCCTGCCTTCTAATATCGGCAGCTAATTTTTTTATGGCAATGTCCGCTGTAGTACCGGTATTAAAAAACTGTTGTTGTAATTGCGCATAATTGGGGCTTTTTATATTGGGCAAACTGTCGTATTTGCGGCAACCAAACAAAAAACTAACCATGATAAAAAGAATAAAAAGATAACAATTGCTACACCATTTGTAAGCCCTATTGGTAACATTTTTGACTAATTGCGTGTTTCGCAAATGCTGCGGGGAGGGAGGGGTAATCAATACTTTCATAGTAAATTGATTTTAGTTATGTTAAAAATAATTAAATTTTAATAGAAATAAAATTATTTTTATGTTTTTTTAAGTTTTTTCTACCCAATAACCAACCTTTATCCGGGCAACTACGAAGCAGTATGGGGGACTCCTACACTATGAAATGAATGGATGTTCCATAGGTTCCGACGGTTGTAGCTTTAGCGTACCTCTGGCAATTCTTTCCAGCGGGAGGTATAGCGGGGGCTGCGCAGTTCCTGGCGCATTTTCCAGTTGCGGCCGGTTCCACCGGCCGCAAAATGCAACACATCATTCCGCATACTTCCATTAATATTATCCATTACCTCCATTAATTTACCATTGGCATTACCGGTTGCCGGTACAAATAAATTGCCGGGTGGGGTTTCGGCTGGTATAATACCACTTAACAGCACCCCTGCCTTTTTGTATATTTTACCGGTTTGATACAGTTGTGCAGCTAATTGCAGAGCGGGTTTTATCAACTCATGGGTATTGGCAGTAGCATTCGGCAATACAATAGAGGCGCTTACCGAAGGACCATGTCTAAAATGCCCACCCGGTAACTGTTCGGCTTTATACACCATAAATACCGTAATAACCGATGCCACACTTTTTTGTCGGCGCAACTTTTCGGCAGCACGGGCTATATAAGTTGCTACCGCCTCTTTTACCTGCTGCAATGCAGTAACAGGCGTACCAAACATGCGGGTAGTAGCAATCATTTTTTTGGTAACCAATTCATCGCCCAGCCCAATAGCCGGTTCGCGATTTAGCTCTTTTAATAATCGGGCACCCACAACACCGCCCAACTGTTTGCGTACCCAATTTTCGGGCATAAGGCTTAATTGCAGTGCATCATAAATACCAAAACTGTTCAACTTTTCGGCATAACGGCGGCCAATGCCCCAAATATCGCCTACCGGTGTTTGTGCTAATGCCTGCTGTATTACTTCAGGCGTATCTAACACATATACGCATTGCGTGGCTTGTTTATTTTTTTTAGCTATATGGTTGGCCATTTTACTCAGCACTTTAGTAGGGGCAATGCCCACCGATACTGAAATACCCGTCCACCGCTCTACGGTTTGCCGTATATGCAGTGCCAACGCTGTATAATCCGTAGCCCCAAAACCCGATAAGGCTAAAAAAGCCTCATCTACCGAATACACTTCCGTATTTTGTTCACCCACCAAAAAGCGCAGGGTATCCATTACCCGCATGCTCATATCGCCATATAAATTGTAGTTAGAGGAAAAAGTAGTTACGCCATATTGTTCAATAAACGGTTTGGCTTTAAAATAAGGACCGGCCATTTCAATCCCCAATCGCTTAGCTTCATCGGTTCGGCTAATAATACAACCGTCATTATTGCTAAGCACCACTACCGGCCGGTTCCATAAATCGGGCCTAAATAAACGCTCACAACTACAATAAAAACTATTACAATCAACAATAGCATACCATGTATCCGTATTTTTATCGGTGTTGGCAGCCGCTGTTGCAGGCAGTACCGTATTAACTTGTTGTGTATTCATACCACACTAAAAACAAACAAAATATTTAAATAAACGAATAACCGATGCCCATTGCCCGGAACGATGAAGTGATTGCGACGCAACAGGCGATGCCACGAAGTACCACCGCCGGTACCATAAATTATAACAAATGAAATTTACATAGCGGTACCTGATTGCCGTAATTGGGTTTGTATTTTAATAAAACCCATTCTGTTGCCGTAAAAGTGGCATAAAACACCTGTTGCGCATAATGGGTTATGGCTTTGTGATACACATTGGGTGGCAAGGCTGCAGCAAGAGGTATATTGGGACGCTGCATAATTTGCATCTGCGGAAAGCCATTATCCAAAATATAATTGGCTATGGGCTGTAATGCCTGTACCCATTGCCCAAAAGCCATATACTCTTGCAGCCGCACATACACGCTATGTTCAGGCATACCACTGTAATTGTTAAAGGTTAAGGGCAACGACTGCTGTATGCCTGCAATACGATGCAGGTAACGCAACAATGTGTCTTCTAAAGCTTCATCGGCTTTAAAACTCGCCATGGTTAAACGGGGCGTACTGCATACATATCCATATTGCGCCGTAAAAAACGCCTGCTGCTGCAACAGCATCTGGGTAATACAATCAGGTAATACAACACACAAACTGTACTGATACACCGTTTGTTGAAGGGTGCCCACAGGGGCTACAGGTAAATGAACGACATCCATAAAACAAATTTTTTTATACCAACAAATTTAGCATAAAATTGCTAAATAATTTAGTTAACTGCAAAATATATTTTATGATAGATAATATAGCGTACACACCTGCCTACCGGGGCAGTAAAGACTTTACCCAACACCAGGTACCTACTGCCAATGCCAATGGTCTTAGCGCTGCAGCCGATGATTATATGGAACGGGGTATTGACCTGAATGAACAACTGATTATGAACAAACCGGCTACCTTTTTTTTCCGTATGAACGGTGATGCCATGACGGAGGCCGGCATTCATAGTGGCGATGTATTAATTGTTGACCGAAGCGTTGCTATAGCCTCAGGTAAAATAATTGCAGCCGTGGTGAACGGTGAGCTATTGGTGCGGAGGCTGCAGTTAAACTTTAACCATGCTACCTTACTGGCCGAAAACAGTCGTTACGCCTCTATTGAAATTACCGAATTTAGTGAGCAGTACATATGGGGTGTAGTTACCTGCGTTATTCATATTTTAGAAAAGGGGTTATTATCGGGTGGCACTGTTGGCAAAACAAACAGCAATAACAAAAAAGGCATTCATTATTAATATTGTAGCCGGCTACTGCTTTACCATGTAGCTGTTGTTGCGTCGCACACTTGTACGGCAACAATACAAGGCAGCAGATACTACTACCAACGGTTATCCATTTACGTAAAAAACTGCAGTAACCTGAAATTAAATTTATATATTTACCTATACAAAAAAGCACCATGAACACTAACCCCAACCAACAACCAGTACCGGCACAAAAAGAGGCAGCTATGCAATACCTGAAAGGCAGGGGTGCTCAAATTAATACGCCCAACCATTTTTTACAAAATAATACAGAAAAATTACATGTTGAGGCCATAGACGATTGGGAAATAACCCGCAGCGCTACGCAATATATTATCACAAAAGCCACCGGCATTGTAAACAAAGTAGATAGTCCCGATGTGGGTATGTGGTACAGTATGAATCCGTATCAGGGTTGCGAACATGGCTGTATTTACTGCTATGCCCGTAATGTGCATGAATATTGGGGCTACAGCGCAGGTATTGATTTTGAAAGTAAAATATTGGTGAAACAAAATGCCCCCGAACTGTTACGCAAATTTTTAATGAAACCCGGTTGGCAATGCCAGCCCATTTCACTCAGCGGCAATACCGACTGTTACCAGCCGGCTGAACAAAAATTTAAACTTACCCGGCAATTGCTACAGGTTTGCCAGGCTTTTAACCAGCCGGTAGGCATTATTACCAAAAACGCTGCCATACTGCGCGATATTGATATTTTAAAAAACATGGCTGCTAAAAATTTAGTGAGTGTATTGGTAAGCATTACCTCACTCAACGAACAACTGCGCAGCGTAATGGAGCCACGAACTACTACTGCGATGCAGCGTTTGCGTATTATTGAAACATTGAGCAAGGCCGGCATACGGGCGGGTGTAATGCTGGGGCCAATGATACCCGGCTTAAATGAACACGAAATGCAAAGTATTATGGAACGGGCAGCAGCAGCAGGTGCCAGCTTTTCGGCCTATACATTTATACGCCTGAATGGTGCAATAGCCACGCTATTTCATGACTGGCTATTTAAAAATTTTTCCGACAGGGCCAATAAAGTGTGGCATTTAATAGAACAGGCACATGGCGGTAAAGTAAATGACAGCCGGTGGGGTATTAGAATGCGGGGCGAAGGCCCCATTGCTGCCTTGGTGCAACAGCAATTTAACACCTACAACCACAAATATGGACTGAATGCAGAAAAATGGCATTTATCCACCCAACATTTCAACAGGCCCGGTACACAGGGTACTTTATTTTAAGATTGGGCATGAAATTATCAAAAAGATATATCCGTTTTTCCACATTTGGCCATTGTCTGAATAGCTACCGTTATCTTTATACTGAAAATAAATAGCATCATTTTTGCATCCATTCTATAAAAACAAAGCCGAATGAAAATTACTTTTTTCTCTACACAACCTTACGATAAAGAATTTTTCATAAAAGGAAATACCCATTATGGTTTTGAATATACTTTTTTTGAAACGCATTTAGGTCCACACATTGTGCAGGCTTTAGAATCCACCGATGCCATTTGTGTGTTTGTAAACGATAAGGTAAATGCAGCAGTAATAGCAGTGCTGGCACAAAAAGGCGTAAAAGTAATTGCACTGCGCTGTGCCGGATTTAATAACGTTGATTTAGAAGCAGCAAAAGCACACCAAATACGCGTATGCAGGGTACCGGCCTATTCGCCTGAAGCAGTGGCAGAACATGCATTGGCCATGATTCTTACCTTAAACAGAAAAACACATAAAGCCTATAACAGGGTACGTGAACAAAATTTTTCGATTAACGGATTGCTTGGCTTTACCATGAAAGAAAAAACAGTAGGGGTAATTGGAACAGGACATATTGGAGCTGCTTTTTGCACCATTATGACGGGCATGGGTTGTCGGGTACTGGCTTATGATATACAAACCAACCCATCATTCACCACAACGGGCATAACGTACCTGCCATTGGCTCAGGTGTTTGAACAGTCAGATATTATTTCACTACACTGCCCGCTTACGCCACAAACACATCACCTCATTAACATGACAACTTTGCAAATGATGAAAAAAGGCGCCATGTTAATTAATACCAGTCGTGGCGGATTAATTGATACAGATGCTGTAATTGAAGCCCTAAAACAACAACACCTGGGTTATTTAGGCATTGATGTATATGAACAGGAAGAAAATATATTTTTTCGTGATCTCTCAGAAAACATCATTACCGATGATACATTGCAACGTTTAATGGCTTTCCCAAATGTATTGGTAACAGCACATCAGGCGTTTTTTACAAAAGAAGCATTGGAAGAAATTAGCCATATTACTTTAACCAATGTAGATGCATTATTGCACCATAAAAATTTTACGAACCAAACAGCGTTATTAGTATAAATACTATCAATACATTAACCTTTACCATTAATTTTACCGCATGAAGGCACTACTGAAATATAGCTTGGCATTTATAACCGTACTCTTTATTTTTATGGCATGTACCAAAGAGTATAGTTTTGAAACCGGAAAAGGATACAGTGGTACCGCTATTGGCTCTCTGCAAGATACGGCCGGTAATTGCCAAAATGTATATGTAAATGGTACTTACCTGGTAGATAGTGTGTTAACAGATAGCAATTATATTGTGGTTACAGCCAATATTATTTCGCCGGGTAAATATTATATTTTTACTGATACCGTAAACGGCTTTTGGTTTTATGATTCGTCTATTGTTTTATCAACCGGTACTCAAACTATTAAGTTAAAAGGCTATGGTAAGCCCATTTTACCTATAGACGCTAATTTCACCGTTACTTTTGGCAGTTCGGTTTGCCAGTTTACCATACCTTATAATACTTCAGTTATTGGCAATTATTTTCCTACCACCGTTGGCAGTTACTGGACGTATAATGATAGCCAGTTGAATAACACCATCACTACCCATGTATTGCCAATTGTAGACACTGTTACCAATACGGGCCAATCGTATGCCGTTTTTACTGATCGCTTAGGTGATACAGCACTGTATAGAAGAAGCGGCAATACCTATTATACCTATGGATTGTTGTATCCTGACAACTCATCAGGACCGGTAGAATATGCCTTTTTAAAAGCAGGGGTACCGGCAGGAACGAGTTGGGATTCTCCCATTGTTACTGCTATTGTAGCCAATCAAACCATTAAAGTAAAATACCATTTTACACTGTTAGGCAGTGGTTTAACAGCCAGCTATAATGGCAATAATTTTACCAATGTTATTAAAGTGCAATTAGATATACAGGCACTGGTACCACCTACCATTAACTATGCTACGGCACAAACATCTTTTTTTTATTATGCGAAAGGAGTTGGGCTCATTGCCATAGAAGTACCCGGCAGCACAACAGTAATGCCTTATAACTCTACCATTACACAATGGAAAGTAAATTAAAAATGATACTACCTCTTTTCAATGAATGGTATACGGGTACTAAAACAATTGTTGCAGGATTTAATTGATACCTTCAAACCCTTCCAGAGCAGAAAACTGGTACTATAAACTGTTTGTTTTTCAGTAACCATTTTAGATTTAATTTCGGAATGGTTTTACTTCTTCGGTTGCAGCAGTATTTTGCTGGGCATCCTGTTTCTTGTTGAAAAATTTATTTTGAAAAAGCAGCAAAATAATCACACCTACCGAAATAGAAGCATCGGCAATATTAAATACGGGTTCAAAAAATTCAAATCGCTCACCACCCCACACAGGAAACCATTTAGGATAATAGGTATCCACCAAAGGAAAGTATAACATATCTACCACCCTTCCATGTAAAAAATGAGCATAGCCTGAACCGAAAGGCACTAATTTTGATACATTTTGTGAAAACACATCGCTGTTATCAAATATCAGCCCATAAAACATACTATCAATCAAATTACCCAATGCACCGGCATAAATTAATGCTGCACAAATTATAAAACCAGTATGGTATTGTTTTTTGATAAAATCTCTTAATAAAAAAGTACCCCACACTACTGCAACCAATCTAAATAAAGTTAAAATAATTTTTCCAAACCCTCCACCAAATTTCCATCCCCAAGCCATTCCCTCATTTTCAACAAAATGCAAGCGAAACCAACTACCAATTACATTGTGTTCCTCACCCGCATAATAATGCAGTTTTATATAAAATTTCAAAGCCTGATCGGCCAGAATGATGGCGGCTATCAGAATAATGACTTGTTTAGCTTTCACTGATTTTATTTTAAAGCGACAAAGATATAAGAATTGACTCTGTGATGGTAAATGATACATTTACTTAAGCTATCCATTTGCCAATAACCGGCAGCTTTTGCATTTCTCTGCGTTCTATTCTTAACACAAAAACAACAAAAGCAAGTAATAATGCAGTGGCAAAAGTATAGCTGAATAAAGTTTTGGTAATATATGCCGTTATGCTGTTATGCAGAAAAAACAATAAAACGGCAATCACCATATATGCCATTAATTTCTTCCAGGCATAAGGCACCCGATATTTTTTTTGTCCCCACACATAACTAATAATCATCATGCTTCCGTAACAGGTAAAAGTTGCCCAGGCACAGGCCATAAAACTATAATGTGGAATAAAAATGTAATTAATTAGAATAGTGATGGCTGCGCCGGCTAATGTTATCCAGGCACCGGCCATGGTTTTATTGGTAACCTTATACCAAATACTGAGGTTATAATAAATGCCCAAAAACATATTGGCAAACAATAAAATGGGTACTACTTTTAATCCTGCCCAATACTTAGGACCGATAAAATGTTTCCATACCGGCAAATACAGTGCTACCACTAAAAACATTACAGAAATAATGATTACAAAAAATTTCATTACCCGGGCATATACCTTTTGCGGATTTTCGCTTTCGGCCTGTTTAAAAAAAAATGGTTCTGCACCCATTCTAAAAGCCTGAATAAACAAGGTGATTAAAATCGATAATTTATAGCAGGCATTGTAAATACCCACCTGTTCTTCTCTAAATGTTTCACTACCGGGTAACCACCAACGCAACATTAATCTATCAAAGGTTTCATTAATCATTCCACCCATGCCTGCAATCACTAACGGCATGGCATATATCATCATTTGTTTCCACAACCGAACATTAAACTTAAATTGTATTTTAACAATCTCTTTTGACAACAACAGCAATGTTACTGCCGATTGTACCACATTGGCAAATACAACATATACTATAGGATTGGTTTCAGGATTAAATACCAACACTACCCAACTTCCTTTAGGATGCTGCATTTGTTGCGGACAATACACTATAAAAAACCAGGTAATTAAAATATTCAATACAATGCCACTGATTTTTACAAATGCAAATTTCAATGGCCTTTCTTCCTGACGCAATTTGGCAAATGGAATGGTAGATAATGCATCTAAACTGATTACAATGATACTTAGTTGAACAATCGCCGGAAAGCCACTTAACCCTGTTACATTTCCTAAAACAGACTGATTCATCCAAAGTATTACTGAAAATAAAATGGTTGAAAAGAAGATCGATAATGCTGCGGTATCATAAATAATGGCTTTGTTTTCATCTTTCGAAGAAAAACGAAAATATGCCGTTTCAAAACCATAAGTAAATAACACATTTAAAATGGGAATAGCCGCATAAATTAATCCCATTTTTCCATAATCGCTGGTTTTGGCCAGTCCATAGGTTAATAGCGGGGTTAAAAGATAGTTGATAAACCTTGCGGCAATAGAACTTACCCCATACCACATGGTTTGTCCGGCTAATTTTTTGATACTGCTCAATAGTAATCCTTTTTATTGGGCGCTAAAATAACGAATCGATTACAGTAAGCACAAAGGTTTAGCAAATAGTTTAACAGTTCCATTTAATGCACATGCATAAAAGGAGGTGTAATGGTGTATCCGGGAGGAGCAAATCGCGGATCTTTTAAAAATGAACTATCCGTTAATGTATATAAAAAAGCGGTTAATTGTCCAATTTCATAATTCGATAAAGGCAGTTTGTTCCGTAATAAACTATCCGTAGTGGGGCCTACTATCATTGATTTTCGGTAATGATCAAATACATTAATTAGAAAAAAGAAACGTCCGTCATGCCCATAAGGCTGGGTAACAGCCACATTGCGCAGGCTGGGCACTTTAAACTTCAATGAATCGGCCGGATTACCGGTAATTTTCATACGGCCCATATCCTGCAGCACATCATCTGCCGGCAGTCCGGTATTGCGATAAGAAAAGTCGGTAAACAAAGGTTCTTTATGACAACTCGCACATTTTTGTTTAAAAATAGCATGGCCTAAACTTTCGGGTAAATTAAAATGAGCTTCACCACGCATTACTTTATCGTATTTGCTGTTACTGCTTACCAACATCAGTTCAAACTGGCTCAGGGCCTGCATAATACGTTTGGTATTAATTTCTTTTGTACCAAAAGCCTGTTTAAAAAGCGTTGGGTATTCGGAATCTGCATTGAGCTTTTTAATAATGTTTTCAATGGTTTCGGCCATTTCATTCGGTGCAGTAATAGGCGCCAGTGGCTGTGCATCTAAATGATTAATACCCCCATCCCACATGAATGCTTTTTGCCAGGCTAAGTTTTGTAAAGCAGGTGCATTGCGGGTAGTAAGTGAATTATCATAGCCATGACTTAAATTATGATCGTAAGTAGCAAATGCTGCAAACTGTTGGTGGCAACCGGCACAGGGAAAATTACCATCCTTACTCAATCTTCCATCATAAAATAATTTTCTACCCAATTCAAAACCCTGGACGGTTAAAGGGTTTTCTTTAAAATTATACACAGGCTGCGGCCATCCGGGTGGTATTTTAAATACCAACGGTGTAGGCTTACTGCTATAAATGGTAAAACCGGTTGCCATTATAACCAATAGTACAATTATCATTATGGTAATTTGCCACTTCATACATTTTACAAAACTTCCGTTTTAAAAATTATTCAACATTTATGATATGAAACATTTGCGCATAATTATCCGCTATTTGCATGGCCAACTTACCAGGCGAATGGCAAATAGGATGTTCTTGAATAGACAAAGGATGCGGCTTATTAAACCATGCCAATACATCTGCCCCTATGTTAATTTGATGCACCGATTTTTTTTGTGGAAGGTTGAAATGAATAACCCGCAAAGCATTTTCATTGTGTTTATATCCGCCAATATGGTAAGTTACATAATGCGCCGGCGCTTTTGATGCAGGTGAATTACCTTCTAATTTTGCAAAAATGTAACCGGTATTCCAAGTCCAGAACATACCCCGCATAGGATCTAACGAACCGGTTTGTATACCACTTACATTTTTAATACTATCTACCCCAACCGTAAATGTAATAGAAGCAATATGTTGTGGCTTAACCGGTAGGTCAATTGCTTTAAAGGCCGCATCTGTAGCATTAATTAAATAATATTCATTTTTCAATGGAATTTCATGGCCATTATCATCTTTCAGCTGAATATGGCTTATGTAAAAAAGAAAGTTCCGAAATGTAACCGGCTCATTCAAAGCGGTGTGGTAGGTACTATCTAATAACACCAAAGGTTGTTGGCCGGCCAAAGCTACAAACTTCAACTGCAGGCTTTGTGCATACAATACCCATACACACATGGTACAAAAAACAAACAGTAAAAATTTTTTACACACAACTTCTTTATTCAGTATCGTTATTGAAATATTTTTTGCGCATCAATTTTAGGTTAGCCCTTTTTTGTTTGGCCATTGCTTTTCTTTGCTTAGAAACTGCAGTAGGTGTAGATGCAATACGTGCTTTTTTCTTCACCAATGCTGCATTTACCCAATCATTCATTTTTTGAATTACTAATGCTTTATTCTCTAACTGACTTCTTGCCTGCTGCGATTTTACTAATAAAAATCCTTCCTTGGTTATTTTGTGTTGTAAATGCCTGTTAATTTGCTGTTTCTGTTCTTCGGTAAACAATGCAGATTGCATTACCGGCCATCTGCCCTCTACCATTGTTTCTACTTTATTTACATTTTGGCCACCTTTGCCGCCACTGCGGGCAGTAGAAAAAATTATTTCATCCTGAATATTTATCTTCATATTCCAGTAAAGTTAAAACTTAAGTATCAACCACCATTATGCGTATCATTATTCAAAGAGTAAGTCAGGCATCTGTAACTGTTAATAACAACATCGTAGGTACTATTCAACAGGGTTTATTGGTTTTTGCAGGAATAGTAAATGAGGATAATCTGGAAGACATTGAATGGCTGAGTCATAAAATTGTACAATTACGTATTTTTAATGATGCAGCCGGATTGATGAATTTAAGTGTGAAAGAAATTGATGGCGATATTTTACTCATTAGTCAGTTTACACTCCATGCCGCCACCAAAAAAGGCAATCGTCCTTCGTTTATCAAAGCAGCCAAACCGGAAATAGCCAATCCCATTTTTGAGCAGCTAATACTTCACTTAGAACAAGCATTGGGCAAAAAAATTGAAAAGGGCATTTTTGGAGCAGATATGAAAGTAGCTTTGCTGAACGATGGACCGGTAACCATTTTTATTGATTCTAAAAACAGAGAATAATGAACCCATTCATTGTTGTGCCATGTTAAAAGATATCAGCAACCGTACAGATTTAATGTTATTGATGAAAACATTTTATGCAAAAGCCCTGAAGGATGATGTAATACAACATTATTTTAATGAAATAGTGCAATTAAACATGGAAAAACATTTGCCGGTGATTGTAGATTTTTGGGAATCAGTTTTATTTGAAACACCGGTATACAAAGGAAATGCCGTTGCTGTTCACCAACACCTGCATGAATTAGCACCCTTTACTAAAGCGCATTTTAACCAATGGTTGCTTTTATTTAACCAAACTACCGATCAATTATTTTCAGGAAATATGGCCAAAAAAATAAAACAAAGAGCACAATCTATTGCCACCATCATTTTATTAAAAACAATTTAATCATGACAATTGCTGCCGCACAACAACAAATTGATGAATGGATAAAAACTGTAGGTGTTCGCTATTTCAATGAACTGACCAATCTGGGTATTTTAATGGAAGAAGTAGGCGAACTCAGCAGAATTATGGTGCGTAAATATGGTGAACAATCGTTTAAAGCCGGCGAAACTGAAGATGCATTAGGAGATGAAATGGCCGATGTATTGTGGGTACTCATTTGCCTTGCTAACCAAACCGGCGTAAACCTTACCGAAGCCCTGCAGAAAAATATAGAAAAGAAGACAAAGCGCGACAGCACCAGACATCTGAATAATTCTAAACTACAATAGCATAACAAACATTTGTTTGTTGAAAAAAAATTTCACTTCTATCACAGAACATTTGCATACAGTTATATTTGCACATTATGAGTACGCAACAAGACAATAGCTTTCAGACAATTATTGCCCATGCCAAAGAATATGGCTTTGTGTTTCCCAGCAGCGAAATTTATGATGGATTAAGTGCCGTTTACGATTATGGCCCTTATGGCAGTGAACTGAAAAAAAATATTAGAGACTACTGGTGGAAAAGCATGACACAACTACACGAAAATATTGTAGGTATTGATGCGGCCATATTTATGCATCCAACCACCTGGAAAGCAAGTGGGCACGTAGATAATTTCAACGATCCCATGATTGATAATAAAGACAGTAAGAAGCGTTACAGGGTAGACCATTTGATTGAAGCACATGCGGCCAAATTAGAAGAAAATGGGCAAGTAAAAGAAGCAAAGGCTTTATTGCAGGAAATGGATGCTTTATTATCGAAAGATGATTTTGCTGGTTTAAAAAATTTAATAGAATCCCATAAAATTGTTTGCGCCATTAGTGGCACTTGTAACTGGACCGATATCAGGCAGTTTAATTTAATGTTCGATACGAAATTAGGTTCTGTTACAGATGAGGCTGATACCATTTATTTACGACCGGAAACTGCACAGGGTATTTTTGTAAACTTTTTAAATGTACAAAAAACTGCCCGCATGAAAATACCTTTTGGAATTGCCCAAACCGGTAAAGCTTTCCGCAATGAAATTGTTGCCCGCCAGTTTATTTTCAGAATGAGGGAATTTGAACAAATGGAAATGCAATTCTTTGTTCGCCCTGGTACTGAAGGAGAATGGTATAAATACTGGAAACAGGCACGTTTACAATGGCACCTTAGCCTGGGTATACCTGCAGAAAAATACCGGTATCACGACCATGTTAAACTGGCGCATTATGCCAAAGAAGCCTGCGATATTGAATTTGAATTTCCGTTTGGATTTAAGGAAGTGGAAGGTATTCATTCTCGCAGCGACTTTGATTTAACGCAACACCAATTGTACAGCAAAAAAAAGATGCAGTATTTTGATGCTGATACAAATGTTGCTACCGGTAAGCCCTACGGCAATTATATACCGTATGTTATTGAAACATCTATTGGTTTAGACCGAATGTTTTTATTAATTATGGCACATGCTTACGAAGAAGAAACCATTACCAAAGAAGATGGTAGTACCGACAACAGAGTGGTAATGCATATTCCTGAAAAAATTGCACCCATTAAATTAGCTGTTTTACCCCTCACCAAAAAAGATGGTTTACCTGAAATTGCACGTGATTTAATGGATGAATGCAAAAATTATTTCAGGTGTTTTTATGAGGAAAAAGATGCGATTGGTAAACGCTACCGCAGGCAAGATGCCATTGGAACACCATTTTGTGTAACAATAGACCATCAAACTAAAGAAGATAATACTGTAACCATTCGATACCGCGACTCGATGCAACAGGAAAGAATTTTATTGAGTCAGGTAAAAGACATTGTAATGAATGCAATATTTTAACATACAACTGCACCCATTAAAAAAGCCCGTTTTACGCATTTGTAAAACAGGCTTTTTTATAAAATTTAGAATCGTTTATTCGTCAAAATCTTCGGGCAAAGGTGTTTCTTCAGTGGCACGTTCTACTTCATAGCCGGCCAATTTTAAATCATCTTCCCGATTCTCATTCCATTCTAAAATAAAATTATTACGTCCTTCGCCTACCATCATTTTCATAAACTTTTGCTGCACCAACTCAAGAATTGAGAGAAACAGAAATATAGCATGTATACGGTTTTCGCATATTTCAAAAATATTTTCAAATGAAGCTGTTTTTTCTTTGGCCATAAATTCTAACATATAATCACGGCTACCCTCAATGGTATAGTTATAACGCACAACTGTATGGGTAGGCCTATTTTGCTTTTCCTGTATACGCAGCATTACCTTTTCAAATGTTTTCATCAATTTAAAAAGTGTAATAGTTTGTATTTCGGTTCCCTCACCTGCTTCTTCTGTTATAATAGCCATTTCTTTTGGCAGATTACCGCGTTTTGCCATCAACAAACGATTGGCTTCCATTTCTGCCATTTGAGCTGCGGCTTCTTTAAAACGTTTGTATTCCAGAATTTTATCTACCAATTCCTGCCGTGGATCTATTTCGTTGCCCTGTGCATCTATTTCTTTGCGTGGTAATAATAATCTGGCTTTAATGCGCATTAATGTAGATACAAATAGTATAAATTCACTACTCAATTCTATATTCAATTTTTCCTGCGCATGAATAAAAACCAGAAAATCGTTGATGATTTTAGTAATAGGTATATTGTAAATATCTAATTCATCGCGTTCAATAAAAAACAACAACAGATCAAAGGGACCTTCAAAATGCTCAATTTTAATTTGGTAAGTTTCCTGATTCACAATTTTCAGCTTTTAGTACCCGCAAATAAAAGAAAAGGAATGGTATAAATACGCCGACAACCCTTTAAGTTATCCACCAAAAAAATCCCACAAACCTTCATTTGCCGGATTTTGAAGTAAAACTGGTTATTTTTTTAGCGCATCGCGTATTTCCATGAGTAATTGCTCGGTAGGGGTTGGTCCCGGCGGCGGAGCGGCAGCTTCATTTTTACGTTTTAACCTGTTCATGCCCTTGACCAGAAGGAAAATAACAAAAGCCAGAATTATAAAGTTAATTACTGCTGTTACAAAACTTCCCCAGGCAAAAACAGGCCCCAACTTTTTTGCTTCTACCAAAGTAAGCCCTTGTGTTACTTTTGAGGATAGCGGAAGATAAAGGTTAGTAAAATCAGCCTTGAACAAAATACCCACAACCGGCATAATTAAATCGTTTACAACAGAATCTACTATTTTGCCAAAAGCACCGCCAATAATTACACCCACGGCTAAATCCATTACATTGCCCTTCGTGGCAAATTCGCGAAATTCTTTTACAAAAGACATATTTCAGATGTTGGTTTGCTAATAAAAATATGTAAAATTCGTTGCACACACAAATTAGTTGGCTCATTTTTTTAAACCGGGGTATTGCATTTTTAAATCTTTTAAAAGTTGATGTAAAGTTGAAGCAATCATGTATTCTTTGTACCAGTGTGCATCAGAAGGAGTAATTATCCAGGGTATTTTATTACAATGATTCATACAATCTTCATACACTTCCATATATTCTACCCACAATTTAGATTCTTCAAAATCTTTTTCGTTATACTTCCATTGTTTTTTAGGGTCTTTTATTCTTTCGTCTAATCTTTTCAGTTGTTCCCCATGTGAAATATGTAAGTAAAATTTTAGAATATGGGTATTGTTGTGTTCCTCCAGTAAATGTTCAAAATCATTAATGGCATCCATCCTTTTATAAGCCAGTTTATTATTAATCATTTTATGGACACGGGTAACCAATACATCTTCATAATGACTGCGATTAAAAATATGTATCATCCCTTTTGCAGGGGTATGCTGATGAATACGCCACAAAAAATCGTGCGATAATTCTAATGCGGTGGGTTCTTTGAATGAAGTAACCTGTACACCCTGCGGATTTAGTTTACCGAATACGTGCCGAATGGCACCATCTTTTCCGGCAGCATCCATACCTTGTATTACCACTAAAACAGCATGTTTAGATTGAGCATATAACTGGTTCTGCAATTCATCTAATTCCTCAATTATTTTTTCAGTTTCGGCTATAATTTTCTTTTTCTGTGTTTTTTTGGGAGGAAGGGTATCCAAATGGGCTAAACGGATTTTTGCCATAATTGAAATTTTATTAAATATAACACTATTCATTTTTAAAAATTTAGGTTTGCAAAAATTTAGCAGTGAATAAACCCTTTTTAAGTTGGTTTTTATTTGTAATGCTCTCCATTATATGGGGCAGTTCCTTTATTTTAATGAAGGAAGGCATGCAGGCACTAACCCCTTACCAGGTGGCAACCATCAGAATTTTAAGTGCGGGTATTATATTAACGCCATTTGGGCTGAAAGCTTTTAAAAGTATTACTGTTGATAAACGATGGCCGGTATTGGTTTCTGGGCTTTTGGGCAGTTTTTTTCCGGCCTATTTGTTTTGTTTGGCCGAAACAAAATTAGACAGCAGTTTGGCAGGTATATTGAATGCACTTACCCCCTTATTTACCATTGCTACCGGTATTTTATTTTTTCAACAGAAAATTAAACCCATGCAATTGTTGGGTGTATTGCTCGGTTTTGGAGGTTTGTTGTTCCTGTTTTTTAACAAAGGGCACTTTAGTTTTACAAATGTGGGCTATGCACTGTTTATTTTATTGGCTACTTTTTTATATGGCTTAAATGTAAATTATGTACGAAAACACCTGCAGGGTATTGGCTCACTACATATAGCCAGCATGGCATTTGTGTTATTAATGATACCTTGTTTGGTAATTTTAAGTTTTACGGGCTATTTTACACAAACATTTATTACTGCGGTAATACATGCCACTTTATTTAGTGCTTTATTGGGTATTATGGGTACAGCAGTTGCCACTGTACTGTTTTATATTTTATTAAAACAATCGGGGGCACTGTTTGCATCAATGGTTACTTACGGTATACCCTTTGTGGCTGTAGGCTGGGGTGTTTTAACAGGAGAAGTTTTTGGAATGAATCAGTTGATTAGTATGCTGTTAATTTTAACCGGTGTGTCTATTACCAACCGCTATAAAAAATAATGGGCAAATACATTCATTTACAATGTTTTGCCCACAAACCATTCAAAACCCAACCCATTATACCGTCATTATTTCTTTTTCTTTAACAGCTAAATGTTTTTCAACCAGGCCCGTGTATTTATCTGTAATTTCCTGAATATCTTTTTCTGCATCTTTTACCACATCTTCACTTAAACCATCTTTTTGTAATTTCTTTACCTGTTCAATACCTTCTCTTCTAATATTGCGAATAGCTACTTTGGTTTGTTCCCCTTCAGCAGCAGCTTTTTTCACCATTTCTTTCCTGCGCTCTTCTGTTAAAGGTGGTAAAAATAAACGAATTTGGGTACCATCATTTTGCGGAGTTATTCCAATATTGGCCTGCATAATGGCTTTTTCAATGGCTGCCAGCATTTTCTTTTCCCAAGGCTGAATGCTAATGGTTCTGGCATCTAAAACACTTACATTGGCCACTTGCTGAATGGGGGTAGGATTACCGTAATAATCTACAGCAATACCTTCTAACATACCCGGATTGGCTTTACCCGCTCTGATTTTAGTCAATTCTACCTCTAAATGCAAAATGGCCTTTTTCATGCCTGATTCAATATCCTCAATAATTAGATTTAATGCTTCGGTCATAATAAAATGATGATTAAGTGGCGCAAATCTAATAAAGAATACAACATCTTGCAGCCCAGTATTTACAAATTCAACAGAATAAGGGAGTGAGACGCCAGCAAGATGCAATGAAAAACTAAATTATTTATCAGTTACCGTAGCAATAGGATTTGTTTTATTAGTAGTTAAAGCAATAAAATTTTGATGCCCATCGGCATCCATTAACTCTGCGTTTTTCTTTTGTTGCCGTATGTTGGTAAAATTCAAGAATAATATTGCAGAGAAAAACAATACAATTTGCGACAAAATAACTTTTGTTGTACCTAAGGGAAGTGCCAGATAACTGAGTACTATAAAGAGAATGGATACAGAAGATAAACAAAGGGTAATTTTTTTGTGAGAATATCCCCTGTCTAATAACATATGGTGTAAATGATTTCGATCAGCCGAAAAAGGTGACTTTTTATTAAAAATACGAATAACTGAATACACGAAGTGTATCTAATAAAGGCAATAACAAAATACCAAATCCCATAGCAGGTGCAGCGTAAACTGGTAAAATATGAGAGCCTTCAGCAGTTTTAATAAAATGAATGACCAAAATTGCATTGACCAAGCCTAATAGCATAGCACCCGTATCGCCCATAAAAATTTTGGCAGGTGAAAAATTGAAGCGAAGAAAAGCCAGCAATGCCCCTGACATAGAGATGCCCATCAACGCAAAAAACCAATCATTATTTAAATAGAAAAATACAGAAAACAAAGTGCAGGTAATGAATCCTATAGAGACAGCCAAGCCATCTACACCATCAATTAAATTGCAAGAATTCATTACAACAATAATTGTAAACATGATAAGTGGGTAACTAAATACAGGAGGAATGATACCAATATTCATAAAACCATGCATATCATCAATCAGCAACTGGTTTTTATACATTAAAATAATAGCAACAGCCAACTGACCTAAAAACTTTTTTAAAGGTGTTATTACCAAATATCATCTTTAACACCAAAAAAGAAAACCACCACAAAAGCTGCTATATAAAATGGAAAGCCATGCACCCGGGGAGCCAAATCGCTCAACAACAAAAATGCAATAAGAAACCCTGCAAAAATACCAACACCGCCCAATGAGGAAACAGGCGTATGATGTATCTTCCAATCGTCAGGTACATCATACAACTTTTTCATCTTTGCAATTTGAATAATTGCCGGAATTGCAAGTAGTGTTATAATAAAAGAGAGTAGGCCCCCAATAATAATTTTCTCCATTGCAGGATTTTTTACAGCTTTAGTTATTGGTTAGAGGGGTAGAATTACAAAGGCAAGATAGATGTTTTTTAAATTTTTAACAATTGTACATAAAATTGTAAAAAAATCATATCGGGCTAACATTATGCATCCCGATGCGGATGGTATTCAATTATCAATTATCTTGCCAAACCAAATTAGTATTTATGGCAGACATAGCAACATTAGAAAAAACAGCATCGCAAGTTAGAAGAGATATTTTACGGATGGTACATGATGTGCAGAGCGGACATCCGGGCGGTTCATTGGGTTGTGCCGATTATATGACTGCACTTTATTTTGATATAATGGATACCAAACTTCCCTTTCATATGGATGGCATTGGAGAAGATATTTTCTTCTTATCCAATGGACATATATCACCCTTATTTTATAGTGTTTTAGCCAGAAAAGGCTATTTTGATGTAAAAGAACTCGGCACATTCAGAAGATTAAATTCCAGATTACAAGGTCACCCTACCACTCATGAACATTTACCAGGTGTACGCGTAGCCAGCGGTTCTTTAGGACAGGGTATGAGTGTAGCAATTGGAGCAGCACTTTCAAAAAAATTAAATGGTGATAAACACCTTGTTTTTTCTTTACACGGTGATGGAGAGTTGGAAGAAGGTCAAAACTGGGAAGCCATTATGTTTGCAGCACACCATAAAGTAGATAATTTAATTGCTACTATCGATTATAATGGCCAGCAAATTGACGGTCCAACCAGTGTTGTAATGAATTTAGAAAGCCTGAAAGCCAAATTTGATGCGTTTAACTGGCATGTTTTAGAAATGAATGGCAATGATATGGAGGAGGTAGTTACCGGTTTAAATAAAGCAAAAAAGTTAACCGGTCAGGGCAAACCCATTTGCATTTTAATGAAAACAGTAATGGGGAAAGGTGTAAATTTTATGGAAGGACACCATGAATGGCATGGTATTGCACCCAGCGATGCTCAATTAGCTGATGCTTTAAACCAATTACCTGAAACTTTAGGTGATTATTAAAATAAGATAGAAAGATGAAAGCCGGCAGTTTCATAGAATGGCCGGCTTTTTTTATACAATTTTATTGCACATTAATTTCAACTTTTAAGCGATAATTTTTCTTTGCCTGCTTTGTATGCCGGAAACCAGGCAGCTAATAATGCAATAGCCAGTACCGTTATCATTACCAATACAAAATCGCCGGGCACTAATTTTACAGGATAATAATCAATAATAAACGTTCCACCGCCTAACCCAATTAAATGAAATTTAATTTGGATGAAACATATCAGGAGCGCCAACACCATTCCTACCCCACCACCTGTAATGGCCAATAAAAAACCCTCAGTTAAAAATATTTTTTGAATCAGCCCGTCTGATGCGCCCAATGCTTTTAAAACAGCAATATCTTTCTGCTTCTCCAATACCAGCATGGTTAATGCGCCAATCATATTAAATGCAGCAATAATTAATATAATTGACAATATTCCATATATCACCCATTTTTCCACCTCCATAACAGTATACAAACTTTCGTTTTGCTGATATCTGGTTTGCACCTTAAATGCATTGCCCAACAAGTTTTCAATTTGCAACTGTACATTGTTCGTATTGGCATCTTTTGTTAATTTAATTTCAATAGCACTGTATTCATTGGGCTGCATATCAAGCATATATTTCACAAAAGCAAGATTGGTAAAAACATATTTGTTATCGAAATCTTCCTGAATCATGAAAGTACCGGCGGGTAAAATATTATAGGCGTAAAGCCCTTCTGATGATAACATATTATCCGATTGTGTATTGGGCATATACAATGTTAGCGGATACAAACTTCGCTCTACATCTAATCCCAAAGCATTTTCTATACCAGCTCCTACAATTAATTGTGGTTTTTGAGCATTGCCCAATACAAAAGACCCACGAACCATATGCAATTGAATGTTGTTAATACGTGTATAGTTACTATCTACCCCTTTTACAAGAACAATTGTTTGGTTATCGCCGTTTACTAGCAGGGCTTTTTCTTCGGCAGTTAAACTATAAGATCCGATTCCGGAAATATTTTTAAGTTGACCCAACTGCGTAGGAAGTAATAAAAAAGTTTTTCCTTTTTGTGGTGTTACGCGTATATCGGCATAAAAATCGGCATACAGGCCTTTCACCAAATCTTCAAAACCATTGAACACACTTAAAACAATAATCAAAGCAGCTGTTCCAACCATAATGGCAGTAATACTAATCCATGCAATCAGGGTAATAGCATTGGTTGATTTTTTAGAGGTAAAATATCGCCTGGCAAATAAAAAATTCAATGTTACAATTTTCAGTGGTGAGCTATCAATAATATTTTTTATGATGCAGCATCATCATTTTTTGAAGTATTGATTTGTTTAAACAATGCTTCCATTTTAAAAACATGATCAAGGGTATCATCTAAATAAAATTGCAATACCGGAATACGCCTTAACTGGTGTTTTACCTGTTCGGCTAAATGCTTTTTTATTTCCCAAGCACGATCATCAATCCGTTTCATGGTAACAGCGGGTTGTTCTATTTTAAAAAGGCTGATATAAATTCTGGCCTCCAATAAATCGGGTGTTACCTTTACATTAGAAATTGATACCATTCCACCATCTATCATATTTAAACCGAGCCGCATAAAAATTTCATTCAAGGCCTCTTGCAACACAGCAGCTACTTGTTTTTGACGTTTTCCTTCCAACATAATCTTTAAGGTTTATTTGGTGGTAAATTTAGTTACTTTGCGGCTTTCTTATTATATTTTATCTATGAAGCGTTTTTCAAGAATTTTGTTTTACCTAAGCAGTCAAAAAAAGAACATTGTTTTATACGTAATATTTAACCTGTTATCCATTGTTTTTTCGCTGGTTTCACTGGCTATGCTGGCCCCTTTTTTACAATTATTATTCGGGAAGGAAAAATTGATGGAAGTAAAACCCGATTTTTCATACAGTGCCAATGGCATGTTAAATTATCTGAAATATATTTTAAGCCAGTTAATTAGAACACACAGTGAAATGTATGCACTGGCTTTTATTTGCATTATCATTATCCTCTCAATTTTTCTGAAAAACACTTTTATTTATTTGTCATACCGGGTATTAACACCCATGCGCAACTATGTAATGACAAAATTACGGAGCGATTTATTTGCAAAAATTCTGGCATTGCCAGTTGGATATTTTACAGAACAACGCAAAGGCGATATTATTAGCCGTATGAGTAATGATGCCAATGAAATTGAATGGAGCATTATTGGTACGTTGGAGGGATTGGTAAAAGATCCTTTAAACATCATTATTATTTTATTTACGCTGGTTTTTCTCAGTCCGGCACTGTCGCTTTTTTTATTGGTTTTGTTACCCTTAACCGGTTTTATTATAGGCAGGGTAAGCCGTTCATTAAAAAAACAATCTACCCATGCCCAGGAGTTTCAGGGTACCCTAATGTCTATTTTAGATGAAACCCTGGGTGGGCTTAGAATCATCAAGGCCTTTAATGCTGAAAAATTGATTGGCAGTAAATTTTATTATACCAATAATAAACTGAATGAGATACGGAATAAAATGAATTTCAGAAGAGATCTGGCATCTCCACTTTCCGAATTTTTAGGTGTAATTGTAATGTGCTGTATTTTGTGGTTTGGCGGAAGGTTGGTACTTGGCGGCAAAAACTTTTTACAGCCTGATGCTTTTATTACTTACATTTTATTTTTCACGCAAATTATTAATCCAGCCAAATCTCTGTCTACAGCTTTTTACAACGCACAGCGCGGCAGTTCGGCTATTCAGAGAATAGAAGAAATTTTAAAAGCACCCATTTCAATTACTGAAATAGAAAATCCAATTCAGTTTACAGAATTCAAACATCAAATTGAATTTAAAAATGTAAGCTTCAGTTATGATGAATTTTCAACACTTAAAAACATCCATCTCACCATACGCAAAGGAAGTACCGTTGCTATTGTAGGCAGCAGTGGTGCAGGGAAAAGTACCTTCGCAGATTTAATTCCACGCTTTCAGGATGTAAGTGAAGGCGAATTACTAATTGATGGTATTAATATTAAAGATTACAACTTGTATAGCTTACGCAAACACATGGGTATTGTTACACAGGAACCCATTTTGTTTAACGATACCATTGCAAACAACATTGCCCTTGGCACCGAAAATGCCACAATGGAGCAAATTATAGAAGCAGCTAAAATTGCCAATGCCCATCAGTTTATATTGCAAAAAGAAGAAGGATATAAAACCAATATTGGCGACCGGGGCAATAAACTAAGTGGTGGCGAAAAACAGCGAATTACCATTGCCAGAGCTATTTTACGCAACCCACCGATTCTTATTTTAGACGAAGCCACTTCATCTCTTGATACTGAAAGTGAGCGCCTGGTGCAGGATGCCATTAATAATATGATGCTTAACAGAACCAGCATTGTAATTGCACACCGCTTATCTACCATTAAACATGCCGATGAAATTATTGTATTAGATAAAGGTGAAATTATTGAAAGGGGCACCCACCAACAGTTAATTGAATTAGAAGGTATTTATAAAAAATTGGTAACCATGCAGGAAGTGCATTAATCAATGGAATCAATTCCATAAAAAAGCCACTTAAAACGAGCTTAAACCATTTTTATTTTTGTAAAAGTTTATTCATTGCTTGTTTCGGGACCTTTCACCAAACCTAATTTGGCTTCAAGGCTTAAGGTAGCATGTGGAACAGCACGCAGTCTGGCTTTATCAATTAATTTTCCGGTAACACGGCAAATACCATAGGTTTTATTTTCAATTCGCATAAGCGCTTTTTCCAAATGGTCAATATAGGTAATTTGCCTGCTGGCCATTTGGCTTAATTGTTCCCTTTCCATACTCATACCACCATCTTCCATGGTCATATAACGGCCTTCGCTTTCATCGCCACCCAATTCATCTTTACGGGTTATTAAACCTTGCAAATAGGCTAATTCACGTTTGGCGCTATCTAATTTTTTATTAATCAGCTCTCTAAACTCATTTAATTCTGCATCAGAATAGCGCACTATTGATTCAGTTGGTTTACCCATGTCAACTCTTTTTTCAAGTGGTGTATAACCCGGGCTATAAGGAACACTGGTTTTGGTACTGGTTTTAGGAACTTTCACTTCTTTCAATGGCTCAGGTTGCTTTTTCTTTGGCATAGTGGGAACAGTAGCAGCTTTTTCTGCTTTACTGGGTTTGATGGGTTCAGAATGAATATTTTCGTGCTTGGTTTTATGTATAGCTTCCACTGATTTTGTTGCAGGCATCGTTTTTTTACCTGCAGTAACTGTTTTTTTTGCAGGTTGTACCACAGCAGCAGATTTTTTTACGGTAACAACCGTTTCTTTTTTGGCAGGTGCTGCTTTTTTTGCAGATATAGCTTTTTTAGCCGGTGTTCCTGCTTTTTTTACGGGAGCCGCTTTTTTGGCCGGTGCTGCTGCTTTTTTGGTTGCAGCAACTTTTTTGGCTGGTGCTGCCTTTTTAGCTGCCTTAGCGGCAGGCTTTGTTGTTTTTTTAGGCGCAGTTTTTTTGGTAGCCATACATTTTATCCTTTTTTTGTTACTGCCAGTTTTAACAAAACACCATTCACTTCAATTGCTGTACCCTGCTGCAAATCTGGTACCCAGTGAATAGCGTCTGCCAAAATTTCGCGGCAAATATAATCGTTAAATTGAATTATGGAAGGCTTTAATACGGCATTTTCCATAATGTGTACGAATATACGGTCTGTTAGCTCAAATCCGCTCTCTTTTCTGATATTTTGGATACGATTCACTAATTCTCTGGCATTTCCTTCATTTTGCAGTTCAGGAGTCACTGTAATATCCAGAGCAACGGTTAAAGATGCTTTGGAAGCAACACACCAGCCGGGTATATCTTCTGCCAAAATTTCTACCTCTTCCAGCAAAACAGGTATTTGTTCCCCTTCCAACTCCAACATTAAACTGCCTTCACGTTCCAGAATGCCGATTTGGTGCTGATTTAATTGCCCAATTAATGCTGCTGCCATTTTCATTTTACTGCCCATTTTGGCCCCCATCAGTTTAAAATTGGGTTTTACTTTTTTCTGAATAACACCTTCCGCATCCGTTAAAAATTCAATTTCTTTTACATTTACTTCGGCCTTAATTAAATCGGCTATTTTTTCTAACTGCTGCTGCATATCGGCATTTAAAACCGGTATCATTACTTTTTGCAGCGGCTGCCGAACTTTTATGTTTACTTTTTTACGAAGCGATAGAACCAGGGAACACACATCCTGCGCCAGTTGCATTCTTTCTTCTAAATCAGCATCTATCATGGCTGCATTGGCTTTAGGATAGTTTGTATGATGAACAGATGCAGCCTGATAACGCCGGCTAACTTCATTCAAATTACAAAAAATGGCCTCACTAAAAAAGGGTGAAACAGGTGCCATTAACTGCACTATTGTTTCTAAACATTCATAAAGGGTTTGGTATGCGCTGATTTTATCAGTTTCATATTCTCCTTTCCAGAACCTTCTTCTACATAAGCGTACATACCAGTTACTGAGCTGTTCATTAACAAAATCTTCTATAGCACGACCGGCAATAGTGGGCTCATAATCATTCAATGCATCGGTTACTTTTTGAATGAGGGAATGGAGCGAAGAGAGAATCCAACGGTCTATTTCAGGCCTTTGCTGAATGGGGATGTAAGATTCCTTAAATGCAAAACCATCTACATTGGCATACAACACAAAAAATTGATAAGTATTGTATAAGGTGCCAAAAAATTTACGCTGTACTTCTTTAATACCTTCTAAATCAAATTTTAAATTATCCCAAGGTGAGGCATTGGTAATTAAATACCAGCGGGTGGCATCGGCACCAAATTGTTCAATTGTATCGAACGGATTTACCACATTACCAAGGCGCTTGCTCATTTTATTACCGTTCTTATCTAATACCAACCCATTGGATACTACATTTTTGTAGGCTACACTGTCAAACAACATCACTGCCAGCGCATGGAGCGTATAAAACCATCCACGGGTTTGGTCAACGCCTTCAGCAATAAAATCGGCGGGGAAAGCGGCGCTTTTATCAATCAAATCTTTATTTTCAAACGGATAATGCCATTGTGCATAAGGCATGGCGCCACTATCGAACCATACATCTACCAAATCGGGTATCCGTTTCATGGGTTTACCGGAAGGGCTAACCAAAACAATTGCATCTACATAGGGTTTGTGCAGGTCTAAAATACCTTCATGCAGGTAATGCTTATTTACCTCTACCCCTAACACCTCATTGGCTTTTTTAATGGCTGCGTTTAGTTCATCAATTGAACCAATGCAAATTTCTTCTGCACCATCTTCTGTTCGCCAAATGGGTAAGGGTGTGCCCCAATACCTGCTTCTGCTCAAATTCCAATCTACCATATTTTCTAACCAGTTGCCAAAGCGGCCTTCGCCGGTACTTTTGGGTTTCCAGTTGATGGTTTTATTGAGTGCCACCATTCTGTCTTTAACCGCTGTGGTTTTAATAAACCAGGCATCTAACGGATAATACAAAATGGGTTTATCGGTGCGCCAGCAATGGGGATAGCTGTGCTCGTATTTTTCTACCTTAAATGCCCTGTTTTCTTTTTTAAGTTTTACACAGATATCTACATTTACATCCTGATACTGCGGATCGTCGGTATAATTTTTTACATAACGGTTACTGAATTCGCCCAAGCCATCTACAAACTTACCCTGTTTATCTACCAGCGTTAAAATACCGATGCCGTATTTCTTTCCTACTTTAAAATCATCTGCTCCAAATGCAGGCGCAATGTGTACAATACCGGTACCATCTTCTGTAGTAACAAAATCGCCCAGCATTACCCTAAATGGCTCACCATCGGCTAATACAGGCTGATTGGCTTCGTAAGGCATTAATTGCTCGTAACGGCAATTTTCTAATTCGCTGCCTTTAAAAATGGCCAATTGCTGCCAGGGGATGATTTTTGATTCGGAAGAATAGCCGTTAAAATCAGCATTTTCGGCTTCCTGCTTAAAATATTTTGGAATAAGATCTTTAGCCAATACCACATTTACCGGCAAATGCGTGTACGGGTTAAAGGTTTTAATGAGTACATAATCTACAGCTGCCCCTACTGCTAATCCCAAATTTGAGGGCAATGTCCAGGGGGTAGTAGTCCAGGCTAAAAGAAAAACGTCTGAACTTTTTACTTTATTAGTTTTCCAGGAATTAGAGGCAGTTTCAATGAGGTAGTTGCTAAATGTTTCTCTCCATTTTCCCTCAATTATTGAAACAGGCAGTAAGCGGAACATCGCCACACAACTTGTATCTTTTACGTCCTTATAAGTGCCGGGCTGGTTTAATTCGTGACTGCTTAAACCGGTTCCCGCCGCAGGAGAGTATGGTTGAATGCTTACACTTTCATATAGTAAACCTTTATTATACAGTTCACTTAAAATCCACCATAAGGTTTCAATATATTTATTATCGAATGTAATGTAAGGGTCATTCAAATCTACCCAATAGCCCATTTTAGTGGTAATCTCATCCCATTTATCCTTGTAGCGCAAAACTGCTTCCCTACATTTTTGATTGTAAGCTTCAACTGAAATCTTTTTACCAATATCTTCTTTGGTTATGCCCAGTTCTTTTTCTACCCCTAATTCAACCGGAAGGCCATGGGTATCCCAGCCTCCTTTTCTTTTTACCTGAAAACCCTGCATGGTTTTGTAGCGGCAAACCAAATCTTTCAATGTTCTGGAAATAACATGGTGTATACCCGGCATACCGTTGGCACTGGGCGGCCCTTCATAAAACACAAAGGGCAGTGCGCCTTCACGTAAAGAAATACTTTTTTCAAAAGCTTGCTCCTGCTGCCAGCGTTGCAATATTTCTTTTTCAATAGAAGGTAAATGTAAGGCCTGAAATTCGCGGTATGTATTGCTCATAAATACTGTACTATCAATGCGGTTTTAAAAGTTGCGAAGGTAAGGAATCTGTTAATGCAATAAGAAGATACAGCAGTCATTCACCACAAAGCATGAAACCACTTCATGAAAAAAACCCGTCTTTTATTTTTATTTTTGGTATACTTTTTTGCCTGAAATATAAGTAGCCAGCACGTTTGTTTGCAGCACCCGATTCCAGGGAATTTGCATTAAATCGGCATCAAGCACAACAAAATCGGCCTTTTTACCAGGCTCAAGGCTGCCGGTTTCTTTGTCTAAAAAATCGGCCCGGGCAGCCCAAATGGTCATACCCCGAATGGCTTCTTCGCGGCTTAGGGCATTTTCGGGCAAAAACCCTCCGGGTGGAAAACCGATACTATCTACTCTAAATACTGCAGCCAAAAAAGTTTTAAAGGGCGAAATGTCTTCTACCGGAAAATCGGTACCCAATGGCAGCCAGCCGTTTTGTGCTAAAAGATTTTTATAAGCATAGGCATTGTTAAGCCGGGTTTTACCCAATCGGCTTTCATCCCAATACATATCACTGGTGGCATGGGTAGGCTGTACAGAAGGAATAATGGAAGCTGCACCAAATAAAGCAATATCTTCCGGAGCAACAATTTGTGCATGTTCTATGCGCCAACGCCTGTCGTTTTTGCCTTTTAAATATTTGTTGTATACCTGTAAAATTACACGGTTACCGGAATCGCCAATGGCATGGGTACACATTTGAAAATTTGTTTTCGATAAAATATTGGCCATTGAATCGAAGTGTGAAGCATTACTCAATAAAAAACCATACCAGCCGGGTTTATCGGCATAGGATTGCAGCAAACAGGCACCGCGGCTACCCAAAGCGCCATCGGCATAAAATTTAAAACCGTTAACAAACAATTTATCGGTTTTATAGGGGCCTTTAGGCAAAAAATAGTCGTAATTTTCCTTGGCATCACTCAGCATAATATACAGTTGCATATTTAAAGCACCGGATTTTTGCAGGCTGTCAATTTGCAATACATCTTTGTAACTCAGACCGCAATCTGTAATAGTTGTTAAACCCATGGCAAAGCAATTTTGCTGAGCAGCCATCAATCTTTCCGCATAAGCATTGGCAGATAAAAGTGGCATTACTGCCAATACCGGCTTTTGTGCATTATCAATTAAAACACCGGTAAGTCTGCCTTCAAAAGTTTCAAAACTACCGCCTACAATTTTTTGGCCCGCTTTAATTCCTGCCATATCCATTGCTTTGGCATTAGCTATGGCTGCATGGCCATCTATCCTAGTTAAAAAAACGGGAGTAAATGGAAAAAGCTGGTTTAATTTTGCAACTGAGTTAGGGAAAGCTTTACCCGGCCATTTATTTTGATCCCAACCTCTGCCCAATAACCAGGGTTGGTTAGGATGTTGGGCAGCAAAAACTTTTAAGCGTTCCAGCACTTCATCAAAACTTTTGGTATTACGCAAATCGGCGGTAAATAGTTCCTGAGCATAGCCTACAAAATGAGCATGCGCATCAATAAAACCGGGAAATATGGTTTTTCCATTTTCATTTAGCATTTCTTTAGCAGAAAAATGTTGCAGAATACTGTCTGTTTTACCAATGGCTACTATCTTCCCCTGTTGAATGGCCATGGCGCTTGCCGTATCAAACTGCGCATTAACGGTATAAATATGTGCATTGTAAACAATGGTATCTACCTGTTTTTTTTGAACACAAGCGCTAAAAAGAAGGATACATCCCCCCAAATAAATTTTTCTCATAAAGCAATGATAAAAATGAAACATGAAGATAGTTAAATACTGAATGTAGGATAACTTACATACCAAAATGCCGGAATTTTTGACACGGTATGACAACAATCATAGTACAGCCTAAACACAGCATTTAGCTTTGTTGAAAATTGAGGAGTATGCAGGTAAGTCATCATTTATTAGAAAAATACAATGTTCCTGTACCCAGGTATACCAGTTATCCAACCGTTCCATTTTGGAATGAAACCATATCGTTACCGGCATGGGAACAATTGGTACAAACAGCATTCAGTAAAGATGCATCAGGATTAAGCCTATATATTCATTTGCCTTTTTGCGAATCGCTCTGCACCTATTGCGGCTGCAATAAAAAAATTACCACCAATCATCAGGTTGAAACCGAATATTTAGCAGCCATTTTAAAAGAGTGGCAATTGTATTTACAATTAATGCCCGGCAAACCCTTGTTGCGTGAACTGCATTTAGGCGGCGGCACACCCACTTTTTTTTCTCCGGAAAATTTACACTATTTAATCAGTTCAATTTTAGCAACCGTTGAAGTGCATCCCCAGCATGAATTTGGTTTTGAAGGACACCCCAATAATACAACCTTGCAACATTTGGAAACACTGCATAACTTAGGTTTCAACAGGGTTAGCTTTGGTATTCAGGACCACAATCCACTGGTACAAAAACTGATTAACCGCATACAACCTATTGAAAAAGTGCAGCAGGCAGTCAATATGTCGCGACAAACGGGATATACCTCTGTAAATTTTGATTTGATTTACGGATTACCCCGCCAAACAGTTGAAAGCATGCGCACTACTATTGAACAAACCATTGCTTTACAACCTGACCGTATTGCCTTTTACAGTTATGCCCATGTGCCATGGACCAGCAAAGGCCAACGCTTGTTTGATGAACACGACCTGCCGGATGTGGATACAAAAATGAAGTTGTATCAATTAGGCAAAGAAATGCTTACTGCAGCCGGTTATGTTGATATTGGCATGGATCATTTTGCATTGCCAAACGATACCCTGTATATTGCACAACAGGAAAAAAGATTACACCGAAACTTTATGGGTTATACTACCCAGCAAACCAATAATATGATAGGCTTGGGTGTTTCGGCCATAAGCGATATGGGGACAGCTTTTGCTCAGAACGAAAAAACCCTGCACAATTATTATGAGACAGTATGCAACAATACACTGGCTGTAACCAAGGGCATTATTTTAACGGAAGAAGACCTTCACTTTAAACAATATATTTTAGACATTAGCTGTAATGGCGAAACAGTTTTGCATGATGCAGACAAAGCTATGATTACAAAATTTGTAATTCCTGAATTGGAAAAATTAGAATTAGATGGATTGGTTGAATTAGATGAACACCAACTAACGGTAACGCCTTTAGGCAAAAATTTTGTTAGAAATATTTGTAGAGCATTTGATTTGCGTTTATTGCGCAATCACGTACATGAATCAATGCACAACCCACAGTTTAGTAAAGCAATTTAATTAGAATGATTTTGGAACTTCTGGATTGGTAATGATAATAAAATCAGCCTGCTGCTTCAATGCAACCCAGTTGGGATGGGTAAATTGCTCTTCGTTATAACAACTAATACTTTGCATTTTTATTTTACGGGATAATGCCCGCAAACGTGCATAAGTTCCTAATTTATCATCGCTATGAAAACGCCCGTTTACCTGAAAAACAGTATAACTTTTATGATGTTTCCAAAACCGGTAAATACTATTAGCCATGGTAGCATCCCATAAATTTTGTGCATCAAACATATTTTGATTGAATTGCTCGTGCCCACCCATAATACCTTCAAATTTTTGTTGATAGGCTACTTCGGCAGCAGAAAATGGCAATGGAGGCAGATAAGATTTTGATAATTGATCCAATCTTAATAAGGTTTGAACACCATTTTGGTGTACCAAACTTACATAACGGCGGGGAGCATTGGCTGCTATTACAGGAAGATGATTGTATTTAGCCGTTTCTACCATTGATTTATAATCACTGTAATTATTCCACGGACGTGTGTTGGCCAAAAATTGTTTTTCAGTAATAAATCCTTCTACATATTCATTCAATGGTGCCTGACAATCGGTTTCAAACATTTCTAATGACAACGCAACATTTTTCTTTTCCTGCACCAACGCTTTAAATAAGGAATCTTCCAGATAATGTGCTACTGCATCATTGTGGTCTTCCCCAAAAAATACAACCTGTGTGTGTATTAAAGCGGTTGTTAATTCACCCAAATCAATGGTTTTGTGTTGGGCAACATCATAAATTACATAATTATTTTGCATATTTTTTTGAGCAAACAATTCAATAAAAGCAATAGCAAACAAAGCAGTAATACATATTTTTTTGCGCATGATTGTTTATTTGTTTCGTAGCAGCTTATAAATTTTAATGGCACTTAACAGTACTAAAAGCAACGCCAGTAGAGCAACAAATCCCCACAACAAACTAATACTTTGTTTAACTGTTGCCAAAAACACAATTGCAAACAAAAACAAAGTAGCTACCTCATTCCAAATGCGCAATTGCTGTGAACTGTATCGGTAAATGCCATGTACCTCCTGATTTACCAATATTTGTAATGAAAAATGATACGCGTATAAAAATAACACTAAAACCAATTTTACAAGTAACCATTTACCCTCCGATTTAAACAATAACAGGCACCAACCACCTTCCATTAAAACAGAAGTGCCTAATAATAAAGTAATAATTGCAGAAGGCCAGGTAATGCCATACCATAAACGCTTCATCATAATGGCAAACTGATTTCTCAGAATAGTGCGTTCAGGCTCTGGTTTATCGCCTGCTTCAGTAGCATAAATAAACAAGCGAGGCATATAAAACAAACCCGCAAACCAGGTAACAACAAAAATAATATGTGCAGCCTTCAAGTATAGATACATCTTACTAAAGATAAGATTAATTCAACAACATATTGCTTGCACCATTTTCATAAGCATTTATCCAGTTACTGATAGTGGCTACCCAAAGCGGCTGTGTATTTAAACAGGGAATGGTAGTATAACTTTCACCACCTGCATGCATAAAACTTTCTTTACCACGTTCTGCAATTTCTTCTAAGGTTTCCAGACAATCACTTACAAAAGCCGGGCAAAGAATGAGCAATTTTTTGATGCCCAGTGATGGCATTTCTTCCAATCGCTTATCTGTAAAGGGTTGTAGCCACCCCTTGCCTAATCGAGACTGAAAAGAAACACTAAATTTTTCTTTCGGTATATGCAACTTTTCAGTTACCAGTTTAGTGGTTTCAAAAACCTGATGTCTATAACAGGTTTGGTGTGCAATGGATGACACATTACAGCAATCTTTTACCTGAAGGCAATGGCATCCCGTTGTATCACTTTTTCGAATATGTCGTTCTGGTATACCATGATAGCTGAATAGAATATGGTCATATTCCTGTTGTAAATAGGGTTGAATATTGTTGGCAAGAGCATGAATATATTCGGGCTGGTTGTAGTAAGGTTTTATGGTTTGCAACTTAAATCTATACCCCATTTTTTGATGCACCTCCTTCATATATTCCACTGCCGTTTCATAACTGCTCATGGCATAATGCGGATATAATGGAAATAATAAAACTTCTTCAATATCAGGGTCTTGTTCTAATAATGATTGATAAGCAGCCTCAGGTGATGGATTTCCATAACGCATAGCAACAGTAACCGGCATTTGAATAAGCTGCTGAACAGCCTCTTTTAACTGTTGGGTTAAAACAATGAGTGGCGAACCGGCATCTGTCCAGATGGTTTTATATGCCTCTGCCGATTTAGGTGCCCTGAATGGAACAATAATGCCTTTAATTAATAAAAGCCTGAAAAAATATGGAACATCTATTACACGTTCATCCATTAAAAACTCTTTCAAATATCGTTGCACATCTTTTACAGATGTTGAATCCGGCGAACCAAGATTCATTAAAATAACCCCTTTTTTCTTTTGGTGCATAAAAATAAATGTTAGCAAATGTATTATTTCAAAAATTGTTTCAAACAGGTTGTTTGCATTTTATTACTCGTAACAACGAAACAAAATATGAATTGGTTTGGAACAGCCATAAAAAAGTACAGTAAACCGGTAAATCGTATTCAAATCTGGTAAAATGACAATTAAATGACAGAGACATGACCTAAGTCATACATTTCTGCCATCCAAGCGGAATACTTTTGCGTTTATAAAAGGAACCATATTAAGACCAGCAGATGATAAACTTATCGAATTTTTTTGCCATTGGTATTAATTACAAAAAAACAGATGCTTCTGTAAGAGGTCAATACGCCATTGGCCCCGAACAATATGCCGCTATTTTACAAAAAGCTTCTACCCTTTCTATAAAAGAGGTGGTAATACTCAGCACCTGTAACCGCACTGAAATTTATGGCATTGCTAACCAGGCTTCTGACCTTATTAACCTGCTTTGCAGTGAAACTGTGGGTTCAAAAGAAATATTTTTAGAACGTTGTTATATAAAAAAAGAAAAAGAAGCGGTAACACATATTTTTTCTGTTGGTGCCGGATTGGATTCGCAAATTTTGGGCGATTATGAAATTGTAGGGCAAATGAAATTGGCAGTTAAGTTTGCAAAAGAACGTGGATTTGTAGGTTCATTTCTGGAAAGATTGTTTAACACCGCACTACAATCTTCTAAAACCATTAAAAACCAAACCGCTTTAAGCGGTGGCACTGTTTCTGTATCATTTGCAGCCATTCAATACCTGAAAGAGCATCTTCATTTCATACCACAAAAAAATATTTTATTAATTGGAACAGGTAAAATTGGCAAAAACACTTGCAAAAATTTGATTGATTATTTAGATACAACTAATATTACACTCATCAACAGAACCAATGAAAAAGCAGCTGAACTGGCTGCAGAACTCGGTATTGGTTCAGCCACTTACCAAACTTTACCCACTTTAGCAGCAAAAGCAGATGTCATTATTGTAGCCACCAATGCAGAAGCTCCTATTTTATTTAAAGAGAATTTTATTAACTCGGGTAAAAAAATTCTGATTGATTTGTCAATTCCCAATAATATTCATCCCGATACCGCCCAATTAGCTCATATTTCGTTAGTAAATGTAGATGATTTAGCAAAAATTAATGATGCTACTCTACAAAAACGCCAGGCAGAAATTCCAAAAGCATCAGCCATTATTCACGAATTTGAAGCCGAATTTTTTGAGTGGTTAGACAGCAGAAAATTTGTACCGGTTATTAAGGCTGTAAAAAAGAAATTAGAAGACATGAACCACTGTGAAATGTTTAATGCTGTTTATACAGCCAATAACCACAGTACCAGTACAAATGAGGCTGTTCAAAAAGCAGTAAAAAACATGGCTGTTAAATTACGCAGCAATTACAAACCCGGTTGTAATTTTATTGAAGCTATTAACGATTTTATCACCATCAGCAGTAACTGATTTTATTTAAATCATGGGTATAATTAAAATTGGAACCAGAGAAAGCCAATTAGCCGTTTGGCAGGCAACACTGGTACAAACGCTATTAAGTAAACACCATATTCAAAGTGAATTAAAACATATAAAAAGCGATGGCGATATTGATTTGGTTACTCCACTATATGCCATTGGCGTACAAGGGGTGTTTACAAAAACATTAGATGCAGCATTACTGAGTAAAACCATTGATATTGCTGTACACTCAATGAAAGATGTACCTACACAGTTAGCTAAAGGCATTGTGCAGGCTGCTGTTCTTCCCAGAGCATCATACAAGGATATATTGGTATTCAAAAACAATACAGATTTTTTATCAGACGCTCAATCTAATGCCATTATTGCCACCAGTAGTATTCGCCGAAAAGCACAATGGCTGCACCATTACCCAAATCATACTATTGAAAATTTACGAGGCAATGTGAATACCCGATTAAAAAAAGTAGCAGAAAGCAATTGGGATGGAGCCATATTTGCTGCTGCAGGATTAGAACGAATTGCATTACGCCCCGCACAATCCATGCATTTAGACTGGATGCTTCCTGCACCTGCACAAGGTGCCATTGTAATTGTATGCCGGGAAGATGATACTGAAACTTTTAAAAAATTAAATCAACTAAACGATCCAAATACCGAGCTTTGTACCAAATTAGAACGCGATTTTTTACAAACTTTAATGGGCGGTTGTTCTACCCCTGTCAGTGCTTTGGCCACGATTGAAAATAATGAGGTTTACTTTAAGGGAAATATTACCAGCCCAGATGGCAAACAACAATTTAAAATAGAAAAAAAAACAACCCTTTCAGATACTGTAAACTTAGGCAGATTAGCTGCTGAAGAACTTTTAACAACCGGCGCAAAAACGATCATCGAATCAATTCACCATGCAAAAAAATAGTACCATACCCATTTTATGCACTCGTCCATTAGACCCTATCATTATAATCAATGCCAATACAAGAGGCATTACCATTGATTGTATCCCATTTATTGAAACCAGTCCCATTATAAATGAATTAATTACACAAACCATTCACGAATTGGCTGAAAAAAAAATTACGGCTCTTTTTACCAGCATGAATGCAGTAGATGCAGTTACAGCCCAATTACCGCAAGTTCCCAAATGGGATATTTATTGTTTAGGCGGTATTACCAAAGAAAAAATTATTCAGTTTTTTGGCGAAAAACATTTTAAAGGCAGTGCTAAAAGTGCGGGTTTACTGGCTGAAAAAATTATTGAGCACCGGCCCGAAAACGCGTTAGTATTTTTTTGTGGTGATCAACGAATGGATGAACTTCCTGAAACCTTAGCCGCAAACCAATTTCCAACTGAACAGGTTATTGTTTACAATACCATACAAACACCCGTTGAAGTATCAAAAAATTATCAGGGTATTATTTTTTTTAGCCCAAGTGCTGTTCATAGTTTCTTCTCCGTAAATACCATACCGTTAGCCACTGTTTTATTTGCCATTGGTAAAACAACTGCAGCAACCATACATACCTATGTTCAAAACAAAATAATTACTAGTGAATGGCCCGGAAAAGAACAAATGATTGAATTAGCAATGAACTATTTTAAATCGATTAACATTAAAGCATGAGTGTATTAAAAAACGATTTGATTCTAAGAATTTTAAGAGGTGAAAAAACTGAACGTTCGCCTGTTTGGATGATGCGACAAGCCGGTAGGTATTTACCACAATACATGGAATTAAGAAATAAGTATGGTTTTTTTGAGCGTTGCCAAACACCCGAATTAGCCTGCCAAATTACTTTACAGCCTGTTGATATTATTGGTGTTGATGCAGCTATATTGTTCTCTGATATTTTAGTAGTACCTCAGGCTATGGGCCTTGAAGTGCAGTTAATTGAAAGCAAAGGGCCTATTTTACCCAACCCTATTCAAACAGTAAATGATTTATCGCGGATTCGCGTACCGGATGTACACGAAACATTAGGCTATGTTTTTGAAGCCATTCAGCTCATTAAAAAAGAACTCAATGGACGAGTTCCATTAATTGGTTTTGCTGGTGCGCCTTGGACGCTGCTTTGTTATATGGTGCAGGGAAAGGGCTCTAAAACTTTTGATGAAGCCAAAGCATTTTGTTACCAACAACCCGCATTGGCACACCAATTATTGCAAATGATTACAGATACAACCATTGCCTATTTAAAGGCTCAGGTGGTTGCCGGTGCCGATACGGTGCAAATATTCGATAGTTGGGGCGGGTTATTGAGCAAAGAAGATTTTGAAACCATTTCACTTCCTTACATCCAACAAATTGTTTCAGCAATCAAACCCAGTGTTCCGGTAATTGTATTTGCCAAAGGTGCATGGTACAGCTTATCTGCGATGGCTCAAACAGGAGCAGCAGCACTAGGAATTGACTGGTGTACGCCGCCTGAATTAGCACGGAATTTTGCAGGCAACAACATTACCTTACAGGGTAATTTTGACCCGGCAAAACTACTCTCGCCCATACCTGTTATAAAAAAAGAAGTAATTGCCATGTTACAAGCTTTCGGTCCACAAAAACATATTGCTAATTTAGGGCATGGAATTTTACCCAATGTTCCGGTTGACCATGCTAAAGCATTTGTTGATACAGTTAAAGAATGGCAACCTGCCAGTTAGCATAAAGCATTCATCATGGAAACAAATTTTTTACCGGCCACCCATACAACAGCATTTCGAGAAGAATGGATACAATTTATTTATACCCTTCAGGATACGATTTGCACTGCACTTGAAATGGCAGATGGCAAAGCTGTTTTTGTACAAGATGAATGGCAACGTAAGCCCGATGGTACAGGTGGCGGTGGAAAAACCAGAGTAATTGCCGATGGAAATGTTTTTGAAAAAGGTGGCGTAAATACATCTGTAGTATATGGTACCGTTAGCGATCCCATGCGCAAACAATTACAAATGAACGGCGATGAATGGTTTGCCTGTGGTTTAAGTTTAGTGATACATCCCAACAATCCCTTTGTACCTACCATACATTGCAATTATCGTTATTTTGAATTATATGAAAATAATAAAGTGATAGACAGATGGTTTGGAGGTGGAACGGATCTTACCCCCTATTATTTATTGAATGAAGATGCCATTCATTTTCACCAAACACACAAAAATGCCTGCGATCAGTTTGATATATCCTTCTATCCTCTTTTTAAAACAACCTGCGATAATTATTTTGTAAACACACACCGGCAAAATGAACGGAGAGGCATTGGCGGTATATTTTATGATCACCAAAAACCCACACCCGAAAGAAATGAACAATTTTGGCTGGGATTAGCAAAGGCTTGTGGAAACGCATTTTTAGATGCCTATTTACCTATTGTTGAAAAAAGAAAAAATACTCCGTTTAAAGCACAACATAAATTTTGGCAGGAAATAAGGCGTGGCCGTTATGTAGAATTTAATTTATTACACGACCGTGGTACCATATTTGGCCTAAAAACAAATGGAAGAACAGAAAGTATTTTAATGAGCTTGCCACCAACCGTTCGCTTCAACTATAATTACCAACCGGAAGCAGGAACGCCTGAAGCCATTTTATTAGATGCCTGTCTGCATCCCAAAGATTGGATCAACGAGCATCAATCCATCACCATTGATGAATGAATACAACAAACCAATCAATGTTAATCATATAATTTTAATAAAATGTATTTACAAAAAAGAAATAGAATATTAAGAAAATCGGCAGCCATAAGAAGTTTGCTTGCTGAAACTGTTTTAACGCCTAACGATTTTATTGCTCCTTTGTTTATTGATGAAGGTATCAATCAAAAAACTGAAATTAGCTCTATGCCGGGCTATTACAGAAACAGTTTAGATATAACGGTTACAGAAATTAAAGAATTATACAGCCTCGGTATAAAAAGTGTATTGCTGTTTGTAAAAGCATTAGATGAAACCAAAGATAATGAAGGCAAAGAAGCCTGGAATCTCAACGGTTTAATGCAAAGAAGTATAAAAGCCATTAAAGATGCCGTACCTGAAATGATTGTAATGACAGATGTAGCATTAGATCCCTATTCCATATACGGGCATGATGGCATTGTAAAAGATGGTGAAATTGTAAATGATGAAACCGTTGAGGCTTTAGTGAAAATGAGTGTTAGCCATGCAGCAGCAGGGGCAGATATAGTTGCACCCAGCGATATGATGGATGGAAGAATTGGAGCCATTAGAAAAGCATTGGAAGAAAGCGGATTTACAAAAACCGGTATTATGAGCTATAGTGCTAAATACGCTTCCTGCTTTTACGGACCATTTAGAGATGCCTTAGACAGCGCACCGGGATTTGGTGATAAAAAAACATATCAAATGAATTATGCAAATCGTCTGGAAGCCATTAACGAAACATTGCAAGACGTTGAAGAAGGTGCTGATATTGTGATGGTAAAACCAGCTATGGCTTATTTAGACATTATTCGGGAAGTAAAAAACGCAGTAACCATTCCGGTGAGTGCTTATCATGTTAGCGGAGAGTATGCCATGATAAAAGCTGCAGCAGAACGTGGATGGCTCGACGAAAATAAAGCTATTATTGAATGCCTTACTTCTATTAAAAGAGCCGGAGCCGACTTAATTGCCACTTATTTTGCAAAACAGGCAGTTATGTTGCTTAGCTAATCCAAAACAATAGCAATTCAGTTTGTACACTTAAAAACAACTTTATGTTTATTGTAGATATTACTTACAAAGTATCCACTAATTTAATTGATCAGCATATGGAAGCCCATATTGCTTTTCTGGAAAAATATTATCAGTCCGGCAATTTTATTGCTTCCGGCAGAAAAGAACCACGCACCGGTGGAATCATTTTGGCAAATGCAGATAGTAGAAAAACAATAGAACAGATTATGGCTGAAGATCCATTTTATGTTAACAAACTGGCAGAGTGGAATATCATAGAATTTAAGCCAACCAAATCGGTAAAAGCCTTTACAACTTTATTGGATGGAAATGAATAACAAAGCATCACTAAGGTTATCAGAAATAAATAAATTTTTATGCTAACAGAAAATAGCCGGCAATTGTTTAACCGTGCACAACAATCCATGCCCGGTGGGGTAAACTCGCCGGTTAGGGCTTTTAAAAACGTAGGTGGTACACCCTTGTTTATAAAAAAAGCAAAAGGCGCTTATTTATTTGATGAAGACAATCATCAATACATCGATTATATTGCTTCATGGGGCCCGATGATACTTGGTCACGCTTACGAGCCGGTTATTAAAGCCATACAGGAAAAAGCAGTAGATTCTACTTCATTTGGCGCTCCTACTTCCTTAGAAATTTGTATGGCCGAGTTAATTAAAAGTATGGCACCCAATGTTGATTTAATTAGAATGGTCAGCAGCGGAACAGAAGCCTGTATGAGTGCACTACGATTAGCCAGAGGATATACCGGTAAAAATAAATTCATCAAATTTGAAGGAAATTATCATGGACATGCAGATGCATTTTTGGTAAAAGCAGGCAGCGGCGTGGCCACATTTAATATACAAACCGTACCAGGTATTCCTGCAGGTGTTAGCTCCGATACGTTAACCTGCGCCTACAACGATTTAAATGCCGTAAAAAAATTAGTTGAAGCAAATCCAAATGAAATAGCCGCCATTATTGTAGAACCCGTTGCAGGCAATATGGGTTGCATCCTTCCTGAAAAAGGATTTCTGGAAGGATTACGAAAAATTTGTACCGATAATCATATCGTACTCATTTTTGATGAAGTAATGACCGGCTTTCGGTTGGCCCCCGGTGGCGCACAAGAGCGGTTAGGCATTGACGCTGATTTAATTACCTATGGAAAAGTAATTGGTGCAGGTATGCCGGTAGGCGCTTTTGGAGGTAAAAAAGAAATCATGCAACACATTGCGCCGTTGGGAAATGTATACCAGGCCGGAACATTAAGCGGCAATCCTATTGCAATGATTGCGGGTTATACATTATTAAATGAATTAAAAAATAATCCTTCCATATATCAGGAGTTAGATGACAAAACGGCTTATTTGCATCAAGGGTTGCAGGAAGTATTTACTGCTTCTAAAATACCTTTTATCATTAATCGTTTAGGTTCTATGATCAGTGTGCATTTTAGCAAGCAGCCCGTTACAAATTTTGAAACTGCCGCAGCAGCCAACAATGAATTATTTAAGCAATACTTTCACGCAATGCTTAAAAGAGGAATATATTTACCACCATCCCCTTTTGAGAGCTGGTTTTTGAATAATGCACTTACCTACCAGGATTTAGATGCAACCATTCAAGCCAGTAAAGAAAGTTTACAGGAGATGATGTAACCAAAATATGAAATAAAAAGAAGCAGTCTCAAAAGTCCGAGGCAGCCTCTTTTTATTCGGTAGGGGGTGGAGAAAGTTTTCATTTAAGCCATTCTCAAACGCTTCATTTTACTTTTGAGACTTCCTCTTTTTTATGAAAACAGGGGGTTATCTTTTATTTTAATAAGTCACAAGGTTTTAATCCGGTATGCTTTTTAAATGCAGCAGAAAAATGTGATATGGAAGAATAGCCCAACAAAGCCGATACATCTGTAACACTCAACCCCTTCTCGTATAAAAGGTATTTTGCATGTTCCATTCTTTGTTGCTGATAAAAATCAAAAATGGTTGTACCAAAAATTTCTTTAAATCCTTTTTTCAGGTAACATTCATTCATGGCAACTTTACGACTCAATTCTTTTATGGTAATAGGATCGCCAATGTGTTGCAATAAAAGATCTCGTGCCTGATAAATTTGTTCCTTGCTCCGTTGATCTGATAAAAATTTACAAGAAAAACCTTCTTCTTTTTCATCCACCAAACAATCTAAACTATATAACAATAATTCATGAATTTTTGCATTCACAAATATGTTCTCTAAAGCGCCGGTATAACTGTGGTTTAACAAACCGTCTAAAATATTACGTTTTTTATTGCAAACTGTAAAAATTTTGGTGAAAGCATGGGGATGTTTAAAAGCCAAAACTTCATCCTTCCGATTATTTAATTTTACATTATGCGTAAACTGATATAAAAAAGTTGCTGTAAAATGAAAAGTAAAAACATCTACCGTTTGTATTTTCCCATCACAACTTTCAGTAGGTAGCTGACTGCAAAAAGAACAACTTCTTTCTTCGCAATACCGATTACCGGTGGTACAAAAACGAAGTTCCAAATAGTTCTTATCAGGTCGGGCTTCATCATAATGATATACCATCATACCAGTATCTTCTGCCACCCAGGGATGTTGTGCATAATATCTTCTAATATCATACTGAATAGATCCAGGAATATGCTGGGCTTTCTGATACAACAAATCCATGCTTGGCTCAATCCCATTTTTATGGGCTACTTTTAAAATATCTAAAACCTGCATCATATCATTGCAAAAGTATGTATATACATTTAAAATTCAGTCACAAAACTGTAAAACAATACTTTCATAAAAACATACATAAATGCCGGTTATTTTGGGCAAAAAACCTGTTATAGAGCATTAAATTATACATCAGGTAAATATTGGATAAATACCTGTATTTTATGCCATTTTAGCCCTTAAAATCATTATCTTCGCCCACCCCCCGAAATATTCGTTTAAACACAATAGTTATTAGATATTTATGAGTGAAACACAACAATTGATTACAGATGCCCAAAATAAAAACTACGGCGCAGATAGCATACAGGTTTTAGAAGGATTAGAAGCAGTTAGAAAAAGACCAGCCATGTACATTGGCGATATTGGCGTTAAAGGTCTGCATCATCTGGTTTACGAAGTGGTAGATAACTCCATAGATGAAGCCCTGGCTGGTTACTGCAAAAACATTGAAGTTACCATACATGAAGATAATTCCATCAGTGTAAAAGATGATGGCCGTGGTATTCCTACTGCTATGCATACCAAAGAAAAAAGAAGTGCTTTAGAAGTGGTAATGACTGTTCTACATGCCGGTGGAAAATTTGATAAAAACACCTACAAAGTTTCCGGTGGATTGCATGGCGTTGGGGTTAGTTGCGTAAATGCATTAAGCTCAAAACTCATAGTTACCGTTCAAAGAGAAGGCAAAATATTTGAACAGGAATATAAAATTGGCGTGCCACAATACCCCGTTAGAGAAGTCGGCATTAGTGATAAAACCGGCACCAATGTGCATTTTTGGCCCGATTTAACCATTTTTCAGGAATCAGTTTTTAAACGGGAAATATTAGAAAGCCGTTTACGTGAATTGGCTTTTCTAAACAGAAAAATCAGCATTACCTTGAACGATTTAAGAGAAAAAAATGAAGACGGCTCCTATTACAGCAAAAATTTTTACAGTGAAGGTGGTATTGTAGAATTTGTGGAAATGCTGGATGAAATAGGAAAAAGAACACCCCTCATTTCTAAAACTTTGTTCTTTGAAGGACACGACGAAGCAACGAATGTAGCGGTTGAAGTAGCCATGACTTATAACAATGATTTTAAAGAACATATTTTTTCATACGTTAATAACATTAATACCATTGAGGGTGGTACACATGTAACAGGCTTCAGACAAGCTTTAACACGTGTGTTTAAAAGTTATGGCGATAAAGAAGGTTTGTTTGAAAAAGCCAAAGTAGAAGTAGAAGGAGATGATTTCAGAGAAGGTCTGAGTGCAATTATATCCGTAAAAGTACCTGAACCACAATTTGAGGGACAAACCAAAACAAAATTAGGCAACAGTGAAGTTTCAGGTATTGTTCAAACTACTGTAGCAAAAGCATTACAAGCCTATTTGGAGGAAAATCCCAGAGAAGCAAAAAATGTAGTTTCAAAAATTATTCTTGCTGCCCAAGCCAGAGTGGCAGCAAAAAAAGCACGTGATTTAGTGCAACGCAAAACCGTTTTAAGCGGGGGTGGCCTACCGGGCAAATTAGCAGATTGTTCTGAACGCGATCCTGAAAAATGTGAATTATACTTAGTGGAGGGAGATTCAGCCGGCGGTACTGCCAAACAGGGTCGCGACAGAAGCTATCAGGCCATTTTACCTTTACGTGGTAAAATTTTGAACGTTGAAAAAGCAATGGAACATAAAATTTACGAGAACGAAGAAATTAGAAATATGTACACGGCTTTAGGCGTAACCGTAGGAACACCCGATGATCCCAAACAATTGAACCTTACCAAACTACGTTACCATAAATTAATTATTATGACTGATGCGGACGTAGATGGTTCGCATATTGCCACATTAATTTTAACTTTTGTATACCGCTATATGAAAGAATTGGTAGAACATGGGTATGTTTACATTGCACAACCCCCATTATACCTGATTAAAAAAGGCAAAGAACAAGCCTATGCCTATAGCGAAGAACAACGAAAAGCATGGATTGAAAAATTAGGTGGGGGCAAAGAAGACAGTGTTACTATTCAACGTTACAAAGGTTTGGGTGAAATGAATGCAGAACAATTATGGGAAACCACCATGGACCCCAGCCGCCGAACACTGAAAAAAGTAACCATTGAAAGTGCCGCTGAAGCAGACAGAATATTCAGTATGCTAATGGGTGATGAAGTGGCGCCCCGTAGAGAATTTATTGAAACACATGCCCGTTATGCCCGTATTGATGCATAAAATGCCATGTTTTATAAAATAATGCGTGTTTTACACGAGAACAAGTTTCACAAACCAAAAAATAATTGTAGTTTGTGTTAGCAGAATCAAAACTTATTTACTAATCCATTCTCATTTTTTGAGAATATTAAAACAAAAAAACAATGGATACTTCTAAAATGATTAAAGCATACTGCTTAAAAACAAAAGAAAAAAATGTTCCCATGCACGATGCCGTAATTACTAAAACTGCAAGAGGTGGTTATATGGCCAGTGGCAATGATGGAAAAGGCAATAAAATGGCTGCCATTTTGAGTGAAGCAAAAGCTTTACAAGCTATTGCAGATGGTGTTGCCAAAAAAGGATTTTAATACTTATACCTAATTACATGAAAAGGGCAGCTTTCTTTAAGGAAAGCTGCCCTTTTTTTGACCTTTTAAAACCAAACTAAAACGGAAATCGTTTCCCCATTTTTCGGGTAATTTTATTCATTACATCTGTGCCTGAAATATGCCAATTAGTAGGCTTTTGATATTCGGCTGACCAAAGTGTTTCTCCATTTTTTACTAAACCACAGTTGGCAAATACATCGGCGGTTTTATTGCTAATACTGCCACCAACCACCGGATCCATTTGAGTACCCAAAAAAATTATATTATGCACGGCACCAATACCCATCGATGCTAAATCGCTCATCATTCTATTACTAATAACATTCATTTTTATCACAGCATCTGCTCCTAACATTTTTGCTAAAACATCGGGGTCGGTGTTAAAAGCATCATTTGCACTTATACTCGCCGAACGTAAAAGTCCATTGGTTTTATCCGGACTTTGAATTTGTACCATATTGAATTTTTTCCGGGGTTTGGCATAGCGCTGAAAATTAGCTAATACAATTTGCTGGTAGGTGTAACCCGTTTTTAAAGCAGCACTATCTAATTGTGCCTGAGTAACATTGTGGGGAAGTTGACCTGTAAATTGTACCTGAACCGGCAATATAGCAATTGATTTTAACTGAGTAGTAGCTGCATTTTTGCTAACAAAAGGTTTGTTTGTACTACAAACTTGCCAGCAATACCATTAGTCCAATAATGACAATAGTAAATTTAAATTTCATACAGGGTAATTTTGGCAAAAATGAAAAGTTGCTACAAAACAATACTGAAGTAAGTGGATGAATGGATGATTGCCTACATAAATGGAGTTAAGAAAAATATAATTTGAGATAGGTAATTTTAAGAAAGTGAAACAGGCACAGTTCCCGCTTGCATTTTTTGTAAAAACCGCAACATCGCTTGCATGGAGCTAACATCTTCTACAACTAATAAAAAGTTTTTACCGGCTTGCTTTAACCTTGCTTTATTGGTGCCTGTTTGCAAATAGCTCAATATATTTTTAAATAAATCTGATTCAAAATATGGAGAGTCTGGCTTATTGATAAAATAACAACGCAAAGTATTCTCCTTTAAAGTCATTTTTTCAAATCCCAATGCAACACCTGCCCATCTGGCTCTAACGGTATCAAATAAATCAGATACCTGTGGTGGTAAATTTCCAAAGCGGTCTTCCATTTCAGTTTTAAAGGCAGTTAAATCAGCTTCATTTTCACAGTTGTCCAATCGGGTATATAAGGAAAGGCGTTCGGTAATGTTTGAAACATAGTCATCCGGAATTAATATTTCCAAATCTGTATCAATAGTGCAATCACTTACATAATCATCCTGCTGTGCAATTTCATCCTTAAATAATTCTTTAAAACTGCTACGTTTCAATTCGCGGATTGCTTCATCTAAAATTTTCTGATACATTTCAAATCCAATTTCAGCCATAAAGCCACTTTGTTCACCACCCAGCATATTACCTGCTCCACGAATATCCAAATCTCGCATGGCAATTTGAAAACCACTGCCCAAATCGCTAAACTGTTCTAAAGTTTGCAGTCGTTTTCTTGAATCGGTTGGCAATGTAGCCATGGGTGGTGCCAACAGGTAACAGAATGCTTTTTTATTACTTCGTCCTACCCTGCCGCGTAACTGGTGCAAATCACTTAATCCAAAATGATGTGCATTGTTTACAATGATGGTATTCACGTTAGGTATATCTACGCCACTTTCCACAATATTGGTACAAACTAATACATCATATTTTTTATCAATAAAATCCAGAATACGTTTTTCTAGTTCATGTCCTTCTAATTGTCCATGAGCAAATCCAATACTTAAATCAGGGCATGATGTTTGAATGAGTGCAGCCATTTCAGAAAGGCCTTGCACCCGGTTGTGAATAAAGAAAACCTGGCCGCCACGTTCTGTTTCAAAATATATGGCATCACGAATAAAATCTTCATTAAACACGTGTACTTCTGTTTGAATGGGCTGGCGGTTAGGCGGGGGGGTATTAATTACACTTAAATCTCTGGCGCCCATTAGTGAAAACTGAAGCGTTCGTGGAATGGGCGTTGCCGTTAGTGTTAAGCAATCTACATTTGTTTTGAGGGCTTTTAATTTTTCTTTATGTCCAACACCAAACTTTTGCTCCTCATCAATTACCAATAATCCAAGATCTTTAAATTTTACATCTTTACTTAGAATGGCATGTGTACCAATTAATATATCTACTTTACCTTCAGCTACACGTTGAAGGGTTTCTTTTTTTTCTTTGGAAGATTTAAAGCGATTTACAAAATCAACCGTAACCGGAAAATCTTTCAAACGCTCTTTAAATGTTTTATAATGTTGAAACGCAAGTATAGTAGTAGGTACCAGAATAGCTGCCTGTTTGCCATCTACACAACTTTTAAATGCAGCTCTGATGGCTACTTCTGTTTTACCAAATCCAACATCACCACAAACCAACCTATCCATTGGGCTGGCACTTTCCATATCTTTTTTTACATCGGCTGCTACCTTACTTTGGTCGGGTGTATCTTCATAAATAAAGGATGCTTCTAATTCTGTATTCAGATAGTTATCCGGCGAATGTTGAAAACCTTGTCTGGCTTTTCGTTCTGCATATAAACCAATTAAATCAAATGCCAGTTCCTTTACTTTGGTTTTTGTTTTTTCTTTTAGTTTATTCCAAACATCACTTCCCAGTTTATTAATTTTTGGAATGGTACCTTCTTTCCCGGTAAACTTAGAAATTTTATGCAGTGAATTGATATTTACATATAAAATATCATTATCCTTATATATAATTCGTACTGCTTCCTGCCATTTACCATTTACTTCAATTTTTTGTAACCCGCTGAAAGTTCCAACGCCATGATCTATATGCGTAACATAATCGCCGGGTTGTAACTCACGTAGGGTTTTTAAAGTAAGCGCTTTGCTTTTACTATATGCCTGCTTTATTTTGTATTTATGATAGCGTTGAAATATTTGGTGGTCAGTATAACAAACCACTTTTAAATCATGATCAATAAAACCCTCATGTATACTAATAGGAACAGGAACGAATTTGATTTCTGATGATAAGTCAGAAAAAATACTATGTAACCGCTCTAATTGTTTTGACTGATCAGAAAAAATATAAATAGTATATCCTGCAGTTTCAAATGAAGAGAGGTTCTTCATCAACAAATCAAATTGCCTATTAAAAGAAGGCTGCTCTTCTGTTTGAAAATGAATGGTTGTTTGTGCAAAATGTGGTGCATAGCCAAACTCAATCAGGTGTTTGTATTGAATTTGGCGGGTAATGGTAGCAGCGGGTGTAAAATCGCTTAAACCAATTCCTTTTAAAATTTTAGTATCCTCTTCATCAACTTCCTGCACAAAGGCTACATCGTTATTTTTCTGAAGGAAAATACCCAGATCTTCTTCCTGAACCTCCAGTTTATTTAAAATAACATCCCAGTCTTTTAACCAAATAATGGTATTTTCACTTAGAAATTCAAGTAAAGAAATTTTTTCTCCTTCATCAAATTGCGTTTCAATATTGGGAATAATACTTACCTGCAATAGTTTTCGCTCACTAAGCTGCGTTTCAGGATCAAAAATCCGGATACTGTCTACCTCATTACCAAACAACTCAATTCTATAAGGTTTTTCATTACCATAAGAATAAATATCGAGAATGCCGCCTCTTAAAGCAAACTGTCCGGGTTCATATACAAAATCGTTGCGTACAAAACCATACATCACCAACAATTCCATTAAACTTTCCGGCTGAATGGTATCATTTGTTTTGATGGAAATGGTATTATTGTTTAAGGTATTTGGTTTTACAACCTTTTCTGCCAAAGCTTCAGGATAGGTTACCATTATTTTTTTGTTGCCTCCGGCAGATAGTCTTGTCAACATCTCAGTTCGCAACATTACATGCGAAGCATTGAGCAATCTAAAATTCTTTCTTACTTTAAATGAAGAGGGAAAATAAAAAATATCTAATGCATTGGTTAAGCTTTCTATTGTATTGAAAAAATAAGCAGCATCTTCTGCATCACTCAATACAATCAGATGGTTACAATTTTCGAGATTGGAACGCTGGTATAAAGCGCTGATGATACATTCCGGACTGCTGCCATGTAAACCGGAAAGATAAATTTTTTGTGCTTCTATAGTTGGGGCAATAACCAGTTTTTCCAACAGGTTTTTTACCTGGGGGGTATTTCTAAATTGATCCAAAAGCACTCCTATATTCATAAAAACAGAGTGCAAAGGTACGATTTTAACACACTGAATTTTCTAAAAAAAGTTAAACAATAGTTTACTTTACGCTTTTAATAGACAGCATTATTGCTAATTTGTATGGTAATTGTTGCAACAGAATCGGGCTGCACGTACACGGATTGTATATTGTTTTTTTCATCATAACTGTTGGCATAAAAATGACCATCTACCTTGGCAAATAAAGAATAACTGCCTGCGGGTAATGACACAGCAAAAGCACCTTTTGAATCAGATAAGGTAGAATCAACCAACCGAGTACGAATAGCCGTATACATGGCCGACTCGTTGATGCGCTTAACATCTTTTATATTGGTTAGCTCGTAAATATAAATGGTGGTTGATAAAGGTTGTGGTTGCGGAGCAGGTGCATTCGGGGCAGGCATTTGATTGCCTGCAACACGAAAAACATATCCCGTAATTCCCTGTTTAATTTTTTTGTTGGATGTTGTCTTCTTTTCAAACAAACAACCCATTAACAACATAGTTATACCGATTAGGAGAAAAAGATTTTTATACATAAAGCATTTTGAGTGTTTAAAGTATCTAATTTAGTAAAATTAAGCTGTTCACTTAACACACTGTACTATGTTCAAAAAATTACACCTTGCTATTATTTTAATGCTCAGTGTCGGCAATATTTTGGCACAAAATATCCGTTCGCCGCAAGAATATCAAAAATTGTCTGATGCCATCCGGATTTCAGAAAACAATAATTTACAGCGCGCCCTGCAACTGGCAAAGCAGGAAGGCTGGTTTATCAAACGCGTAACGCCAACCGGAAAAGTAATTGCATTAGCAGGTGTAGATGAAAAAGGTAATCCATTATATCTAAGCACTTTTAATAATACTACTGCAGCTGCCACTACCAATACCAACCAGCTTTGGCCGGGGGGTAGTTCTAATTTAAACTTATCCGGCTCATCCAATGGTGTTGCCGGTAAATTAGCTATGTGGGATGGTGGCACTCCTTTAACCAACCATGTAGAGTTAATTGGACGCATAGTAAATCCCGATTCAGCTGCGTTGAGCGACCATGCTACGCACGTAGCCGGAACTTTAATCGCAACCGGTATTAACCCCATTGCCAAAGGAATGGCATTTAATGCGCAGAAATTAATTGCGTATGATTTTAGTAATGACCAGTCTGAAATGATGGCAGCCTCACCCAATTTATTGGTTTCAAACCACTCATATGGTTTTTTAGCCGGATGGAATTATGATGGTACAAATTGGAGTTGGTATGGCGATACAACCATTAGTACCAGCAAATCATACGGTTTTGGATATTATGATCAAAGTGCGCAAATGTTCGATTCTATTGCGTACAATGCACCCTATTATTTAATCAGCATGTCGGCAGGTAACTCCAGAAATTCAAACGGGCCGGCAGTAGGATCAAAATATTTATATAACGGAAATAGCAACAAATCTATTTACAGAACAGCATCAATTCCCAATAATCCCGATTATGGCTCTATTGCCTATACACAGGATGCCAAAAATATTTTAGCCGTAGGTGCGGTAAATGGTATTCCGCTTGGTTATAACTATCCCAGTGATGTGGTGATGAGCAGTTTCAGTGCATGGGGCCCCACCAGCGATGGCAGAATTAAACCTGATGTAGTTGCCGATGGCGTGAATGTTACTTCAAGCTGGAGTACTTCTACTACTGCTTATCAAACAGAAAGCGGCACTTCAATGGCAGCACCCAATGCCACCGGATCATTATATTTAGTTCAGGAATATTACAACAAATTGCATCCGGGCAATTTTATGCGATCTGCTACTTTAAAAGCATTGGCTATTCATACTGCTAATCAAGCTGGCACAGCACCTGGGCCTGGCTATCAGTTTGGCTGGGGGTTATTAAATGTACTGAAAGCATCATCTGTTATTACCTCTTCTTATAACCAAGTTTCAGATACCATTCTTGAAAAAACTTTGAGCAATGCAGTGCCATATACCATGAATGTTGTTGCTTCGGGTAAAGGACCATTAGTGGCCACTTTAAGCTGGTTAGACCCCCCTATTGCACCATTATCGCCTTCTAATTCGGTAAACAACACTACCCCTCGTTTGGTAAACGATTTGGACATGCGTATTAGCAATGGTAATAATGTATACAAACCATGGGTTTTAAATCCAGCTATTCCAAGTGCTCCAGCAACTAAGGGAGACAACTACTTGGATAATGTTGAAAAAATTAATGTAGATAGTGCCGTACCGGGTCAACTTTATACTATCACCATTACCAATAAAGGCAATTTACAAAGAGGTACTCAGGCGTTTTCATTAATTGTGAGTGGCATTGGCGGAACCACCTATTGTAGCTCTGGTGCTACCAATAACACCGGCACCAGAATTGATAGTATTGCTTTTGCCGGAATTACCAATAAAAATACTACTTTCAACACTACCTATAGCAATTTTACAAACATCACCGGTAAAATTCAATCCAATCAAATCTTGCCTTTCAGCATTGTATTAAACAGTTCAGATGCCACTAATAATCCCAAAGTGGTGAAAGTGTATATTGACTATAATAGTAATGGAAGTTTTTCTGATCCTGGAGAACAAGTGGCCACCATTATAGCTTCCGGAAATGGTACTTATACCACTAACATTATTACACCCGGAAATTTACCTGTGAATAATTTAACAATAATGCGTATTGTAGCTGTTGAAACTACAGACTCTTCAACCGTACAACCTTGCGGTAATTATGGATATGGAGAAACACAGGACTACCGTATTCAATTTATTGCACCTGCCAATAATTTAACATTAGCCGGTATTGTTACACCTACAGCTGGCGCTTGCGCAGCCAATAACCAGTATTTAACAGTTCAAATTTTAAATAAAGGCACTGTAAGCGCCAGCAATTTTACACTAAATGCTACCGTTAGCAAAGGGGCTACCGTTATTGCCAACTTATCTGGCCTATATCCTTTAACATTAGCAGCCGGTGGTACAGATACTTATGTATTTCAAACACCATTTAGTACAATTGCCGGCACCAGTTATACAATTCATGCAACAATTGTTTATGCAGCCGATCAGGATACAACAGATAATACCAAAACAGTAACCATTGCAATAGCCAATGCACCAGCTGCCCCTGTTGGTACAGCTACTATTTGTGGCATTAATACAGCTTATTTAAAAGCAAGCAATGCCAATAGTAACAGTACTTATTTATGGTATAGCTCCGATACCGCTACAAGCCCTATTGCAGTAGGAGCAAATACTTCAACCAGTACTGTACCTTCTAATAACACTTATTATTTACAAACCGGAAGCAAAGTTACAGTTGGTCCGGCCAATAAAACAGTATATGGCACCGGAGGATATAATGCCTTTGCCGGAAATTATGTTACATTTCATGCATATGCACCCCTCACTATAGAAACTGCCAGAATGTATATTGGGAATGCAGGTAACATACAAATAACATTAGCCAGCAATCTTACTGTAAGTGCAGATGGTTCAAGCTATACTTACAGTCCTGTTCAGGTTATCAACTTCAATGTTGCGGCTACAAATCCAACACCACCTGCTACCTTACCGGGTAGTGATAACCCGGCCGACAGCGGTGCTATTTTTAATTTAAACTTACAGGTACCTGCTGCCGGAGATTATGCATTAATTATGCAATGCAGCAATGGTGCCAGCATTTTTAGAAACAGCGGTATCAGTGGCACCATCTACCCAATGGGTGTAAATGGTTTGTTTATGATTACAGGCAACAGTGTACCTGCAGCATCAAACCCACAATCTTACTATTACTTCTTTTATAATGTAAGGGTTAGCACATCAGATTGTACCAGCCCACGCACGACTATTGTTGCAAGCAGCGTTGCTGCACCCACCGTTACACAAGTAGGCGATAGCTTAGTAAGCAGTAGCAACAACGGTAATCAATGGTATTTCAATAACAACCCAATAACAGGTGCAACTACTCGTTCCATTAAGCCATCACAATCTGGTGGCTATGCTGTAATTGTAACAGATTCATCTGGATGTCAGAGAGGTTCCAATACATTCAACTATGTATTTACAGCTATTCAAAATGTGAATCCTTCAACCATTGGTTTACAGGTTACACCTAATCCGGCCAACAGCAATTTCTCAATTCGATTTATCATGAATACGCTCGGTCCTGTAAATATTGCATTGTTTAATGAAGCAGGACAATTAATGATGAATGAACAATACAGCAACTACAGTGGAATCTTTAATAAACAATACAGCTCAGCGAGCTTTGCTCCGGGTACTTATATTTTGCAAATAAAGCAGAAAGACAAAGTGTATAATCAAAAAATATTGGTAGTTCATTAATTAACCGATACAATTTAAAAAATACCCCGAAAAAATCGGGGTATTTTTTTGTAAAAAAACTGTCTGTTTGATACTTACTACTATATTAGCAAAAACGAAAAATATGCAAGCCTGGCAAAAGGGTATTATTGTTGCAATTGAACCCGAAACCAACTTTACCAAAAAATTTTTTATTCAAATTCCGGAAGTAGAAAAATTTGATTTTGCCCCCGGTCAATTTGTAACATTAGATTTACCCATTCATGAACAAAAAAACAAAAGATGGCGCAGTTACTCTATTGCTTCAGCACCTAACGATACCAATATTATTGAATTAATTATTGTTTTTTTAGAAGGTGGCGCTGGTACCGATTATTTGTTTAATGAAGCTACAGTAGGCACTGAATTTCTTCTGAGAGGACCGCTAGGAAAATTTACTTTGCCTGAAAAGATTGAAAAAGATATATTTTTAATATGCACCGGCACGGGCATTGCTCCCTTTCGCTCAATGGTTCAATATCTTCACCAAAACAAATTACCGCATCAAAACATTCATTTAATATTTGGTTGTAGAAAACAAACAGATGGTTTGTACTTGAATGAATTAAGGAAACTCAGTAAACATGAGCCCGGTTTTCATTTTCATGCTTGTTTTTCAAGAGAAGAAAGTTTAAAAGAAGAAGGATGCTATACCGGTTATGTTCACCACGTTTACGAGCAGTTATTAGCGCATGAAAAAAAGCCTGCGGCATTTTATTTGTGTGGATGGAAAAATATGATTGATGAGGCAAAAGAAAGAATTATAGCATTAGGCTACGACCGTAAGGACATTCATTTGGAATTGTATGGATAAAAAAAGGCTGTTTCATTATTCGAAACAGCCATATGCAAATTTAAAATACAATTAATGGTGGTGATGGTGCAATTTAGCAGCAAAATCTTCTGCACTAATTGCTTCTTCTGTTTTACTCACTTTTTCTGCAACTGCAGTAAACATTTTTTCTGTTGCAATTCTGTGATAGCTATCTTCCATAAATTTTTTATCCTGCATCATTCTGTTGGCGTAATCTTCTACCCATTGCTGATTTTCATCCATATTAATTTGTCCGCCTAGATATTGCAATAATTGTTGCTTAGCCAATGTACGAATATCATCCGGCAACACTTCAATTTTATGATCTACTGTAAGCTGGTTACTAATTAAAGTCCATTTTAATTGTTCTTTAAATGTTGGAAATTCTACCTCAATTTCATCAGTTGTTTTTGGCTTTTCGCCGCTTACCTGTAACCAACGCTTTAAGAAATTATCGGGAAATTGAAAATTGGCATGCTCTAATAGTTGATGATAAATTTGATCGTGTACCTGATTTAAAGCCTGAGCTTGATAATAATTTTCTATTTCAGTTTTTACTGCTTTTTTAAATTCATCGAGGGTAGCAATTGCTTTTCCGGGATAAACCGTTTCAAAAAATGCTTCATTCAACTCCGGCCTTTCCACCAACCCTACTTTTGTAATTTGCAGTTTAAAATATTTGCTCTCATCTCCTTTTTTGCCTTTTTCTAAACCAAGATCAGACAAAATAAAGTCCAACTCTTTATCGTCAAATGCTTTTTTCAATTGCAGGACAACAGAATCACCTGCTTTTTTACCCATTAAATTCTTTCTGAATTTTTCAGTAAAATATTTTACTAACAACGAGTTTTCTTTGCTAATACCCTCTTCTGGTTCATTTCCTTCTTTATCAGTTTCAACAAATTTTACATTCAGTACATTGTCTTCTCCAGTAACAGTTTCCGGTTCTGTCATTTTTCCATTGCGTACCTGTAAACGGTCTATTTCCTGCTCTACCATTTCATCGGTAACGGTTACTTTGTATTGTGTAACTTTTAATTTTGCAACGTCAATAACTACTTCGGGTTTTAAACCAATTTCGAATGAAAAAGAATAATCAACCAGATTATTCATATCTAAAGCCGGACTCCCATTTTCTAAGGGGAGAGGTTGTGCAAAAATTTCCAGCTTCTCATTTTCTAAAAAATCGAGTAAAGATTTTTCAACTTTTCGCAGTACCTCCTCACTAAAAACACTTTGCCCATACATTTTTTTGATTAAACCTGCCGGAATCATTCCTTTACGAAAGCCGGGAATATTGGCAGTTTTCGCATATTTTTTCAGGCTTTTTTCAAACCCTTCAAAATAATCCTCTTTTGAAAGAGTAACGGTGATTTTATCATTTAAAACACTCAGGTTCTCTCTGGTAACATTTGCCATAATTGCGCTGTTTATTGTTTAACCAATTTAAAAAAAATCCCCCTTAAAAAAGAGGAATGAGTACTATTAGTGCGGATGGAGGGGGTCGAACCCACATGCCTTGCGGCGCTAGATCCTAAGTCTAGTGCGTCTGCCAATTTCGCCACATCCGCAATTGGGGACGCAAAAGTAAGGTTTTTAACGAATAACCGAAAGTTTGATTTTTAAGACTGTAAAAGCCAATCAAAGGCTTTAAAAAGTAGTGTTATGGGCGCCATTTAACGGCGAATATTTAAATAAATGTTATAACCTGCATTTTTAACCATCAAGCATGTTATTTGAGGCATCTTTTATAGTCATATATATATGAACAACAAAAAATGAAGATCATGAAAAAATTATCAATAGCTGTATTTGCAATACTGTTAGTAACAGGAGCTACAGCAGCAACAGTTAGGCCACATTTTGGCGGAATGAGCGACAGGGATGATTTTGGAGGTGGAAAAGGCCGTACCACTGTTATAGTAGGCGGTGGCTATGGTGGCTATGCCCCTCTTTATAATCCTTATTTTGGTCTGGGTTTTGGTTATGGTTTCGGAATGCCTTGGTATGGTTATGGATATCCATACTATGATTACGGATATGGTTATCAGGCAAGGCCATCTAAATTAGACCGGGAAATTATGGATATTCAGCACGATTATGCGCAAAAAATAAATTCGGCCCGTGCAGATGACAGTATGACTGGAAGAGAAAGAAGGGCTACCATAAGAGAATTAAAATTAGAAAGAGATCAGGCCATTAGCAATGCCAAAAAGAATTATTATAAAGAAGGCTCAACCAGTTATAACAATCAACCCACCTATTACAATGGTTATAATGGTGGCACCAATTAAAATATGAAACCAAACCGGCTGTTAATGCAGGAATGTAATTGATGATAAAGATTAGGCCGGTTTTTAAAGACATGAATTCTATGATTACCTTACGGGCATTGTTTCAACAGAAGCAATGCCTTTTTTTATTCATTGAGGTAAACTCTTTTTACGCGCTGACTAATACCGGTTAAAATTTCGTAAGGAATGGTGGCGCACCATTTCGCTACTTCTTCTACGCCAATATGTAAACCAAAAATTTCAACACTATCGCCCTCTTCAACATTTGGAATATTGGTAATATTCACCATGGTCATATCCATACAAACACTGCCAATAACAGGGGCACGATAGCCATTAATATACACAAATCCAACACCGTTACTTAACCTTTTACTAAAACCATCTGCATAGCCAATACGAATGGTAGCAATAACTATTGGCGTATCTACAATAGCCGATCGGTTATAACCCACACTATCGCCGGGTCTTAAATGTTTAATTTGTGCAATGGTTGTTTTTAAAACAGCAACTGTTTGCAAAAACACACCCTGTGTATTTGAACTGTTTACACCATATAAACCAATACCCAGACGAACCATTTCATGATGCATGCCGGGATGCCGGATAATAGCAGCAGAATTGGCAATATGGCGAATAAATTTATATTTCAAAATATTTTCAATCGTATTACTGAAATACAGAAATTGCTGGTGTTGCCATTGCGAAAAAGCATCATGTGCAGGGTTTTCAGCAGAAGCCAAATGTGTAAAAACAGACTTTACCCACATGGTATTGGTTGTTAAAAGCAGGTGTCCTAATTTTTCTGCTTCAGATACTTCAAATCCAAGCCTGTGCATACCCGTATCAACCTTAATATGAACAGGAAATTTTTCAATACCCTGCTCTAATAAAAAACGATGGAAGCTATTGTACAATTGAAAAGAAAAAATTTCCGGTTCTAAACCATGCTCAATCATGGCATTGAAGCCATTCTCCTCAACATTCATCACCATAATGGGTAAAGCAATCCCCGCTTTACGTAAAGTAACGCCTTCGTCTATATACGCAACGGCCAAATAATCGGTACCATAAAACTGCAAAACTTTTGCAACTTCTACACTTCCACTTCCATAACCAAAGGCTTTTACCATGGCCATGGTTTTGGTATTGGGTGCCAGCAATTGCTGATATGCTCTTAAATTATGCGCAAGTGCTGTAAGATTCACTTCTAATATGGTTTGATGTACCTGCTGTTCTAATAATACTGCAATTTGTTCAAAAGCATATTTACGAGCTCCCTTTAACAAAATAAATTCAGCATGAAATGAAAATCGAAACCATTCATTCAGGAATTGGTAAGTATCGAAAAAGAAAAAAGTTTCCGGCGCTGCCTGTTCTAAAATTTTTCTGTTTGCCATACCATTTTCACCAATGGCAATGCATCTATTTATTTTCTTTTGTTGTAGTAAATGAACAACCTTTTGATACAAAGTTTCAGTTGGCAAACCAGTCTGCAAAAAATCAGACAATATTACCGTTGTTTTACTGCCTGCTGCCTGTTGTTGCAAATAGTCTAATGCTATGGCTAAAGAATCTATATCATTGCTATAACTATCATTAATAATGGTACAATCCTGTATCCCCTTTTTTAATTGCATCCGCATTTCAATAGGCTGTAACTGCAAAATGCGTTCCTGGATAATGGCAACATTAAATTTAAAGTATAACATGCAGCAAAAACAGGTAATCACATTATAAACAGAAGCCTTATCAGAAAAAGGAACAACTAACTTACCCTCGCTGCCGTTGTATACATAATCAACAAGTGTTTGTTTTGTTTGGAAAGAAAGATGAACAATTTTAAGGGTTGCATTACTATCATTTCCCCATGAAAAAAGCGGAACCTTTGGTAAAATTGTACCCTCAGGTAAATCATCTACACAATAAATGAAACATTCAACCTGCTGAAATAAAATTAATTTTTCCTTTACTTTTTCTTGTATGGATGCAAATCCTTCATTATGTGCATCGCCAATTGATGTAAGTATCCCAATTGTGGGCGCAATAATGGGCTGTAAATGTTGCATTTCGCCCGGCAATGATATACCCGCCTCGAATATGCCTAACTGATGTTGCGGCGCCATGTGCCACACACTTAATGGAACGCCAATTTGTGAGTTATAACTTCTTGGGCTGCGAACAATATTGAAATTATTTTGCAGTAATTGATTGAGCCATTCTTTTACAATAGTTTTACCATTGCTGCCGGTAATGCCAATAACGGGATAATGAAATTTTCTGCGATGGAAAGCAGCCAGTTGCTGTAAAGCCAATAAGGTATTACTTACTTTTAAAAAATTGGCATCAGCATAAGGCGATGCATCGAATTGTTGAGACACTACAAAATTTCTTATTCCCGATTTATAAGCTGCTGCAATAAATTGGTGCCCATTTCTTCTGGGGTTATTGCCCAAAGCAAAAAACAATGAAGCTTCTGCATCAATCATTAGCCGGGTATCAGTTAACAAATAACGAATAGTAGCCGTAGTATGAATAGAAGCTGCAGCGTTAATTATTTTTGCAATTTGATCAATCGGGTAACTCACAAGGTTTTGTTTTTTTTCAGTTGTTTGTTTGAATAGAAGATAGAATACAACACAGAACCGCCAATACAAACTATAATTAACAACAAAGAAATAAACACCTGCTCGTTTTTGGTTAAAAAGGTATCAATCCACTTTTCGCCAATCATTTTGCTGCCAATCAATATAAGCACAATGGATATGCCTTGCTGTAGATAAGCAAATTTGTTTACAGCACCACGTAACAGAAAAAATAAACTACGTAAACCAAGTATGGCAAAAATATTAGAAGTGTAAATAATAATACGATCCTGAGAGATGCCCATTACGGCAGGAATAGAATCGAGTGCAAATACCAGATCTACAGAAGCAAGCATTACAACTGTAACAAATAAAATGGTGTATTGTGGTTTATTGTTTATGCGAATAATAAAACGCCCATTCCCATCAGAAGGTGTGAGGGGCAAAAATTTCTGTAGAAAGTGATATATTTTATTTTCTTTCGGATTGAATTCCTTTTCATCATCTTCAGTGAACATTTTAATGCCGGTATATACTAAAAACGCACCAAAAACATATAAAATCCAATGAAAGCGTTCTACCAGTTCAACCCCAACCGTAATAAAAATAACCCGAAGCACAATGGCCATTAAAATGCCAATTAACAGCACTCTTGAATAAAATACTTCCTTTATTTTAAAAGCATTGAAAATGAGTATAAACACAAAAATATTATCAATACTCAGACTCCATTCCATAAAATATGCACTGATGTATTCAATTGCTTTTTTGTGGCCTTCTTCCATCCACATAAAAACAAAAAATGCAAATGCCAGCAATACCCAAAATAGGGTTAAATAAACAGCTGACTGAATGGTAACTGCTTTATTTTTTTTACTCAACAATCCCAAATCTGCCACTAAAGCTATGGCCAGTACAATTCCAAAAACTAAGTATACAATTTCGTTAGGAGACATTGAATTAAATATTAGTATATGTTTTTTTTCTATACCACTGCATTACTGCACTCAGTAACATAATGCATAAAATGGGTATTGCAATATTGATGAGTTGCCAAAATGTTTTATTTGCTTTTACTTTATTTTTATCTAACAATCGTAAAGTAAACTCTTTATTCCTGGTTTCTAAAATACCTCTGTTTCCTACCAGATAATCTAAACAATTTAATAAAAACTCACGATTGGCAAATTGATAATTTTCAAATTGTTGTGTGCCCATTGGAAGTGGGCCATTAGATTGTGTAACTACATTGGTTACAATATCTGCATCGCTGGCCACAATTTGCCGGGCTTCTTTTATGCCTTTTGGCATAAATGGTACCCCCGTAAGTTTTTCAACCGAGTCTTGCATGACTTTAGTAAATCTGTTGGCGTACAGCGATTTAAATTTCCCTTCCAATAAAACAACAACGGGTACTTTACTATCGGTAAAAGTTTGCAAATCGCCTTCAGAACGAATACTTCGTAAACTTACAATTGCCGGTGTTCCTAATTTTCGGCTATTGGTATCACTGGCCAATAAAACAGTTTTTTTAATACCATTTGCTTCAACCGTATCAATGGAAGAAGGAAATACACTTAACACCTGATCTAAATTTCGTGAAATGGGATGATTTTCAGGTGCGCTTAACAATGGATAATAAGGAAAGGGTATGCGTTGTATTTGTGGCTGGCCACCCATATTACCCACTACCAATGGCTGTTTGGCCGAATTTAAATCCTGTAACAAATCAGGATTAATACGCACACCATATTTAAATAACTGATCATCGATATTCAATCCTTTATCATAAGCAACAAAATCGCTTTTAGCCCTTAATAAACTATCAAATTCTGCATACAACTTATCAATAAACCAAAGCACATTACCACCTTGCATGATATATTGATCAATTTTAATTTTTTCATCTTCCGTAAATGCCTGTTCCGGTTTTACAATCAGCAATGCTTTAATAGTATTGGCATCTAAAATTCCGGTTCGCAAATCAAATATTCCAAAGCGAAAATTATTGCGAATGGTGTTAAATAAATCATTCACTGTAGGATTCAACGGTTCGCCATTGCCCACTGCATAAGCTACTACCGGAAATTGTGTTGCGGTTATTTTTTGAATAGCATCATCAAATTTAAATTCAAGCAATGCCTCCGAATAATTTAAAGTACTTTCTTCATCCATACCACTTTTTCCACTCATTAAATCAACTGGAATTATTTTGCCATTGTATTGTACAATTGCCGATGGAAATATAAGCCGTTCGGTTTGTGCATCATCATTTTCCTGTAACTGATTATTAAAAGGTTTGATGCCAATACGCACCAGACTATCATACAATTGTACTTTCATGGAATCGGGTAAACCCTCACCCGGCTTAATAAACCTAAAATGCAGATGACCATTTGAGTAAGATCGATAATTCTCTAATAATTCACCGGTTGTATTTTTTAACTTTCTGAATCCTGAACTCAGCTTTCCGGTTAGCAATACCTGTATTTCAATATCGCCCTTTAAATTGGCCAATAACTGCCTGGTAGAAGGACTTAATGAATATCTCTTTTCTTTAGTAAGATCTAAACGGACATGTATTTGCGCAGATAAAACAATAAGTATGGCAAAAAAAATAAGCAAAACTGCCCATCCATATTTTTTTTGAAGTAAAGAAGTAAGCTTCATTTTTTGTTATTTATTTCGAACAAATACTTGTGAATGAACAGACAGCAATCATTTTTGGCTATTGTACTGAATATTTATTTATTGATTACATTTTTTTGTGTAATGAACATGAAAAAACTATTCATTACAAAAAAATAAACCAAATCTCTGGTATCTATTACACCACGACTAACACTTTGATAATGAAAATTTATACCCAACATTTCTATATAATAATCAAGTGTACCTGAAAATACAGGTAACTTACTCAATGCATCAAAACCGGCATAGAGCATGAAACAAACAAATGCGCCGGCAATAAATGCTACCACTGTATTATTAGTAAAACTACTGGCAGCAATACCAATGGATACAAATACGCCACAAAGCAACAGCAGGCCTACATAACTGCCAATGGTAGCGCCCACATCTAACCCGCCACTACTGCTTAAATACTGCAATGAAAAAGCATATACCAAGGTTGGTAATAATGCGGCAAGTATAATGAGCATAGCTCCAAAAAACTTTCCCAAAACCAATCCGGAAGGTTTAACAGGCCATGTTTTTAATAACTCGAAGGTGCCGGTTTTATATTCATCAGCAAAACTACGCATGGTAATGGTGGGTATCAAGAAAAGGAGTACCCAGGGTACAAAATCGAAAAAGGGACTAAGTGTTGCATAACCAAAATTAAGCATGCTTGAATCAGGAAATACAAAAAGAAACAACCCGTTCAACAATAAAAAAATGATCAGCGCAACGTAGGCTGTAATACTGCTGAAAAATTGATTCCATTCTTTTTTACATATCATCCACATAACTATTCAAAACTAAGTGTTACTGTGTTTAGAAGAACAGAAATTTGAAAAAATTGTGTGTATATTAATAAAAAAAACTGCAACCGAAATTGATTGCAGCTTTCAAGAAAAGTATTCCAATGAAAATTATACCGCAAAACTTTCGCCACAGGCACAGCTTCTGCTGGCATTAGGATTATTAAAATGAAAACCTTTACCGTTCAATCCGTCTGAATATTCCAATACCGTATTCACTAAATATAAAAAACTTTTAATATCTGTTACAATTTTCAGGCCATTGTCTTCAAAAATCTGATCACCAGGTTTAATTTCATTATCAAAATCCATTTTATAACTTAAACCGGAACAGCCGCCCCCCACTACACCTACTCTTAAAAAATAAGAAGCATTATCTGCTTTGCCCGATTCTTTCATTAATTCATATACTTTTTCACGTGCTTTTTCACTTACATGAATTGCATTATCATTTGCTACCATTGTTGAAACCATTTAAATATTATTGCAAATTTAATTAAAGATTGTTGAATTGGTGGCGTCCATTTTTTAATAATCAGTTCCGGCCTTTAGGCAAAATTTGTGCTTTATGATTAAAGCCAACCTGTTGAACATTGATAGGCTACAGATAGTTCGTCAAGATTGATTCCTGAATCATGATCACCCCGGCTTCTATTGAGCATTTGAATTTTTTTTGAAAAGAGGTGCATTATTACAACATTTTGTTAAACCCCTCCCTATAACAACATTGCATTGATTGAATATTTCTTTACAATTAAGTCATTTCCCTAAGTTTCTGAACAGTTAAGGCAATTTGTTCAATGGCGTAATCAATTTCTTCTTCAGTTGTAAACCTGCTTAAACTAAAACGCATGGAGCTGTGTGCCAAATCATCGCTCAAACCCAATGCTTTTAAAACATAACTGGGTTCTAAAGAGGCAGAGGTACAAGCTGAACCGGAACTTATTGCCATATTTTTATTAAAACCCATGAGCAGGCCTTCTCCTTCCACATATTTGAAAGAAATATTACAAACATGGGGCAAACGATGCGTTGTATTTCCATTCACAGCAACCACTTCTAACTGCAGTAAGGCCTGTTCCAGTTTATCTCTTAACCGGCTGATTCTGGCAGCATCTTCAAACATTTCCAAACGGCACAATTCACAAGCCTTTCCAAATCCTACAATACCTGGCACATTCAGTGTGCCGCTGCGCATTCCATGCTCATGACCACCTCCATCCATTTGTGCAATTAATTTTACCCTCGGATTTTTTCTTCGAATGTATAATGCACCAACGCCTTTCGGACCGTACATTTTATGTGCACTAAACGCCATAATATCTATACCATCTTTTACAACATCCACCGGAATTTTGCCTACTGCCTGAGTAGCATCGGTAAAAAATAAAACGCCATGTTTTTTAGCAATGGCACTTATTTCTTTAATGGGTTGAATGACGCCAATTTCATTATTGGCATACATAATGGCAATAAGTATGGTAGTTGGTTTTATGGCTGCTTCTAATTCCTCTAAATTAATCAATCCATCCACTTTAACCTGTAAATACGTTACTTCAGCACCCTGTTTCTCCAAATGTTTACAGGTATCTAAAACTGCTTTGTGTTCAGTATTCAAGGTAATAATGTGGTTCCCTCTTCCGGCAAACACTTCTACGATGCCCTTTAAGGCCAAATTGTCACTTTCAGTAGCACCTGAAGTGAAGATGATTTCTTTCGGTTCAGCTCCAATTAATTTTGCTACTTGTTCTCTGGCGTACTCAACTGCCTCTGCAGCTTCCCATCCAAAAGCATGATTCCTGCTGGCTGCATTGCCGAAATGTTGGGTAAAATAGGGTAACATGGCTTCCAACACTCTTGGATCCATTGGCGTAGTAGCATTATTATCTAAATAAACAGGCAACTTCAACATACATCTAATTTTTTTACTACTTACTAACAACACAAATTTACTGCATTAGGTTCTTTAAATTTACTTTTCATAATGCAAACAGGCATTCAATTGCCATGTTTGGTAAAATGATTGGATATGCATAAAATTGAACACATTGGCATAGCAGTGCAAAATTTAGAAAATGCCATTGAAAAATATGAAATACTGCTAAATACTCCCTGCTATAAAACTGAAATGATAAACAGTGAACAAGTGAATACTGCTTTTTTTAGCGTTGGCGATTCAAAAATAGAGTTACTGGCAAGTTTAGATACAGAAGGGGTTATTCCAAAATTTATTGCCAAAAGAGGTGAAGGTTTGCATCATATTGCTTTTGAAGTAACCGATATTGAAAAAGAAATAGAACGGTTGAAACAGGCTGGTTTTTCTTTTATTAATGAAGTACCTAAAATAGGAGCAGACAATAAATTGGTTTGTTTTATACACCCTAAAACTGCCAACGGTGTTTTAATTGAACTTTGTCAGGAAATTAAAAGCTGATTATTGGTTGATTTTTCAATGTAACAGTTACTTGATTACCGGGTTGCAGTGTGGTATGTTGCTCCATTACTTTTAAATCGCCGGCCTGCGATGTATGCACAACTATCATATCATAACTTCCCAAAAACTGCACCTCTTTTACGGTTCCTGTAATCAGCCCATTTGAATGGGGATGTAATTCTATTTGATGAGGCCTTAATATAAAATTGTCTGTAGATTGGGCATTCGTGCTTTGCAGCGCTAACAACGCAGCCATCGATGCAGGTATTATATTAAAATCGCCAAATAGGCCTGCAGAATAGGTATTTACGGGATGATAATAAATTTCATGAGGTGATCCTTGCTGAATAATATGTCCATTTTCTAAAATAACGATGGTATCTACCCAAGGTAGTGTATCCATGGGATCGTGAGAGGCCATTATGAAATTCAATTCCTGATTTTGGGCAATTTCAGCTAATACTGTTTTTAATATTTGTTTGTGATCAAAATCAAGATTTGAAAATGGCTCATCTAAAATGATGAGTTGGGGTTGCATAATTAATAAACGAGCCAATGCCACTCTTTGTCTTTCACCACCGGAAACTTCATTGGTTTTACGATGCAATAGGTGTTCAATTCTGCAGATAGCAAATAATGTTTCAGCAGCCTGTTTTTCAAGTTGATTATTATAATCGAGTATTTCAGCTATGGTATAATTATTCCACAATTCAAAATGCTGCGACAGGAAGGCAATTCCCTTATGCCCCGGCAATAATTGTTCATCCGGGCCTTTTACTTTATTGCCTTTAAAGTAAACATTACCCGCATCGGGTTGTTCCCATCCTGCAATAATTTTTAGTAAAGTTGTTTTACCTGCTCCCGAAGCACCGGACAATGCAATTTTTTGATGATGTTTTTGTTCAAAATTAATATCCTGCAATATCCAATGATCATTATTCTGATTGTACCGTTTGCTAATTTTTTCTACCTGTAAAAACATTATTCAATTTTTTTAATCAGCATTGAAAACTGTATCAGATGAAAAAATAAGGAGAATAGAAGCATTAAAAATAGCCGTAATATTATTATATCAAAGGCCTAATTTTTCAATGGCCGATTGTGCTGCAATCTGGCTGGCATCTTTTTTATTGAAGCCTTTGCCTTTCGCTAAAATTTCACCATCTAATACTGCATTAATGGTAAATACCCTTCTGCCTGCTTCTAATTTTTCTTCCAACAGTTCAAAATTGAGCATTTTGCCATTTCTGTTGGCCCATCCTATTAATTTGTTTTTTAAATTAATATCTATTAATTCCAGGTCTTCAATAAACATGTGGGGAATTAAAATTTGGCGAATAACCCATTGCCGGGTTTTTTCATACCCTTTATCTAAATAAATGGCACCGGTAATAGCTTCTAAAGTATTGCCAAAAATCTGGCTGCTTTTCAGCGAACCATCAAACTTATTAAAGCGGGTAATACGCTTTAAACCCATTTTTACAGCAATATCATTGAGTTGCTGACGATTCACCATTTTACTGCGCATCTCTGTTAAAAATCCCTCACCTTTATAGGGATATCGTTTAAAGAGATAATCTGCAACTATGGCGCTTAATACCGCATCACCCAGGTATTCTAATCTTTCATTATTTTCTTCAGGGGTATCTTTTACCGAACGGTGGCTTAATGCAATTTTATATAGCGATATTTTACCGGGTTTAATACCCAGCACATTTTTTAACTCTTTTTCGAAGGCTGCTTTAGACGAACTGAAAATTTTAGGTAGCATTTGCACAGCGTTAAGCTACATATTTTTTTACAATTACACAGGCATTATGTCCGCCAAAACCAAAAGTATTGCTTAATGCCGCATTAATGGTTCTGGTTTGTGCCTTATTAAAAGTAAAATTAAGCTTAGAATCTAAGTCAGGGTCGTCAGTAAAATGATTAATGGTAGGAGGAACAATATCGTGCACCACGCTTTTTATGCAAGCAATGGCTTCTATCACACCGGCAGCGCCGAGACAATGTCCGGTCATTGATTTTGTAGCACTGATATTTAAATCATAAGCATGTTGGCCAAATACATTTACAATGGCTTTTACTTCGGCAATATCACCTAAAGGTGTAGAAGTACCATGGGTGTTGATGTAATCAATATCTTCCGGTTGCATGCCTGCATCTTCTAAAGCCACACGCATTACATTTTGTGCACCCAGTCCATCCGGATGTGGGGCTGTAATATGATAAGCATCGGCAGTAGCGCCACCACCGGCAATTTCGCAGTATATTTTTGCTCCGCGGGCCAGTGCATGTTCCAATGTTTCTAAAATTACCACACCTGAGGCTTCACCCATTACAAAACCATCACGGTATTTATCATATGGTCGGCTTGCGGTAGTGGGATCATCGTTTCTTTCGCTCATGGCCTTCATGGCATTAAATCCGCCAACACCGGCTTCGCTGATAACAGCTTCACTTCCTCCACTAACGATGATATCTGCTTTTCCTAAACGGAGTAAATTATAAGCTTCTATCATAGCATTGGTACTACTGGCACAAGCGCTAACCACAGCGAAATTGGGGCCACGCAAATTATGGCGCATAGATATTTGCCCAGCGGCAATATCTAAAATCATTTTCGGGATGAAAAAGGGATTGAAGCGAGGCGTACCATCGCCTTTGGCAAATTCCATTACTTCCTGTTGAAAAGTGATTAAACCGCCAATACCACTGGCAAATACCACACCAACCCTATCGGGATTAATATTTTCTTTATTTAAACCGGCATCGGCCATTGCCTGATCGCTGGCAACGAGTGCAAATTGTGTAAAACGGTCAATTTTCCGGGCCTCTTTTCTATCCATAAACTGAACGGGATCAAAACCTTTTACCTCGCAGGCAAATTGCGTTCTGAACTTAGAGGCATCAAACTGGGTAATAGGAGCAGCCCCGGAAACACCTTTTACAAGATTTTCCCAATAATCAGCTACAGTATTACCTAAGGGCGTAATAGCGCCCAATCCGGTTACAACAACGCGTTTTAATTGCATAGTTAAAGGACCTGTGTTTAAGTGATAATCCGCCTATCCGTGGCTAGAAGCCTAAGAAAGGCGGATTCATTATTCCATCAATGGAGTAAAAGCTTATTTGGCATGTTCTTCCAGATAAGTAATTGCCTGGCCAACGGTGGTAATGGTTTCAGCCTGCTCATCAGGAATAGAAATGTTGAATTCTTTTTCAAATTCCATGATTAATTCAACGGTATCCAAAGAATCGGCACCGAGATCGTTAGTAAATGAAGCCTCATTGGTTACTTCTGCTTCATCAACACCTAACTTGTCGACAATGATTTTCTTTACTCTTGTTGCGATGTCTGACATTGTAATAAGTTTTGTTACAGGCGCAAAAATATACTTTTTGACAAAACTCCAATGTTTTCTGTCAATTTTGTTTTAACAAGTTTTTTAAACAGTTTAATAACATTATTTTGTTTGGCACTTTTTTCGGGTATTTTAAAAATGATTTTTACCTTGTAAAAAATTATACAGAATGGCAATTAGGATAATAGATTACGGCACTGACGATTACCAGAAAATGGTAGATTTGCGTTACCAGATTTTACGCAAACCACTTGGGCTTCAATTTAACCAGGTAGAGCTGGAAGAAGAAAAAAATGATATTTTAATTGGCTGTTTTGATGAGGATAAATTAGAAGGATGTTGTATATTAACTCCTTTAGATAATAAAAAGGTTCGTTTACGCCAAATGGCCGTCATTGATGGGTTACAGGGCAAAGGTATTGGCCGTTCTTTAATGAATTATGCAGAAAATATAGCCAGAGATATGGGCTATGATGTGTTGTGCATGCATGCCCGTAAAACGGCTGTTGGGTTTTATGAAAAATTAGGCTATCAAATTGCTTCCCCTGAATTTAACGAAGTAAATATTCCGCATTATATGATGAAAAAAAATTTGAGATAAAGAAATTTGCTTTTTTTAGGAAGGAATATGTAATTTAAACAGTTCCCTTATTTGTTTTTTATTTTCATCTTCCATGCCTTCTTTGGGAATTAAAAAAAATGATTTTGCATTAAAATAAAGATGAAAAAAATGGGGACTTTCCATGTATTTTGCAAAATCAGCCCATTTCCAATGGGCTTCTCCCCATTCATTTTCTAAAAAAATCTTATCATCGGTAAACCGGATGATGAATTGATCAGTAAACGTTTTTATACTTCTTTTATAAATGGAATAGGGCAAAATATACCAAACGGCTATCAACATTAATAACCAGATCAATGAGCCTAAAACAAAAGGTTCAGGCCGTATTTTTTTAAAAAAGAAAAGAATGGCGGCTAAAATTGCATACAAATTTACCAGAATAATCATGAATTTAATTTCCTGGCGGGCAAAAAAGTGGTAGCGTAGTGCCTGAATTACTTTTTTCTTATTATAGGAAAAGCTGTATTGCATCATAAGTTAAAATGTAAAAGTATAAAAGTAAAAGTTTAATTGCAGCGATGCATGAACGCATAAAAAAACAACCTGTACTTTTAGGTAACAGGTTGTAATTGTAAAAAAAAGTATAATAACTGTTTTCAGATTTAACTGCACCCCATGCTGTTTCCGCAATTTAAACATTTATAGCATGTGCCGCTGCGTACAGTAATATGTCCACAGGTATTGCAGGCTGGTGCATCACTTTGCATATTTTTGGCTGCGGCATTCACCATGTCCAATCCACTGTTTACTTTTGCAGACGAACCGGCGCTTTTTTGTGTAGTGGTATGGCTTCCGGATCCTGCAGTTACTCTTATATTGCTTAATTCAGGCTTTCCCAAATAAGATAACTCAGTTTCCTGTACACCTGTATTTTCAACTTCAGGTTTATTTAAAACATGTACCAGATCAGTTCTTCCCAAATAGTCAAAAGCCAATGCACGAAATACAAAATCAACTAAAGAGGTGGTGGTTTTAATGTTGGGATGGTCTACCATTCCGGAAGGTTCAAACTTGGTAAATACAAATTTTTCTACAAACTCTTCTAATGGAACCCCGTATTGCAAGCCAACTGAAACGGCAATAGCAAAGCAGTTCATTAAACTTCTTAAAGTAGAGCCTTCTTTGGCCAAATCAATAAATATTTCGCCAAGGGTGCCATCAGTATATTCTCCGGTTCGCAAAAAGATAACCTGGCCGCCAACTTTTGCTTTTTGGGTATATCCACGCCTTTTTGCAGGCAATGATTTGCGCTCTACAATTCTTGATAAAGCTCTCTTTAATTGAGTGTCGGTAGATGCATTCATTCTTCTGGTTACTTCCTCTAACAACTCATCAACCGTTAATTGACTTAAATCGACAATAGAAGCATCAACAGGTATTTTTACTGATTCAGTAACCGCCGCTTTAGTTTGTGTTTGGCCAGCTTCGTCGGTTGTTTTTTTCTTCTTGTCTGATTTGTTGCTTAACGGTTGAGAGAGTTTAGAGCCATCCCTATATAAAGCACACGCTTTTAAACCTAATTTCCAGCTTAAATAATAAGCTTCTTCAATCTCTTCCACTTTTGCCTCATGTGGCAGATTAATGGTTTTTGAAATGGCACCACTTAAAAAGGGCTGACAAGCTGCCATCATTTTAATATGGCCATGTGCATGGATATAACGTTCCCCTTTCTTTCCGCATTTATTGGCACAATCAAATACCGGCAAATGTTCCGGCTTTAAGTGTGGTGCACCTTCAACAGTCATGGTTCCACATACATAATCGTTGGCTGCTTCAATTTCATCATCTGTAAAGCCCAATGCTTCCAGCATATTAAAATCCCAGCTACTGTATTCTTCTTCTTTAAAACCTAACCGTTGCATACAGGCATCGCCTAATGCAAAGCGATTGAAAAGAAATCCAATTTCAAAAGCTGATTTTGCAGCCTGATTAATTTTGGCAATTTCTTCTTGTATAAACCCTTTGGCAGCCAGTGTAGTATTATTAATAAAGGGTGCTCCTTCAAAACTGGCGGTTCCTACTGCATAATTTTCAATATCTTTTATTTGAGCGTCAGTATATCCTAAATTTTTCAGTGCATTGGGAACTGCCTGGTTAATAATTTTGAAATAACCCCCGCCACTTAACTTTTTAAATTTTACCAATGCAAAATCGGGTTCTACGCCGGTTGTATCACAATCCATAATTAAGCCAATGGTGCCGGTAGGGGCAATTACGGTAGTTTGAGCATTCCGGTACCCATATTTTTCGCCAAGTTGTACTGCATCATCCCAGGCTTTGGTTGCTGCTTTCAGCAAATAATCCGGGCAATATTTGGCTTTTATTCCTACCGGTTTAATTTGCAAACCGATATAAGCCTCTTCGGCATCATAAGCCGCTGCACGGTGGTTGCGCATTACCCGAAGCATATCAGCTTTATTCTCTTCAAATTTTCTGAAAGGGCCTAAAAAGGCAGCCATTTCTCCAGAGGTTTTATAGGCAGTACCTGTCATGATGGCTGTAACTGCACCGGCAATACCACGGGCATCTTCACTATCATAAGGAATGCCGCTTAACATTAATATGGTTCCTAAATTGGCAAAACCCAAACCCAGTGTTCTGTAATCGTATGATAATTGTGCCACCTCCTTGGATGGAAATTGAGCCATTAACACAGAAATTTCCAAAACAGCAGTCCATAAACGACTAATATATTCTATGCCTTCTACATCAATCGTATTATTTGCTTCATTAAAAAATTTGCGGAGATTAATGGAAGCCAGATTACAGGCAGTATTATCTAAAAACATGTATTCACTACATGGATTAGAGGCATTTATGCGCCCACCCTGTGGACAAGTATGCCACTCATTAATGGTAGTATCAAACTGGGTACCGGGATCGGCACAACGCCAGGCAGCATAAGCAATATTGTTCCAAACTTCTCTTGCCGGAATGGTTTTCATTACCCGGCCATCGGTACGGGCTTTCAGTTCCCAGTTTTCATTTTTTTCTAGTTTTTCAAAAAAGCTGTTGGGTATACGTACTGAATTATTAGAATTTTGACCTGAAACGGTTAAATAGGCTTCTCCTTCATAATTGGAATCATAACCTGCTGCTATGAGTGCCGCCACTTTATTTTCTTCTTCCACCTTCCAGTTAATAAATTTCATGATTTCCGGATGGTCTAAATCAAGACACACCATTTTTGCAGCCCTGCGGGTAGTACCGCCTGATTTAATGGCACCTGCAGCCCGATCGCCAATTTTCAAAAAACTCATCAACCCACTTGAAGTTCCTCCGCCGCTTAATTTTTCACCTTCACCACGTATTTGTGAAAAATTGGTACCTACACCGCTGCCATATTTAAAAATACGTGCTTCACGTACCCATAAATCCATAATTCCACCCTCATTCACTAAGTCATCTTTAACAGATAAAATGAAACAGGCATGAGGCTGTGGCCTTTCATATGCATTTTGCGATTTTTTTAAAGTTCCGTCTTTGGGATCAACATAATAGTGCCCTTGCGGTTTACCGGTAATACCATAACTTTCAAACAAACCGGTATTAAACCATTGTGGCGAATTGGGTACACATGACTGATTTAGGATACTGAATACTAGCTCATCATAAAACACCTGTGCATCCTGTTCAGAAACAAAATAATTGTAGCGTTGGCCCCATACTTTCCAGCAATTGGCCATACGATGCGCCACCTGCTTAACAGAAGTTTCACGACCGGTGGTTCCATCGGGTTGGGGTACGCCTGCTTTTCTAAAATATTTTTGTGCTAAAATATCGGTTGCAATTTGGCTCCATTGCTTTGGCACTTCTACATTGTTCATTTCAAAAACCACTTCGCCATTAGGATTTTTAATGATGCTGGTTCTGTAATCGTATTCAAACAAATCAAATGGACTGATACCTTCTTTGGTATAGCGGCGTTTAAATTGTAAGCCTTTGTTTTTAGATGCGGGTGCCATGAGCCTTTAGTTTAGTAATGCAGTGAATGATGTTTTTTACAGGATATCCTGTTACGGATAGCGGTTAACGAAAATATCTTTTCATAATTAAAAAACCTTATTGTAAATATTAACAGATTGTGGAAAAACCTTGTTAAAAAGTTGCAGATTCAAGGCCTGTTTGCATTTCAAAAAATATTAACACATGTAGATAATATTTTGAAAATAAATGCTTGCCGTTTCAAACAAAATTCCTATTATTAATGTGTATAAAATGATACTATTGTTTCATATGTGCGCATCCATGCAAAACATTCACACGTATATTTCACGTATATTTAAAGTGCTTACAAACATTTTCACACAATATGTCCAATTAAACAACCATTATTTATGATTGAAAAATTACATCAAAAGCAGCTAAATTCGGATTTAAACCATCTAAATAATTGCTAATTATTTTATTGTTGTAGTTCAAAAAAAGGTAGAGAAAAGGAGCAACATAAACAATTTGCAGATTTTTTTTATCCATAAAAAACCATTATTTCATGGTTTTACACCAGATACTTATTAATTTAAGCGAATAAAACAAAAAGTTTTTGCATTTTTGCAATAAGTCAGTCACTTACAATTTTTTGCATGAAGCAAACCTTGTATCATCAGATTACGGAAAAAAAGCAGACAGGTAAAAAATCTTTTGCTGTATTAATTGATCCTGATAAGGTAAATCATTCCTCTATCGAGCAATTGGTGCAGCTATCAGTGAATGCCCATGTTGATTATTTTTTGGTGGGTGGAAGTTTGGTCATTTCAAACCATTTAGATGAATGTATTCGGCAAATTAAAGCCGCTTGTACTATTCCTGTTTTATTATTTCCGGGTTCACCTTCACAGGTTAGTAAATATGCCGATGCACTGTTGTATCTGTCGTTAATTTCGGGAAGAAATCCTGAATTATTGATTGGGCAGCATGTAGTAAGCGCTCCATTTGTGAAGAAAAGCGGATTAGAAATTATACCTACCGGTTATATGGTGATTGATGGTGGCGCACCCACTACCGTATCGTATATTTCGAATGCCACCCCCATCCCATCCGACAAAAATGATATTGCCATGTGTACGGCTATGGCCGGAGAGATGCTGGGCATGAAACTCATTTACATGGATGCCGGAAGTGGTGCCAAACGCCCAATAACCGAAACCATGATTGCATTGGTAGCACAACATATAGAAGTGCCTTTAATTATTGGAGGTGGCATTACAGATGCTGAAAAGGCCTATTTAAACTGTAAAGCCGGAGCTGACATAATTGTTGTAGGTAATGCTATTGAAAAAGATGCATCGCTTATTAAAGAATTAAGCGATGCTATTCATTCTGTTCCTATTAAAATTTAGCGCAACTGTGTTGTATCTACCCTGGTTGGGGTATCTTTTCCATTTACAATAGATTGTGCACTGAGTGCAATGGCTCTGATAATAGCCGTCATATTATTTAAGTTAAGCGTTTGCACCTCATCGCTGGGTTTATGGTAGTTGGGCTCATTATCCATTTTTGAAGTAGATATAGTGTGCGCAGGTACTCCTTTTTTAGCCAAAGTGGCATTATCGGAGCGATAAAATAAATTTTGTTCGGTATATGGGTCCGGATAAAATGTAAACGGTGTTCCTCTTAAATTGCGTTGCATGATTTGCCCCATATCGGTTTTATCATATCCGGTAATATAAGCACTATTGGTACCCCATTTACTTTCGGTTCCAATCATTTCAATATTAAACATGGCTTTCACCGCATCGGGATTGAATTGCTCTGAAAAATAAGCTGAACCATATTCACCAATTTCTTCTGCAGTAAAAGCTGCAAAAACCAAGGTTCTTGCATTATTATTTAAATGTGCATAATATTTGGCCAACATAATTACGGCTGTTGTTCCAGCAGCATCATCATTGGCACCGTTATACAACGAATCGCCATTTACAGGTTTACCAATACCTAAATGGTCGTAATGGCCCGAGAAAATAACATATTCATTCGGCAATTTTTTTCCGGGTATTATACCTACAATATTGCCTAAAGGCATTTCTGTAAAAGTTTGCTGTGCCTTTAATTGGAAATGTTCCGGATGGGTTTGTGCTGTTAAAACAAAAATGGCAGAAGTTGCATTTTGTAGAAACTGACGCGAAAAATAAGATAACCTTGGAAAATATTTTGTAAATGCCGTATCAATAAAAATGATTTGATTGTGATTGGATTGTAGCAATTCTAATAAATGCGTGAAGAAATCACTACCGGCAGGTATAGTAACTTGGGTATAGCCGGAATTTTCATTGATGTCAAGGTTTTTTTCCTGAGAACGAATGATAAATTGATTGGCAGGAATTCCCTTCCCATCTATCTGCAAACTGGCAGTACTGTGTTCAGGTTTTAGCATCATAAAATTTTGACGATAGGTACCACCCGCTATTAGTGGTTGCAAACCCGCTTTCTTAAATTCATCTATTATAAAACCGGCAGCTTTTTCAATACCAGGTGTAAACACCCTTCGGCCCTGCATATCATCGGCAGCCAGTATATTTTCAATACGTGTTACTTCTTTTTCGGTAATTATTTTTTCAAGAGCAGTTTGTGCGTGAACAACCAGTATTCCTGCAGTTAAAACCAACAATAAAATTGTTTTGAGAAAGCGCATATTTGTATTTGTTATGATGTTTGTATTGAAATAAGCAACTGCATAAAACAGGTTATTGGGTAATAAGCTTGTTTTGTACAAAAAATGGATGGTTGAAGTAATTCCACAAATAAATTTACAGGCTCATCATTTCCTTGAACTTAACGGTTTGCCGCCTGCTCACTTCTACTTTTTCACCTCCTTTTAAATCAATTAGCAAGCCTCCGTTAAAGTAAGGTTCAATTTTTTCAATCCAGCGTAAATTAATAATGTGTTTACGATTGGCACGAAAAAACATTTTGTCATCTAACCTGTCTTCTAATGCATTGAGCGATTTTAAAATAAGTGGTTTATTGCTGCCAAAATACACTTTGGCATAGTTACCCACACTTTCAAACAAACGAATTTCGCCTAGTTTTACAAACCAGCACCGTTCCCCATCTTTTACAAAAACCTGATCATTTTCAGTGAGTGGGCCACGGTTTACCTGACCATTTAAGCCTAATTTTTCTTTAAACAATTCATCCTGCAGTTTTGCAAGGGCATCGCTAAGCCGTTTGGGTTCAATGGGTTTTAAAAGATAATCTAATGCATTTACTTCAAAAGCTTTAATGGCATATTCATCATAAGCTGTGGTAAAAATTACTTTGGGTGCTTTTTCAACCTGTTCTAATAAATCAAAACCCGTTTTTCCGGGCATTTGAATATCCAGAAAAATTAATTCCGGATTGTACAATTCAATTTTTTCAATTCCTTCATCCACGTTTGCGGCCTCTTCAATTACTTCAATATCGCTGTGGTTTTGCAATAATTTTTTTAGCTCGTTACGGGCTAATCGTTCATCATCAATAATAATTGCTTTAATGGGCATATTGTATTCTATTTAAAAATATTTTTATTTAACCTGAACCGGCAAAATTACCTTTGCCTCTACCATTTCATCAAAAATGGTATTTAACTCAAACTTGGCCTCTTTCCCATATAACAAATTTAGCCGTGTTAGTGTGCTGGTAATGCCAAAACCTTCGGTATTGTTTTCCGAATTTAAAGTTCCGGAATTTTGTACTATTAATTCATGGTGATTTTCTTTGAAATTAGAGATAATTTTTATGGTGCCACCATCTCGCTGCTGGCTGATGCCGTGTTTAATGGCATTTTCTACCAATGTTTGCAGCATCATAGGCGGAATGGGCTGATCTAAAGTATCTTCATCAATATCATATTCAACTTGCAGACGTTCTTCAAAACGGATATGTTCTAAAGCCAGATAATCTTTCACAATATTCAATTCCCGCTCAAAAGGAGCCAGTTCTAATTTTTCTGACTGCATGCTGCTTCTTAAAATATTACTCAACTCGGTAATGGCCGTTCTGGCCCGTTGTGGGTTTTCATCTACCAATGCCCTGATACTATTCAAAGCATTGAAAATAAAATGCGGATTGATATGCGATTTGATGGTTTTCAATTCCAGCTCTTTCACCAAACTTTGCAGTCGTATTTTATCTAATTCATCGCGCCTGCTTTTTTGAATATAGTGATAGGTGAAATAAATAAAATTCCAGATTAAATAAAACAAAAAAGTGGTTAATAATGCCCTTGCCACCCTGTTTCCAAAACTGTATTGTTTTAATTGAGGGAGCTCCCAGTTAAATAAACCGATGAGTGAAACAAAAACCAATGAATCCAATAAAGCAAATACCAATGCTGTAATGAGTAGCAAAAAAATTTGTTTCTGCAAATCGAACCGAATGAAATCAAATCCTTTAATCACCATGCGCATCAGGTGGGTAATCACCAATCCTAAAAACGCATCGGTAAATAAACTTTGAAAAAAGAAGGGTTGCGGTTTTGAACGGATGGCAAAGTAAAAGAAGGTCCAAACAAGTGTATAGGCACTCCAACCCAAAATCTGGCACCACCAATATGTTGATATTTTGTTTCTCATGCAGTATGAAAGTAGTCTTAAAATAAAAACCGAATATAGCGAATTTGATTAAAGGCAAAATATCGGTGCTGTTTGGTTGAACACATGATTAAAAAAACTGAACCAAAGCAATTTTATACTGTTGTATACATTTAGCTTATAAATTGCTATTTTTACTTTTAAATTTTTTTGAATGGACATAAAGCCCGGCGTTTTATTGGGAAAAATTAATTTTCCTGACGATTTAAAAAAATTAGATCGTACACAATTGCACCAGGTATGTGATGAGTTACGGCAATACATCATTGATGTGGTGAGCGTGTATGGCGGGCATTTTGCTGCCAGTTTGGGCGTTGTTGAATTATCAGTTGCCTTACATTATGTGTACAATACCCCCTACGATCAATTGGTTTGGGATGTAGGCCACCAGGCTTATGGCCATAAAATTTTAACCGGCCGTAGAGATAATTTTATTACCAACAGAAAATACAAAGGATTAAGCGGATTCCCCAAACGGTCTGAAAGCGAATACGATACATTTGGCGTAGGGCATTCCTCTACTTCTATTTCTGCCGCATTGGGTATGGCTATGGCGGCTAAATACAAAGGTGAAAACAGAAAAAATATTGCAGTAATTGGCGATGGCAGTATGACTGCGGGCATGGCTTTTGAAGCCATGAACCATGCCGGTGTTGCCGATAGTGATGTGCTCATTATTTTAAATGATAATTGCATGAGCATTGACCCCAATGTAGGTGCATTGAAAGAATATTTAACTGATATTACTACCTCGCATACTTATAACAAAATGCGGGATGAAATATGGAATATTTTGGGCAAACTACCGGCCGGTAAAAACTTTAGCCGGGATATTGCCAGTAAAATGGAAGCCGGATTGAAAGGTATGGTGAGCAAAAGCAGTAACCTGTTTGAATCGCTTAAAATACGCTATTTCGGACCCATTGACGGGCACAATATCACCAAATTGGTAGATACCCTCAAAGATATGCGTGATATACCGGGCCCCAAATTACTGCATATCATTACCGTTAAAGGCAAAGGCTATGCATTGGCTGAAAAAGACCAAACCAAATGGCACGCACCCGGTTTATTTGATAAGGTAACCGGCGAAATTTATAAAAAACACTCAGACATACCCCAACCTCCAAAATATCAGGATGTATTTGGACATACCATTATTGAATTGGCGGAACAGAATGCCAGCATAATGGGTGTTACCCCTGCTATGCCCAGTGGCTCATCCTTAAAATTCATGATGGAAAAAATGCCCGACCGCGCATTTGATGTAGGCATTTGTGAACAACATGCTGCTACACTCAGTGCAGGACTTGCAACACAAGGTATGCGGGTGTATTGCAATATTTATTCATCATTCATGCAAAGGGCATACGATCAGGTGGTGCATGATATTGCCATTCAAAAACTACCGGTTGTGCTGTGTTTAGACAGAGCCGGATTAGTAGGTGAAGATGGACCAACACACCATGGGTGTTATGATATTCCCTACTTCCGTTGTATTCCCAACATGATTATCAGTGCCCCTATGAATGAACAGGAACTGCGCAACCTAATGTACACAGCCCAATTACCATCTACCCAAATGCCATTTGTAATACGATACCCCAGAGGTGAGGGTGTAATGCCTAACTGGAAAACACCGTTTGAGGCAATTACCATTGGTAAAGGACGAAAATTAAAAGATGGAAAAACTTTGGCTATACTTTCTATTGGTCATCCGGGTAATTTTGTTCAGGCCGCTATTCGACAATTGAGAACTGAAGGCATTGATCCTGCACATTACGATTTACGTTTTGTAAAACCTATTGATGCAGATTTACTTCATGAAGTTTTTCAACGTTACCAAAAAATAGTTACAGTAGAAGATGGTGCTATAACCGGTGGCTTTGGAAGTGCTGTGTTGGAATTTATGGCCGACAATCATTACAATGCAACCGTTGTTCGCTTGGGAATACCCGACAGATTAGTTGAACATGGAACTTTAAAAGAGTTGCACAAAGAGTGTGGTTACGATGCAGAAGGTATAGCCATTGCTGCAAGAAATTTGTTGCATGAAAAAGTGTCTGTACGTGTAATGCAATAATTGCAAACCGGAATGTGCAGCATCATGCCTTTGCCTGCAATTTCGCTATTAATCGCCAAAATATTCTACATATATTCTGGCGGTTTCATACAATTTAATGCAATGCAATTGTACGGTATCCGGTAAATAAGGAGCCAATTGCTGCCAAATGGCAACAGCCAGATTTTCGGTGCTGCACATTTTTCCCTGCATAAAATCTACATCCAAATTCAAATTCTTATGATCTAATTTATCAATCACCCTAGTTTTAATTAATTGGCTTAGCTTTTTAACATCATACAAAAAACCGGTATCGGGGTCGGGCATGCCTTTAATGGTTACATATAAATCGTAGTTATGCCCATGCCAGTTTTCATTGGCACAAAGGCCAAATACTTGTTCATTCTTTTCTCTGCTCCAGTTGGGATTGTAGAGTTTATGTGCTGCATTAAAATGCTCCTGACGAGTTAAATATACCATTCTACACCATTATTTACCGGCAAAGGTAATATTTGCAAGTTTATATTTCAACCGGGTGGCGCCAACAGACTTTATTCTGTATGCTTAGTTGATTGCGGTAAATAGCAGGTATTTACCGTATTGTGTATCCCTTCAATTACTACCTTATAAAAATTGCCGTGGAGCTGTTGCAGTGCAATAGAAAAAACCTGTTGCTTATTTGGAACGTTACCTGCTAAATGATAGGTATCTACATTACCGGATTTAAAACAGTTGGTAGTTGTCCAATAAATTTTAACCGGTTCATTGGCAGAAAATGATTGCCAATGTACTACCAATGAATCATTTTGCAGCATTACAGAGGGGTGCGCAACCGAAATCGGACCCAGCATTGGCACACCATCCAATTCATATTGCATGGCAATGGGAACAGGCACCTCCATAAAACGAGCAATGGTTGGAAAAATATCTACCACAGCAGGTTCATCTTTTTTGGCATATTCATTCAATTGCTTCGTATTCATTACCATCCAGGTCGTTCTTTCTCTTTCTGACTGCCCACCATGGTTTCGTCCGGTTTGTGCATCACGGCCATGATCGGTCGTTAAAATCAGCAACCATTTTTCATTAAAATGTTTTTCCCGATATTGAATAGCCTGCCAAATTTTACCCATTTGGATATCTAAATATGATACGGCCTGTTTAAATATATCGCCGGTGCCATGCATATGCCCCATATCATCTGTATATTCCAGATATACCCATGAAGCATCCGGACCTGAGCTACGTACAACACTGTCTGCTTTCGCTACCACAGCTTCATCAATCAAATGCATATAATGATGGGCAGCATCATGCGGAAACTGCATTGTATCTAATTCATATCCATCAAAATGTATATCTGGTTTAAAATTGCCTGCCGCAGGCAATCCATCACCCAACAACTTTGTTCTGTTATCTAACCAACTGGAAAATATTGCTACTTTTTTTTCGGGATTGCTCTCTTTAATTAACCGCAAAATATTGAGATAATGATAATTAGGATTTTTAACGCCATTCGTAAACACATTGTGTTTGTATGCCCAGGTGCCCGTTAATAAATTATTGTAACCGGGTGCTGAAATAGTAGGCATTTGAGAATAGCTGTTTGGTATGCCGCCTGTAAACGATCTTCTATAAGTACCCACCTGAATAACTGAATTGATAGCAGGTTTAGGAACTGATTCTATCACATCGGCCGGAATACCATCCGCAATTACAAACAGTACTTTATGTTGTTGATGCTGTGCAAAAAGCACTGAATGAACTGAGCAAACAACCAACAACAAGCAACTGATTTTACATAACTTCATATAAAATATTAATGGCTAAATTTCCAGATTTAAATGGAAATTGTTTTGTTATTTAATTGTAAACAAACCTATTATACCAGATTTACAAACTTTAATTTTACATTCAATTCGATGCTTCCTTGCACGAAACAACAACAGGGAAGCGAAATTGAAGTATAAAAATCGAAAATTTTTTGCATGAAAATTTGGGTAACTGCCGCAACAGCTTTTGAAATACAAATTGCAAAGGAAACTTTACAAAAAAACAAACACCATAAAAATATTACTGCATTGCATTTTGCAACCACCGGTGTAGGCATGCTTTTATCTGCTGTACAATTAACAAAACTGGTTTTAACAGAGCATCCGGATTGCATCATCCAGGCAGGTATTGCCGGTACATTTCATCAACACTTAAAACCTGCCTCAGTAGTAGCAGTAAAAAAAGAGATGTTAGGCGATACAGGTGTAATGGAACAGCAAAATTGGAAAGATATTTTTGATTTGGGATTACAATCAAAAAACACAAAACCTTTTGAAAACGGGAGCATCACCAATCACTATTTAGAACAATGGAATATTACCGCATTGCCGGAAGTTAGTGGTATTTCTGTGAATGAAATTTCAACCAATCCGCAACGCATTGTACAACTGAACAGCAAATATGCACCCGATATAGAAACGATGGAGGGGGTTGCTTTGCATTTTGTTGCCGGTATTTTTAATATTCCTTATATACAAGTAAGAGCTATTTCGAATGTGGTAGGTGAGCGAGATAAGCAAAAATGGGCGATGGAGAAAGCATTGCAAGCTTTGAACAAAGCAATCATTCAATATGTTGAAATTTTTAATGAAATAAATTTTGAAAGTAAGAACTAAATAAAAGCGCATTACATATCATGAAATACACATTAGGATTTTCACCCTGCCCCAACGATACTTTTATTTTTGATGCATTGGTGAATCATAAAATTGATACAAAGGGAATTGAATTTGATGTAATATTAGAAGATGTAGAAACATTGAATAGATGGGCTATTGAAAAAAAATTAGACTTTTCGAAAATTAGTTATGGTGTGCTACCCGCGGTTTCGCCTTACTACTGGTTGCTGCAAAGCGGTGGTGCATTGGGAAAGGGAGTAGGACCATTGTTAATTAGTTTACCCGGTAATAATGCCATCCAAATGTATCCAGAAACAGCCACAGTAGCTATTCCCGGCGAAAACACCACTGCACATCTTTTGTTTTCATTAGCTTACCCTACTATTAGCAATAAAAAAATGATGGTTTTTCATGAAATAGAAACAGCAGTATTAACCGGCAAAGTAGATGCAGGTGTTATTATTCATGAAAACAGATTTACTTATCAGAAAAAAGGTTTAATAAAGCTAAAAGATCTGGGCGAATATTGGGAAAGCGCAACTGGAGCTCCCATCCCTTTAGGAGGTATTATTGCCAAAAGAACTTTGCCAACAGCATTGCTATTGCAGATAGATGCATTGATACAGGAAAGTGTGGCATATGCCTATCAAAAGCACCATCAAACACTGGCTGATTTTGTACAACAACATGCGCAGGAAATGCAACCAACCATTATGCGTCAGCATATTGATTTGTATGTGAACGATTACTCGTTTACATTGGGCGAAAACGGTAAAAAAGCTGTAGCAACTTTATTAAAAATATATGCAGATATGCACCATAACGCTATGCCATTGCTGCAGGATGTATGCATTACATAATTTCATACAATTAGCTACTCCTTTTTATTTTTTAGTACCGCACCATAAACTTGCAATGCCCGTTTACGGGCCATTTCGTGCTGCACAATTGGATCCGGATATTCAAAACTATTCAGCTCCGGTATCCACTTATTGATGTACGCTAAATTTTTATCGAACTTCTCAGTTTGCAATGCAGGATTAAATATTCTGAAATAAGGCGCTGCATCGCAACCACTGCCTGCCGCCCACTGCCATCCGCCGTTATTAGCAGCAAAATCATAATCCAATAACTTTTCTGCAAAATAAGCTTCACCCCAGCGCCAGTCAATCAGCAAATGCTTGGTTAAAAAAGAAGCTACAATCATTCTAACCCGGTTGTGCATATAACCGGTGGCATTTAGTTCACGCATACCCGCATCTACAATAGGATAACCGGTTTTACCGGCACACCATTTTTCAAATGCTGCTTCATTATTGCTCCATTCAATTTGATCATAAATGGGCTTAAAAGCCTTTCCTCCCCTAACATGCGGAAAATGGTATAAAATGGAATGATAAAAATCGCGCCATATCAATTCATTTAAAAAAACTTCGTTCAGTTGCTGTGCTTTTGCAGCCAACATACGAATACTGATGGTGCCAAAGCGCAAATGAATGCCCAGCCTGGAAGTGCCATTTACAGCCGGAAAATTACGTTGCTGATTATATTTTGCTATCAGGCCCTCATTGAGTTGTTGCGATGGGATGGGTATATCTGCTGCATGGAAACCCATTTCTGCTAAAGTTGGAATGGTATGTTCGGCCGACTGAAAAAAATATCTAATATCCCGGCCCGATGGGTAAGATTTTAAATGAAAAGGTTGCAATAATGCTTTCCATTTTCGGCTGTATGGAGTAAAAACAGTATAAGGCTTTCCATTTTCTTTCACCACTTCACTCCCATCAAAAATTACCTGATCTTTAAAAGAATAGAATGCAGCACCTTGCCGGAGCAGAAAATCGGCAATACCGGCATCTCTGACAATGGCATATTGTTCGTAATCTGTATTGGTATACACCGATTGTATGCTAAAATTTTCAGACAACTGTTGAAACACCTGTAACGGTGAGCCGTAGTACACCCACATGCCGCTCCCATTGCGCATCAACTGCCGGTGCATGTTTGTGATTACCGAATGTATAAACTGCACTCTTGCATCATTTCTGTTGGTAAGTTTATCTAAAATATGGGTATCAAATATAAACAGAGGTATAACGGGATGGGGCTGACGAAACGCATGATATAAGGCTGCATTATCTTCAAAACGCAAATCCCTTCTAAACCACATAATAGCTACTTCCTGTTTCATAATAACAATATTGAACGATTTAACAAGCAGCCATTCAAATTGTTTAAACAGCCCATAGCGGTGCTATAAATTTTTCATACAGTAATGGAGTCGTTTGTGTTTTATAGTGCATATTATTCACCTCTTTTACCCACTTTATGCCATAAATGGTATTGGTAAAAAATACTTCGGTTGCTTTTAGCACATCTTCCGGCGAAATGGTAGTTTCTTCCACAGGAATATTTTCAGCACGCAGGCATTTCAATAAATATTTTCGCATAATACCACCTACACAGCCCTCAGTAATTGCAGGTGTTTTAATAATGCCATCCTGAATAATAAATACATTGGCAATGGTTGCATCTGCAACATTGCCTTGCGCATTCAATACCAATGCATCGTTCATTTTTTTTTCCTTAGCCCAATAAGCTGCCATGGCATAGCACAGGTAATTATTACTTTTTATATGTGAGTAGGCATCATTAATTTTTCTTGCATCGGTATAAATGCCGGTAACAAGTCCATTTTCATTCAGTTGATTATTGGCGCTGTTCAAATCCCAGGACTGTATCACATAGTTAGGAAAATCATTTTCAGGATCATATAAACCACCCTCACCACGGGCAATGGTAATACGAATACGTGCGGCTTTTTTATGATGATTTTTTTTAACTAATTCTATAATCTGTTCATGAAAAGCATCGGTTATAAAGTAGTTGGGGCGATTAAAATGCAATTGCTGCAGCGATACAAATAATCTTTCTAAATGCATAGCCTGCAGGCATATTTTGCCATTCAGCATTTTTAGTGTTTCAAAGCAGCCATCGCCATATCTAAAAGACCGATTGCTTACAGAAATTACCGCTTTCTCGTTTTTATACAATTTTCCATTGTAATTAAAGTAGCCGTCCGGTTGCATATCCTAAATTTAGTTTAGTTTTATTTTTCCGCTTAATTAATACTTTTTTTTATGAAAATAGGAGAAATTACACAAACGTTAGAAGATTTTGCAGCACCGGCTTATCAGGAATCTTACGACAATGCCCGATTATTGGTTGGAAATTCTGCAAAGAAGTGCACCGGTGTACTTTGCACGTTAGATGTAACCGAAGCAGTAATTCAGGAAGCACATGACCGGAAATGCAACTTAGTGGTAGCCCATCATCCCATTATTTTTAAGGGTTTACAAAAAATTACCGGCTCTAATTATGTAGAGCGAACCATTATAAAAGCCATTCAGCAAAATATTGCCATTTATGCCATACACACCAATTTAGACAATGTAATTAACGGTGTAAATGGTATACTGGCCACCAAATTGGGTTTAACAAATACTCAAATTTTATTACCCAAACCCAATACATTGAACAAATTGTACACTTTTGTACCCAAAGCCTATACTGAAAAAATAAAAAACGCCCTATTTGAAGCCGGAGCCGGCAATATTGGTGCATACAGCGAATGCAGTTTTAGTACCGGGGGAACGGGAACTTTTAAAGCAGGCACAGGAACCACTCCATTTGTAGGCAATATTGGTGAAAGGCACTTAGAACCGGAAGAAAAAATTGAAGTAATTTTTCCGGCTGTACTACAATCCGCTATTATTGAAGCATTATGGAAAGCGCATCCTTATGAAGAAGTAGCTTATGATGTGGTTCCTTTGCTCAATCATTTTAATCAGGTAGGCAGTGGCATTATAGGCAGTTTACCTCATCCGGTTGAAGAAACTGCATTTTTAGAAAAAATAAAGCATTTATTGAAGGTGCCTGTAATAAAACATACCCGATTATTGGGGAAACCCATTCAAAAAGTGGCTATTTGTGGTGGAGCAGGCAGCTTTTTAACCCAACGGGCAATTGCCGCTGGTGCCGATATATTTATTACTGCCGATGTAAAATACCACGATTTTTTTGAAGCCAACAACACTATTATTATAGCCGATGTGGGCCATTGGGAAAGTGAGCAATTTACAATTGATTTATTAGAGGCGGTTTTACAAACCAAATTCCCTACCTTTGCCGTCCTTAAAAGTAAGGTAAGTACCAATCCCATACAATATTTTTTATAAAACGCATCGCTGCCAAGCCAACCGAACGATGAACGGAATGCGACGCAACGAAAGCAATATGGGGGTTGATACAGCCGGTACCATAAAACTATTAAACACAAAAAACACAATACAAAATATGGCAACAGCTAAAGAATTTTCTGTAGAAGAAAAACTGGTAGGCCTTATTAAGCTGCAAAAAATTGACAGCAAATTAGATGAATTTGAAATTTTGAAAGGCGAATTACCCATTGAAGTGAGTGATTTGGAAGATGAAATTGCCGGCATTTTAAGCAGAAAAAACAGGATTGAAGAAGAAATTAATGGCATTTCTGAATTTATTGAACAAAAGAAACTGGCTATCACCGAAAGTGAGGCCATGATTAAAAAGTACGAGAAACAAAGCGATAATGTAAAAAACAGTCGCGAGTTTGAGGCCATCTCTAAAGAAATTGAAATGCAACAGCTTGAAATTAAGCTGTGCGAAAAAAATATTCGGGATGCCAATGAAGAGTTGGCCAATAAAGTAAAAGCTTTGGATGCTGCAAAAAAACAAATTGCTACCAAAGAAGGTATTTTAACCCACAAAAAAGGCGAACTGGAAAAAATTATTGTGGAAACAGAAAAAGAAGAAAAACATTTTAAAAAGCTGAGCGAAGAAGCCCGTAAAGAAATTGATGAACGCTTGTTATACAGCTATGATCGTATTCGCAAAAACTACCGTAATGGACTTGCTGTAGTTCCGGTTGAAAGAGATGCCTGTGGTGGTTGTTACAATGCCATACCCCCGCAACGCCAAAGCGAAATACGCATGCACAAAAAAGTAATTGTATGCGAAAACTGCGGCAGAATTTTAGTAGATGCCGACTTGAACGATTCGGTTGTAGCAAAATAAAATATCTTAACTTTTTTATATCACAAACCAGGGGCTTTACTAAAGCTCCTGTTTTATTTTGCACCATATTGGTATTTTGAATACATTGTTTTAAAAGCATTTATCACCAATGAAATTAGCAACCGCCATCCTTTTATTGTTGTTTTTCTTCAACACAAATGCACAAAAGGTATTTGATTTTTCAAGCTCCTGCCAGCAGGCATATACCGAAGTAATGCAATTGCAAATAGGAAAAGGCTTTCGCTATATTGAAGAAAGCAAACAAGCCAATCCGCAGAATTTAATTCCCGTTTATATTGAAAGTTACATCGATTTTTTTACCCTTTTTTTAAATGAAGATCCACAGGAATATGCCCAAAAAAAGGAACTATTCGATGAAAGAATTGGCCTAATGCAAACAGGCAATAAAAACTCGCCCTGGTTTTTATATACACAAAGTGTAATTTATTTACAAAAAGCAGCTGTTGCCATAAAATTTGGAGAAATCTGGACCGCAGGCTGGGCATTTAGAAAATCGTTCCTGCTTATTAAAGAAAACAAGAAAAAATTTCCCAATTTTTTACCCAATCAACTTATTTACGGGGCATTAGAAGCCGCAGTAGGTACCATTCCCAAAAACTATAAATGGCTGGCTTCGCTGTTAGGCTTGCGCGGCTCAGTAAAAGATGGAATGTTACAGGTAAAAACTTTTGCTTTCAGCAACAATGCCTGGGCACAACTGATGCGAACGGAAGGCGCATTTATTTATGGATATTTAAATTTTTATTTAGAAAATCAAAAATCAGAAACCGTTCAATTCTTAAGATCGGGACGTTTTGATTTGGTGAACAATCATTTATTGGCCTATATGGCAGCTAATTTGGGTAAAAATGATAAACAGACAGAATTTGCCAAAAGCATTATTTTAAACCGCAGCAAAGCATCGGGCTATTTAGAAACACCGGTTTGGCATTTGGAGTTGGGATACGATTTATTGAATCACTTACAATTAAATGATGCAGTAAGGGAATTTAATTTATTCCTGCAACAGTTTAAAGGAAAATTTTATGTAAAAGATACCTACCGCCGCTTAAGCTGGTGTTATTTTTTAATGGGGAATATGCCTGCGGCAGAAAATGCCCGAAAACAAATTATGAGCAAAGGCAGCACCATGGCCGATGCAGATAAGGAAGCACAAAAAGAAGCACAAACCAAAAAATGGCCCAATGCATTGTTACTGGAAGCAAGACTATTGGATGACGGCGGCTACAGAACAGAAGCATTACAACTGTTAAGGAATACCCATGTTAATAATTATACAGACATAACCGATCAGTTAGAATTTACCTATAGAATGGGTAGAATTTACGATGGATTGGATGACAATGCCAAAGCCATTGAATTTTACCGGAAAGCCTATCAGTTGGGCAAAGACAGAACAGAATATTATGCTGCAAGGGCTGCATTACAGGCAGGGATGATTTATGAAAGAACCGGAAATAAAAATGAAGCAGTTGCTTATTACAATCTTTGCCTGAATTTAGGAGAGCATGATTATAAAAGTTCATTGGACCAGCGTGCTAAAAGCGGCATTGCACGTTGTACCGGACAGTAAGCATGTTTTTACTCATTTTATTCTTTTAATTTGCATTCAATCGCTTTGTTATTATTTTTATTGCCAGTACCATGTTACAAAAACTATACATACAGAATTATGTAATTATTGATGAGGTATCCATTCAGTTTAGCCATAAACTCAACATTATTACCGGCGAAACAGGAGCCGGTAAAAGTATACTGATGGGTGCTTTAAACCTTATTTTGGGCGAGAGAGCCGATACAGCCGTACTGATTAACCCTGAAAAAAAATGTATTATTGAAGGTGTATTTTTAACCGAAAACAGAAAAGCAGTTACTCAATTTTTAAAAGAAAATGAACTGGATTTAGAATCATCGCTGCTCATTAGGAGAGAAATTGCGCCCAACGGAAAATCAAGAGCTTTTATTAATGATACGCCTGTTAGTTTACAGCAACTGAAAACACTGGGTAATTTGCTGGTTGATTTACATCAGCAATTTGATACATTGGATTTGGCCAAAGCCGATTTCCAACGGCAGGTAATTGACGCATTGGCACAACAAAGTGAACCATTAAAAAAATATCAGTTCATTTACAAACAATGGAAAGATACCCTGCAGGAATTAGCATCACTTCAATCCCAAAAAACAACTTTTGAAAAAGAGGCAGATTATAACCGATTTTTATTAGATGAATTAACTACCCTGCAACTGGCCCCCAATGAGCTGGAAAATTTAGATCAGGAATTGAAATTACTCAGCAATAGCGAAGGTATTAAGGCTACTTTAACCGGCATTGTATATCCACTAATAGAAAGTGAACAACCCATTGTGCAGCAATTGAAACAAATAATACAGCAGTTGCAAGGATACCATGCCATGCATCCTGATATACCCGCTTTGATTGAACGCCTGAATGCTGCACATATTGAGCTGAAAGATATTGCAACTGAAATAGATCATATTAATCAGCATATTTTATTTGATGCAGAACGTATTGCAGAAATTGAAGAGCGGCTGGCAGCCGGATATAAGTTGTTGAAAAAACACAATGTACAAAATACCGAAGCATTACTTTCCATTCAACAACAATTAAGCGAACAGTTACAACAGGTTTTATTAATTGATGATACCATTGAACAACTGGTAAAAAAAGCTGCAGCACTGCAGCAGCATGCTACTGAACTGGCAACAGCCATTTCAGGGGAAAGACACAAGCAAATTCAACCCTTTGAGCAAAAAGTAAATCGTTTATTGCTTCAGGTTGGTATGCCCAATGCACGAATAAAGGTAAATATACAAGCCACTACTTTGTGGGAATATGGCTTGGATAATATTGAGTTTTTGTTTGATGCCAACCATACCAACCGCTTTGAACCAGTAAAGAAAGTGGCCAGCGGGGGCGAGTTAAGCAGGCTGATGCTTTGCATAAAATCACTGATAGCACAATACATCGATTTACCAACGCTAATTTTTGATGAAATAGATACCGGCATTAGCGGCGAGGCAGCCAAACAAGTAGGCTTGATTATGAAAAATTTATCGGAAAACAGGCAAATTATTTGTATTACACATCAGCCACAAATGGCTGGCAAGGCCGATGCACATTTTTTTGTATATAAAGAAAACATCAATAACGCAACTCAAACAAATATACGTTTGCTGAATCAGGAAGAAAGAATTATAGCCATTGCACAAATGCTGGGCGGAGAAAAACCCGGTGCAGCCGCATTGGAAACAGCAAAAGAAATGATGCAACCTTAAAAAATTTGTCTAATTGTAAACAAACAGCAGCAGTTGCATCCATTTCTTGCATTAAATCTTTATGTTTGAGGTTTCATAAACAATTTTTTTACAGTTGAAAAAATAAATGTATGGCATACAACTTATTAAAAGGCAAAAGAGGTATTATTTCCGGAGCATTAGATGAAAATTCAATTGCCTGGAAAGTAGCGGAAAAAGCGCATGAAGAAGGTGCAACATTTGTATTAACGAATGCCCCCATTGCCATGCGTATGGGGCAAATTAATGCGCTGGCAGAAAAAACCGGCTCTCTCATTATTCCTGCAGATGCCACGAATGTTGAAGAGTTAACCCATTTATTTACGCATGGTCAGGAAGTTTTGGGCGGTAAAATAGATTTTGTTTTACATTCCATTGGTATGAGCGTGAATATCAGAAAAAATATTCCCTACACAGAATTGAATTATGATTACTTTTTAAAAGGTATAGATGTTTCTGCATTATCATTACACAAAATGCTGGCCGTTGCTAAAAAATTAGATGCCATTAACGAATGGGGAAGTGTGGTGGCTTTAACTTATGCAGCAGCACAACGCACTTATCCTTTTTATACAGATATGGCAGATATTAAAGCTATGTTAGAATCTATTGCAAGAAGTTTTGGCTACCATTATGGCGTAACAAAAAAAGTACGCATCAATACCGTTTCTCAATCTCCAACTAAAACAACTGCTGGTACCGGAATTAAAGGCTTTGGCGACTTTTTTGATTATGCCAATGCCATTGCCCCATTAGGCAATGCTACTGCCGAAGATTGTGCCAATTATTGCATTACGTTGTTTTCAGATTTAACCCGTATGGTTACCATGCAAAATCTTTTTCATGATGGCGGCTACTCCTCTACCGGTGTTAGCAATACCATTATGGAAAAAATGGGATTGGAATAAAAGTCACTTCAAAATATTGCAATTAAAAGCCGGATTTTCACCGGTTTTTTTATTGTACAGGCACAAAAAAACCACCCATAAATGGTGGCTAATATAATGGAAGGTGGTTTCGTTAATACTCATCCTCATTAAACATAAAATCCTCCTGACTTGGGTAATCGGGCCAAATATCTTCAATACTTTCATAAACCTCCCCCTCGTCATCTAATTCCTGCAAATTTTCAACCACCTCAATGGGTGCACCACTACGGATAGAGTAATCTATTAACTCATCTTTAGTAGCGGGCCAGGGTGCTTCTTCCAGATAACTTGCCAGTTCTAATGTCCAGAACATATTTAAAAATTTTGTGCAAAAGTAACCGTATCTGCGAAACTACCAAAAATGGCTTTACAGGTATTTGTAAATTATTTTGAAAAAATAGGTAAAAAGCAGGAATCTATTGTAAGTTTACGGCCTAATACCTTTGTAAAATTTATGTTAAGTGCCCGCAATATTGTAAAAAAATACAATCGTTTAGAAGTTTTAAAAGGCGTAAATGTGCAAATTGAACAGGGCGAAATTGTATCAATTGTAGGTTCTTCCGGAGCCGGCAAAAGTACCTTACTGCATATTTTAGGTACTTTAGATGAGGCAGACGGCGGCGAAATTATGCTGAACAACCAACCCATTCATCAGTTAAAAGGTAAAAAATTAGCAGATTTTAGAAACAATCATATTGGGTTTGTATTTCAGTTTCACCATTTATTACCTGAATTTACAGCATTGGAAAATGTATGCGTACCGGGTTGGATTGCCCAAAGAGGGAAAAAAGAATTACAATTGCACGCCACTGAGCTGCTCACCCTACTGGGATTGGCCGATAGAATACATAATAAACCTCAGGAATTAAGCGGCGGAGAACAACAAAGGGTTGCAGTGGCAAGGGCGCTCATTAACCGGCCCGATATTATTTTTGCCGACGAACCCACTGGCAATTTGGATAGTGCCAATGCCAAAGATTTACACGATTTATTTTTAAGATTGCAGCAGGAATTAGGTCACACTTTTTTAATTGTTACCCATAATGAGGAACTTGCTGCATTAAGCAACCGGGTTTTACACATGAAAGACGGGCTAATTGTTTCCTGAAACAACTACTGAAATTACTACTGAATACGGGGCTTCCAGGCAATTTCTGCTATTTGCAGTTTGTGTCCAATGCAACGGGCTATAACAAATAAATAATCACTCAACCGGTTTAAATATTGAATTACCAAAGGATCTACAAACAAATTGTTGGCTTGCATAGCCACACACAAACGTTCGGCTCTGCGGCAAACACAACGGGTAATATGCGCGGTTGAAATGGCAGTATGCCCACCCGGTAAAATGAAATGCTTCATCACAGGTAAATCGGCCTGCATGGCATCAATATGATGTTCTAACCACTCTATGTCGGCTTTATTTAAATCAGGAATTTTCATTAAAGGTGCTTTTTCAGGATCGCAGGCTAAAGAAGATCCAATGGTAAATAACCTGTCCTGAATTTCTTTTAAATCAGCACATAATGGCTGTAAAACAGGAAATAGAGCAATTGAGTCGCTTAGCAATCCAATAAATGAATTCAATTCATCTACCGTACCATAACTTTCAATACGAATATGATTTTTTGCAACTTTTGTTCCACCAATTAAGCTGGTGTTGCCGGCATCTCCGGTTTTTGTATAAATTTTTAGGGTCATATTGTACAATATCAATCAAAAGATGTTACAAAGTTACCCGTAAAAAGGTTTATGCTATACAGTAAATAAATAAAGCAGGTTTTCTTCTATACCTCATTATTGATAAACGGTGTGCGTAGTAAAATCTTTGATATTATCACTTTCAATTACCCCATCGCGCAACCGAATAATGCGTTTGGCATAACGTGCAATATCTTCTTCGTGGGTTACCAGTACCACTGTATTGCCTGCTTCCTGAATTTTGCCAAAAATTTCCATTACTTCAACTGAAGTTTTAGAATCTAAATTTCCTGTTGGCTCATCTGCCAATAAAATGGATGGATTATTGACCAATGCTCTTGCAATAGCAACTCTTTGAATTTGGCCACCACTTAATTCATTCGATTTATGATGACTACGATCACCCAATCCAACTTTTTGCAAAGCCTCAATGGCTCTTTCCAGCCGCTCTTTTTTAGCAACACCTGCATAAATGAGGGGAAGTGCTACATTTTCTGCAGCTGTTAAACGGGGTAGTAAATTAAATTGTTGAAAAACAAAACCAATTTCTTTATTACGTACTTCAGCCAAATCATCATCGGGCATTTTACTAACATCTTTACCATTTAAAATATAACGACCACCCGTTGGCGAATCAAGGCAACCCAAAATATTCATGAGGGTGCTTTTTCCACTTCCGGAAGGTCCCATTAAGGCTACATACTCATTCCGTAATATAGAAAGACTGATCCCCTTTAATACTTTGATTACCTGGTTTCCTATAAAATAATCTTTCTCTATATGATTGAGTTCAATAAGAGTATCCATACGGTTGATAATTAAACTTTATTTTTTTATAACAGTAGGTACCTGAAAAAAATCACCATTGTGCAGCGGTGCATTCTTCAATGCTTCAGCCTGCGTAATTTGGTTATCAACTTCATCTTCCCTAAAAACATTCATGGGCTGGCCCACGTACATTAATGGTGCAACATTGGTAGTATCAACCGCCTGCAGTTCCTGTACAAAGGCTATCATATTTTCCAAATCGCTAATTAATTGGGGCATATCGGCTTCATCAACATTCAAACGGGATAAATGCGCCAATTTTTCAACCAAAGCTTTATCAACCTGCATATTTAAAATTTTGTTTTAATATTCTAAAAAACAATACCGTTACTAACGAGTATGGTTATTCTTTCAAAAATAACTGAAATGTTCTAATTCATCACAGCCTTTGTATTAACGGCAAATTCGGCTGATTAATTGAAGCAGATGGATGACCATCTGCAAAACATGGTTATTTTTGGGAATTGAGCTTATCCAGCGCAGCTTGTGCAAACTTTAAAATATCTTTTGTACCCATATAACCCAATGCATACATCACCGGTTTACCTGCTGCATCTGTAAATACCAATGTAGGATAAGCATTTACGCCAAAATAACGGGATACCTGCGGGCCAATGCCTTTTTCAGCATCAATAGAAATATTAATAAAATTATTATTAAAGAAATCGCCTACTTTTTTATTTTGAAAGGTTTTGGTTTTCAATAGCATACAAGGCGGGCACCAGGTTGCATATACATCAACAAATATTAATTTGTTTTCTTGTTTAGCCATTTGCTTCGCTAAATTCCAATCCTGTTCTATAAACCGAATGGCATGTGTTACAACATTCGGTTGTTGCATCATATACTGCTTTTCGCCGGCACGATTGGTTGAAGGAATCAACCAAATAAAGAATGTAATGAACAATGTTTTCAACAGCATGCTTCCAATTGAAAGGTAAAATTCTGATTTTCAAATGAGAAAATCTGTTAAATCTAATGATTGTAAATAATCTTAAGGCAATATGTAGCAATAATACTACAATAAATACAATAAATTATACGTTATATGCTTCAGCTTATATAACTTTAATATGGAGATTTGAATAACCCAACTCTTAAATAAACCTATAACCTGAGAAAGAATCTTGTCGCACTTACAATTTGATGTATTGGCGACACCCAAATACTATATCAGTCTATATAAATATTATAATAGATTATGAAAGTTTTAGTAGTAGAAAGCAATCCTATTCTGTTGAAAATATTGACCATAAGATTAAGTGAGGCCAAATATACCGTATACAGCAGTTTAGAAGGAGAACATGTGCATGAATTAATAGTGCACATTAAACCTGATATACTGATTACTAAATTAAAACTGAAGTATGCATCAGGATTTGAGTTAATTAAATTAGCCAAATCAAAGTTTCCAAATATTTTTATAGTAGTAATAACCAAACTTACACAGGAAGAAATCATCAATGATTTAAAAAAATCAGGTGTAAATAAATACATCAAGAGACCATTTAATATTGAACAAATATTAACTGCAATTTCTGAATTCAAATCGAAACAGATTGCACAACCTGCTTTATTAAATTTACCTGAAAGCATACCATTGTATAAATACCCTGTTCAATTATATAAAGATGGAACCAATGAATTATAATATTACGAAGCAAACGCTTATATTTTACTATATACACCTCGAAACACTTCGAACAGTTGCGTTGATATTCTTTATTCTGTCTGTTACTCTGGTGATTGTAATTTATGCCAATATCTACATTGAAAAAAGGTATTTTCTCCTCAAAATTATTATTCAAAAAAGAATGAGCAACTGGCTGGCTGAACAAATTGCTGCAACAAATGAACCATCAAGTGAGTTACCCGACAGAATAAAAAATATTTTAAAATCAAACTATGCTAAAAAAATAATCACGAATGAATTAATAGCATTAAAAAATAATATTCAGGGAAAAGAAGCAGAGAATATTAACCGATTGTATGAAATTTTACAACTAAAAGACAGTTCAATTAAAAAACTGTACAGTAAAAAATGGTATGTAAAAGCAAAGGGTATCCACGAATTATATACCATGGACCAACGAGATTTATTAAAGGTAATTTATAAAAATGCAAATAGTACAAACGAATTGGTACGCACAGAAGCACAAACAGGCATTGTAAATATGTACGGATTTGATGGACTTCGGTTTTTAAGTGTCATATCAAATCCAATCACAGAATGGCAACAAATTAAGCTATTAGCACAATTACAAAACCAACAGCCAAGTAATGTTTTTTTAATAAAATTAAACAAATGGCTTCAATCAAAAAACGATACTGTAATAATATTTTGCTTAAAAATAACAGCCATTTATAAAATTGAGGAAGCATTACCCATAATTCACCAAACTTGTTTAAAGCATAATAATGCCATTGTAAGAAAAACAGCTATTGAAACCTTGGTTTCATTTCTCAAACAAACAGAAACATCAGCACTAAAAGCACTTTATAAATTAGAAACAAAACAAAATAAAATTGCCATACTAACTGTACTACGAAAAATCGGGAACAGAAACGATATTCAATTTTTAAAAGAAATAGTTCTATCTGAAGATATTGATTTAGCTAAAGAAGCAATGATTACACTATTAAAAATAGCACCGGATATGATAACGTGGAAGGAACAATTATTTGTACAAAAAAACAAAGTAACAAAATTCACTTTGCATGCACTAGATGAACTAGCTTATCAATAAATTTTGATGATACTGTTTCAACACAAAAGCTCGTGCAACTGAAATGATTTTTTTAGCCACACATCATATACTATTTGAAATTGCCTCCATCATTTGCAACATAAACATTATTTGGGGGAATGGTATGTTGTGGCTCCTGAATGCACATCAACTGACTGAAGCAATATATCATATTATTTCAGAAATAATATTCATTTACTCGGTTGCACTCATTACCACATACTTATTTATAGGATTATATTCAATTGGAGAAACAAAAAAATACCTACATAAGAACACATATACAGATTATGATTTACTTTTTACCAATAATTATGCTCCAGGCATTAGTGTACTGGCTCCTGCTTATAATGAAGCAAAAACTATTGTGGAAAATGTACATTCACTCTTATCGATTGATTATATAAATGTTGAAATTATTGTAATCAATGATGGCAGTAAAGATGATAGTTTAACCCAATTAATTACTGCATTTGAATTAGAGCAGGTAAACTTTTATACAGAAGAGAAAATTAAAACAAAACCTATAAATGGTGTTTATAGAAGTAGAAATCCACTTTACAAAAAATTATCTATTGTAGATAAAGAAAATGGAGGAAAAGCAGATGCGCTTAATGTGGGTATCAATATTGCATCAAAAGATTATATTGTTTGTATAGATGTTGACTGCATTTTGGAACCAGATGCATTATTAAAAGTAATGAAACCATTTTTAGAAGAGTCGGATAAAAAAGTAATTGCTACCGGTGGTGTTGTTAGAATTGCCAATTCGTGTGAAGTGGTGCGTGGGAAACTTGTAAAAGTACATTTACCTGAAAAGTATTTGCCACGCATGCAAACACTGGAGTACATCAGAGCTTTTATTTTAGGCAGAATGGCATGGAGTCGTTTAAACGGATTAATGCTAATATCCGGAGCATTTGGTGCATTTGATAAAGAAATTGTGATACAGGCTGGTGGTTATAACCACAAAACTGTAGGAGAAGATATGGAACTGGTGGTAAGAATGCGCAGGTATATGGAAGAAAGAAAACTACCATATGTAGTGAAATACATTCCCGATCCTCTGTGCTGGACAGAGGCGCCAGATAATTTTAAAATTTTAGGCCGCCAGCGTAATCGATGGCTCCGGGGAACTTATGAAACATTGTGGCTGCATAAAAAAATGTTTTTTAATCCCAAATACGGTATACTTGGCCTATTAAGTTATCCTTATTGGTTTTTCTTTGAACTATGTTCACCCATCATAGAATTTATAGGTTTTATCAGTTTTTTAATTTTTGCTTTAGCAGGAATATTGGATTGGAGTTATTTTATTTTATATTTAATCGTTATAATATTTTTCGGATATACTTATTCCATTTTTGCCATTTTAATGGAAGTACTTACATATCATCAATATAAGCGGAGAATAGATATTACTCATTTAATATTTAGCACTTTTACAGAACCTTTCTACTTTCACCCATTTGTAGTTTGGAGTGCAATGAAAGGATTTATTGATAAAATCAATAAAAAATCAAATTGGGGTGAAATGGTTCGAATAGGATTCAATAAAAAAAATATTGTTACGGAAAACAATACAACAATTGTACAGCACAAAGAGGAACATCTAAAACAAAAAAAGGATCGTAAAACATTAGAAGCATTTGGAAATTATTTTTTGAAGTTGGTTTATTTCTCAAAACTGTATGCAAAATATATCATAGTATTTGTGAGCACTATTATAACCATCAGTACACTTGAATTATTAGCTGAAATCTATAAAAATGGTGCTCCTGATCAATTACCAAAAATTTTGCAAAGCTCTATCTTTCATGATATACGATTTTTATTTTTAGTTGTCATTAGCTTGTATTTCCCATTGTATCTTGCATATTTAATTAGCCGAAAACTTTCGAAACTCCTTATTCAATCAGTTTTTTTTAGTGTATGCATTATTCAATTAATGTTATCAGCATATTTTTACTTTACTCAGGTGCCTTTAGGAGCGGATATATTTGGTTATAGTTGGAGTGATATTGTAACAACCATTACTGCATCAAATATTTCAGTTTATGTAATCATAGCTTTTTGTGGAATTGTATTCATTATTTTTTACCTGCAAATATTTCTACCCAAAAAATTGAACCCTGGTAATATTAGCATTAGTATCTTTAGTGGTATACTGCTAATACTTTCTTTTACAGGATTTTCTTCTTTTATGAAAATTAGAGAATACAACAATTATTACTACAACAACTTATCACAAAACAAAACTGCATATTTTCTAAGCGCATCGTACCAATACCTCTTTCCAAAACACATTGAAAATATAGCACAATTAGAGCAAGAAAAATTTGTTAGAAAAAATTTTAAATATATAGATGAAAAAAAGTATCCTTTTCTGCATATAGCAGATAGCTCTGCCGAAACCCTTTCACAGTATTTTAAAACTGACAGTACCATACCCAATATTGTCATTATCATTATAGAAGGTTTAGGAAGTGCATTTAGTAATGATGAAGCTTATCTGGGAAGTTTTACACCTTTCTTAGATTCATTGTCAAAGCATGCATTGTATTGGAGTAATTTTTTAAGTGAGGGTGGCAGAACTTTTGCTGCACTACCTTCTATTACAGGATCACTCCCATTTGCACAAAGTGGCTTTGCAGAACTTGGCAATAAAATGCCGTCGGCATTTACGCTCATGAACTTATTAAAGAAACATGGCTATCATTCTGCGTTCCTGTACGGTGGAGATGCATCATTTGATAATATGAACCTGTTTATGAAAAAAAATGGAACAGACAGAATATTTGATATGCATGATTTCAATGCCACAAAATATCAAAAAATAAATTTAGTAAATAATTTTTCATGGGGTTATGAAGATAAATCGCTGTATCAGTTTTATTTTGATCATCTCAACAATACAACACCCTACCTGAATGTTTTATTAACTTTATCTACTCACGAGCCTTTCTCACTCAATCAGGCAGCTTTATACTATAATAAATTTGATAAACATTTAAGCCGACTTGCATTAAGAGAATCAGATAAAGAAAAAGTTGCACATTACAAACAAGAGCTAAGTACAGTTTTATATGCCGATGAAAGTATAAAATATTTTTTTAATATTTATAAACAAAGAACAGATTTTACACATACTATTTTTATCATTACCGGTGATCACAGAATGCCTGAAATTCCTATAGAAGATAAATTAGACCGATATCATGTACCCTTGATTATCTATTCGCCATTATTGAAAAAAAGTGAAGTGTTCAGGAGTATATCTACACATTTTGATATAACGCCAACACTTATTAAGTTATTACAAAAGCAATACAGGCTTGATTTGCCGGATACTGTTGCATGGATGGGATTAGGTTTAGATACCGCAATAACGTTCAGAAATATACATCATTATCCATTGAAGCAAACAAAAACCGATTTAGTAGATTTTATCAGTAATGAGTACTTAGAAAATCAGGAAAGCCTGTTTAGAATTTATCCAAACTTATCGATTGAAGCAACAACAAAAGACTCTGTATTGGCAGAAATCAATAATAGATTTAATCAATTCAAAATAAAAAACAATCAATTCGCAAAAGATTTAAAACTATTACCCGATAGCTTGTTTAAAAAATATACAGAATAATTAAATCCCACAAGCCACAGTATGTTAGTGTATCTAAAACCTAAACATCCAGGCTACTCCTACCTGATATTGATTACCTTTGATTTTGGGTAAATATTCCTGATTTACCCAATTAGCATCAATCGACAATACATTCATTTTCCCAATAGTTTTCCGGTATAACAAGCCCGCTTTATAAGCAACCAGATTAGCCCTATTATCTAATAAAACTGCATTATACCTGTCATCTGGCGAAATACCATAACCGGCAGAAATGCCAATAAAGTCATAAGCTCCGCCAAAATAGTAACGCGCCATTGCGCTATAAGAAACACCGGCTTTGGAAGTATAATTAGACGGAATAATATAAGCTCTTGCCCCAAAAAGCCAGTTTTTATAATACTTGCCGGCATAGGCAGTATATAACCAAGTTGGACTATTACCAAACTGTAAATAGCGTAGCCCCATTTCTGCTTCATAACTTTTTGGCAAATTAGCATATAATGAAAATGCACCACGCCATTGAGGAAATACCCCGTTATTATTTCCCGTATAACCAGCATTGATATAGCTGTAAAATATTTTTGAAATATGCGGATAAGATTCTACTTCAAATTGCAAGGCATTTTCGTTGAACCTATTGGCATAATTTACTCTTCCGGTGATTAATCCCAACGAGGTTGTCCTTCCATAATCAACACTAGCCAAATGCCAGGGGTTGTTAAATTGTTGATCAAAATATACAAAATCATAACTCAGATCTATCTGATTTTTTGAGAGTAATGATTTAATAGATGCGGCCAACGCCCTTGCAGCAGCCATTTCATTTCTAAAATGAATCAGTTTTTGAATAGTGAAATAAGCACTATCATAGTTTTGTTGCGCTACAAAAATCCTTGATTTTAACAACAGCAAGGATGCTGATTCCGGATGAAATTGCAAACCAGTGTTACATATAGCCAATGCTTTTGGATAAGCATTATTCCAAAATAACATTGTAGCATATCCTAATGAAGCATCTTCATAGCCAGGATTTTTCTGCAAGGCATTTTCAAAAAAATAAGCCGCACTGTCATAATTTTTTTCCCAACTGTTTATTCTGCCCATAAATACCCATAAATCAGTATAACCCGGGCTTTGCTGAATACCCTGCTGCAAGTATTGTTTTGCCAATGCATAATTATGCTGCCGGAAAGCAGCATTACGAGCTAAAATAAGTAAACTATCACTTGACAAATTTGCTTGAGAGTAGATAGTAGTAGTAAAAAATAGCAGAGATATTAGCCATAAATACTTATTACACTGCATGGGGTAGGTGTTAAAATACCTGTAAAGGTAGTATCAGCAGTGCATTTTAAGCACTGAAATGCAATTTTTTTTGTAAAACGGGATAAGCTGTTAACTTTAAAAAAGATTATTATTAATTAGCCGTTTGATTGATTATTTTTGCAGTTGAACGTTAAACAGTTTGTATGAAGCTTTTTATTGGGGGATTACCCGGCGATATTGATGAAACCGATTTAAAGGAGATGTTTGAATTATATGGCGATGTGCGCTCAGCCATTGTTATCAAAGATAAACAAACCGGAAAAAGCAAAGGGTTTGGTTTTGTTGAAATGCCCAATGATGCAGAAGCCAAAGAAACCATTGAGCTGCTGAACGGCGTAAAAATGCTGGGCAAAAAAATTGCTGTTACTCAAGCGGAAGATAATGGCCGAAGCAACAATAATAGCGGTGGTGGCAGACCTTTTAATAACAGACCTCCGGGAAGAAGATACTAAAAAATTAATTTTTGAATAGATGTCGGTCATATTGTCGGCATCTATTTTTTTAGAGCTCAGTTTGTTTTACACATAGGTGTATTTATAATAACCCATTTTTTGTTAGCAATATTTCAAAGAATGATTTTTGATGCAGTTTGGTTTGATAATCTTTTTTGTGGTTTCATTGCCGGGATGTTTTTCATCCCGGTTTATCTTTTTATGCCCTTTTTTTTAGGGGATAGGTACAGCTATCCCATCAACTTCTTAGTTCTACTTTCAGTTGAACCAGCCTGAACAGGTTGTAGGTCTGGTTCATTAACCCGATGGCCGCCTGGTTTCTTATAAAGTTCCTGTACCGTAAATACATTTCATTCATACTATTGGTCATAAAACCAAAAATGTGTTCTATCCTGGCTCTGATGGCTGATTTCTTTTTATTACGTTGCTGTTGCCGCTTTGTCAGCGGCTTGCCCCGGTAACCTCTTTCATGGATGCAACTTTCTATATTTTTCCGGTGGCATATCTGTTCTATGGCTTTATTGCGGTAAGCACTGTCGGCATAAAGGGGTTGACCGCCATCTTCTTTCTTATTTAATAATTCATCCATCTGTTCACTATCCTGTATATTGGCGGTAGTAACTTTGTAGCCGGTAATGAGTTTGGTTGTGCTATCGGCATTAACATGGTTCTTATAACTAAAATAGTTTTTGCTATTATGCGTTAGTGATGAATCGATATTATTTACTCATGAATTCTTTTATAACCACAGCCTGGTTGTGTAAAACATCTTTTGCACCAAAAACAAGTGTAATATTTTGTTTTGACAGTAATTTTCTTAACTCTTCTACAGCCGGTTTATTATGTAACAATTCAGTAGTGTATTTTTCATGAAATACTTTCCACTTTGCAACATCATGTGCAAACCATTTGCGCAATTCGGTACTTGGTGCAATGTCTTTCAACCATACATCAATCTTTGCTTTTTCTTTCGTTAACCCTCTAGGCCAAACCCGATCTACCAGAACACGCAATCCATCTGAGTCTTCAGGTGGATCGTATACTCTTTTTAGGGATAAATTTTTTTTCATGAATTCATGTTTATGAAAAAAACTATATTATTACTTCATCCAATGATCAAATAAACTATTGTATTGTTTATAACTTTAATCCAAATTTATACATACCCATCAACATTTGAATTGTTGAAACGAAAAAAGGTAACTACACTAAATAGAAGATCAATTATTGTTTCAAAAACTGCCTTAAAACATATTGAAGAATACCTCCATGCCTGTAATATTCAACTTCAATTTCAGAATCTAATCTGGCCAGTACATTAAATTGAGTAGCAGTACCATCTTCTTTGATTGCCGAAACGGTTAATTGTTTTAGTGGAGTTAAAGATTGATCAATACCCATAATATTAAAAGTTTCTTTCCCAGTTAATCCAATACTTTCGGCGGTGGCTCCATCCAGATATTGTAAAGGCAAAACGCCCATTCCAACTAAATTGCTTCGATGAATGCGTTCATAACTTTCTGCCAGCACTGCTCTAATACCCAATAAAAAAGTACCCTTTGCAGCCCAGTCTCTTGATGAGCCACTACCATATTCCTTTCCTGCCAAAACCAACAAAGGCGTTTGTTGTTCCTTATATTTCATCGCAACATCATATACCAACATTTCTTCTCTTGTGGGCAAATAAACGGAATAGCCACCCTCTCTGTTGGCAATTTTATTTTTTATTCGAACATTGGCAAAAGTTCCACGAACCATTACTTCATCATTTCCTCTGCGTGAACCGTATGAATTAAAATCGGATTTTTGTACTCCTTTGCTTAATAAATACTTTCCTGCAGCAGAAGATTCTGAGAATGATCCCGCAGGTGAAATATGGTCGGTAGTAATACTATCGCCCAACATTAATAATACACGAGCATGTTCAATATTTTGAAATGGTGCAGGCTCATTGGGAAGATCCTTAAAAAAAGGGGCTTCTTTAATATATGTGGAGTCGGTACTCCATTCATATAATTTTTCTTTTGCTACTGGTAGATTTTGCCAAATACTATTTCCCTCAAAAATAGTTTGATAATTTTTTTCAAAATCATTGGGTGATAATACCTGACGCATCACTGTTTGAATTTCTTCATTTGTTGGCCAAATATCTTTTAAATAAACGGGTTCCAGATTTCTGTCGAAACTAATTGGTTCGTTCAGTAAATCAACATCCACTCTGCCGGCCAATGCATATACCACTACCAACATAGGCGACATGAGAAAATTCATTTTTATTTGTGGATGTATTCGCGCTTCAAAATTTCGGTTACCAGATAAAACAGATGCTACCACCAAATCGTTTTGTTCAACTGCTTTTGCAATATGAAAAGGTAACGGTCCTGAGTTGCCGATGCAAGAAGTGCAACCATATCCTACTACATGAAATTGCAAAGCTTCCAAATCGCCCAGCAAATCAGCCTTTTTCAAATAATCTGTTACTACTTTTGAACCCGGTGCCAATGAAGTTTTTACCCAGGGTTTCACATCAATACCCAGGGCTCTTGCTTTACGTGCTACCAAGCCGGCACCAATCATCACATAAGGATTAGAGGTATTGGTACAGGAAGTGATGGCAGCTATTACTACTGCACCATCATTCAGCATAAACTTTTCTTCTCCCAAACTAACCCATACTTTTTTCATACCATTTTCAACCAACACTTCAACTACATTTGTTTCGGCAGATTTTGGTTCATGCATCAGCTGGCTACCACCTTCTGCCTTCCATTTATCAATGAATTGTTCATTGGCTGTGATGTAGGCTCGTCCATAATTCGCTTTTAAAAGTTGAACAAATGTTTTTTTAAAATCTTTTAAAAGTATTTTATCCTGCGGTCGTTTGGGGCCGGATACAGTAGGCTCAACGGTAGACAGATCGAGTGTAATTACATCGGTATATTCTATATGCTCATTGCCTGTTCTCCATAATAAATTGGCCTTACAATAATTTTCTACCAAGGCCAATTGTTCAGGAGAACGATTGCTTTCGCGCATGTATTCAATAGTTTTTGCATCTATTGGAAAGAAAGTTATTGTGCAACCAAACTCAGGAGACATATTTCCAATTGTAGCACGATCGGGCACAGTTAAATGATCCAGCCCATCGCCAAACACTTCAACAAATTTTCCAACAACGCCATATTTTCTTAATAATGCAGCAATGGTTAATACCATATCTGTTGCTGTTGTACCCACGGGAAGCTTTCCGGTTAATTGCAATCCAATTACTTCCGGCATAATAAAATAAACTGGTTGCCCCAATAAAGCAGCTTCCGCTTCAATGCCACCAACACCCCAGGCTAACACTCCAATTCCATTTACCATAGGTGTATGACTATCAGTACCTACTAATGTATCGGGAAAGATTACTCCATCGCGTTCTATTATACCTTTGGATAAATATTCCAAATTCACCTGGTGGCAAATACCCATTCCGGGAGGTACTACACTAAAGTTATTAAATGCATGTTGCGCCCATTTTAAGAAGCGATAGCGTTCTTCATTTCTAACATATTCTTCCTGCATATTTTTATCGTATGCATAAGCAGTTCCAAAATAATCAACCTGTACTGAATGATCTATCACCAAATCAACAGGTATTAAAGGATTTATGATATCGGGATTTTTACCTTTTTCAGCAACGGCTGTCCGTAATGATGCAATATCAACAACGGCAGGAACACCTGTAAAATCCTGCATCAATACTCTTGCCGGTTTAAATGGAATATCTTTATCTGATGCTTGAGGTTTCCAATTTAATATGGTTTCTACATTTTCTTTGGTAACAGCAAAATCGTCAAAATTTCGAAGTGCATTTTCTAATAATATTCTAATTGAGAAAGGCATTTTACTTACAGCATATCCTTTACGTTCTAATTCAGGAAGGCTATAGTATGCAAAACTACCTTTAGCTGTTTGAAGTGTTTTTGTGATGCTTAAAAAATCGTTCTTCATACGGAAAATTTTATGGTGAAGAAATAAAGTATGCAAGCATAATAAGCAAGAACAAATAAAAACTGTGTGAATTTGTACAGCTATGCCACTCAAATGTTATTGCAGTAAAATGGCATATAAATTTACTTCATTTTAATGGAAGGAAGGAAACAATTTATTTTAAAGGGAAGATAAAAATTACCTGAAATACTTAAAATAATAATGTTTCATAGAAAGTTTGTACATACTTTTCAACATACAGTTGTTTTTGTTTTTGCCTGTACTGCATAATAAATCGGGGATGCTCTAACGGTATAATTTTTTGAAAGAAATTGAACTCCTTGTTTAATTGTTGAATGTACTTATAATTTTTACCGCTTCCCAAACAAAAAGCAGTATGGGTATAAATGCCAAAATGAATTTGTTGCTGCAATGATTGAAGTATAAATGGGTTTAATGCTGTTTGCAAATCTTTGTCATCATAATAATTGAAATTCACGAATTTATTTGCACTTGTTTGTTTTGAAAAACCCAGCGGAACAATGGAATTGATATAAAAGTGTTGATAAAATACCTGTGTACCTCCAAAAGCCTGAATCATATCATAAATAAAAACAGAAGAAGGTTCATGTGTTTCTTTACCTTTACAAGGTATACCACATGCAATAGTTAACCGTTTGGTATCAGTAAAAGGAACACCGGTAACTGCAGCACCAAAACGGCCCGGGTTAATACCGATGATAAAAAAACGTTTCTTTCGATCATCGTAAAACTTCTTGTAAAAACTTTTCATTAACTGAATAGCACCCCCATTATTTTGAAAGGGGTTCATTGCAACAATGGTTTTAGGCAAAGGAATATTTAATGATAGTTCTTTGTTAAAACGAATAACGCTATCTGCAAAAGTTTTTTTCATTACCATATTAGCTTCACAGCATTCAAACCAAACAATAAAGTTATTGTTTGAACCCATAGCGAAACCTTAAAATAATGAAAGGAATGAAATTTTATACTTATTCCGGCTCCTGCGCATCAGTAACTTTAGGTGCATACCATTTATCGCGTATCCAGAATGCAACATTTACCAATGTAATTAAAGCTGGCACTTCAACCAGCGGGCCAATTACGCCGGCAAATGCTTCCCCACTATTGATGCCAAATACACCAATTGCTACAGCAATGGCTAATTCAAAATTGTTACCGGCAGCAGTAAAAGCAATAGATGCATTCACCGAATAATCTGCACCCATCTTTTTCCCGATAAAGAAACTCACCAAAAACATAATGGCAAAATAAATAACCAGAGGTAATGCTATACGCAGCACATCATAAGGAATCTGAACAATCAATTCACCCTTTAAACCAAACATCACCACAATGGTAAATAAAAGTGCAATTAAGGTAATAGGTGAAACAAAAGGTATAAACTTATTTTTATACCACTCTTCGCCTTTAGCTTTCAATAAAAAATAGCGGGTTAAAAACCCGGCAACAAAAGGAATTCCTAAATAGATGGCAACACTTTCTGCAATATGTTTAATGGTAATATTGACTGTATTGCCTGAAAATCCAAAAAGAGGTGGTAAAATAGTAATAAAAAAGTAAGCATATACACTATACAACAATACCTGAAAAATACTGTTCAGTGCTACCAATCCAGCTGCATATTCCCTGTTGCCTTCTGCTAATTCATTCCATACTATCACCATCGCAATACAACGAGCCAATCCAATTAAAATGAGCCCTGTCATGTAAGCAGGATAATTGTGCAAAAAAATAATGGCAAGAAAAAACATCAAAAAAGGCCCAATAATCCAATTCAAAAAAAGTGACACACTTAATACCCTTGTATTTTTAAATACCTCTTTTAACTTGTCGTATTTTACTTTGGTAAATGGCGGGTACATCATTAATATTAAACCGATAGCCAACGGAATATTGGTGGTACCTGATGAAAATGAATTTATAAAATTAGCGGATGAAGGAAAAAAATAGCCAATAGATACACCGACTGCCATCGCCAGAAATATCCACAATGTTAAGTATCTGTCTAAAAAACTCAAATGTTTTCTTTCTTGTGCAGGAGCGCAATTATTTGCTGCCATAACTAAACTTTCTTGATTGGAATAAATTTTAGTAATTCAATCGCAATATTACGATATTTTTATGATTTTGCAATTGTTGAAATAAATTATGGAGGTTTACTAAATGAGGGTAAATAATATTATTCGCAAAAAGTAATATATGAATGATAAAATTTTTAAATATGAAATTCAAAATCTGCTAAAATCACATTTACTTTATCACCATTTAAATAAAATAAATTCTACATTGTATTAGCGGGGCATTTCCATTAATCCATTTTATTCCGCTTCCTGGATAATTTGGAGCTTCTCTGTTTCGCTCCATTTTCTGTGTTGTCTGTGCTTATCATACCTTAAATTTAAGGTGCTCTGCTATTAAAAATCCTTATTAGTTTGAAACTTATTTAATAGTACAACACGTTATTCTTTAAATTTTTTAGCAAGCAACAATACCAAACTCATTTATTCGTAGAAAAGGTAGGGATATAAAGCCAGGTTACTGTTTACTCTACAGGGCAATCCAATCTTGTTTTTATTTTTTTAGGAGCCGGTGTAAAATGCAGGGCAATATATCCCCCACCATTTAATTGCTGCATTTTTCCAAATAACCAACCTACATTATGAATACCTATTAGCAATGGCCCTGCTTTTAAAGCAGCGCCTGCCCATAGCTGGCCCTGTGCATTATATTGAACAGGTAAATAAACGCCCCATGTTCTCGTTTCCCACCGGGGTGTTATGGTTACTAAGTTTAATTCCCTTGTTTTAATTTTATTATAGGGTTCTGCAGAATAAAAATTTACATTCAGTTGCCCGTTGATGTAAAAATTATTGTTTAGGTTTTTATCAACCGATATCAATAAGCGGGTAGGTATTGTAATGCTGAACTCAGATGAAAGAGTATCAACCAGGTTCATTGTTTGTAACAAAGAGTCCCTTAATTTTTTTAATGAAGTTGCGTTAAGGAACTGTTGCCGTAAGCGGTCTGCCGTAATATTTGTTTTCGGGATACCTGCATAAAATGAACCGCCGGCTGGATCAAATGTGTTAGCGCCAATATCCATGATGCTTACGCCAATCTTCCAGTTATAATCAGTTTCATACCCTGGTTTTGTTTCGTCAATTTCATCTTTTTTAATTAAATATTCCATGCCTAAACTTAAGCTGAATGCTGTTCGGGTATTTTTTAAAAAAGATTTAATAGCTGCTGCTGTAATAGTATTGGTATCTGCAAGGTCATAATTTTTTGAATATTCGGCTGTGGCAGTTCCCCCGGTTATAATTTGGTAATAATTATTTTGTGCATCAGGATATTCCCGATAGGTTAGTTTATTTAGCTGGCTGAAGGCGCCCGATAAACCCCTCATAATTCCTAATGTAATGCCGCCGGATACCCGGTGCCGGGCATCATCAATCCATACCTGCGAATAATTGATATCGCCTTCTATCCATCCCGCATGTGTTGCAAAGCCACTCAGGTAATCAGTATTGGTATTGGCATGTAAAAAACCGCTAAAAGAGGTAATGCTGTCGTATGTGGTAAATGTACTGGTTTTTACATGGTTGTAGGTTCTGCCCCTTAAACCAAAAGCAATGGCCTTATTCCTGCCAATGGCAAAACGCAGGTTCAGGATATTCATATCAATCGCTGCATTAAAAAAACGGCTTCTTTTTCCTTCAGTTATATTAACGGTTGTGCTATCAAAATTGGATAACGAAAAATGATTGAATGCAATCAATGAATTGGTGGTTGTTCCCTGTAACGAAAATACATTCAGGTCCCATTTCATTGGCGCATTAACTGTACTTGCAGGATTATTATACATACCAAAAACGCCTGCATATTTTGAACCGTTGAGCGCATGGTAATTCTGCGATTGAACAGATTGATGCAATATCAATCCTAAAAAAAGTAATAGTATTTTATACCGTGGGCAATTCATATTGGATGGGTGGCTAAAATAAGTTAAAAACGAATGCCTGCATTTCTTTACCGGATAAGATATGCAGGCATTTATAACACTGGTTATCTCATGGAATAAAACGCTATCTCCTTCCGGGATATTGTTGCAGCGCCACTTCTTCTTGAAATTACTGCAGAACTGTAAAGGGTTATTAAAGAAAACAATGTTACAAGAGTATTTGCCAGGGATGATAAAGGAGGTTTTCACTTTCAGCCCATTTCATTAACTCTGGAGAAAAGTTGGTCTTTTTCGAATGGATTTATTTCTATAAGTGACTATGGAGAGGAGATTCTAAAAATTTGTTGTTGTTAGATAATTATGAAATTGGCAATGTGAATGTAATAGATGGTAGTTTTCATATTACATTAATTTTACATTTTTATTAATTAAAAAAATTCTTATGTTTAAATTGATTTTAAATCATTATTGTCCGACAAAACTTAACTTAAAAGCCGCTGTAATTCTTTGCTTCAAAGGATTACAGGCTAAAAAATGATTGTTTCAAAATTTGGGGTAGTACCCCATTGTTTTATGGAGAAAATGCAAAGGATGCGTTGTACGTTTTTCTCCAGGCTTTATAGGTGTCTTTTATAAATTCCAATAAACCTGCATAGCTCATCAGGTGTAGCCTTATTACTATAATCATATGATAGGACAAGATAATTCCCCTTAAATCGTATTTCTCTTTTACTAATCGCTGTAATCAATTCCGTATTGTTCAGCATACTTTAAAGCATGGTTTTTTATAAGTTGTGAAACCTGGACATTAAGCCCGTAACTTCTTAATATTTCGGCTTTACGCTCCCAGTCGTCATGGGCATCAATATCTGAATAAAGTATTACTGTACGCCCTTGTATACGCTGCATTTATCTTTATCCGTCCATTTACAACCATAGTTTCCGCCTGTGGCAATACATACACTATCGGGGAAATACGGAGCTGTATAAATGAAAGGTTATATTTCTTTTTTATCTCCGTGGCTTGAATCCATTGGTAAAGGAGCTTATTTTGTACAGTTACTTTCCGATACAGAAAGTAACTAACTGGCTGAAACATTTTATTTACAAGGCTTTATGAAAATACAATACTTTCAAGGTACAAATAAGGTACAAAACTTTCAGGAAACTCACTTTTGAGGGGTTAAAGCCTTTTACTTCCGAGTTTGGAAAATTGTAAACTTTCCATCCTTTTATTGTTTATGTTTTCTTGTAGACTTGTTTTAGAAATCTATTTTGTCAGGTTTATCCTGACTGCTTCACAAGACACTATAAACAATAATTTTTTTGACAAATTGAAACAATTAACTCAATTATCTTTCGTATCATTGCAGTCAGGTTTATCCTGACATTGTTACTATGAAGAATAAATACATTTCAACGCAATCCAACGAACTTCTATTCTATTTCAACGGACAGAACAGGAATTGCTTTGACTATTCTTTGGCATACAAAGCCTTGCCCGACTCTAAAGCAAGTGCCGTGAGGGAGTTACTCAGCGACATGACAAAGAGAGGATTATTGATGCGATTGAAAGAAGGCGTTTATTACATCATCCCTTATGAGCAAAATGCAGAAACTTTTATGCCTGACTGGCATTTGATAGCAGAGCATTTAGTGAATGATGCCAAACATTACATTGGCTATTATTCCGCTTTGCAAATACATAACCTCATTACACAGCCGTCATTAAAAGAACAAATCGTTGTATCAAAACAAATACGACCATCGGAAATAAAAATCAAAGAAGTCCCTTTTCAATTTATCTATCACAACGAGAAACATTTTTTTGGTGCAAAAAAAATCTGGGTTGACAGTTTCAATAAGGTGCTTTGTTCTGACTTAGAGAAAACTTTTATTGACTGTTTGTTTAAACCCGATTATGCAGGTGGAATTGTTGAAGTATCAAGGGCAATCTACACTTCAAAAGACAAAATAAAATACGATACACTTCTTGAATACGCCAAGAAATTTGATTCCCAAGCGGTGATAAAACGATTGGGCTTTCTTTTAGAAACATTAGACATAGACACCCATATTATTCAGGAATTACAACAAATGAAAACCGCTTCGTATGTGGTGCTTGATACCGAATTGCCCAAAACAGGAAAGCGAATAAGCCGTTGGAGTATTCAACAAAATTTAGAAACGGAAACTATTAAATCTGCCATTTACACATGATTAAACCCGGAGAAATACAGCAAAAGGCAAATGCGGTTGGTGTGCGTGACCAGCAGATTGAAAAGGATTACATTCTTTCATGGATTCTGTTTGGTATTGCTAAACATGATCAACTATCGAAGGCAATCATTTTCAAAGGAGGTACCGTTTTAAAGAAAGTATATTTTGAAGAGTATCGTTTTTCAGAAGATTTGGATTTTACCCTGTTGAATAACGAAATAAGCAATGATCAGGTTTTCTCCTGGTTTGAGGAAGTATTTGAATTCATAAAAGAGGAAGCAAATATTCCCCTCGAAATCATTGACAATAATGAACACGTAGATGGAGGCATCAACTTTTACATCAGCTACATAGGTCCACTTGGTGGCCAAGGCCAAAACAAAAAAGTCAAAGTAGATATTTCTCGCAGTGAGCAATTGGTGTTTGAACCTGTAATACAGAATGTTATAATTAGCTATTCCGACATGGAAGAACACAAACTTTTATGTTATAGTTTGGAAGAAGTGTTAGTTGAAAAAATGCGATCGGTAATGCAGCGAATGCAAGCGAGAGATTTTTACGACATCTGGTATCTCTTGGAAAAACATGAAATGGATGCAGATTTTTGTGTAAGTGAATTTGAAGCCAAATGCAAAAGCAAGGATTTACAGCACACAGATTTTCCGAAAAAATTGGAAGAAAGATTACCTCAATATAAAGGCAGGTGGAAAAGCTCCATGAGCGAACAAATAAAAGACCTGCCCGACTTTGACCAAGTGGAAAGAGAAGTGCAACGACACCTTAAAAAATTGAAATTTTAGTAATGAACAGTCACGAAATAGAACAGAATAAGTAGCAACTCCAATTGGTTATTTTTTAGTTGATTTTGCAATTCAGTCAAAGCAAAACCGACATCATAATGAATAAGTGAAAGAATTTTTGAATTTGCCATTTGTCTTTTATTCTTTAAGTTTTATTATTTTTTAAAGCCTATCCTTTCCCTATCCTCCCACTTTCTTTGTGCTGCTTTATCATCTAACAGGTTTTCTATGCTGTCATAAATTTGGCTTAGTTGTACATCGTGTTCGGCAATTTGTTCCTTTATCAAACGCAACTGCTCTTTTATATCTGTTTGCTGTAATAGCACCCTTCGCACTTCTACAAAAGCCCGCATAATGGCAATATTCATGTTTATTGCCCGGTCGCTGTTTAATACACCGCTTAACATAGCAACTCCCTGTTCGGTAAAGGCATAGGGTAAATACCTTGTACCGCCCCTGCCTTTTGAGGTTTCATTTTGCAACCTCAAAGGGTGCTGTTGTTTCTCTAAGGTTTCAATTTGAAACCTCAAACTTTCCCATTCCTGTTGGGTAAGCTGAAACATAAAATCTTGTGGAAAACGCTTAATATTACGCTTTACAGCAAGGTTTAAGGCTTTAGTTTCGGTTTCATAAAGGGCTGCTAAATCCCTGTCTAACATTACCCTTTCGCCTCGTATTTCGTAAATCCTGTTTTGTATGGTTTGTATTATTTGCATATTGTAAGTTTTTAGAAGTCCAATTTTATTTTGTCGGCTGCTTCACGTTTTGTTTGGTCTATAATCTTTGCGTAAATCTGTGTAGTTTTCAGTTCACGGTGTCCCAGCATTTTTGAAACGGTGTAAATATCTGTTCCCTTTGATAGTTGCAAGGTGGCAAACGTATGCCTGAAACAATGAAAGGTTATATCCTTTGTTATTCCTGCTGCTCCAATCCATTGGTACAGGTGTTTGTTTTCGTATGCTGAATAGGTAAGCCCTTCAAATACTTTGCGGGTGGGTTCTTTGGGTTCACCCAGTAAGCTGTAAGCTTGTTTTGAAATAGGTAATACCTCAACCCCTTTTGTTTTTTGTTGGGTGAACTGAATTGAATAACCATTTTCTACGCTGTGGTATATTTCGCCCCAAACCAGCTTTTGAATATCCGAAAACCTCAACCCGGTAAGGGCTGAAAACAGGGCTGCACATTTCAATAAAGGGTTATTACATTCCGTTTTTACAAGACTGTTCAGTTCCTCAATGGTCAAAAAATTCCTTCGGGTTTCTGCTTGTTTTATGGGTTCAATTTTTGCGTTCAGGTCGGTGGTTAAATACCCGTCTTTATAAGCTTGTTTCAGGGTTGCTTTTAGTTTATTGAAATAGGAAACGGCTGAATTTTGGGCAAGGGTTGTTTTGCTGCTCTTATTGCTTTTGGTAGTGAGTAAATACTCTTTGAACTCATTGCAAAACTTTTCGTTGAGGTCGACAAACTTCAAATTTCCCTTTGTGAATGTTTCAAGGTAACTATATGCTGAAACCCAGTTATCGTGGTTACTGGCTTTGCGTTTGTCGGCAAGGCTTTTAAAATAGGCAACAAAGTTCTGTTCGCCCCGTTCCTTAATTCTTTTCTGTTCCAGTTCGTACCCCGTGTAAATTTCGGGTTTGTTCAAATGGTTTTCCCGTTTCTGCCTTATCTGTTCAGCAAGCTGTAAGGTTTCTTTATTGCCTTGCTTATCAATAGGATTCTTTGCCTTGTCAAAAAGGTACAGCCCTAAAAATTCCCTTCGGGTTGGTTCACCTGTTTCGGGGTGTGGTATGGCTGGGTAAAAATCTAAATACAGGCTTTGCCTGTTCCCTGAAATTTTCTTTTCTCTTAACTTAACTTTTATTGCCATTGTCTTTTATATTAATCAAACAGTTTATCAATAGTAGAACGCTTAAACATTGTTTTCTTTTTATGCAGATTGAATGTTTTAACCTTGCCGCTTTTTATTAATGAATAAATTGTTGGTCTACTGCAACCAAACAAAAAAGCAACTTCCCTAACACTTAAAAACTCCTTATCTTTTACCGCTGCTACTTTTAAAGCCGGAATAATCGGTTTAAAATTTTTGGTATGTATGATTTCACTTTCAGCCTTCCCTTTTATTTCCTGCCGTTTCTTTAATTTATAATGTGCAGCATTACATTTCATAGAACAGTATTTTGTTGTAATTCGCTGTGCTTCAAACATATTTCCGCAATTGGTACACTGCTTTAAAATTTTGAAATTGCTACTACTCATTTTACCTGCTTTTTAATTAATAGTGTATTGTTTTATAAAAAAGTGTATAAAAGTGTAAAGTTATTTTACCTTTTGAGGTACAAAAAAAGCCGAAAAATCGGTTTTTGTACATCAAGGTACAACTAAGGTACAAATATTTGATAAATAAACAAATAACAAAGAAAAAAAACGTATATTAATAAACATTAAAAAAGCCCTTATTTACAGGGATTTATGTTGATTTTTATAGGTTTTGTGTTTGGTTGTTTTGTGTGGGTTACTTTCCGATACAGAATTTTCCAAAAATAGTTCTAAGAATATCTCTATCGGTTTCAATTTTACCGGTAATCACTCCAAGAAAGTGCAAACAACGCCGTATATCCAATGCCAATAAATCGCCGGGAATATTTTGTTCTAATCCCTGTTTTACTTCGTGTAACGCGTTGGCCAATTCCTGTAAAGCTGCGAAATGACGGGCATTGGTAACAATGGTGTGCTCAAAATCTAATGAACCACCCGTTGCCATATTAAAAAGTAATGTTTTTAAATTTTCTATTCCGTTTTGTTGCAGTGCAGAAATATAGTGTATGTTTTGAATTGGAATATTTGAAAATTTTTGCTGTAATAATTGAACATTGGTAGTTGATACATCGCACTTATTACCAACGGCAATGCATTGATGTTTTAAAAGATTCCATTGGTCTATTTGAATCAGGACTTCATTAACGGGATCATTCACGTCAAAAATAAATAAAACAATATCGGCCTGTTCTATAGCCTTTCTGCTACGTGCTATACCGATGGCTTCAATTTCATCGGTAGTATGCTGGCGTATACCGGCCGTATCAATTAATTTAAACAAAACACCCTGAATATTTAAAGTTTCCTCTACCGTATCACGGGTTGTGCCAGCAATGGCGCTTACAATAGCTCGCTCTTCATTTAAAAGCACATTTAACAATGTACTTTTGCCGGCATTGGGCTTACCCACAATGGCAACTTTTACACCATTTTTAATCACATTTCCAAGGGTAAATGAACGCAATAACTGTTGGGTTTTTGTACTAAGTTGATTCAGCAAATCAATTAATGCACTTCTATCGGCAAAAGCTACATCTTCCTGACTAAAATCTAACTCCAATTCAATTAATGCGCTGAAATGAATGAGTTGCTGCCGCATATCATCTAATACATGCCTGAAGCCTCCTTTTAAGTTATGCAATGCTGCTTTGTGCGCCGCCGCCGCATTACTGGCAATCAAATCAGCTACGGCTTCTGCCTGCGTTAGGTCCATTTTCCCATTTAAGAAGGCACGTTGTGTGAACTCCCCCGGCATGGCAGGAGTAGCACCATTTTTTACACACAATTGTATAACAGACTCTAAAATAAAAGAAGAACCATGGCAACTAATTTCAACAATATCTTCTCCTGTATAACTTTTAGGCCCTTTAAAAAGGGTGATTAATACCTTATCAATAGTATTGACTCCATCTGTAATTTCTCCAAAATGAGCGGTATACCCTTGTTGTAGTGATAAATCTTTGCCGTTAAAAATTTTATTCGCTATAGCAATTGCATTCGTTCCACTTAATCGGATAATGCCAATTGCACCAGACCCTGGCGGTGTAGCCAAAGCTACAATGGTAGTATTATAATTCAACTGATGTTGCATACAATGTTAATGAAGATGGGATACAAATTAAATCATTATAAAATTATCAGTGCCGGAGAATAAAAAAACCTGCAAATTTTCATCTGCAGGTTTTTTAAAAAATTAAATTGAGGTATATTTATTTATTCATCTGCCACTACAAAAGTGATACTTTGACGTTGGCGATAAATTACATTTCTACCATTTTGAACAGCAGGTTTCCAGTTAGGGCTTTTTTTCAATACACGAATGGCTTCTTCTTTTGTACCATAACCGGGATCGTTTTCAGCTTTAATATCGCTTAATGCGCCGGTTTTATCTACAATAAAACTTACAACAACAGTGTATTTACCGGGAGGCGCCCCATTATCAACAGGTACACTACTGTTTAAATTACGTTCCAGATATTTTTGCCATGCAGCCAATCCACCGGGAAATTCGGCCTGAATTTGTACTACGGTAAAAATTTTGTCGTAATCTTCCTGTTGTTTGGGTGCTTCCACCACACCGGTACCTTTGTTTTCAACAACAGGGGCTACAATTCCCATATCTTTTGCACCTTCCTGATTAATGGTTCCAATTTTAGTGTCTTCTAATTTTGCAACTTCCGGAGGTGGTTCTTTCACCTGCTCATCTTTTACAATTTTAGGAGGGGTAAATTTGGTAATTTCCACTTTGGGTGGTTCCACTTTGGGTGGTGGTGGTGGTGGAGGTGGAGGTGGTTCCTTGGGTTTGTCGGTAACATTTGCCAGGGAAACATCCTGCACCAGTATTTGTGTTTTAGCCTTTTTGGTTGAATTTCCTAACACCGTAAGCAGTAAGAACAGCGCAGTAAAAGCAAGCATAAAAATTACACCGGTAATGATTCGCTTGTTATAGGTTTTGCGCAATTCGTATGCCCCATATTCTTTGTTTCTACCATCGAATATGATGTCGAGGAAATCGGCATTCATTACTTGTTTTGCGTCCATGATAATAAACTTTAAAATGAGATGCGGTTTCTAATTATTTTCACACCTTGTCTGAATTAATTTCCGGTTGCGGCAGCAGTCTGCGATTTTTGAACCAACTGCTCTTCTACCGGTGATATATCCACCAACGCATACCTTTTAATGACATTAATAGACATTTCATCCAATGCATCTACAACGTTTTTATAAGTACACTGTGGTGATGGTTTAATCACGACCATTAAATCTTTTTCAGGTGTGCTTGCTTTTTTTCTTAAAATTTCTGCTCTAATACCCTCATCACCATTACTATAGTTAGCCGATTTAAAATTAGTTCCATTGGGGGCCAATTCACCTTCATAATAAAAAACGGTATTATCGCCGCCTAATAAAATGGTGAGCGCACCTGACTCTTTAATTTTATTTTGCTCATCGGGCTTATCTGCATCTTTTGGTAAAAAGAGCTTCATGGCCGTTGGCTGGCTCATGGTAGTGGTAAAGATGAAGAAGGTAATTAATAGAAACCCTAAGTCAACCATTGGCGTTAAGTCTACACGAGTAGACATTTTTTTACCTTTCTTGACGCCCGGGCCTTTCTTATGCCCCCCGCCCGAGGAGGTATCCATTTCTGCCATAACAGGATAATTTTAGAGTGAACAAAATTGGGTTAAACTATATAGGTTTTATTCTTCGGTTCTTTGTCCTTTCTGTGCCAATTTCCATAATTCACTTCCGGTTGGAACTGCTTCGGGATTGGTTACCATTTCAAATTTTAACTGATCTGTTTTTTTAAAGGCATTAATCACACCCTCTATTGAAGGATATTTCGATTTATTATCGCCTTTCAACAACAGGTTCATTTTTTTACCCTGGTAAGCATCTACTGCATAACGCATCCAATCTATCATTTCATTGGCCCCTTTTGTAGTATCCACCGGAATACCGGGAAGTGCATTGGCTTTGCGATCTGCTTCAGGCAAAGCTAAAAATGCTTTTAACTGACTGAAAGGAACACCGATGAACTGTGCATTTACAAAAGCATTTACATCAATTCCCAAATTCTTGGTATTGTTGATGGCATTGGCAATGTATTTTTTGGCATCCGGATCTTCTACTGAAAAAAATACTTTACCGTCTCTGTCTACACTTACCAATACAACATCTTTGGATGGTGCAACTTTAGAAGCAACCGACTTAGGTGTTACAATTTCAATAGCTTCAGGTGGTTTAAATTTTGTTGCCAATATGAAGAAAGTCAGCAACAAAAATGCCACATCGCACATAGCAGTCATGTCTACATTCGTGCTTTTTCGTGGTAACTTTGGTCTTGCCATTTTACTGATTTTACATTAATTCACTAATGAGATTCCGATTTCCAATTTTTCCACAAACTTATTATTTATAGTTTGCAGCAAAACTTTGTGTTAATGTAAAGCCAGACTCGTCAATACCATAAGTAATACCATCAATTTTAGTGGTGAAGATATTGTAGAAAATGATGGCAATGGCTGAAGTACCGATACCCAAAGCGGTATTGAACAAGGCTTCAGAAATACCCACAGATAATTCACGGGCAGCATCACCACCGGCACCTTCTTCACCAAGAGAAGAGAACGCTTTAATCATACCTAATACCGTACCTAACAGACCTAACAAAGTTGCTACAGAAGCAATGGTTGATAGGAATACTAAGTTTTTTTCCAACATAGGTAATTCCAAAGCAGTTGCTTCTTCAATTTCCTTTTGAATATTCAGAATTTTTTGTTCAGTATCCAATTCTGTATTGGTAATCATTTCTTTGTACCTGCGTAAGCCGGCTTTCATAACATTACCAACAGAACCTTGTTGTTTATCGCATTCTGCTAGTGCTTTATCAACATCTTTATTGGCTAAGTGAAATTGTACTTTACGAATAAATTCCTGAATGCTGCCTTTTCCGGTTGATTTGGTAACAGTTAAAAATCTTTCAACCACAAAAGTTAATACAGTTAAAAAAGTTCCGATTAATAAAGGCACGATAATACCGCCTTCATACATTTTTGCAATAGGAACGGTTGATTTTGGTCCTTTATGACCAGGCCAAAACCAATGGCTTGGATCAGTATCAGGAAGAGAAAAATGATCTGGTGCGCCCAGATAAAAACGCCAAAAAGAATATCCTACAATAACACAAATTACAGGCGCAATCCATGAAATAGAATTACCTTTTCTTTTAGGGTGTTGTGCTGTTGCCGGTTTAGCAGCAGAAGCTGAAGCTGTGGGTTTAATGTCCGCCATGGTTCAATTGTTTTTTGGTTTTTAAATTACAGTGTTAAAAAGATTTTACAATTCTACTGAAAATTATTTTGAAAAAACAAAACAATGTTTCAAATTTTTTTAGAGGCCTGTAAAATAGTTATTTTCATTAATGCTGCAAATTAGTTTTTCAATAAGTGCCATTATTTTTTTTAAAGAATTAACCAAAATCTGCTTCAATGGGTTTGTTTTATAAAATTAAACCTGAAAAAGCCGTTTTTAAACCACTCATCAAAAATTATAAAAAACACCTTTTTTTTCAAGCCCTCTTGTTATCTTCATTCATTAAAATTTTAAATAACACTATATGAAGAAAACGTTATCTTTTACCTTGCTTATTTTAACCGGAACCTGGCTATGTGCGCAGCAAAGGCCTGATACATCACGATTTCCAATACTGAATGGGCGAACAGCCGGAGCAGCTGCCGCAGCAAAACCAGCTACTGGTCCAAAGCCTTATAAAGAAGTAATTACCAACAAGGCCGTAACACAAAAAGGTTTATTTACGGTTCATAAAGTTGAGGATAAATATTATTTCGAAATTCCGGATTCAATTTTAGGACATGAAATTTTAGCTGTAACCCGTTACAGCAAAACACCCGGTGGCGGCAGAAATTATGGCGGTGAATTGGTGAACCAACAAACCATTGAATTTGCAAAAGGCCCTGAAAACAAAGTATTTCTAAAAGTCATTACCTTAATTAATTATGCAGATTCCACCAATGAAATTTCAAAAGCAGTAGCCAATTCTAACTTAAACCCCATTGCAGCTGCATTTCCTATTGCTGCTTATGGCAAAGATTCTGCCTCGTCTGTAATTGATGTAACTGATTTCTTTAAAGGAGATAACCAAGCAGTAAACCTTACTCCTGCTATTAAACGCAGACTTAGCCTGTCTATGCTGGCATCTGACCGTTCCTATATTGAAAGTATACACACTTACCCCATCAATATAGAAATCAGAACAGTAAAAACATACAATTCTACACCCAGCCCTGCCGGTGGATTTGGCGCCCCATCCCCATCACCCATACCACAAAGTGAACCACTACCTGCTGCCATGGATGCGGGTGCCGTTACACTTGAATTAAACACTTCAATGCTGTTATTACCCAAAACACCTATGCATAAAAGGCTGTTTGACCCCAGAGTAGGCTTTTTTGCAGATGATTACACCATTTACAGTGATAACCAACAAAAAGTAGATAATCAGGTTTTTGCAGTACGTTGGAGACTGGAACCCAAATCTGAGGACATAGATAAATACAAACGTGGTGAACTGGTAGAACCTGCCAAACAAATTGTATACTATATTGATCCTGCTACACCTAAACAATGGCGTCCTTATTTAATTGCAGGCGTAAACGACTGGCAAAAAGCTTTTGAAAAAGCCGGTTTTAAAAATGCCATCGTAGCAAAGGAATGGCCTGAAAACGACAGTACCATGAGTTTAGAAGATGCCCGTTATTCTGTTATACGGTATTTTGCTTCTGATATTGAAAACGCATACGGCCCCAATGTACACGACCCTCGCAGCGGTGAGATTTTGGAAAGCCATATTGGATGGTATCATAATGTTATGAAATTAGTGCACGATTGGTACATGATTCAAACAGCTGCCGTTGATCCGAAAGCCAGAAAAATGAAATTTGATGATTCGTTGATGGGCCAGTTAATTCGCTTCGTTTCTTCACACGAAGTGGGCCACACCCTTGGCTTGCGCCACAACATGGGCAGCAGCAGCAAAACACCGGTTGAATTACTGCGTAACAAAGCCTGGATAGAAGCCAACGGACATACTGCCTCTATTATGGATTATGCTCGTTTTAACTATGTTGCACAACCGGAAGATAATATCAGCGAAGCCGGACTATTCCCAAGAATTGGGGATTACGATAAATGGGCCATTCAATGGGGTTATACCTACACTGGTATTAACGATCCCAAAAAAGATGAATTGGTTACCAACCAATGGGCAATCGACAGTCTTAAAAACCCCAGATTATGGTTTGGCGGCGAAGGAAGAAATGTTGACCCCAGAGCACAAACTGAAGACTTGGGCGACGATGCAGTTAAAGCCAGCAGTTACGGTATTATGAACCTGAAAAGAATTATTGTACAATTGCCGGTTTGGACCAAAGAAGAAGCCGATAAATACCAGAATTTAAGCGATATATACCAACAATTAGTGGGTCAGTTTGCCCGATATATGGGCCATGTAACCAAAAATGTGGGTGGCATAGAAGAAACCTTTAAAAGTGTAGAACAAAAAGGCGATGTGTATACTCCCACATCAAAAGAAAAACAAAAAGCAGCAGTTGCCTTTTTAAATACACAACTCTTCCAAACGCCTAACTGGTTGTTAGATAAGGATATTTTAAATAAGATAGCTTACCCAACCGCTAATGAAGCCATTCAAAACCTGCAAATCAGTATATTGAACAGTTTATTAGATGCCGCACGCTTGTATCGTTTAGAAACCAGCAGGAACCGATTTGGCACCAGCACTTATGGTTTGGATGAAATGATGGATGATGTTCAAAAAGGTATTTGGAGTGAATTAAGCACCCAAAAACCAATTGATGCCTATCGCAGAAATTTGCAAAAAGCCTATGTAAGTAAACTGATTGATTTAATAGACCCTGCTAAATCAAATTCTGCCAGCTTAACAGCAACAGCCAGAGGCTTCAATCTTTCTATTATTAATACCGCTAATACAGATGTACCTTCTGTAGCAAGAGGCGAATTGAAAAGTTTATTAGCAGCCATCAATGCAGCAATTCCTGCCACAAGAGATAAAATGAGTAAATATCATTTACAGGATGTTGCAGAAAGAATCAAAAAAGCGTTAGAGCCTAAGGCTTAAACATAGCGCTTTAAAACAATAAAAAGAGCTGCCATTTAACCGGTAGCTCTTTTTATTTTCAACCAATTCATATAAATGCAACCAACTGCAATAACTTTGTGTAGCTACAAATAAACAATATGAAAAAATTTGGATTGTGTTTTAAGATTTTTTGTTTAATAACCCACTTTGCCACAGCGCAAAATTTTTCAGCAGTTATTAAAGACAGTATGACCAAAGAGCCGGTTTATTTTGCCAGTATTACCAATTTAAATAATAAAAAAACAGTTATCTCTAACGAGAAAGGATTGTTTTCAATTGCCGCAAAACCTGGCGATATTATATCCATTGCTTCTATCAGCTATACATTTGATACGCTTCAAATCAATATAAAATTATTACAGCAAGCCGGATACGTTATTTACCTGCATCCTCTTTCTAAAATGTTAGATGAAGTAACTGTCAGATCGCATAAAAGCTACTCTGCATATCAATTAGACAGTTTGCACAGAAGAAGAGATTTTTTTGCTACTACCAACGATTATACTTTACCAACAGTATCTAACGGCAATTCGGGTGTTGGTATGGGTATTAATATTGACCATTTTTTTGGGCCGGATAAACGAAAACGTGAAACCATTCAACTCTTTAACCAAATGGAGCAGGAACATTATATTAATTACCGATTTAATCCAACTTTCTTAAAACAATATGTAACACTACCAACAGACTCGCTGCTGTTGTTTATGGAAACATACAGGCCAACTTATAAATGGCTCAGGCAGCACCCGCACCGGGAAGATTTAATTTATTATATTAATGATAAATTAAAATTATTTCTAAAAAAGTAACGCAAAAGCTTGAGCGTTACTCATATCGTAAAGCAACAATTGGATTTAATTTAGCAGCTTTTATTGCCGGGTACAATCCTGCTGCAAACCCAACCAGAGAGCAGATTACAATACCAATACTTACCCATAACCAGGGCACAACAAAACCGGTTTTCAATACCATTGAAAAAATATTACCAACCAAAACACCCAAAATAATTCCAAATATTGCACCAAGTAAACTAATAATCATACTTTCAAATAAAAACTGCTGCCTTACATTTTTGCTTTTTCCACCAATTGCCTTAATAAGACCTACTTCACGGGTACGTTCATTTACCGAAACCAGCATAATATTCATTAAACCAATGGCAGCACCAATTAAAGTAATAATACCAATAGCCGCAGCCGCACCTGTAATACTACTTAAAAAAGTAATAAACAGTTCTGCAAACTTATCACTCTTTTCAATGGTAAAATTATCCGCATCTGTTGGCAGCAATTTTCTGATACCTCTGAAATGCGCTGTAGCTACACCTATTGCAGGATCTAACATCGCTACATTTTCAACCATTACGCCAATAAAATACGACGGTGAGGCATTGGCTAAACGACGAGCACTGTTGTAAGAAGTTACCACTATATCATCCTGCCGCAATAAACCACTCGATCCTTTGCTTTTTAGCACACCAATTATGCGGTAAGGTATTCCACCAACTTTTATAATATGATCAACAGCTGTTTCAGGATGATCTCCAAACAATTTTGTAGCAACATTGCTACCCAACAAACATACATTACGACCACTTTCCACATCCAAACTATTCAAATTTCTGCCAACTGCTACCGTAAAACCATTTACCGTTAAATAATTTTCATCACCACCCCAAACAGTTACAACGGGATTGGTTTTTTTATCGCCATAATAACACTCTACATTACCGGGCCCGCGCATATACACACTTACAATAGATGGGTATTGATAGGTTTGTTTAAAATAAACCGCATCTTCCCGCCGTATGGTTTTATCGAGGTTCGAAACTTTATCCTTCACTCCTCTTGCCGTTTTCTTTACACTTTGGTCTCTTCCAAAACGGATACGCGATTCTTTGTATTTTATTACAAAAGCATTGGCCCCCATCGATGAAAAACTTTCCCGCAAGCTTTGATTCATAGCCTGAATAGCGGTAATAATTCCAATCAACGCCATAATGCCAAATGCAATAATAGCAACGGTTATACCGGTTCTCAGCTTATTTCCTTTTACCGTTTTAAATGCCAAATTAAATGAATCGGTTAACGTCATTAATAAGTTTTTGTATTAAAATCATTCTAAAGATAAGGCGCAATCAGATAGTTTAAAACCAAAAAGGATAAACGTAGCAAAAAATAAACAGACGGTAATGGCGGCTATTTAACCCTATGAGTAATTTCCTGACTTGTCCGATTTAGTGCGGTCTAAGAATTTTTGTGATAATTTCTTGTAGATGATTCGGCACATGAGCTCTCATTCTTATTTCTTTTTTGGTTATTTTATTTATTAATCGGGCATCTGTGATCTTTTTACAATGGGTTAAAAATGCTCTTATGGACAATGTTGCTGTTATTTCAATATGTTTTGATATAGCTAATGCCATAAAGCAAATAAGTATATGTAATTGTATGGGCTCTTCTTTAAAATGGAAAATTGGGCGAGTTTGTAAATCGTTTTTTGAGACCCTAAATGCTTGTTCTACTTTATATAAATCATGATAGCGACTTATTATGGTTGCATTATCGGCAACAGCTTCTTTAATGTCTGTATAATATCCTTTAATCCCCAGTAGCTTTGTGGTTTTTTCAATAAGCTTTTCGTTCAGCATCATATTACTATCGCCTGATTTGAGGTATTTTACCCTCTTCATTTTTGAGGGTTGAGTCAGCATCAATTTTGCTCTCTCTATTTGCCTGTTCATCTCAAATTTATCTTTATTATAGCGCTTTTTAGAGAAGCTACAAATTAGATAGCCATTTTCTGTTTTAAGCCGAATCACGCTCCCATCTATTTTTGGAAGTTTCGCATCTATTGTTTCCAACAAGTGGGCCGACACATTACCTAGCCTTGCACCTACTATATAGTTGATTTTTTCTACTCTCAATGCCTCCACATTTTCGGTACTTATCATGGCTGCATCAGCAACGACCGTAAAGTTTTCTACTTTATGTTTTTTGATAAAAGATTTAATGACAGGAATCAACGTATGACCCTCAAATGTATTACCTGAAAACACCTCATAACTTACAGGAAAGCCTTCGGGTGTAACCATGAGTGCCACCACAATTTGTGGTTGTTGCGACTTGTTGTCTTTAGAAAATCCATTCTTGCGAAGTTCGTCCTCCGTAAATGTTTCGAAATACAGGGTCGTAACATCATAGAACAATAAAGAAAAATCAAATCCATATTGTTTTCTGGCAAAATCAAGCGTTTTTTTCTCTATTCTTTCCTTTAAAACAAGCCATTTATGTGCTGATTCATAAAACTGTTGCCTGCGGTGTTTAATGCCAAAATAAGATTCTATTAACTCAATAGAACGAAGTTTGGAACCAGGCTCAACGATTCGAATCACTACAAAATCATTCAACAAAGCATCCGCTTCTAAAGTATAACCAATTTGGTGCTGCACGGCTCTCAATACATCGTACAAATAAGTAAGGTAAATCCCTATGAATTCACATTGACTAACCAATACTGCCTCCTCGCCAGGTTTGGAATCTTCAAATAGATATAATTGTTTGGTATAATCAGCAATAAATAGCCTGGCCATTTCTTCCAGGGCAAATATTTCTTCGTTAGTAGTTCCTGAACCAATATGTTTGATGATAACCCGTTTACTGTTTTGATAATGATAAACTTGTACAGAACGAGAATTTCCCTTTGTTTTTACAATTCTAATGTGTAGCATTTGACCTGGTTAGTGCGGTCAAAATAGATAAAAAGTATCATAAGTAGTTGATTATCAGAAACTATTTGTTTGGATTATGGAAAGGCGGACAAGTCAGGAGGTTTGTTTAAAATAAACCGCATCTTCCCGCCGTATGGTTTTATCGAGGTTCGAAACTTTATCCTTCACTCCTCTTGCCGTTTTCTTTACACTTTGGTCTCTTCCAAAACGGATACGCGATTCTTTGTATTTTATTACAAAAGCATTGGCCCCCATCGATGAAAAACTTTCCCGCAAGCTTTGATTCATAGCCTGAATAGCGGTAATAATTCCAATCAACGCCATAATGCCAAATGCAATAATAGCAACGGTTATACCGGTTCTCAGCTTATTTCCTTTTACCGTTTTAAATGCCAAATTAAATGAATCGGTTAACGTCATTAATAAGTTTTTGTATTAAAATCATTCTAAAGATAAGGCGCAATCAGATAGTTTAAAACCAAAAAGGATAAACGTAGCAAAAAATAAACAGACGGTAATGGCGGCTATTTAACCCTATGAGTAATTTGAATCAATTTTAGGTAACCCGGCTTCTGCTATTTTGGGCATCGCCTGTTGTGTCACTCACTCTTGTAGGTTCAGTTATTATGGCAGCATGTTGCGTTGCTGTAGCAGTTACTACTGATTAGATAAACATTGTGAAGAGAATTGATTAAAAACTAAAAGTAAAACCAGTTTAGAATAATAGTTGGGAATATGCCAATTAAAATAGTAACTACAGCAAGCAAAATCAGCATAATGCAAAACCCTTTACTGAATAAATGCAATTCCGGATTGCCCTTTTTAAAATACATGGCCTGTATTACTCTGAAATAGTAAAAAGCACTGATGGCAGCAAAAATTACCGCAACAATTACCAACCAGGTTACTGAGCTGCCGCCGTATTTAATGGCAGATAACAACATATAATACTTTGCAAAGAACCCTGCCGTAAGCGGAATGCCTGTTAAGGATAAAAGAAATACGGTGGTGGTTCCGGCCAGTAACGAACTTTTTTGTGCAAGGCCATTGAATCCTTCCAGCGATATATCTTTCACTTTTTCCAACACGGCGAAAATGCCAATAGTAGCCACAGAGTAGGCCACAGTATAAATTAAAATACCTTCTTTAGCTACATCATTTTCGGCAAAAACCGCAAATAGCATAAATCCGGCCTGGGCAATACTGGAATAAGCCATCATCCGTTTTACGCTTTGTTGGAATACCGCGGTAATATTTCCAACCAACAAAGTGGCAATAATTACAACCGGTAAAATAATTTTCCACGACAAACCCATTTCAACTGCCTTATTATCAAATAATCGTATAAATGTAATAAAACCGGCTGCTTTAATAATCGTTGCCATATATGAAGTAAAAACACCGGGTGCACCATCGTATACATCGGGCGTCCAGAAATGAAAAGGAGCAGCAGAAACTTTAAAAGCAATGGCAATAAATACCAGCACCAAACCCAATGGGTCTAATATGCCATACTCATTTGATACTGCAGAGGGTTTAAGGGCGTCTATTTCAAATCCGCCACGGGCACCATACATTAAAGCAATACCCATTAATAAAATACCGGTAGAAAATGAACCCATCAGGAAATATTTCAACGAGGCTTCATTACTTTTTAAATTCCGCTTATCAGCACCGGTTAGAATATATAATGGAATGGACATAATCTCAATGCCCAAAAACAGCATTAAAAGCGAGTTGTAAGAGGTTAAAATAGCTATACCGGCTAATGAAAAGAAAATTAATGCAAAGAATTCTGCAGCATGCCGGCCATTGCCGATCAATGTAACATCTGAACCACTGATTAAAGTAAACAAAAATGTAGCAGCAAAAGCAAGTGTATTAAAATACAAGCCAAATTTTTGAAAATTCAGCAAACCATGCGTAGGAATATAAATACTAAAAATACCATAAGTATCAAAAATGTTGGCCAGTAAAACCACCAATAAAGCTACCAGTGCCACATTTCTGATGGTTGATTTTTGTTGTGTGATAATGCCTGTAAACATCATTACAACACCCGCTACTGCCGAAAATATAATTGCGTTCATATATTAAAATATAGTTATTCGCCCTGTTGAATTGTTCTAAAATGTATCAACTTTATTCGTAATAAAAACTTTTTTGTTTATACACTGCAACATCATTCTACTCAGAGTATGTTTTTCACTTACAGCTATTTTATTGCACCAATAATTCTTTCACTGTTTCATGGGTTAAGTGTATCATTGGCTCGGGATATATACCAAAAAAGAAAATTACAACCACCAGTATCCATAAAATAAACCGCACATGTAGCCCTGCATCTACAGCATGGGTTATTTGAATGGCCAAATCACCATAAAAAATTTTTTGTACGGTATTTAATGTATATACCGCAGTTAATATAATGGTAATCAGTGCAAAAATGGCTATTACCATATTGTATTGAAACAGACCATTAAACATTAAAAACTCGCCAATAAAACTATTGGTTAGCGGCAATGCAATATTTGCAAGTGCCATAATAACAAAAAGTATAGCTAATTCCGGAGCTTTTTGTGCAAGACCGCCTAATTCGCTCAATTTGCGGGTACCCAATTGCTGTTCAATTGCATCTGCCACAATCCACAATCCCAATACTACTATACCATGGTTAAACATTTGTACCATTACCCCATTCCATCCCACCTCTTTCTGTGCAAAAATGGCAGCACACATTAAACCAATATGTGCAATGGAAGAATAAGCTATCACTCGTTTAAAATCATCCTGCCGGATAGCGATGAGTGATGCATACAACATTCCGATCACTGCAAGAATGATAATGAAATTTGCAAAATGAGTGGTAGCCTCAGGAAAAACAGGCACTAACCAACGAATGGTGGCATATAAACCCATTTTTACCATAATGGCACTTAGCACCATGGTTACACCGGTTGTAGCCTGTTCATAAGCATCGGGTTGCCAGGTATGTAGCGGAAATAAAGGCATTTTGATAGCAAAAGCAATAAAAAATAACCAAAAGAATACATATTGCTGGTGGGTGCTTAAATGCAAATGGTAAAACGATTCAATAGCAAAGGAGTGATTACCGGGGGTTTGAAAATATAAATAAAAAATTCCGATTAGCATTAGCAACGAGCCCACAAATGTGTACACGAAAAATTTGAATGTTGCAGCAATTCTTTTTTCTCCACCCCAGTTAGAAGCAAGAAAATAAACCGGAATTAAAGCAAGCTCCCAAAAAAAGTAAAATACCAGCGCATCGGCTGCAACAAAAACACCCATTAACCCTGCCTGAGTTAATAACATACCGGCAAAAAAATTGCCCGGCTTCGTATAACTATTTTTATAAATGGCAACAAAAATAATAGGAAAGCCGATTGCAGTTAATAAGGTAAGCATGCTGCTCATCCCGTCCATGTGTAAATCAAAACCACTGCCTAATGCCGGCAACCAGGGTAAATGAATAGATAAAGCATCAGCATTGTTAAAAAAGTAAATACCACTTAATGCAATGGCCAAAGTAACAAGCGCAATCAGTAATGACCAGCTTTTGGCTGCTTTATCTTCTTTCAACAAAAAAGAAATAAGGCCACCAATCAGAGGAACGATTATTAATAAAAGAGGAATCATAGCTATTATTTGCCTGGGGCTTTTAAAATATTTTACTTAAATAGGTATAAATATAACCGTCGTTTATCCAAATTAAAACCAATACAATCATGGCCAGTACCATAAAGAGTATGTATCCGCCTACCTGTCCGCTCTGAATTAATCTTACCTGCCGCGACGCATACAAAACAAATCTTCCTACCCCATTTACTACACCATCAAGACCACTTTTTTCAACAATATTTTTTAAAACTCCTGCAAATCTGTTCAGTGGTTTTACAACAATTCCATCATATAATTCATCGATGTACCATTTATTAGCCAGAAATTTTCCAACGCCTGTAGGCTCTTCTAATTCAGGATGTTTGGTAAACCTGCCCAATGCAAATAAAATGGCGATGGTTGCTATGGCTACAGAAACACCCATTAATAACCATTCTGTTGCATGTGGCATTTCGGTTGATGTTTCAGTAGTTAAAACAGGTTGTAACAAATGATGAAATAAATTGGCACCCGGAGCCATTACGGTAGGTATACCCACCCATCCGCCAATCACACTTAAAATAGCCAGTAAAATTAAAGGGAAGGTCATAGCAGCAGGGCTTTCATGTAAATGATGTTCCTGATCATGTGTGCCTCTGAAGTTGCCCAAAAAAGTAGTGGCATATAAACGGAATATATAAAATGCGGTTAATGCTGCACCTGCTACTCCTAATACCCAGTAAACAGGGTTTTTTGCATACGCCGCAGCCAGAATTTCATCTTTAGAGAAGAAACCGCTAAATGGAGGAATACCTGAAATGGCTAAACATGCCAACAGGAAAGTAATATGGGTAACGGGCATGTATTTACGTAATCCACCCATTTTTCGGATATCCTGTTCATTGCCCATAGCATGTATTACAGAACCGGCTCCCAGGAATAACAATGCTTTAAAAAATGCATGTGTCATTACATGAAAAACCGCACCTGAGTATGCACCTACTCCTAATCCTAAAAACATATAACCCAACTGGCTCACTGTGGAATAGGCCAATACTTTTTTAATATCATTTTGTTTGATGGCAATTGTAGCCGCCAGTAAAGCAGTAGCCACACCAATGATAGCAATAATGTTTTCAGTTACCGCACTCATACTATATAATACATTGCTACGTGCAATCATGTATACCCCGGCAGTTACCATGGTAGCTGCATGTATTAAAGCTGAAACCGGAGTTGGACCGGCCATTGCATCGGGCAGCCATGTATACAAAGGTATTTGTGCGCTTTTACCGGTAGCTCCAATAAAAAATAACAGGGTAATTCCGGTAACATCAACAGCACTTAAGCTTCCGGTTCCGGCAAAAACTTCACCATAAGTTAATGTGCCTAATTTAGCAATCAACCAAAAAATTCCCAGCAAAAAACCGACATCACCAATACGGTTCATGATAAAAGCTTTTTTCGCAGCATAGTTATAATCATTGTTTTTAAACCAGTAACCAATTAACAAATAAGAACATAAGCCTACACCTTCCCATCCCAAAAACAGAATAAGGTAATTACCGCCCATTACCAAGAGCAGCATGGAAAACACAAACAGATTCAGATAAGAAAAATAACGTGCAAAATGTGGCTCAGCTTCTTCATGCATGTATGAGGTTGAATATACATGAATTAGAAAACCTACACCGGTAATAATTAACATAAATAAGGCAGAAAGTGCATCAACCTGAAAAGAAAATGGAATGATTAGTCCCTTAATATCAATAAAATTGAAATAAGTTTGAATAATAGGGCCATTAGATTTTACCTGCCAGAATAAACTCAGGCTGACTAAAAAAGCCACTAAAATTACGCCACAGCCTATTAAACTAACTGCCCGTTTAGAAAGTGATTTTCTAAGCAATCCGTTGATCAGAAATCCTGCAAGCGGCAGTAATGGTACTAAGTAAACTAATTGATTCATATTATTCGTTTAAAGTAAGGCTTACCACAACAGTATAAGCTTCCCTTTTATCATTTAATTCTTTAACCGGTTTAAAAAATTTACATCTACAGAATGTGCATTTCTGTACATCATTACAATAATGGCCAATCCAACACTTACTTCAGCAGCTGCTACCACCATTACAAAAAACACAAAAATTTGTCCATCCGTTCCGGCATTGTTTACTTTCTCAACCGCACTTGCTACTGCATGATGCATTTTTGAAAAAGCAACGAGTAGTAAATTTACTGCATTGAGCATCAGTTCTATACTCATAAAAATAATGATGGCATTTCTGCGTGTTAGTACACCTGCAATACCAATACAGAACAGTGCTAAACTTAAAAAAATATAATATTGTATGGGCATAATCTGTTGGTTGTTTAAAAAACTTATAAAGAATGCTGACTAATCTTTTTTCCCAATCACCACTGCTCCCACCATCGCACTTAAAAATAAAATACTGCTTATTTCAAAGGGCACCACATACGTACTGAATAATGCTTTTCCCAAATTTGAAATCAACCCGATACTTCCTTCTTTCATCATGGCTGTTTTGGCTTGCAACTCGGGCGCCTGTCTGATTAATGATACCAATATCATTAAAAAACAACCGGCTGAAATGGCACCGGCTAATTTCATCCAAATATTTTTCTGAGGTTCTGTATCCTTATTCAAATTCATTAACATGATTACGAAAAGAAACAACACCATAATAGCACCAGCATATACAATTAAATTTACGATTGCAATGAATTGTGCATTCAGTAAAATATAATGCCCTGAAATGGCAAAAAATACACCTACCAGCCATAACACACTGTGTACCGGATTTTTACTGAGTAAAACCATTAATGCACTTACCAACGCCAGGGCACTTAAAAACCAGAATAAGATTTGTATGGCATTCATTTGATACTATTATTTTTATTTCTGTAACAGACTCACTAAACGAATTAATAAAGATGGTTGATGGAAAATAACCTTGCCATTATTTTACAATGAAAATAATTACAGGGTTTAATTCAATCCTTTTGCTTTTGTATACGCTTCTGGCTCTGTTACAGGGTTGGGTATTAATAAATCTTTTTTACCATATATAAAAGTGGTACGATTAAAATTTGCCGGTGCAAAGGTTTCGCTTAAATAAATAGCATCTTTCGGACAAGCTTCTTCACACAATCCACAAAAAATACAACGCAGCATATTAATTTCGTAGCGGGCTGCATATTTTTCTTCACGATATAAATTTTCTTCACCGGGTAAACGTTCAGCAGCCTCCATGGTAATGGCCTCCGCCGGGCAGGCTACGGCACATAATCCGCAGGCGGTGCATCTTTCCCGGCCTTCTTCATCTCTGTTCAATACATGCAATCCTCTAAACACCGGGCTAAATGGCCTTTTTTGTTCCGGATATTGAATGGTTGGTTGTTTTTTAAATATGTGGCTAAACGTGATTAACATTCCCTTGAAAATATTGATCAGATATAATCTTTCCCAGAATGTCATCGGCTTTCTGTTAACCGGCTGTGCTCTGTTGGTTAGTGCTTGCATGATTGAACCGATGGTTTTAAAAGTTTTGCAAAAATATTTTTATTGTAACTAGTATCCAAGTTTATATTGTTTTATTCCTTGTAACCTGGCATCCCTTTGCTGTGCAATGAAATTTATTTTCCCATCCATAGAATGAGTGCACCTGTAATCAGCATATTTGCCAAAGCCAATGGCACCAGCGATTTCCAGCCCAGGTTCATTAACTGGTCATATCTGAACCTCGGAATTGTCCATCGTACCCACATAAATAAGAAAATGAATATCACCACTTTTATCAGTAAAGCTGCCACGCCTATGATGGCTGCAACATTTGGCGACAATAGGCTTTCATTTAAAAAAGGTACATCATAACCGCCAAAGTAAAGCGTTGCCATTACCACACTGCTGATAAACATATTTACATATTCTGAGAACAGGTAAAAGCCTAATTTCATAGAAGAATACTCCTGATGGTAACCAAAGTTTAATTCATTTTCTGCTTCCGGTAAATCGAAGGGTGTTCTGTTACATTCTGCAAATGCACAGATGATGAATATTAAAAAACCGAGTGGCTGATATACAATATTCCACCAATGACCTGGTTGCATTTGTTGCTTTACAATTTCGCCTAACTGCAAAGTGCCTGTTGTCATTAATAAAGCAATTAAACTTAAGCCCATGGCTAATTCATAACTAATTGCCTGCGATGCACCTCTTAGTGCGGCCATTAAAGAAAATTTGTTGTTAGATGCCCATCCGCCAATCATAATGCCATAAACACCCAAACTTACTACAGCAAATATGTATAAAATACCAATATTTACATCGGCAATTTGCAAGGGAATAACTCTGCCAAATAAATGCACATCACTGCTCCAGGGTATTACGGCACTGGTCATCAAAGCGGCTGTCATGGCCAAAAAAGGCCCTAAAACAAATAATACTTTATTGGAAGTGTTGGGAATAATTTCTTCTTTCATGATGAGCTTTAACCCATCGGCAAATGGCTGAAACAAGCCAAACGGACCAGCACGATTGGGGCCCGGCCTGTCTTGCAAAACCGCCGCCACTTTACGTTCTGCAAATGTGGTATAGAGTGCTATACCCAGACTTGCAAAAATAACAATGGCAATCAGAATTAATTTTTCCAGAAACAATATCCAGTCTATACTTAGTAACATGGCAAATATTGATTGAGTGTTATTGGTTAAAATCGGTTGAATGTGCCGGGCGTTCTAATTCGCTTAAATGTATGTTTGGTTTATTTACTTCACTTACACTATGAATATCCATGAGTAATTTTGGATTCCTGCCTTTCATAATGTTAGGAAAGGTTTCAGTAGGTTTTACCAATCCTACATATTTGTTTTGTGCAATCACTGAATGCCGGTTAACATTAGTGGGGCCTTCTATTACCCAATCGGCCAGATTTTTCTTTTCAAAGCGGCATTCATTGCAAATCCATCCTGTTTTGCCGTTTGAGGCTTCTTTCACTTCACCCCATTCATCTTTTCTGGCAGTTACTCTAAACACCTCATCACCTCTTAACCATAGCTCTGCTTCACCACAACATTTATCGCAATGCCTGTGTGCATTCACAGGTTTGGTAAACCATACCCTGTTTTTAAAACGGAAAGTTTTATCGGTTAAAGCACCCACCGGGCAAACATCTATAACATTACCGATAAATTCGTTATGCAAATTTTTTTGAATGAAAGTGGCAATTTGAGCATGATCACCCCGATCTAATACACCGTGTTCTCTTTTGGAAGAAAGCTGGTCGGCTACAAACACACAACGATAGCAAAGTATGCAGCGGGTCATATGTAATTGAATATATGCTCCTAAATCTACTTTTTTAAAGGTGCGTTTTTGAAATTCGTAACGGCTGCCTTCTTTACCGTGTTCATAACTTAAATCCTGCAAATGACATTCGCCGGCCTGATCGCAGATGGGGCAATCTAATGGGTGATTAATTAATAAAAATTCAACCACACCGGCCCTTGCTTCCTGTACACGTGGCGATGTTACATTTTTTACTTCCATACCATCCATTACAGTTGTGCGGCAAGAAGCAACTAATTTGGGCATTGGGCGCGGATCTTTTTCAGAACCTTTGCTCACCTCTACCAAACAGGTACGGCATTTACCACCACTGCCTTGTAATTTGCTGTAATAGCACATGGCAGGAGGGGTTACCTCTCCGCCAATTTTACGGGCAGCCTGCAAAATGGTGGTACCTGCAGGTACTTCAACCGTAATATTATCAATGGTGACTTTGAATAATGTTTCGTCTGACATATTGTAAAATTCTAAAATTCAAAATTAGCCTTTCAATAAGGCTGGATTAAGCACCTACAGGCACCTGAATAGGGTTGGCATAATGTGCCAAACCAAAATTTCTTACCTGCGCTTCCTGCGGATGTAATACATGCCACTCAAACTCATCCCGGAAATGACGGATAGCAGCCGCTACAGGCCAAGCAGCCGCATCGCCTAAGGGGCAAATAGTGTTTCCTTCAATTTTTCCCTGTATATCCCACAACAAATCTATATCACTAATTTTGCCTTCTCCTTTTTCCAAACGCAATAATATTTTCTCCATCCAACCGGTACCTTCTCTACAGGGTGAACACTGTCCGCAACTTTCATGACGGTAAAACCGGGCCAAAGTATAAGTATGGCGCACTATACACTGGTCTTCATCAAACACAATAAAACCACCACTGCCCATCATGCTTCCGGTAGCAAAACCTCCATCGCTTAAACTTTCATAATTCATGTAACGGGTTTCTCCTTTTGCTGTTTTCAACAACAAATTTGCCGGCAAAATTGGAACAGAAGAACCGCCAGGTATGCAGGCTTTTAAGTGCTTCCCGTTTTTAATGCCACCACAATATTCTTCGCTGTAAATAAATTCTTCTACACTAATGGTCATATCAATTTCGTACACGCCCGGTTTATTGATATTACCGCAGGCTGAAATTAATTTGGTTCCGGTTGAACGGCCTACACCAATTTTGGCATATTCTTCGCCACCCATATTAATAATAGGTACTACTGCCGCCAATGTTTCTACATTATTTACAACAGTTGGTCGTTCCCAAACTCCTTTGATGGCCGGGAAAGGAGGTTTAATTCTGGGATTACCTCTTTTTCCTTCCAATGATTCTAACAATGCGGTTTCTTCTCCACAAATGTAAGCGCCTGCCCCGCGTTGAACATAAATATTACAATTAAAGCCTGTGCCCAAAATATTGTTACCCAGCCAACCGTTTTGTTTGGCTTCTTCAATAGCATTTTCCAAAATACCTACTATCCAAGCATATTCACCACGGATATAAATATAGGTATCATTTGACCCCAAAGCAAAAGATGAGATGATTAAGCCTTCAATTAATAAATGGGGTAAAAACTCCATCAGGTACCTGTCTTTAAAAGTACCCGGTTCACTTTCATCAGCATTGCACACCAAATGGCGGGGTACGCCCTCGGGCTTAGCAATAAAACTCCATTTCATGCCCGTAGGAAAACCGGCTCCGCCACGACCCCGCAAGCCACTTTTCTTCACTTCTTCCACAATGGCTTCCGGAGTCATGGTTTTCAGCGCTTTTTCAACTGCCTGATAACCGCCTTCTCTTCTGTAAACATCATACTGTCTGATGCCTTCTACATGCGCTTTTGATAATAATAATTTTACACCCATTTGTAATTACAATAAAAGTGAATAAATGATGCTTTTAATTGTTGCGTGCAGCATTGCTTCTGCATTCTTCAATAATTGCATCGACTTTTTCTTTCGTTAAATGTTCCCGATATTGTTTTCCCAACTGCATCATGGGTGCATACCCACAAGCCCCCAGGCACTCTACTGTTTTTAGCGTAAACATACCATCGGGCGTAGTTTCGCCGGCACTAATGCCTAATTTTTCTTTGATGTAGCTAATAATTTCATCGCTGCCATTTAGCATACAGGGACCGGTTTGGCATACCTCAAACATGTACTTCCCAACGGGTTGGGTATTAAACATGCTGTAAAAGGTGGCTACTTCATATACTTCAATGGGTTCTAATTGCAATAAATTGGCAACATAATCCATTGTTTCAGCGCTTAACCAACCGCCAAAGCTTTCTTGTGCCAAATGCAATACCGGCAATAGCGCACTTTTTTGTTTGCCTTCCGGGTAACGTTTTACTAAACGATTAAATTCCTGCATTTGCTGTTCTGAAAATTGTACCACAACGCTATATTTTAGTTTGTTATGTGTTTATGCATCTAACTCACCTGCAATGAGGTTTAAACTACTCATGGTAATAATGGCATCGCTCAACATACCTCCTTTTGTTAATTCACTGTATGCCTGATAGTAAATAAAACTGGGCCTGCGAAAATGCAAGCGATAAGGTGTTCTTCCACCATCGCTAATTAAATAAAAACCCAATTCGCCATTAGCACCTTCTACACTATGGTAAACTTCACCTTTGGGTATGGCAGTTTCACCCATGATGATTTTAAAGTGCCAGATTAATGCCTCCATTTTTGTGTATACCTCTTTCTTTTCGGGAAGATAATACTCAGGCACATCGGCATGAAATACTTCGGCTTCGGCTCCTTTAAATTTCTGTACTTTTTGGTAGGCCTGTTCTATAATATGCAAGCTTTGCCACATTTCTACATTGCGCACTAAAAACCGGTCATAGTTATCGCCGGTACTGCCCACCGGAACAATAAAATCAAAATCTTCGTAACTGCAGTATGGGCTATGTACCCGCACATCGTAATCAACCCCTGCTGCACGTAAATTAGGTCCCGTAAAGCCATAGTTTAAAGCACGCTCGGCACTAATAGCACCAGTATTTTGGAGGCGATCCATGAAAATACGATTACGGGTAAAGAGGTTTTCAAACTCTTTTAGCACTTTAGGATATTCCTGAAGAAATTTTTCTAACTTTTGGAAAGCTGTATCTGTAAAGTTGCGTTCAAACCCACCTATTCTGCCAATATTGGTGGTTAAACGAGAGCCGCATACTTCTTCATAAATTTCATAAATCAATTCGCGGTATTGCATCACATATAAAAAACCGGTATAGGCACCACTGTCTACACCCACAATTGAATTACAAATAAGGTGATCGGAAATACGGGCCAGTTCCATGATAATAATCCGCAAATAATCTACCCGCTTGGGTGTTTTTACACCCAGTAATTTTTCGCAGGTCATGTGCCAACCCATGTTATTAATAGGGCTGCTGCAATAATTTAATCGATCGGTAATGGGTGTTACCTGATAAAGCGGCCTGCGTTCGGCTAATTTTTCAAATGCCCGGTGAATGTAACCTACGGTTTGCTCGGCCGATACAATACGTTCACCATCTAATTCAACAATATTTTGAAACACACCGTGGGTAGCGGGGTGTGTAGGACCCAGATTGAGGGTGGTGGTTAATTTTTCAATGGAACCATCCGGAAGTTTTATATGGTGTGGTTGCACCTCTTTTGTTTCCAACATAATATTTCAATTAAATTACCGACAGTTGTTTTGAACTGCCTTTACAATTGGATTTAATAAATTGAACCGCCTCTGCCAAACATGGCATCATCTTTATCTATTCTGGTTTGATCTTCCAATGGATATTCTTTCCTTAATGGGAAATAATCCATTTCATCTACATTTAAAATTCTTTTTAAATTGGGATGCCCGATAAAGTTTACGCCAAAAAAATCGTAGGTTTCTCTTTCCATCCAGTTGGCTGCTTCAAATAATTTGGTTGCCGTAAACACATCGGGTTGCTGTATACCGGTAAATACTTTATAACGGATGCGTATATTCTCTTTTAAATTATGTAAATGATATACTACAGCCAGTTCTTTTCCGGTATTAACCGGATAATGAACAGCACACAAATCAGTTAAGAAAGTAAATTGAAGTGTTGCATCTTCATACAAAAACTGCAATATCTTTAAATTCATTTCTTTTGGTGATTGAAAACTGAGCAAACCAAATGGTGTTTCAAAATTAGACACCTGATCGCCAAATTTTTCCTGGAGTTTTTGTTGTATGATTTCGTTGGTTAGTGCCATGACTGTTATAAGCGTTTACAGATTTTTTTAAAGCCTGATGAATAAGCCAATAAATGGCGTTTATTGAATGCCATAACTTTCTAAAAGTGCCGTGTATTGCGGGCTGTTTCTGCGGCGAATACTTTCTTTACCTACCAATTCCTGAATTTTCATAAACCCATCTAAAATAGCTTCTGGCCTGGGCGGGCAACCTGGCACATATACATCAACCGGTATAATCTGATCAATACCCTGTAACACACTGTAAGTATCAAAAATACCACCACTGCTGGCACAGGCACCTACACTCAATACCCAACGGGGTTCAGCCATTTGCAAATATACCTGCCTTAAAACAGGCGCCATTTTTTTGGCAATGGTACCCATTACCATTAGTAAGTCGCACTGACGGGGAGAAAAACCAACTCTTTCTGCACCAAAACGAGCTAAATCGTAGTGCGCACCCATTGTAGCCATAAACTCAATACCACAACAAGAAGTGGCAAATGGCAATGGCCACAAAGAGTTTTTTCGTGCTAACCCCACTACTTCACTTAATTTGGTGGTGAAAAAGCCTTCTCCATTATATCCCTGCGGAGCCTCGCCCATAATAATAGATTTGGCAGGTTCTGCTGGTTTGGGATGAATATTAAAACGTACTGGACGCATAGAATAACATTTAATTTGCTTGATAAAATAAGGTTTTCAGGATTGTAAAACATCACTTACCACATCCTGCTAATTTGTTATACCCCTGCCATTTTTCAAAGAAAGTAAGCACAAATTGCACCATATATAACATTTCAACTTCTTTTAAGTTGAAGATTCCTTCCCATTAATCTTCCCAATTCAATGCTCCCTTTTTAATGATATATACAAAACCAATGAGGAATAAAGCCACAAACAACACAATTTCCCAAAAGCCGGCCCATCCCAGAAATTTAAAGTTTACTGCATAGGGATAAAAGAAAATTACTTCTACATCAAACAATACAAACAAAATAGCCACTAAAAAATACTTTACTGCCATGGGTTGGCGGGCATTGCCATGGCTGGCTATACCACTGGAGAAATTTTCCAGTTTATCACTCGTTTTTCTTTTTGGACCTACCCAGGCAGACAATCCAATCATGGTAGCCACAAAACCTATGGCGAAAATGAGTTGAATGCCTATCGGGAAATAATTTTCAGCAGTATTGTTAAGCTGATTTAGTTGAAGAAGTGTACTAAAACCTATCATAACATTCTTGAATGAGATGCAAAAATAAGGCAGTCTGTTTATAAACCCTTACTATTCTTTTGTTGTTTTTGATGAATTCAGCAATTTATAATGCCACAAGTATTTTCAATATTGTTTTAATATTACCCGCTCTCAAAAAAATTAAAGTCAATAGCGTAATAATCTACTAAATTATGAAATTGGAGTTTCCAGGCTTGCTTCAATAAAAAAGTTGCCACTTTTTACAGCGGCAACTTTTTTATTATATTTAAAAATGTATTTCCTGACGAATTAATTCTTCGTTGCACCCTTTGTACCGGTGCTGTCAGTCTGTGGTTGTTTTCCTTCCATCAGCTTTTGCTTTTTAATGTTGCCTTCAATTGCGCCTTTAATTTTTAACATATCCGGATCATTAGGAATTAATTCCAAAATTTTATTACAGATATCGAGGGCTTTTTCATAATCTTTTGCCCTGTCATTATAGTAACCCATCATATAATAATAGTCGATGATGATGAAGCGTTGATTTTTTACACTGTCTTTCATCAAATAATCAATTTGCTGTTGCAAGGCGGGAATAGCAATGCCGGGATTAGAAGTGGTATCTAATGCTTTGGCTGCCATTACATTAAAATAATAACCTTGTGGCTTATCGGGAAATGCTTTGATATAATTAGCCGCCACATCCATTACTTTGGGATAATCGGCTGCCTGATATGCCACATTTGAGATATTGTAATAATCGTACTCGCTCCAAGTGCCTTTCAGGGCTTGCGCTTGCAATAACCAATCTAACTGCGCTTTGTAATTTTTAGCTTTTGCCATTAAATCTGCAGCCTGCGTCATGTAGTTAATTTTATTCACTTTAGAAGTATCTGACTGAATGGCTGATTGGATGTACTTAACAGCAACGTCGGCATTTTCAGGAAATTTAGAGAAAATTTTTACTGCCAGTTCATAATCTGCCGGTTTCACTTTATCTGTAGGTTCTAATTTAAAATACTTTTCAATATTTTGTTTAGCCTGTAATGAATCACCTAATTTCAAATAGTTGTAGGCATACAATAAACTCAATCCGGGTAATTTGTCTGTACCACCTAAAGAGGTTTCTATTTCTTTTTCTTTAGCCAATGATTCCTGGTATTTACCTGCCTGATACAGGTAATCTGCCAGATAGAAATCGTTTTGCGGATCTTTATCTGCATATTTTATGAATTTGTCCAGATTGGCTTTGGCCATATCTACATTTCTGTTCTTATAATATTCAAACAACGCCAGATAAGTATCGGGGAAAGAAGGATCTGCTTCCATTGCTTTTCCAAAAGCCGGCATGAAAGAGTCTTCATTATTCTGGCTCAGGTATACCATTCCAATTCTGTAATAAGCCAACACATTTTTTGGATCAATGGTGGTAGCCTGCTCAAATGCTTTTACGGCTTCACCTCCATTTTCGCCACCTAATTTCAGATAGCAGATACCCATGTACACATACACCATAGAATTTTTAGGATCTAATGCAGCGGCTTGTTTTAATTTTTCAATACCATAGTTAGGATCACCAATTTTGCTGCCTCCATCGGCATTGGCACGGCCTATGGCTTCTAAAATTTCAACACTGGGCTCGCCTTTATGTCGGCCTTTGGTGGGTGTTGTAGCTGTAATGGCCTGTTCAAACTTTTGTTTGGCAGCATTGATATCGCCACCTTCCAGCATGTCTATATGGCCTATGCCTACCCATATTAATGGCTCATTTACACCATCGGTTAAGGCTTTCTGATACACAGCCTTCGCCGCATCCATTTGGGCTTTGGTTACTTCATTGCCGCCAATTAAAGCCTGACCGTACCAATAAATGGCTTGTACATCTTTGGGCTTATCGTCGTAATTTTTCTTCAAAATATTAATGGCAGATTGAACTTTGAATGACGAGTTTAAGTCGTTAATCCCATCAGCAATCGACTGGGCCATCAATCCATTTACAGCCAGAAAGGCTGCCACTAGCAAAGTAATTGTTTTCTTCATCATGCTTTAAGTTTATAGTGGTTTGTTTACTCCTCAATTTGACTTTTTCGATTCACCAAATCCATTTTAGCAGGTGCTAAACCACCGCTTCTGAATATGAGTTGACCGCGTTCCAAAGTCATAAAATTTTTAAATCCGGTACCCAATGCTACTGCATTTTCTTTTAAAATATAATAAATGGGCCGGGTAAGCGGGTACTGTCCGTATGTAATGCTGGCCTGCGAAGGTTTCACAAAAACATCTTTTTCACCGCAGGCGGTGCATTCAATTAATCCCAGCCTTATTTTTTTAAGATTGGCTACCTGCTTGGGTTCATTGGGATTGCCCACCCAACTAATTCCTACAAAACCAACGGCATTGTTCATTTGCTTAATAACCGACACTACCGAATCGCTGCCGCCGGTTGCCATTACATTTTTACCAAATGGTGCTCCGTGCAATAATGTATCCTGCAAATACCGAACGGTACTGGTTGCATTGGTACCATCCATAACAACCGGAATATTTTTTTTGCCGGATAAAATATCTTTTAAATCGTTAAGGGTAAAAACACTATCGGGATTGTTTTGGTTTACAATTACGGCAACACCATCAAATGCCATTACACCAAATAAAGGTTTAAAACCTAATTTATTTAAATAAAATGAATCTTCCCGCTTATTCAATCCTCTTGCCACAATAATCATTCTGGTACTATCTTTCATCAAATCTTTAAAGCAATCTACTTCCGGTTCATATTTGGCAAGAATATGCGCATCAGGATAAGATGACTCATATACTTTAATTTGTTGCGCAATAACGGGCTGAAAACTTTCATCCACACTAATGTGAATGGTACCTTTTGATGGGGTATCGGTAATGACATATTTATTTTGCTGCTGTTGACACGCAACCAGCAAAACAACTAAAAAAGAGATAAAAACCACATGCCTGCTCATTATCATGTTAATACATTTTCTTAATGCCCCTGTACATTCTAAAGCCACCATACAACAAACAAACAGATCCTAAAAAATAACAAAACGCATCACCTAAAGCCATAATTTGAGGTATTTGCCAGTATTTGCCTCCAAAAAGCAGTACAGACATACCCAAATACAGTAATGCCATAAAAATATCTCTCACAGAACTTAGAAAAATAAAGTTTTTTCTATGCTTTTCTCTAATTGGTTGCTCCATTTCATTACAATTAATACTGTATGGGATGGGCAATTTATAGAATAATTCCTTTGCGATGCATTAAAAACCTCTAAGAATTTTCTAAGAATTTTTTAATGTGCAAAAATATTACCATAAAAAACCCGGTTTCTTTTGCTGTAAGAAGCATAAAAGCTGACATTCCACAAAACATATTTTGTTAAAAAAATGTATTCTTTTTTTCGCTGCCATCATAAATGCCCGGGTAAAACAGTGCTATTTACCGGCTTTTTGAATGGTACAACATGCCATCCAATTGTAAATACCATAGTGCCCCACACCATGCAAAGCAATGTGAAAAGCTGCCGGCAATGTATATTTGCAAGCATGAAAGTATTGATGGTTTGTTTAGGAAATATTTGCAGAAGCCCTTTGGCAGAAGGAATTTTACAACATAAAGTACAATTAGCCGGCTTACATTGGGAAGTAAACAGTGCAGGAACCGGTAATTACCATATTGGCGAACCACCGCATCTGCTTTCGCAAAAAGTAGCAATGGCACACGGCATTGACATCAGCAACCACAGAGCCAGGCAATTTACCGCCAATGACATGATGGCTTATGACAAAATTTATGTAATGGACCTGGATAACTATAAAGCCGTTGAACAAATCAGCAAAAAACATTTTGATGCTGCAAAAACTGCATTTATTATGAACGAATTGTTTCCTGGTTCCAATACCGAAGTACCCGACCCCTGGTTTGGTACCGAAAATGATTTTATAACTGTTTACCAAATGTTAGATGCTGCTACTGATAGTATACTTCAGAAATACAGTTCTTAAAAAAATGATATAAAAACATCGCATGAATAAACCTACTTTGCCCCAGGGCACCCGTGATTTTAATGCCACTACCATTTACAAGCGCAACTATATCTTCAACACCATACACCAAGCTTTTCAGTTATATGGGTTTGAACCCATAGAAACGCCGGCAATGGAAAACTTAAGTACTTTAATGGGGAAGTACGGAGAAGAGGGTGATAAACTAATTTTTAGGATTTTAAGTAATGGTGATTTTAGCAAAGAAACCAGATTACGTGCTTTAAAAATGATTGACATTCTATTCTTAATAAAAAAGGAAAATAATGACACTTATACTAAATCTGCTTATGATCTTCTAATCAACACCTCAAATATTGATGAAATTAGAGCGGAATTAGATCATCTTTTACAACCAAATGAATTATCAAAACATATTACAGAAAGGGCACTCCGTTACGATCTTACCATACCTTTTGCACGTTATGTTGCCATGAATTATGGGCAACTCACTTTCCCTTTTAAACGCTACCAGATACAACCCGTATGGCGTGCCGACCGGCCGCAAAAAGGCCGTTACCGCGAATTTTATCAGTGCGATGCCGATATTGTTGGCAGCAACTCACTCATGAATGAAGTGGAATTGGCACATTTATATGCTCATGTGTTTAAAATGCTGAACCTACCCATTGTTATTAAAATCAATCACAGAAAAATATTGGCAGCTTTGGCAGATATATGTGGCGGAGCAGATAAATTAACCGACATAACCGTTGCTATCGACAAATTAGATAAAATAGGAATAGATAAAGTAAAAGAAGAATTACAGCAACGCAACCTGTCGGCAGCACAAATTGAAACCATTGCACATTTTCTGGAAATAAAAGGCAGTAATGAAGAAAAAATTGCAACACTTACCAACAGCATTGGCAAGCACCCGCTGGGTAAAGAAGGTATTGAAGCCCTGCAATTTATTTTAAACCGACAAATGCCCGACAATCCGTTACCGTTAGAAATTGATGTTACCTTAGCCCGAGGCTTAAACTATTATACCGGAGCAATTTTTGAAGTGAAGGCCATTGGCTTTAGCATAGGCAGTATTGGCGGCGGCGGCCGTTACGATAACTTAACCGAATTATTTGGTGTACCCAATGTACCCGGCGTGGGCATTTCATTTGGGGTAGACAGAATTTATGATGTAATGGAGGGGCTTGCATTATTTCCCAAACAATTAATGAAGGGTAGTAAAGTGTTGTTTTTTAATTTGGGAATAGAAGAAAGCGGCCGTGCCTTTGCTTTGTTACAAAGTTTACGGGCACAAAACATCAGTGGCGAATTATATCATGAGCCTGCTAAATTTGATAAGCAATTTAAATATGCTGAAAAGAAAGGCATACCAGTTGTAATTATGCTGGGCAGTAAGGAACTGGAAGAAAATACCTGCACTGTAAAACAATTGGCTACCGGCACTCAGGAAACCATTGTGCAGGCTGATTTAATCAACTATATTGCTACAATAGAATCGGGCTTGTAAGCGTATTAGCATAAACAATACTCAAAAAGGCGATGAATGTGATACCTATACCTGTCGCCTTTTTTATTCATGTTTTTATTTGCGCTATCGTGTAAGTGGTGCCAATGCATATTGTTTGTGCATGTCAGGTAGCAGGGCAACGGGGCGTGTAGCAGCAGCGGTATCTTCTTTCTTGCCTTCTAAATGATAGCCCACAGCATCAATAATGACTGTTTTAACTTTTTTATTTTCATCTCTTTTAAATACGGCAGTGCCCTGAAACGAAACCAATGCAAATGAATCTACGCCTAATTTCTGCAATACCGAGGTACCTGCATCAGATACCATATTTAGTCCGGTACTATCAAACGTTACTTCCACTTGCTCTACTACACTTCCATCCGGAAAAGTGTATCTTCCTATCAGTTCAGTTACGGTAGTGTCTTTTTTTGCCTGTGTGGTTTGTTGTGCCTGTGCTATTATTACAGCGCCTGTTAACATAACCAACATGAATAAAAATGTTTTCATTTTTTTTGACGTTAAGATACGGCAATATCAACTACATTTCAACCTTCATAAAAAAATAATATCAGCAGGCCGTACAAATTTGTTCAGACACAATTTTTAATCATGGCATGGTTTTTACATTTTTGAACCCAACAAACAATTCCTGCCATGAAGCCAATCATTGCCCTCGTTTTAGTGATGTTGTCATTTCAAGCCTGCACCTATAAAACAAATCCGGTTAAAACCCCACCACGCCCTGCTGCACCATCTGCACCTGCTGCATTTATTGTGGTGGATGGCATGGGCAATATTCTTACCCCAAAAGACAGATTTCCCCTCGCTATTGGCCAACAGGTAAATTATACCCAAATTACCCGTGCATTTACGCCCAATCAACGCAAAAATCTCCTTTATCGTTTTAACAGCATCCCGCCAAAAATTATTTATGTAGCTCCAGCCTATACCCTACATTCCCTAAAAGGTACTTATTGCATTTACAAAAAAAAGTTTTGGTACTGGCAACACAGCAATGGACTATTTTATTTAGACGAAACCTATTACCGATAATATGCATTGTTGCAATGAATAGCCATTTGCAACAATCAGGAAAAAATTTAACAGCCCTTATGATGCTTAAAATAAATAATTGTTTAATTTTAAAATCGTTGTGAACATCGTTTAAAAGCAGTAATTTTAAGAACAACTATCTCACTTACCAAAACAACAAAAGTATGAGAGGCGTAAACAGAGTAATGCTTATCGGCAATTTGGGAAAAGACCCGGATTTACAGGTATTAGACGGGAATATTGGAGTAGCAAAATTTCCTTTGGCCACTACCGAAACCTATAAAGACCGCAGTGGCAAACTCGTTTCACAAACAGAATGGCATACCGTAGTTTTATGGCGTGGGTTAGCCGATTTGGCGCAAAAATACCTGCACAAAGGCAGTTTAATTTATGTAGAGGGCAGATTGCGTACTCGCAGTTGGGAAGATAAAGAAGGCAATAAAAAGTTTGCAACTGAAGTGGTGGGCGACAATCTGATTATGTTAGATAAACGTGCCGATGGGCATTCCGGCAATCATCCCGACAATCCTGAAGGCTATGGTGGCGAAGATGTTCCGCCCATGATAGATCCGGGAGAAAATATGCCTTATTGATTTTTCATGCTTAAAAATGATATTTTTGTAAGTCAGGTGCTTTTTTGTAAAGACTGCTTGTTATTATTCATTAAAATAAAATATTTTGGATCATCACCCGGCATTTTATCCGTTTACCATACTAAATGCAGCCATTCCGCAGGGCAGTATAGCATTAATTATTTTGCTTTTTATTTTATTGGTCATTTCATTTTTTGTAAGTGGGGCAGAGGCGGCTTTTTTTTCGCTGAAGCAAAAAGACATCAATTTGCTCAAAACCAAACAAAATCCTTCCTACAAAAAAATTATTCATCTGCTAACTGAGCCTAAAAAACTATTAGCCTCCTTACTCATTGCCAACAGCTTTATTGATATAGCCATTATTATCATTTTCAATATTAGTATTGATGAATGGTTGCTGAATTACCACCCTGCATTTTTGGTTACCAATATCTGGATAGAATTTTTAATCAAAGTAGTAATTGTAACCGCCGTGTTATTATTGTTTGGTGAAGTAATGCCTAAAATTTTGGCCACGCAAAACAATATTCGCTTTGCCAAAGAAGTAGCACCACTCATTGAATTCATTCATTACATCTGCAAACGCTTAAGCAATGTGCTGGTAAAATATTCAGATATTATTGAAAGAAGATTAGCCCAAAAAACAGGCAGCATTACCAGCGATGAATTGTACCATGCCATTGAAATTACCAAATCGGGCACCAATGAAAATGAAAAAAACATTTTAAAAGGAATTATAAAATTTGGCAATATTACCGTAAAGCAAATCATGAAAGCCCGTTTAGAAGTACATGGTGTAGAATACAATACCAGCTTTCATGCATTGCTGCAATCGGTTGCCGATATGAGTTACAGCCGGGTGCCCGTATACAAAGAAGATTTGGATGAAGTAGTAGGCATATTGCGCACCAAAGATTTGTTGCCATTTTTAAATGAACCCGATACATTCGAGTGGCATAACCTCATCTCTCCTCCCTATTTTGTGCATGAGCATAAAATGATTGAAGATTTATTACGCGAATTTCAAAGCAGGCGTATACATTTTGCTATTGTGGTAGATGAATTTGGTGGCACCAGTGGCATTGTTACTTTAGAAGATATTCTGGAAGAAATTATTGGAGATATTAAAGATGAATTTGATGAAGAAGAATATGGCTACCGAAAATTAGATGATTACAACTACATATTTGAAGGTAAAATCATGATTAATGATGTATGCAAAATTATGCAACTGCCGGTTGATACATTTGATGCATTAAAAGGAGAAAGTGATTCATTAGCCGGATTAATATTGGAAATTGCAGGTGAAATTCCCAGAAAAGGCCAGGTGGTTTCCATTCCCGGATTTGATTTTATGATGCTGGAAGTAGAGAAAACAAGAATCAACAAAATTAAAGTAACCATCAGTAAAGTATCTGATGATGACCAACTGTAGTTTTACCATTTTTATACCCAAATAACATGCCGTTTTTCCAACAACACAAAGCCATTATCGCTATTTGTTTTGCTTTTGTCGCTTTTGCCTGCAATAGTCCCTTTGTACCCAAACCAAGAAGTTATTATAAAATCAATTTTCCCCAACACCAATACCAAACTTTTAATCAGCCCGGTTACCCGTATACCTTTGAATATCCGGTATATGCACGGGTGGTAAAAGACTCTACTTTTTTGGGCGGAAAAACGGAAAATCCCTGGTGGATTAATATTGACTTTCCGCAATTTAACGGACGCATTTATATAAGCTACAAAGCCATTGGCCCCAACAGTTTTCAGAAATTGGTGAATGATGCTTTTACCCTTACCAACAAACACAGCGAAAAAGCCTATTCTATTGATGATTCGCTCATGGTAACCCCCAATGGCGTACATGGCATGTTTTTTAAAGTAGGCGGCAATGTAGCCACCGCCAACCAGTTTTTTTTAACCGACTCTACCCATCATTTTTTAAGAGGTGCCCTTTACTTTGATGCCACACCCAACCAGGACTCATTAGCCCCCGTTAACCGCTTTTTGGTAGAAGATATGAAACACCTGATTAATAGTTTTAGGTGGAAGTGAGAAGATGATGATTGGCGTATAACGCTATTAGGGTTGCCGAAGATGGCGATTTTCACTACAAATGTTGATACAAAGCACTGAACCGCCAATTTTGCTAAACCGCTATAGGCTGGCGTTCGTGTACACCGTTTTTGTAAACTATTTATCAGCATTGAGTTTGTTCGTCAAACAAAAGCTGTAAAGCCAGTGTGTTCCATTACAATAATAAGTTATGTTGTGTCTATTTTGAGTTTACCAAACCATTGCATCATTTGCAATAAAGCATGCCTGAATCAATAACAAATAGATGATTTACAATGTAATCCACCAAAGACTAAAGACCAACACCCAACCCCCATTCACTACACTTCATTCCTCAATACCTCTAACGGAGAACGTTTTACAATACCACGGCTATTGATTAAACCAATGCCTACCGTTAGTAAACAAACCATCAATACCAATATGATAATGGGTAACAGTTGCAGATGAAAAGCAGTTTCAAAAGTATATTTTGCCAATACCCAACCGGCAGCCAATCCTAACAATATACCGGTAATGGCAGCCAGTATACCGAGGAAAAAATATTCCAATGCGGTAATAGCAAATATTTGTTTGCGGCTGGCACCCAGTGTACGCAACAATACAGTTTCGCGTATGCGCTGGTATTTACTCATGAATACAGATGCAATGAATACCACAATACCGGTGCTGATACTTAAGCCTGCCATAAAGCGAACAACAAAACCAATTTTACTGATAAGGTCGTTGAGTATTTGTAATACTAAGGCCAAATCAATGATAGATACATTGGGGAATTGCTGCACAATAGCCTGTTGGAACTGCGCAGATACCTGTTGGGTGGGCACTTTGGTGAGCAATACCCAAAATTGCGGAGCAGATTCTAACACGCCTTTGGGAAACAGCACTAAAAAATTGGTTTGCATACCCCCCCAATTTACCTGTCGTAGGCTGCCTACAATGGTTGGTATGGGTACCCCCTGCACATTAAATGTAAGGGTATCGCCCAAATGCACTTTATTTCTTTTGGCAAAATTTTCTTCCATTGAAATATACGGCAGGCCGTTACCGTTGGCAACGCCCACCCATTTGCCCGCTACTATTTTTTCAGAAGCTGTTAATGAATCGCGGTAAGTAACGCGGTATTCTCTTCTGAATAAACCACGGGGCAGTTTACCGCTGGTATCAGTTAAAGCCTGAGCAGCCTTGATAACATTCAATGCTGCCACACGCATGTTTACAACAGGCACAAACGCATTTACATGCAAATGGTAAGTGGCTGCAACATTGCCTACGCCTTGTTTTTGGCTGCTTTGTATATCAAACAAAACAATATTGGGTTGGTTGGTACCGGATGATAGATTGAGCCGGTTCATTAAGATAGACTGCACAAAAAACAAGATACTGATGAAGGCCGTACCCAGCCCAATGGCTACCATTAATAATGTAGTTTGGTTATTGGGCCGGTATAAATTTGCCAACGCTTGTCGCACAACATAATTCCACGAGGAAGGAAAAAAACACCGTACCATCCACATCAGTAATCGGGCAATGGAAGTTAATACCAGCAATGCCATACCGATACCGATTGTAAATTGAAGTGCCTGTTTCCATTCCTGTATTTGTACATACGTAAAACCATACACAAATAATACAATCAATACATATACCCACCATCCGGAAAAATCATTTTTACGTTGTGTGGGTTCATAAGCAACTCGAATTGCATTGAGTGGTGATATGTTGCGGATAGACAACAAAGGCAAGAGTGCAAATAAAACAGATATCAGTACTCCCAGCAACATGCCCTGCCCTACTGCCGTCCAGGAGATGGCAGTACTGATGTGTACCGGCAAAAAATCGCTTAGAACAAAGGGTAAAAACTGTTGTAAAACAATGCCCAATGCCGCACCAATGGCAGAACCCAGCAATCCAATACCAGTAATCTGAATCAAAAATATGGTAAAAGCCTGCGATGCTTTTACACCCAGACAACGCAATACAGCAATGGTATTTATTTTTTCTTTTACATACACATGCACGGCACTGGCCACACCCGTGCAACCCAATAACAAAGCAATAAAACCCACTAAGGATAGGAAGCGCGTAAGATCAGTAAACGTTCGTCCGGTATTTTCTTTTTGCGTTTCAACGGTTTCAATAGCACAATCGTTGGCTTCCAATCGGGGGCGCACTGCTTCAGCCCATTTTTCAATATTTGCTGTTTGTTTAAAATGAAAATAATACTGATAACTAACGCGACTGCCTTTTTGCAGCAGGCCGGTTTGCTGTATATATTGCAAGGGTAAGTATACAATGGGGGCAATTGCAGCAGAAAAACCTGTTTGTCCGGGGGCATTCAATAATTTTCCTGCAATAGCAAAAGTGACTGTACCCACCTGAATAGAGTCACCAATGTTTGCTCCATATTGTAGCATTAAAGTGGCGTCTACCAATGCCCGTTGCTGAGTACGGAAAGCAATGCCCGCATTGGCAGGATCAGTTTCTAAAGCACCATAATAAGGAAAGCTGCCTTGTAATGCCCTTACCTGCACCAAACGGATACCGTTATTTTTTTTAAACAACACCATCGATGCAAAATTTCTTTCTTCCGAATAATTGCTGCTATGGCGTAAAGAATCTACCAACTGCTGTATAGCGGGGGTGAGTGGCTGATTAGAAGTTATTTTAACATCGGCGCCCAACAAAGCCGCAGCCTGGTTGTTTACTTCATCATTCAAATTATTACCCAATGAATAAATGGCTACCAGGGAAGCTATGCCAACAATTACAGAAGATACAAAGAGCAGCAACCGGGAGCGGCTGCGCCGGCTATCCCGCCAGGCCATGCACAACAACCAGCCCGGCCGGAAACTGTTTTTGTTTGGGTGATGTGTTACTATTTGTGAAGTATTTTGGTTCATGATTGCAGATTAAGATGCATCTTTCAATATTTAAGCTGGTAAATCAACGTTTAGCCATTGCCGTAACTATATCTGATTCAATTTTTCCGCCTTTCAGGCGAATAATACGTTGCGTTTTTGATGCCAGTTCAATATCATGCGTTACCAATACCAATGTAGTACCGGATTCTTTATTCAAATTGAAAAGAAGGTTCACAATCATTTCGCTGGTTTCTGCATCCAGATTACCGGTAGGTTCATCGGCAAATAAAATGGCTGGCTGGTTAGCAAAGGCACGGGCAATAGCAATGCGCTGTTGCTCGCCCCCACTCAGTTGTGCTGGGTAATGATGGGGCCTGTCCGCCAGCCCAACTTTATATAATAGTTCTAATGAACGCTTTTTTACCTGCTTTTCGCCCCTTAATTCCAATGGCACCATTATATTTTCCAATGCGGTTAATGTAGGCATTAACTGAAAGTTTTGAAAAATAAAACCCACATATTGATTTCTGATGGCAGCCAATTGATCTTCATCTAAACTTTCGAGACGTTGCTGGTGCAGTACAATGCTGCCGGAAGAAGGGTGATCGAGTCCGGCACACAAGCCCAGCAGCGTTGTTTTACCACTGCCGGAGGGACCAACAATTGATAAAGTAGTGCCGGCTTCTGCAGAAAAACTGATATGCTCTAACACTGCTAATGTTTGATTGCCACTTTTATATGTTTTACCTACTTGTTGCAACTGAAGAATGGTTTCCATGTATTTTGATTTAACTTGCTCAAACAATTCAATAAAGGAACAGTGCCCGGTTAGTGAGATGCACTGTACATTCAAAAGATTTTTTATAAAATTACCGACAATCTAAATTTAAATTCGTACAACTATATACTACAGCTACAACTTTATGAAAAAGATATTGTTTTACATTCAGCTATTTTTAATTGTTTGGGTGGCAGCTTGTAACCAAAACAAAACCGGGAACAAACAGCAGCAAAAAGATACCCTAAATAAACCAGCACCAATACCCACCACGGTAAAACAAAAAATCATTGTATTTTTTGGCAACAGCCTTACAGCCGGATATGGATTAGATCCTTCGCAAGCATTTCCTGCATTAATACAACAAAAAATAGACGCTTTACATTTGCCCTATCAGGTAGTAAATGCCGGTGTAAGTGGCGAAACTACAGCAGGTGGCTTAAGCCGCATTGATTGGATTTTACGGCAGCCGATGGATGTTTTTGTATTGGAACTGGGCGGCAATGACGGATTGCGGGGTATTCCATTAACTGCTACTGAAAAAAATTTGCAGGATATTATTGATCGGGTAAAAGAAAAATATCCATCAGCCGCTATTGTGCTGGCAGGCATGCAGCTACCGCCCAATCTGGGGCAAACCTATACCCATACTTTTGAAGCCATTTATCCGAAACTGGCGGCTAAAAATCATATTGCACTCATCCCATTTCTGTTAGAAGGGGTTGGTGGCAACCCTGCACTGAACCAGAATGATGGCATTCACCCCAATGCAGCAGGCGCTATGGTAGTAGCAGCAAACGTATGGAAGGTGCTGAAAGATATATGCAAATAAAATGAATGATGCGGCTGTATGAAAAAAATATTACAAATTCCACCAGTAATTAAATTTTAAAGCCAGCTCTCTGTTTTTTACCATAAACGGGGCCGGATAATAATTATCGGTATATACCAGAAATAAGTCGGATGCCGGTTTATAGCGCCACTGCAATCGGCTGTTAATGTTCAGGTTATTCAACTGATTGTTGTATTGAATATAGGTAGTGAAATATAAGTTATTGGTGAAAGTTACGTCAATACGCGGCCCCACTAAATAAAACGGCGTATTACCCCATGGAGCAGGCAATTGCAGGTAATTATAACTAAAGTTCATATTCATATTAACATAAGGCTGAAAGCGATAGCCAATGGTTGAATTAATGGCCAAATGTGTTCCGGAAGTATAATACCCGCCATAACGTACCGAGAATGCATAAGTAAATAATTTTTGTGGTTGCGAATTTATATCAAAGCCAACCGTATTCCATTTGTGTATGGTTCCAATAGCCAATGAATCTTTACCGGTATTGGTTGGATCGAAGGGTTGCAATAGTTGCACATAATCTTGCGCTGCATAAGCATCTATACTCAACCGGTTACGAAATGTAATCAGGTATAAAAAACTGTTTTCATAATCGGTTCGGTGCATTTTTTCATCAAAATAGTACGACAGGTTGAATTGAGGGCCATGACTTAAAATGCTGCCACCCTTTGGAAAAAAATATCGAATTATTTGAGGGTTGAACCGAACATAACCGGTGCGGGGAACATAGCCTGTTTCTGCCGTATAATTTTTGCCTACATATTCATATTCCCCAATAACACTCCACTTACGGCTATTATAGGCCAGATTAGCTGCATGGGAAATAGCATCGCCCGATTTGCCCGGACTAAGTGATTTGAGCACAAAAGCCTTACCCGTCCATACATTATTGGGTGATGCGAGGTTGTATTGCAATCCAAAATTGCGGTTATATAACGAGTAAATGGGTTTTGTGGTATCATTGCCGGGATGGTAGCCAATAGAAGTTTTATCAACATAAATTACGCCAATGCTCGACCGTTGGAAAACACGCCGCTGCAAAGAAACAACCGAAAAATTTTGATTGGGAAGATATACCCCGGGTAATTGCTGTGTTTCCATATCCATGGCACCAACACGCCAGTCTTTATTGAGTTTACCACTTAAGCGGGCACCTGCATTAATAGGCGCATCCAAACCAACCCTTCTTGAAAAGAAAGGCTGTATGCCGCTGAAACCAAAATCACCAAAAAGGTCGCTGTTTTCTAAAAAAAATTGCCGTTTCTCCGGAAAAAACAATTCAAACCTGCTTAAATTGGTTACTTGTTGATCAACTTCCACCTGCGAAAAATCGGGATGTATGGTAAGGTCAAGGTTCAATGCAGGGGTTACAGATATTTTGGCATCTAAACCAAAACGCTGGCTCAATACGCCACTGGTATTGTTGGTATAATCCTTCTGCCAGTTGGTTAATGTATAAGGAATAACAGATATGTTTTTTTTATACAAGGGTGCAGCTGAGTCTAATTCAAGAATACCGGTATAGGCGAGCGAGGCTGTAGGGAACTGACGTGGAATAGGCGTCCAACTCGATTTTTCTGCTGCCTTTAAATCGTTCCTACTGAAGTTAATACCCCATTCTTTAATGCCGTTTTTATAACGAATACTTTTAAAAGGAATGGCTGCTTCAAAAACCCAACGGTTTTTATAATTCTTTACAACAGACACCCATTTGTTATCCCAATTCAAATCCACTTTTCCGCCTTCATACATGGCACCATCCCATTGGGCACCATCGGCATTGGCACCAAAAGTAAATCCGTTGGTTTGGTCATCGAAAGGATCTAAAAAGAAAATGAAATTATCATTTTTCTGAAAGTTAAAATCGCGGTGCAACGATTCTACCATATTGGGGCCTTTCCTTGTATTGTAACAAATAGCAAGAATATAAATATTATGATCATCATACACCATCCGCACTTCGGTGGGAACATTGGCTAAGCTGGTATCCATGGGTAACACCATAAAAAAGTTTTTAGCTACTTGTGCCTGTTGCCAGGCCGGTTCATTCATTACACCGTCAATTTGTATGGGTGTGTGAATTTTATGCATCGTGTAACGATAAGCGGCATTCTTTTTTTGTGCCACCAACCTATTAATGCATAGCAAGGCTAATAAAAGTATAAGGCAATATTTCAACATGGCAGTTGCAATGGTTACCAACCGAAGTTATGCGGTAAAGCGAAAAATGAATACGATTTTAATGTAGCTGCCGGTTTATTTGATATCCATCAATTTTGTTTGCATATAATATGGCCTACCATGTATATTGGTATGCATACGGATAAATAAAATACATTTCAATTGCCTATACAGATTAAACGTTTTCATTACATTACAGTCAAACCCAACCATAGCTTAAGTATATGAAAATAAATTTTCAATTCGTAACAGTAATGCTGTGCCTGTTCATTGCAACGGGATGCCATAAAAAAAATGTCCCCCCCTGCTACAGGTTCGCATTCAGACAGTTTATACTTTCCGCCGGTGAATAGCAGCACATGGGAAACCATTGCGCCGGCTACATTAGGTTGGGATAATACAGCACTGAATAATTTGTATCCTTACTTGCAAAGTAAAAATACCAAAGCCTTTATTATTTTAAAAAACGGCAAAATCGTTACAGAACAATATTTTGGAAGTTTTACGGCAGACAGCTTATGGTATTGGGCATCGGCAGGTAAAACCATGACAGGCTTATTGGTGGGAATTGCACAAAGAGAAGGGCTATTAAATATCAATGACATTTCATCAAAATATTTAGGCACGGGATGGACAAGAGCCCCTATTGACAAAGAAAACAAAATTACCATTCGCCATCAGTTAACCATGACCACCGGTTTAGATGATGATGTACCCGATAATTACTGCACCTTGCCATCCTGCCTAATTTATAAAGCCGATGCAGGAACGAGATGGGCTTATCATACCGGCGCATACACTTTGTTAGATCAGGTAATTGCCAATGTATCGGGTATGCCATTCAACAGTTACTTTCAACAAAAAATAAGCGGTAAAATTGGAATGAATGGCACATGGATAAAAATACCCAATTCAAATAACGTATATTATAGCAATGCCAGAAGCATGGCTAAATTTGGGTTATTGCTATTGAATAAAGGCAACTGGGGTAATATACCTGTATTAGGTGATAGCGTTTATTTTCATCAACAAATCAATACTTCGCAAAATTTAAATCTGAGCTACGGGTATTTAACATGGCTAAATGGAAAAAGGAGTTGCATGTTGCCATCCCTGCAAACTGTATTTCCTACTGCAATCATTCCCAATGCCCCTACAGATATGTATGCAGCATTGGGTAAAAACGATCAGAAAATTTATGTAGTACCCTCACAGCAATTAGTTATTATAAGAATGGGCAATGCCGCTGATAGCAGCCAGTTTTCCGTTTCCGGTTTTGACAATGAATTGTGGGGAAAATTGAAATTGTTGATGCATTTGTAAGCATTCTTCCAGCTGATTGAATCGATGGCCCTACACAAATACACAATTATTTCAATGCCCAAAAATAGCAATATATTTTTTCGCCTAACCCGAAGCATATATTAGCATTTTAAAGTGTATTTCGGCTATCCCCCAACATCAAATGTAACCATGATTATTTTTTTATCAAAATACATTTATTCGGGTATCATTTCATTCCAAATATTATCAGCATTTTATTGTAACATAAGTTTTGCAATTTTAAAGAAGCTACATTTCTGCAAATGAACAGCTCAACTGTTCAAAGGTGTTCATGAAATTTTAATAAAGAAATTTATTGTTGTCCGACTAAAATTGTAAAATAATGGTTCAAACCCTTTGCAGAACTATATTTCAGCCGCTTTCAAAAGATGGGGTACTCCCTCCAATTTTGAAACAATCATTTTTTAGCCTGTAATCCTATACAGCAAGGGATTACAGCAATTTTTAAGCTAAGTTTTGCCGCACAATAATGAAAGAAATTATAAAAAAAACTTTGCTTTATTTCATTTGAATGTACCTTTCCAAAACAATTCTTTTAAAAATTTTCTTGTTTTAAAAAATACGCATCAAAAATAGTCGTTTTGAATCTGTTATTCTTCGTGTACTATCACAACAAACACGGATAGCAAAACATTAAGTAGGAACAAAAAAATGTAACACCATATGAAAGTATTGATTACATGCATATTTGCTGCAATAGCAGGTATTGGTTTTATCAAGATTCCTGCTACGCAACCTGCGCCAAAAGCACATTCATACAACGCGAAGAAAGTGATTGTATACACCACTGCAGAAGGCACCCGTTACAGAATATCGGCAACCGATACCTTAACATTTTCACCAATGGATCAGCCGGTTGAAACACAGGTATGTGTTTTTGTAGACCCCGGGAAACAGTTTCAAAAAGTAATTGGATTTGGAGGTGCTATTACCGATGCTGCTGCAGAAACATTTTATAAACTGCCTGAAGCTACCAGACAAGAATTGCTCGATGCCTACTACAATCCAACAAAAGGCATTGGTTATACTATGGGACGCACCAATATTAACAGTTGCGATTTTAGCAGTGACAGTTATACCTATGTTGCTAATAATGATAGCAGTTTATCTACCTTTTCAATTGCACATGATAAAACTTATAAAATGCCGTTGATTAAAGCTGCAGCAAAAGCAACCGGCAACAAATTGCATTTATTTGTTTCGCCATGGTCGCCACCAGCCTGGATGAAAGATAATAACAGCATGGTGGAAGGCGGCCACCTGAAAAATAATTTCAGGAAAGCCTGGGCACAGTATTATGTAAAATTTATAAAAGCTTATGAAGCGGATGGTATTCCTGTTTGGGGTCTTACAGTGCAAAATGAGCCCATGGCCAGGCAAACCTGGGAATCCTGTATTTACAGTGCTGAAGCAGAAAGAGATTTTGTGAAAGGTTATTTAGGACCCGCATTACAGCGGAGTGGCCTTGGCGATAAAAAGCTGATTATATGGGATCACAATCGTGATTTATTGTACCAACGTGCCAGCACAGTATTGGATGACCCGGAAGCAGCCAAATATGTTTGGGGTATTGGGTATCACTGGTACGAAACATGGACAGGCAGTGGTATGGAATTTTTAAATGAACAAAGGGTACACGAAGCCTACCCAAATAAATATTTAATGTTTACAGAAGGTTGCATTGAAAAATTTAGTTATGACAGAATCAATGACTGGAGCCTGGGTGAACGTTATGGACACTCACTCATCAATGATTTTAATAATGGAACAGTAGCCTGGACCGACTGGAATATTTTATTAGATGAAAAAGGAGGCCCTAACCATGTTGGTAATTTTTGTTTTGCGCCCATACATGCCGATACCCGAACCGGAAAACTGCTATACACCAACAGCTATTATTATTTGGGGCAGTTTTCAAAATTTGTGCATCCGGGTGCCAGGAGAATTATCAGTTCATCGAACAGAGACCAGTTAGAAACTACTGCATTTGAAAATCAGGATGGCAGCTTGGCTGTTATTGTGATGAACCCAACCAATAAGGCCATACAATACCATTTATGGATTCATGGTGCTGCCACACAATTAGTTAGCCTACCCCATTCTATTGCAACAATGGTAATAGACAAATAGCTTTTAAATAAAAAATAAACAACATGAATTCTGTTATTCAAAACATAGTAAATATCAGAAAATACTTAATTGAAATGTGTGAGCCTTTATCGGTTGTACAACTCAATACAATACCCAATGGGTTTAACAATAATATTATTTGGAATTTTGGCCACTTAATTGCGGCACAGCAAGGGCTTTGTTATATACGTTCCGGACTTAAACCGGTGGTAGATGAATCTATTATATTACAATTTAAGGGAGGTAGCAAACCAGAAAAGCAATGGGATGAACAAGAAATTGTACGCATAAAACAAACAATGATCGATTCATTACATCAACTGAATGCGGATTTAGCGGAGCATCTGTTTTCTCAATACGAAACATTCCAAACCCGCTATGGCGTTACCTTAAGCAGCATTTCAGATGCCATACAATTTCTTCCTTTTCATGAAGGATTGCATACCGGCACCATTATGGCCATTAAAAAATTAGTAATGATGCACTAAATATACCTACACCACCACATTAATCATTTTACCTTTTACAAAAATGAATTTTTTAATGGGCTTATCTTCTGTCCATTTTTTTACTACTTCATTTTGCAAGGTAACCTGCTCTACTTCATCCTGTGTAGCAGTAAGCGAAAAAGAAATGGTGGTTCTTAATTTACCATTGATGCTTACCGGATATTCTTTTACAGATTCTGTTAAATAGCTGGCATTCCATGCCGGGAAAGGCGCATTTACAACCGATCCCTCATTACCTAACACATGCCATAATTCTTCTGCTACATGCGGTGCATAGGGTGCCAGCAAAACAACCAATGGTTCCAGAATGGCTTTATTATGTGTATGTAAGTCGCTCAATTCATTTACGCAAACCATAAATGCCGCAACGGCGGTATTGAATGAAAATCGTTCAGTATCTTCTTCAATTTTTTTAATGGTTTTGTGCAATACTTTTAATTGCTGTGGAGTAGCCGGCTCCTGATTCAGAATAACTGTCCCCTTCACTTCATCAAAAAACAAGCGCCATAGTTTTTTCAAAAAACGGTGTACCCCTTCAATTCCCTTGGTATCCCAGGGTTTACTTTGCTCCACCGGGCCTAAAAACATTTCGTACATGCGGAAAGTGTCTGCCCCGTATTTCGCCACCAAATCATCCGGATTCACGGTATTGAATTTAGATTTCGACATTTTTTCTACTTCAACACCACAAATGTATTTGCCCTCTTCTAAAATAAATTCAGCATTAGCATATTCTCCATTCCGCCATTGTTTAAAAGCCGTTATATCTAATACCACACCATCTACCATATATACATCCACATGCAAAGCATTTACTTCGTATTGATTCTTCAATCCGGCAGAAACAAAAGTATGTGTGCCCTGAATTCGATATACAAAGCGGCTACTGCCTTGTATCATACCCTGATTCACTAATTTTTTAAAAGGTTCATCAAAGCCAATATAACCTAAATCAAATAAGGCTTTGGTCCACATTCGGCTATACAGCAAATGCCCTACCGCATGTTCGGTTCCGCCTACATATACATCTACCTGCCCCCAGTAATCGCTTATCTTTCTATCACAAAAAGCAGTAGTGTTATGCGGATCCATGTATCGCAAAAAATACCAGCTACTTCCGGCATAACCGGGCATGGTATTGGTTTCTAAATTGCGTTGTACCCATTCAGGAATATTGGCTAATGGTCCCTCTCCTTCCGGACCCGGAGAATAAGTTTCTACTTCAGGCAATAATAAAGGCAGTTCATTTTCTGGCAACGGTATAGCATTGTCGTCCATCCATTGTATGGGGAAAGGCTCGCCCCAATAGCGCTGGCGGCTAAAAGCGGCATCACGCATTTTATAATTCACTTTTCTTTTGCCAATACCTCTTGTTTCTAATTCAACAATCATCACTTCAATGGCTTTACGCATAGGCATACCCGTAAGGAAACCGCTATTGGTTAATATGGCATCTTTGGTAGGGTTTGCATCTGTTCCGGTAAAAGCATTCCCAATAATATTGGTAATAGGAATATTGAAATGTTGGGCAAATTTAAAATCGCGTTCATCGCCGCATGGCACAGCCATAATAGCACCGGTTCCATAACCCGCCAGTACATATTCTGCTACCCAAATTGGTATCCGTTGTTGGTTAAATGGGTTAATAGCATAAGCACCGGTAAAACAACCTGATATCTTTTTTTCGGCTTGCCGCTCCCGATCACTTCGGCTTTTTACGTATGCCAGATAATCGTCAATGGCCTGTTTTTGTACGGGTGTAGTAATGGAATTTACCAACGGCAATTCAGGAGCAATGACCATAAAATCAACACCAAAAATGGTATCGGGTCGGGTGGTATACACCCTAAGTATTTCAGATTGCCCTTCTATTTCAAAATCAATTTCGGCACCACTGCTTTTGCCGATCCAGTTGGTTTGCATTTCTTTCATGGCTTCACTAAAATCAACAGTAGTCAGACCTTGTAATAAACGATCGGCATATTCTGTAATGCGTAAATACCACTGGCGTAATTTCTTTTTTTCAACCGGATGTCCGCCCCTTTCACTTACCCCATTCACCACTTCATCGTTTGCCAATACTGTACCCAGAGCAGGACACCAGTTTACCTCGCCATAACCACAATAAGCCAGGCGATAATGCATTAAAATTTGCTGCTGTTCCGCAAAAGAAAAACGCTTCCATTCGGCAGCGGTAAAATGCAAGGCAGCATCACCGGGACATTCGTGTTGTGTATTGCCTTCTTTTTCAAAAACTTCAATTAAAGTGGCAATAGGCGCCGCTTTTTGCAACCGACGGTTAAAAAAGCTGTTAAATAGTTGCAAAAAAATCCATTGCGTCCATTTATAATAACTGGGGTCACAGGTTTTTACTTCTCTGTCCCAATCGAAACAAAAGCCAATTTTATCTAACTGATTCCTGAAATTTTGAATATTATTTTCAGTTGAAATGGCCGGATGGATACCATGTTCAATAGCATATTGTTCTGCAGGAAGCCCAAACGCATCATATCCCATGGGATGCAATACATTAAAACCCTTCAACCTTTTGTAACGTGCAAAAATATCGCTGGCAATATAACCCAAAGGATGGCCTACATGCAAACCGGCACCGCTGGGATATGGGAACATATCCAATACATAAAATTTAGGCTTATCTGACTGATTGGGAACTGCATATACCCTTTCACTGTTCCAGTATTGTTGCCACTTTTGCTCTATTTCCTTAAAATTATATTCCATCATACTAACTTGTAATAAAAAACGTTATCATTACACTGAATGGTATTATGAACTGTAGCTTACCGCAGAGTTTTACACAAAAAAAATAACCATAAAAAAATATCTTGCACTACTTTGCAGCTATCACAGTGAACTGACTGGCTGCAAATGTAAGTGATTAGGCTACATTTGTACCGACAGAAGTTTTAAAAAAATTGTATGGAGCATCAAAAAAAATCATCTTTAAAAAGAAGTAAACCCAACTATGTAAACAGCATTGTAGGTGTTGCATTGGTATTATTGTTAATGGGTATTATGGGTTGGGTATTTCTGAATTTTGAAAGGGCAAGTAACGCTTTAAAAGAAGACATTAAAGTGCAGGTTTTTTTACGCACGGCGAATAAAGACTCCATTAGCCAAATGCAGCAATATATATCCACACAACCTTTTGCAAAAAATGTGGATTATATAGATAAGGAAAAGGCCAAACAAATTTGGAATAAAGACAATAATGAAAACTGGGCAAAGATTTTAGATGCCAATCCATTACCCGAAAGTATTGACTTTTATGCCCGGGCTGCTTATGTGAATAAAGACAGCCTCGACGCTATTTCAACCCATATTATTTCCTTATTTGGCAATCAAATAACAGAAATAAAATATCCAAAAGATTTGGTGAACAACATTAACGAAAAAGCCACCCGTTTTGGACTTGCTTTTTTAGTCATTTCAAGTATTTTGTGCCTCATTGTAATATTTAGTATTGACAATACCATTAAGCTGGCTATGTTCAGTAATCGTTTCCTGATTAAAACCATGCAAATGGTGGGTGCAACACGCAGTTTTATAGCCCGGCCAATGGATATTAAAGCCATTGTAAACGGATTAATCAGTTCCGGAATTGCCATTATATTATTGTTTATTATCATTAGCTGGATAGAAAACCAGGTACCACAGTTAAAAGTAATTCATGATACGAAACTAAATTTTATTTTATTCGGGGGAATGATTTTGGTAGGCGTAGGCATTTCTTTATTTAGCACCCACAGAAGTGTGATTAAATACCTGAAAATGAAGTTAGATGACCTGTACTAACCTAAAACCGGTTTTCTGTAAAAAAATATTCATTTAACACAGATAAATGAATGGGTTTGCTATATTGCAACTTTAAATTAATGCATACAACATCATGACAGATAAAAAAACAGCTATTACGAAGCAAATGCCTCCCCTATTTGGCAAAGAAAATTACAAGTGGATGATTATTGGTGGCGTTGTTATTGCGCTGGGCATGTTTTTAATGAGCGGTGGTAAGAATGAAAACCCCAACCAGTTTAATTACAACTTAGTGTATAGTACAACACGGGTAACCATTGCACCCATTACCATTATTGCAGGTTTAATTATAGAAATTTTTGCCATTCTGAAAAAACCTAACGTAAAAGCTTAATCAAAAAAAACTTTTAAAAAAGCGATGTATGAACATCGCTTTTTTAAAATCTGAATATTACTTTCTGCTACTTTGTAGCCAATAAAACCTTACTAAACCAAACAACAAAAACCTGTCCATGAATTTAGTTCAAGTCATTATTGAGGGTATTATAGAAGGCATCACTGAATTTTTACCGGTTTCTTCTACCGGCCATATGATTATTGCCAGTTCTGTGATGCACATTGAAAAAGATGCATTTACAAAAATGTTCGAAATTGCCATACAATTAGGAGCAATATTATCAGTAGTAGTATTGTATTGGAGAAAATTTTTTGATTTCAGCCGCTGGCAATTTTATGTAAAACTAATTGTAGCTGTAATACCTGCATTGGTATTAGGAAAATTGTTTGCCGATAAAATAGATCTGTTATTAGAAAGCCCCACTACTGTTGCAGTAAGCCTTTTAGCAGGCGGTATTGTGTTGTTGTTTATTGACCGGTTTTTTAGAAAAGAAACCATTACCACCGAAACTGAAATAAGTTATAAAAAAGGATTCATTATTGGTATCTGGCAATGCCTGGCGATGATACCCGGCGTAAGCAGAAGTGCAGCCAGCATTATTGGCGGCATGCAGCAAAACCTAACCCGCAAATTGGCAGCTGAATTTTCATTTTATCTGGCAGTACCCACCATGGCTGCCGCTACCGGCTATAAAATGCTTAAAACCTGGCAAGAAAATCCGGAAGTAGTTACCAATACCCATAATATGCAATTATTGGCCATTGGTAACATTATAGCTTTTATTGTGGCTATGCTGGCCATTAAATTTTTCATCAGTTATTTACAAAAACATGGGTTTAAACTTTTTGGCTGGTACCGTATTGTTGTAGGTATTGTTGTGTTGGTATTAATTTATACCGGTAACCTGTAATGAAACTCTGCTCAATTTTCTGGGTTTAGCGAATTACCAACCTCTTGTACCTTTAAAGTAAAAACATGACATGCAAACGGCTTCCAAAAAAGTAATTAATGGTTGGGCCATGTACGATTGGGCAAATAGTGCCTACAATTTAGTAATTACTTCTACCATTTTTCCTGCATATTATGACGCCATTACCACCCTCACAAATAAAGCAGGTAATATCCTCAGCCACAAAATTCAGTTTGCAGGGTTTAGCATAGAAAGTGCCTCGTTGTACAATTATGCTTTGGCATTGGCTTATTTTGTCATCGCACTCATCTCTCCTATTTTATCTTCCATTGCAGATTATAAAGGAAACAAAAAAGCTTTTATGCAATTCTTTTGCTATCTCGGCGCATTGGCTTGCTGTACTTTATTTTGGTTTACCAAAAACACATTATCGTTAGGAATTATTTGTTGTATTTTAGCAGCCATAGGCTATTGTGGCAGCCTTGTTTTTTACAATGCCTATTTACCTGAAATTGCAGCAGAAGAAGATCAGGATGATGTAAGCGCAAAAGGTTTTGCATATGGCTATATTGGAAGTGTTTTATTGCAAATTGTATGCTTTGTTTTTGTGTTAAAACCCGAATGGTTTGGAATAAAAGATGCGGGCTTTGCACCACGTTTATCTTTCTTATTAGTAGGACTGTGGTGGATGGGTTTTGCACAAATTACTTTTAGCTGGCTACCCAAAAGCAAAGTCAGCAAAACTGCAACCCAACACAACCTTTTGTACTACGGCTTTCGCGAATTAAAAAAGGTATGGGATCAGGCCAGGCATCTGCCTATTTTAAAAAAGTTCCTGTTGGCATTTTTCTTTTACAGTATGGGGGTTCAAACCGTAATGTTAGCTGCAACATTATTTGGCAGTCAGGTTTTACAAATGGCTACCAGCAAATTAATATTGTGTATATTGCTAATTCAAATTGTAGCCATTGCAGGGGCTTATCTCATGGCAAAGCTTTCAGATAAATTCGGTAATTTTAAAGTACTGCTATTTGTTATAGTAATTTGGATTGGCGTTTGTGCAGCTGCTTATTTCATAACTACTGAAATACAGTTTTATATGATTGCCGGTATAGTTGGGCTGGTAATGGGGGGCATACAATCGTTAAGCCGTTCCACTTATTCTAAAATAATGCCTGAAACAAAAGATACTGCCTCATTTTTCAGCTTTTATGATGTAACTGAAAAAATTGCCATTGTAATTGGTATGTTTAGCTTTGGCTTTATACAACAAATTACCGGCAATATGCGTAATTCGGTCATAGCATTAATGGTGTTTTTTATTATTGGAATGCTGTTTCTGTTACTGATTATTACCGGAAAACCTTATAGAAATAAACCTGATTATGTAATTGCTGCTGCATAAACAATTACAGGGCAGCGCATATTTGAAGATGAAATAAACATTTTATTTTATGAAATTACATACCATTGATACCGGCAATTTTAAATTAGATGGCGGTGCTATGTTTGGGGTAGTTCCAAAAACCATTTGGCAAAAACTAAACCCAGCTGATGAAAACAATCTTTGCAACTGGTCGATGCGCTGTTTACTGATTGAAGATGGCAACCAACTCATATTAATTGACAATGGTATTGGCAATAAACAGGATGCAAAATTTTTTTCGCACTATTATTTAAATGGCGATGCTACTTTAGAAAAATCGTTGGCCAAAGCCGGTTTTCATAAAGATGATATTACTGATGTTTTTTTAACGCACCTGCATTTTGATCATTGTGGAGGAAGCATTGAAATAATAAACAACAAATTAGTACCTGCCTTTAAAAATGCAACCTATTGGAGCAATGCAACACACTGGCAATGGGCCACACAGCCCAATGCCCGGGAAAAAGCTTCTTTTTTAAAAGAAAATATTTTACCCATTCAGGAAAGTGGACAGTTAAAATTTATTGAAACCGGCAAAATTGACAGCCCTGTTCCTGCACCCTTTCATACAGACATCCAAATTATTTTTGCCGATGGACATACCGATAAAATGATGTTGCCTCAAATTAAATACAAAGGGCATACCGTTGTTTTCATGGCCGATTTGCTACCATCAATAGCACATATACCATTACCCTATGTAATGGCTTATGATATGTTTCCATTAACCACACTCAACGAAAAAAAATATTTCTTAGAAAAAGCTACGCTTGAAAACTATATCCTGTTTTTTGAACACGATATTCAGAACGAATGTTGCACGCTTTCACAAACAGAAAAGGGAATTCGGCAAAAAGAAATATTTCGATTGCAGGAATTGGGATAAATAACATTAATGGAAAGACAGCATGGATGTTAATGGGTACCGTAAATTACGGTATTGCATCATATCTACCTTCACACTACCCACTACAATGGGGCTTTCAATGCGCAAAGGAATATGATTGGGATCGTCTGAAACCCACACATTCATTTTTTCACCACCGGTAAAAATGGTTCCTTTTACCAATAATGGCCTGAATTTAATGGCTCTGAATTTTCCATATTTGGTTTTAATTACTTCTTTACCTAAATACCTGATATATAATGGATAAACCTGATTGTCTAAAAACATATCAAAAGGAATTTTATCATCTACTTTATACCCGCTGAAATCAATATTACGGGCATAGTAAATTGAACTTAACACATCCTGAATACAGGATGGTACTTTATAAACACCCTTGGTTGTAATGGCAATATTGGTTTGCTGGTTAAATGTTACGCTTTCATAAGTTTTATATCCACCCTCATCCACATTTCTGATAAATTTATACGGCTGTAGCGTTGCTGTGTCAAAATAAGTTTCGTAGCGGTCGCGCACCTTAAAAATCCAGTCGTAACTAGGGTTTGAACTACCGGTACCCACTACATGGTACACATCTTTATTATTTAACTTCTCTAATGCAGTAGTAAAGTTGGCAGTACCTGCATTTACATATACCCCAATTACAGAATAAAAAATGGTATAAGAAATACTTTCACCATTTTCAAAAGCATAATTACGTACACCGCAGGATTCTTCCCCTGCCCATAATGGGAAAGAGGTAGCCAACGTAAACAATAAAATAACTATTTTTTTCATGCGATTATCTTCAGCTAAATATAAAATCAATGATTCGTGTTCTTTACAATTACAGCCATTTGAATGAAAGGTTGCAATTTTTTTGACACATTTTCTTCAATGTACATTTATTTTTTAAATAATTTAATACGCAGTACCAACATACTGCCTGCCGAAGCCGGAATAATTCGATTAATCAACCAAATACCGGTAGCCGCAAACAATATACCTAGCATATTGCTGCTAACCAAACCAAATAATTGTAAACTCAATGCGCCACGAATGCCTACCTCGGCCAAAGCAATGGTAGGCACAATAGCCAATGCCAAAAAAAACACTGCCGTAATACATACCAATACCAGCACATTTTCATGAACGCCACAAACCTGTAACATCAGCACATATTGCAAAAGGAAAATTACAAAACGAAGAGCGGAAAAAATTAAAACTGTTGTTAATTCCTTCCAATTTAAAGTGGCAATATTTGTAAAAAAATAACTGTATTTTTTTACAAGAGACAATTTTTCTATCAACTTTGTTATGCCGGATAAGTTATAATAAACAAATACCAGTACTACTGTAAACAGTACGATTACCCATAACATATTCTGTAACCAATACTGCACAGCATCAGAAAGTTTGCTCAGTGCTTCTATTCCAATATGCTTTAAATACAGCCAAGCTGCAATGCCGGCTATAAAGGTGATGACTAACTGACTTATACTGGCTACCATGTTTAAAGCAACTGACCGCAACCTGTTTCCTTCATCTAAATACATCATTCTACCTACATATTCACCCACATTATTGGGCGAATTGATGGCAAATGCCTGCCCTGTTAAAACCGCTTTAAATGCTTTTGTATAACCAATTACCTGAATGGTTTGTAATAGAAACTGCCATTTTTTAGCTTCAATACCCCAATTTACCAGCATCAACAACAAAACAGCCACCAACTTCCACCATTCTGTTCCGGTTAAAGAAATCCATAATACCTGCAATGCCCCCTCTATATTTTTTTGATGCTGAATTTGATGATAAATAGAAAAAACTAACCAGATAAATAATACCGGCCCCAGAAAATAATTGATAAATATTTTAAACCGCTTGTTCAGAACGAATAATTTAGCAGCAAAGTAATAGGGAATAAACCATATTTAGAAACCCATGGGTTGAATTACATACATTCACCTAACATTTTAATTCATTCATAGGGATAAAGACAGGAAGATTGTAACACCAACACCAATTACATGCATAAAAAAAATATAATTTTAGGAATAGACCCGGGCTCGCAGTTAATGGGGTATGCCTTACTGGCTGTACAAAATAACCAGCTGGTATTAATCACGATGGATGTACTTAGTTTAACAAAGTATGATGACATTTATGAAAGATTAGAAAAAATTCATACAAAAATTTGCAGCTTAATCAGCACGTACAAACCCCATTCCTTTGCCATTGAGGCGCCTTTCTTTGGCAAAAATATACAAAGCATGCTAAAATTGGGCAGGGCCCAGGGTGTGGCTATTGCAGCTGCCATGCAGTATAAAATACCTGTAACAGAATATTCTCCCAAAAAAGTAAAACAATCTATTACAGGAAACGGTAATGCCGATAAGGAGCAGGTATGGAAAATGCTGCAGCAGATTTTGCACATTGAAACAAAACCAAAATATTTTGATGCCTCCGATGCTTTAAGTGTGGCATTGTGCCACTATTACCAAACCAATAGTATATTGGGGCAGACACAAAAAGGATTTAAAAATTGGGCTGATTACATTCAACAGCAGGAGAAGAAAAAGAAAACCCAATAGCACTTCATTCAGCCCGTTCCTATAAATATTGTAATATATTTTGTTGCACTTCTGCCAATTCCTCTTGTGTTAATCGCAATTTTTTGTTGAGCAAATGTACATCCTGCATGCCATCCATCGGTATTAAATGAAGATGTGCATGGGGTACTTCAAAACCCAATGTAAGTATGTTTACACGGTTACATGGATAGGCTTTTTGAATGGCCTGTGCAATAGGCTGTGCAAAAGGTAAAATGCCCGCTAAATACTGAGATGGCAATTCAAAAAGCTTATCAGTTTCTATTTTTGGAATTACCAGCGTATGGCCTTTTGTGAAAGGGAAAATATCTAAAAAGGCATAGAATTGATCGTTCTCTGCAATGCGGTAGGAAGGAATATTGCCACGGATAATTTTTGAAAATATCGTCATAAAATTAAATTAAGGGTTGAATAAAAACACACGTTACAAAGCTAAAAAGCCTCATTCACAAAAAATGCAAATGAGGCTTTTATTTGAATCGGAAAAATTAAATCGTAATATTTTCAACCTTAAATTTAATCATGCCGGCAGGCGCCTGTATTTCAGCAACTTCACCAACTGCTTTGCCCAATAAGCCCTTCCCAATTGGGGAACTGGCCGAAATTTTACCCTCTTTTAAATTAGCTTCCTTTTCACCAACAATTTGATAAGTAAATGTTTTTTTAGTGGCCATATTTACAACGGTAACTTTGGTTAAAACGGCTACCCTGCTGGTATCAATGGTTTCGGGATCTACTATTTTTGAGTTCGCAATAATCCCCTCTAATTGTTTAATTCTGGCTTCCAGCATTCCTTGTGCTTCTTTTGCAGAATCATATTCTGCGTTTTCTTTTAAATCACCCTTTTCACGAGCTTCAGCAATTGCCCTGGCTGCAGCCGGACGATCAACGGTTTTCATGCGTTGCAATTCTTCCCGCATTTTTTCAAAAGTCTCTTTAGTTACATATTCACTCATAGCCAACGTTTTTAGCAGACATAAAAAAATACAACGCCACATATTCCTGTAGCGTTGCAGTAATCACAAAATTAAGCATTCTAATTTAAAAAAGTAAGCTAATTATAAAATTTACAGCTTTATACCCTATTGCATATTTTACTGAAGGGGCCTTTATTATTTAGCTCTGTTAAAAAATCAGCAAGTTATCTTACGTATTAACAACCATCTGCTACATTTGTTGTTATTGAACCACATGGAACCCATTATTCAGGTACAAAACCTATCCAAACAATTTGGAGATATTGTAGCAGTCAATGACCTTTCTTTTACCGTACCCGCCGGTTCGGTTTACGGATTTTTAGGCCAAAATGGAGCCGGGAAAAGCACTACTATCCGCATGCTGCTATCGCTCATTACACCTACCGAAGGTAATATCCGTTTTTTTGGTCTTCCATTGCAACAACACCGCAAGAAAATTTTCAAAAATATTGGCGCCATTATTGAAAGACCCGATTTATATGGTTATTTATCGGCCTATGATAACTTAAAAATGTTTGCCTGTTTAAATGGCATGCATCCTACCCATTTGCAGTTAATGAACCAATTGGAACAGGTTGGTTTGGCAGACAGAGCAAAAAATAAAGTAAAGACTTTTTCGCAGGGAATGAAACAAAGGCTGGGAATTGGCATTGCTTTAATTCACAATCCTTCACTCATTATTCTGGATGAACCTACCAACGGATTAGACCCACAGGGTATTGCAGACATCAGGCGCTTAATTGTGCAACTCAGCAAAGAACAACAAAAAACCATATTGCTTTCATCACATTTATTGAGCGAGATTGAGCAGATGGCCACACATATTCTGATTATTGATAAAGGCAAAAAAATTATTGCCGACAGTGCCGCAGCTTTATTTAATCCTGCTGAAACCATTGTAGAAATAGAAACCACCAACAATATTGCTTCTTTAGCAATTTTAAAAGCTTCAAAATGGCAACCCCATCTTCAATTGAACAGAGGGCCCAATATATTTTTAAAAATGCATCATGACCAAATTCCCGATTTTAACAGAGCATTATTCAATCTGAATATTCAACTTTTAATGTTACAACCCAGACATAGTTTAGAAGATTATTTTTTACAGGTTACCGCCAATAGCAATACAGATACACTTATTTTAAACCATTAATATTTTGTTGAATGTTTACACTACTACAGGTAGAACTTTATAAAATTTTTAAACGCCCCAGAACCTATATTGCTTTTATAGCCATTGCAGGATTAATTGGCATTATACAACTGGGTTTAAAATTAGATGGCGATGCTTATGTTAATTTTGTAATGAGCAATGTAGAACAGTCATTTACTTTTGATGGTAAACTACTCAATGGTTATTTGGTATGTTATATTATTCTGCAATTGTTATTGGTACACGTGCCCCTTTTAATTGCCTTGGTTGCTGCAGATATGGTTAGTGGCGAAGCCAATATTGGTACTTTACGGCTCATGCTTACCCAACCTGTAAGCAGATACGAAATAATGATGGCAAAATTTATTGCAGCAGCTATTTACACATTTTTATTATTGGTTTGGATGGCTGTTTTAGCACTTTTTGTTAGTATATGGCTGTTTGGCACCGATGATTTAATTATACAAAAAACCCGTTACTTAGTGCAAATGAGTAAAGATGATGTTTTTTGGCGCTATGTTGGTGCATTTGGATTTGCTTTATTGGCTATGCTAACGGTGGCGGCTTTAAGTTTTTTATTATCGGTATTTGCAGAAAACTCAATTGGGCCTATTGTAGCTACCATCAGCATTATTATATTCTTTACTATTTTAAGCACCATGAGTATTCCTATTTTTCAAAAAATTCAACCTTATTTATTTACAACCCACATGGTTGCCTGGAAGGAGTATTTTGATTTAAAAGTAAATACCGATAATACCGCATTAAAAGGTACGCTGCAAAACAAAAAGCAAATTATTCAATCGGCATGGATATTGGCAGCGCATATTGTGCTGTTTGTAGGTGTGGCTATATTTGTTTTTAAAAGGAAGGATATATTAACCTAACCAAACAGTACAAATCGTTTTTTTTGAACATCGAAAATAAATTGGAATGAAGGGAATAAAAATTCTATGTGCATTGTTACTTGCATTGATGCATGTACAGTATAGTGCCGCACAAGATGAAACAGCATTAATTGAAAAAGTAAAACAAAAGTTAGACCAGGTGCATGATTATGTTGCTACCGGCCGAATGAAGACAGATGTAGCTTTTATTAAAGCACCGGTGGGCACCGTAAAAATTTATTACAAACAGCCCGATTATTTTCGATTGATTCGTGAAGGCGGTATTTCAATTTTACCCAAGGGTGGCGTTACTGTAAACATGAATGCAATTATGGCTACTAAAAGTTATGTGGCACTATTTGCCGGTAATACCGTAACAGATGGCTTTCCAACGAGAATAGTAAAGCTGTTACCTATGAATGAAAATAATGATATTGTTTTAACCACTTTATACATAGATGAAAAAAACCTGCTGATTAGAAAAGCTATTACCACAACTAAAGAAAATGGTACTTACCAAATTAATATGCAATATGGCCGATACAGTAATTTGGGCTTACCGGCTAAAGTGATTTTTACTTTCAACACTCAAAATTATAAAATACCCAAGGGTGTTACTTTAGAAATGGATGAACCACTTACTGATACAGACAGGAAAAAAATGCAACAAAAAAATGGAAAGGTTGAAATTGATTATGCTTCATACACCATTAATAAAGGCTTACCGCAAGGTATATTCAATAATTAATATATTTTTAACGACCAGGTACGATTAAATTTTGAATGTGGCGCTAATACATATATCCCTTCTTTTTGAATCAGTTGCTGATGGGTATTTTCACTGTCGGCAACCCCGCACCATGGTTCTATACAAACAAAATCAGCATCTTTGGCAGCCCAAATTCCTAAGTATGGAAAATCAGGAAATTGTAAGGTAATACCATGTTTGTTTTTTGTGTTGCATAATTGAACGCTGTTAGAAACCAGGTGTTTAAATACCAATGCATCTTTATAGAACAACGATTTGTGTAATGCAATAGTATTACTATTCTTTAAAAAAGGCACCGGATCTTCGTGCAACAAGCCATCATCCGTTAACGGCCAAATACCCATATTTTCAACTTGATTAAATTGTAAAAAATAATCTTCATAAACTGTATCGGTAGTAAGGGGTACTGCAAATGCCGGATGTGCACCTAAAGAGAAACACATATCATATGAATCTGTATTCTCAACGATATACTCAACGGTAAGTATATTGTTACTGATGGTATAAGTAATGGAGAAATGAAACCGAAATGGATAAACCTGTAAAGTTTCAATAGAATTGGTTAATATGAACTGAATCGAATTGTCAGTATGTTTTTGCACCGTAAAAACCATATCTCTTGCAAAACCATGCCTGCTTAAATGATAGGCTTTGTTATTAAAATAATAAGTATTTTGTTTTAAACCGCCTACAATGGGAAATAATACGGGACTTTTTTTAGCCCAGTATGTTGGATTGCCATTCCATAAATATTCTAATCCTGTTGTTGTATGGAAGATGCGCTGTAACTCAGCACCTTTGTCGGCAATTTGCACCAGCATGGTTGAACTGGCAATGGTATAAACAGCCATATCAGTTGGTTAAAATTATTCTTCTACTTTTTCATCTACCGCATTGGCTAAAATTCGTGCGCTCATTTTTTTCATAGGATTAGCACGGGCATCTTTATAACCCTGTCTGGTTCTAATAATATCTATGGCTTCAAAAATGGCAGCAATAAATGAAGTATGGTCTGCTTTTCCTTTTCCTGCAATGTCAAATGCCGTACCGTGGTCGGGGCTTGTTCTTACAGCAGGCAATCCTGCTGTATAATTGATGCCTTCACCTAAGGCCAATGATTTAAAAGGGATTAGACCCTGATCGTGATACATGGCCAATACAGCATCAAACTGATTGTATTGCGCTCTTGCAAAAAATGCATCAGCACTATAAGGCCCAAAAACCAACATATTGTGTTTGGCATCTTTAATGGCAGGTTTTATAATGGTTTCCTCTTCTGTTCCTATTAAGCCTTCATCGCCTGCATGTGGATTTAAACCTAAAACAGCAATACGTGGCTTTTCTATTCCAAAATCAGTTTGCAGGCTTTGGTGCATAATTTTTATTTTTCTTAAAATATTTTCCCTGGTAATCAGTCCTGCAATTTCTTTTACGGGAATATGTTCTGTAACAACTGCCACACGCATATTTTCGGCAACCATCATCATTACTACATCATCTGCCTGAAACTGAGCTTTCAAATAAGGTGTATGCCCGGTATACTGAAAAGTTTCAGATTGTATATTTTGTTTATGAATGGGTGCAGTAACCAAGCCATGAATATTCCCCTCCTTCAATGCTTTAACCGCCACTTCAAGCGAACGTAAAGCATACTCGCCACCTGTGGCATTTAACACACCGGGCTGAATTGCTACTTCTTCTTCCCAACAACTGAATAAATTAACCTGCTTATGGCTTAATTTAGAAAAATCTTTGGTGCTATTGTAAGTAAAATTATAGTCTGGTAAACTTTTTCTGTAAAAATTAATACTCTTGTTGCCCGAAAAAACCACCGGAATACAGATATCAAGTATACGATGGTCAGATAGCGATTTAATAATTAATTCAATACCAATACCATTTAAATCGCCGGAAGTAATGCCTATAACAGGTTTTAGCAGTTCATTGCTCATAATAAAACATTAAAAGGTAAAGTTAAGGAGAATAGTGTGTGAAAGTACCATACAAATACTTAACTGAAACAGAATATCAGCCTCTACAAATGGTTATTTTTGCAGCAATGGAATACCAATTAAAAAAATCGTTAGGTCAACATTTTTTAATCAATGAATCTATTTGTAAAAAAATAGCAGCGGCATTGCAGGAACTTCCGCTCAGCCATTTACTAGAAGTAGGCCCGGGTGGTGGTGCCTTAACCAAATATTTATTACAAATTCCCAATATTGATTTGAAGGCCGTTGAAATAGATACGGAAAAAGTTACCTATCTGAAAAAAACATATCCAAATTTAAAAAATAATATTATCCATACCGATATGCTGGAAATGGATGCCCCTTTTACCACCCATTTTACCGTAATTGGCAATTTTCCTTACAACATTTCTTCGCAAATTCTGTTTAAAATTTTAGAATGGAAAACACAGGTTCCATTCGTAATTGGCATGTTTCAAAAAGAAGTAGCACAGCGCATAGCTGCCAAACCCAATAGTAAAGCCTATGGTATTTTAAGTGTATTAATACAGGCATTTTACAAAGTAGAATATTTGTTTGATGTAGAGCCAACTGCTTTTAAACCACCACCAAAAGTAATGAGCGGGGTTATCCGGCTAACAAAAAATGAGCATGTAGTACCCATGCATAGCGAGAAATACTTTTTTTTATTGGTGAAAACTGCATTTAACCAACGCAGAAAAATGTTACGCAATGCCGTAAAAAATTTATTTGAAACAACAGTATTGCAAGATGAAATATTTAGTAAAAGGGCAGAACAATTAGGTGCAGATGATTTTGCAATGCTGACTTTTAAAATGAAATTAAATTAATAAAAAATAGTAGATGCCATTGCGTCAATGTTTTGGACATGAAACAACAAGTTATTATTACCGCTAAATGCCACCCTGTTTTAATGGAAACATTTGAAAAAAAGGGCTTTGAAGTACTATACCAACCGGGTATACAATACAACGAATTGTTTGCAATTATTGAAAATGCAACAGGATTGATTGTAACCACCAAGTTATTGATTGATAAAGCGATGCTGGATAAAGCCCGTAATTTAAAATGGATTGGCCGCTTAGGCAGTGGTATGGAAATGATAGATGTGGCTTATGCAGAAAGCAAAAACATTGCATGTGTAAGCAGTCCCGAAGGCAACAGAAATGCTGTGGCAGAACATGGTCTGGGTATGTTGCTGAACTTAATGAACCACATTACCAAAAGCTATTTGGAAGTAAAGGAAGGCAAATGGCTAAGAGATGCGAACCGTGGTGAAGAACTTTTTGGCAAAACAATCGGTATTATCGGGTTTGGAAATAACGGTAGTGCCTTTGCGAAAATTTTAGCATCATTTAATGTTACCGTTTTGGCTTATGACAAATACAAATCTGATTTTGCAAAAGGATACATACATGAAGCAAACATTGAACAAATTCAACGCTATGCCGATGTAATCAGCCTGCATGTGCCACTTACATCAGAAACACGTCATTTGGCCAATACATCATTTTTCAATGCCTTGGAAAGAACACCTTATTTTCTGAACCTTTGCAGAGGAAAAGTAACTGATACCAATGCTTTAATCCATGCATTGAGCAATAAAAGAATTAAAGCTGCCGGTTTAGATGTATTAGAGAATGAACAGTTAGACCAATACACAACTACTGAAAAAGAACAGTTAAACTGGTTAATGCAGCAACCGAATGTACTCATTACGCCGCATATTGCGGGCTACAGCCATGAAGCATTGTACAAAATGGCAAAAGTAGTATTAGAAAAATTAGGCTTTGCCTCGCAAAAATGATGGATTACTTTTTTCCGGCATTTAAATATTCCTGCAACACTTTTACATAGGCTTCAAAGGCTTCAATACCTTTGGGAGTTATTTTACAAATGGTTAAAGGATAATTATTACTGAATTTTTTTCTACTTCTACATAGCCGGCTTCTTTTAATTTTTAAATTTATACCGACAAGTTATCCGCAGTTGCATTTGTTTTTTCTTTAATAAAATAAAAATCAGCTTCCTGCACAGTAATTAACAAACTCATCACCGCAAGTCTTAATTGAGAATACAATATTGGATCCAACTCTTTAAACATGAATGGCCGGCTGCTTTAAATATCATTACGCAATAATATTCCAGGAATTAACCAACTAAAAACAACTGCAATGGTTTGTAATAAAAAATCGAAAGTCGTATTAAAAAAACAGGAGGCGACAAAACAAATTATACAAAGCAAACCACCCAAGAACATGGGCTTAAATTTTCTGATAAATCTTTCTTGGATTGGCTGCAAATGATTGCCATATTAATTACGCACAAATGCACCTCATTAAAAAACAGATGCTTCAAAAACAATACTATTAAACACAACAATTGGCGCAAAAGCCTCATTATGGAAAAAATTAGAATGGGTTTTGATTACTTTATTAGTCAGTTCTGCTACAGAAATAACAGTTATTTTAACTTCAATTTCTGTTTATCCTTATTATTGATAAACACATCACCATTCTTTATATCATCTGCCAGTTGCTGAATAGTTTTAGTTTCAAATAATGCTATCAACTGTTCTTTTATTATTTTATATTTCGAATGCATAGGGCAAGGTTGTGTCTCAGAACATTTATCCAAACCTAACACACATTTATCCAGCACTTCATCTTCTCCCATTGCCTTAAGGATGGTGCGAACCGGCAATTTTTTCGCTTTTTCAGTCATAAAAAATCCGCCGTTAGGTCCACTGACAGATCGGATGATTTTATTGTCCTTTCTAAGTGCCTGTAATATTTTAGCGGTAAATGATTGAGGCGCATCAATGGCCTTAGAAATTTCTCCAATTACGATTTTGTTTTCCACTGTGCCTTTTTGTGCAATGTATATCGTTGCTCTTAATGCATATTCTGTTGCTTTTGAAAACATGAAATTGATTTTAAAAAGAAAATTACATTTTATTTTAGTAACTGCGTAAAGTTGTGGTATCAATCCATCTTATCTTGCAACTTGCAAATGAATCTTTTGTTTCTACTAATTTTAGTTCAATCACTATAGTAATAGATGGAAATATTCAAAATAAAATTTTTTTGTAAATACATGTATTTTTTACAATGTATTAAATTTTCGGTATAATCAAATTTTTCTGAGAATGAATAGGAAGGTGCCTTGCTATGTAATTTTTTAGATAACCCAAGTTATGGTCAATCATCCTGAGAATGGATTCAGTTATCAATTGTTTTAGTTCCTTAAAATCAAAAACAAAGCCCGGTATCGGAATATACTCATCTTTGGGTGAATTCCCTGAAACAGTAACCTATAATTTGTAAGAAAGGCAGTGCATATTTTTACAGACACCTGTATAACCCATCAATATCAATGGCATGTGCCAGTTCGAAATAAAATATTAATAATTTTTATTATTTGTAACATAATATATACCTGCCTGAGATACCAGTCCTCAAACACCGGATAGTTTTTAGTCGGCACTTTTGAAAATAATAAATTCAAATAATTAAGGACAAATTAATCCTTAATTACTATATTTGTCGATAAATATTTATTTATGGCAAAAAATAATTTCATCAGATACCTGCTTAATCCCAAAAACTGGTGGCTGCCATTACTAGTAATTTTTGTAATTAGTATAGCAGGCGTAACCATGATTGGGCTACATACTTACACAGAAGCACCCCCTATTCCAAACTATGTTTCAGCCAAGAATGAAACTGTTTTTTCAAAGGAGGAGGTGTTAAAAGGTCAGGCATTATTTCAAAAATATGCACTGATGGAATATGGCAGTATGTTTGGTGATGGTGCCAACCGTGGCCCAGACTATACAGCAGAAGCCTTACATTATGTTTCTCAATACATGAATGACTATTATCTATCCCGGTTGAAAGCCGGAGCAAATAGCAATTTGCTTAAAAAGGGGGTGGCAGAACAGGTAAAAGCAGAAATTAAAAGCAATCATTATAGTAAAGACAACAACAGTGTAACACTTTCCGATGCACAAGTTTTTGCAATCAGAGAATTAATAAAATATTATCACCAAAAATTCACAAATCCCTCTTCCTCCGGAGCATTTAAACCAGATGGTTACATTTCGGATGAAAATGAAATAAGGTCGTTAACAGCCTTTTTCTTTTGGGGTTCATGGGTTTGTGGCGTAGAAAGGCCGGGAGAACATTACAGCTATACACATAACTGGCCTTACGATCCTACAGCAGGAAATACACCGAGTGCTACGATTATTTTATGGAGTATTATCGGTTCATTGGGGTTGATATTTGGGTTGGGTATCGTATTGTTTTATCATGGCAAGCTGGATAAGCTGGGTGATGATGTTTATACAAAAAAGGCAGAGCCTTTTATGACAAAAGGTGATATACAAAAGTTTCAACCGGATGCCATTCAAAAAAATACCTACAAATTTTTTTATGTTGCCACAATACTTTTTGCTGTGCAGGTTTTGGCAGGTATTTTAACCGTACATTATTTTTTAGGTTTTATAAATTTTTTCGGATTCAATATTTCCGAAGCATTGCCAATTACTGTAACAAGAAGTTGGCATGTACAATTATCCATTCTATGGATATCAATCTGCTGGATTGGCGCGTCATTTTTTATGATGTCATTTGTATCACCCAATCAATCAAAAAAACAGGTTACACTTATTAATACTATTTTCTGGCTTACGGTATTGCTGGTGGGAGGTTCCTTTGTCGGTATGTTGCTTGGGCCGAAAGGTCTTGCCGGGAAAAACTGGTATTTGCTGGGAAACCAGGGATGGGAGTATGTTGAACTTGGAAAATTATGGCAGATTATACTGGGTGTAGTATTCATTATCTGGGCAGTAACCATTTACAGAGGAATTAAACCCACTATGAAATTAAAGCAGCCATGGGCTTTACCTAACTGGTTAGTATATGCCACATTCAGTATAATTTTATTATTGATCTCCGGCTTTATTGCAACACCCAAAACCAATTTTGTGATTGCTGATTTCTGGAGATGGATGGTAGTGCACATGTGGGCCGAAGCTTTTTTTGAAGTGTTCACCACAGTGCTGATTGGGTACTTTATGGTATTGATGGGATTGGTAAGCAGGCAGGCTGTGATTCGTGTTATCTATTTAGCAACCTTATTATTTCTTGGTTCTGGTTTGCTGGGTATTTCACATAATTTTTACTGGAATGCTAAGCCGGTTTTCACAATGGCTCTTGGCTCAGTGTTTTCAACATTGCAAGTAATACCTTTAGTGCTGCTCACATTAGAAGCATGGCGTTTCAGCAAACTCCCAAAACTGCTGGAAACGAATAATCGGATAAATGGAGATTTGAATAAATGTTTTGGATTTTCTGAAGTGTTCCTGTTTTTGGTAGCTGTTAATTTCTGGAATTTTTTTGGAGCAGGTGTTCTGGGGTTTATTATCAATCTTCCTATTGCCAATTATTATGAGCATGGAACTTATTTAACCGTTAATCATGGCCATGCTGCATTAATGGGTGTTTATGGCAATCTTGCAGTAGCTGCTGTTTTATTTTGTTGCCAGTTATTATTTAAGGCCGATTGGTGGAAACCAAAACTCATTAAAACAGTATTCTGGTCCATTAATATCGGTTTGTTACTAATGGTATTACTTGATTTATTTCCTGCAGGTATTTACCAGTTTAAAACAGCAACAGAACAAGGACTATGGTATGCCCGTAGCAGTGCATTTATAGAAAGCAGCGGTTTTCAAACGCTCACTTGGCTGCGTATTGTTGGTGGTTCCATTTTTACTGTAGGTGGCGTGATACCACTTGTTTGGTTTATAACCAGTAGAAGAAAAGGGTTAAAAAAAGATGAGAATAATGATACAATACAATCAAAAACTGATGAAAATATTGCAACGATATTGGCTTAATATTAAAATAATTAGTATCCGGTAATTGCATTTTTAATCGGACTTATGAAAAATTATCGCTTTAAAAAATATTTTTCGCACTATGAAAACAAGAACTGGTTATAAACCACTGTTGTATTCCTGCTCTGGCTGTTCCAGTGCTGCGCAAATGGCAAATTATATTGCTGTTCAGCTTGACAGGATGAATATTGCAGAAATGTCATGCATTGCCGGAGTTGGAGGTAACGTAAAGAATCTTGTACGTACAGCTACTTCCGGAAGAAAAATTATTGTAATAGATGGTTGCCCACTGGCATGCTCAAAAGCATGTTTGGGTAATCATTCAGTAACGCCTGATGTCCACATCGATTTGTCCTGCATGGGCGTTCCCAAAAAATTGCATGAAGATTTTGATATGAAAGATGCTAACAAAATTTTAAAACAAATTGAAATTCTCATCCATAAACAACAGTAAATTATTCTTGTGAAAAATAAATAAACAGTATCTGTTTTTTGAAATTCACTTAAAAATCAACTGCTTGTGAAAGCTGGAGTAAAATTATGAAAGAAGTAACGCTTAAAAGTAATTAGAGGAAATACTGATGATAATACCTGCCCGTAAATAGCCGAATAACCGCCGGTGCTGAATATATTACCTTGAAATAAAGAAGGTGCAAAACGCCCTCTGCCGGCAATACCCGGTGAGCTGGCATAATAGGGGTTGTTCACCACAAAACCATCTATTTTATTTGCTTGGTTTCATAGCCTTCGCCACCCCGTACAAAAAGGCCTTCCTGTTCGTCTACCTGTTGGGCAACCGGCAATATTTTAATGGCTGCCGTAACATCGGCAGTGACACCGCCCGTAGTGTACATATCCAACGCACTTAATACAGTTGCCACCCGCTTTTTATCGCCGGCAGCAAAACTACCTGCTGTAACAGAAACTGCTTTTAATTCAGAAACTTCTTCTTTCAAAACAAAAACCACAGCAAGAGCATTTTTGGCAATAACAATTTTTTCTTCTTTCAATCCATAACCCATTATTTTGGCTTGAAAAATTTTATCTTCTTTTTTGAAAGTTTGGAACGAAAATTGTCCCAGACTGCCTGTCTGTTACAACACCATCGTAGGTTTGCAATAAAGTAATGCCTACGCCATGAATGGGTTTACCTTTCACATCTTTCACCAAACCCGAAGTTTTTGTTGGGCTGTTGGTTCCTGCCATAGCCAAAAATGCTATGAAAAATGCATAATTTGTTTCATATACTCAATTTAAAAACACAAGCATAAAGTAGTTTATTTTATACACTAAACTATTTTATAAAAAGTTGATTCTATGGTTTAAAATACTCCTTTTGTATGATGGAATGAACAGGGAAGGAAGCAGATGAAATGATATAACTTATTGTGATAGAGCCGGTTGCTTGTTATTGTTTGTAGTAAAAACAAAAACCCCGGTAATAAATCCGGGGTTTTCAAAGTACTAAATATGATTGATTATTTATACTGTGGATACAAACCTGCAGCTAAATCGGTCATTTTCTTTAAACTTTCATCATTTAACTGGCCTTTTTTAAATTCTGCCAGTACATCGGGTAATTTAGTCTCCATTTCAAGCAGAAAATGCGCTTCAAATGCCTTTACTTTACTTACAGCCACATCGCGCAATAAGCCTTGTGTACCCAAATAAATAATAGCTACCTGTTTTTCAACGCTCATGGGGCTATACTGGGGTTGTTTCAATATTTCAACGTTACGGGCACCTTTATCGATTACCGATTTGGTCGCTGCATCTAAATCGCCACCAAATTTAGAGAAGGCCTCTAATTCGCGGTACAATGCCTGGTCTAACTTTAAGGTACCGGCTACTTTTTTCATCGATTTAATTTGGGCATTACCACCTACCCTACTCACTGAAATACCTACGTTAATAGCTGGACGAATACCGGCATTAAACAAGTTACCTTCCAGAAATATTTGGCCATCGGTAATTGAAATAACGTTAGTAGGAATGTAAGCAGATACATCGCCTGCTTGTGTTTCAATAATTGGTAAAGCTGTTAAACTACCCCCACCTTTTACCAAATGTTTGATAGAATCGGGAAGGTCGTTCATGTTTTTTGCCACATCATCGTTGGAAATTACTTTGGCAGCCCTTTCCAATAAACGGCTATGTAAATAGAATACATCACCGGGATATGCTTCACGGCCTGGGGGTCTGCGCAACAATAGCGATACTTCGCGGTAAGCCACTGCCTGTTTTGATAAATCATCATAAATAATTAGAGCTGGTCTTCCGGTATCGCGGAAAAATTCACCAATTGCAGCACCGGCAAATGGTGCATAGAACTGTAATGGAGCCGGATCTGAAGCAGATGCAGCCACAATAGTTGTATAAGCCATGGCGCCATTGTCTTCCAGTGTTTTCATTACACCGGCAACAGTAGAGGCTTTTTGACCAACGGCTACATAAATACAATACACCGGATTGCCGGCTTCATAAAATTCTTTTTGATTGATAATGGTATCAACAGCAATGGCGGTTTTACCGGTTTGGCGGTCACCAATAATCAATTCACGCTGGCCACGACCAATTGGAATCATGGCATCTATGGCTTTAATACCGGTTTGCAAAGGTTCTTTCACAGGTTCACGGAAAATAACGCCTGGGGCTTTACGTTCCAGTGGCATTTCATACAATTCACCTTTAATAGGGCCTTTGCCATCAATAGGTTCTCCAAGTGTATTTAATACACGGCCCACCATTCCATCGCCCACTTTAATAGAGGCAATTTGTCCGGTTCTTTTTACTTTGGCACCTTCTTTAATACCTTCGCTTTCACCCATTAATACCACCCCTACATTATCTTCTTCCAGGTTAAGTGCAATGGCTTTTACGCCATTATCAAACTCTACCAGTTCACCTGAACGCACATTGTTAAGGCCATAAACACGGGCAATACCATCACCCACTTGTAAAACAGTACCCACTTCTTCCAATTCAGCCGATACATTGAAATTACTCAACTGTTGCCTGAGTATGGCTGAAATTTCATCTGGTTTAATGTCTACCATATTGTTGATTTTATGCTATGATTATAATTGTAAAAAATTAATGCAGTTTATCGTATTTGCTGCACATATAAATTTTGCTGAAACTGTTTTTTGATATCTTTCAAATCGCGTAATACACTGGCATCTACCAAATTGTTTTGAAAACTCAATACAAAGCCGCCAATTAAACTTTCATCTACTTTCGTTTCCAACTGTACTTTATCAAATCCACGTGCTGTTTTTACTTTGGTTTCAATGGCATTTTTTAAACTGTCTGAAACGGAAACTGCTGTGGTAAGGGTTACAATATGAATGCCTTTTAATGCATTGTAATGCTCAATAAATGCATTGGCTATTTCGGGTAACACATTTTCTCTGCCTTTTTTCACTAACAGTTCAAGATACAATGCTGTTAATGCACTTACTGATTTTCCGGTAACTGCTTTAATAATGGCATTCTTTTTATCGGAAGTAACAACTGGGCTCTCCAATAGATTTACAAACTCCCTGCTGGCCTTACAAACAGCTTGAAGGTATTGCATATCAGCCATGATTTTTTCAAGCTCATTTCTTTCAATGCTAATATCAATCAGGCTTTTGGCATACCGGTTTGCTAAACGGGGATTATTCATTATCGATAATTATAATTACGTTGAAATAGAATTAATTTAATGGAACAGCATTCACCAATGTTTGAATATATTTTTCCTGTTCTGCTTTACTACTGAGTTCTCTGTGTAATATTTTTTCACTTACTTCAATTACCAAAGCGCCCACCTGATTTTTTACATCAGTTAAAGCAGCATTCTTTTGTTGCAAAATAGCCGTTTGTGCATCGGCAACAATGCGTTCATATTCCTGTTTGGCTTTCTCTTTGGCTTCGGCAATCATTTTATCTGATTGTTCTTTGGCTTCTTTTAAAATCACTGCACGCTCTTCTCTTGCTTTTGCCATTAATGCTTCATTCTCATTTTTTAACGCAGTCATTTCCGCTTTTATTTTTTCTGCAGAAGCAATAGCATCGGCAATACCGGTTTCTCTTTCTTTCAATGTAGAAAGAATGGGCTTCCAGGCATATTTACGCAGCACAATTAAAACAACAATAAAGGCAATAAATGTCCAGAATATTAAACCTAAAGCGGGTGTTAACAATTGCATATATTCAATTTTTATTTTATAACAAAAATTTTTATTTTTCAGAAAGCAATAACCATCTGTATACTGTTTTAAAATCAACTGCATTCGCAGCCCTTTGCTTTGAATGCAGTTGAGATAATGTTTCTTTTACAAGAACAATTACTTGATGAAGATGGCCAATACGGCTGCAATTACGGCAAACAGAGCCACGCCCTCTACAAAGGCAGCGGTTAAAATCATGTTTGCACGAATTTCATTTGCTGCTTCAGGCTGGCGGGCAATACTTTCTACTGCGCCTTTACCAATCTGGCCAATACCAATACCTGCACCAATTGCAGCTAAACCTGCACCAATTGCAGCACCCATGTTGGAAATGCTACCATCTAACAAAACACTCATTAAAGACATATTGTGTTGGTTTTTGTGATTAAAAAAAATTTATATCATTACTGCATCATCATGATGGCTGTGTGTATCTTCAATAGCCTGACCAATAAATACTGCGGTAAGGTTGGTAAAGATAAATGCCTGAATGAATGCAACTAATATTTCAATAAAATAAATGAAAATGGTAAATGCCAGTGAAACAGGTGCAAATCCTAAACCGGCACCAATACTTAGTTTCGAGAAAATAAAAATCATTAAAATTAAGCAGGTAATAATCATGTGCCCGGCTACCATATTGGCAAATAAACGCACAATTAATGCAAACGGCTTGGTAAATACACTTAAAATTTCAACCGGAATTAAAATAAATTTTACAAAAACAGGCACTCCCGGCGGATTAAAGATATGTGCCCAGTAGTGTTTATTAGCACTAAATAATATTACTACAAAACTGATAATGCCCAACGTAAATGTAAATGCAATATTTCCTGTTACGTTAGCCGAACCTGGTATTAACCCAAATAAAGTAGATATTAAAATGAAGAAGAAAATGGTTAACAGCAATGGCATGTATTTTTCGTACTTACTGCCCAAATAGCTTTTACCCACTTCATCTCGAATAAAAGTAATGACCGGCTCTATGGCATTTTGGAAACCTGATGGTGCTTTGGAAGCACCTTCTTTGGTATATTTTTTGGCAACATTAATCAGCACAATCACCAATACCAGCAAGCCCAACAACATTTGCACTACATTTCTGGTAAGAGATAAATCATACACTTTTACAGAAGCATCGGGTTCCCCGGATTCATTTACTGCAACAATGTTTCCTTCTTCTAATTTGTAACCTTTATAAATGGCATGCCCATGTTCAAATTTAGATGACATGAAAACAGACAATCCTCTTTGTGGAGAATACACAATAACTGGTAATGGTAAAGCGATGGGATGCCCATTCCATTCAGCAAAATGGAAATCATGATTGTCCATAATATGCTCCATAATTATCTCACCCGGATTAAAGCCTTCGCCACTTTTTTCATGCACAGTATCTGCTACAATATTTTCAGTCACCTGTGCCTTGCTTATGATGGAGATTGCACAAAAAAACAGGCTAAAAGCCGCAACCAGCAAAGATTTCAGGTATTTCAGGGCCATAAATTTGTTCAAATTTGCGGCAAAGATAGGGGGATGACTCTAAAAAAAGATTGAACCTGAATTTTTGATTAAAAAAAAGTTACAAAGAACCGGCTGAAATGGAATGATGGGCATGGGCATGTTTTTCAAATTGCATTTCATATAAACGTGCATAAAAACCTCCGTTGGCCAATAATTCCTGATGGGTGCCCATTTCTTTAATCACCCCTTTGTCTAATACAATAATTTTATGTGCCTTACGGATGGTAGACAGGCGGTGGGCTATTATAATGGAAGTTCTGCCTGAAATTAAGGTGTCAATGGCTTTTTGAATGAGTTGCTCACTCTCACTGTCTATAGAAGAAGTGGCTTCATCTAAAATTAAAATAGCCGGATTGTACAATAATGCCCGGATAAAGGAGAAAATTTGCCGTTGACCCAGGCTAAGGGTATTGCCCCTTTCCCGGACATCAAAATCATAACCACCGGGTAACCGCAAAATAAAGTCGTGCACATCCATCATTTTTGCTGCAGCAATGACCTGTTCTTTTGTTATTTCCGGATTTCGAAGGGTAATATTATCAATAATGGACCCGGAAAACAAAAACACATCCTGCAATACCACTCCAATATGTTTGCGTAAAGCATCGGTGGTATAGTCTTCAATTTTTACATCATCAATTAAAATAGTTCCTTTTTGAATATGGTACAGCCGGTTCATGAGGCTGGCAATAGAAGTTTTACCACTACCTGTATGGCCAACAATAGCCACAGTTTCGCCTGCATTAATTGAAAAATTGATATCTTTTAAAACATATTGGTCTTCCACATAAGCGAACCAAACATGGTTAAATGCAATTTTACCTTTAATGGCATCAGGTGCAAACTGACCGGCATTATTGGTAACATCGGGATTATCCAGTACTTTAAACACCCGTTCGGCAGCCACCATGCCCATTTGCAATACATTAAATTTATCTGCAATTACACGGAGTGGTCTGAAAATCTGGTTCATAAACAGAATAAAGGCCACAATTTTTCCTGAAAAATTAATGGGAGCACCACCGCCCAGTAAAATAGCCTGATTGGCAACCCACCAAATAATCAGTGCTGTACTTAATGCCAGTACAATTTCTACAATTGGGAAAAATACACTATAAGCAAAAATGGCTTTAATATTGGCATTTCGGTGTTCTCGATTGATATTCTGAAATTTTTCAAACTCTTTATCTTCCACTGCAAAAGCCTGCACCACCTGCATACCCGTAATATGCTCCTGTACAAATGCATTTAGTGCTGCCACCGCATTTCTGACCCTGATAAAACTTTTGTTAACTGCCTCTTTAAAATAATAAGTGGCAATAATTAACACCGGAAATGGAATTAAGGCAATCAGGGTAAGGCGCCAGTCAATCCAAAACATAGTGGCCAGGGTAATAATAATGGTCAACAAATCGGCTACAATTGGAATTAAGCCATCGCTAAAAATATCATTAATACTTTCAATATCGTTAATAGTGCGGGTAGTTAAGGTACCAATGGGTGTTTTATCGAACTGTGAAAGATTGAGGTGCAATATTTTATTGTATACCGTTACTCTTAAATCTTTTACCACGTGCTGGCCTAACCAGGCTGTTAAAAAAGTAAACGTAAACCGAACCAGGGTTTCAATCATTAAAAAAACAAGTTGAAAAATAGTAATGGCAATAATAAACGCTGTAACGGTTTGCAAGGCCGTATTTTCAGTAAACAGATGCACCCATTTCGGAATCGGGGGATGTTTCCCGGTTACTTCATCCACCGTTAACTGAATTAAATAGGGCCTTACCGGCGCAAAAAATGCCATTACAATGGCTAAAACAATACTGCCATAAAACACAGAACGGTAAGGCTTTACAAAATGCAAAACCCTTTGAAGCAGCGAAAAATTAATAAAACTTTTTTTAGAATCAGATGCCATGTTGCGGGCAAAAATAACAATATTCGCTCTGGTAAGCCGAATTATGGCAAAAATTAACGCTGCCGGTTGCTAAAACTGCCACACAAGCAACCCATCAGCAGTAGAATATCTTTAATTTTGTATGGTTATGGAGAATGAGCAAGTTATAGAAACATCAATAACAGAAAATCAATTGCCGGCCTACACTTTAACCGAAGAGCAGGAAAAGAAAGAAATTTTGCACCGTTACAGGGCATTGCTCAAAAGCCTACGCCCAAAATTAAAAAGAGGCGATAAAGAATTAGTAAGGCATGCTTTTGAGATGGCAGCCGAAGCACATAAAACTATGCGCCGCAAAAGCGGAGAACCTTATATTTTACACCCCATTGCTGTAGCAATGATTTGTGTGGAAGAAATTGGCCTGGGGGTAAGAAGTACCATTTGCTCATTGTTACACGATACGGTGGAAGATACCGACATTACCTTAGATGATATTGAAAGGGAATTTGGAAGTGAAATTGCCAGAATAGTAGACGGGCTTACCAAAATAGCCACGGTAATGGATGCCAACACATCGCAACAAGCCGAAAATTTTAAAAAGATTTTATTAACCCTTACCGATGACCCGAGGGTTATTTTAATTAAACTGGCCGATCGCCTGCACAACATGCGCACATTAGATAGCATGAAGCGGGATAAGCAGTTAAAAATCTCATCTGAAACCATTTGGGTTTATGCCCCATTAGCCCACAGAATGGGCCTTTACAATATTAAAACAGAAATGGAAGATCTGGCCATGAAATACATGGAACCGGAAGCCTATAAAGAAATTGCCAGAAAATTATCTGAAACCAAACGCGAACGCACCCGGTACATCAATGAATTTATTAAACCTATTAAAGAAAAACTGCAAAAATTAGGTTTCGATTTTGAAATACAGGGTCGCCCAAAAAGCATTCATTCTATCTGGAATAAAATAAAGAAAAAAGGCGTAAACTTTGAAGAGGTGTATGATTTATTCGCCATTCGTGTAATTTTAAATTCGCCCGCCGATAGAGAAAAAGAAGATTGCTGGAAAGTATATTCCATTATTACCGATGCATATACCCCATCGCCCGAACGATTAAGAGACTGGCTTAGTAACCCAAAAAGCAATGGATATGAGGCACTGCATACTACCGTAATGGGACCGCATGGCAAATGGGTAGAAGTGCAAATACGCACCAAACGTATGAACGAAATTGCCGAGAAAGGATTGGCGGCACACTACAAATACAAAGAAGAAAAAACCGACGAAGACCGTTTTGATAAATGGTTCGGACAAATCAGAGAAGTGCTGTCGCAGGAAGATACCGATGGTGTTGATTTTTTACAGGATTTCAAAACATCTTTCTTAGCTGAAGAAATTTATGTATACACACCTAAAGGCGATGTAAAAATGATGCCCACCGACAGCACGGCGCTCGATTTTGCATTTGCCATACACTCTGCAGTTGGCTCAAAATGTATTGGTGCCAAAGTGAACCACAAATTGGTACCGATTAGCCATAAACTGCACAGCGGCGATCAGGTAGAAATAATTACCAGCAATAAACAAAAACCTTCTGAAGACTGGCTGAACATGGTGGTAACTGCTAAGGCAAAAGCAAAAATTAAAGATGCCCTGAGGGAAGAAAAAAGAAAAATTGCAGATGAAGGAAAATATACCCTGCAACGCAAATTAGAAAATCTGGGTGCAGCCTATAATAGTGTCAATATTGATGAGTTGGTTCATTTTTATAAACTACCCTCATCATTAGATCTTTTATATAAAATTGCCGTAAAACAAATTGATTTAAGAGAGTTAAAAGAATTTCATGTACTGGGAGATAAATTAGAAGCTCCCAAGCCCAAAATTATTTTACCTGCCGAAACACCACATGAAATACCCCCTCAAAAAACCTATAGTAAAAAAGACAGTGAGCTGATTATTTTTGGCGAAAGCAGTGATAAAATTATGTACTCCTTAGCCAAATGCTGCAACCCCATTCCGGGCGATGATGTATTTGGATTTGTGAGCACCGGCAAAGGCTTAATTATACACCGCACCAATTGCCCCAATGCTGCGCAATTGTTGGCCAACTATGGGCACCGCGTAGTAAAAACCAAATGGGCAAAAAACAAAGAAATATCATTCCTTACCGGTTTAAAAATTGTGGGGTTAGACGATGTGGGTGTAATCAATAAAATAACCAATATTATTAGCGGCGATTTAAGGATTAATATTGCAGCACTCACCATTGAATCGGCCGAAGGTTTATTTCAGGGAACAGTAAAAGTGTTTGTGCACGATAAAGAAGAATTGGAAGAATTAGTGAAACGCTTAAAACAATTGCAGGGTATTCAAAGTATTGACCGGTTTGATACAGAAGATGCCAAATAGCTTAGCTACTCATGTTGTAAAAAATGGTTTCATTTCTTGCTGAATTATTCAGGATTAAATGTAATAATTTTCTTTACTGATATACAAATATATTTAAATAAAATACAATACAATAACATATACGGCAAGATGGCTGCTACCGTGCTCAATATTATTACTCAAATTAATTTCTCTTTTATTTAACTTCAGTACCACATATTTTTGAGGCAAGTCTTTTAAAATACAAATTGTTTGTATATTTTTTACAACTCAAATGCAATCTTATTTTCTGCATTATTTATCATAGCAATTTAGGAATTGTATGAATGAACATTGATTTAAATTTTATTGTTTTTACATATATAAATTAATTTATAATACAATATATAAAAACAATAGGAGATTTACATATAAAACCTTAAACAATAATAATCAGCTAAAAAAATTAAAAATTTGCAAATAGATAATACTTGAATTAATTGTATTTAAATGGATGCTATATGTTTTTAATATTTTTACAAAATGAAATCTGAAAACAAACTGATAGAGAAATTGCACGTAAAAAGCAGTAAGACTAATTAACCCTTTTAGGAAATTTGAAAGAAAGCCTTCCATCAGGAGTATTTCCCAAAAAATATTTAATCAACTTCTTTTTCCTATTCATAGCATCCATCACTTACATTTGCGGCATCATAAATCAGTAAAATATGGTTGACGTAATTTTAGGTTTACAATGGGGTGATGAAGGCAAAGGAAAAATTGTAGATTATTTTGCGCCACATTACGATGTGGTAGCCCGTTTTCAGGGCGGCCCAAATGCCGGCCACACTTTGTATGTAAATGGCAAAAAAGTAGTTCTACACCAAATTCCATCGGGTATTTTTCATCAAAATGCAGTGAACATCATTGGCAATGGTGTGGTTTTAGACCCCGTTATACTTAAAAAAGAATGTGATATAGTGGCCTCGTTTGGAATTGATTACAGAAAAAATTTATTTATATCGCAACGCACCAACTTAATCCTTCCTACACATCGTGCCTTAGACAAAGCCAGTGAAATGCAAAAAGGCGATAGCAAAATTGGTTCTACCTTAAAAGGCATTGGCCCTGCATATATGGATAAAACAGGAAGAAATGCCATAAGAGTGGGCGATTTATTTCACAAAAATTTTACCAGCCAATACATTAAACTGCGCCTGAAACATCAAAAACTTTTAGATAATTTTAATTTTAATGAAGACATCTCATCCTGGGAAGAAGAATTTTTTGAAGCCCTTGAATTTTTGAAAACCCTGAATATTGTAAATGGTGAATATTTTATTAATCATCAGATTGCACAAGGTAAAAAAGTACTGGCCGAAGGTGCCCAAGGCAGTATGCTGGATATTGATTTTGGCACTTTCCCATTTGTTACCTCTTCCAGCACCATTTCTGCCGGAGTTTGTACCGGATTGGGTGTAGCACCCCGCCAAATTAATGAAGTGTATGGCGTTACCAAAGCCTATTGCACAAGGGTGGGCAGTGGGCCTTTCCCCACTGAATTACAAGATGAAAATGGTGAACTGTTAAGAAAAATAGGCAACGAATTTGGCGCTACTACCGGCAGGCCACGCCGCTGCGGCTGGATTGATCTGGTTGCCCTGCGCTATGCATGCATGATTAATGGTGTTACAAAAGTGGTAATGACCAAATCAGATGTACTGGATAGTTTTACTGATTTACAAGCCTGTACTGCTTATGAAATAAATGGCAAACAAACAGATGAAGTACCTTTTCAAATGATGCAGGAACAAATTACCCCGCTGTATCGCCATTTTAAAGGTTGGAACACCGATATTACAAAAATGAAGGATGCAGCAGCTTTACCAGAAAATATGTCTACCTACATTGCGTTTATCAATCAGTATATTGGGGCACCGGTTAAATTTGTTTCAAATGGCCCTGAACGTGAACAAATTATAACTCTGTAAAAAAAAAATTTGGTTGGTATAAAATTGATTTGAAATTTTACAGCAATTAATCTTATTAGAATATGGCAGCAAGATCTGATAAGGATAAAAAATCCGAACCCAGTAAAAAATTACCAGATACAGGGAGCAAGAAAACTTCTTCTAAAAAGAAATTTGAAGAAGAGGATGATGATTTAGAAGATGATGAAGATATCATTAAACCTAAAAAATCAGCAGCCTCCACATCAAAGAAAAAAAACATTGATGAGGATGATGACGATTTAGAAGATGATGTAGAAGATGATTGGGATAAACCCGAAGAAGAAGATGATTGGGATCCCGACTTCGATGAATTTGACATTCCCAAATCTGCCGGCAAAAAAGTAGCAGGCGGCAAAAAAAAGGGTAATACAGATGAAGATGACTTTAAAATTGATGAAGATTTTAAAGAATTTGACTTATTTGATGATAAGGATGACTTTGAGGAAGATGACGATTTTTAAGGCGTCTATTCCTAAAAAGATGCTGTGAACAGAATTACAAAATACTATCGGATTAATGATCCGAAACTCATAAAACAACAAATAATACACTGGCTCAATCAGTATGCTGTTTGTTGTTTTTTTGATAATCACCAATACCAGCACGCCCAACATAATTTTGAAATGCTGGCTGCAGCCGGAATTGTTTCAGAAACCGGTAAAAATAGTGTCATTGCTGACATAGATTACTGGTTAGCAGAACGTAACGACTGGATATTTGGACATTTGAATTACAATTTAAAGAACCAACTTTTTAAAGGTTTTAATTCAGACCAAAAAGCCACTATACCTTTTCCTGAATTTTATTTTTTTCAACCTGAAGTGGTTTGTACCATACAGAATGCCACACTAAGTATCCATTCTGCCACCTCAAATCCGGATGATATTTTTAATCAGATACAATCCATGCCGGCATCTTACACAATACCGGTTCAACAAACTGCACATTTCATCCCGGGTATTTCAAAAGAAACCTATTGCAACATTATTGAACAGTTATTACAGCACATACACCGTGGCGATTGTTATGAAATTAATTATTGCCAGGAATGGATAGCTCCCAATGCACAAATAGACCCATTTGCAGCATATCGTGTATTAAGCAAGGTATCGCCTGCACCTTTTGGCGCATTTTATAAGCTACAACATTTATACCTGCTTTGCTCCAGCCCCGAGCGATATTTGTTAAAAAAAGGAAACCTGTTATTTTCATCACCCATTAAAGGCACTATTGCCAGAAATACCAATATTCCTGCAATAGATGAGGCCTTGAAACAAAACCTGCTTCAATCAGCCAAAGAACGAAGCGAGAATGTGATGATTGTTGATTTGGTAAGAAACGATTTCAGCCGTATATGCAAAGCCGGTACAGTTAGTGTTACGGAATTATTTGGCATTTATACCTATCCCCAAGTACATCAAATGATTAGTACCATTACCGGACAATTAAAAAACAACCTTACATTCACCGAAATTTTAAAGGCTACTTTCCCAATGGGTTCCATGACAGGTGCACCTAAAGAAAGGGTGATGCAGTTAACTGAACAATATGAATGTTTTAATAGAGGTTTATATGCCGGCAGTGTGGGCTATTTTACTCCTGAAAAAGATTTTGATTTTAATGTGGTAATAAGAAGTTTGCAATACGATACACAACAGCAACTACTCAGTTATGCCGTAGGCAGTGGTATTACTGCGGGTAGTGTACCCGAACAGGAATATGAAGAATGTTTATTAAAAGCATCTGCTATGGCTGCGTTGTTTAATACGCGACCGGGCTACCCAGTAACAACTGCTGAATAGATTGTTCCAGAATTTGTTGTTTCGTTGCTTCAAACAAATTTTTTTTCTCTTTAGGCAAATACATAATATATTTTTTTCCGGATGCCAGTTGCGCTGCAAATCCCGGATTCAGCTGGTTAAAATAAGCAGGTAATATTTGAAGCTGTTTACAAATTAATGCAGCATTGTACCGCCCACTTATTTCTACAGAACAAAGGGTACTATCGGCACTGGTGATTGCAGTTCGCTGTTCAGCAGGTACATTAAAATATTGCTGCACCTCTTGGGCAGTTAAGGTAGTTACTCCTCCGTTATTTTCAAATATATAATGGGTAGCAATATATTTTTTTACGTGATTACGGGTTTCTTCAGGCAAAAAATATTGTATATCCCAAAAGCTTTTGCTTTTTGCTTTTTCAATAGCCTGCTTTACTCTTCCTACCCCACCATTATAGGCAGCAACTACCAGAAGCCAATCTCCAAATTCGGCATACAACTCTTTTAATAATTTGGCAGCAACTTCAGTACTTTTAATAAAATCAGTTCGTTCATCTACATATTTATTATTTTTCAAGCCAAACCGTTGTGCTTCATAGGGCATTAACTGCCAGGGTCCTACTGCTCCGGCCCATGATACAAGATTGGGTTGTAAATGACTCTCAATTACACTCAGGTATTTCAACGTAATTGGTACTCCGTTAGCACTCAAAATATGGTCATACAAATCAAAATAGGGCTTAGCCCAAAACTTCATCAGCAGTAGTTCTTTGCTTTGCTTTTCACAGTACTCACTGTAAAATGAAACCATTTGATGAGGAAGTGGAATATTCACAAAAGCATGACCAGAAGGTATTTGCAACAGGGTTTGAAAAGTATTCACCGGTGTTACAACAGTATCGAACAAATGAGAAGGATTTGCTGCAAGTGTATTTATCGGATTACACAATATACAAAACAGTAGCAACGGGTAACAATAATGTTGCTTTATTTTCCGGATACACTGATTCATATTGCAGGATACTTAAACCAATGTTGGTGATAAAATTTATAGCAACAATTAATTCAAATGCGAAAGGTAATTACCCAATACCATAAGTTCGGTTTCTTTAAATTGGGGCATCATTACCTGCATACCAAAGGGCAAACCATTGCTGTGTTGAAACAAAGGCAAAGATACGCCGGGAATACCCACTAAATTGGCATATACAGTGTATATATCAGCCAAATACATTTCTACAGGATTGTTTCTCTTTTCACCTATCTTGAAGGCTGTACCCGGTACGGTGGGTGAAATGATAGCCTGATAATGCTCAAAAATATGGTCATTTTGTTCAACTAATAAACGTCTGAGTTGCTGTGCTTTACTAAAATAGGCATCATAATAACCGGCACTTAATACAAAAGTACCCAATAGAATACGACGTTGCACTTCTTTTCCGAAACCCTGGCTGCGTGATTTTTTATATAATGCAGTCAGGTCATCCTGTGCTGCCAAATCTGCCCGATAGCCATATTTTACCCCATCGTAACGTGATAAGTTACTGGAAGCTTCTGCAGTAGTTAAAACATAGTAAGTAGGTACCACATATTTTAGTAAAGGGAAATCAACCGGCTCTATAATGTGACCCTGTAAACGTAGCTTCTCAACATACTGGTGGAACGCCTTTGCTATTTCAGGATCTAAACCCGGATGTTCCAGCGCTTCTTTAAAATAGGCAATTTTAAAAGGTTCCTGTCGACTGCTTATACTGCTTTTTTGCAACAGATCACTGTAGGCCGGAACAGGTTCTGCAGAAACAGTACTATCGTAGGCATCTTCTCCTGCAATTACTTCAAGCACCCTTGCAGTATCTTGCAAATGTTTGGAAAAAATACCAATCTGATCAAAGGATGAAGCATAAGCAATTAACCCATGCCTTGAAATTCGGCCGTAGGTAGGTTTAAACCCAACAATCCCACACCAATCGGCCGGCTGGCGTACAGAGCCTCCGGTATCACTTCCCAGACTTACCATACACATATCTGCCTGAACGGCTACAGCAGAACCACCGGAAGAACCACCGGGTACTTTGGTAATATCTGCAGCATTTTGAACAGGGCCATAAGCTGAATTTTCATTGGTACTGCCCATGGCAAATTCATCGCAATTATTGCGACCTATAATAATGGCACCTGCTTCAATTAATCGTTCAACTGCAGTAGCGGAATATAGTGAGGAAAAATTATTTAGAATGAGTGAGCCTGCAGTAACAGTATGATTGCAGTAACAAATTACATCTTTCAATGCAACCACTACCCCATGTAAATGACTCATTGTTTTGCCTGCCATTCGTTCAGAATCTAAAAAGGAAGCGCGGTCAAGCGCTTCTTTTTCATAAACTTCTATAAATGCGTTAAGGGAAGATTTTTTGCCAATATTGTCCAAATAATGTTGAACAGCCTCCACACAAGTAGTAGTGCCATTCAATAAATCATTGTGGTATTGAGCAATAGTGGTAAATGTAAACAAAACCCGTTACAGATATTGGTGGTTAATAATTACTTTGCAGCAGTTTCAGAGTCTTTTTCTTTCATTCCTTCCTGAAGTTCTCTTTTTACATTGTCTTTTGCATCATTAAACTCACGAATACCTTTTCCCAAACCACGCATAAATTCCGGTATTTTTTTTCCACCGAATAATACCAGGATTGCAATTAAAATAATAATCAGTTCGGGCATTCCTAAATTAGCCATAAAAAATTGATTTAAGAAGGTAAAGTTAGTACAAATTATTGTACCAAACATTAAGTTATCAAATAGAGGGATTAAGACTGCATAAAAAAGCGGAAGTTTAACAACTCCCGCTTAAATATTTGAATAATTTGACTAGAAACGTTTTTCTTTAATACGGGCACTTTTACCGCTACGTTCTCTTAAATAGAACAATTTAGCTCTGCGTACTTTTCCTTTTTTGTTTAAAACAATGGAATCGATATTGGGAGAGAAGAAAGGGAACAATCTTTCCACACCTACCCCATCAGAAATTTTGCGTACAGTAAAAGTTGCAGTAGCACCTGTGCCCTGCATTTTTAACACATCACCACGAAAACTCTGAATACGCTCTTTACCACCTTCTACAATTTTATAGTTAACGGTAATATTATCACCACTTTTAAATTTGGGATATTCTTTTTTGGCAATTAACTGCTCGTGTACGAATTGAACTGCTTCGCTCATAACTTTAATTTTTGCGGACGGCAAAGGTAACAGAAAATTTTAAATTTCAAACCAGAATTTATAAATAATTTATCTGGCTACATTAATGGCCCTTTTTTCGCGGATAACGGTTACTTTTATTTGCCCGGGATACGTCATTTCGGTTTGTATTTTTTGGGCTATTTCAAAGCTTAATTTATCACTATCACCATCAGACACTTTATCGGCCTCTACAATTACCCGTAGCTCTCTTCCGGCTTGTATGGCATAAGCCTTTTCCACACCGGGATATGCCTGAGCCAGATTTTCAAGGTCTTTAATCCGCTGAATGTATTGCTGCATCATTTCGCGGCGTGCGCCCGGGCGTGCGCCACTAATAGCATCACAAGCCTGTACAATAGGAGAAATAACATACAACATTTCCATTTCATCGTGGTGGGCACCAATGGCATTCACTACTGCAGGGTTTTCGCCATATTTCTCGGCTAATTTGGCACCCAGTAATGCGTGGCTTAGTTCGGTTTCTTCGTCGGGCACTTTACCAATATCGTGTAACAACCCTGCCCGTTTTGCCAATTTGGGGTTCAGCCCTAATTCGCTGGCCATAATGGCACATAAATTGGCTGTTTCCCTGCTATGCATCAGCAGGTTTTGGCCATAGGATGAGCGAAAACGCATTTTCCCCACTATCCGAACTAATTCTTTATGCAACCCATGAATGCCTAATTCAATGACTGTCCTTTCACCAATTTCAATAATTTGCTCTTCTAACTGACGACGGGTTTTTTCAACCACTTCTTCAATACGTGCGGGGTGAATACGGCCGTCGGCAATTAGGCGTTGTAAACTTAAGCGGGCAATTTCTCTTCTTAACGGATCGTAAGATGATAATACAATTGCTTCCGGCGTATCATCAACAATTAAATCAACCCCAGTTGCAGCCTCAATAGCCCGGATATTTCTGCCTTCGCGACCAATAATCTGTCCTTTAATTTCGTCTGATTCCAAATTAAATACAGAAACTGTATTTTCAATGGTTTGCTCGGCAGCAGTGCGTTGTATGGATTGAATAACAATTTTGCGAGCTTCTTTATTGGCTTTTAAGCGAGCTTCTTCAATAATTTCCTGCTGCAAACCCAATGCCTGTGTTTGGGCTTCTGATTTCAGGCTTTCAATTAATTGTGCCTTTGCCTCTTCAGCTGATAAGGCAGCAATTTTTTCTAAACGGCGGATGTGTTCCTCCTGGTGTTTTTCCAGTTCGGTACGTTTTTGATTTACCACCTCAATCTGCCTGTTTAAATTGGCTTTAATCACTTCATTTTCTTTCAATTGCTTATCTAAAGCCTGTTCTTTTTGATTGATGGCAATTTCTTTTTGTTTGATACGTGCTTCAGCTTCGCCTAATTTTCGGTTACGCTCCAGCACGTCTTTATCGTATTCTGATTTTAGCTGAACAAATTTTTCTTTGACCTCTAATAATTTTTCTTTTTTAATATTTTCGGCTTTCAGCTCGGCTTCTTTCAAAATAGATTGTGCCTGAAAATTGGCTTCTTCTAATTTGCTTTTGGTATTTTTCGAGAATAATAACTTACCCGCAAGTACACCTGCAATTAAAGCAAGTAAACCAATTATAATGTATATAACTGTTTGGTCCATTTTGTTTGATATTTTTTAAATTAAACGCTGTCATTTTGCTTCCTCTAACTATCAAATGGATAATTTTAGTGAAGTTAATTTGCGAAGATAAATAAATTAAGTGAGTGATGGCGAACCTATAATCACTTCTTTATGAATGATTTTATAGGTTCATGAGCGCTTTGGTTTAAATACCCGTCAATCATGGCTTCTAATTGCTGTAATGATTCCATAATGGTTTGTTCTTCGGCCATGATGGGCAGGGGCATTTGGGTTTGTTCGGTTGCCAGCCACAGTAAAACCATAGCTACATAATCCTGCATATCTTTCCCTGCAAAAGCCTGTTTATATTCTTTTATTTTTTCATTAATAATTTTTACGGTCTTACGCAGCACTGCTTCATCATCGGGATGAATTTTGATTCGGTAATTCCTATCAGCAATAATAATATTTACGGTAATGAGTTGCTCCATTTCAGGCAGATTTTAATACAGCCAGCCAATGCTCAATTTCTTTGAGATAGCTGTTTACTTTGGTGGCTAATTCTTTTTTATCTGCATCATTCCAGGTATCTACTCCTATTTGCAATGCAGCTTTTGACTGTTCTAACTGTTCAATTTTTTGTGTTAATTCCATTTTAGCTGTATTGGCTTCGTGCAATTCCTGTTTTAATTGCTGGTTTTCTTTGGCTAACTTTTGTGCATACAGCCACAAATCCTGCATTTTTTGCTGTATCCGGCTTATTTGTTGGCTTAACTCCTGCATACTGGTGTTTATTTTCTGATAATAGCATTGGCCTCTGTTTCAAATGCCTGCATCAAAGACTGCATCATACTGTCAATCTCTTTATCGGTCAATGTTTTTTCTTCATCTAAAAAAGTAAAATTAATAGCCATTGATTTTTTATCTTTTCCCAATTTTTCATTTTCAAACACATCAAATAAATTCATTTGCTGCAAACGGAGCAACTTCATTTTATTTACAATGCTTTCCAATAATTGATAGGTGGTATTAACAGGAACAATCATAGCCAAATCGCGTTGTACGGCAGGGAATTTTGGTACTTCTTTATAAATAATAGCCGCATTTTTCTTTAATGCCAGTAATGCGCCAAAATCTATATCAATAAAAAGTACGGTTTGTTTTATATCAAATCGTTCGGTGAATGAAGGCGGCACCATTTCAACAATCCCAATTTGTTTTTTACCAACGCAAATTTTCAATTTGGCATGGGTGCCCTCTGTTGCTTTCCACTGTACCTCTGCAATGCCGCACCATTGCATAATAGCCCGTGCAATGCCCTTAGCTTCAAAAAAATCGGCAGGTTTGGTTTGCAGTTTCCAGTTATCCTCTAATAATTTTCCGGTTAAGTATAATGACAGATGTTCTGTTTCCACGTATTTCCCCACTCCTTCTGTAGCATAGATTTTACCAAACTCAAATAAACGAAGCCGGTTGCTTTTTCTGTTGATGTTATAGGATATAATTTCCAGGCCGGTTTCTAACATGCCGGGGCGCATTACATCTAATTCGGCACTCAGGTTATTCATCATTTGCACGGTATGCTGTAATACTTCAGCGGTAAAGTAGCGGCTATTGGTAATAGAATTGGTAACAATTTCATGGTATCCCAGCCCGGCCAAATAGTGAGCAATTTTTTCGCGAAGCTGTTCTTTTAAACCCAAAGTTTCAATAGACGGCGAAATGGTGATGGAAGTGGGAATATCTATATTATCCAACCCATCAATTCGCAACACTTCTTCTACTATATCGGCCGGCAGGCTAATATCTGGCTTATTAAATGGAACGGATATCCATAGTTCATCAATCCCCTCTTTTAACACTTCAAAACCAAGTGCTGTTAATATTCTTTTAACGGTATCTGGATGATAATTTTTACCACTTAACTTTTTTAAATAATGGTATTTAATGGTAATTTCCTTTTTTACTGCGGGTTGCGGATATACATCTACAATATCAGAACTGATGCTGCCTCCGGCTATTTCTTTTATTAACAAAGCAGCTCTTTTTAACACCTGAACAGTATTGGATATATCAATTCCTTTTTCAAAGCGGATGGCTGCATCAGTGCGTAACTGATGAGTGAGTGATGTTTTACGGATGTATGTGGCATTAAAGCAGGCACTCTCTATAAAAATATTAGTAGTTGTTTCCGAAACACCACTGGCGGCACCGCCAAATACACCGGCTATGCACATGGGTTCACCGGCTCCATTGCAAATCATTAAATCAGATGCATGCAATTTCCTCTCCTTTCCATCCAACGTAATAAAAGCGGTATTCTCCGGTAAGGTTTTTACAATAATGGCTTTACCCTGAATGGCCTTTACATCAAATGCATGTAATGGTTGTCCGGTTTCGTGTAATATAAAATTGGTAATATCTACCACATTATTAATAGAACGGATGCCAATTGACTGTAAGCTGTCTTTTAACCACTGGGGCGATGGGCCAACTTTAACACCGCTGATGGTAACACCACTATAGCGTGGACATGCTGATTCATTTTCAATGGTTACAGCAATAGGTAATGATTTTTCATCCGGCTTAAACGAATTATTGAATGGTAGTTTAACTTTTACTTCTTTTTTTTGATGGTGACTTAAATACGCACATACATCTTTTGCAACACCCAAATGGCTCATGGCATCCATGCGGTTGGGGGTTAGTCCAATTTCAAAAACAATATCACTATAAGGCTGAAAGAAATCAGCAACCGGTGCACCTGGAACGGCATCATGTGGCAATACAATAATGCCTGCGTGGCTGGTACCTATACCAATTTCATCTTCGGCACAAATCATACCCTGGCTTTCAACACCACGAATTTTAGCTACTTTCATGGTTATCGGGGTGGCATTTACAGGATAGATGGTAGTACCTACAGGAGCTATCACTACTTTTTGCCCGGCTGCTACATTTTGTGCACCACAAACAATTTGTAAAGGATGCCCGGCACCAATATTTACGGTAGTTAATTTTAATTTATCGGCATTGGGATGCTGCTCGCAGGTTAGTACCTCCCCTGTAATAATACCCTGCAATCCGCCTGGTACTGTTTCAAATTTTGAAAATTTTTCTACTTCAAGCCCTATAGAAGTTAATATTGCAGAAAGTTTTTCCGGTTCAATTGTTTTGGGTAAATACTTACTCAACCAGTTATAACTAATCGTCATATATCCTTAAATTAATTTGCTGTGTAATAAGCGCAAATATACTTGTTGCAGCCGGCAACTTAAACTTTTAAAACCGGTTTTAGCATTCTCGGTAATTAGGTTCAGCATTTTGCAGCTATTAATTTTTTTTACAAAAGCTGACTTACATTTAACAAAGACAAATGTTACCCTGCTTACACAGATATTTTTGTAGCACTACTATGTTTTTGGCAATTACAAAATAAGTAGCAATACACCAATTTTTCGGCTGTTTTTCTTTATACACAAGCCATGTTCATTTCCAGTACGGAAAAATTGTTTTTTGTGCACATACTACAAAAAACTGTGGAATAACCCCGAAATTTGTGTGTATAAGCACAATTATACTGTGAATGAAATGTGGACGAAAAAGGATAAAAATTAAAGTCTGAAAATAGGGCGGGAACGATTTTCAACCATTATATTCGCAACCCTACTTGCCCAGGTAACAATTTCTTAACATAGCTATCCTGTTTCAAGCAGGCGGAAAACAAACTGTTTTACAATTTCAAATGGCCCATTATTATGGAGATTTCTAACATTAACAGAGATAAAAAAAGAAGAAAAACCACTGCCGATTTAAGCACCATGGTATTTGGCAAAATACCCCCACAGGCCAGAGAATTAGAAGAAGCAGTGTTGGGTGCCATTATGCTGGAAAAAAGTGCTTTCGACAGTTTAATAGATACCAATCTTAAACCCGAATGTTTTTATGTAGAAGCACATCAAATCATTTTTACTGCCATGCAAGATATGCAGCAGCGTGGTGTGCCCATCGATATTTTAACGGTGGTGGAAGAATTGAAAAAGAAAGAACAATTAGAAATAGTTGGAGGCCCTTATTTCATTACTAAATTAACCAATGCAGTAGTTAGTACAGCGCATATTGACGCCCATGCCCGTATTATTTTGCAAAAATTTATTCAACGCGAATTAATTAGAATCAGTGGCGAAATTATTGGTGATGCTTATGAAGACAGCACTGATGTATTTGATTTGCTGGATGATAGTGAAACCAAAATGTTTAACATCACCAATAATTACCTCAAAAAGAATTTTGAAGATATTGGTAATGTATTAGCCAAAACCATTAACAGAATTGATGAGTTAAGAACCAGAAAAGAAGATATTTCCGGCGTACCCAGCGGCTTTAACTCATTGGATCGCATTACCTACGGTTGGCAATCAACCGATTTAATTATTCTGGCAGCCAGACCATCTGTAGGTAAAACAGCATTTGCATTAAACCTTGCCCGTAATGCCGCTTTAAACCCCATTAAACCGGTTGGGGTTGGTTTCTTTAGCCTTGAGATGAGTGCTTCACAATTGGTACAACGTATTTTAAGTGCTGAAAGTGAAATACCAATTGAAAAAATTTCCAGAGGTAAATTAGAAGACTACGAATACCAGCAATTGCATACCAAAGGTATTAAACGATTAGAGAAAGCACCATTGTTTATAGATGATACGGCAGCACTCAATATTTTTGAATTTAGAGCCAAAGCAAGACGATTAGTGAACAAACACAATGTAGGTTTAATTATTATTGACTACCTACAGTTAATGAGCGGTACTGGCGATAGAAATGGGAACCGCGAACAGGAAATCAGCACCATTTCACGTAACCTAAAAGCATTGGCCAAAGAGCTGGGCATTCCCATTATTGCCCTTTCACAGTTAAGCCGTGCCGTAGAAACCAGAAAAGAAAGCAAAATGCCACAGCTAAGCGATTTGAGAGAATCGGGTGCCATTGAGCAAGATGCAGATATGGTAATGTTTATTTACAGGCCCGAATATTATGAAATTGGCGCAAACGAAATGGGCGAAAGCACAAAAGGTGAAACGCATATCAGAATTGCCAAACATAGAAATGGTTCATTAGAAACCATTAAATTAAAAGCCCTGTTGGAAATTCAAAAATTTGAAGAAGTGGATGAGTCTGGCTTTCAACGTGGTAACTGGAAACAATTAAAACCCGGTGCTGTTCCTCCACCCGGTAGTGGTAATGATGGCGGTAAATTATATATTCAAAAAGGTAGTAAAATGAACGGGGGCGATTTTGACGAAGGTTTTGAAGAACCACCTTTCTAATCACACAGCTAAAATTGTTGACATAAAAAAAGAGGCACCCCATTTGAAGCGCCTTTTTTGTATTGACTCAACCCAAAAATTTGTCCTTTATTTCCAAGGTACCAGATAAGCCACAGTAAAACCAATTACACTATTGGCAAAGCGGGTGCTTCCTGTTGGGTATATATTGCCAAACCCATTGGTTAAGGTGGCTTTGAACTCAAATTGATGGTATGCCAAACCAACCAACACATCATACCCAAAATCAAGCGGCTTTACATAAGTTGTGCCCGATGTATAATAAGGATTATTAGAGAATTTTACTTTATTATTTACAACAGTAGTATTACCTGAAATCTCTTCATCTGTACCTTTTTCTGTACCTGAAATGCCTACTGCACCATAAAAACCAGCACCAACCAGAGCCTTCAGTGTTTTGTTGAGTGGAATACTATATTGTAAATTCAAGGGAATTTGTATATAATTAAACTTAGAGGTAGTACTGGCACCCGTAGTAGCAAAAACAGTTTTGTCTTTCCTGCCACCTTTCTGAAAGAAGATTAAACCCGAGCTGGCAGAAAAATGTTTATTCAATGTTTGTTCAGCAACAATACCAGCCTGAAATGTAGGGATTCGGGAAAGATTAAAATACTGAATATCACTTCCTTGATCAATGAATCCACTGGTATTATACCCAACTTCTACCCCTAATTTTAATTGGGCAAATGATGCGGTTGTACATAGGCAAAAGATAATTAAAAAGAATTTCCTCATAAATTTTTATTTATTAATAGAGTGCAAAAGAACATCAAAGGCTGCGAAGTTATGCGTAAAAAAATGTTAACAGTTGCCCATATTTTCAAATATTAAAAGCAAGAAGTACAACTTTTTTAAAGAAATTTGATTCGCAAAATTGCGTAACCATAAGTGCCGGCGCCTTATTTCATACCAAAAAAATCATTGATAAATGGTATTGCCTGCATCGTAAATAACATCTATTTTTATCAAAATTTAATTTTTTCTTCAACCTATATAGCATGGATTTGCCTTATTTCTTTGAGCAGGTGCTTCCAAATAAGCATCAAACTATCCGCTTAAGTGCAGAAACACATAAACACAGTGCACAGGTACTTCGCATGAAACCAGGTGATGGCTTATTACTTACCAATGGCAATGGCTTACTTTGTAAAGCCACTATATCAGAAACCGATAAAAAACAAACACTGGTTACCATTACTGAGCAGGTACAACACCCCCAACCTGAAAGAAAAATTTCAATTGGCCTTTCCTTATTAAAAAATGCAGGACGATTTGAATGGTTTTTAGAAAAAGCAACTGAACTGGGTGTTTATGAAATTATTCCCCTGCTCTGCAAACGAACCGAAAAACAACATTTTAGATACGAAAGAATGCAACAAATTACCATTGCGGCTATGTTGCAAAGTAAACAAACTCGGCTGCCGGTTTTACAGCAACCCACTACCGTTTACAGCGTTTTATCACAACAAAAAAATAGTTGCAAACTAATTGCGCATTGCCACGAAGGGCATAAACAAACCATCCAAAAATTTCATTCGGAAAAAGAAATATGTATTTTAATTGGCCCCGAAGGCGATTTTACTGAAGAAGAAGTAGCACAAGCCATACAACAGCAATTTATACCCATTACTTTAGGTACCACCCGGCTAAGAACCGAAACCGCAGGAATAGTGGCCGCAACATTATCTATTTTGAACTAATTGAAATTATGCATAAAATCTACTCCTTATTTTTATTGAACAAACAGAACTTTCTCAAACTATTGAAACCCTACCGCTTGTTCATCATAAAAAAACCTCAACAAATTTCAAATACAAAATTAATCTGCCGGTTAAGCGCTATTGCAATGCTATTCAGCATTTGTTGCTTCAACACCTCCTGCCATTCAGGCAAAACAAAAGAAGTATTACGCGATACTTCAATTACCTACCATACTTCGTACAACAATTTGTTTTTCGACAGCATGCACCTGCAGGCTTTTTTAGATACGAATCCTGACTTACAAAAATTTACAACCCAATACAACGATTTTTATAAACAAAGAAATTTTGAATATGCCTGGTTCGACAGTACCAGCGTGGCAGAGCAGGCTGCTAATTTTATGAACCTGCTAAATAACAGTATTACCCATTTACAAGACAGTAGTCTGTACAATAAAAAACTTGTAACCAGTTATAATGAAATATTACAACACAAAAACAAGGTTTCCAGACAAAATATTTTGAATACAGAATTACTGTTAACCGGACAGTTTTTTGCTTATGCTGCACAAACGTACAAAGGCAGCGATATTGATGCAACCACACTTGGATGGTTTATACCGAGAAAAAAAGTTGACTTAACTGCTTTGTTAGATTCCACCATTAAATATAAAAATGCAGCACCTTATATTCCGCTGAACAATCAATACAACCAATTAGAATCATTTTTGGAAAAATATATCAGCTTACAAAAAAACTATCCTACAGATAGCATTCCCTGCCCTTCTAAATTATTGAAACTTTACCAGGCAAATGAAATTATACCAACAATTAAGTACCGCTTGTTTTTACTCGGCGATTTATCTCATAACGATTCTACCAATTTGTTTGACAGCAGCCTACTGATAGCCGTAAAACATTTTCAAAAAAGAATGGGATTGTTAGAAGATGGCGTAATTGGGAAGAACATGATAGAACAATTAAATGTGCCCATTGCCGAACGCATCAGGCAAATTTTGGTAAACTTAGAACGCATCAGATGGATGCCAGCAGATAGTGACAGTGATTACATTATTGTAAACATTCCCGAATACAAATTGCATGTTTATCATGATGGGAAAACATTGTTTAACATGAATGTTATTGTAGGAAAAACCACCAACAATACCGTTATTTTTAATGGAAAATTGAAATACATTGTTTTTAGCCCTTATTGGAATGTACCACCCAGTATTGTACAAAAAGAAATTTTGCCGGGTATGAAAAAAGATCCCAACTATCTGGCAAAAAACAATATGGAAATAACCGGTACCAGCAATGGATTACCCATTGTTCGGCAAAAACCAGGACCCGGAAACTCATTGGGTTTGGTGAAGTTTTTATTTCCCAACAATTTCGATATTTACTTACACGATACCCCCAACCATGAATTATTTGATGCCACAACACGCACATTTAGTCATGGTTGTATCCGCATCAGTAATCCTAAAAAATTTGCACAATATTTATTAAGTGCAGATACGGCGAGTGTTTATACGAATAAAGTAATTGACAGCCTGATGCATTTAAGCAAGGAAAAATGGGTAAGCTTACCCCAACCGATACCTGTTTATATTGTTTATTTTACTGCCTGGGTAGATGCCGATGGGCAATTAAACTTTAGAAAAGATATTTATGGCCATGATGCCAGAATGAAAGAGAAGCTTTTTATGAAACAGGAAAAAAAATAAAATTTCGGCCTTTTAATTGCTCTTTTTTCCTGACACCCAATGCATAAAATGTGCAGTTAATAATAAATTAATGGTTTTGGAATATAAAAAACCGTAATTTCAAAAAACTTAATTTTTATGCATTGGAGAAAATTCAATGGAGAAAACATCCATCTTCCCATCAAAAAAGCGGTGGAAGAAGCCATTAAAAAAGAAAGAGCAAACGGCACGCGGTTAAAAGTATGCATTGGTACCGACAGCCAGGTAAAAGGAGAAGATACCGAGTTTGCAACTGTAATTGTTTTTTTAAGGGAACACAACGGTGGTTTTATGTACATCCACAATGAAAAAACCAAGCAGAAATTTCACATCAAAGAGCGCATGTTACAGGAAGTAGCCAAAAGTATTGAAGTGGCTTATGAGCTTTGCGATTTGTTTATTGCCTGGGATGTTGAAATGGAAGTACATGCAGACATTAATACCAATCCCGGTTTTAAAAGTAATGATGCTTTAAAAGAAGCAATGGGTTACATTCTCGGAATGGGCTTTGCATTTAAAGCCAAACCCGAAGCCTTTGCCAGTAGTTGTTGTGCCGACAAAGTGGTGAATTAATATTCATCCTTTACTACAAATTTGTTTTCAGCAACTATAAAAGTTGTTGTGGCAAATGCACCGCTTTACTTTACAAAAATTACCTATTCTATCTAATCATCTCATTCTCTGCAGCTCTTAAATTATTTTGTTCAATAAAAAGTAGTACTTCTTCTCTGCCGGTTTTCTTCTCGGCACTGGTTATAAAAACCTGTGGCAAAAATTGCCAGGTTGACTTTAAAGTATCTATAAACAATTGCACGTTTCTGGAAACTACACCCGGTTTTTCTTTATCGGCCTTTGTAAAAATAAGGCTAAAAGGCACTTCCCATTTGTCTAACTGATTCACAAATTCAAGATCATTTTTTTGTGGTGCATGCCTGCTATCTATCAACACCATTACCTGCAATAAATTAGGCCGTTTTCGCAAATAATTTTCAATCATCTGCTCCCATCGCCTTCTATCGGTTTGTGAGCGTTTTGCATAACCATACCCCGGCAAATCAACCACATACCATTGCTGCCTTTGCTTTTGTCTGGTACTGCTTTCCACTAAAAAATGGTTAATCAGTTGTGTTTTGCCGGGTGTTGCCGATGTTTTGGCTAGGCTTTTTTGTCCGGTAAGCATATTGATTAGGGAAGATTTACCTACATTACTTCGGCCAATAAATGCATATTCCGGTTTATCGGCCGGTGGACACTTATCGAATGAAGGAGAAGAAATAAGATATTTTGCTGTATGAATAATCATGCTGCAAAATACAATAAAAAAAGGCCAACAGTTATAAAACTGTAAGTCCAATTTATGAAGATATGAAATGGTTGTATTATTTTTTACGTTTGGGCATTACCAAACTATCCGCAGGGTAGTGTGCTTTAATAGAATCGCGAACCGCATCAAACCAATTATACAGGGTTTCTTTTTCAGCATCCGTTAAAATTGCATCACGATGAATGAGCGTATATGATTCTAAGGGCATTTCTCCTTCTTTAATTTGTTCTTTACAATCTTCCAATCGTTTATATTGTTTAGCCACTTGCATTGAAGTAAAATCACTAAAATTTAAATGCCGTTTTCCGGATTTTACATGGTCATCTAAAAACCAGGCTACCGGTTGAATATTGTTATACCAAGGGTAACGGGTATTATTGGAATGACAATCATAACAAGCCTTTGAAAGAATTGCTTCTACATTTTGTGAAACTGGATAATGCAATTTAATATCAGCAGTCAGTATTTCCACTGACTGGTTTTTAGCCGGGCGAATAAATTGAATAATGATAAATATGCCTAACAAAACCAGGATAAATCGAAGTATAATTTTTTTCATGTGTCGTATTTTTATAGATAAGGTTTAAAATCATTGAATCATCCCGACCATTTTATCATTCAACTCATCTTCCTTCAAGCAATTTTATAAAACAATGCTGCACGCTAAAATCAAAAGGTGCAGCATTATCATTGCTTTGCTAAAAATAAGTATTCCCTTTAATCAATCAAAATATTGCCTGTCATTTCTTTGGGAATAGGTAATTGCATCATTTTTAAAATGGTTGGAGCAATATCACCCAACTTACCGGGATGCAAATTTCCATGCCAGTTATTATCTATTACAAACAGTGGAACCAGATTTAAAGAATGTTGTGTATTCGGCGTTCCATCCTCATTAATCATGTTATCGGCATTACCATGATCGGCGGTAAGAAAAATAATATAATCTTGTTTTAATGCAGCTTCTACTACCCTTTTTACGCAGGCATCTACTGTTTCTACTGCTTTAATTACGGCAGAGAGTACCCCGGTATGTCCCACCATATCTGCATTGGCATAATTCAAACAAATAAAATCGGTATCACCTTTTTCTATTTCAGGAATGAGTTTATCTGTTAATTCAACTGCACTCATTTCAGGTTTTAAATCGTAAGTGGCCACTTTGGGCGAGGGTACCATAATACGTGATTCGCCCTCAAAGGGAACTTCCCTTCCCCCACTGAAAAAGAAAGTAACATGCGGATATTTTTCAGTTTCAGCAATTCTGATTTGTTTCTTTCCGGCAGCAGCCAATACTTCGCCCAAAGTATTGTTCAGATTATCATTTTCAAAAATAATATGTACATTATGAAAGGTTTTGTCATACTCCGTCATGGTAGTATAATCAATTTTCAAAGCATGCATGTTAAAGTCTGGATGATCGTTTTGGGTCAATACATCGGTAATTTCGCGGCATCGATCCGTTCTAAAATTAAAACAGATGGCCACATCACCATCCTGAATAGTTGCCACCGGTTTATCATTTTCAAAAATTACTGTGGGTTTAATAAATTCATCAGTAATATCATCAGCATAAGATTGTTCGATGGCTTGAACTGCACTGTTAGCCGTATTGCCTCTACCCATTACCATGGCACTGTAAGCTAATTGAATACGCTCCCAACGTTTATCTCTATCCATGGCATAATACCTTCCGCTAACGGTAGCAATTTTACCTACGCTGGTTTTTAAAAATTGTTGCAGGTCTTGCATAAAGCCTAAACCGCTTTTCGGGTCACAGTCGCGCCCATCAGTAAATGCATGAATATATACTTCTTTTAATCCGTTTTCTTTACAAACATTGCATATTGCTTTTAAATGACTGATGTGGCTATGCACACCGCCATCGCTTACCAAACCCAGCAAATGCAAAGGTTTTTGTATATTTTTGGCTTTTAAAATAGCTGCCTGCAGGTGTGCATTTTTGGCAAATGATCCATCGCGAATGGCTACATTTATACGCTGTAATTCCTGATAAACAATACGGCCGGCTCCTAAATTAAGATGCCCTACTTCACTATTGCCCATTTGTCCATCGGGCAACCCTACTGCTTCACCACAGGTTATTAAAGTTGTATGCGGATATTGGTTGTACAAGGAGGTTACAAATGGCACATTGGCCTGTTGAATGGCATCGGCATGTTTATTCTTTCCGAGCCCCCATCCATCCATAATAATTAGTATTGCTTTCTTGCTCATAGCCACAAAGGTACTCAATTTGTTATTTCACCTTCCTACCCCTAACTTTAACTTTCGGAAAACATTTTATTTGGCATGTTTTTAGTGTAGGCTATATTATAAATTCAGTGTTATGAAAAAACTTTTATTGTTAATGGGTTTAGGAGTTGTTATGGCTTCTTTTACCTACCAGAGTGATGTATCGGAAATTGTGAATGCCCTGAAGAGCGCCAATGCAGAAAGTGTATCCGGTTATTTTGACAGTTATATAGATTTAACCTTACCCGGTAAAGAAGAAGTAAAAAACATAGGGAAAAATCAGGCAGGGATTGCATTAAGAACATTTTTTAATGATGTCGGCATTCAAGGTTTTGAACTTACTTCACAACGGGAAGCCGGCACCACTATGTACATGGCCGGAAAACTAAATGGGAAAAACAGGGGATATAATATTACATTGTTATTAAGAAACAAAGATGGGCATCACCAAATTATATCCGTCCGAATAAATTAAAGCTTTTCTAAAACCATTCATATAAAGCTCTCTTAATTTTCGAGGGCTTTTTTTATGAAACATATTATATTGCCAACATGATAAATTTTGAAGAAAGATTAAACCATTTAATAATAGAAGCATTAAAAGAAGATATTGGTGATGGAGATCATACAACACTTTCGTGTATTGCAAAAGATGCTAAGGGTAAAGCCGTTTTAAAAATTAAGGAAGCAGGTATTTTAGCCGGGGTGGCAGTGGCACAAAAAATTTTTCATTTTGTTGAACCTGAATCCGAATTTGAAATTTTTAAAGAAGATGGCACCTCTATGCTACCCGGTGATAGAGCATTTGAAGTAAACGCATCAGTACGCACTATTTTATCATGTGAAAGATTAGTTTTGAATTGTATGCAACGGATGAGTGGAATTGCTACACTTACACATGCATTTGCAGAAAAAATAAAGCACTATCATACGCAATTATTAGATACAAGAAAAACCACACCTAATTTCAGATTATTGGAAAAAGAAGCAGTGCGTATTGGTGGCGGTACCAACCACCGGTTTGGTTTATTTGATATGCTGATGTTGAAAGACAATCATATTGATTATGCCGGAGGAATTGAAAATGCCATTAACCGCTCTTGGCAATATGTACAACAACATCCGCATTTAAAAATTGAGATAGAAGCTCGAAATGTAAACGATGTAGCCACAATTTGTAAAGTAGGGAAAGGTAAAATTTTTAGAATATTATTAGATAATTTTACCCCTATTCAAATTGCTGAAGCATTACACATCATTCAACAGCAATTTGAAACTGAAGCCAGTGGTGGTATTCATTTAGAGAATATAGAAAGTTATGCGGCTACAGGAGTGGATTATATTAGTGTTGGCGGATTAATTCACCAGGCTAAAAGTGTGGATTTAAGTTTAAAAGCAATGTTGTTATGAACAAAAAAAACAAAACAGATATAAGAGGTTTTGTATACAGTACAGATCCGCAGTTTGAATTTGTACACAACAATGAAACGAAAGCAACACTGCCGCCGGAAAAACAAAAACTAACCATACATTTAGATACCAGGCACCGGGGCGGTAAAACTGTTACCATCATAAAAGGTTTTATTGGAACAGAGGATGATTGTACTTTATTAGGCAAACAACTGAAACAATATTGTGGCACAGGTGGCAGTGTAAAAGATGCAGAAATCATTATTCAGGGCGACCAGCGCGATAAAATATTGCAATGGTTGCATAAATACAGCTATCAACTTTCTAAAAAAGCAGGCGGATGATAATGAATGCAACAGGTGATATATACTATTTTTATGAAATTCTTTTGCAGCAGCATTCTTTGCATTGTTTGATGGCATTGCTGTTTTGTATAAAGCCGTACATCATAAAAACGATGAGGGTATATGCAAGGCAAAATTTATTATGTTATTAGCTGTTATTGCTATGGTTTGCATAACAGTAGTTTCGTTTTTAACCACTGGTAATATTCCAGTGAATTAATTTAACGTTCATTGTATTATAAATGCAAGTCCAACCTTAAACGCTCTTTCAACTCTTTTAATAAGGGATATTTTTCAGCCATTTTCTCAAAGCGTTGCTTACTGTTCAACGAGAGTTGATCAGGTACTTCATCAGGAATCGTGTTTTCTACCAAAATATGAAAACGAATGCCTCTGTTATGGAATGCCTGCTGAATAAAATCGGTTAGCTGCATTTTTTCCTGTTCAATAAATTTTTGTTGCGTTAAAGCCTGAACGGTTACAGAAAAGCACACCTCATCTATCACTTCTAATTTTGCCATTTTTAAGGTTCCAACGGTAGCAGGTTTTCCGCCATCTTGTTGCAGCTTTTCACAAAAATCATTCCAGCAGGCTTTTAATTTTTCTATCTGCAAATCTTCTGCTTCCTGCACCTGCAATACTTCAACATCTTCTTTTACTTTAGCCCTTAAAATATCTAAGAGATTTTTTTTATTATCTGTTTGTAGTGTTTGCTTGAGAATCTTTTTTTCAGCAGTAGTTTTAGGCTCCTGAACAACCGATTGCGGTAACCGCGTGGCAACAGTTGTAGCAGGACGCTCTTGCTCAATCATTAATTTTGCAGCGGATGCATTTGTTGATTTTGGAGGATGGTATTGCGGAATGGTTTTTTGCTGCAATGCAAAAGGCCTATCCGTTATTTTTTTTTTTACAACCGAACCTTGTTCAGCAAATAGTTGTATGGCTTGTTGCAAAAAGCTGAGTTTAATGAGGCACAACTCCACATGCAGCCTTTTATTACGGGCCATTTTAAACTGTATTTCTGCTTCATTCAAAATATTTAAGGCACTAATTAAATAAGAAGCATCTACTGCATTGGCTGTAGCAGCATACTGTTCCTGCCTTCCTTCCAACACATCTAATAATACTGCAGCACGGGCATCTTTACACAGCAATAAGTTTCTCATGAAAGAAGCAAAGCCATTCAGCACCAAATCGCCCTCAAAACCTTTTTGGTTAATTTCTTCATACAACAGCATGGCGCCGGCCATATCCTGTTTGTATAAGGCATCTAAGAGTTTAAAATAGTAATCATCATCTAAAATATTAAGATGTTCTACCGTGTTTTGATAAGTTAACACCCCATTGGTAAAACTTACAATTTTGTCCAGAATACTCAAAGCATCCCGCATACATCCTTCACTTTTTTGAGCAATGAGTTGAAGAGCAGTTTTCTCGGCAGATATATTTTCTTTTTCAATAATTTCTTCTAAATGTTCCACAGTATCCATAATGGTGATTCGTTTAAAATCGAATATCTGGCAACGGGAAAGAATGGTGGGTAAAATTTTATGTTTTTCGGTTGTAGCCAGAATAAAAATGGCATAAGAAGGTGGCTCTTCCAGCGTTTTTAAAAAAGCATTGAAAGCACTGGTACTTAACATATGTACCTCATCTACAATATATACTTTGTATTTGCCTGCCTGCGGTGCAAAACGAACCTGATCAACCAGATTCCTGATATCTTCCACCGAATTATTACTGGCCGCATCTAATTCATGAATGTTCATTGAATTACCTGCGTCAAAAGAAACACAACTGGTACAGGTATTACAAGCCTCTCCTTCAGGGGTTGGATTGGTACAGTTAATGGTTTTGGCCATAATACGTGCACAAGTGGTTTTACCTACTCCTCTTGGGCCACAAAACAAAAAAGAATGCGCTATCTGATTGTTTTTAATTGCATTTTTTAAAGTGGTAGTAATATGTTTTTGGCCCACAACCATATTAAAATTTTGTGGGCGATACTTACGTGCCGAAACAATAAAATTTTCCATACAAATTGCAAGATAACAAATGCAATTTCAATCGGGGCAAGAGAAAAAAGTTATGTGCAAAAATTAACCCTTCTTACACCCGATTTCACCGAAAAACACAATAAAATAATTATTTTTTTAAACCGGCAGCATTAAAATCCATCTGAAGGAACAAACAACAGATGATGCGGCATAAAAAATTAGGTTTTTTATTCATAGTTACAGTAATATTGGTTGGCATTTCCGGTTTTATATATGCAGGCCATCCACACCCGCCTAAAAAATTTCCCTACCTGCAAATGGGTTTTACGAAAGAACAGGCTGCTGCCTATTTGCTGAACAGATTTACATTTGGTCCAACGCCGGGCCAAGTTGATGCGGTTGTAAAAGAAGGCATTGAAAACTGGTTTTACAGACAATTGGAGGGAAATGAAAATGATGCTGCCTTAGCAAACCGATTGCAGGCTTTACATCTTGATGCTGTCAATCTTTCATTAGAAGAAATGGCAAACACCTACCCCAATAATGGTGAAGTAGTGGCATTGGCAAGAAAGATGGGAGTGATTGAAAACGGGAACACTTCCTTCAGTAAACAAGCTTACCGCGAAAAACTAAAAGCTTTTATGCAGCAACAGGGCTATAAACCCATTGCTGAGTTAGAAAGGCAATTAATTATACAAAAAATTATCAGAGCCGCATATAGCAATAACCAGTTGCAGGAAATATTAACTGATTTTTGGTTCAATCATTTTAACGTATCGCTCACCAAACCCAATTGTGCTCCTTATGTTTTGGCTTATGAACGCGATGCCATACGACCACATATACTTGATAATTTTGATGCCTTATTGCTGGCTACAGCGCAGCATCCGGCCATGTTAACCTATTTAGACAATGCTCGTAGCGTTAGCAACAATAATCAGATGGAGGAAAAACGGTTTGAATACATGGCCAAAACACCAAACAATTTCAATACAGTATTGAAGAACCGTGCTTCGCAGGGATTAAATGAAAACTATGCAAGAGAAGTAATGGAATTGCATACCATGGGTGTGGATGGTGGTTATACGCAACAAGATGTAACAACTTTAGCCAAAATACTGACAGGATGGGGATTGTATCCTATGTTTAAAAATGGACCAGCCTATCAGCTCATGGAAAAGTCTTCACCGGAACAATTGGAAAAACGCGGCTTTGTTATACAGAATGGTTTTTTGTTCCGGCCAAATAAACACGATGATACACCCAAAACTTTTTTAGGAAAAAACTTCCCGGCTAATGGAGGTTATCAGGAAGGCATTACTGCTTTGGAAATGCTGGCACACCAACCCACTACTGCAAAATTTATAACAACAGCACTGGCAAAACATTTTGTAAGCGATACACCTTCTACAGCTTTAATCCAAAAAATGGCGCAGACTTTTTTAAAAACCAATGGCAATATAAAAAGCGTTTTAATTACTATGGTAAATAGTCCTGAATTTTGGAACCCAAACAATCAAAGAGCCAAAATCAAATCGCCTTTTGAACTAGCCATTAGTACCATTAGAGCTACGAATGCACAAGTAAACATGCCTTATCAAATTTTTTACTGGTGCAATAAAATGGGACAAAAATTTTATTATTATCAGGCCCCTACCGGATTTCCGGACAGAGCCGACTATTGGATTAACACCGGATCATTATTAAGCAGAATGAATTTTGGATTAGCTTTCGCATCACAAAAAATTTCCGGCATTACAGTAAACCTGGCTGCATTAAACAACAACCACGAACCTGAAAGTGTTGATGATGCTTTACAAACCTTTAGTGCCATATTGTTACCGGCCAGGGATAATACACAAAATATCCAACGAATTGCTGCTTTAATTCATGATGCAAACCTGAACAACAAAGTAGAACAGGCAGCTCAACAACAACCCAACAACAATAATGAACATGTTAAAGAAATGGAGTCTTACCATTTATTACAAACAATAACTGTACAAGAAATTAAAACAACCAATAATGCACCCTCCTTAAATCAGGTAGTAGGTATTATTATAGGATCACCAGAATTTCAAAGAAAATAAAAAAATATTTATGGATAGAAGAATATTTATGCGCAATGGGGCATTGGCCTTATTTGTAGCAGGTATTGGCGGTGTTCCCAACTTTATTGCCAAAGCCGCCACAGCTGGCAACAAATTCATCAAACCCTTTCAAAAAAGAAAAACACTGGTGTGCATTTTTCAGCGGGGGGCAATGGATGGATTAATGGCTGTTAGCCCTTATGCAGATCCTAATTTAAAAATGATGCGGCCAACATTATATATGAGTCCGGCTAAAACCGAAGGCAGTATGATAGACTTAGATGGTTATTTTGCCTTACACCCATCCTTACAAGCCTTTGTGCCTTTATTCCAAAATAAACAATTAGCCATTGCACATGGCGTAGGCAGCCCAAATCCCACCCGCAGTCATTTTGATGCACAGGATTTTATGGAAAGTGGTACACCTTTTAACAAAGGAACAGAGAGCGGCTGGTTAAACAGAGCCATTGGTTTAATGGGAAAACCTGCTAGCCCGTTTAGTGCCGTAAGTATAACGAGTGCCTTACCCAGAAGTTTTTATGGCAGTAATGAAGCATTGGCTATTAGTAATTTAAACGATTTTGCCATTCAAATGCAGGGCAAACCATTAGCCGGTAAATTGGCTGCACATTCATTTGAAGCATTGTACGATAATACAAATTCGGAATTGTTACAGAAAACCGGAAAAGAAAGTTTTGAAGCCATGAAGATGTTAAATGTAAATAACCTGAAACAATATTCGCCCAAAACCGGTATTGTTTATCCTAACTCAGCATTAGGGAATGCTTTAAAACAAATAGCTGTTTTGATAAAAATGGATGCAGGATTAGAAGTGGCTTTTGCTGAAAGCGGTGGTTGGGATACCCATGTAAATCAGGGAACTGAAAATGGAATTTTAGGCCGAAATCTGAAAGATTTTAGTGATAGCATTGCAGCCTTTTGGGAAGATATTGCCGCCTATCAGGAGGAAGTAACCCTTATGACCATGACTGAATTTGGCCGAACAGTACATCAGAATGGTACCGGCGGAACCGATCATGGCAGAGCAAGTTGCCTTTTTGTTTTGGGGAATGATGTGCAGGGCGGAAAAGTTTACCACCAAATTAAAAGTTTGGCCAAAGAAGATTTGGAAGACCAACGTGATTTACCCGTATCAACCGACTTTAGAAGTGTATTTAGTGCAGTAGCCAATACACACTTAAACATTCATCAAAACAATATTTTATTTCCTGAATGGGATGGTAACGGTATACCCATTATGCGTTACAGTTAATGCACATCTAAAAAAGTATAAGCAATGCAACGGCTTATTGTTTATATTCCATAGGCGGATGCCTTTCAAATGGATACTGATTGGTATCAAAAATATAGCGATACGTAATCAGGCGGCGACTTTGTACAGCGCCTAAGCTTTTGTAGATATTAATCATTTTAGGATTCCAGTCGCCTGCCCACCCCATTTCGTAACTTTCATACCAGCCTTTTCCCTGCACCAGCAAAGCACTTTCATAAATTAAAAAACTATCAATGCCCAATGCCTGGTATTTGGGTATAACACCAAACGCCAGTCCGGTTAATTTTTTACAGGTACCGCGTTTTTTCATCCACAATAATTGCAGTTTTTGCCACCATCCAAATTTTCCTTTAAAAAATTTAAAATACTGGTTCACATCCGGAATATTAATAAACATGGCAATGGGCTCATTATTGTAATATGCAAACCATACCATCCGTGGATCCATAATAGGCTTCATACTTTGAAACAATTTTAATACCTGATCCTTGGTAATTTCTTTTGCTTCGCCGTGTTGTGCCCAGGCCTGATTGTACACTTCGGTAAAATCTGCAGCATATTTCTCCAATTCATTCAAATTTGCATGGCTGGCCTCGTATCCTTTTTTTGCTTTAAACTTTGCATGTCTTTCAGCAAATCTTGCCGGAAGCGGATCATCCACATTCATGGCATAATAATACTGATTATAATAATTTTGAAAACCATAATCCTCAAATAATTTTTGATAATAAGCCGGATTAAAACTTAAACCATACACCGGTTCTTTATCAAATCCTTCCACCAGTAAACCCCACCATTTGTTTCTGTCGCCAAAATTAATGGGGCCATCCATCGCCATCATCCCTTGTTGTTGTAGCCAGTTCTTAGCGGTGTCAAATAAAAAATTTGCAGCTTTCTGATTATCAATACAATCAAAAAAACCAATTCCACCAGTAGCAAAATCGGTTCCTTTGTTTACATATTTGGTATTGGTAAATGCAGCAATTCTGCCTATGGCTGTACCATCATCATCCAGTAAAATCCAACGTTGAATGGTACCATATTTAAACAATTTATTTTTCTGCTGATTAAATACTGCCTCTACTTCATGATTGAGGGGCTGTATATAATTCGGATTACCGGCATTCATGGCCACATTCACTTCTAAAAACGCTTTTATGTCTGCTCCTTTTTGTACTTGCTTTATTTGCATAAGAATTACCTGTTTCTATCACAAACGAATATAGTTCATTACAAAGCTGTTTAAAAAATAAAACCAATTTAATATTGATTTGTAGATAGCAACACCAATGTACAAGCCTCTAAACATTGAATGTTTTTTTCTTTTGCCATTTGGCATAATTCCGGATTTTCTGCACCTGGATTAAAAATAATGCGTTTGGGATGTAGAGAAAAAATATAATCGTATAAAACTGTTTGAATAGCCGGATTAACATAAAGCGTTACCGTATCTACATTGCTTTCTGCAGGATGTGTTGTAATAATGGGCACCGCACCAATATGCCCCGGCTTATTACCAATGGCTATTACCGGGTGACCATGCTGTGTAAGCCGATCAACTGCCAGATAACTATACCTTGCCGGATTTTCAGAAGCACCTATTACCACCGTTTTTTTCATACCCTATAAAATTAATGAACTGCAAAGTTACAGTAAGGTTGCCATCTAAGCCATAATACAGTATATCTGATAAACAATACGCAGCAATTACCAGAACTAATTCTCAATGAAAGCATATTAAAATCGTAGTAACTGCCGGTTATAATTTTTACCGAAGAACCTTCGGCCAGAAATACAGATTGCGATGCTAGCGATAAAACCGGTGTAAAAGCTGCTCCGCACAATGCCGCTGCATTGCAATAAATGTTAAAAATTTAGCAGGATGGTGCCTTACCTGATAAGCAGATGTAACCTAGGTGGCTCGTTTGGCATACACATAACAGTTTTATATAATAAAAATTGATTTAAAATTCGGAAAAGACCAATAGGGCGTCGCTTCAACATTTACATGTATTCCATTCCATTCATTTGCAAGTTTCCATTTATAGCGAATCAGTATGTTTTTATCATTAATTTGTATGGTGTGTCGCATTAGGAGGTAATAGTAATGTTTGCTGTACATTAATCGGGCAACACAAGTAATCATTCTTTTAGGAACAATTTCATTAATGAATACTACTCTGCTCTTCCAGGTTATTCCCTTTTTTAAAACGAACATAAAAACGCAGGTTAAATTCTTCGAATTGCCGATAAAAAGAGATGGATATACCTTTTAAAGCAGTATTTGTTAAATAAAAGCCCACTAAACTTACATAGGTATTTCCTTCAAAATAATCCAATTTAGTACCGGGCGGTACATGCGGTATTAAAATTTCAGGTGAAACAATATAGTTACAAAAAATCAGGTACTTCTATTCTGTACTTAAAAAATGCTTTCACTTTCAATCATAATTACTATAACAGAATGCAACACCTGAGGTTGAATACTGCAGAAAAAAAGATGAACACACCTTGAATCCTGTTTCATTTTAAAGAAAAAGAATAAAATATTTTATTGATGTCCGACAAAAATTGCAAAATAATGGTTCAAACCCTTTACAGAAGCATATTTCAGCCGATTTGAAAAGATGGGGTACTCCCTCCAATTTTGAAACAACCATTTTTTAGCCTGTAATTCTTTACAGCAAAGGATTACAGCTATTTTTAAGTTAAATTTTGCCGGACAATAATAAAAATATTTATCTCTTTTTATAGAAAGAATGCAATTTTATAAAAGATATTATTTAACTTTCGTATCAAATTATTTCACCATTACACAAACACACCTATTATGGCAAAAGCAAGCAAAAAAAAGATAGCGCCCAAAAAAGCAGTTGCTAAAAAGGCAACCCCCAAAAAGGCACTAAAAAAAGCTGCTCCTAAAAAAGTAGTTGCTAAAAAAGCAGCACCTAAAAAGTCAGTAAAAAAAGCTGCACTTAAAAAGGTTGTTAAGAAAGCTACTCCCAAAAAAGCGGTGAAGAAAGCCGCTCCTAAAAAAGCAGTTGCTAAAAAAGCAGCACCTAAAAAGTCAGTAAAAAAAGCTGCTTTTAAAAAGGTTGTTAAGAAAGCTACTCCCAAAAAAGCGATGAAGAAAGCCGCTCCTAAAAAGTCAGTAAAAAAAGCTACTGCTCCTGTTGCAGCACCTACAGTAGTTCAGGAAATGGCAATGCCAATGGTAGAAGTAAGCCATACAGAAGCGAGCGAAAATAACACGCACAGTGCCGGCGCTTAATTCTAAACATTGCAATTCAAAAATCAGTAAGCCTTCTCCTTAAATGGTAGACGGCTTTTTTATTGTAACATAAACCTGAAAATAAGTACCGTTGGGGTTTCATAGATTATAATATTAAAAATTAACATACATTAACCAAACAAATATTCTCATATCAATGATATAGCCATCCATCAATCGATTTACTTTTCAATGAGCTTATTCAATATCTTTAATTCACAAAGAAAGCAACTGCCATGAATAAAATAATTAGCATATTTCTGTTATGCTGTTGTATACAACAGGCCTCTGCACAAAACAATGGTACCATCGGGGCCAAAACAGCGCACATGAAAGCCTATAATGGGTTCTTCCCTTTTTGGTGGGATGATGCAACCGGAAAAATATGGATGCTGGTTGATAAATCTGAAACACAATTTTTATATGTAAACAGTTTACCTGCAGGCATTGGTTCCAATGATTTGGGCTTTGACCGAGGGCTGATTGGCAATTCAAGAATTGTATCTTTCACCAAAGCAGGAAAAAAATTATTACTCATACAATCCAATGAGGCTTACAGGGCAACAAGTAATGATAAAAATGAGCAACGAGCTGTTGCAGAATCGTTTGCACAATCTGTCTTAGGCAGTTTTGATATTGCAGCACAGGATGGCAATCAATATTTAATTGATGTAACCCCATTCTTATTACGCGATGCACAAGGTGTTGCTGCTAAAATAAAAGAAATGAAGCAGGGCACTTATCAGTTTAATGAAAGCCGATCGGCCATTTACTTACCCAACACAAAAAATTTTCCGCTGAATACTGAATTAGAAGCTACCATTACATTTACCGGTGGTGATGATGCAGGAAAAATGATTACCTCAGTTACACCATCGAAAGAGGCTATTACCGTTAGAATGCACCATTCATTTGTACAATTACCCGATCATGGTTATACACCAAGGCGCTACGATATTCGCAGCGGCTATTTTGGAACGAGTTATTACGATTTTAGTAGTCCCTTTTCTGAACAAATTCAACAAATGTTTATTAACAGGCACCGGCTCATCAAAAAATATCCCAATCAGGCAATCAGCGAACCGGTAAACCCCATTATTTATTATGTAGATAATGGAACACCGGAACCCATCCGTTCCGCATTAATTGAGGGTGCTTCTTGGTGGAATGAAGCCTTTGAAGCCGCTGGTTTTAAAAACGCATTCCAAGTAAAAGTATTACCCGATTCGGCTGATCCGATGGATATTCGTTACAATGTCATTAATTGGGTACATCGCTCTACTCGAGGCTGGAGCTATGGCGCTTCTATTACAGACCCCAGAACCGGAGAAATTATAAAAGGACAGGTAACCTTAGGTTCTTTGCGTGTTCGGCAGGATTATTTAATTTATACTGCATTGCTTTCACCTTTTTCAACCACACAACCCGTTTCCTCTGTTATGCAAGCCACAGCCCTGCAGCGTTTACGGCAATTGGCCGCACATGAAGTAGGGCATACTTTGGGCTTACAACACAATTACGCTTCCAGCTACAACAACCGCGCTTCTGTAATGGATTATCCGCATCCCGATGTTTTTGTAAACAATAACAATGAAATTGATTTTTCAACCGCGTATACCAATGGCATTGGTGAATGGGATAAAAGGGCCATTACTTATGGATATGCCCAATTTAAACCCGGAACAAACGAACCTTGGGCATTAGATAGTATTTTAAAGAAGAATACAAAAGATGGTATTTTATTTATTGCCGACATGGATGCCCGTGCTACCGGAGGAATGCACCCTTATGCACATTTATGGGATAATGGAAAAGATGCGGTTGATGAATTGAATACATTGTTGAAAGTTAGAGCAAAAGCACTTGACAACTTTTCACAGCAAGCCATAACCGTTGGAACACCTTTGGCTAAATTAGAAGATGTATTGGTGCCCTTGTACAATTTTCATCGTTATCAGTTAGAAGCCGTTTGTAAATTAATTGGCGGAATGAATTACAGTTATTCAGTTAGAGGTGATGCGTTACAACAAAAACCGGATATATTACCAATGGAAGTGCAACAAAAAGCATTGAATGGCGCATTGCAATGCTTATCGCCCAATGTATTAACGCTATCTAATCAAATTATTCAATTAATACCCCCGCGTCCGCCCATGTATTACAATGTGGGTGAGTTATTTGAGAAAAGAACTGCGCCGGCGTTTGATGCATTATCGGCTGCAGAAGCCCTGGTAAATTTTGAGATGGGTTTTTTATTCAACCCCGAACGTGCCAATAGATTGGTAGAAAACAAAGCTATTGCGCATACGCTGGGTTGGGATGATGTATTGGATGCCATTATAGAAAAAACTTGGAAGGAACCCTTATCAAAAGATTTGGCTCTACAGATACAACTGCAAACACAACAACAGGTAATTAGCTGGCTACTGAATTTGTATCAGGATAAAAAAGCCAATTATGCGGTAAAAGCCATTTGTTACAAAAGGTTAACCGATTTAAAAAAATGGGCTGCCAGGCAAATTGTAGCGAGGCCAAGCTTAGCAGCACACTACAGCTATGCAGTTGAACGAATAGAACATCCTGAAAAAATGCAACTGCCACAACCCATTGAACCGCCACCAGGTGCCCCTATTGGTTGTAGTTGGGAGTAAGATTATTAAAAAAAGTGAAAAAATGCTATACTTTGTAATCATAGATATTTAATAAGTAATCAATACCATTTAATAAGTAATCAATACAAAACATATGATAAAGTAAAACACAATTATGCAAACAAAGCTTTTTTATCAATTGAATTTTAAAAATGATTGTACCTGCAAAAATGAGCTTACAAAAAGAGAAATGTTTGCTTGTTTTAAAAATCTTATAAAAGTATTATAAATATTTTCATCTGGCATAGGGTCCATTTTACGAAGTTCAATAAAAATTCTCCTTTTAGGTATAGTAAACCCGGTTTCAACATCTACCATTTTATTGAAGATAATTTCTATTTTGAAAAGCTTCATTTTCATTAGGTTATCCATATAGTTAGAAAAACTATATGGAATATTTCTCATAAATGAATCATAATATAAATAAAATGAATCAAAAGAATTTTTCCCTTTGTAATTATCAAAATGCACATATTTTTCCAGCAAAATGTTATTTCCATAGTGTATCGTAGCATATAAGTATGAACTATCCTTTGCCAGTGAATCTTTAAAATTATTTATCTGTCCGTAATGTGCATTTACTCTTAAAAACGAGTCAACCGGATAATAAACTCCATGAGAAGTATCATAAATAGAAGAAAAATAATACCCCAAAGAATCAAAATTCCTGAATAAAAAATAACGTTCAGAATTAAATATTTTTGCATTATTTTGGAAATTATATACTGGTTTAAGTTTATACAAAGTATAATTTTCTAATTTAAAAACTGAAATAGTATCATTAAAGTTTATATATTTAATTGAATTGAGACTATCTTTATTGGTTACATATATATCATAATAATCTATTATTTGAAAACCTGTAATCTTCCTATTTACCGAAGAATGAAAGCAATCAATTTTTGTATTTAAACTAAGTAACATTATAATTAATGTATATAATTTATTCATCTTTTAAAAATAAAACAACTCAAAAATTTATTTATGGTTTTGCAGGCCAACCAATGATTGTGGAATTATAATTAACACTTTGATCCAGTAAATTAGGAAGAGTACAATTACAAATTGGATGATAAGTAACATTAAAATCAAGTGACATACCCGCATATAAAACATTAGGGGTACCTGCTACAAACGAGGGGGTGCCAACTCCCTGATTAAATGATACCGCTCCACCAATTGGATTGCCGACCATTGTAATATTTTGATGTGTTAACGACTCCCAATTCCAAACATTACTTTGCTTATCTACTAATTTCACAATACCTGATTCTGAAGAAATTAGTTGAAAAGTGGGATTTGTAAGTATCACCCATTGCATAATTTTAGATTTCCGAAAGTCATCAACATCTCCAACCTGTGTAGAAACTGTATAGGAAGCTGTCGTAGAGTTTGAAACCAAATCAGTAAAAATCATAGCGCAATTTTCTGCACAATTAATATCATCAAGATAACCTGAACTGCCATCCATATTTATAATATCACCCAAATTTATGGTAAACTGGTAACTGCATTGGGGCATAACCCCAACTACTACGCTACCATCTGAATTAGAATATGCCCATGTATAATCCCAGCAAATATATGATATTATTAATCCGTTATTGGCAATATTATTTGTTGAAAGCTGCATTGATTTTTCAAGATCACTTAACAATTGTATATTTTTATTGGATGCACTAAATAAGCCCAAAAGTGTAGATGCAGAAAAAATAGTAGCTCCCTTGTTTCCATATTTCTGAACAAAAGGCTGTGTATTATTTTTACTTACGATTTTGAATAAAATCTTATTATTACTGTATTTGTAAAAAAATATCAATGCATTAGTATTATTTTCCTCATTTATAACTGGAGTCACTAATGTATTAAATCCGTTTTGATTTTTTATGACAATTGAAATATCCCAAATGGGTATACCATATTTTTTAATTATACTGGATATATTATGTACTTTTTCATAGCTGTTAAATGAAAATATAACCAGATCTAATAAATTAACATCAGTTAATTTTCCATTTATTTTTTTAAATATTTGATTCGAAATATCTATTTTTTTAAAAATATTATATTGGTTAATCTGATTTGCTATATGCAAATCTTCCTTTTTACAAGACACAAAAACAAAAAAAGCGCATAAAATAATTTTAATGTTTTTCATAAAAATATTTTTAATTGATTATTAATTTAAATCAAAAATAATTTTATATTTTAATAAATTTAAAATTTATTTTATTATTTTTTAATGATAAAATACGGTTTTTTTTGATAAATTTTTGATAAAACTATTAATTTACAGTCATTTACACATTTGTTAATATTATTAATTATTTTTTTAAAAAAAAGTCCTGTTCATTCGCAAGGAATCAACAGGACTTTTTCAATTAGCATCCGTTAAGTTAAATCAACATTCTAAGCGGTTCTTCCAATAAACTTTTTAGTGTTTGTAAAAAGGCAGCACCGGTTGCTCCATCTACAACCCGGTGGTCGCAACTAAGGGTAACCTTCATTACATTGCCGGGTACAATTTGTCCGTTTTTCACAACAGGTTCCTGCGATATTCCACCAACGGCTAAAATACAAGCATCCGGCGGATTGATAATGGCTGTAAACTGGTCAATACCAAACATGCCTAAATTAGAAATGGTGAAAGTACTTCCTTCCCAATCGGCCGGTTGTAATTTTTTATCTTTTGCTTTTTGTGCGTATTCTTTTACCTGAACCGCAATCTGGCTTAAACTCAAACTATCTGCAAAACGCACTACGGGTACTAATAAACCTTCATCTACGGCTACTGCAACACCAATATTGATATGCTGGTTATACCGAATAAAATCGCCCATCCAACTACTATTTACTTTAGGGTGCTGTTTTAAAGCTATAGCCGTAGCTTTCAGTACCAAATCATTAAAACTGATTTTAACTTTGGCATTTTCATTCAATTTGGTTCTGGCGGCAACAGCAGCATCCATATTAATAGCCATAGTTAAATAAAAATGCGGCGCTGTAAATAAACTTTCGCTCAGGCGACGTGCAATAGTTTTGCGCATTTGCGAAACAGGAACATCTTCGTACCTAACCTGGCCTGCCGGTAATGCCTGTACAGTTGGCGCAGAAGCTGCAGTTGCAGAGGCGACTGTAGTAGCCGGCACATAATTATCGATATCAGCTTTTATAATTCTGCCATTGTCGCCGCTACCTTTTACATATCGTAAATCTATACCTTTTTCTTCTGCCAATTTCTTGGCTAATGGAGAAACAAAAATTCTTCCTTCATTAACGATAACAGGCGCAGGAGCAGCAGCTGGTGTAGCAGGTGCAGACGGTGAAGCAGGCGCAGCGGGTGTTGGTACAGTAGCTGCAGGAGTGCCTTGTTGATTGGTATGTTTTACGGCAGCTACAATGTCATTAATATCTAATCCATCTTTGCCAATAATACAAAGCAAATCATTCACTTGAATTTTTTCGCCGGCTTTAGCCCCTTGATAAAGTAAAATGCCATCTTTATAACTTTCTAACTCCATGGTAGCTTTATCGGTTTCAATATCCGCTAATACTTCCCCTTTTTTAACGGTATCACCAATATTTTTATGCCAGGCTGCAATAACCCCTTCGGTCATGGTATCACTTAATCGCGGCATTAATACCACTTCTTCCATCTTGCTAATATCCATTGCCGGTGCTGGTGCATTGGCTGCAGGTTGATTAGGCGGAGTTGCCGGTGCAGCTTTTGCTGGTTTTACCGCAGGCTGTGCCCCGGAATTGGGTGCATGCTGTGCCAGTAAACCACTAATATCTTCGCCGGGCTGTCCTAAAATAGCCAATAAATCATTTACTTGTAATTTACCGCCTACTGGGGCGCCGGTGTGCAATAAAACCCCATTTTGATAGCTATCCAGCTCCATAGTGGCTTTATCGGTTTCAATTTCGGCTAATAATTCGCCCTTTTTAACAGTGTCTCCCACTTTTTTGTGCCAGGCAGCAATTACCCCTTCGGTCATGGTATCGCTTAAGCGTGGCATTAATATCGCTTCTGCCATAGTTCAATTGCTCTTTAAAATGAGCCGTGAAATTAAGTTAAAAATGAGAACAGAAAAGGTAAACCTTTAAAAAATGACTGTTTCTTCATTTAAATTCAATTGAACGGGTCACTTATTGTTATTTTAATTGGTTATGTATTTACTTATTGCCCCTGTGCCAATGAGTAGGCTTTTTTGTTACCCAACATTAACAGCAATTCTGATGAGCATATTTTAAAATTGCCACTCATACTTACATATAATCCCAGCACATCCATTTGGTTTAAAGGCATATCATCAATACTCTCAAAGCGAACATTGTATTGGTTCACTAAATTAGTATACACCGATCCGGTAGGCCAAACCTGTGTACCACGATTGCTGATATTCACTAATTTAAATTTTACACCTGCATGGCGCATACATTTATTGGCAATAGCAATAGGTTGTTCATTGCTTTCAATAAAAAAATCAACCCCAACAATATGCTCTTTTTCTGTTTCAATAGATTCGAGCATGGGGTTTTTATCTAATTTAAAATGGGTTTGTGTAGTAGGCATGTTAGGTAATGCCGGCTTAGCGCCCAATTCGGGTATTTTCCCAAAATTTTGAATAATGGCCTCTGCAAATGCAGTGGTAGAAAGGGCCGGTATGCTTTTATCGCCAAAATCGCCGGTATGAATACCTTGTTCTAAGGTATATAATAAGGCATTTTCAATGAGTGCTGCTGTTTGCATTAATCCCAAATGGTGCAGCATACCAATACCGCTTAACAACAAAGCAGTCGGATTGGCTAAATTTTTACCGGCAATATCCGGAGCTGTTCCATGAACTGCTTCAAAAATGCAAATATGATCACCAATATTGGCAGAGGGTGCAAAGCCTAAGCCGCCAATCAGTCCGGCACATAAATCACTTACAATATCGCCCTGTAAATTGGTTAATACCACCACATCAAATAAATCGGGCCGTGTTACCAGTTTCATACACAAATCATCTACAATTACGTCATCGGCTTTTAATTCCGGGTAATCTTTGGCCACTTCATAAAATACCTGCAAAAACAAACCATCTGTAATTTTCATGATATTGGCTTTATGGCTGCAGGTAATTCTTTTCGCACCTTTTTTCTTGGCCATTTCAAAGGCATATTTTATTAACTGCAAACTGCCGGGGCGAGTAATAAAACGGCGGCTAAGCGCTACATCGTGTGTAAGCATGTGTTCAATACCACCATAGGTATCTTCAATATTTTCTCTTACCACTGTAATATCGATAGGAATACCTGCTTTGCTAAAAACGGTATCTACCCCATGCAAAGTTTGAAAAGTTCTTTTATTGGCATAGGTATTCCAGGTTTTACGGGCAGTAACATTTACACTTTTTACCCCCTTTCCTTTTGGTGTTTCCATAGGGCCCTTAAACAAAATACCCAATGCTTCTATGGTTTGTTGCGCATCGGGTGTCATTCCATTACTGAATCCTTTATCAAAAACCCATTTTCCCATTTCTACAAATTCGTATTGCAGCGGCACTTTCGCTGCGGAAAAAATAGTTAAAACAGCCTCCATAATTTCCGGGCCTATTCCATCACCTTTTGCCACTGCTATTTTATTCATACTTTAAATTTTAGATTGCAAAAGTAAGCTTTCATAGAATTGTTTCTGTAGTAAACAGGCCGGAATAGTGTATTACTGCTTTAAAATTGAATGAACAAATACTATTAACACTGATTTTCTTATCTTTATGCTTACAGATTACACAGCATATGGTTTCAAAAATTTCTGCAGGCATTCAAATTAGCGTGGAAACATTTTATCAGCCGGATTACAGCAATCCTTTAACCCATGAATTCATGTTTGCCTATCGTATTACCATCGAAAACCTCAATGATTTTACCGTTCAGTTGCTCAACAGGCATTGGTTTATTTTTGACAGTAATGGTGAAAACAGGGAGGTAGATGGTGAAGGCGTGGTTGGGGTACAACCTGTTATTCTTCCCGGTGAAAGTTACCAGTATGTAAGTGGTTGTAATTTTAAAACAGAAGTGGGAAAAATGAGCGGTTATTATACCATGGAAAATCAAAATACAAAAACCCATTTTACTGTAAATATTCCCCCATTTGAAATGATTGTGCCCGCCAAACTGAATTAATCAGGGTTGGTATTTTGCTTCGTCAAAAATTTGCTTTGAAGGGGTTTCTAATAATTGTTCCGGACTGGTTCCCGGATGTTTTTTCATCCATTGTTTTACAATTTGCCAGCCGGTAAACAGGCCTATATTTCCGGGAGCTGCAGGGCCCAATTCAGGAGTTCCGGGGCCATCATTCACGTAAGGGGCAATTTGGGTAGGTTCTGTTTCATACAGCAGATTATTTTGTATGAAGAAACTCCATATATTTTTTTCGTGGGCATAACAGCCGGAAAGCTGGGTTTGCGTGTAACCGGTTTTAATACTATCGGCTACATTTGGTAAACAGGCATCTAAAACATACATGCGCTTTCCACTTTCTATGATTTGTTCTATCAAGGGCATTCCTGCTTTTTTTTCCGGGTAATAATCACTTAAAATATTACGCATACAATTTACAGTAATGTATTCTGGTTCAAACCTTCTTGTTTCATAATCGGGATATACTTCCCTAATGTATTGTGTATGATATGCCGGAAACTGATGCCCCAGATATGCCTGCAAGCCAATGGCCAATCCGGATGAAGTTAAGGCACTGCCTATCCCTTCAATGGGACCAATATAAGTAATAATGCTGTGTGGCAAATTGTATTTGGGAAAATAATAATGAAAATATCGAAAAGCAGTGGCAATTTGTTCCGTATACTTTTTAACATTTGAAAATTGCTGTTGAACGGCACTATCAATCGGCGCATAGGTTCTTCTGAAGAGCAGTACATCTTTCAATACGCTATCTGGTTGTGGATACGCTGCTAAAATATTATACAAATAATCTTTAATAAAAACAGGATATTTTTTTTGTAGATTGTCTAATCCATGCGAAACATGCATGGTATCCATTGCAAAAAAATCCCGGTCAAAACGTTGCAAAGTCAAAGGCATGGATATATTAGAAACATCAGGTAATTTTTTTTTGGGAGAGCAGGCTGCCAAAAAAATCACTACTGCTATCCAACCTGTTCTAAGCATCAATCTGACCATTTCTAAATAATTTACTGCAAAATAAATACAATGTGTTGAGTATTGCCATTTGTTTTGTTAAGATTGGGCTGATAGCTTTGGTCTAAAATATAGAACTTTGCATTTTTAAACGACAATAATTGATATACTATTCCTGTTTCATTTAGGTCTATTTGTAAGCACACTTAAAAAAAATTACATGAAGATTTTTTTAGCACAACAAAATTATCATATCGGCAATTTTGATTTCAATACACAAAAAATTATTGCGGCCATAGAAACAGCAAAGCAGGCCGGTGGCGATTTAATTGTATTTAGTGAAATGAGTATTTGCGGATACCCTGCAAGAGATTTTGTTGAGTTCAACGATTTTATTGCCAAATGTTATGCTGCTATTAACGTTATTAAAGCGCATACCCAAAATATTGGGGTATTGGTAGGTGCACCTGCAAACAATAATAGCGGAAAAGGAAAGGAACTTTTTAATGCAGCATTTTTTTTATACAATGGCGAAGTGATTGCAGAATTACATAAAACCCTTTTACCTACTTATGATGTGTTTGATGAATACCGCTATTTTGAACCTGCTTTTGATTGGCATGTAGTACCATTTAAAGGAAAGAAAATTGCCGTAACCATTTGTGAAGATATTTGGAACTTAGGCAACAACCCATTGTACAGAACCTGCCCAATGGATGAATTGATGAAAGATGCACCGGATATGATGGTGAATTTAAGCGCTTCACCATTTGATTATACTCATGTTGAAGATAGAAAAGCTGTGATTAAAGCCAATGTATTGAAATACAAATTACCCATGATTTATTGCAATGCAATTGGCAGTCAGACAGAAATTGTATTTGATGGCTCCTCATTGGTTTTTGATAAAGATGCAAACCTGTGCAAAGCATTACCCTTGTTTAAAGAGGCAATAGAATCAGTGCATTTGGATGAAGATGGCTATTTTAAAGAACCGGTAATTGAAGCAGCAGCTTATGTACCCGATGCATTATTGGACCCTGCAACTTTACAGGAATCATTGAATATCGATCAAATTTATGATGCACTTGTTATAGGGATTCGGGATTATTTTTCGAAAATGGGCTTTACCAAAGCTATTATTGGCTCATCCGGCGGAATAGACTCGGCAGTTACTTTGGCCATTGCCTGCGCTGCTTTAGGTGCCGAAAATGTGCGTGCTGTATTAATGCCATCACCCTATTCTACATCACATTCTGTGGATGATGCAGTTGCACTCAGTAAAAATCTCGGTAACCCTTACGATATTATTTCCATTAACCATATTTACGAATCATTTTTAAACACCTTAGCTCCTCAATTTAACGGTATGCCATTTTCGTTGGCTGAAGAAAATATGCAAAGCAGAATAAGAGGTAATTTATTAATGGCATTAGCAAATAAATTTGGCTACATTTTATTAAACACATCTAATAAAAGCGAGTTGGCTACCGGTTATGGTACTTTGTATGGCGATATGGCCGGTGGCCTCGGTGTTTTAGGCGACTGCTATAAATTACAGGTATATGAGCTGGCCCGTTTCATTAATAAAAATAAAATGATTATTCCTGAAAACATCATTCAGAAAGCCCCCAGTGCCGAGCTGAGACCAAACCAAAAAGACAGTGACAGCCTTCCTGACTATACCATTTTAGACAAAATTTTATACCAATATATTGAGCAACGGATGGGGCCTGCCGAAATAAAAGCAATGGGCTATGATGCCGACTTAGTCAACAGAATTTTAAAACTTGTAAATACAAACGAATACAAACGCAACCAGTTTTGCCCCATCATACGTGTTTCGCCCAAGGCTTTTGGCGTAGGCAGAAGGGTACCCATTGTAGGAAAGTATTTAAGTTAATTTTTTTAGTCATGAACCACCATTAATGGTACAATGCTATGAAATGCCATCATTTTGGTATGGCTTCTTTTAAACAGTGTATCAAACAAGCCATGCCTTTTGGGAATTGAAATGATTAAATCAATTTTATTTTCTTTCACAAAATTATTGGCTGTTTCCATAAAATCATTGCCATCTACAAAATGATATTGCGGATTGTATTGATGTAACAAATTATGCAGCATTAAACTTTCATGAGGTGTTTCAGGTGTAAAATGACTATTATCTTTATCAATATTCAACACATGCAATGCTGCTTTGGTAGCATCCAATACCTTGATAATAGGCTGAATAGGCGTAGTTTCAACAACTTTTTGAAAATCACAAAGAAATAATACTTTTTCAATTGGCTTTACTGGCGCCTCCTTTGGAACAATGATTACCGGTACAGTAACATTTTTGGCTACCTGTATAGTATTGCTTCCAAAAAGATTTTCTTCAATGGCATCACCGCCGGTAATACCCATCATTACAACATCAATGGGCATACGTTCGCATACACTCTGAATACCCGGCGTTAACAGATTAAATTCTGAAAGTGTTTCTACAACAATATTTTCAGGCTGATAAGCCAATAAAATGAATTTAAAATTCTCCAAACCTGTTTCACTTCCCTTCTTCAAATTATCAATCCCAACAGCATCAACCGCAGGAACCAGCGGGTCGGCACCTATTGTAACAATGGTTTGATAGGTATTGTATAAAATTACTTTTTCTGCCTTTATTTGCCGGGCAATTTCCATGGCATAAATGGCGGCATGTTTGGCAGTTTCAGAAAAGTCGGTGGGTATTAATATTGTTTTCATGTGTTTACTTTTATAACATGAAGGTAATTTTTAGAAGCCTGTTAAAAAATGATGAAAATCATTTCACAAAAAAATAATATCCTTCCCTTTCACGCTTATCCCATTATACACAGTTCCCAATCAAACCTACATTCGTTCAATAATGCCTGCAATGCCCTGGCCACCGCCTACACAGGCCGTTACCATTCCGTATTTTTTATTCAGTCTTTTTAAATCATTCAAAATTTGGATGGTTAGTTTAGCACCGGTGCATCCCAATGGGTGCCCCAACGCAATAGCACCCCCATTAATATTTACTTTAGCCGAATCCATTCCCAACGCTCGAATTACTGCAACAGACTGGGCTGCGAAGGCTTCATTCAGTTCAATTAAATCTACATCTGCTAAATTCAGTCCCGCCTGTTTTAAAACTTTGGGTACTGCGGCCACAGGACCAATACCCATAATACGCGGATGTACGCCGGCACTGGCACAATTCACCAATCGGCCAATGGGCTGTAAGCCCAGTTCAATCATCATCTTCTCACTCATTACAACTACAAAAGCAGCACCATCGCTGGTTTGCGATGAATTACCTGCAGTAACGGTACCATTCAGTGCAAAAGCAGGTTTTAATTTAGCCAACCCTTCAACAGTAGTATCGGCACGCAACCCTTCATCGGTATCTACTACATAAGAACGGTTCGCTTTTTTCCCCTTTTCATTTACATAAGTTTCCTGCACAGTAATGGGTAATATTCCAGATTTAAAATACCCATTTTCTATAGCTGTTTTTGCTTTTTGGTGCGAATGGTATGCAAACACATCCTGATCTTCTCTTGAAACATTAAATTCTTTTGAAACTGCTTCGGCAGTTAAACCCATGCTCAGGTAATAATCGGGTTCATCTTTTGCAATATTATAGGATGGAACCGTTTTCCAGCCGGTTGTAGGCACCAAACTCATACTTTCCGTACCGCCGGCAATAATACAGTCGGCCATGCCGGTTCTAATTTTTGCCGTTGCCATGGCTATACTTTCTAAACCGCTGGCACAATAACGATTAATGGTAATACCTGCCACTTCAACACCCAATGCTTTAGCTGCAATAATTCTACCAAATTGCAAGCCTTGTTCTGCTTCCGGCACAGCATTACCTACAATTACATCATCTATCCGTTTATAATCTAACTGCGGAAGGGTAGCCATCAATCCTTTTATCACTTCCACCGCCAAATCATCGGGACGGTAAAAACGAAAGCCACCTCTTTTACTCTTGGTAACTGCGGTCCTAAAACCTGCAACGATGTATGCTTCCTGCATAAAAATAATTTTACTCATCAAATGTAATAAAAAGTTGTTTATGCAACTATATATTCATTGAATTTTACCATCTCGGTTTTCAACAAATGAAACCAATAATTAGTTAATCATGCAGGGAAAAATGTTGTGCTTCAACTGTGCGTATACCGTAATATGCTATCAACAAACAAGGATTCTGTTCCTTATTCTTTGCACTGCTTTATCTTCGCAGCCATGTATGCATTGATTAGAAAATTATTGTTTCAAATGAACCCTGAAAGGGTACATTATTTTGCGATGAATAGTTTACAAAAGGCTTGTAATATTCCTACTTTGCAACATTTTATTGCACAACAACTTTCCATAAAAGATGCGGCTTTGGAAAAAGAAGTTTTTGGGCTTCATTTTAAAAATCCTGTTGGACTGGGTGCGGGGTTCGATAAAAATGCAGTTTATTTAAAACCACTCAGCAGTTTAGGGTTTGGATTTGTTGAAATAGGCACTGTTACACCGAAAGCACAACCGGGCAATGAGCCACCACGTTTATTCAGACTACCGGCTGACAAAGCTTTGATTAACAGGATGGGATTTAATAATGATGGCGTAATTGCCATACAAAAAAGATTAGCAGATTGGAAAAACAGTGCACACACACCTGAAACAGCATCGTTAATTATTGGAGGAAATATTGGCAAGAATAAACATACCGAAAATGAAGATGCGTGGAAAGATTATACCATTTGCTTTGAAACCTTATTTGATGTTTCTGATTATTTTGTGGTGAATGTTAGCTCGCCTAACACACCGGGGTTAAGGGCTTTACAGGAAAAAGATGCTTTGAAAAAAATTCTCGCTTCCTTACAGAATATCAATTTTGGGAAGTCACAACCCAAACCTCTTTTACTTAAAATTGCGCCAGATTTAACTACAGAACAATTAGACGATATTATTGCATTAACAGAAGAAGTAAAGCTTTCCGGCCTGGTTATCAGTAATACTACCATTAGCAGAAAAGGGATGAACCACACAGCAGCATCTGTTATTGAAAAAATTGGTGCGGGTGGATTAAGTGGCGCACCGCTTCGCGAAAAAAGCAATCAAGTGTTGGCTTATGTTGCTACACAAACCCAACACCGTTTACCCATTATAGGAAGCGGAGGAATTTTTACGGGTGCCGATGCCCAGGATAAATTTGCAGCAGGTGCTCAATTAGTACAGGTTTGGACCGGTTTTGTGTATGAAGGACCGGGTATTGCACGCAATATTTGCGAGTCTTTACTAAGCCGTTGATTGCTGTTGCTCATTAAAAAGTAATTCGGAAACTGCCAAACACACCAAATTTATTTATATTTTCATTAACTGCCGGAGTTGGCGATAAGCGCCAAATAAAATCAACACGAAACAGCTTAAATATATTATCAATACCTGTTCCAATTTCTGTATACACATGCCCGTCTAACGATTTAAAGGGGGCATTGCCTACATAGTTCAATTGCTGATTGTCAGGGCTTAAATTGCCTACTACAGCTTTAAATGTCCATAACTGCCGCAACTTCAGTTTACGGGTTAATGAGGTTAATCTAAACAAACCATTACCTACATTGTGTTCAATATTAATACCTGCATATTGATCGCTTACATATTCAAAACGATTCATTAAGCTGAAAGCATACCTGTTATAATAGTACTGCTCATTACCGGGATGTACTTCCAGAAACTGATAAGGTGCTGTTCCAAAAATTTTACCGCCATATACATTATAATAAACATAACCAAATGGTGCAATTTTTAAATAATCAGAAACAGATAAACTTACTTTATCGTAGGTGTAACTACTGTTTAAAACACCGGGGAAGCCATGCGCATAGTTGAATAATACAATGGGATAATCGCTACCCAAACTATAACGTGTAAAATTACTGACCAGGGTACGTTCATCGTAAGCATAGCGAACACTAAATCCGGCTTCAAAGGTTTTTAAAGGGGTACCGCCATTCGTAGTAGGAAAATATTGTTTACCGGGCAAGTTTAATAATGCTTCATATTGTTTAGAAGTGAAAGAAGTGCCAAAGCCAAAACCTGAATTGGTCTCTGCATAATAATTCAAATCCCATTCTTCGGAACGTTGGTATTTAAAAGGAATATTAGGCCTCCTGAAAATGGTAGCAAAAATATTATCGGTACCTAACTGATCAGCATACATCTGGCCATTATCCAAATCATTTCGATACTTTAAGTTGATGTAACTCCAGGGTTGCCTGCTAAACTGATACCGTATTTCACCCAACCCTTTTAGCCCTTTATCTTTAAAGCCATAAGCCAGATAAGTATGTGCAAACCAATGCTCATTAAATCCACGATTGGTTTCCACATCAAAACGAACCCTTGCACCTTCATAGGGGTTGGCGCTTAACCAATACCACCAGGGGCCAATACGTACATTGCCCACATCTTTATACCCTTTCGCTAAAAACTCTAATGTATTTCGATAATGAATATAAGTTTTATTATTTTCCAATGTATCTAATAATGCATACACCGTTTTTTCACTTTTATTCAGTTCTTCATGCCGATGATCGGCCCAGAATGAATCGGGCAAATTGGTAACATTGGGTAATAGATCAACTTCACTCGGTGTTTTGGCCGAATCGAGCATGCGGGTAACATAAGGGCTGTTCAGCAATACCTTTCGGTAAGTGGTTGTTTTTCGTCCTTTAAAAGCCAGTTTATTTTTCCCAAGGGGCGAAATATCTACCACAAATTTATCTTTCGATAAAAACCAGATACTATCATCTATTAATCTATATTCCTGAATTAAAGTAAGCCCACTGATAAAATTTAAATTTACGTCAACGGCAGGACGTAAAGTAATTTTTTGAATGGCAAAGCTGGTATCATTCACCCAGCAATCTCCTTCAAATACATCTTCACCTTTGTGTTTGGGTGTAAATTTAAAATGCACCAATCTCCGATGATTCAGGTACTGTGTATCTAATAATTTAAAATTATAAAACTTATCGCCACGTTCATTAAAAGGGCCAATGAAATCTCGGTTAAACACAGGAATGGTGTTGGCATAAATATCTACAATCTGGTACATATTACCCAATTGTTTTATCAGGCTTTCATTATCAATGCCATTGGTTTTGGTTGCTTTAATAATTTCGCGGGAACGTACGGGATTATTTTGATGATAATAATCTGAAATGGTTTCGGTTAAATAAGCCGGTAAAAATGGTTTATCTTCTGAAGTAGAGTCAATATAATTGAACACAAAATTCAAAGGCTTTACCAAAAAGTTTTTGGAAAGTTTGGCAGTGTTAATATTGGCAATATCTAATTCTAATTTATTGTAAGCCTCATAATAAAAATTATTCCAGTGGGTACGCTCATGATCGGCTTTGTGCTGCATAATTTTTCGCCAAAACCATAATGCCCGGTTGTATTTGCTTTTAACCACCACATCATTACTGGGCAACAATTCCATTTTAACAGTAAAAAATGCCGAGTCTTTAAATAAAGCACTGGGTATTAAAACATTTTTATACCCAACTGAACTGATTTGCAAGGTATCATTGTGACTCCATTGGCCGGAAGTAAATACAAAGCGGCCGGAAGAGTCGGTTAAAACACCCTGCCCGCTCAATTTAAAAACAGCAGTAGAGAAGGGAATAGGCTCATCACTTTGTTTATCTACTATGACTCCACTAATTTTAATTGCCTGCGCTACAGTTACTGCGCTACACATCCAAACCAAAAGAACACTCAAAAGGGTTTTCTTAACTGTATGCCATATCATAGCGCAAAATTAAAGGATAGGGGAATGTAAATAGAGACATAAGTCACAATTAAATTTAATTTATTTTAAATCATGCCCAATGACTTTTGGTTAGATAGCCCTTTTTTATGAAATGCTGCTTTTGTGAAAATGAATGGAAAAAACACAGCTTTCAATTGTTATTATTTAAAATAAATTAATGTATAACAAGATTTTTCAAAAATGGTTGCTACATATTTCCCAATAACAATAACTTTAAACTACAATTCAAACAAGGGAATGACCTCATTTTTTATTGCTGTGAAATATGCTGCTATCGGCATTTATACATTTTTTATACAGGAAAGAAATGCAAAAATACAGTTCTTTATAGCCATTCTTACCCTTTTTCTCAGTTGGTGGTTACATATTTCAAACATAGAATGGATACTGGTTTTGCTTTGCATGATGCTGGTAATTGGGTTAGAAATGATGAATACAGCTATTGAAAAAATCTGCAATCACATCACACCGGATTTTCATCCTAATATTAAAATCATTAAAGATATTGCTGCTGGTGCCGTACTTTGGGCAGCCTGTTGCAGTGTAATAATTGGTTGCATTATTTTTATTCCAAAAATCACTCACTATATTTTCAATTGGGAATAAAAAAACCGATGCAATGGATGTACACCGGTTTATTGAAGCATATCATATTCATTTCATTAAAAATCTAACCCAAGTGATAAATAAAATACAGATGGTCCTCTAAATAAGCCTTTCATTGGCCAACCCAAATCGGCACGGATAAAATAACCCAACAAAGTACTTCTTGCACCAAATCCATAACCACCGGCAAATGGGCCTAAACCACCGGCATCTAAGCGTACTGTAATAGGATTAATAGCCGGATTGGCAGGTTGAAATATTTCAGTAGGCCGTTTAATGCCATTAAATTTTCCGTTCCATGCGGTACCTAAATCAATGAATTGAACCAATTGAAAATTCCTTAAAAAGGCATTGTTAATGGGGCGGTTAAACAAGGTTGAAAATAAAGGAAACCGAAGTTCACTATTAATCACCACTGCATTATTACCATTGGCAACATTTTGATTATAACCCCGCATATTTAAAGCCAACGATTGAAATGCATAGGTTTGATCGGGTGCAGGCTGATTGGCACTATTGAACTTTGGATTTACCCAGCCATCTGTTCCACCCAAGTAATAAATAATTTTTTGGTTGCCAAAACTAAAGTCGCCTGCTGCCCTTGTTGCCCAAATAAAATTGCGATAAATTTTGTAGTAGTTACGTGCATCAAAGCCTAAGTTATAAGTTTGATTACCACTGCCACCGGTAGTTCCGGCAATGGGCTCATTAATATCGGCATATACTTTCCAGCGCAAACCATTCCAGATATTCTGTGCCGGGTTGATGGTATTATCATAAACGTACTCAATATGCCCCACTAAATATTGTGCACTGGTATCATTTACCTTGAGTGAAAACTGATCTGCAGGTTTTATAACGCCAAGGTCTTTACGTAAGCCGAATGTGGCTCGCAGGCTTCTTACCTCATCAAATGGATAGGCCACATTAAATTGATACAAGTTGGTAATTAACTGATTATCATAAGGGCTGGTATTAAAGAAATTAGTTTGGGTACTACGGTAATAAGTTACACCCCAGTCAACCCGTTTTTTCAAGTTTTGAAAGGAGAAAAAGAAATCTTTATCTTTTAAAGAAGTGCCGAAACGAATACCTCCAATAAATTTAATGTCTTCCATCAAATCGCTGACACCTGCGCGGAAGCTCCAGTTAATGGCACTTCCATTGTTCAACTGAATAGGGCCGGCACCACCTGCATAAGGTTGATAACGATTTACCAATATGTTATTAGTAACACCGGCCAACAAATAATCGGCACTAAACTTTAAACGATAATTAAACAGTTTGGTTTCTTGTAAATAGTTATGTTGATTTTTAGTTCCTGTGGCATTGTTTCCTGAAATATTGGTGTTCGAAATACCTGATTGGGAGGTAGCAGTATCGGCTTCACTTGAAAATTCATTTTGAAAAAAGTTTTTTGGTGCTGGTTTTACCGTATCAACTAATGCAACAGGCAGTTTCTTTTTGGAATTATTGGTGTAATTTAACGGATTACCCCGTGCAATTTTTTGTGCATTCATTTGCTCTTGTATGTATTGTGTAGGCCGGGCATTCACGTTTCTTCTGTTCAATGCTGTTTCATCTACTTTTAATTTGTAAAGAAATTTAAAGTCACCTTCCTGTCGGGTTTCGCTTACCTGGCCGTTATTGCCCGATACTCTTGATTCCAGTAAAGAACTCTGGTAATTGGTAATAGGGAAAGTATAAGTAGAATCTTTATACACCTGAAAATAACTGATACTATCGGCTTCGGGTTTACGCCAGGCGGCTAAGGTAGAATCCAACTCTTTTACAGAAGGATTTCTCAACATTTCGGTACCAATATAATACAATGTGTCAAGCCCATCCCGTTTGGTAGAGAAAAAACCGGCCCAACGGTTACCAATTCCATTCTCATCACTCACAAAAGTAAAGTGATTGGTATTGTATTGCATCGGGAAAGTAGCATTACCATATTTTAAATTCGTAAGTTGTGTAATTTGTTTGGTTTTGCTTTTGTTTAAAATATCAATCAGGAAAATATTGAAACGGTAACGGCTTGGCAAAACGGTATCATTACTGGGGGCAGAAGGGCTGGGTCTGTTAGAGGAAAAAATGATACCGGATCTGTTGGGGAAAGATACAAAATTGGGATACAATTCATCATACACATCATTGGTTACCTGCTCTATTTTCTGGTCATCAATTTTATAAATAAACAAATCTGTCTGACCATTTTTAACTGCACTTAAAATAAGGGTATTGGCATCGAGCATAAAAGACGCATCATTAATCTGCTCAAATCCTGTAATTTCCTGTTTAAACCTTTTATAACGGGCTAATACATCGTATACAAACATTTTAATTTTTCCTTTATCCCAATAAATTACTAAAAGCCGGGTTCCTTTGCCATCCCATGCTAAAATGGGATAATTTGGATTAATGTCCCCTTCGTTGGTACGAACGCCATAATCTAATAATATTTTTGTGTCGTAAAAATTTTCAACATATTTAACCCGGTAAACACCTTTCTTAAATTCAACTACGGCATAGTTATTATTGCGTGGATTGGGATTTGCCTGAAAACGGAAATAATCATTTTTGCTCACATCTTCCGATACACTTAAAACACCTTTTGGCGCATTTCTTCTTTGCCGGATATCTTTATAATAGCGGTCTTGCATTTGCTGCATGAAATCATCTAATACCTCTTTAAATTTTTTCTTACAAATTTTTTCAGAAGCACTATTCAAACTTTTGTAGATACGGGCTAAGTATAAAAAATAAGTTACATTTTCTTTTCGGTAATGTTCGGCTATGTAATACCAGAACGCGTTGCCGGCTAAAAGCGGTTTATCGAATGCAAACTGGTAAAAATTATTATAATTACCACTTAACAGGGCACTTTTTAACTGATCATCTTTCTCTGTACTCCAATTCTGTGCAACATAAGCTACATAACCATCTGTTAACCATTGCGGCAAATCCAATAAAGCCTGATTACTGGCAAATTCACCAATATCATCTCCAAACAAAATATTATCGGTTAATACTTTGGCAATTCCTTCTCGGATCTGATTTCTTAAATGATTATGATTGCCATCAAAAAAAACTACAATTTTATTGTTCACCAATTTGGTTAATCCACCGGCATTTTGCCAATCAATGCCAATTCCAATATTACTTTGTTTAAAATCGTTATAGCTGTTGTACACCACAATATTGGCGCGGCGTTGCAAACTATACTCGGTAAATTTTTCTAACTCAGGTAAATTATCTTCTGCAACCTGTGCTACAAATTTTCCCAATTCAGTACCACCTTGTGTAACATAGGTATTGAAATTAGGTGACTGGTAAAATTTCCATTTGAATTTGTTAAACTGTACCCTGTTTTTACCAAATTCAACCATATTTACCTGTGCCGTAACCGCTACCGGTAAAATGATAAATAATAAGATTGTAACTTTATGAATGATTGATTTCATTTGCATATCCAGTCAGAATTTAAAAATGTTCGGGGCATCAGAAACGTTTGTCCAAAATTTTAAAGTGAAGATATTGGTCAATTAATTTCTAATTCCTCAATACTTGTTAAAATTAAGTAATTACCCATTATCAATTTAAAAATAAGTACATGTTGCACATTAAAGTTTTTACGTTTAACCCCATACAGGAAAATACTTACCTTATTTATAATGATGCTTTAAACGCTGTAATTGTTGACCCGGGATTTTATTTTTCTTCAGAACAACAGGTTTTTAGCGATTATATTCAAAAAAAACAATTAACACCCTCGTTGCTCGTTAATACACATTGCCATTTAGACCATGTTTTTGGAAATAAATGGGTACATGAACATTATAAAATTGAACTTTGGGCACATAAAGATGAAATACCCATGTTAGAAATGGCACCCATTTCGGGCCAGCAATGGGGCTTGCCATTTGAAAACTATAGTGGAAACATTAATTTATTGCAGGAAGGAGATAAAATATATTTAGATGAGGATGAATTTGAAATTTTTGAAGTGCCAGGTCATTCACCTGCCAGTATTTGCTTATATCATGCACCGCAAAAAATTTTAATTGCAGGCGATGCGCTTTTCAAAGAAAGTATTGGAAGAACTGATTTACCCGGAGGCAACCACCATCAACTCATTAAAAACATTAAAGAAAAATTGCTTGTTTTACCAGAAGATACAGTGGCATACCCGGGGCACGGACCTGCCACTACTATTGGGCATGAGTTGCGCTACAACCCCTTCCTGCAATCATAATATCTTACTGACTTTTAGCTTTTTGAATGGCTTTATTATATGCCATAATAAACATGGCTCCTAAATTGTTTTGCGGTGGCACGTAATCATCAAATTTTTCTTTATAACCGCCGGTAAATTTATTTTGCAATCCGCTCCAGATTTTAGCCCAGTCTAAATTTTTACCCTGTCGCAAAGTTTCTGTAATAGTTTCTATCAATGCCATATTCACCACACCCGTACCCACTTGTTTAGATGCAATGATATGTGACTCTGGGCAAATTTTTAAAACATCATTCAAACTATTGTAACCACCACAACTGCCCAATAATACCACTTTTGCCGAAGGGAACAACCTTTTGATGGTAGAATTTACATAATAACTGTGGCCACGATGAATCACTACCGTAGGTTCTATATTGGCTGAATCTAAATAACTATACAGGTGCTGCTGAGCAGCATCATCTAAATCCTGCTGCGCATCTAAAGGCTTGTTGGCATAAATTTCAATAGGTGTGCCTTTCATTGATTTTACTTCTACCCATTCCGGTTTATTTACAACACGCCAATATCCATTATTAAAATTGGCCAAAAATGCATTAAATATATTTTTACCGTCTTTATCTCCGTAAAAAAACTGCTGAATAATTACTTTACCTGAGGCATCTTTCAATAATGATAAAGGCATTTCATACACCGGAATAATTCCCAATTTTGCTGAAACATCAATGTGATTGGCAGGATCCATCGATAAAAAAATGGTATTCAATATGTTATAAATTACAATGCCTCTTTCATTTCGCTTTTTTTGATTGTATTGCAGTTGCTGTTGCACTTGCTTTAACATCAGGCTTCTTATTCCGGGATCATTGATGCTGGCATAAGAATCAGCAACATCTACCGCATCTTCCAATGTGGTGGTTTTTTCCAGACCGTTTACAAAGCGCTTAATTAAATTTTGAGCGGTTGATTTATCCATTCGCTTTAAAAAATCATCCAGCTCATTATACGCAGCGGCCATGCGAATAAACTTCTTGTAAAAATCATCATGTACCCATGCCAATAAAGTATCTGATCGGGGAATGGCCATGCGTGGAAAAATTCGGTTGTACACACCCAGATAGCTGCTGGTATAAATATCATCTTCACCCAAAACACATAAATAGTATAAATCTTGAGGCGCCAAATTATCTAATACTTTAAACCGAACAGCATCGCGTGGCTCTTCATGCAGTCCATTAATTTCATTAATATAATGTTCAACAGCTTTTTGTTTCAGTTTATCGGTTAACACTTGTTTGGCATAAGGTGTATCACCCATTTGCATACGGGCTGCATATTTTATTTCTGTATTCACCAATAATTTATAAAAGGGGTCGTCGGTATCTTTTAATTTCTGTATTGAATCAATAGTAATTTGTTTGTGATAAATTTCATCCAGAAAAGCGAAATAAATACGGCCACCGGGCAATTTTTCTATTTGATAAATGGTTTGCACCAATGCATCATTTACTTTTTTTATTTTTTGCGAAAGTTCATTTCCTGCACCGAGATAATCATAAATCATATCCGGATTTCTGTGCGCCACAACAGTTATGAGGCTATCGGCAAAAGGCAAATTCAAATGATTTCCTATAATATTTAAAATGTTATCCGGATTTTGTTGGCAGTTTTTTAGTACTAAAATATTTTTAGCATCATTTAGCCCAATATTATCCTGCAAGGCAAAATTGCTGATCAGTAGATTTCCAATTGCCATATCGTTAGCATTAACAATCGGGGCTATAGATTGGTGATTTTTTTCAAAGGCTATTGCATTTTCGTAAACTACCATCAAATCGCCCAGCATAATTCCTTTTATTAATCCGGCTTTATAAGCTGTAATAAAACTTTCTAAAAGGCTGTAAATACCTCTTAACCATTTGTATTTATCATTATTGCTAATAGTGCTGTCTAATTCAACCGCTGCAGCCATATTATGAACAGTGGTATGCAGCAATTGGGTAATTTGTAAATTAACATCAATGTTGTTAGTTGGTGCAAATAAATGATCCTTATTCGGCGTAAGGTTAATAACATTTTGTTCGGCCGTTTTTATATTATCGTGAATTAACTGGCGCATATGCGGTATAACCGGCATTGCTAATTCGGGTTGCGCCTGCAAGACCATTACACCCAGCAAACATAAAACGGATAGGTAAACCTTTTGAATGATTCGCATAATCATCAAAAATAAATGCAATTATGCAAATTTTTCGTTAATGGAGTTAACAATTAGATAATCTGGGCCTTGTAGATGAATGCAAAAACTGTAAGTTAAATTTGTGTAAATTTGATGTTATCATGGAAACAGCAGCTAAAAAAATTTTAATTGCAGACGATGAACCCGATATTTTAGAAATTATCAGTTACAATTTAACCAAAGAAGGATATGCAGTTACTACTGCCAAAGATGGAGATGAAGCCATAGAAAAAGCCAAATTGGTTAAACCGAATTTAATTATTTTAGATATTATGATGCCGCATAAAACTGGCATTGAAGTATGTGCTATTTTAAGAGCGCAACCACAGTTTCAACATACCCTCATCATTTTTTTGACTGCATTAAGTGATGAACCATCGCACATTAAAGGTTTAGAAACCGGCGCAGATGATTATGTAAGCAAACCCATATCGCCCAAAATGCTCATCAGCAGGGTAAATGCGCTGTTTAGAAGGGTACAAAAAGAAGATGGCAAACCACTGAAAGTGGGGAATCTTACCATCGATCCTGTAAAATTTGTGGTTGAAATAGATGGCCGTGAAATAATGCTGGCAAAAAAGGAATTTGAATTACTATTTCTGCTGGCGGCTAAACCGGGCAGGGTATTTTTAAGGAATGAAATACTTTCGCAGGTTTGGGGCAATGAAGTAATTGTTGGCGACAGAACCATTGATGTGCATATTAGAAAAATCAGGCAAAAGTTAAATTTAGATTGTATTACCACTGTAAAAGGTGTAGGCTATAAATTTGATATATAAGTTTACGAACTGAAAATAATTCCTCCCATGCTTGTTATAAAAGTATTTGCTGCTTAGCTTTATGCATATTAGCCACTATGTTAGAAACCAAAAATTTATCGCCCCAGCAACTATCTGCCTTAACCGCATTATTTCTGGCCATTCCTATTGGATTTACATTTTTTTTAATTGAAAATGTATGGATTGGTGCAGCAGCATTTGTACTCACTTTTATTGGTAGTTATTATCTCATCGGGTTTGTGCTGGAATCGTTCATTTACCGAAAAATCAAGCTAATTTATAAATTCATTTATCAAACCAAAGCCAGTAAAAGGGAAGAAACCTATTATAAATATATATTACCACAAAAGGGAATAGATGAGGTACGAGAAGATGTAGAAAAATGGGCAGAACAAAAAAGTGCTGAAATAGAATTGCTGAAACAAAATGAAGCTTACCGGAAAGAATTTCTTCAAAATTTAGCACATGAATTTAAAACACCCATTTTTGCCATTCAGGGTTATATAGATACTTTATTAAGTGGTGCCATTGAAAATCCGGAAGTCAATAAAAAGTTTTTGGAAAATGCTTCTAAAAATATTGACCGAATGGTAAATTTAGTGGAAGATTTAGATGAGATCTCGAAATTAGAAAGTGGTGAACAACCCCTGTATAAAGAAAATTTTATTATTCAGGATTTAATCAGGGAAGTTTTTGAAGCCCTTTCCATAAAAACTGCAGCCAAACAAATAAAAACAATCATTAAAAAAGGATGTGAAGCACCCATAATTGTATTTGCCGACAAAGAAAAAATAAGGCAGGTGCTCAATAACTTAGTGATAAACGCCACCAAATACGGTAAAAACAATGGTACTATTATAGCCAGTATTTATAAAACCGATGGCATGCATGTTTTAGTTGAAATTAGTGATGATGGGATTGGCATTGCTGAAGAGCATTTACCCAGAGTGTTTGAACGTTTTTACCGAACCGACCGGGGAAGAAGCCGAAATGTAGGCGGTACAGGTTTAGGATTAGCCATTTGCAAACACATTATTGAAGCACATGGCCAAACCATACATATAAGAAGCAAAATTGATGTAGGTACATCGGTTGGGTTTACCCTTTCTACCAAAAGAAATTAAAAAAGCCCCTATGAAAATAAGGGCCGGTCATGAGAAAATCTACTGTACTCTTGTTGCGCTTTAACTATGAACTAAATTCTGAATGCAAAATAAAGAGCCCAATGTGAAGCCAATGTAAATTCAATGCAACCAAATCATTAACATTTTGGAGCCAAAGTTTAAATGGCTGTATTAACAAATTATTAATTCTTTTTTTTACCCAAGGCTTCAAATCCATAGCTTTACTTTTGTCCAAATTTTTTCGATTATGGGATTAAACACGATTGGCAGGATTTTCATGCCCAAAAACAAAATTTTCTACGAACTTTTTGAGCAGGTAGCCGATACCGTTTGTGAGATGGCAGATATGCTTAAAAAAGTGGTAGCAGAACCGGAACATGATAAAAGGGCACCACTTATTAAACAAATTGAAGATTTAGAACACAAAAATGATGACCATACCCACAAAATTTTTACCGAATTAGGCAGAAATTTTATAACCCCTTTCGATAGGGAAGATATTCACTATTTGGCCACTGCATTAGATGATATTGCAGATTATATTTATTCCTCTTCCAAAAAAATTAATTTCTACCATATTAACCCTAATGACAGCGGTATCCAAAAAATGGCTGAATTAATTTACCAGGGTTGCAATGAAATTAAAAAAGCAGTATATGGCCTTCGCGATATGAAAGATTTGAGAAAAATGACTGAAGCATTAGTAAAAGTAAATTCCATAGAAAATCAGGCCGATGATGTTTTTGATATGAGCATTGAAATGCTTTTTCAGAAAGAGAATGATGCCAAAGAAGTGATTAAAAAGAGAGAAATTTATCAGGTATTGGAAATTGCTACAGATAAATGCGAAGATGCCGCTAATGTAATTGAATCCATTATCATCAAATATGCTTAATCGGCATTGATGGCTTAAACTAAACTTATTAACAGCAATCAGGAGATATGATGATTTTATTGGTTACACTTGTTGTACTTGCGCTGATATTTGATTTTATTAATGGCTTTCATGATGCTGCCAACTCCATTGCCACCATCGTTTCTACAAAAGTACTCACACCTTTACAGGCAGTAGTTTGGGCAGCTTCTTTTAACTTTATTGCCTATTTTGTTTTTAAAGAACACAAAGTAGCCGGCACTATTGCCAACATCATTGCAGAAAATATAATTAATTTTCATGTATTAATGGCTGCAACCGTTGCTGCTATTATCTGGAATTTAATTACCTGGTATTTTGGTATCCCCTCCAGCTCATCTCACACTTTAATTGGGGGTTTAGCCGGTGCAGCCATTGCAGCCGGTGGCGGATTAGATGGCGTAAACAGCAGCCCCATTATAACTGCATTAGTTTTCATGGTACTCTCCCCTATTTTGGGATTAATATTTGGTTTTATCATCACCATTATTACTGTTAATGTGGCAAAAAATGCCCGCCCCTCTAAAGCTGAAGGATGGTTTAAACGTTTGCAATTGGTATCATCTGGTGCATTAAGCTTAGCGCATGGCGGTGGCGATTCACAAAAAACCATGGGTTTAATTTTAGCCGGTTTATGGTTTTTTGAAAAATCTTCTAACCCAAATATTGGTTCTATTCACAATTTTGCCATGCCCGAATGGCTGCCTTTTGCATGTTATACGGCAATAGCTTTGGGTACTTTGTTTGGCGGCTGGCGCATTGTTAAAACCATGGGTACAAAAATTACAAAGGTTACCCCGTTAGAAGGATTTTGTGCAGAAGGTGGTGGTGCATTAACCATATTTTTAACTACATTTTTTGGCATCCCGGTAAGTACTACCCATACCATAACCGGTGCCATTATTGGCGTTGGAGCCACCAAACGCTTAAGTGCAGTGCGCTGGGGGGTCACTATCAATTTAGTTTGGGCATGGATACTAACCATCCCGGTTTCAGCAGGTATGGCTGCATTGTTCTATTATGGCGCAAATTTTTTATTCTAACGTTTGCACATAAATTTATACGGCTATCTTTCCATATTTACACAATCAGGGTATAACTTTATACCGGTTTATATTTTCATTGAAATGAATGAAAATAATATTACACAACAGCTTAGTATAACTGAGAATCTCAAAATAGTTTGAATAATATGAAGAAAATATTAGTTACCGGTGGATGCGGCTATATTGGATCACACACCATTGTTGATTTAATTGAAAACGGATATGAAGTAATTTCTATTGATGATAATTCAAGATCAAGCATTACTGCTTTAAATGGCATTGAATTGATTACCGGAAAAAAAATAAAAAATTATACAGTTGATTTGAAGAATTTTGATGAAACACAAGCGGTATTTCAAGAACATCATGATATTACAGGAATTATACATTTTGCAGCTTATAAGGCCGTAAGTGAATCGGTTGAACAACCTTTGTTTTACTATGAAAACAATCTGTTTTCATTAATCAATCTGCTGAAATGTGTAAAGGAATTTTCTATTCCTTACTTTGTTTTTTCTTCTTCCTGCACTGTTTATGGTAATCCCGATAGTATACCTGTTACAGAATCTTTTCCCATCAAAAAAGCTGAATCGCCTTATGGAGCTACCAAACAAATGGGTGAGGATATTGTAAGAGATTGCAGTAATGCTTTTGAAACTACTTCAATTTTATTACGCTACTTTAATCCGGTAGGTGCCCATCCTTCCAATCATTTGGGCGAACTGCCCATTGGTAAACCCATGAATCTTGTGCCGGCTATTACCCAAACTGCTATCGGTAAAATACCCAAACTAATGGTGTATGGCAGCGATTATCCTACACGAGATGGTAGTTGCATCAGAGACTTTATTCATGTATGTGATATTGCACATGCACATACCCTTGCTTTGGAATATTTAATTGCTCAAAAAAACAAAAGCTATTGCGATGTTTTTAATTTAGGCACCGGCAATGGAGTTTCCGTTTTGGAAGCCATACATGCATTTGAAAAAGTAAGTGGTGTTCAATTAAATTATGAAATTGGCCCAAGAAGGCCGGGCGATGTAGTAGCCATTTATGCCAATAACGAATTAGCAAAAAAAACATTAGGCTGGAACATTCAATACAGCTTAGAAGATATGATGCGCACTGCATGGGCTTGGGAACAAAAACAGTTTACGACAAAAAAAATTAAATAGCACCCGGAAAATCAAACTATTGTACTATTCCGCATTTATTGAAGTAATAAAAAATTTACGAATTGCAGGTGAAGGGAATAACTTTATACCTGTATGGATTATTTAAAACAATTCCGCAGTTTTATTAATAGTTATTATGTTGGCGAAGGGGTAAGAATTACCATTGGCATTTTATTGCCTTCACTTATTGCAGGATATTTTCATGCTTTGCCTATTGGCATTAATATGTCGCTGGGCGCATTGGGTATAGCCATTAGCGACAATCCCGGCCCAATTTCCCATCGCAAAAACGGATTTTTAGCCGGAAGTATTATCCTGTTTTTGGTGTCGTTAATCATTGGTTTCGCCAGTCCAATCCACTGGTTATATGGTTTCATATTACCCTTATTGTGTTTTATATTTTCCATGTTAGGTGTTTTTGGAACAAGGGCCGCTTCTATTGGAATTGCAGCTTTATTGATTTTAGTATTACAGGCAGAACACCATTACAATAATTGGAGGGATGTTGTAACCGTAAGTTTTTATATTGGAATGGGTGCTGTTTGGTATAGCCTGTTAAGCCTGGCACTGTATAATCTTCGTCCCTACAAAATCATGCAACAGGCATTAGGAGAATATCTGGAATCCATCAGCAGATATTTGCGTTTAAAAGGATCTTTTTTTCAGGATGCAACAAATCTAGAGCATACTTACGCACAACTATTGCAATTGCAAACAACCGTTCTGGAAAAACAAAACCTGACAGCCGAACTAATTTTTAAAACCAGAAATTTTGTAAAAGAATCTACACCGGTTAGCCACATTTTAATGATGGCATTTTTAGATGCAACCGATTTACTGGAAATTTCAATGACTTCGCATCAGAATTATCAGGCATTGCATGCCTATCTTCCTGCACAAAATTTACTAAAAGGTTATGCCAATGCAATTAGCGATCTGGCAAATTACTTAGATGAAGCGGGAATTGCTTTAAAAAGTAGTACTGCCATTCAATCACCCACTGATTTTAGTGCAACCATTCGTTCACTTAGAAATGAATACAGCCAGTTGCATGCTAAAAATATCGCAGCAGATTCTATTCCAATTTTAATCAGCCTGAAACATATTTTAGACAGTATAGAAGCAGTAGCTGGAAGAATAAAAACGCTCGAATTATATACATCTTACAGAACTAAAATACCCGGTAAAATTTTTCAGGAAACAAATCCTGAAGATTTCATTTCACACCAACGGATATCATTTAACGTAGTTTTAGATAATTTAACTTTCCATTCAAATATTTTCAGGCACTCACTCAGAATTGCTTTAGCAGCCCTGGCAGCCTATTTCATAGCGCAATATTTTTTACTAGGGCATAGTTACTGGCTTTTATTAACTGTAATTGTAATTTTAAAACCGGCTTATAATCTTACCAAAAAAAGAAATAAAGAAAGATTAACCGGCACCATCATTGGTGCAATGATTGGTGCAATAGCACTTTACTTTATTCATAACGATACTATTTTATTACTGATACTTTCTGCCAGTATGCTGGTAGCCTACAGTTTTATGCGCACCAATTACCGGCTAAGCGTTGTTGCCATTACTTTATATGTTATATTGCTGTATCACCTTTTAAATTTCAATAATTATCGCTTACTGATTACAGACCGATTAATTGATACGGCCATTGGTTCTGCCTTAGCTTTCATTTTTAGTTATGTTTTACCTCCGGTTTGGGAAAGTGTTCAATTAGATACCATTATAGTGCGGGCTTTAGCTGATACACGTAATTATTTTAAAGCTTTAAATGAAATTTTTACAGGAAGGGCAATATACAACAAGGCAGATATGCGCCTTTCCAGAAAAAAAAGTTGGGTTGCAATAGCCAATGTTTCAGACAGCTTTAACAGAATGCTATCTGAACCTAAAAATCAGCAACATCACCTTACACAAATACACCAATTAGTGGTGTTGTTGCATATTACCAATGCGCATTTGGCTACCCTAAATTTTTATGCGGAGCAACTAACCAACCAATATATCACACCTGAATTAAACGATATCGGAATATTGATTGAACAATATTTTGATAGCGGCATTCAGCAATTGCAATCTGATAAGATAATTGAGCAAACAGATTTTTCAAATAAAATCATTCAAACAACCACCATCGAGCAAAAAATTAATGATTTATTGCAAATAAGAGCCAATGAAATTAATGCCGGACAATTGAATAGTGAAACCAGGCCATATCTTTCTACCTTAAAATCAATTACTGATCAGTATTATTTTATACACAATGTTTCCTATGATATGGCTAAAATTACTGATAAGCTTATTGCATATCATAAAAATAAACCCTCCGAATAAAAGAGGGTTTTGGTTTTTGATATAGGATTAAGAGAGGGGGATTAAAAGTTTTATTTTTTATATATTTAATATTTTAGTTATTCATTTATTTTTTCAGCATGGCACTCATTTCAGCTACCAACTCAGTTTTAGTAATTGGAATACCCATTATTTTATTGTAACCTTTCGCATCTACCATGTATATGTCTCTCAAAATTTTAACCAATTGTCCATTGTTAATTTCTGGTACCAATACCTGCTTAAATCCTTTAATAATTTGTCCAAGATTTTTTGGGAAAGGGCGTACATAACGAAGGTGGGCATGACTAACGACATAGCCTTGCTGTTGCAATTCGAGTACGGCACTTTTAATAGCCCCATACGTTGAACCCCATCCAATTACAAGCAAATCGCCTGTTTCGGCACCACTGTCTAAATGCTGTAATGGGATATGATCGGCAATTTTATCTACTTTAGCCTGTCTGATTTTTACCATGTGTTGGTGGTTATCGGGGTCATAACTCACATTTCCGGTAATATCCTGTTTTTCCAATCCACCAATTCTGTGCTCCAATCCTGCAGTTCCGGGTACAGCCCAGGGACGCACTAATTTTTCATCTCTTACATACGGCTGAAACTTTTCATCAGCATTAGTTTTAGCAGGAGCAAAAGCCACTTCAATTGGTTTTAAATCTGCTGCTTTTGGAAAACGCCAGGGTTCAGCACCATTGGCAATGTAACCATCACTCAATAAAATAACCGGCGTCATATGCTGTACGGCAATTCTGCAAGCTTCATAAGCCACATCAAAACAATCACTGGGTGTAGCTGATGCAATAATGGGCATAGGGCATTCCCCGTTTCTGCCATAATATGCCTGCATTAAATCGCTTTGCTCGGTTTTTGTAGGCAATCCGGTTGAGGGGCCGCCACGTTGTATATCAACAATCACCAAAGGAATTTCCAACATCACTGCCAAGCCCATCGCCTCTGCTTTTAAAGCCATTCCAGGACCTGAGGTTGTGGTAATACCCAAAGAACCACCATAACTGGCACCTATACTGGAGCTAATGGCAGCAATTTCATCTTCTGCCTGAAAAGTTTTTACACCAAACCCTTTATACTTGCTGAGTTCATGCAAAATATCAGATGCAGGTGTAATAGGATAAGAACCTAAGAACAAAGGCAACTCACTTTTTTGGCTGGCTGCAATTAAACCATATGCCAATGCCTGATTACCCATGATACTTCTGTAAGTACCTGCAGGAAGTTTGGCTTTTTCTACTTTGTATCGCGTAGTAAATGTTTCAGTGGTATCACCATAATTATAACCCGCCTGTAATACCTTAATATTACTTCGTAAAATGCTTTCTTTCTTACCAAATTTTTCCTTCAGAAACGCAATGGTATTATCAAGTGTGCGGTTGTACATCCAATAAATAAAACCCAACACAAACATGTTCTTGGCACGATCACGCTCTTTGGTGCCTAAATCGGTAAAATCTTTAAGTGCTTCTCTTGTCAGTTTGGTTACATCAATTTTAATTACTTCATAACTATCCAAACTACCATCCTCTAAAGGATTAACGCCATCCGGATAATTGGCTAAGCGTAAATTTTTTGCATCAAACCCATCAATATTGGCAATAATTTTTCCACCCGGTTTAATACTTTTCAAGTTTACTTTTAATGCAGCCGCATTCATTGCTACCAACACATCAGCAATATCGCCGGGTGTATATACTTTATTGGAAGAAAAATGTAATTGATACCCACTTACCCCAGGCAGTGTTCCAATGGGGGCTCTGATTTCAGCAGGAAAATCGGGAAATGTTGCTAAATCAATTCCTAATAAAGCGGTGTTATTGGTAAATTGCTGACCGGTTAATTGCATGCCATCGCCGCTATCGCCGGCGAACTTGATTACTACATCCTGCAGTAATTGCTCATTTCTGTTCATTTTATAAAAAATTGGTTACGAAGTTAAGCATAATACCCGTTCATATTTGAGCAGTTTTGCAGCAATTTAGAAACATTTTAAACATTTATTACACATTACCGCATTACCTTGCACCACCTGCAGGGTATAAAAGTAACATATGACTGATTCTTTACTAAAAAATTTATCCTTAAAAAGTTTAATGGGGCTGCTATTCATGCTTAGCATTTCATGCAATGAAAAGCCTTCCAATGCAAAATTATCTTCTCTTGCTCTTTCAATACCTGATATAGTGGCACTGGCGGATTCCATGCATGCACAAAAGCAAACCATTATCAGCACGCCCATTCAATATGATACAACAAAAAAATACATCTATCTGACTTTTGATGACGGCCCGCAACATGGCACAACTGCCTGCGTAGAAACCATCAAAAAAGAACAGGTAAAAGCTTCTTTTTTTATGATAGGCAATCAGATAAACGATGTATACCTGAAAAAATTAGTGGCATCTATTCGCAATGATTATCCGCAAATACTATTGGCCAATCACAGTTTTACACATGCCGGCAATAAATACATTTATTTTTATCATCATCCACAAATGGCGTTTAATGACTTTATTCAAGCACAGGAAACAATCAATATTCCATTCAAAATTATTCGTTTGCCGGGTAACAGTGCATGGATTGGCGCCAATTCAATAAAAACATCACCACTGGTAAGGCCTGTTTGCAAAATGTTAGATAGTGCCGGTTACAATGTAATTGGCTGGGATGTAGAATGGAGCTTTAACCATAAAACGGCAAACCCCATTCAAACTCCGGAAACAATGTTGGAACTGGTCAATCATGCATTCGAAAAAAATTATACCCATACTAAAAACCATCTGGTGATTCTTTCACACGACCGGATGTTCAGAAATGCTAATTTTACAGATTCATTGCAAAAATTTATTAGCCTGTTAAAACAAAACTCCAACTACGTTTTTGAAACAGTTGACCATTACCCCAATCTTAAAAAACCATTATAACTTTAACGACTCTTTTTACATTATTGCAGTAACTTTACACAAGAATTAAAACAATTTAAATTATGGCAATTTTTAAATCTGGTAACCCTACTTTAACAGAAAAAATTTTTAATAACAGCCTTACTGCCGAAGCCAATGCACAAGGCATTATGAGTGTTAGAGGCACCTTAAATAAATTCGGTTTTTTAATGCTGATGGTAATTGGTGGCGCTTTTTATACCTGGCATACTTACCAAAGCGGACAACCCGGCACCACTACCACTTTAATGATGGTGGGTGTTTTTGGTGGCTTAATTGCCGCTATTGCAATTATGTTTAAGCCCATGTGGGCAGGTTATATTGCCCCGGCCTATGGCATATTGGAAGGATTATTTATTGGTGCCATTTCAGCAATGATCAATGACATGTTTGCAAAAAATTATCCAAATTTGGTACTACAAGCAGTGGGCTTAACTTTTGGTGTTGCACTTGCTATGTTTTTGCTGTACAGTTTCAGGATTATTAAAGTAACCGACAAATTAAGAAGCATTATTTTCACTGCTACTTTAGGCATCGCTATCTTTTATGGCCTTACACTTGTTTTGGGCCTTTTTGGAGTGAATATGCCATTTATGAGTATTACCAATGGCGGTATGCTTGGCATTGGTATCAGTTTGTTTGTTGTAGCTATTGCTGCCTTGAACCTTTTATTGGATTTTGATATGATTGAAAGAGGCGCTGAGCAAGGAGCACCTAAATTTATGGAATGGTACGGCGCTTTTGGTTTGCTGGTTACCATTGTTTGGTTATACATTGAAATATTAAAACTGCTTAGCCGTTTGGCCAGCAGCAGAAACTAATAAACCAATTATTTTTGATAGCCCCATACCCAAACAGTATGGGGTTTTTTATACCCTTTTAAAAAACTTTGAAAACATTTTTGCAGATTGATATACCTGCAGCGAATAACCGGTAATTTAGAACTTTAAAACAAGAGCTGCCATGGAATTTAACAGAAAATCGCTTACTGATACCGACTTAATAAACCTTTACCGGCATTTGTTATTACCCAGATTGATAGAAGAAAAAATGCTGTTGTTACTGCGTCAGGGAAAAATCAGTAAATGGTTTAGTGGTATTGGTCAGGAAGCCATTGCTGTAGGCGCTACCATGGCATTAGAACCCGATGAATGGATAATGCCACTGCATAGAAATCTAGGTGTGTTTACATCCCGTAAAATGCCCCTGCATAAATTGTTTATGCAATGGCAAGGCAATAATGAAGGTTACTCAAAAGGAAGAGAAAGAAGTTTTCATTTTGGAAGCAAAGAACATTTTATTTGCGGAATGATATCGCACCTTGGCCCACAATTGGCTATAGCCGATGGTGTGGCATTAGCCAATCAGCTACAACAAAAACAAAAAGTAGCATTAGCCTTTAGTGGTGATGGCGGAACCAGCGAAGGCGATTTTCATGAAGCATTAAATGTAGCGGCAGTATGGAGCTTACCCGTTATTTTTTTGATTGAAAACAACGGTTATGGACTTAGCACGCCAGTAAATGAGCAGTACCGTTGCAAAAATTTGGTTGACAAAGCCATAGGTTATGGCGTGGAAGCCGTTCAAATTGATGGGAATAATATTTTGGAAGTGTATGATACCATTCGTGGGGTTAGGGATTATTGCATCACACAGCAAAAGCCTTATTTTATTGAATGCATGACTTTCAGAATGAGAGGGCATGAAGAGGCTAGCGGCACAAAATATGTTCCGCATGAATTATTTGAGATATGGGGCGAAAAAGATCCGGTAAAAAATTATGAGCAGTATTTATTAGATGCGCAAATACTTTCTGCACAGGCAATAGATGAAATCAGACAAAATACCAGGAAAGAAATTGAGCTGGAATTGCAAATCGCATTTCAGGCACCGGCCATTATACCCAATACAGCACTAGAATTAGCGGATGTATATGCCCCAGTGGAAGCTATTGATGAACCTGATGAATCATTGCGCCATCATCCATCTCAACAAAAACCACATCGACTTATAGATGCCATTAAAGAAGGATTAGATCAGGCAATGGAAAAATATCCTAACCTGATATTGATGGGGCAGGATATTGCAGAATATGGCGGTGCATTTAAAATTACAGAAGGGTTCGTTGAAAAATTTGGCAAAAATCGGGTACGCAATACACCACTTTGTGAAAGCGCAATTATAGGAACAGCACTGGGGCTAAGTTTAGAAGGATTTAAAAGTATGGTTGAAATGCAGTTCGCCGATTTTGTATCAGTAGGCTTTAATCAAATTGTAAATAATCTTGCAAAAATCCATTACCGCTGGGGACAAAATGCTGATGTAGTAATTCGCATGCCTACAGGTGCCGGTGTTGGTGCTGGCCCATACCATTCTCAGAGCAATGAAGCATGGTTTACACATGTACCCGGATTAAAAGTAGTATACCCTGCTACCCCTTTTGATGCAAAAGGATTATTACTTGCAGCTTTTAAAGACCCCAATCCGGTTTTATTTTTTGAACATAAAGCTTTGTACAGGAGTATTAGTGGCTATGTCCCAAACGGGTACTATGAAATTCCTATCGGAAAAGCACGTGTAATAAAACCCGGGAATGATATGAGTATTATTACCTATGGCGCCGGTGTTCACTGGGCATTACAATATACAGCGCAACATACTGAAACAGATATTGAAATTCTTGATTTAAGATCTTTACAGCCTTTTGATTATGAAAGCATTCGTGCTACGGTTCATAAAACAGGTAAAATATTGGTGCTGCATGAAGATACCTTAACAGGCGGTATTGGTGCTGAAATCAGTGCATGGATCACTGAACATTGTTTTGAGCATTTAGATGCACCCGTGTTGCGCTGTGCCAGTTTAGATACACCCATTCCATTTAATACGGCATTGGAACAAAATTTTTTAGCCAGTTCAAGATTAGAAGCTGCTATTCAAAAACTAATGCATTATTAAATGGAATCAACTACCCGGATGATAGGTTTTTTCGGCATGTTGCAATACATCTTCTTTGTAAAACAGCACATCTTTAAAAATGCCATTGGTGTACATGGCTGCCTGATCGGAAAAATGCGCAGATGACAAATGACCACTTTCGCCACCGGTGAGCAATGATTTGGCTTTTATTCTTTTTCCAAATTCAACCGCACAAATAAAACTATTGCCGTTATACCCATATCTTTTTTTGGTTCCATTAAATGTTCTGCTGACAAACGATGGAATACAACCCCAGGTAGAAGCTGCAAAACCAACAGGCAGACTGGGTTTGCTATCATCAAATTGCTCATTTATTTTTCCGGTTAACCGCTGGTAACGGTTCATATCGCCCCAGGCAACTTGCCATGTGCCGAAATTTTCAATTAATTTTTGAATCACATTTTCAAGTGGCTGTAATAAGGTAGCGGCATTGGCTTGTTGTACAAATTTTTCAGTTTTTTGTACCTGATCATCATCATCTCCATTATTGCGCATAATAGCAGGTAATAATTGCTGTGCCCATTCAATAGCCAATGTAGTAGCAACCGACGTAGCATTGGCATCACGATTCCAGTTTCGTAAAATTTCTATAGGCTGCTGCAGGTTTGCATAATTATTTTTTTCAGCGTCATATGCGTTCAGCAAAGCAGGAATTAAAATATCAAATGCACTTAAATGTGTATTATATGCTGTTTTTATAACCTTATCAATGGTTAATTGTGTTGCATTTTTCCAAAGTTTAACGGCCAATATTCCTCTGAAATTCTGACCATCGGGTGCCATATAACGCGGATAATTTTGTTTCAAGGGACTGCTGCTTCCCGATACGGTAAAAGGGGTTGAATTACAATTTTCTATCCAGCCGGTGGCAGGATTATATACATGCACCATTTCATCTAAAGTATGTAAGCCTTTCCATTCAGTTGCGGCAGTAGTGCCATCAACAGGTAATGCCCAGTTATAAGCTGTATCTCTGCGTGGTATAAAATTTCCATGCCAGTAGGCAATATTGCCCTTATCATCTGCAAAAACGGTATTGTTAGAGGTATTGGCATACAACTCCATAATTTTTTTGTACGATTCAAACCCATTGGCCTTTGTGCGTTCCCAGGATTGAATAAGGCTGGTCATAGATCGGTTCATAGCCTTAACGGATATCCATTTACCATTGCGCTCAGCCATTACAGTACCATGTTGTGTAAAAAAAGTAGTGAATGATTTTGAGGACAATCCATTATCAGTTGTGTAGGAAATGGTAATACTTTTTTCTTTTACCGGCAACCATTTCTTTTCGTATTCATAAAAATATTGCCCCTTTTTTTGAACAATTTTTTCAGCATACAAATCAGCTGCATCTGCGTAGCTGGAGGTATGCATCCAGCCGCAATGTTCGTTGAAACCCTGATAGACAAAGAATTGCCCCCAAGTTACTGCACCATATGCATTTAACCCCTCATCACTTGCCACTTGCACTTCAAATCTAAAATAAAAAGTAACATGCGGATTAATGTACAATATCGCATTACCCGATGCTGTTCGGGATGGCGCAAAGGCAAAGCCGTTAGAACCTGATGTTAAGATGTTATTTTCAGTATCAACTTTAGCTACAGGCTCATTTAACTTGCCATAAAAATTTTTTATTTCAGTTGTACTTAGCCCTCCAATATCTATGGCACCAATACTACCATCCGTCCACAAAAGTGGATACCAGGGTTTAAAGCAGTATAGCAATTTGGGCTTTACCTCCGGATGTTTGTACAAATAAAAATTGATGCCATCGGCATACGCATTGAGTAAAGCTTTTAACCATTGCGGCGCCGCTGCATAATCTTTTTGGGCATCTGCTGAATCAATTTGCAACCTGATCAGTAAATCATCATACAAAGCAGATTCACCTTTTATCTCAGACATACGGCCTAATTTTTCAATATAATTCATTTCAACCCTATCAAAATCATCTTCGCATTGTGCATACAACAAACCAAAAACAGCAGCCGCATCTGTTTTTCCGTAAATATGTGGTATGCCCCAATTATCCCTGATGATGGTTACATTATTTGCCATGTCTTCCCATCTTGCAACCATTTCATGGGTAGGTGATTGTGCAAAAAGCTGTATCGGCCAAAGCAAAGCAATCCATACATATTTCATAACAATACTTTTATTTTTAATTTTCGTTTTGTTTGAAAACACGTAACAAATTACCGCCTAAAATTTTATTGATATCTTTTTTACTGTATCCTCTTTGCAATAAACCTTTGGTAATGAGCGCATAATTTGTAACATCATTTAATTGCTGCGGTGCAGCGTTAATGCCATCAAAATCAGATCCAATGCCAACATGGTCTACACCAATTAAATGTACCACATAATCCAAATGATCGAGCAGTAAGGATAATGGAGGCCGCCAGCTATTTACTTCTGCTGCATATTTTTCAAATAAAATGATTAGGGCATAATCTTGTTGTGTTCCTGCATGAATCATTGAATCTAATTCATGGCGATGGTGCACACCAAACAGTTTTTGTTTTTGCATAAAAGTGCTGTCTAAAAATCCGGAATAAAAATTCAATTGTACAACACCTCCATTTTTACCAATCGCTTTTATCTGATCATCTTTTAAATTTCGAAAAACCGGACAAAGCGCATAAACATCACTGTGCGAAGCAATTACAGGTTTGGTTGTGGCATGCATTACATCCCAAAAAGTTTGTTCACCTACATGCGATACATCAATCATCATTCCCAATTGATTCATGTGTTGTACTAATTTTTTTCCAAAATCAGACAGTCCTTTTTGTTGCAATGCATCGGGGTGAAGGGTTTCATCCATTGCCGAACTTGCCCAGGGGTTTGAATTATTCCAGGTGAGTGTTAAATAGCGGGCACCTCTTTTGTACAGGCTATCGAGTTTGGATACATCATTTTCAATCATGTGTCCACCTTCTACGCCAAATAATGCTGCCAGTTTATGTGCTTTTACCGCCTGCATTAACTGGCTATAATTTTTTACGATAGCCATTTTATCAGGGTTTCGTTCAGCCACGGCATACAATGTATCCATTTCACGATTCGCAAAGTCAAATGGGTTCCGTTGGTCACTATCACACCACACAGAAAAAAATTGTACATCTACTCCACCCTGTTTAAATCTTTTTAAATCAGACATGGTAATACCTTTCAAGTCTTGATCTAACGATACCTTCTTTTCAATACAGGCGGTTAAAATATCATTGTGGGTATCTACTAAAATAGCCTGCTGTGTAATGCGTTGGTAACGTTGTGCAGATAAGCTGATAGCAAAACACAAAGCGATTAGGGTAAAAAATATTTTCATATATGAATGTTTATAATTAATGCAATACAACAAGCTATTTTCAAAATGGTACTCCTCCTTTATGAAACCATTAAAATGATGCACTATTTTTTAGTGTAATACCATTTCGTGCGCCGGTATGCTGCCCATTTTTCAATGTAATGGTTCCATTCACTACCACATATTTAAACCCTTCTGAATACTGGTGTGGTTTTTCATAGGTAGCTTTATCGGTTACTGTATCCGGATTAAACACTACAATATCTGCCGCATACCCCGGCAATAATAATCCTCTGTTTTGTAAGTGAAATTTTTGAGCTGGCAGACTGGTCATGCGCCGGATGGCTTGTTCCAAAGAAAACAAATGTTCCTCACGAACATACTTTCCTAAAATTTTAGCATTACTGCCATAGCCTCGGGGATGTGGCACCCCTTCGCCAAAAACCCTGATACCAGCATCGCACCCAAACATGCAGAAAGGATACTGCATAATGTATTGTACATCTGTTTCACTCATGCCATGAAAAACCATTCCTGCACCACCGTGCTGCATCATTTCTAAAACGGTTTCAGCTTCAGCTTTGGCCGTATGTTTTCGGCCTTTTAACAGGTTTATTGTTTCGATACTTTTCCCATTAAAAGCAGTATCAAAAGCATAATTGGCTACTACCGGGTAACTGAAATGCTTTAATTTTCGCTTACTTAAGCGTTGTAGCATATAAGCAATTACCTGTTCACGGATAACAGGATTATTCAATCGGGCATTAATTGAATCTTTGCCATCTGCCAATACCCAATCAGGTAACAATGTTCCTAAATTGGTACTACTGGCGGTATAAGGATATTGATCAATGGTAACATCAATCCCTTTTTTTCTGGCATCTATTATTAAAGCAAGTGTTTCTTTACTTCTTCTCCAGTTTTGCTGGCCACTTAATTTAAAGTGCGAAATTTCAACAGGCAGTCCTGCAACTGTTCCAATATGCAATGCCTCCTGAATGGCTTGTACTACACTATCACCTTCATCACGCATATGGGTGGCATATACACCATGATAGGCTGCAGCAATTTTTGTTAGAGCCACCACTTCATCGGTAGCAGCATAGGTGCCGGGAATATAAATTAAGCCGGTTGACAAACCTACTGCTCCATCCTGCATTGCTTTTCGGGTAATAGCTTCCATCTGCAACATTTCAGCTTCAGTGGGCGCTCTTCGGGCAGTGCCCATTACGGCTTTCCGTATATCATTATGCCCTACTAATGATGCAATGTTAATAGAAAGATGCAAGCTATCTAACCACTTAAAATAATTTCCAATATCTACTTTAGAAAGGCCACAATTACCCGTTATTACCGTGGTTACTCCATCATAAATAAAATTATCTGCTGTAGGATTTCGGACTTCATCGCCTTCAATATGCGTGTGTACATCTATAAAACCAGGTGCTACTATCATTCCGGCGGCATCGATTACTTTGGCGCTTTTCCAGGCAGAGAGATTACCTACCGCTGCAATTTTATTGTTCACAACAGCCACATCACCATAAAACCAATTATTACCTGTTCCATTGATAATTTTCCCATTTTTTATAAGTATATCAGCAGTTTGGGCTGTTAGTGCAACGGGGAAAAGAACAATAAAAAGCCAAATTAATTTTCTCATGTGTGCTGTTTTGGGGTGATTGAAATTAAGGAAACTTAATCTTACTGCAAAGCAGTACTTTTGCCAACTCAAAATTTTTTGTGGATATGCTGGATAAACTAGAAGCCATTAAAGCGCGATTTGACCAGGTAGGTGTTGCACTGACCAACCCGGAGATTATTAATAACCAGGCAGAGTTTGGAAAACTTAGCAAGGAATACCGTTCCTTAGAGAAAATTGTACAACCATTTGAGGAATACAAAAAGGTACTCAACGACTATCAATTTGTAAAAGAAAACCTGAATAGCAACGATGAGGAGATGAAAGACCTGGCCAAAATGGAATTACCGGAATTAGAAATGAAGAAAGATTCATTAGAAAAAATATTAACCCAATTATTAATTCCGAAAGATCCGCAGGATGATAAAAATGCCATTTTGGAAATTAGAGCCGGTACCGGTGGCGATGAAGCGAGCCTTTTTGCAGGCGATTTATTAGGAATGTATTTACGTTATTGTGCCAAAAAGGGTTGGAAAACGGCTATTGTGAGTGAAAGTGAGGGCACAGCAGGTGGCTACAAAGAAGTTGTGGTAGAAGTAACCGGCGAAGATGTGTATGGAACTTTAAAATTTGAAAGTGGTGTACACCGTGTTCAACGTGTACCCGCTACTGAAACGCAGGGCCGTGTGCATACTTCGGCGGCTACTGTTGCAGTGATACCGGAAGCAGAAGAAGTTGATTTTGAGTTGAAAGAAAGTGATGTTAAAATGGAAACTGCCAGAAGTGGAGGTGCCGGCGGACAAAATGTAAACAAAGTAGAAACCAAGGTATTTTTAACCCATATACCCACCGGAACAGTGGTGGTATGCCAAACAGAGCGAACACAGTTAGGCAATCGCGAAAAAGCTATGCAAATGCTGCGTACAAAATTGTATGAAGAACAGGTGCGTAAACAGGAAGAAGAAATTGCCCGGCAAAGAAAAACTTTGGTAAGCACCGGCGACAGAAGTGCAAAAATTCGCACCTACAACTGGCCGCAGGGAAGGGTTACCGACCACAGAATTGGATTAACTTCATATAATTTAGATGCAGTAATGAATGGCGAAATAGATGAATTTATTGAAGCACTGCAATTGGCAGAAAACTCTGCAAAAATGGCCAATCAGTAAGCTATGCGGTTGTTTTTAAGGTTTTACTTTTCATTTGTTTTTTATAATACAAACATATTTCGGTTAAACCACATGCACTGCATTTAGGATTGCGTGCCAAACAGGTATATCGCCCATGCAAAATAAGCCAATGATGTGCTTTGTGCACCAATGTTTCGGGTATGTATTGAACCAATTGCTTTTCGGCTGCTAAGGGCGTAGTAGCTTTTGTAGTTAAACCCAAACGGGCACTTACCCTAAAAACATGTGTATCTACCGCCATATTGGGTTGCTGATCAATAACACTGGTAATTACATTGGCTGTTTTGCGGCCTACTCCGGGTAATTGAACCAATTCATTCACCGTCATGGGTACCTCGCCCCCAAACTTTTGAATGAGCATATTGGCCATGCCTATTAAATGTTTGGTTTTATTGTTGGGATAAGATATACTTTTTATTAATGGTAATAATTCTTCAAATGTAGCTTTCGCCAATGCATCCACGTTAGGATACCTTTTAAAAATAGCCGGTGTGGTTTGATTAACCCGAACATCAGTGCATTGTGCAGAAAGAATAACAGCAACCAGCAGTTGGAACGGATTATGGTATATTAGTTCTGTTTGCGCATTGGGTATGCTACGTTCAAAATAATCTAATACAATTTTATAACGTTCTTTTTTGGTCATACACCTGCTTCAAATAGAATACAACAAAGAAAAGTGGCTAAAACTGGTGAAAGCTGTTTCCAATAAACTGAAGTGCATCTGTAATTCCGGTGCGCCAGTATGTCCAGTTATGCGCCCCATCACGCACCCTATATTCGTGTGGAATTTTTTTATCGGTTAATGCAATATGCAGCATGCAGTTTCCTCTTGTTAAGAAATCATCATCGCCGCAATCAATCCAGTAACGTACTTTTTTCAAACTATCTGCCGGTGTATTCTCTACCATTTTTAAAATAGAATTTTGATACCAGGCATTATTTAAACGCTGTTTACCTGTTAAGTTATTACCATATAATCTGGCAAATGTTATATCCCAGCTTTTTTGTGGCATATTTACCATCTCATCGTCGGTAAAAACGGCGGCACTGAGTGGGGCTGCTGCTGCAAACAAATCGGGATATTTCATAGCGTATATTAAAGTGCCATAACCACCCATCGATAGTCCAGCAATACCTCTGAATTTTTTTTCAGCTTTAATACGGTATTTTTTTTCAACTGTGGGCATCAACTCTTTTATAAAAAAGTCTTCATAATTTTCATTCCCATCAAATGAATTAATATACCAGCTTGAGTCAGCATTCGGCATAATAATAATCATAGGAGGAATGATACCATGGGCAATAGCATTATCTGCATAACGGTTTATTTCACCAAACTGCAACCAACCGGTTTGATCATCAGTATACCCATGCAATAAATAAACAACAGGATAATTGCGGTTTGAAGTAGTATAATCGAAAGGAAGGTACACTGCATACGCTACATCTTTATGCAGAATATTACTTTTAATTACTTCATGTTCACTTACTGTACCGTGCGATTGAGCTACTGCAAAGTAACCTGTGGTGCAAAGCACCAATACCAATAAAAATGATTTCATAACATGTGTTTTTGAAAAATAGCAAACTAAAAATACGTTATTTTTTAGCCAATTTTTTAGCATACGCCAAAATACTGTTCACAGACTCTTCGCGGGGATGTTTTGATTGTTTTTTTAACCGTTCTAATTGTTTGATGCTGCGTTGCAGTACTTTCAGTCTTTCTTGCAAATGAATATCTTCTTCTAATGCTGCTTCAATTTCTTTAGTTAGATTTTTATCGGTTTCCTGATAAAGGTATAATAATAGTGCTTCTTCTGTAAATGATTTCATTGTTACCGGATATTTTTTGCAGTGTTATTGGTGATTTGTTGTTTCATTTTTTAATCAAACAAGACGACCTCAGTTAAACGAGCTTTTATTTCAATTATTGCAGTAGTGCATTAATTGTGGAAAACATCGCCTTCCACAATAAAAACATCTTCATTGGGCTTTTTCATCAGATATTTTTCACGGGCAAATTTTTCAATTGCGGCGGGATTATGCTGTAAATTATCTAAATCTATTTGTACCAGTTTAATTTGCTGCTCATAGTATTGTTTTTTTAATTGCAGTGATTGTAATTGATGTTTTTGCTGCAATACATAAAAAACATCGCGCTGATCAATAAATAGCATCCAAACCACAAAAAATGCGGTGACCAGCACATACTTATTGTAAAAAAATGAGGGAATTTTTTTCATGCGTAAGAGAACATTTTTATTTCAACCTTTTAAACAACCAAATGCATTGTAGTGTAACATTTTTTTTCAACTGATTGATTCATATCAAGAACACAAAAGAATATTTCAAATTGATTTGAGCAGCCTCATGCCAAAATTACTTGAGTTGAAAGTTATTTTTTTTATTAAACGGAATATTTGCTGTTTTATTGAAAAAAGCATAAAAAAAGAAGAAAACATGTTGCCATGCCTTCTTCTTTCATTCAATAAGTAATTAAATATCACTACTTAGCAAACTTAATTTTACCGGTCGGGAAGATGGCTGTTGAACCCAGTTCTTCCTCAATTCTAAGCAGCTGGTTGTATTTGGCAATTCTATCTGTACGGGAAGCGGAGCCGGTTTTAATTTGTCCGCAACCTAATGCAACAGCTAAATCGGCAATGGTTACATCTTCAGTTTCACCGCTTCTATGACTCATGATAGTATTATAACCATTGTGCTGCGCCAAAGTAACGGCATTAATTGTTTCAGTAATTGATCCAATTTGATTTACTTTCACCAATAATGCATTGGCAATATGCTCATCAATACCTCTTTGTAAACGGTTTACGTTGGTAACAAACAAATCATCGCCCACCAATTGTATTTTACTGCCCAATGTTTGTGTTAATAATTTCCAGCCATCCCAGTCGTCTTCAGCCATACCATCTTCAATAGAAACAATGGGATAATTTTTTGCCCAGTTAGCCCAATAATCTACCATTTTTTCAATGGAAAGTTCTTTGCCATCTGATTTATGAAAATGATATACTTTTTTATCGGCATTAAACATTTCACTTACTGCAGGATCCATGGCAATGGCCATCTGTGTTCCGGCTTTGAACCCGGCAGCGCTAATTGCCGCCATTACAGTATCAATGGCTTCTTCATTGCTTTGAATATTAGGTGCAAAACCACCTTCATCGCCCACATTGGTACTGTAACCTTTTTTCTTTAATACTGATTTTAATGCGTGAAAAACCTCAACACCCCAGCGCAATCCTTCACTAAAAGATGGGGCGCCAATAGGCATTACCATAAATTCCTGAAAATCTATTTTATTATCGGCGTGTGCACCACCGTTTAAAATATTCATCATAGGAATGGGCAATGTTTTTGCATTGGTACCACCTATGTAGCGATATAAGGGCAATCCTGCTTCTTCGGCAGCAGTTTTTGCAACAGCCATACTAACTGCTAAAATTGCGTTGGCACCTAATTTAGCTTTGTTGGGCGTGCCATCTAATTCAATCATCGCCTCATCAATGGCCACTTGTTGGGCAACATCATAACCCACTACTGCTTCTGCTATTGTATCGTTTACATTTTTTACAGCCTGTAAAACACCTTTTCCCTGATAAACTTTTTTATCATTATCCCGCAATTCAACGGCTTCATGTACACCGGTGCTGGCACCACTGGGTACTGCTGCACGGCCCATGATACCTTCATCGGTTAAAACATCTACTTCAATCGTTGGGTTACCGCGACTATCTAATATTTGGCGGGCATGTACTTCTACAATGTAACTCATGGTTGCTTATTTTTAATTTATTGGATGCGAAATTAATTTATCTGTGGAATTTTTTCTGATATATTTAACTACCAAGTGTTAGCTGGCGAAATACTTCTTCCAGCGATTTTTGTTCCGTTTGTAGAGAAAGTATATTCAAATTTTCCTGTAAGGCAAAAGCCAGCAGGTTTTTTCTTACCAATTGCTCTTGTTTGGTATGTAATTTAAAATTACCCGGCGTTATCATTTCTACACGATCAACAAAATTGAATTTTAATTGCTCTGGAGTTAAATACTGCTCCCGAAAACTTACAATAACAGTTACCACTTCATTTTTTTGATGTTGTAAATTTTGCAACGAATCATTGGCTACTATTTGTCCTTTATGAATAATCATAACCCGATCGCATACTGCATTCACTTCCTGTAAAGTATGGGAAGAAAACAATACCGTTTTATCACTTCCCTGCTGTTTAATAACATTTCTAATTTCAACAATTTGATTGGGATCTAACCCACTGATTGGCTCATCTAAAATAAGTACTTTAGGCTGATTAATTAATGCTGCAGCAAGACCTACCCTTTGTTTGTATCCTTTTGAAAGCTGCCCTATTTTTTTATTTTTTTCAAGTTCCAGACCAGTAAGGGCAATTACGTTTTTTATGTGCTTCCATTTTTGATCTATTTTTTTAATGCCAGCAACAAAATAAAGGTATTCACTCACATACATTTCATAGTACAATGCATTTGACTCGGGCAAATATCCAATCATTTTTTTTACGTCAATTGGATTCCTTTGCACATCTATTCCATTCACTAAAACGGTTCCGGCATCAGACTTTAAATAGCCGGTTATCATTTTCATGGTGGTACTTTTACCGGCACCATTTGGCCCGAGAAAACCGGTAATTTCTCCTTTATTCAGCTTAAAACTTATATCGTTTACTGCCAATTGTGTACCATACTGTTTCAGTAAATGTTGCACTTCTACCGACATGTGTTGCTAATTTGCCCGAAAGTACTACTTTAAACCTAAGCAGATTGCAATAAAAACATAAAATAACCTCATATTTTCATCTGTTCAAACAGAAAGTAATTGAAATAACATTGGCTATTAAATCGATGGTTTGTAGAACCTAAACCAGATTACCACACCAATCTCAACAGGGAAATTGAGCAAAATAAATTTGAATTGTTTTTGGGCAATCACTTTTACTTCATTAAAATTATTTTGCAATGAATAGAAAATGTTAAAAGAAAAATACCCGACAGCTACGAAACATATTGTGTCTTGTCCTGAAATAATAATGCAAAGACAGACTTGTGTTTATTTTTGATGCTTACCATTTAAATTAAACTATCCTAAAAAATGATGGAAAGCAGAAAACCATGTTACCATTATGGCGCAAACCTTTGCATTTTGCAACAAAAAACAACATGCCCATCACTGCATGCCAACCAATAATCTTAATTTTATTGCCAAAACATTGATTGCCATGTCGTATCCTTATCAAATTAAAACTGTAGCACAGTATCAATCCGATTACAAAAACAGTGTTGAAAATCCGGAAGCTTTCTGGAATAATATTGCAGAAAATTTTACCTGGCGTAAAAAGTGGGATAAAACTTTAGAGTGGAATTTTACAGAACCAAAAATTGAATGGTTTAAAGGCGGCAAACTCAATATTACAGAAAACTGTTTAGACCGACATTTAGAAAAAATGGGCAATACGCCGGCCATTATTTGGGAACCCAATGACCCTGACGAACACCACCGGGTACTTACCTATAAAAAATTGCATGAAAAAGTTTGTTTATTTGCACATGTACTCAAAAATAATGGCGTTAAAAAAGGTGATAGGGTTTGTATATACATGGGCATGATTCCTGAATTGGCCATTGCAGTTTTAGCCTGTGCCCGAATTGGCGCCATACATTCAGTAATATTTGGTGGCTTTTCGGCCCAAAGTATTTCCGACCGGTTAGAAGATGCAAAAGCAACTTACATTATTACCTGCGATGGTGCTTTTAGAGGTGCCAAAGACATTCCTTTAAAAAGTGTAATTGATGATGCTTTAATTGGCAATAAAACCGTACAAAGGGTAATTGTTTGTACACGCACCAGAACACCGGTTTCTATGATAAAAGGGCGTGATGTTTGGTGGGAAGAGGAAATTAAAAAAATAGAAACCTTGGGACTAACAGATTTTGTAGCCGAAGAAATGGATGCAGAAGACCCCTTATTTATTTTATACACTTCCGGCTCAACCGGCAAACCAAAAGGTGTTGTGCATACCTGTGGCGGATACATGGTATACACCAATTACAGTTTTGTAAATGTTTTTCAATACCAACCGGGACAAATACATTTTTGCACGGCAGATATTGGCTGGATTACCGGGCATAGCTACATTGTTTACGGACCATTATCTGCCGGTGCCACCACGCTAATGTTTGAAGGCATACCTACCTGGCCCGATGCCGGTCGTTTCTGGGATATTGTAGACAAATACAAAGTAAATATTTTGTACACCGCACCTACTGCCATCAGAAGTTTAATGGGTTTTGGTTTAGGGCCGCTGGCAGGCAAAAACCTATCTTCGTTACAGGTATTGGGTACGGTAGGTGAACCCATTAATGAAGAAGCCTGGCATTGGTATCATGAACATATTGGAAAGAAAAAATGCCCCATTGTTGATACCTGGTGGCAAACAGAAACCGGAGGTATTTTAATTTCAAACATTGCCGGTATTACACCATCCAAACCCGGATGGGCCACCCTGCCATTACCCGGTGTGCAAATGACTTTAGTAGATGAAAATGGCAAAGAAATTGAACAGGGTGATGCCGCAACTGTATCAGGCAATCTTTGTATTAAAGCACCCTGGCCTGGTATTTTAAGAACCACTTATGGCGATCATGAGCGTTGCCGCACCAATTATTTTGCCACTTACCCCGGCATGTATTTTACCGGTGATGGTGCTATGCGAAACAAAGAAGGTATGTATCGCATCACCGGAAGAGTGGATGATGTACTCAACGTAAGCGGGCACCGAATTGGTACTGCTGAAGTAGAAAATGCCATTAACATGCATGCCGGCGTGGTAGAGAGTGCCGTGGTAGGTTACCCACATGATGTAAAAGGGCAAGGCATTTATGCTTTTGTCATTTATCAAGGTTCACATGGTCAGGATACACATGGCACCGGCGATTTGGTAAGAAAAGATATTTTGCAAACCGTTACCCGCATTATTGGTGCCATTGCCAAACCAGATAAAATTCAGTTTGTAAGTGGCTTACCGAAAACCAGAAGTGGTAAAATTATGCGCCGCATTCTCAGAAAAATTGCCGAAGGCGAAACGGAAAATTTAGGTGATACAACTACCTTATTAGACCCCGGTGTAGTTGATGAAATAAAAAAAGGAAAATTATAACTTTCATCCATTGGATAGTTGAAAAAATCTCACCATTCAGTGAGATTTTTTGTATCCGACAATAATCCAATTTCCTTCATTTGCCTATGCACTACCAAAAACCATAATGGTGGAAAAAGACTCAGCATCATCATACCCGGATAACCGGTAGGCATTTGTGGCGATTGAGGTTGGTGCCTTAATAGCTGGTATTTTCTGGATGCCATGTAATGGTGATCACTATGTCTGCTCAATTCAAATAACATTAAACGGCCTATTACATGATTACTATTCCAACTATGCCAGGGCATAACTCGTTCATATTTATCATCAGCCATTTTTTTCGCTGCAATCCATAATGTTCAATATAATTCACGGTTTCTAACAACAAAAACCCAATTACTGTGGCTGCTATATAATAACAGGTAATTAACCAGTCTATCCAATACCAAATGCCTGCCATCCATATTATTTGAATGAATTGCATTTGTATCATTTCATTCCTGTAATGCACAACAGGGAGGCCTTGTTGCTGAATACTTTTATTGGCTATTCTCCAGGCATTTTGATATGTGCCGGTTACACTTCTAACCCAGAAACCATATACCGATAAATGCAAAGGCGCACTACTCGGATCTTTTGGTGTTGCCACCCATTTATGGTGCCCATGGTTATGCTCTATAAAAAAATGCATATACAAACTGGTTAACAGAGCAATTTTTGCCAGTGCTGTTCATACTTTTTTTGCCAATGCCCCAACTCATGCGCCATATTAATACCAAATGTGCTGCATAATAAGCCCATGGTTGCAATTCGAGCTATAACAGTGGTAAAAGGCAATCCTATTGTTTGCATACTACCTAAAAAAACAATGAATAATAAAATATGCAACACTACTGCCACATACAAAACCGCATCATAATGAAAATCATTTTTTGCAGCCTTTTCCTCCGACTCTGAAAGATTCGTGATATCTGGGCTGCTTAATAATTCAATAAGCGGAATCAGCAGCCAGGCATATATCAGTGCAGTCAGGCACCACCAGCCTGTATGCGTAAATGCCATATAAGCCAGTAAAAACAATATAAATGAGGTAGTAAATTTTAACCAGTGCAACATTCCACCATTAATTTACAATTTTTTGAAACAGAAATACATAATTCCAATATCTTTAAAACTTTAAAAATGCATTATGAGTGAATTAAAAGAAACGATTGCACCTAAGCCACGTATGCCCAAAGCCGTTCCATTCATCATTGGCAACGAGGCTGCAGAACGATTTAGTTTTTATGGCATCCGGTCTATTTTGGCAACTTTTCTGGTTGCACAATTTTTTAACCCCACACACAATCCGGTACTTACTGCTATTGCTGAAGCCAAAAGCAATGAACAAACCCATATTTTTGTTTCATTGGCTTATGTAATGCCATTAGTGGGTGGCATTATTGCAGATTGGTTTTTTGGTAAATACTTAGTTATTTTTTATGTATCTATTTTATATTCCATAGGTAATTTAACGCTGGCCTTATCTACCCATAGCCTTCCATTGTTTAGTACCGGATTAGTCATTATAGCTGTTGCTGCCGGCGGTATTAAATCATGTGTATCGGCCAATGTAGGCGATCAGTTCGATAAATCGAACCAAAGCCTGATGAGTAAAGTGTATGGATGGTTTTATTTTAGTATTAATGCCGGTTCTGTATTTTCTACCATGCTCATTCCTGTATTGTATAAATCTTTTGGCCCATCTGTTGCCTTTGGCGTACCGGGTTTATTAATGTTGCTGGCAACACTTATTTTCTGGTTAGGCCGTAAATACTATGTAAGGGTACCTCCTTCCGGCATTAAAAAAGAAAATTATGTGTTTATTATGGCGTATTACATAATGAAAGCATTCAGTAATCGCAATGGCAAAACCATTTGGGAAGCAGTAGGTGAAAAATACAGTGCCGAGTCGATTGATGGCGTGAAGGCAGTAAACCGGGTGTTAATGGTATTTGCTTTTGTACCCATATTTTGGGCTATGTGGGACCAAAGCCTTTCAGAATGGGTTTTACAAGCAACAAAATTAAACCTCAATATTTTTGGTAAAACCTTTTTACCCGAACAAATACAAACAGTAAATCCGTTATTTCTATTAATGATGATACCCATTTTTACTTATGGCATTTATCCATTGGTTGAAAAACTGGGTATTAAGGTAACACCACTCAGAAAAATTGGGGCAGGTTTATTTTTAACCGGTGCATCATTTATTATTATAGCGCTCATTCAAACAGCTATTGATCATGGCGGGTACCCCAGTGTTTGGTGGCAAATTTTGGCCTATGCCATACTTTCTGCATCGGAAGTAATGGTTTCTATCACCGGATTGGAGTACGCTTATACCAACTCACCCAAATCAATGAAAAGTACCATGAGTGCTATTTGGTTATTAACTGTTGCCGTAGGTAATTTATTCACTGCATTTGTAAACAGCAGCATTGCAAGCGGAGGTATTTTTGCCAAATTTACAGGTGCCAGTTATTTTTGGTTATTTGTGGCAATTTTATCAGGGTTTTTGATTGTATATATGTTAATAGCCAAAATGCTGCCCGAAAAAAACTATGTTTTGGAAGATGCAGCTTCAGCAGGGTAACCCAACTCAATAACATTAAAAAAGCAGTCTGTTTGAAGTACTGCTTTTTATTTTATGCCTTCCAATACCCAAACTAATATTTTCAGTTAAAAATAAGGCGCTAATTTCGCAGCCATCCGGAAAACAGGTTACATTTTTTAATAAACCCCAATCTGCCGGTTTTTCTGTTTTTTTCATCAAAAACCATTGAACTGATTCGCATCATATCAACAAACAAATTCTAATGAAAATACTTCTTTTAGGTAGCGGAGGTCGTGAACACGCACTGGCCAAAAAATTATCGGAAAGTTATCATTGCGATGCTTTATTTATTGCACCCGGCAATACAGGTACACAACAATACGGCTCTAATGTATCTTTATCCCTCAACGATTTTAACAGTATCAGAAATTTTTGTGTAGAACAAACAATAGGCTTGCTGGTGGTTGGCCCCGAAGAACCTTTGGTAAACGGGATCTACGATTTTATGCAGGAAACCAATAAGGAAGGAATCAAATACTGGGATGGTATTTTAGTAGGCCCTTCCAAAAATGCAGCACAACTTGAGGGTAGCAAAGCATTTTCAAAACTGTTTATGCAAAGGCACAACATTCCAACTGCTGCATACGCCAGTTTTACTGCAACCAACTTTGAAGCAGGTAAAGCATATATTCAACAACATAGCTTACCCATTGTATTAAAAGCCGATGGACTGGCTGCCGGAAAGGGTGTTGTAATTTGCGAAGACCATGCAACAGCTCTCTCTGTTTACGAAAACATGATTCAACATGCGCAATTTGGAGAAGCCTCAAAAAAAGTTGTAATAGAGGAATTTTTGACCGGTATTGAGCTGAGTGTTTTTGTATTAACCAATGGCACAGATTATCAGATAATTGGCCATGCAAAAGATTATAAAAGAATTGGAGAAGGTGATACCGGTTTAAACACCGGCGGCATGGGCTGTATTAGTCCGGTTCCGTTTGCCAATGATGCATTTATGCAAGAAGTAGAAACCACCATTATTCAGCCCACTATAAAAGGATTACAGGAAGAACAATTGGAATACAACGGCTTTATTTTCTTTGGATTAATGAAAGTTGGTAATAAACCCTATGTAATTGAATACAATTGCCGTATGGGCGATCCGGAAACTGAAGTAGTAATACCCAGGTTACAAACCGATTTGGTAGCCCTGTTTGCAGCTATGCACAATGGCACATTAGCCGATGTAAATATTAATGTAGATGAACGCGCTGCAGCTACCATTGTTGCCGTTAGTGGCGGTTATCCGGAAGCCTATGAAAAAAACAAACCCATTCATGGTTTGGATACAATGCCTAAAAGAGCAGATGTAATGGTATTTCATGCAGGCACCTGTTTAGATAACAACCAAATTGTTACCAGCGGGGGTAGGGTTTTGGCAGTAACAGCATTAGCCCCTCTACTGCAGGAAGCAGTAAGGCTTTCCAAACAAACATTATCTGCTATTTCGTTTGATAGAATGTATTACAGAAATGATATTGGTTACGAATTTTTATAAACTCTGGCACGATTATTCGAATGTTCAGAGCCAATAAAAAAATAGTTTTTGCGTTAGAGTTACAGAATATCTAAGTCAATTATGGTTTCATCGATAACTGCATGTGTCCGGCAAACAAAATATTCACTTACAAATTATATTCAGTTTCAATAAAAATATAATTGGCTTTGATAGTTAGCTATTTTTCATACACCTTTGCAACTAATTTATTCAACTTTAGAGAATCATCATTTACATGGGAGTTTTTAATTTTTTAACCCAGGAAATTGCCATCGACCTGGGCACAGCGAATACTTTAATTATTCACAACGATGAAATTGTGGTAAACGAACCGAGTATTGTTGCCTTGAACAGAAATAATCCGAAAGAAGTGCTGGCTGTAGGCAAAAAAGCCTTGCTCATGCACGAAAAAACCCATGAAAGCATTAGAACGGTAAGACCCCTGAAAGATGGTGTAATTGCCGATTTTAATGCTGCCGAATTAATGATAAGGGAATTAATTAAGTTGGTATATCCTAAAAAACCGCTTTTCCCACCCAGCTGGCGGATGGTTATTTGTATTCCGTCTTCCATCACTGAAGTAGAAAAAAGAGCCGTACGCGATAGCGCTGAACAGGCAGGCGCCAAAGAAGTGTATATGATTCACGAACCAATGGCCGCTGCATTAGGTATTGGTATTGATGTAGAAGAACCTGTAGGTAATATGATTATTGATATTGGCGGTGGTACCACCGGTATTACGGTAATTGCTTTGGCCGGTATTGTTTGCGACCAATCGATTCGTATTGCAGGAGATGAGTTTACAGCCGACATTATGGAAGCCTTACGCCGCTATCACAGTTTATTAATTGGAGAAAGAACTGCAGAACAAATTAAAATAAATGTGGGCGCTGCAATGAAAGATTTAGATAATCCACCCGATGATATGCCCGTAAATGGCCGCGACCTGGTAACAGGTATCCCCAAACAAATTATGGTGAGCTATCAGGAAATTGCAGAAGCCTTGGATAAAAGTATTTTTAAGATTGAAGAAGCCATTTTAAAAGCACTGGAAACCACACCTCCCGAATTAGCCGGCGATATTTACCGGAGAGGTTTATACCTTACTGGTGGAGGTGCCCTTTTAAGAGGACTCGATAAAAGATTGAGTGCGAAAATTAAACTTCCCGTACATGTAGCAGATGACCCATTAAAAAGTGTGGTAAGAGGTACCGGACTGGCGCTTAAAAATTATCAACGCTTTCCTTTCATTATGCGATAGCCGTATTAAAAAAATATTTACAGTTTACTAAAAACAGATGCCAAGATAATAACTTTGTCAGGTTTTTAGAGTAGCTTCCCTTTTTAGAAAATGAAAAATATTTTTCTATTTATAAGACGTTTTTTTGTATTTATCTGCTTTATTGTATTGCAGATAACCAGTATGGTATTTCTATCCAAATATAGTAAAACCCATGAAGTTTTTTTCGGTGCAGTTACAGGTGATATAACTGGAAAAATATATACACAGTTTAATGATATAAACAGTTATTTCTCGCTTCGTAAAATTAATCAGCAACTGGCAGAAGAAAATGCTGCACTTAGAAATCGCTTAAAAGCAGATTTCCAAATACCAGATACTTCAAAAATAATTTTCACCGATACGCTGCGCATTGATTCACTTCAAAAAACAAGAAAATATATTTTTCTGCCTGCCCGTGTGGTGGGGAATTCAGTTAGTTCACAAACCAATTATCTCACCTTACAACGTGGTGCCAATCAGGATATCAAAAAAGGAATGGCGGTGATGGGGCCACAAGGTATTGTTGGCGTAGTAATTGATGTAAGCCCCAATTACAGCAGGGTTATGAGTTTGCTGCACCGCAACAGCAAAGTAAGTGCCATGCTAAAAAAAGACAATAGCTTTGGTAGTATTGAATGGGATGGCGATAACCCCAACGAGCTAACCTTACGCAATATTTCAAAAGGTTCAGTAGTAAATAAAGGAGATACGGTAGTTACCAGTAGTTATTCTGCTAACTTCCCACCAGGTTTAATGATTGGGACAGTAAGTGGAACAGAAAATGAAGCAGCCTCTAACTTTTATACTTTAAAAGTTAAACCCGCCACTAACTTTTATACTTTACAATATGTATATATTATAGCAAACAAATATTTTAACGAACAAACCAATTTAGAAAACGCCAAATTAAAAAATGAGTAACCTCATCCGAAATATTATCCGCTTCGTACTATTTATTTTGGTGCAGGTATTTGTGCTAAACCGTATTCCACCTATTCATCAGTTTATTGTACCATACGTTTATTTTCTTTTTATTCTTTGGTTACCTTTTTCCATCAACCGCTTAGTGCTACTTTTTACAGGATTTTTGTTTGGTATTAGTTTAGATTATTTCACTGAAACCCCCGGCCTGCATGCCGCTTGTTGCACGCTTATTGCTTATCTCCGACCATTTTTGCTCAACATTTTAATTCCACAAGAAACTACAGAACAAAGTTATTTAGAACCCTCTATTAAAAGTATGGGTTGGGCACCTTATAGCCTTTATGTGCTGTTGCTAACGCTTACTCATAATGTTTATCTGGTATTGATAGAGTGGTTGCAATTTGGAAATTTTTTGTATTTTATGGGTAAAGTGCTGGGCACCACCGCCATTAATTTATTGCTTATTTTTATAACTGAAATGCTTTTTTTCAGAAAAGCAAAGTACAGAACAAACGCTGCATAAAACTGCTGCTTATTGCAAAAAGCAATAAATATATTTTAATGATTTGTTTTTGGAAAAGTTTGTGCGGTTGTCTGTAGCTTTTGTGCATCTTTGTATATTCATTTCATTATTTATTGATATATTTTAGAAAACAATGCCCGTATTTAACCAAAGCAGAAGCAGGGTTATACAAATTATTTTTGCTATTGTATTCATCATAATAGCAGCACAATTAATCAACCTGCAGGTTTTTTCCAAAAAATATAAATTACAGGCAGAGAATAATGCCATTTACCGAAAAGTGATTTATCCGGACAGGGGTATTATTTTCGATAGAAAAAATAAAAGCCTGTTAGAAAACAGTATTATGTTTGATTTGGTGGTTACACCTGCCGAAAGCCGTGGCATTGATACCTTGGCGCTATGTAATTTATTAGACATTGATACAGCTGAATATAAAAGGAGAATGCGGGATATTATTTTTAAAAATACTTCAGTAAGACCCAGTGTTTTTGAGCCCTTGCTATCACAGGAATTATATGCCCGCCTCAATGAAAACATTTACAAATTTCCCGGATTTGAATTAAGTGAACGTTCGGTTCGTATTTATCCCTTTCATATTGGCGCTAATTTTTTAGGGTATACAGCTGAAGTAAATCCTGCATTTCTTTCCAAACATAAAGATGAAGGCTACGAAATGGGCGATTATACCGGTATGACAGGACTTGAACGAACTTATGAAAAAGTATTAATGGGTCAACGAGGTATAAAACGCTATATAAAAGACAACCGAAGCCGCATTCAGGGATCGTATGAAAATGGGCTTTTTGATACCGCAGCTGTTGCAGGAAAAAACCTATACCTCAGTTTAGATGCCCAATTACAGGCACTGGGTGAAAAATTAATGACCAACAAAGTGGGCAGCATTGTAGCTATCGATCCCAATACAGGGGGTATTTTATGCATGGTGAGTGCACCCAGTTACGACCCCAATTACTTAACCGGAAGTGAACGCAGCAGGCATTTCAATAAATTATATAAAGACCCCCGCCTGCCTTTATTAAACCGCGCTATTTATACCACTTACTCGCCCGGCTCAACTTTTAAAACAGTGGTAGGCATTGTTGGTTTATCAGAAGGTGTAATTGATGAACGCTTCTCCATTGTTTGTAATGGTGCCTTTTGGGGTTGTGGCAATGGCCGTCCTAAATGCTTAGACAAAGGCACTTTTAATTTAACATCGGCCATAGCACATAGTGATAACACTTATTTTGCTACAGTGTACAAACGTATACTAGACCAACAACGGTATGGTGGAGCAGACAGTGCTTTAAAAATATTTAACAGCTATGCATACACTTTCGGACTGGGACACAGGCTGGGAATTGATTTACCCGGCGAGCAACCTGGCAATTTGCCTATCTCTTCTTATTACAGAAAAATTTTTGGAAAAAACTGGAACTCCTGCAATGTTATTTCTAATGCCATTGGGCAGGGTGAGGTAAGCACAACCGTGTTACAATTGGCCAATGTAATGGCCACCATTGCCAACAAAGGCTGGTATTATACCCCACATATGGTTGATTCAATTGAAGGAAAAGAATTCGACTATTTATTAGACCGCTTTAAAGAAAAACACTTAACCGACAGTGCTATACCCGACAGTGTTTATGAAGCAGTACAAAATGGCATGCAGGGTGTAATGGAATATGGAACCGGAGCTGCTGCACAGGTACCCGGTGTGGTAGTATGCGGTAAAACCGGTACCGTACAAAATTTTTACCATGGTGTGGCCCAAAAAGATCATGCTTTTTTTGGCGCTTTTGCCCCACGCAATCACCCTAAAATTGCCATTGCTGTATTGTGTGAAAATGCAGGATTTGGTGCACAATCTGCCGCCCCAATTGCCAGTTTAATGATTGAACAATATTTAAAAGACTCAATACCCGAACCCGACAGAAAATTGAAAGTAGAAGAAATAGCCAAACTGAATTTAATACCAGCCCGAATGAAAGCGGAAATGAATCGTTTGGATTCTATCAAACTAAAAAAAGAAGAAGAACAGAACCGACAAAATCTGCAAGAGCAGTTGTTAGATTCTTCCGGAACCGAAACAACTGAAGCATTATTCCCCAATGAAGTAAAACAACAACCCAATCATTCATTACCCAACCAGCCGAATAAGAGAAAACAGCAGCAACTTACAATGGCTATTTTAATGACTGATCACAAAAAAAAGAAAACATTCCGATTCAATGCATAGAAATCATCATTCTACCCAAACCATTTCTCCAGGTATAGACTGGGTAATTGTGGCTATTTACCTTATTTTGGTAGCCATTGGCATACTCTGCATTTTTATGGTAGAATACAAACCCAATACCGATGTGTTGGCATCGTTTATCAGTGGCAAAACCAATTACAGTAAACAATTGATTTTTGCAGGCGTTTGTTTGGTAGCAGCCATATTTATATTACTCACAGATAGTAAAATTTATACTGCATTCGCCAATCTTTCTTATACATTGGGCATTGTTTTAATGCTGGCCACATTTGTAGCAGGTAGAAGCATTAATGGTTCTAAAAGCTGGATACCCATTGGCGGTGGATTTAACCTGCAGCCGGCAGAATTGTGTAAAATTTTTACAGCACTTGCATTGGCTAAATATTTATCACGACAAGAAACAGATTTCTCCAAATTAAAATCACAATTAATTGGTGGTGCACTTGCGCTGGCTCCGGCAGTATTATCTGTTTTTCAAAACGAAACCGGTCTGGCGCTTGTTTACCTTTCTTTCTTCATTGTTATGTATCGGGAAGGGCTACCACCCGGCTTGCTGATTTTTGGTTTTTCTTTTGCAGCGCTGGTCATAGCCACATTAATAATTGAACCCAATACCCTTGCTTTGACATTAACCGTTATAGCCGTATTAACCATTTATTTTGTTCGAAAACAATTGAAACGCAATAAAAGGCTGTTAAGTATTATTATTGTATTATGGGCATTGAGTGTAGGCATCCAGCGCTTTGCAGTGCCTTATATTTTTAATAATGTTTTTCAATGCTACCAAAGTACACGTATTTACAGCATGGTAGGTAAAGATTATGATTGCAGTAAAAACCACCATCATACCAATAGCAGTAAAGCCAATTATAAGCCTCCCAGAAAACCCGATGATTATAATGTACGCCAAAGTAAAATAGCCATAGGCTCAGGAGGTATTTGGGGTAAAGGTTTTTTGAAGGGTACACAAACTCGGGGTAAATATGTTCCAGAACAACATACCGATTTTATTTTTACTTCTTTGGGCGAGGCTTTTGGGTTGGCAGGCAGTTTAACTTTTTTGCTCATTTATTTATTTCTGCTAATACGTATTGTGAACATTGCTGAAAGACAAAGAAGTACTTTTAGCAGAGTATATGCCTACAGTGTTGCCAGCATCCTGTTTTTTCATATTGTAGTAAATGTATGTATGACAATTGGTTTGTTTCCTATTATTGGCATTCCACTTCCACTCATTAGTTATGGTGGATCTTCCCTGCTAACATTTACTATCTTAATTTTTATTATGCTCCGATTAGATGCCGACCGGCAAATGGTTTTACGCTAATTAAAAAAAGGAAGGGATATTTGCAAAATTGGAAAGCAGCAGCAATGCTGTTTCTTTTTGTTTTTAATCAATTAAATGCAAGTTAAATGCAAGTAATACCATTATCGGAAGGGAGTTTCACGATTGATAAATCTAAAATTTTTGTTCCTTTTAATCTGGAAGCTGATAATTTACATAACAGGCCCATTGGCAGTTTATTGGTAGAAGTGCAGCCTTTTGTAGTGATTACGGAAAAAGATATTATTTTATTAGATACCGGTTTGGGCTTTTCGGTTCAAAATACATTGCAGTTAATTCAAAATTTACAAGCCCAACATATACAACCCGAACAGGTTACAAAAGTGTGGATGAGTCATTTACATAAAGACCATGCAGGCGGCATTAGTAAAAAAAACAATCTGGGATTTTATAACCTTACCTTTACTAATGCGGTATATTATATTCAGGAAGAAGAATTTGCTTATGCAATGGATACAGGATTTCCCTCTTACATGATTGAAGAAATTGAAGTGCTGCATCATCATCCGCAAGTGCAATGGCTACATGGCAATGGCAGGTTAACAAATAATATCGGTTACGAAATTGAATATGAAATTACCGGTGCTCATAGCCCTTTTCACCAAATTTGTCGCATAAAAAATAATTCGCAAACCATTTTTTTTGGTGCGGATGATGCCCCACAATTGCAGCAAATGAAAAGTAAGTTTATAGCTAAATATGATTTTGACGGGAAAAAGGCCATGCAATTAAGACAGCAATGGTGGCAGGAAGGTAAAGCTCAAAATTGGACCTTTTTATTCTACCACGATATTGTAACACCAGTGTATCAAATGTAGCCTTCAGGAAACATTTAACGTTGATTGGGCAAACGGTTTTGTCTTCGCTTTTCCAATTCGTTCTTTAAAACCAATCTAAAATTTCTTTCGCAAAGAAATACTTTACCGGCCCTTTCATCAGTACCCAATATTTGTTTAAATTGGTTGTAATAATTTTTCTTAACCTCTAAAATAGCTTCATCCAATGCCAAGATATTGGGATTATTGAGATTATTTTTTCTTGCCTCTTTCAAAGCATCTAAATAATCATAGTAAACAGGCCAAAATTGCTGTGCTTCCTCACTGCTTAAATTCAACTGTTTGGTGATGTAAGCAATTTTCAAACCCTGAATATTGACAAAACGATTATTGGTAGTTTGTGCAAATACCTGTAGCCCACAAAACAACAAAACAACCAGGAATATATAATTTTTTTTCATCTGCAAATTTTTAATGCTTCAAACATTCAGCATTTGATCTTCAAACGTATATCTGATTAGGGCTTAACTTCCAACTTTTTGTTTGGTTTCAGCAGCTACCGGCAGGTTTGCAACATCTTCAGTTGCCTTTAAATAGCCTTTCAACTCATCATCACTAATGTTTTGTAAACTTTCCTGCACACTCAGCATGGTACCATCTGTATCAATACCGGCGGTATCATTCACATAAGCGGGAGCAGTAATATCATTGTTCAAATAATTTTGAATGGATTCATCGCTTACATTCGTAATTTCTTTATTCAAACTAAAAGCATTGATAGATGAAGTAAGCATGGTATTGTTCCACAATGCACCGGTTACCAAAATGCCTGACATAACAGCCGCCGCTGCATAAGTTATCCATTTGCGGGTTTTACTAAAGCCAATCACTTTTGCCTTAGTTTGTTCCTGAACAGGCGTAAAATCAGTGCGCTCAAAATATTTCGAAGGTACACTGTAAACTGGCATTTTTGAAATTTGATTGAGCAATGGTGCCACTTCCTCTAATTCTTCCCAAGCTGTTTGCTGGGAATTATCCTGTTGCTGAATCCGTTGTAATATTTGATGCGGCAACTTATTAAAATAATTATTCGGAACCGCAAACGGATTTTGGGGAGAGGGAAATAGGGATGCTACTTCATCTTCACGAATTTTAAGCAATAAATTGCCTGCAAACTGTTCAAAATAATTATGAGGAACAGTATAAACCTGCGTGGGTTGTATCTGAATCAACCCCGGAGAATGTTCTTTCAACTCCTGCAATATCATTTCACTTCTCAACATCATGGTATAAAGACTAATTTTTGGAGTAATCGTTTAACAGTTTATAAGTTTTTAATTACTTCTTCAATTTTTTTAGCGGCATGGTGGTAGCTCGCCTTCAAAGCGCCCTCGCTGGTATCTAATACTTTACTCATTTCCTCATAAGGCATTTCATCAAAATAACGCAGGTTAAACACCAATCGTTGTTTTTCAGGCAATTGTTGAATGGCCAACTGCAGTTTCCATTCTAACTGATTGGCGTTAAAATTTTCATCTGCCCGAATTTTATTGCTTAAACCACTTTCCATTTCATCAAAACTTAAAGTGCCTTTTTTCTTTTGTTGCTCCAAAAAAGTAAGGCATTCATTGGTGGCAATTCGGTATAACCAGGTGTATAATTGGCTATCTTCCCTAAAATTTTCTAATCCTTTCCAGGCTTTAATAAATACATTTTGCAACACATCGTTGGCATCTTCATGATTCACTACCATTCTTCGGATGTGCCAGTATAATTTTTCCTGATATTTTTTTACAATGGCAGTAAATGTCCGCTCTTTTGTAGCCGGTTCCCGAAACTCATATAACAATACGGTATCATCGCTTTGCATGCAGGGAAATTAAATAAAAAACGGAAATAAAGCTGGTTAGACTGTTTTTTTATGGAAAAGTTTAATGCACAAAAAGTTTATATTACCACTATTTTCACATTATTACTAAATTTAGAATACAAATACACATGAAGCGAATTGCTATACTGCTTTGTTTTTATCCATTTCGGCTTTCAGCACAGGTTTCTGAAGATGAAGCTGCCACCCGAAACATATTACAACAACAAGTAGTTGCCTGGAACAATGGCAATTTGGATGCATTTATGCAAGGGTATTGGAAAAAATGACAGTTTGTAATTTATTGACAGCAACGGGTCTGTATATGGTTATAACAAAACTTTGGCCAATTATAAAGCACATTATTCCACTAAAGCACAGATGGGCCATTTTACTTCCCCTACTTTACGTTTGCAACCTTTATCTAGCAATTATTGCTATGTAACCGGTAAATGGCATTTGGAAAGAACAGTGGGGAATGCCGAAGGTTACTATACCTTATTGTTTAAAAAAATAGAAGGGCAATGGGTCATTATTTCCGATCATAGTTCCTGATGAAATCATTTGAGCGGATGTTTCTTTCTCCAAATTTTTAGAACGTAATAAAAAACAAATGCACCACTCAACAATACCCACACATAAAATATAATATTGCCAGCAGTTAAATGATGTTGCACTTCTGCAAATTTTAACTTTAACCCAATTGCAATATTTACAAACAGCCAAAGTAATATTGCTGCAATGGTATTGATGATTTTTACAAAAAATGTCCTGATATCTTCTTCCAATATAATTGTATTTAAAGCTTAACAATCAGTGTTGCTGAATGGTTGATATTAATCTAAACTTTGGTTGGCTGTAGCTGCTAATTTTAAAATACGATCAAATTGTGCCGGTGTTAAATCATTATAAAAATAGTAAATAGGATCAACCGGTTTCCCATTTTTATGTACCTCATAATGACAATGCGGACCAGTACTTTTGCCGGTACTACCCACATAACCAATCACTTCACCCCGCTTTACCACTTCGCCCGACCTGGCTTTTACTTTAAACATGTGCCCATATAAGGTTTGGTAACCATAGCCATGATTAATGATTACTTCATTACCATAACCACCGGTATTAAATCCGGCTGTTTGCACTACACCATCTGCAGTAGCATAAATAGGCGTACCCAGTGGTGCAGCAAAATCTAATCCTGCATGAAACTTGGTTACTTTATAAACCGGGTCAATTCTATAACCAAAACCACTCGCTATTCTATTTAAATTTTTATTGCTTACCGGCTGAATGGCAGGAATAGCCAATAACAACTTCTCCTTATTCTTTATCATGTTATCAATATCGGCATAGCTTTTTCCCTGATAAGCCACCCGAAGGGTTAAATTATTCAATTGATTTTTAATGTTATTCACCAATTCGGTTTCTGTTTGCCCTTCTAATAATTTAATTTCATTTTTGGTTTCCATAATCTTGGTTCTGGCGCTATCGGGTATGGGGGTTGATTCAAATATGGTACGGTACACATTATTATCCCGATCTTCCAGTTCCTGCATTTGCACTTCCAACTGTTTTACCCTTTCTTGTATAAGGGCATAATTTTCAGAAAGATCGCGATTTTGCTGACGCAGTAATTTCTCTTTCGGGCTGTCAACAAATTGAAATACCAATAATACCAGCAATACCCCTGTAACAAGCGAAGCTGCGATAAAACCAATTACCTGCAATATTCGAACCCGCAAAGGTACTTCCAATTTTTCGAACCGAAGGGTATGTGTATTATAATAATATTTTATTTTTCGCATAAATGTGATTGTTTTTAAACACCGCTAAAAAGCCACTATTTGAGCTAACGGTTTCCCATGTTATAACCACATGGCATTAGAACATTGGATTTTCATTCGGTTTCATCAGCTTGATGATAAATGTATTCAAATAATTTGTTTGTTTTGCATGGTACCAATTTCAAAGTAAAACAACAGCTGTTTTTTCAGTGAGCGATGTACAGCCATATTTTAATTCAAACCAAATTCAGTTGTATTCATGAAAAAAAATACATATTCAACTGAAACGAATAAATTTTAGTTGCATACCGTATGTTTAAGCATACGGTTTGCTTACCTTTGAACGCTGCCAAATAATTGGCAAAGGTAATTGTAATGATTGCTAAACTTTTAGTAAAATTTTGAAACAGGCATGTTAACATCGGCAGAAATAAGGCAACAATTTTTAGATTTTTTTGCTTCAAAAGGGCATAAAATAGTACCCTCGGCACCTATTGTGTTAAAAAATGACCCCACTTTAATGTTTACCAATGCCGGAATGAATCAATTCAAAGATATTTTCCTAGGCGTTCGGCAACCCAATGCTGTTCGGGTTGCCGACACCCAAAAATGCCTTCGGGTAAGCGGTAAACACAACGATTTGGAAGAAGTAGGTGTTGATACCTACCACCATACCATGTTTGAAATGCTGGGCAACTGGAGTTTTGGCGATTATTTTAAAACAGAAGCCATTGCATGGAGTTGGGAATTATTAACCAAGGTTTACAAAATTGATAAAGACCGATTGTATGTAACCATATTTGAAGGCGATACGGCAGAAGGTTTACCCGAAGATGTAGAAGCACGGATAGAATGGAGTAAATGGATTGCCGCGGATAGAATTTTACCCGGCAACAAAAAAGATAATTTTTGGGAAATGGGCGATACCGGTCCCTGCGGCCCTTGTACAGAAATACATATTGACTGTAGACCAGATGCTGAACGGATAGCCATTAATGGCAAAACACTGGTGAACAAAGACCACCCACAAGTTATTGAAATTTGGAATAATGTGTTTATTCAGTATAACCGTTTAAAAAACGGAAAATTAGAACCCTTACCTGCTAAACATGTAGATACCGGAATGGGGCTGGAACGTCTGGTTCGTGTTATTCAAAATAAAACCAGTAATTACGATACTGATTTATTTACACTCACTATTGCATTAACAGAACAAATTACTAAGCAACAATACCAGAATACGCAAAATAAGCAGGATATTGCATTTAGAGTAATTGCCGATCATATTCGTGCCATTGCCTTTACCATAGCCGATGGGCAATTGCCGGCCAACAACGGTGCCGGCTATGTAGTACGCCGCATTTTGCGTAGAGCCGTTCGCTATTATTTCTCGTATCTTCAATACAAACAACCTTTACTGTTCCAGCTTATACCGGCATTAGCACAACAATTTAATCAGGTATTTCCTGAATTACAACAGCAAGTTGATTTTGTGGCAAAGGTAATTAAAGAAGAAGAAGAAGCTTTTTTACGTACGTTAGATAAAGGGCTTAAAAAAATGGAAGAACTGATAGAACAGGCACAGCAAACGCAACATATCATTGATGGTAAAAGTGCCTTTGAATTATTTGATACATTTGGCTTTCCCATTGATTTAACCAAACTCATTGCTGCTGAAAATAATTTGCAGGTTGATGATAAAGGCTTTGAAACCGAAATGCAATTACAAAAAAACCGGTCGAGAGCTGCCAGTACAATTGATGCAGATGATTGGGTAATACTACAACCCAATGCCTTTACTGAATTTATTGGTTATGACACCTTAAGTATTGAAACAAAAATTGTACAATACCGAAAAGTTACCGCAAAGGGAAAACAAGCTTACCAGGTGGTGTTAAACGCTACCCCATTTTATGCAGAAAGCGGTGGCCAGGTAGGCGATACTGGTTGGCTTACCATTGGCAATGAAACCATTGCTGTTACCGATACACGTAAAGAAAATAATGTATTTATTCAATTTACAGAAGCTTTACCCGCTCAGTTAAATGAACCGGTTATTGCAAGTATTAATATTCCCCGCCGAAAAGCCATCATGGCGCACCATACGGCCACCCATTTGCTGCATGCTGCACTTAGAAAAGTATTGGGTACTCATGTAGCACAAAAAGGCAGTTTAGTAAATGAAGCCTATTTGCGATTTGACTTCTCACATTTCGCAAAGCTTACTGATAAAGAATTAGAAAATATAACAGCTTTGGTGAATGAAAAAATAAGGGGAAATATTCCGGTAGTTGTTCAAACCATGAAAAAGGAAGATGCCCTGAAAATGGGCGCTATGGCTTTATTTGGTGAAAAATATGGAGATGAGGTACGTGTGGTAATTATTGACCCCTCCTATTCCGTTGAATTGTGCGGCGGTACCCATGTAGGCAGTACGGGAGAATTGGGAATTTTTGCCATTCAACACGAAACTGCAGTAGCTGCAGGTGTGCGCAGAATTGAAGCTGTTTGTGGTATTGCAGCGGAACAATGGATGCAACAACAATTACATACTTTACAGGAAGCAAAAACATTACTAAAAAACCCCAAAGACCTGTTAAAAGCCATTGAACAATATTTGGAAGAAAATGCACTACTGAAAAAACAGGTAGCCTATTTAGAGTTGAAACAAATAGAACAAATTCAGGAGCAACTATTACAGCAAGCAGATACCGTTAACCATACACATTTTATAGGTAAATTGTTAAATGTAATGCAACCCGACATATTGAAAAAACTTTGCTTTCAATTAAAAAACCAACTTACCGGAAATTATGTAGTTGTACTGGCTGCAAATATATCTGGCAAACCACATGTTGCTGTGCTATTATCTGAAACAATGGTTACTGAAAAAAAATGGGATGCCAACCAACTCATTAAACAACATATTGCACCCATTATTAAAGGCAGCGGTGGCGGACAAAAAACGCTGGCAACTGCTGGCGGACAAGATGCCAGTAACCTGAACACCATTTTTTCAGCCATCCGGGCACTTTTATAAATCTAATTCAAGTTTATTTTACTCATAATAACCGGCAGCATTTGGCTCCGGTTTTTTTGTATTTATCCTTGATGATTTTAACATTTCCGAAGGTTTTCGTAAATGAAAAATTGAATTACTTTTGAACTACTAAACTTTTCGTATAACCTCAAAAACAAATGGTATGAACAAAAAACAAATCATTTTGCCCCTGCTGGCAATGGCAATTACAGCAGGTATTGCAGCACAAACCAAACAAAACGATGATATTATTATTCATAGAAAAGGAAATGCACAACAAAAAACAACCATCGTAATTGATGGAAAAAATATTACTGTAAATGGCAAACCGGTTGACCAATGGAAAGATGGCACTGTTGAAATAGTGCAATCAGATTCAACCTCCATTGCCTTCAATTTCCCCGAATTTAAACAACAATTTGAACAAATGTTTGGCCCCAATGCATCAAGAGGTGGTGTTCAGTTTTTTAGAGGAATGGGACCGGTTGTGAATGCCCCCATCTACAATAAAGCCCAATTAGGTGTGCTTACCGAAAAAGCTGAAAACGAAACAGGTGCAGCTATTAAAGAAGTAAAAAAAGGTACTGCAGCCGAAAAAGCCGGGTTACAAACACGAGATATTATTCAAAAAATAAATAACACACCCATTCAAAACAGCGAAGATTTATATAAAGCTATTGGCCAATACAAACCTGGCGATACTGTTAACATTGCTTACTTAAGAAACGGTATCTCTAACACCACAAAAGCACTATTGCAGAAAAATGAAATGGCAGCCAATGATAATCAATGGGGTAAAGAAAATTTTAATCTTCAAATGCCGCCCATGCCTGACATGCCCGGATTCAATTTCAGAAATATGAATAAAAAACCGATGCTGGGTGTACAAATTGAAGAAATGGACAATAATGCAGGCGTAAAAATTAATAGCGTTAATCCCAATTCACCGGCCGAAAAAGCAGGACTTCAAAAAGGAGATGTTGTTATCGCTATTGATGGAAGTACCGTGAAAAGCATTGAGGACATTAAACAAGTAATGAATAACAAAAAAGAAGGCGATGAGGTGAGTTTATCTTATTTACGAAACGGTAAAAAATACAATACCAATATCCTGTTTCCTAAAACCATCAAAAAAGCTACGCTATAAAAGCCTGCCCCCAATGAAAATCCAAGCGCACCACACTAATGTAAAAAGTTAGTGTGGTTTTTTCATTTTAAACAAGCTGCTTTTACCCTATGTTATAAAATGATACCTTTACGCAGTAAAATCATCCAGTGACTATTGAATTTAACGAATGGATTATTCAAAATATGAAACCGTAATTGGCCTTGAAGTACACGCACAATTACAAACCCAAAGTAAATTATTTTCAGGTGATGCCAATCGTTTTGGAGGCCATCCCAATACCCAAATCAACCCTATTACACTGGCACATCCCGGCACCCTTCCTAAAATCAATAAAAAAGCTATTGAATATGCCATTAAAATGGGCTTAGCTTGTCATTGTGCAATTGAAACCCTGAATTGTTTTGCCCGTAAAAATTACTTTTATCCTGATTTGCCCAAAGGTTATCAAATATCACAACATACTACCCCAATTTGCATAGGTGGCTATATCAGCATTTTTATTGCAGGCATTGAAAAAAAGATTTATTTAAACAGAATTCATATTGAAGAGGATGCCGGTAAAAGCATTCACGATGCGGTAGAAGGGTTTACCTGTATTGATTATAACCGTGCCGGCACACCTTTAATTGAAATTGTAACGGAACCTTGTATTCAATCGGCTGAAGAAGCCTTCCAATATTTAACGGAAATAAGAAAATTAGTGCGCTGGTTAGATATTTGTGATGGGAATATGGAAGAAGGCAGTTTGCGCTGCGATGCCAATATTTCTATCCGTTTAAAAGGTGCAACAGAACTGGGCACCAAGGTAGAAGTAAAAAATTTAAACTCTATTCGTAATGTAAAAAAAGCTATTGAATATGAAGTGGAACGTATGATTGCATTAACAGAAAATGGCAAACCCATTGTTCAGCAAACCCGAAGTTTTGATGCAAACAACGATACCACCTTTGCGATACGTGAAAAAGAAGAAGCCAATGATTACCGTTATTTTCCGGATCCTGACCTGGTGCCATTTTTTATCAATCAGTCTACTATTGAAGTCATTCAAAAAACAATGCCGGCCTTACCCAATGCCTTAAAACAAAAGCTTCAGCATGAATATGGGTTAAGTGTATATGATGCGCATCAGTTATGTGACGATAAACATACAGCGGCCTTTTTTGAGACTACTGCAACCCATACCCGCCATTTCAAAGCCATTGCCAATTGGATGCTGGGACCTTTAAAACAATACCTGAATGAACAAGGCCATGATTTTAGTCAATTAACCCTACAGCCAAAAACATTAGCCGGCATCATACAATTAGTAGATGATGGCAAACTTAATTTTTCAACCGCTGCCAATAAATTATTACCCGCAATAATCACAACCAACGCAGATCCGGCAATAACTGCCGAAAAAATGAACCTGATTCAGGTTTCAGATGACAATGCAGTTTTAGAATGGGTACATCATGTTATTACAGCAATGCCCGAAAAAGTTGCCGAATATAAAAAAGGAAAAAAAGGATTAATGGGTTTGTTTGTTGGCGAAGTGAAAAAATTAAGCAAGGGTAAAGCTGATCCTAAAATAACTACCACAATATTAGAAAAGATTTTAAATGCAAAATAATATTGCAGCAAACAAGCTGCATATTCAATTAGAATTTCAAAACAAAGCGTTTATTTAAAAACAAATCAAAATATATGAAACAATTTGTATTAGGTATTGTACTGGTTTTTACACTATTTGCCTGCCAGCAAAAAAAATACGGAGCTTTTATTATAAGCGGGAAAATTGAAAATGCACCCTCCAATAAAATTTTATTAGAAGCATTGCCCTTTGGTGCACAACAACCCGTAGTAGTTGATTCAACTACATTAACTTCGAACGGAAATTTTGAATTAAGAGGAACTGCCACCACTGAAGGCCTTTATTTATTGGCAATAGAAAATGGGCCACAGGTTTTATTTATTAATGATAGTAAAGATATTAAAGTAGTAATGGATGCACATAATTACAAGGCTTATACTACCAATGGTTCTGCTGCATCTACTGCATTACATCAGTTTTTAGAACAGTATAGTACAAAATTTGGGCCTTTGGCCGATGCCTATCTGCAGGCAGATTCTTTACAAAATACACCCCATGCCGACAGTGCATTATTGGCAGCAGTTAATTTGCGCAAAGAAACCTTATTGAAAAATTTTAATGGGTTTTTAGAGCAAACCATTAAAACATCCAATAGTCCGGCTCTCACCTATTATGTAATTGGTAAAGCATTTAAAACCATGCAACCCGATGCAATCAAACAATTAACAGATGCATCTGCAGCAAAATTTAAAGACAATGCGGGCTTATTGCGTTTACAGGAAATCATCAATGGCCAAATGGCAACCGATCCAAAAATTGCACTCATGAACAAACCGGCACCCGATTTTACATTAGCCGATACTTCGGGTAAAATGGTATCATTGAGTAGTTTTAAAGGTAAGTATGTATTAGTAGATTTTTGGGCCAGTTGGTGCAGCCCCTGTCGTCAGGAAAATCCCAATGTAGTTGCTGCTTTTAACAAGTATAAAGATAAAAATTTTACTGTTTTAGGCGTATCATTAGACAATGACAAAGCAGCCTGGTTAAAAGCCATCCATCAGGATAAACTTACCTGGACCCATGTAAGCGATTTAAAACAATGGCAAAGTAGTGTGGTTGATTCATATAAAATAACGGGTATACCATTTAATGTATTGGTTAACCCACAGGGTATTATAATTGGCGTTGAATTAAGGGGAGCTGCGTTGCAGGATAAGTTAGCGGAAGTGTTAAAATAGAAAAATGATTGTAAAGCAGCTTATTGTAAAAACAGGTAGATTCTTAAAATAGGTTGCACTAATATTCATTAGAGGATGTATCAAAAGCAAAATGAAAGAGCTGAGATTTACATAAACAAAATTTTTCTCCATCCCCTTTTACTGAAAAAAGAGGCTGCATATCACTTTTGATACAACCTCTTTTTAGTGCTTTTTTAGATTGCTTAAATTAGCTAATGCACCTTTACAAATTAATGGGGCAAATTTTTAAAGAATAGAGAAAAAGGAAGTATACAATAAAAAACAGGCTGTACCCATACCCATAATGGAGCAGCCTGTTTTTATTAAATTAAAAACCAAATTAATAACCTGGGTTTTGAACCATTATGGAACCACTATTCAAAATTTCTTGTAAAGGAATTGGGAATCTACATTTAAAAGCACTATTAGGATCGGAAGTATTAATTCCAATAATACCTAATTGTTTGTATCTTCTTAAATCAAAAAAACGATGCCCTTCATGTGCTAATTCAACTCTTCGTTCATTTAAAATTGCAGTTAAAAGATCACTCTGTGTAACAGCCAAAGTATTTGGTAAACCAGCACGATTTCTAACAACATTTAAATCGCTGGCAGCTCCAATAAGGTTACCTTGCTGCGCTCTTGCCTCGGCGCGAATTAAATAGATTTCGGCTAATCTAATTTGAGGAATAAAATCATCACCAGTCGAAACACGTGTATATTTAAGCGTTTTAGCTGGAGGAGCAATAGCAGCACTTGCAGCGGTTGTGTAATTTACGCCCTTTCTTAAATCACCAATTTCATGCGCATTATTTAAGCCTGTGCTGGCAGAAATTTCATTTCTACCACCATAACCAGTTGTAAAATAGAAGAAAGCAACTGAATTTTGATTTGTTGGGTCATATGGAAGTGTCCAAATAACCTCTTGTTTAGGACCAATATTGCCATATAAGGACGCATAATTTGACAATAATGACTGACCTGTTACAGAAATTACGGCAGTTGCTTTTGCTTCAGCATTTGCCCAATCTCCCCTGTATAATGCAACTCTGGACAATAAAGCATTTGCAGCTTTTTGATCAATTCGCCAGTTATAACTGCTATTGGCTGAATTGGTTACTGCCAGGTTGGCTATAACCTGGGTTGGGTCTAAATCAGCTAAAATTTGTTTCCACACATCATCTTCTGAAGATCTTGCTATTGGAGCTGCATCACTTCCGGTTAAAGTTGGATTTATTCTTAAAGGAACTCCCCAAGATTTCCCATTTACATCTGGCCCCTGATTATAACCATTTTCATTGCCCCCCCAATAACGTAACAAATTAAAGTAGTGATATGCTCGCAAAACTTTAGCTTCTGCAATAACTTGATTTTTATCTGTAAAAGTGGTTGCAGTATTTGCTGTTGCAGCAGCTATAACAGTATTACATCTATTTATTCCAGCATATATTTGCGTCCACATATTTGTAATTTCTACATTATCCGGAGTAATTGATTTGTTAAATATCTGTGCAAAACTTGGAAACGTACCAACATGCGTTATATTATCTGCATACATATCTGCAAAAATAAAGTAACGTAATCCCATATAATTACCACTTAAAGATGCACTATAAGCACCAAGTAAAGCAGCACGAATACTCGCAGGATCATTAAGCCTGGATGCTTCTATATCATTTTGTGGGGTTTGGTTTGTAATTACTTTGGTACAACTCGTAAAAATAGTACCAAATATAAACAAAATAACAAATATTTTTTTCATACATTTTTATTTGAATAAATTAAAAGGTAACATTTAATCCTATTGACACAGTTCGAGCCTGAGGCACAGTTAAAAAATCTGTTCCAGCGGCCGTAGTGGTCTCACCAAAAGTGCTAATTTCAGGATCAAATCCGCTATACTTCGTAAAAGTTGCTAAATTCTGTCCCTGAATATAAAACCGCATAGAGGATATAGTCAATCTTCTCAAAATACTTTGAGGTAAATAATAAGCAATTGTTACAGTTTTTAATCTTAAGTATGAACCATCTTCCAAAAATCTGGTAGAAGTTCTTCTATTATTATTAGGATCACCAAAAACCGCTCTGGGATACCTGATGTCAGTTGTTGGATTGGAGGGAGTCCACCTATTTAAGGTAGTTGCAAATTGGCCAAATATACTATTCATTCCTTCAGCAAATGCACGTGTATTGTTATAAATTAGATTGCCCACCTGATATTGAGCAAAAACTGAAAATTCAAAATTTTTATATTTGAAAATATTACTAAATCCTCCAAAATATAATGGTTGTGCATTTCCGAGTATAGTTTGATCTGCACCGGTTATAGCAGATCCCCCTGTTAAACTTTTAAACTTTAAATCGCCGGGAGAGGTAAGTGAACTTTGAAAAGGGGCACCTGAAATCTCAGATTTAGATTGAAATACTTTATCTACAATATACCCTCTAAAAGAACCTAATGCATATCCTTCCTGTACCCAACTAGTAAAACCAGCAGCAAATGGCTGCCCACTTAATTTTGTAACGCGATTATTGTTCCAGGTAATATTTGCATTAAAGTCCCAACTAAAATTATTTATTTTTACTACATTAGCATTTACAGAAAGTTCTATCCCTTTGTTTGTAATTTGTCCAATATTTGAGGCAATACTGGTAAATCCCGAATTAAGAGGCAATGGTAAGTTAAATAATAAATCGTCTGTAATATTCTTGTATACATCTACTGTAATATTGACCCTATTAAACAAACCCAATTCTAAACCTATATCAGCAGCTTTACGATTTTCCCAACTTAAACTCGGATTTCCCAATTGTCTGGGAGCCAAACCAGGTAACTGATTAATATTAAATCCCGGTGAAACTAAGGCTAAAGCTGCAAAGTCTCCAAAATTTCTATTACCTGTTGTACCATAACTGCCTCTTAATTTCAAATTAGAGATAATTCGATTATTCTGAAGAAACTTTTCTTCACTGATATTCCATCCTCCGGAAATTGAATAAAAATTACCATAACGGTTATTGGCTCCAAAATTAGAGGACCCATCTCGCCTAAAACTTGCACCTAATAAATATTTTCCTTTGAAAGAATAATCAGCTTTGCTAAAAAAACTTACTAAAGCGTTGCTTGTAGCACTGGAACCAGCGCCAGATTTAACTGCACCTGCATCTAACTGGGTTATTGTATTTCCGGGAAAATTTGTGGCAGAAGCATTGATTGTTTCGTAATTAAATGTTTGTACTTCATTACCAATTAAGGCTGACAATTCATGGTTTCCTGCCCGATCTATTTTTTTCCTGAAAGTTAATACATCATTCCACAATAATGTATAATAGTTTGTATTAGCCTGATAACCATTTCCATTGGTGCCTCGTCCGGAATTAGTGGTGGTGGGATAAAACCTGGATTCTCTTAAGTTTACTGAATTTACACCAAAGGTGCTTTTAAATGTTAACCAGGGTTTAATTTTCCACTCTCCATAGGTATTTGCATTCAAGGTGTTTGTGATTGCTTTTATGGTAGGTTCGTAAGCAACTGCCAAGGGATTATCTATACTTGAATTTCTATCACGACCATAACTACCATCCGCATTGTATGCTGGTGTATTAGAACCTAGCAAAACTGCAGTTGAAAGTACGCCATAAATACTGTTATCATTCACCAGTCTGTTATTTTGAGATCTAGATAATGCAATTACCCCTCCAATTGTAAAATTATTGGAGATTTTGTTCTCTAAATTCATTCTCAAATTATAGCGCTCATATCCTGAACCAATTAAAGTTCCTTGCTGGTTTAAATATCCGCCAGAAAAATAAAACTTAGTTTTTTCATTTCCACCGGAAGCACTAAGTTCATAATTTTGAATAGGTGCATTTCTAAACACTAAATCTTGCCAATTGGTACTTACACCTTTAGCACTATCTGCAATTAATAATCCATTTCCACTACCAAACAACCCATTTACTAAAGCATCTAAATTTGGGAATGGATTTGGAATTAAATTACCATATCGATTAAATACTTCCTCACGAACCAACCCAATATATTGTGGACCTGTAAGTGGTTGAATTTTTTTCCAAACAGATTGAATACCGTTCTGAGAACTAAAACTTATTTTAGTTTTTTGATTAGCACCCCGTTTAGTAGTAACCAATACAACGCCATTATTAGCTCTTGAACCATATAAAGAAGCTGCGGCAGCATCTTTTAAAATTTCAATAGATTGAATATCATCTGGATTTAAATCAGATAAAGGATTTAAACCCTGACCACCAACACCGATTGTTTGTAAGTTGTTCGTTATAACCGGTACACCATCAACCACCCACAGTGGTTGATTTCCGGCACTCAGTGAAGAAACTCCTCTAATTCTAATAGAAATTCCACCACCGGGAGTACCTGATTGTGAACTTACTTGAACACCAGATGCCTGACCCTGAATTGCCTGATCCGGGCCTGCAACAGGTAGATCTTGTATCGATGAACCTGAAATGGTAGCAACAGAACCTGTAAGTTCTTTTCGTTTTTGAGTACCATAAGCTACAACAACTACTTCATCTAATTTTGAATTAGATGGTTCTAATTTTACGTTAATTAAAGTGGCCCCTTCAATATTTACCTCTTTTCTGGCAAAGTTTAAAGAAGTAATAATTAAAGCCTTAACATTAGCAGGAACTGCTAATGAAAACGTTCCATCACTTTCTGTACTCGTCCCAATTTTCGTTCCTTTTGCCAAAATGGATGCTTTTTCAACGGGTTTGCCGTTTTCATCCAGAACCGTACCTTTTATGGTACGATTTTGTGCCCACAATTGACCCACAGTCAACAATGCACACACGAGAAGCAATAGCAGTTTTCTCATAATTCTCTGTGTTTTAGTTTTAAAAAAAGTTAAAAAAGGATTTCAAATATAAGTTATCAAAACATTAAAGACATAAATTTTCTATAAAAAGTTGCAAAAAAATAAAAATTATCACTATTGTTCGACAAAACTTAACTTAAAAATCGCTGTAATCTTTTGCTGTAAAGAATTACAGGCTAAAAAATGATTATTTCAAAGTTGGAGGGAGCACCCCATCATCTTTTGAAATCGACTGAAATATGGTTCTGTAAGGGGGTTAAACCATTATTTTACAACTTTAGTCGGACAACAATGTGAAATTATCTTTTTTTTAAAAAAAATATTCTTGGATTTAAGTTTAAGATAATTTATAATTAAAAAAGGCCAAATTTTAATTTAGCCTTTTTAAAAATTAATTAAAAAAATATTAATACCCGTTATTCTGAACAATATTGGGATTCACTAATACCTCATCCTTTGGTATGGGAAAGATGATATTTAAGGTTGCAGGTGTAACATTTAAGCTTTGTATAATGGCATTAGTGGCATCCTGCGCCTGTGGTTTTACAAAAGAACGCTGCAACCGGTAAAAATCCCAAAAACGGTAACCTTCCCATGCTAATTCTTTACCCCGTTCAGTTAAAATATCTTCTAACACCTGCGGGCCGGAAGAGGTATAACCTGTAAAAGCAGGATCTCGTTGCATCGCTACCATGTTCAAGTATTTCAGTGCATTAATGGGATCGTTTAAATTGTAATAAGCTTCCGACAAAATCAGTAAAACTTCTGCATAACGTACAATTTTTACATCATCATAATTAATCGGATCAATAGGGTATTTGGTTATATAATAGGCAATACCCAATTGACCGGAACGGGTACTTGGATTATACAATTGCCGTCTGGCATCGGTTAAAGTATACGAATTGTAGAAATCTTGTGTTGCCAAAATATCACCATAGCTTCCAATTGGTTTGGGTACATAGAGGTTCGCCAATGTACCATCTGAAACACTATTGTTGGCGTCAGAAGTTACTTCAAACATGGTTTCTACCCTGTCAGTTCTTGGAGTAGTTCCTTTCCAGTAATTTACAAGGCCTGTACTTGGAGTTAAGGTAAAGCCTCCATTATTTACCACATCTAAAGCGGCATTTTTAGCATTGGTCCAATCGCCCATGTGCTGATAAACTTTTGCCAATAAACCTGAAATGGCATATTTAGAGCAGAAAGAAGAATTGACACTTCTGGTTTGGCCGGTACTGAGAAATGTCATGGTACCACCCTGATTAAATTTTGCAAGAGAATAAGCTTTATTTAAATCGGTCAATGCCTGTGCATACACTTCTTTAATGGTATTACGGGCAGGTTTTGCATTTTGATTGAATGTTAATACAATAGGTACACCCGGGCCATTGGGATCTTTAGCATAAGGCAAAGCATAATTTCTACATAAATCAAAATATACCATACCTCTAATGGCATATGCTTCAGAGAATAATTGACTGATATTGTCATTGGTTATAGCCAGTCCGGAATTGATGATCAAATTTGCATTTTTGATGGCCTGATATGCATTGAACCAAATATTGCTGGCATAACCATCGGTAACCACCATATTGTACAAATTAAAACCGGTATAACGACCAGAATTTTGACTGGATTGGAAAGCATGGTCGGCCATTAAATCTCCTTTTACGGCAAAGGTTCTGCCATAAAAATCAGTTGCCCGCAATGAGGCATATAAGCCATTGACTGCCGCATTTAAATCGGCCTCAGATTTAATTGCATCGCTCAAAACAGATGCATTGTAAGGTTTTAGATCTAAAAAACTTTTTTGGCAGGCAGATAAAAATAAAATCAGCCCCAATAAAGTAAGCTTACTTAAATGATTGTATATTTTTAAATGTTTCATTATCAGAAATTTTATTAAGTAATGAATTTAAAATGTTACGTTTAATCCAACGGTTAATGATCTGGAAGGTGCAACGGCTTGGTTGTTAAATCCTTGCACACCCTGCTCCGGATCGCTGGTTAAATTATTATCATAAACTTTTGTCCACAAATTGCTTCCGCGAACATAAAATGCGAGTGCAGATAAATGTAATTTTGATAATACATTTTTATCTGTTAATCGATAACCTAATTGAACATTTCTCAAGCGTATATAATCACCTTTATAGATAATACGGTCTGAACCACTTGCGCCATTTCTGGAGTCTCCATAAATATATTTAGGCACATTGGTAATATCACCTTTTTTCTGCCAGCGGTTCATCATAAATGCATATTTGCCGCGGGTAGGAAAACTACCATCCGTAAAGAAACGTGCATAGTTATCTACAATATAATTTCCGTAGTTGTAATAAAAATCAATACCAAAAGAAAAATTCTTATAAGTAAAGGTATTGCCCAAACCCCCAAAATCGGTTGGTGAGGCAGATTTACCTACTAAATATAATTTGGCAGAAGCAAAGGTTGAAGTAGTAGCAGATTTGGTACTGTCAGTATACCAAAGCGGATTTCCATTATTAGGGTCTACACCTGCCCATCCTCTGGTATAAAACGAGTAGAAAGGCTGGCCTGCTCGCATTAGGAATGCACTGCTTTGCGGATTGAACTGATCTCCTGTAGGCAAATTGGTTACTGCATTTTTATTATGCGCATAATTGAAATTTACCTGCCAGGTAAAATCTTTCGTTTGAATGGGTATCACAGATATGGAAAATTCTATTCCTTTATTTTCCATGCTACCCAAGTTGCTGATTACTCCGGTAAAACCGGTTGTTCTGGAAATTTGCTGACTCAATAAAGAACCATCTGTTTTTCGATTATAATAATCAGCAGTAATGTTTACTCTGTTTTTAAACAAACTCAAATCAAATCCTATATCAAATTGTTTGTTTTGTTCCCAGGTTAAATTAATGTTTCCAATATTATTAAAAGTACCACCGGCAACACCATTATAATTGTAACCAAAACCAAAGGACGGTCGCCATTGGTAGTTGCCTATTTCAGCATTACCATTGGTGCCATAAGATGCCCTTAATTTAAGATTAGTAATAGCGGGAATATTTTTCATAAAATTTTCATTCACCACATTCCAGGCAAATCCTATTGAATAAAAATTACCATAAGGGTTGCTACTACCAAACCGGGATGAACCATCTCTCCTAAAACTACCATATAAAGAGTAACGGTCATCATAACTAATATTGGCAGTAGAATAAGCCCCGGTGAATGCATAATCGGATGATACCTGAATACCCAGCGTAGAGGTTGCTGCATTTTGAGAAGAATACAAATCTAATTTAGGCGGAAAACTCTGAGCAGAACCCTGTTGCTGCAAATACGCATTGCGTGTAGCTTCATAACCTACTTTTATATCTGCATAAAATTTCTTATCCTTATTAAAATCAAAATGATAATCTAACTGGTTATACCAATTCCATAAAAAATTTCGCGTATACAATGATAATGCATAGCCTGCAGTACCTGAACCATCTCCATGAAACTGGTTATTAAATTGATACTCTTCGTTACCATTAAACTGCAATCCCAGATTACTGGTAAATTTCAGTGATTTCCATATTTTATATTCTACAGTTTCTGTTCCAAAAATACTTAATGCCTTTAACCAGCGTTTATCATTGGCGGCAATGTATAATGGATTATAGTGGGCAGGAAAGCCGAAATTATTTCCGGAAATATTTAAAGTTCCATCCGGATTAAATGGATTTTGCGTTGGCCTTAATACCAATGATACATATCCGGGATTTCCAAAATAACCACCTCCTCCGGAAATACCGCTTGAAGCCAATACTGAATTTTGAACCACATTACCTACCGTTACTTTTGTTGTAAAACTTAATCGGTCGGTTGCCGCATGGGTTATTTTAATATTACCTGTATATCGGGTTAAATCTGCACCAATGGTAGTACCCTGTTGTTTAAAATAACCACCTGAAATAAAATACCTGGTTTTACCATCACCACCTGAAGCACTTAAATTATATTGATTTTGAATACCTGTTTGGGTTACCAAATCAAACCAATGAATATCTACACCATTGCCATAACCATACGATGCTAAAGTATTATTAATAGTAGTTTGGCTTGCATTATTATTAACCAGCCCTTCCTGCAACAAAGTAAACCAGTCTGCTGCCTGTAATGCTCTTCCGGCAGCCGGTGGTGCAATTACATTATTGTTGCCTAATTCTGCACTTAGGTTAAATTGTGTTTTACCCATTTTACCGCTCTTGGTAGTAATAATAATTACACCATTTCCACCCCTTGAACCATAAATGGATGTAGCTGCTGCATCTTTTAAAATAGAGATACTCTCTATATCATCGGCATTAATGGTAGCTAAAACATTAGTACTGGGATTGATGTTAAACCCACCTCCGTTACCATTCGATAAATCACCACCATTCATAACAACACCATCAATTACATACAAGGGTTGTGATGCACTTAACGAAAAAGATCCTACCCCCCTGATTCTTATTTGTTGGTTGGCACCCGGTTGGCCTGTAGTAGCTACCGACTGTACCCCGGCAGCAGCGCCTTGCAACATTTGGTCAATTGACCCATAAGGCTTATCAGCCAATTGTTCGCCACCTACTTTCACTATTGCAGCGGAAGAATTACTCTTTTTCTGAAGACCATAACCGGTTACAACCACTTCTGATAAATCTTTACTGGAGGCAGATAATGATAGGTTAATAATACCCTTGTTACCTACAGGAATATATTGTTCATCTAAACCGACATGGCTAAACTGAAGCCCTTTCACTTTTTCTGAAACATTAATAGAATAGATACCGGCGGCATTGGTAACTGCAGTACCAACCACCTTTTTATCGCCGCCTAATGCATTGATGGAAACACCTACCAACGGTTCTCCTTTTTCATCCGTAACCTTGCCGGTTATAGTGCGGTTTTGTGCAAATACCTGGCTTACTATTAAGCACAAGCATAGTAACAGGAAATAAACTTTTCTCATGTATGCAGGATTTTAATTTTGGTTAATGAAACAATGTTATTAATAAAAATTTAACATTCCAAAAAAAATTTTAATTATTTTTAGTATCAAAGGATGACTTACTGTTTTAATTTTACATTCAATGTAAAAATTTTAACGATTTCATCCGTTTTTAAAATGCAATATTTTGCCAATAATTGCATAAAAAAACCTGCAAAAAGCAGGATTTAAAAGTATATACCCAATATAAATGTGAAAATGCACTGCCATTGCAATTAAAACCTCGTACACCTTAACTTATCTAAGGTACTGTTTCTAATTTTGAGAAAACCATGATAAGATGCAGTTAACTCAAATCCACCCCGATAATTCGATACGGTTTTTAACTTAGAAACATTTACATCATAACTTAACCCCACACTCATGTGTTTAAAATCCATTTTCACTACTGGTACAAACGCATCTCCCCAACGCAAAAAACTACCAAAATAAATGGTATATGGATCTTCATTATAAAATTTTTGAACATCAAACCCATATAAAATACCCCCCAATAATTGCCGATAGCCATTTTGTGTAAAATAATCGGCAAAAGCAATAATGCGGTTTCTGTCGGTAACCGGTGAATTGACCCCAACATTAAAAGTAAGTTTGGGATACAGGAAATTTTCTACAGTCCCCGTAACAGAATGTATCACCGGTTTATTAAAATGTGCATAGCCCGCCCCAATATAAAAACGGCCATTTTCTCCATAGCTGCTGCTGAAACTTACACCTGTAGCCAGATCCCAGTAATTGTATCCAGTATTGGTAAACATTTGTGAGGTTGGATTACTGGAATTATAAGAACCACCCAGGTATTGATCGCCGGTTTTAATTAGTGTAGGATCAAATTGGCTGTAAACAGGACCACCCATAAATGCAATAGATAAATAAGTGTCTTTATCATCACTCAACGACTTGCTATAATTTACTACCGGCAAAAACTGTGTGCGTTTTAACTGAATATCACCGGCCTGATCTAAGGTCATTTGAGAACCCAATGTTAACACGTCGTTATTGCCTTGCATGGGCATTTTATATTCCACACTCATAGCTTCTGTTCTAAAGGGTACCGTTACACTGGCCCATTGGTCACGATACACAGTAGACACTCGTAAATCACCGGTAAATACCCCGGCCAATGCAGGATTTCTTAGCAAGGGCTGCTCGTAGAACTGAGAAAAAGTAAGATCCTGTCCAAAAACAAATTGCCCGGACAAGAGAAAAAATATGCAGCAGATGAAGGGTGAGTAGCGTTTTTTCATATTTTTTGGATTTTTATAAAAGACTTTTTAAAGTCTTCCTGAAATAATTAACCAAATCCGCTCATTTTATTATATTTTTTATTTTAATATGGCAACATTTCCTTTATATACATTTGGTAATCCTTTTTCACATAAAACTTCACATACATATACGAAAACATCGGGCGTTGCGGGTTTGCCATGAATTTTACCATCCCATGCAAAAGCAGGATCGCCCGGCATAAAGTTGCTTCTTTCAAACAGCAACTCACCCCAACGATTGAATATCATAAAGTGTTTAATTACTTTTATGCCTTTACCCTGTACAATCAGTAAATCGTTAATACCATCTCCATCGGGTGTAAATACATTTGGAATATACACTTCAGCAGTGGGGCAAAATGTTTTTAAACATACTGTATCGGCACTCTGACAACCATATACGTTGGTAGCCACACAACTAATACAGGCATCATCAGAAATTTTGGCCTGTGGTTCCTGACAATTGTAACAAGATAAATTGTTGGCACCGCTCCATGCCCATTGCTTAATATCTTGTTTTTCGGCCACAGCTCTGAAATTATAGGTATCACCCGCCTGTAAAATGGTGTCTTTGCCAACAGTAATTTGTGTTGGATTTCCTACAATAATACTCACTTTACCGGTATCTGTAAAACAGTTGTAACTGTCTTTTGCTATTACAGAATAAGTAGTAGTAGTAATCGGACTCACATACATAGAAGAACTAGTTCCCAAACTACTTCCATCGGGTGCTACCCACTGATAATTATTGGCACCTATGGCTATAATCTGCTTTTGTTGTCCGGCACAAATGGTATCATTGGGAGATACCAATAATTTAAACGGCTGTACTACAGTTATATTGGTAGCACTCATTTGGCTACATCCAAATTCATTATAACCTACCACATAATATTGTGTATTGGCATCAGGCTTAACAATGGGTGTAGCGCAATTTTCGCATATAATATTATTCTTCTGATCTTTCCAAATGTAACGTTCAGCACCATTAACATTCAATTGAATAGAATCACCTTTACAAATTCTTTGTGGCGCCATAGCAGCTACTTTTGGCAAGGCATGCACCGTAATTTGTTTAATTGCTGAATCCAAACATTGGTTTACGGTACTAACAGTATATTTCACAACATAATCACCTGCATTATTATACCTTATTTCTCTAACCGAATCATTTGAAATGTTACCATTACCCATATCCCATTGACGATGAACAATTGAATCTTGTGAAATTGCGATTCCATTAAAACTAACTAAAGCAGTACGACAAACCTCCTGCATAGATTGTATGCTTACTTTTGGATACTGATATATTTTTACTTTAAAGGAGGCTTTAGCAGTATCACTACAACCAGATTTTCCTTTTACTACCAAAGTAATGTGTCTGTTACCTTCTGTTGTGTAATTTTGGGAAAATGAAGAATGTGTTTCGACTATATCCTCATCAGATTTCCAATTCCATTCCTGAATACCAAAAAGTGTATGACTAGAATCCATAAACTGATAAGTGGTTTTACCACATTTATATAGAGCAGTTAAATGAAAGTTTGCTTTTAATTCGTCTACTTTTATGGTATCATTTACAGATAACGGCATTTCACACCCTGTTGCTGCTATTAACTGCGCAGAAGGAATATATGTACCCCCTTTTATGTAATGATGTTGTATGCTTGTTTGCGTAGTAGTTAAGATTCTACCATCCCCAAAATTCCATCGAACAGAATCGTCGGATAAAATATGGGCATTAAAAGTAACATTGTTGTTGATACAGGTATAGCCGCTATTAAATGAAACTGTTCTTTCAGGAACATGAACAGATAAAGGCATGCTATCAGCATAGGTACAACCTCGTGCTGTTTGGGTAATTAATTTTACAGCATACTGTCCATTGTTTTTAAAAGCATAACGAACACTGTCACCAGACAACGAAGTTCCATCACTAAAGTACCATACTGTTTTTGAAGAAGGTACTGTTTTATTGATTAAAGTAAGAGTGTATGGCAAACATGTGCTACCTGTATCTTTTAATTGTATGGATGCTTTTTGAATTCCAATAATTGTAACAGGTGCACTCACACTCGTTGTACAGCCACTGCCATTGGTAACGGTATATGTAATAGTAGTTGTGCCTGCTGCAATGGCGGTGATTTTCCCACTGTTATCAATCGTTGCTACTGAAGTATTACTACTGCTCCAAACACCACCGGGGGTGGCATCTGTTACACTTAAACTACTGCCCACACATACCTGTCCGCTTCCTGTGTTGATGGGTTGTACTGTGGGCAAGGGATTGACGGTTATCGGTGCACTCACACTCGTTGTACAGCCACTGCCATTGGTAACGGTATAAGTGATAGTAGTTGTGCCTGCTGCAATGGCGGTGATTTTCCCACTGTTATCAATCGTTGCTACACCTGTATTGCTGCTGCTCCATACTCCTCCTCCGGTGGCATCTGTTACACTTAAACTACTGCCCGCACATACCTGTCCGCTTCCTGTGTTGATGGGTTGTACTGTCGGCAAGGGATTGACGGTTATCGGTGCACTCACACTCGTTGTACAGCCACTGCCATTGGTAACGGTATATGTAATAGTTGTGGTGCCTGCTGCAATGGCGGTGATTTTCCCACTGTTATCAATCGTTGCTACACCTGTATTGCTGCTGCTCCATACTCCTCCTCCGGTGGCATCTGTTACACTTAAACTACTGCCCGCACATACCTGTCCGCTTCCTGTATTGATGGGTTGTACTGTCGGCAAGGGATTGACGGTTATCGGTGCACTCACACTCGTTGTACAGCCACTGCCATTGGTAACGGTATATGTAATAGTAGTTGTGCCTGCTGCAATGGCGGTGATTTTTCCACTGTTATCAATCGTTGCTACACCTGTATTGCTGCTGCTCCATACTCCTCCTCCGGTGGCATCTGTTACACTTAAACTACTGCCAGCACATACCTGTCCGCTTCCTGTATTGATGGGTTGTACTGTCGGCAAGGGATTGACGGTTATCGGTGCACTCACACTCGTTGTACAGCCACTGCCATTGGTAACGGTATATGTAATAGTAGTTGTGCCTGCTGCAATGGCGGTGATTTTCCCACTGTTATCAATCGTTGCTACACCCGTATTGCTGCTGCTCCATACTCCTCCTCCGGTGGCATCTGTTACACTTAAACTACTGCCAGCACATACCTGTCCGCTTCCTGTATTGATGGGTTGTACTGTCGGCAAGGGATTGACGGTTATCGGTGCACTCACACTCGTTGTACAGCCACTGCCATTGGTAACGGTATATGTAATAGTTGTGGTGCCTGCTGCAATGGCGGTGATTTTCCCACTGTTATCAATCGTTGCTACACCTGTATTGCTGCTGCTCCATACTCCTCCTCCGGTGGCATCTGTTACACTTAAACTACTGCCCGCACATACCTGTCCGCTTCCTGTATTGATGGGTTGTACTGTCGGCAAGGGATTGACGGTTATCGGTGCACTCACACTCGTTGTACAGCCACTGCCATTGGTAACGGTATATGTAATAGTAGTTGTGCCTGCTGCAATGGCGGTGATTTTCCCACTGTTATCAATCGTTGCTACACCTGTATTGCTGCTGCTCCATACTCCTCCTCCGGTGGCATCTGTTACACTTAAACTACTGCCCACACATACCTGTCCGCTTCCTGTGTTGATGGGTTGTACTGTGGGCAAGGGATTGACGGTTATCGGTGCACTCACACTCGTTGTACAGCCACTGCCATTGGTAACGGTATAAGTGATAGTTGTGGTGCCTGCTGCAATGGCGGTGATTTTCCCACTGTTATCAATCGTTGCTACACCTGTATTGCTGCTGCTCCATACTCCTCCTCCGGTGGCATCTGTTACACTTAAACTACTGCCCACACATACCTGTCCGCTTCCTGTGTTGATGGGTTGTACAGTCGGTAAGGGATTGACGGTTATCGGTGCACTCACACTCGTTGTACAGCCACTGCCATTGGTAACGGTATATGTAATAGTAGTTGTGCCTGCTGCAATGGCGGTGATTTTCCCACTGTTATCAATCGTTGCTACTGAAGTATTACTACTGCTCCAAACACCACCGGGGGTGGCATCTGTTACACTTAAACTACTGCCCACACATACCTGTCCGCTTCCTGTGTTGATGGGTTGTACTGTGGGCAAGGGATTGACGGTTATCGGTGCACTCACACTCGTTGTACAGCCACTGCCATTGGTAACGGTATAAGTGATAGTAGTTGTGCCTGCTGCAATGGCGGTGATTTTCCCACTGTTATCAATCGTTGCTACACCTGTATTGCTGCTGCTCCATACTCCTCCTCCGGTGGCATCTGTTACACTTAAACTACTGCCCGCACATACCTGTCCGCTTCCTGTGTTGATGGGTTGTACTGTCGGCAAGGGATTGACGGTTATCGGTGCACTCACACTCGTTGTACAGCCACTGCCATTGGTAACGGTATATGTAATAGTTGTGGTGCCTGCTGCAATGGCGGTGATTTTCCCACTGTTATCAATCGTTGCTACACCTGTATTGCTGCTGCTCCATACTCCTCCTCCGGTGGCATCTGTTACACTTAAACTACTGCCCGCACATACCTGTCCGCTTCCTGTATTGATGGGTTGTACTGTCGGCAAGGGATTGACGGTTATCGGTGCACTCACACTCGTTGTACAGCCACTGCCATTGGTAACGGTATATGTAATAGTAGTTGTGCCTGCTGCAATGGCGGTGATTTTTCCACTGTTATCAATCGTTGCTACACCTGTATTGCTGCTGCTCCATACTCCTCCTCCGGTGGCATCTGTTACACTTAAACTACTGCCAGCACATACCTGTCCGCTTCCTGTATTGATGGGTTGTACTGTCGGCAAGGGATTGACGGTTATCGGTGCACTCACACTCGTTGTACAGCCACTGCCATTGGTAACGGTATATGTAATAGTAGTTGTGCCTGCTGCAATGGCGGTGATTTTCCCACTGTTATCAATCGTTGCTACACCCGTATTGCTGCTGCTCCATACTCCTCCTCCGGTGGCATCTGTTACACTTAAACTACTGCCAGCACATACCTGTCCGCTTCCTGTATTGATGGGTTGTACTGTCGGCAAGGGATTGACGGTTATCGGTGCACTCACACTCGTTGTACAGCCACTGCCATTGGTAACGGTATATGTAATAGTTGTGGTGCCTGCTGCAATGGCGGTGATTTTCCCACTGTTATCAATCGTTGCTACACCTGTATTGCTGCTGCTCCATACTCCTCCTCCGGTGGCATCTGTTACACTTAAACTACTGCCAGCACATACCTGTCCGCTTCCTGTATTGATGGGTTGTACTGTCGGCAAGGGATTGACGGTTATCGGTGCACTCACACTCGTTGTACAGCCACTGCCATTGGTAACGGTATATGTAATAGTAGTTGTGCCTGCTGCAATGGCGGTGATTTTCCCACTGTTATCAATCGTTGCTACACCTGTATTGCTGCTGCTCCATACTCCTCCTCCGGTGGCATCTGTTACACTTAAACTACTGCCAGCACATACCTGTCCGCTTCCTGTATTGATGGGTTGTACTGTCGGCAAGGGATTGACGGTTATCGGTGCACTCACACTCGTTGTACAGCCACTGCCATTGGTAACGGTATATGTAATAGTAGTTGTGCCTGCTGCAATGGCGGTGATTTTCCCACTGTTATCAATCGTTGCTACACCTGTATTGCTGCTGCTCCATACTCCTCCTCCGGTGGCATCTGTTACACTTAAACTACTGCCAGCACATACCTGTCCGCTTCCTGTATTGATGGGTTGTACTGTCGGCAAGGGATTGACGGTTATCGGTGCACTCACACTCGTTGTACAGCCACTGCCATTGGTAACGGTATATGTAATAGTTGTGGTGCCTGCTGCAATGGCGGTGATTTTCCCACTGTTATCAATCGTTGCTACACCTGTATTGCTGCTGCTCCATACTCCTCCTCCGGTGGCATCTGTTACACTTAAACTACTGCCCGCACATACCTGTCCGCTTCCTGTGTTGATGGGTTGTACTGTCGGCAAGGGATTGACGGTTATCGGTGCACTCACACTCGTTGTACAGCCACTGCCATTGGTAACGGTATATGTAATAGTTGTGGTGCCTGCTGCAATGGCGGTGATTTTCCCACTGTTATCAATCGTTGCTACACCTGTATTGCTGCTGCTCCATACTCCTCCTCCGGTGGCATCTGTTACACTTAAACTACTGCCCGCACATACCTGTCCGCTTCCTGTATTGATGGGTTGTACTGTCGGCAAGGGATTGACGGTTATCGGTGCACTCACACTCGTTGTACAGCCACTGCCATTGGTAACGGTATATGTAATAGTAGTTGTGCCTGCTGCAATGGCGGTGATTTTTCCACTGTTATCAATCGTTGCTACACCTGTATTGCTGCTGCTCCATACTCCTCCTCCGGTGGCATCTGTTACACTTAAACTACTGCCAGCACATACCTGTCCGCTTCCTGTATTGATGGGTTGTACTGTCGGCAAGGGATTGACGGTTATCGGTGCACTCACACTCGTTGTACAGCCACTGCCATTGGTAACGGTATATGTAATAGTAGTTGTGCCTGCTGCAATGGCGGTGATTTTCCCACTGTTATCAATCGTTGCTACACCCGTATTGCTGCTGCTCCATACTCCTCCTCCGGTGGCATCTGTTACACTTAAACTACTGCCAGCACATACCTGTCCGCTTCCTGTATTGATGGGTTGTACTGTCGGCAAGGGATTGACGGTTATCGGTGCACTCACACTCGTTGTACAGCCACTGCCATTGGTAACGGTATATGTAATAGTTGTGGTGCCTGCTGCAATGGCGGTGATTTTCCCACTGTTATCAATCGTTGCTACACCTGTATTGCTGCTGCTCCATACTCCTCCTCCGGTGGCATCTGTTACACTTAAACTACTGCCAGCACATACCTGTCCGCTTCCTGTATTGATGGGTTGTACTGTCGGCAAGGGATTGACGGTTATCGGTGCACTCACACTCGTTGTACAGCCACTGCCATTGGTAACGGTATATGTAATAGTAGTTGTGCCTGCTGCAATGGCGGTGATTTTCCCACTGTTATCAATCGTTGCTACACCTGTATTGCTGCTGCTCCATACTCCTCCTCCGGTGGCATCTGTTACACTTAAACTACTGCCAGCACATACCTGTCCGCTTCCTGTATTGATGGGTTGTACTGTCGGCAAGGGATTGACGGTTATCGGTGCACTCACACTCGTTGTACAGCCACTGCCATTGGTAACGGTATATGTAATAGTAGTTGTGCCTGCTGCAATGGCGGTGATTTTCCCACTGTTATCAATCGTTGCTACTGAAGTATTACTACTGCTCCAAACACCACCGGGGGTGGCATCTGTTACACTTAAACTACTGCCCACACATACCTGTCCGCTTCCTGTGTTGATGGGTTGTACTGTGGGCAAGGGATTGACGGTTATCGGTGCACTCACACTCGTTGTACAGCCACTGCCATTGGTAACGGTATAAGTGATAGTAGTTGTGCCTGCTGCAATGGCGGTGATTTTCCCACTGTTATCAATCGTTGCTACACCTGTATTGCTGCTGCTCCATACTCCTCCTCCGGTGGCATCTGTTACACTTAAACTACTGCCCGCACATACCTGTCCGCTTCCTGTGTTGATGGGTTGTACTGTGGGCAAGGGATTGACGGTTATCGGTGCACTCACACTCGTTGTACAGCCACTGCCATTGGTAACGGTATAAGTGATAGTAGTTGTGCCTGCTGCAATGGCGGTGATTTTCCCACTGTTATCAATCGTTGCTACACCTGTATTGCTGCTGCTCCATACTCCTCCTCCGGTGGCATCTGTTACACTTAAACTACTGCCAGCACATACCTGTCCGTTTCCTGTGTTGATGGGTTGTACTGTCGGCAAGGGATTGACGGTAACGGTAATGGATTGACTGGCAATCCCACATTTGTTTTGAAGGGTATAGGTAATGGTAGTAGTACCCGGCTGGAGTATGGTTACCGCGCCGGTGATACTATCAATGGTTGCCACTTGTGTATTACTACTCATCCAAACACCACCTACGGAAGTTGTATTGACGGTTAAAGTATTTCCCATACAAACCGCATTTGCCGATGCTTGAATAGGATTGACTATCGGCTTAGCCTGAACCAATATATTTCTTGTTACAGTTTGTCCGCATGCATTAGTATAACTTAAAGTGGTTGTTCCTGCAGCAATTGCAGTTACAATGCCTGCCTGACTAACAGTGGCTACTCCTGTATTAGATGAACTCCAGGTACCGCCCGGTACCGGATTTACAAATGTTGCAGTAGTGCCGGCACAAAGTGTATCTGCCCCACCACTAATGGGCATGGTAGAACGGATATATATAATTTGTGTGCTACTGCAGGTAATACCATTTACGGTATAGGCTACCGTAACCGTATCAATAGAATTGTCATCAAATTTAATTTGTGGATAACGACTGGTATTGGAAGTACCGGCTACATAGTTAGTACCACCACCGGTTACCGTCCATAAATAGATTCCGGAACTACTTCCATAAGTGGGCATATAAGGGGTATTACTAAACTTAATGGTACCATTGTTACAAGTGGCAACTGCGGGCAACATTTGCACACTGTTTACAGTAAATGATTTGCCCACACTTACACTACAACCATACTGATTGGTCATGGTATAAGTAATTGTGGTAGTACCGGCACTTATGGCAGTCACTTTTCCGGTAGTATCAATCGTTGCTACTGAAGTATTACTACTGCTCCAAACACCACCTTTTGTTGTGGTAGTCAATTGAACTGTGCTACCGGCACAAGTACCGGAATCTCCGGTAATAGGTGCAATAACAGGCAATGGGTTTACTGTAACACTAGTTTGTGCAGTGTTACTGCACCCATAGTTATCGGTAAGTGTTAGCAAATAACTACCACTTGCTGCAGTGGTAACATTAGCAATAGAGGGGTTCGCTAAGGTTGAAGTAAATCCATTCGGACCATTCCACTGATATGAGTAAGTATTAGAATTATTATTTTTTGATTTATCATTGTCGTCGTTGTCATTGTTATTCTTTTTACTATTATTTACAAAATTGTTATTCCCATTAACTGTTGAAGAAAGAAAAAGTGTACCCCCGGCACACAAAGGGCTATTGGACTGAACACTTACTATGGGAATGGGATGAACAGATAATTGTATACTATTGGAAGCTGTAATACAAGATGCACTATTTAAACTGGCTGCATTAGGGCCAACCAATACCCGATATAACCCACTATCTGATAATTGCACATTATTAATAGTAAGACTGTTGGTATTTACCGGCACACCAATATTATTCCAGGTAGTACCATTATCCGTACTTTTTTGCCATTGATAAGCAGGTGCTGTGAAAGGATTGTTGACCAAGGAAGCCACTATATTGGCTGTACTACCCACACAAACCGAATTTGCTGTTGTAATATTGGCTGTTACGTTGGGGGTACAGGCAGTAAATAATATATCATCCAATGCCAAATCATTGCCACATTGTGCACCGCCTCCATAATAGTCTACCATTTCTAACACTAACGTATTCATTCCGGCAGGTAAAGCAAACTGAAAGCCGTATTGGTTCCAGTTTAATGGACCGGCTGTGGGAGACAAGGGCAAATTACCGGTTGTTATGGTACCTAAAATATTCCCATTCAAATCCTTTACATTAAAAATTACCCTGGCATAAACCAGTCCTGATCCACAAACTGTTTGTGTATTTGGAGAGTTAACGTTGGCTAACCAGGCTGAAAAGTTAAAAACAGAGCCATCACATAAGTTACTAACGGTATCTCTGAAATAAATGGAATTATTACCTCCGGCATTCACTAAAAACATATTACCATTGGTATTACCAGTGTGGTCGCCACCGATTGCCCAGTCACTTTTATGGGCATTTTGTACTAATGGTGTAATAATATAATGCCCATCGGTACCCACGTTCCCATAAATATAACTGGTTGAACCAGGAGCAGCCTCTGAAGTAGCAGTTGGAGAACTTGCAGTTCCAAAATCCTGAATAAACACAGGCTTTAAAGCTGCGCTGTTGCATAAGCCACTGGTTTGTGATTGTACCTGGGTAAATCCTCCAAGTGTGGCAAATACCCATAGCATTATGCGTGTGGTACTCTTCATAGAAAATTGGAATTGCAACACTAATATACAAACGTCTTTTAACGAAAGTTTATCATTTCTATATTTTAATCAAAGTGTATCTAAATGGCTACAAGTCATGTAAATATTGTACTACAAGTTTCATTCTGCGTTTTATTTTATTTATTTGCAGAACCGGAAATCATCAAACCAAACCACATGTGGTACTCATTAGGTAAGTTTATTATTAAGTATAGAATTGTATTGTTATTTGTATTGTTGTTAGTAATTGGCTTTATGGGCTGGCAGGCTTCAAAAGTGCAGTTGAGTTATGATTTTACCAAAGCCATTCCCACCAATAACCAAAAGTATAAGGAATATGAAGCATTTTTAAAAACTTTTGGCAGTGATGGTGGCATAATGGTGATTGGCATACAAGACAGTGCTTTTTATACCCCAAAACTTTTTAATGCCGCAACCAACTTAGGCAAAGCATTAAAAACCATTCCGGCAGTACAAAATGTTTTGAGCATTCCCGACGCTTTTAATCTTGTAAAAGACAGTGTCACGGAAGCCTTAGTTCCAAAAAAAATATTTCATTATCCTTATACCACACAAGATGCCTTAACAAAGGATGAAAACCAATTCAATAACCTGCCATTTTATCGCAATCTGTTGTATAATCCGAAAACCCATGCTTATTTAATGGCCGTTACGCTGAATAATGATTCCGTTAACAGCAAGGCCCGCACTTTTTTAATTCAGCGCATACAGAATAAGGTAGATGCCTTTCAACAACAAACCGGTATTGAAACATATTTAAGTGGATTACCATATATTAGAACCATCATCAGCAACCGCATTAAACAGGAAATGAACTGGTTTATTTATGGTTCATTTTTGCTTTCTGCCATAACATTATTCCTGTTCTTCCGCTCATTAAGCACAACTATTATGAGTTTACTGGTAGTTGGCTTCGGGGTGATTACTACACTCGGCACCATGGTTTTAATAGGTTATAAAATCACCTTATTAACAGCTTTAATCCCTTCTTTAATTGTTGTAATTGGTATTCCCAATTGCATTTATTTTCTCAATAAATACCATTTGGCCTATAGAGATACAGGCGATAAGGAAAAGGCACTGATTCAAATGGTTGGCCGTATGGGTATTGTTACCTTATTCTGCAATCTAGCTGCCGCCATTGGGTTTGCTGTTTTTGCTCTTACCAAAAGTCAGTTGTTGAAAGAGTTTGGCGTGGTTTCCGGTATTAATATCATGGCCTTGTTCTTTATTTCTTTGGTTTTTATTCCTATTATACTCAGTTTTTTACCCGCACCACAAGCCAAACATGTGCGCTATTTGGATAATAAAATTTTAGAAAAAATATTGGTAGGAATTGAACGTTGGGCGCTTTACCATTCTCGTTGGGTATATGCCGTAACCATTGCAGTTACTTTGTTTGCCATTGCAGGTATCTTCCGATTAAAAAGTGAAAGTTATATTGTGGATGACCTTCCTAAAAAAGATAAAATATACACCGACCTGAAATGGTTTGAAAACAATTTTAAAGGTATTATGCCCTTGGAAATTATTGTAGATACCAAAAAGAAAATGGGTTTAGTCCGCTCTACCCGGCCATTGCAAAAAATAGATGTATTCTCGCAGTACATTGCCCAAAATCCGGCCACCGCCAAACCACTGTCTATTGTGCAAGGATTGAAATTTGCCAAGCAGGCTTATTTTGATGGCGATAGCGCCAGTTATACTGTTCCTTATGAAAGTGATATGATTTTTTTGGCTCCTTACTTAAGGACAAAGACTGATACCCATAACAAAACCGGTTTCAGTAAACTGATGAACAGTTTTATGGATTCAGAAAAAGAGAAAGCAAGGATTAGTGTGAATATGAAAGATATAGGCAGTATTGCATTACAACAACTCATTCACCAATTTCAACAAAAGGCGGATCAAATTTTTGATACGGCCAATTATACCATCACTTTTACAGGCAGCAGTGTTACTTTTTTAGAAGGCTCCAGCTTTATTATCAATGGTTTAAAAGACAGTATTTTCTGGGCATTTTTATTAATAGCCCTTGCTATGTTTATCCTCTTTAAATCCTTGCGTATTTTAATCTGCTCTTTAATTCCCAACCTCATTCCATTAGTCATTACAGCCGGACTAATGGGGTGGCTGAATATTACCATCAAACCCTCTACCGTTTTGGTTTTCAGTGTTGCATTGGGTATTGTAATTGATGTTACCATTCGCTTTTTGGTGAATTTCAAACAAGAGTTACCCCATTATAATTTTCAGGTAAAACAAACCATTGTACAAACCATTCGATACACCGGTGTAAGTATTATTTATACCTCGCTGGTGTTAATTGCAGGCTTTGTGATTTTTTGTTTCAGCAATTTTGGCGGCACGCAGGTATTGGGCTGGTTAACTTCCTTTACATTGGTAATGGGTACCCTTACCAATTTAATTTTATTGCCGGTACTTTTAATCAGTGTGGCAAAAAAAGACCAGAAAAAGCAGGAAGTAAATCCTTACTAAGAAAATATTTTTCGCCCATTACAAGATTTAAAGTATAGTGTAATCATCAGTAGAATCAATTATTGCATAAGATTGGTTCAATAAAATGCATCCCAAAATGGATGAAACAGCACATACATTGAAAATGAAATTTTCACTAAAGTATTGTATACTTTTTGGAGTTTATACATTGAGAAGGGTGACAGGTAATAAATATTACTTACAAAACAATTTTTATTACACTAAATAAAATACAGAAATTTATACCACCATACAGTTGCCACGCATTACCCACAAACATTTGTAAAATGCATGACCATCACCATCACTCGCATCACCATTCCAATACCATCAGTAACCTGAATAGGGCTTTTAGGATTGGCATTGTTTTGAATACCTTATTTGTAATAGTGGAAGCAGTCAGCGGTTTCTATTATCACTCTATGGCATTGCTGTCGGATGCCGGACATAATCTGAGTGATGTAGCCGGTTTGTTTTTGGCCATGCTGGCCTATCGATTAGCGCAATCCAAACCCACAGCAACCTTTACGTATGGATATCGGAAATCTACGGTATTGGTATCGCTCATCAATGCCGTTATATTGTTGATTGCAGTGGCAACTATTATTTGGGAAAGCATTACCCGTTTTAAAACCCCTGAAATTATTAATGGAGAAAATATGGCATTAGTTGCAGGCATTGGTATTGTGATCAATGCAACTACTGCACTGTTATTTTTAAAAGGAAAAGAAACAGACTTGAACATTAAAGGCGCTTATTTGCACATGGCTGCAGATGCATTGGTTTCATTGGGTGTAGTCATTGCAGGTATATTGATTCAATATACTGGTTGGTATTGGCTCGATGCAGTCATTGGTATTGTGATTGCCATTGTTGTTTTATTCAGTACCATTAATTTATTGAAAGACAGTTTCAATTTATCGATCGATGCAGTACCCAAAGGCATTCATTTGGCCGATGTTCAAAAAAAAATAGAATCCGTGCCCGGCGTTTTAAGTGTACATCACTTACATGTATGGGCCATCAGTACTACCTACAATGCTTTAACGGCACATATTGTAGTGGCAGATTCTGCCAGCATTGCTACCATCACCACCATAAAAGAAGCCATCCGGCACGAACTGGAACATGCAAATATTCGACACAGCACATTGGAATTTGAAATGGATTGTGAAAATTGTAAAGAAGAAATTTAAAAAATAAAAAACAAATACCATGGAAGCACATTATTATCAGGTAGATGTGAACTGGAATTCAGAACGCAAAGGGGTGATGTGTTCACCCGAATTAAACAAAGATGCAGGCAGTTGTATTGAAGTAGCCACTCCGCCCGATTTTCCGAAAGGTATGCCGGGCATTTGGTCGCCCGAACATTTGTTTACGGCAGCCGTAAGCAGTTGCTTAATGACTACTTTCTTGGCCATCGCTGAAAATTCAAAATTAACCTATACAGGTTTCAGTTGCCGGTCAAAAGGAAAATTAGAACAGGTAGATGGTAAATTTATGATGAGTGAAGTGGTATTAGAACCCACGGTAACCATTACCGATGAAAAAGACCGGGAAAGAGCAGAAAGGGTACTTCAAAAATCAGAGGCTGCTTGCTTAATTTCTAATTCCGTGAAATCAAAAATTACCATGATGCCTACTATCCTGGTTCAAGCCACAAATACATAAATTTTACTGCCACGAATGCACGAATACCTCTTGCACACTTCCCTTCGTGCAAATTCGTGTTATTCGTGGCTAAAAAAATTATTGTATTTCGGAAAAATCTATAAAACAATTCGTTTATAACTTAATTTCTCTTCTCCAAAATTTACAAGTAATGAAAGTCTATTACAAGAAACTTTCAGATAGTTGATGCATTGTGCTGTGAATTCTTCTGCAATTTGAGAAACCCCTTTTACTTCAAGAATAATTTTATCGTACAATACAAAGTCGGCATAAAACTTATGTGGAAGTATGAAATCTTTATAATTAACAGCGTATTCTTTCTCTCTTTCAAATGGAATCCCTGCTAATTTAAATTCATATTCTAAAGCATCCTTATAAACAATTTCTAAGAAACCGGCACCCAAGAATTTGTGAACCTCCATACATACCCCAATAATGCTGTAGCTTTCTTCTTTGTAAATTATTTTTTCCATATAATTTCTTTATGTTTTCAAATGTAAGAAACTAACTATCCCAATTTATCTTCGAATATAATTCGAGACAATATCCCTAAAATCATTTCGATTAAACATGCGCTTATCCTAATCCACAGACATTCATATTGAAAAATATGAAGGATAGCCTAACAAGAGATTTTATGTTTATTCTTGCACATTTCCCTTCGTGCAAATTCGTGTTATTTGTGGCTATACCACAATCAATGCATAATATATGTTGCCGCGAATGCACGAATATTTTTTCTCCCACACCATTCCTGTGCATTAGGGTAATTCGTGGCTAACTAAAAATAAAGCTGTGGCCCGGTTACATCGCAAAAAAGTAACCAATTAATTGGCAGGCTATACCCAATATTAAACCGGCATACACTTCCTGTGTGGTATGGTCGCTAACAATCAATCGGCTGGTAGCTACCATACCAGTTATAAGCGCAGTAATGCTAATGGCCATTCCCATGGGTGTTTGGTAAAAAAAAGAAAGCAATATCATGGCAGCCAATAAACTACCCATGGAAATACCATGTAAACTGATTTTGATAAAATTATTAATCACAAGTCCGATGGAAGTTGAGATGAAAATGCCAAAATAAAAAAACTGCAATGCCTCAGGCTGATTGGTCATGTTTTTACTGAGGTAATACATCCACCAGTAAAAAAACATGGTAATCATATATGGTGCTATGCGCTCTTTAGCGGTTCGCAAATAAATGCTGGATACAAATTTTAATTTATACAATAAAAACACAGCAAATGCAGGAAAGAAAGCTGTCATCCAAAAAGTACTAAACACCTTTAATTTTAACTGATATACACTGATATCTGTAAACAGATAAGGAAACCGATATACCAAATACAAAAAAAAGTAAGTAGGTATAAACAAAGGATGAAATAAATACGAAAGCACTTTAGCCGGAAATACCAGCCATAAACTTTTTACAGGGGTAGTATATAATTGCTCCTCCATATCCATATTTTTTGTTGTCATACTTTATAATTGTTTACGCAAACGAGCTACCGGTATGTTCAATTGTTCCCGATATTTAGCAACGGTTCGCCTTGCAATATTGTAGCCTTTCTGGTTCAACATATCGGTTAATTGTTCATCGCTCAACGGTTTTCGCTTATCTTCCCTTTCAATCATATCACTCAATATCTTTTTCACTTCACGGGTACTTACTTCTTCACCGCTATCGGTACTTAAACTTTCACTGAAAAAATATTTCAACCGGTAGGTACCAAATTCAGTTTGCACAAATTTGCTGTTGGCCACCCTGCTAACGGTTGATATATCTAAGCCGGTTTTCTCTGCAATATCTTTTAAAATCATGGGCTTTAAATTAGTTTCATCGCCCGTTAAAAAAAAATCTTTCTGATGGTTCATAATCGCTTCCATAGTTACCGCCAGAGTTTGCTGCCGTTGTTTTATCATATCAATAAACCATTTGGCGGCATCAATTTTTTGTTTAATAAACAAAACTGCTTCTTTTTGGCGTTTATCTTTTTTACTGCCGCGTTCATATTCCCGCATCATTTCGCGATAGGTATCACTAATGCGTAAATCGGGAGCATTTTTATTATTCAGGCTTAGCTCTAACCTGCCTGCATTATTAAAAATAAAAAAGTCGGGAATAATGTAACTGTCTACCTTATTCATTTCACCGGCATCGCCACCGGGTTTGGGGTTTAATTTAATAATCTGCTGCATCACTTCTTTCAATGCTTCATCGGTTAAATTCATTCCCCGCTGAATTTTTTCGTAATGCTTTTTGGTAAACTCATCAAAATATTTTTTTAAAATTTCTATGGCTAACGTAACCGACTTGCCGTCATTCTTTTTTCTTTCCAATTGTATCAGCAAACACTCCTGCAAATCGCGGGCTGCCACACCGGGCGGATCAAACTGCTGTATTTTTTTAATCAGTTCTTCCACTTCTTTTTCAGTAGTTATAATGTTTTGCCTGAAAGCCAAATCATCTACTATTGACGAAAGTTCACGCCGCAAATAGCCATCATCATCCAAACTACCAATAATTTGTTCAGCAATCTTGTAATCTTTTTCATCTAAATGCAGCAACCCTAATTGCTGTACCAATAATTCATAAAAACTGGTTTCACTTTTAATGGGTATTACTTTGCCATCATCCAATTCAGGATAATTTTCATCCTTCATTTTATAATCAGCAATCTCTCCATCTTCATCCGCCACATATTCACTCAAATCCAAATTTTCATATTCATCCTCACTCCCGTCTTTTTCAAAATCTTCTTCATTGCTGCTGTCAAACTCATCCTCCAGTTCCGCTTCCATCCCTTCTTCATGCTCATTTTCTTCCATTTCAAGCGCAGGATTTTCTTCCAGTTCTTCTTTAATCCTGTCTTCCAAATAGGCCGTAGGTACCTGCAACAATTTCATCAACTGAATTTGCTGTGGCGATAATTTTTGTAATAATTTTTGTTGTAAACCCTGACTTAATGACATAATCTATCTTTCTTCCTCAATAAAATATATTTGTATGTTACCGGCGCCTGTACTACTATTTTACACCGGTTGCGTCGCACACTGCAAAGTTCTGTTCGCTATTCGGCTCAACAGAAATTGCAGCATCCACAATAACGCCGTAAATTTACGAACAATGCACCCATCATGGCTACGAAACTATTCGGTTTAATGCTAATTTTTATACTAATTTGTAGTATATACCTGTCTGCACAAACACCTGTAACTACTACTGCAACTGCATTGAGCGACAGTACAGCTACAATAACACCCTTCCGCCTGCAACCCAATCATTATACCCGTCAATTACCCTTTTTTTGCCGTGAAGAATGGAAATTTGAGCGAAAAACAAAATTACCCCTGCGGTTTCGGTTGGGCAGTGTGCAATATGTAGACCGATTAGAAGGGAAACTCCATTAAACAAATAATCATTAGTTACCCACACGAATTTGGTTTGCCTTTGCCTGTTGCTGCACCCAACTTTGAATGGATTGTATAGCAGGTGCATCAAAACCCTGCTGCAAATCAATGGTAACTGCTTCACCTGATTTTGGCCACAGCATTAAGGTATTCCCAACCATTCGAATACCCTGCAGGGCCGACCAGTTTATTTTTTCCGGAGCAGTAAACAATGGGAAATTCCACTCCATCCCATCTGCTTCTACAGCAATATAATGGCGTGGTTTTTTCCCGGTTCTTAAACGTATCACGCAATAAGCAATCAACAGCAATGCATACACGATATAAAAGATGCTGCTGCTTTTAGTATGATTGTTTAAATAGACTGCTAACTGAAATGCTAAAAAAACAATATTCAGCAGTATAATTGCATACAATAATTTACGTTGCCATCCGGGCATTACACTACCTTTAAAAGGAAACTGCGGCATGCTGTTTTATTTAAGCGTTCACCTGATGTTGTTGTAAAACCTTTTCAATGGCAGCTACCATTTTTTGTCCTTTTTCAGTAATTTGTTCGGGTGTCCACAACATACTGATAGCAGTAGATATACAACGACTCATCACAGCATCGCTGGCAGAAAAATCCTGCGTTTTTATTTGCAGCAATGCTTTTTGTTGTGCATCATTCAGTGGATTTAATGCGGCTATATTTTTCAAATGATGCCATTTGCGTACATAATGCCAGTTATTATCGAACCAGTAAAAATTGCCGGCTACAATACCCTGTGCTTTCATTTCGGCCACTACGGCTTTGGTAATGGCCTCGGTGGGTAAAAACCAACTGAGAAAAGAACAGCTATCGCCCGATGGGTCAGGTACCTGTCTGAACTGAATGGCCGATACTTTTTCCAATATACTTTTCAGTTGTCCATGGTTATTGCGTTGTATGGCCAAGAAGCGGGGCAGTTTTTTAATTTGCGCCAAACCTACTGCAGCATGCAATTCGCTAATGCGGAAATTATAACCCAAATAAGGGTGTTCATCCACACCACGGTCCACCCCTTTATGATCATGCCCGTGATCGGTATAACCATCACATTTTTCATACAAGGCATGATCGTTGGTCATTACCACGCCCCCTTCAGCACAGGTAATGGTTTTTACAAAATCGAATGAAAAAGTACCGGCGTGGCCAATAGTGCCTAAGGCTTTACCTTTATAAGTACCGCCAATACTCTGGCAGGCGTCTTCCAGTAAAATAAGTTGGTGAGCCTTACAAATTTGCTGTAGTTCATCTAAATTGGCCATACTGCCGCACATGTGCACGGGCATTACACATTTGGTAGCCGGTGTAATGGCTGCTTTTACCGCTACGGGGTTCAGTGTAAGGGTTTCATCCACATCTACCAGTACAGGAATGGCACCCACACTCAATACTGCTTCAAAACTGGCTACAAAGGTAAAGGAGGGCATAATCACCTCATCTCCTGCACCAATACCCAATGCCGCCATAGCTGTAGTTAAGGCAGCAGTACCGCTACTGGTTAATTGTGCATAGCCGCATCCAAAGGTTTGGGTAATGGCTGTTTCCAGCTCTTTTGCTTTCCAAATTCCTTTCCGCGGGCCATCAAAACCATAGCGCATCAGGATACCTGTTTCCAGCACCTCATTCACTTCTTTTCTTTCTTCATCGCCAAATAATTCAAAACCGGGCATATACTATTTTTTAAGAATGATTCAATTTGTGAGGGCAAAGGTAGAAAAATATTGCGGGATGGAATATTTTGTGTAAACTGAAGAGTAGTAACAATTTCTGTTTGTTGTTTGAATGTATGTTATTTCATTCTTCCAGGTATTTTTCTTTGCAACTTGAAGTACAGCGAACATTAAGACAGGTTGTTATGCCTTTTCAACCATTACAAATTGGTATTTGAAAACCACTTGTACCTAATGGGAAAGCAAATTGGTTACCTGTTATTTATTTAAACTATTTACTGATATGGCGTTTAAAACTACAAAAAAGAAAATTTTGTTTTGTATGAAAAGGTGTAATATGGTCTTCCGTGATACAACGTATTTTATCAAAGCCATTTTGTAGTTCAGAGGTTAATGCTGCTTCGCTGTATTGTTTAATTTGCAGGCCGCTGCATTTTTCCGGGCCTTTATCTGAGAAAGTACCAATTGTGATATAACCCGTAACGAAATTTCTTGCAATTGACAGGTATTTGGCAACCTGCTCCTTAGTGATTAAAAAATGAAAAGTTGCTCTGTCGTGCCATATATCATAAGTTGTATCGGGCTTAAATTCAGTAATATCGCTCACCACCCATTTAATTTTTTGCGCTTTATCGCCCAACCGTTTCTTTGCTTTTTCGAGTGCCTGCGATGATATATCTAATACTGTAATATTTTCAAAACCCTCTTCCAACAAATAATCTGCCAGTTTACTATCACCACCACCTATATCTATAATTTTTGCAGTTTTTGATAACCCGAATGAATGTATAAAATCCAGCGATGTTTTTGGCGTTGCTTGTGTCCAACTGACTTGATCGGGTTCTTTTGTTTGATATACATTGTCCCAATGCTTTTGAATTGAATTTTCCATCCTGCAAAGTTTTGAATAAAAATAAATGCATTTTGTGACAAAAGTCGCAGATAAGATTTACAAATAAATACCTTCTCATAAATCCGTAATGCAATCTATTGTAGTAACATCATTTAAAGCAATGATGCTGCTGTTAAAGATACCAACAATACAATTCAAATGCAATTTTAAGCCTGCACATCATTAAGAAATTTAAAGATATTCAAGTAGAATTAACAACATCTATTGTAATTTCCCAAAATTTGTTTTGCATGATTATAAAATTTAGCATCTTAGGAATGAATAAATATGCCTGCAGATTTTGATAGCTTTAATACAGTTATATGATAATCACCCGTTCATTTACATTAGCAATGGCTTTATGGGCATCATCATAAATAATATGGGCAATAGTTTCAGGCTTTGTCCATGTAGAAAAATCGGCATCCGGCATATCGGCCCTGTTTTGCGGCGTATCGATAACCGTTGGTACAATTACAGCAACAACTACGTTGGTTCCTTTTGCCTCTGTATTCATAATTTCAGCCAATCGAAAAAGCAACGACTTGGATAAACCATAGGCCGTTACGCCTTTTGCATGGGTAGTATTTAAACCGGCTTTTGAACCTGTTAAAAACATACGTCCCTGTTTTTGTTGCATCATTTGCAAAAAAACCGGCCTTGCTATGTTATAAGCTGTTTCAAAATTCAACTGCATCTGGGCCTGAATGGCTTTTGTATCGGTTACAGCAATATTTCCCATTGCAAAACCGCCGGCAGTTAAAACAGCCACATCAATACTTCCACTACTTTCTGTAATATTTTGCACCATCGCACTACAGGCGGCTTCATTTAATAAATCTAATTCCACTTGTATAAAAGGATTTTGAGGCACTGTATCATTATCATTGCCCTGTTTTTTGTGTACAAAGCCATATACCTGATATTGATTGTCGGCAAATTTTTGTGCCACTGCTTTTCCCAGATTACCCGCTGCGCCGGTTACCAGCACTATTTTTGAAGGCATAACTTTTTTCTCTTCAAATTTAAGGTATAGATGCCACGAATGATTGCATTGCTATGAATATTTTGGTTGTAGCGAAGTTTGATTGCCACGAATACACGAATATATTTCCTTTCAATTCGTGTTCATTTGCGTTATTCGTGGCTAAAAATAAAAATTAGTGGCTGTGCAATGATTATTTTACCCGAACATACTTTTCAATATTAATTCTGTTTACACCAGCATTATCTACCTTCTCTATTCCTTTTTGAATAAGTGTATCCTGGTGCATGGTAACCGTAAAAGTAAAATCATTGCCCTCCCAGTTTCTGTCACTGCAATATTCTAAATGTTCGGTATATACACTATCGTTCAGTGAATACTTTCCTCCGCCGGCAACAAAAACAGCGACTGAGTCTTTTCCTTTGTTCAAATCATGTTGCAAAAAAGCAAAATGGGTATTGTTGATAATTTTAATGAAAGAAATATTTTTGGTATAATCTGTTACTACCGTATCATTTTTCTGAATCACAGTACCGGTAATCAGTTGCCAGGTTCCTGCCATTGCAAGGGGAGTTTTATTTTCTGCGGCCTGGTTCCTATTTCCGCCACAAGACAGGAAAGTTGTTGCAAGTAAAACAGCAGCTAATTTTGTTTTCATGTTTTTATTTTATACAAAGGTTCACGAATTTGCGATGATATTCAATAACATGTTTCCCCTATCTTAAACTTATTCACAATTAAAAATATTGTTTTGAAAATAAAATCTAAGATTGAAAATAAAATAGTGTATCAGAACAACAGTATAATTTATGAATGAGTTGCCAACCAATTGATGAGCTTTGTATAATTTTCTTCAGAATATTCATATCCCCAGTTGTCTTCGTAATTATTTTGTTCAACCCTTTCTTTTAAATCATCAAGAATATTTTTTAATGTTTTCGCAAAAAAAATAGCCGAAACATTTAAGGCAAATAATAATTTTTTTGAAAGATCAGGTGGTTCTTCAAATTCAAATTTTTGGTAGATGGCACTTTCAAAATTATAATGACATAAATCCTCTATCATTTCCTGATTGATATCTTCCCAGATAAGGATTGTAAAGATTCCATTTGAATTAATAATCAGCCATAAAATAATTGAACCTTCCAAATCGTGAATAACAATAGCTTTTTCATTTAAATACCAATTACCTCTTATATGAAATGGTTTATCTGTTAATAAAAGTACAGTAGCATTTAATAAATCATTCAATGGGTCAGTGCTATAGCTTGCTAAATAACTGAATTGCTTTTCAGGGGTTGCAATGGTAATATCCATCCATCCATGTTCTATTGCCCCTACGCGAATGATAAAATTCTCAACAGTTTGGAAAGGCAATTTTTTAAGAATATCCATATACTCACATATTAAACATTATTATATATAACAATATTAAAAAAATATTGAGGATGTATTATTCAACATGTTTGCAAAACTCAAAATGAACCTATACCCTTAAAAATAAGCAAAAATTTTTACAACCATTAATACTGACTATTAGCTTATCATTATTGCGTGCTTATTTATTATACCATTTGCAAAAAAAGCACAGGTAAACCTATGCTTTGAAAGTTCCAAAAATTGTAACGAATATGATAAGTATTGTTCAAGAGAGTTGACTTTTCCAAAAAGTTTTATTAAGTATTTAACGCGTTGTGCCATTAAGCTCTGAAAAACTTACTGAGCATATGTTTCAATAAACTTGGCTCAACAGCCATTAGTTATAAAGAGTTTACTGAAACACCATTAGGCAATGAGTTTCAAACGAAAACAGATTTTAATAGCACAACACGTTAAGTATTTATTAAAGTTTAATATGCAAGCTTGATAACGTCCACTAATAAAATCATCAAGGTTGAGGGTCATATGATGTTCAATTTCATGCCTCAGACCAATCAAAAATTTGAGATTATTTTTTGCATCATTGTCGATTGGGTAAGCTTTGTCATTCAAACATCTTTCCAACTCCCAAAACTTATATGAACCTCGCTTTGTCCTGTCAAATTTTTTACGCTTGTTCTTAACTTCATGATACCTATATTCTATTCGTTTTGAACGATAATAGGAATGAAGCAGGTAAGTCCATGCAATTATCATTAAAACTGTAAAACTCTCTGATTTAAACTTTATAAGTGGATCATTAAATACTTTTACAGCAGCTAAAGCGCTTTCCTTAGCTTTCTCTAAAAGTTCATGTTGAATTGACCAAACTCGTCTTTTCCTCATCTTGGGTTGTGTCAGATTAATGGCAGTTATCTCTCAAATATACAAAACACCTACCAATTATTATATAAAATAATTAAAATGTATTTATCCTGCTCACTCATTCACTCTATTCACTTACCAAAATACAGATTCGCATGTTTACTATTTCACAAACCTGAGTAGCATCAACCCAAACCGCCCCATCCCATTCACCACTATTGGTATATACCCGCCCCCACCCTTTTTCGATACTGCTTCGATACAACAGCGTTACGCAACGCTGTAAACCGGGAGATGGATGGTGATTGGATGAACCATGTCGGGTGTTTTATCTGCGGTTTTTACGGTAACATTTTGCAGAAAATACCGGCAAAAAAATTTGGAAACCACCTCACAAATGTTGTATATTGAAAACACAAAAAATCAATATACTATGGCAACTGTTTCTTCCTTTTATATGGTACGGCCGGCAATTGGTGCGTAGTAAAACTTCAATCAATAAAAAACGCTTTTTTACTGATTCAGCTTTTGCCCACAACGCCAATACAGCAAATGGCTGAAAATGGCTTCAACGATTGCCAGTGCCATATTTGCTGCAACTGTTTTTTCCTGCTACCACAACGGCAATGCCTGCCGCTATTGGCTTAAACCGGATGCACCATTTTAATGCAGTCAATACCAACAAACCGCTGCGCAGCCCGCAAAGCGGGTACATTCCTTTGCGTATTTAAATCAACAGGAAAAGTATTGTGCTATATGCTTTACCATCCATGAGTATTTGTGTAACAATTTCCTGCTAACTTGCAGCAGCAATATTGCCCAATTGTAGCTTATCGCTTATGCAACCTATTCTCATTTATTGTTATGATGCCTATTGCGGCTGGTGCTATGGTTTTAGTCCGGTTTTAAAAAAAATAACCGCTCAGTTTTCTGAATATTTTTCCGTTGAAGTGCTCAGCGGTGGCATGGTATTGCCCGAACAGCCCACCCCCATTGCCGCAACTGCACAATATATTCAACAGGCTTATACTACTGTTGAAAAAACAACGGGTATTCGCTTTGGCGAAGATTATCTCTGGCATATTTTTCATCCGGAGCTGAGCGACTGGTTTTCGCACTCTGAGAAACCGGCCATTGCACTCTGTATTTTTAAAGAATATTTCCCGGATCAACAATTGGCTTTTGCAAGTGATTTGCAATATGCTTTACACTATGAAGGGAGGGATTTAACAGATGATGAAGCATATCGACACCTGCTTCACAAATACCATTTGCCCATTGATATGTTTTACGAAAAATTGCACAGTGAATTATATAAAGAAAAAGCTTATTACGAATTTGCGCTCTGCAAACAATTACAGGTAACGGGATTCCCGGCCGTATTGCTGCAGGCATCGGATTCTAAATTTTATCTGTTGGCAAGAGGTTATACCGATGAAGACTCACTTACCCTGCGCATTAAAAACGTATTAAATGAACTGAATATAGCACAATAACCTGTTTTTGAGCTTGCTACGCTATAGGGAAATGCTTATTTTTATTAACTTAGGCAATATTTGGTATTTGTTAGAAAAGGAAGATTAAAAATGCAATGCCCCCAATACTTGTATTTATGAAACCATCAATCAATTATATATGAAAAAAATGTACCTATTGCATATTGCATTATTTGCACTATTTGTACAACTATTGGGGCAACCAACACCACCCCCGTCTCCCAAGCCATTGAATGATACTACTTCTGCAAAACCGGTAGTAGCCATTACACACCACAGTATTGTAATTGCCGGCAAAACAGTGAATTATACCGCCACAGCCGGTACCCTTATCTTAAACAATGAAAAGGGCGAACCCATTGCCAGCTTTGGGTTTGTGGCCTATACCAAAGATGGCGTGAGTGATTTGAGTAAACGACCGGTTTTGTTTGGCTATAATGGCGGCCCTGGCTCATCTTCTCTTTGGTTGCACATGGGTGCCTTAGGCCCACGCCGTGTTGTTGTTAACGATTTAGCAGCCCCAACGCCACCGCCTTATAAGGTAGAAGACAACCAGAACTCTATTTTAGATGTAACCGATATTGTGATGATTGACCCCATTGGTACGGGCTTTAGCCATGCCATTGGCAAAGCACAAAACAAAGATTTTTGGGGTGTGGATCAAGATCTGCGCTCTATCAGTAATTTCATTAAAGAATACATTACAGAAAACGACCGTTGGAATTCGCCCAAATATTTATTAGGCGAAAGTTATGGTACCATGCGTTCGGCTGGTGTGGTAAATTACCTGCAGGAACGGTTAGGCATTGCCGTTAATGGTGTGATATTGGTATCTTCCGTTTTAGATCTGCGCCAGCTAACTTTTGGTCCGGGCGATGATATTTCTTATGTAATGTATTTACCCACTTATGCAGCCACTGCTTATTTCCATCATAAATTACCCAATCAGCCCGCTAATTTGCCCGCTTTTTTGGAAGAGGTTACCAACTATGCCAAAGGTGCCTATACCACTGTATTGATGCTGGGCGATAAAATAGATGCAGCCACTAAAAATGCCGTGGCTGAAAAATTAGCCGCTTATACCGGGTTGAGTAAGGACTATCTTTTAAAAGCCAACCTGAGGGTAACGGAGCCACAGTTTACACAGGAATTATTGCGTGATCAGCACCTTACGGTGGGCAGGTTAGATAGTCGCTTTACCGGTATTAATCAAAATTTATTAGCCGAAAATGCAAGATTTGACCCACAAAGCACAGCCATTACACCGGCATATACCGCTACTTTTTTAAATTACCTGTACAATGAGCTGAAGGTGAATAAAACCATGTATTACCATATTTCTGCTTATAATGCAGAAGGATTTAAATGGGATTGGCAGCGCAAAGGCGGCCTTTGGGGCGAAGGAGTTTACCCGCCTTCTACCGCACCAGATTTGGCCAATGCCATGAGCAAGAATCCCAATTTGAAAGTTTTGGTATTCAATGGGTATTATGATTTGGCTACGCCTTTTTATGGTACAGAATACACCATGGATCATTTGGGATTAGAACCCGCTATTCAAAAAAATATCAGTATGAAATATTTTGATGCCGGACACATGATGTATGTGCACCCTGCATCATTGGTTACTTTTAAGAAAGATATTGCAGATTTCATTAACAGCACAAATCCATAAACGAATCTGTTATCTGTTTCCAAACCGGTAACCCTGTATTACAGTTTACCGGTTTTTTGTGTACCCACATCAGAAATGCTTTAACTTCAACGTTATTATTGAAAATAAAACAAACATGGCTAAATACTGGTTACCCGAACCCGAAACACACGATTTTCCGGCAGCGATAGACTATCTGGAATTATTATTTCCTTTACCTGAAGCCAAACAATATGCTGCTCAGCTTCAAAAAGCCAAAACCATTCGCAAAAAAGCAAAAGACATTTTGCGAGCCGCACAATTACCATTATTACCTGCCGATAATTTGCACGTGAATGAAAATATCAAAAAAGTAAAAAAGGGAAAAAAACTTTCCCCAATTTTGTTGATACGTGGTGAGCAAAAATTAATCATTGCCGATGGATACCACCGGCTTTGCGCCATTTATTATTTATCGGAAGACTTGGAAATTCCCTGCCGATTGGTATAATGCATGTTTCTCAATTAAAGTGCGGTGGGTTATCCTTCCAATGCCATAAATGTAAGCAGGCATAAGTGCGATAAGGGCGCCATTTTCTGGCAATTTTTTCTAATTTTTCACGCCGTGCTTTTTTGTCCATTGCCGGAAGTTGATAAATGGCTTGCATAGCTTGTTGAATACCCAAATCATCTGCAGAAAATACGTCTTCTCTTCCTAAAGTAAACATGAGTAACATTTCTACTGTCCAACGCCCTACGCCTTTTATTTGGGTAAGATAATCAATCACTTCCCCATCACTCATTTTACTCAATTGTTTTTGCTCCATACCATTTATTAACGCAAATTGGGCTACGTTATGTACATAATTGGCTTTGGCATGCGATAAACCAATGCTTCTTAATTGTTCATAAGGCGTTTGTGCAATATCGGCGGGGGTAGGAATAGATGGATATAATGCCAGAAATCTGCTTTTTATAACAGCCGCCACTTTTACCGACAGTTGCTGGCCAATAATGGCATTACACAATTGCAGATACACCGGCTTACGCGGCTGCAAACAAAAAGGTTCATGATGCCGGATAACGGTAGCCAGTTTCTTGTCTTTTTGTAAATGTGTGATGTACGACATACTTTTATGAATTGAATACAAACAATACCAAGAATGGCAAGTTAATACAATCGTTCCGAAAACAGTACTGCCATTCATCATTGCAAATGACCTATGAAACACAATTTGTATGCATGAAGCATACCTGCATATTTTGCTATCAACAGGCCGATATTGCTGCACAAAATCAGAGAATGGTAAAGAAGGTAACAGGATATTGGTATAGCTGCCACCATAGTATGGCAGGAAACTTAACCAATATCAAAATAAATAATAGCATTCAAAATGCGACATAAAATGTATTAATTTGCTGCAACAATCCTGTAGCTGAACAGGCCAGTCAGCAAACCTTTATGTTAAAAAATATACTTGCTTTTATTAAAACCAAACCAGTACTGGCAGTGGGTTTTTTATTTGCCACCTCCAGTTTAATTTTTGGAATTTGGGTAGCTTCCATTCCCGGCATTAAAGCCCGTATGGGTTTTAGTGATGGCAGCCTCGGGCTTTCTTTGTTGTTATCGCCTTTAGGAGCCATCACCGGCATGCTGATTTCTACCCGTATTTTCAGTAAAATACCAGTGGGCAAGTGGATGGTAGGTGGCTATATTACCATGGCCTGTATTATGATTGCGCAAATTAATTCGGTGAACAGAACCATGTTTTGGATATGCCTGTATTGTTATGGGTTAACCAGTTTTTTAAATGGCGTATCAAGCAATGCCACGGTGAATTTATTAGAGAAAAAATACAACCGCTTATTCATGAGTACCTGTCATGGTATGTATAGTTTAGGCGGGGCGGTAAGCGCCGGTATTGCGGCCTTGCTATTTTTGGTGCATGTACCACCCGGCATTCAAATTGTGCTGGTGGTATTATTCATTGTTACGGTGATTCTTTCCAACAAAGCACAATTGCTCAGCAATACTGATATCATTCATTCCCGTTCAGAAGTAAAATTACCTTCCTTAACCATATTGGGTATTTCATTTATTTGCATGGTGAGTTTTATGGCGGAAGGTTGTGTAGCCGACTGGAGTGCCATTTATTTTAAAGAAGTATTGCATGCACCCAAAGCATTGCTCAGTTTGGGTTATGCCGGTTTTTCGGTTGCCATGACTTTTGGCAGACTAAATGGCGATACATTGATTACCAAATTAGGCAGTAAAAATATGGTTGTATATGGTGCTATGTTGGCAGCAACCGGATTTTTAGTAGTAGTAACCGCTCCGGTAGCTTTAATAGCAATTATAGGTTATGTGATGGTGGGCTTAGGCAGTTGTTGTATTGTGCCTATTTTATTCAGGGCATCGGCCAATATACCCGGCGTAACAACTGTGGAGGGCTTTGCGATGGTAACTACAGGCGGATTGGTAGGATTTTTAACCGGGCCATCGGTAATTGGATTTATATCAGAGAAAGCAGGACTTTCAAAAGGTTTATCTTTATTGATATTAATGTGCAGCTTATCGGCTTATGTAGCCTACCGCAATCCTTTTATACAAAATAAGGAGCCTCTAACGGTAGACCCCTTGCCTTATGATGAGCAATTGTATTAAGCCATATAAAACCTATTTTGATTTTTTGCGAAAACAATTAGCTTGTTTTAAATTCGCCTCCATATTAACGCTTCAACATACCGTTGCCCCTGAGGGGCTTTGTAGGGATAACCTTCTCCAAAAAAAGTTTGTCATCACTCCGGCGGAGTGAAGTATGATGAAAACAATAGCAGAAAAAAAGTACTCTCCTTTTTCTGCTCTGTAACACCCACCTTCAAAAGTCAATCCAGTAAATCAATACTTTCAGCGGAAGGTTTAAAAAAGTGCGAAAAACAGGAAAAGGAACACCCTGTTTTGAATTGATCTGAAGTTAGATTAGTACATTTAAATACCAATTCACATAAATACCAATTCACACCCATGCAAATTACAGCTACCATACATCGGGAAAAATACAGCACTACATTAGAAACGCCATCAGGAATATTTATTGCCGATGAGCATTTGGATGTAGGTGGCACTCAAAAAGGAATGAATCCACATGAGTTACTATTATCCAGTTTGGCAACCTGCACTGCCATTACACTTAGAATGTATGCCGACAGAAAAGAATGGCCGTTAAACTGTATTCGGGTACAAGTGAATATTACAACAGAAGCCGAACCGGAAAAAGGTACGCAAATAGAAAGAACCATTCAATTCACTGGAACTTTAACAAAAGAACAGGAGGAACGCTTGCTGTATATTGCCAATCGTTGTCCTATCCATAAAATTTTATCGGGAAGCACACATATTCATACAACGCTAAACCATACGCTATGAATAAAGGAACAATGACAAAAAAATATACTAATGGTGAAATAACCATTGTCTGGAAGCCGGGCGTATGCATTCATTCAGGCATTTGTGTACGCGGATTACCACTTGTTTTTAATACTGATCTGAAACCATGGATTAATATACAGGCAGCCACTACTGCACAATTAATACAGCAGGTAAACCAATGCCCGTCAGGCGCTTTATCTTATTACAATAATATTGCAGAAGATGAAAGCTCGGTTGAAATAAAAGCTGAAACGAAATTGGAAGCAGTACCTGACGGACCCTTATTGGTGTATGGAAATGTATGGATTACAGATGCCTTTGGCCATGAAACAAGAAAGAATAAAGTAACGGCATTTTGCAGATGCGGTCAATCGGGTAATAAACCCTTTTGCGATGGTTCACATAAAAAAGCCGGATTTAAAGATGGGAAACCTACAGTATGAATACAAATAAACGAACAGAATAACTTTCACCTATCAAACACTAATCAGCCACAACACTTTGAAATAAGGGTGCATGCCTTATTTCAATATTTTTTACGTTATGTAAAACAGCAGCAGGTATACCCCTGGCTACCGGTGCTTTCAATTCGTCTATTTCAATCCCATTTACATCATTACAATACATTACAGGCCTTTCATCATTTTCGATTGTTTCAAATTGTATATCACTCAATGTTAAATCCTGCACATGCCGAACAAACAAGCCGTAAGCCGGCGTTTTTCCGAGCAAAAATGGTTCAGGATAACCTTTGGCTAATTCAGGAAACGAACGCAAACCATCAGCCTTTGTACCACCACCTTGGTATTGTACCGTAATATGCCTCAATTGAATATTTTGAATGGCATAATCCGGCACACCGGTGATTTGTATACCACTTAAAGAATCGGCATTCAGTACACGTATATTACTGATATAAATATTTTTTACGCTCCCCTCTTTAGTCGTTGCTAACGGCCCTCTGTTTCTGCTTCCCAATGTAATATAAATAGGGTAATGCCGAACATTTTCCATTACAATATTATCTACAATAATGTTATTCATTTCTCCGCCATCTACTTCCTCTAAGGCCAAGCCATTGCAACTTTTGAATATGCAATTAGACACCACACAATTTCGAAAACCTCCATTCGACTCTGTTCCAAACTTAATGCGGCCACCTGACCATCCAACTTCCGAAGGAATTCTGGTACCATCTAAAAAATTTGAAGTTGAAAAATAAATAACTTACCGGAACCTCTAATAACAATACCTATATTGAAACTTCAGATAATAATTTAAATACAAGCATGCAGTTATGGTAATTTTATAAAAAGTATCTATCTTATGCAACAAAAGTTTTAATGTGAAACAAAAATGTATTTTGGCAACATCACATGCACCCCAACATTACCATCAACAAGTTCTGTTATAACTACATCAGCAGCCACACTGCATAGCATATAGGCATCTGCCTCTGAAAGTTTTTTTGTTTGCATTAAATAATCAATCATTTGTCGAACTGCAATATGAGTGGCAGCATTTAAATCACGGTCAAAGCCCATTGTAATTATATGTGTGGCAGATTCAGCTCTGGGCCATTGTAGACTTTTGCCCTTGTGCACTATAAAATGCAACTTACCGATGAGAGAAGTTTCAATTGCCGTAATATCTACTTCACCATCACCCTGGGCTGCGTGGCCGTCTCCAATCTCAAATAAAGCGCCTTTAACGAAAACCGGCAAATAAAGTGAAGTGCCCGTTACAAGCTCTTTGTTATCTAAATTTCCGCCGTGGATCCAAGGTGGGGCACTATTCCATCTACCCGCTTTTTTAGGTGGCGCAACACCCATACTACCAAAAAAGGGATGTAATGGAATTTCAATTCCATCGGCAAAATGACCTAACATTTTCTCACGGTCTAAATGAATAATTTTTGTTTTACGGTCAAATATTTCATCCGACAAAAAACCACCTTGCCCTATACCATTGTAGCCATAATCAATGGGCAAATCAATGCTGTCAATATGTACCTCTAATACATCGCCAGGCGCTGCTTCTTCTATAAATACAGGCCCTGTCAATACATGCCCGCCTGGCCCACGATCTTTTACAGCCTGTACAGCAATTAATTGCTTTTCTATTTGATTAGCAGGTACCCCAGCCTTGATAAGATGTTCTGGATTAGATGTTAGTACAGTTCGTACTCTTACATAATCGCCAGAATGGATGTGTAAAACCGGTGGCATTTCAGACCAGTAACTTCCCCATACAACTGTTGAATCGGTAGGGTTCAGTATAAAAGGATTTTTTGCCGTTCCTTTCTGTTGGGCATAAGTAAACACGAATAACATTATAGAAAATAATGATAACACTACTTTAGTTTTTGAAGAAGACATATTAGATAATTAAGTTCATTTCTTTAATAATTACAATCATCTGTAAGTTAACCAATATACATGGTTTCCAAATCAAAAATCTTCTAATTCATTTACTTTAATTATTATTATCGATAACATTATTGATCAGCCAATAAAATAGTGTAAAATGAACTGGTATACTTCAAAAAAAATTTGAAAACCAAGAACCATCATCAGAATAATTTTATACTAATTGTCTTAAACATTTTTGAAACAATTGAAAGGATTTCGAGCACTTTTTTTAATAAAGTTCATCGAGGTATACCTATCATTATCGCACGAAAATGCGTTTGCTGCAATAATTAACTGAATGATGAACGGTTTAATAAAGCACAGTTCGCCCCAATTTAGCAGATTCTCTGGCTTTATCCAGAATTTTAACGACCATCAAATTATTTTCTAAAGAATATAAACCATAAGGCGCAATGGTAATATTTTTTCTAAGTACGGCATATAGATATGCATAGGGGTTAGTAAACACCTGAATATCGTTTGCTGTAATAATTTTTTCTTTTTCCTCCTGTTCATTTTTGCGGAAACGCATTTTTTCAGCATTTACCGAAATGATATACCCCGTATCCCCATATACTTCCATATCTTTTCGACTAAAAGGCCAATTCCAAGAGGCCATAATAATGGCCTGTGTTGTTGGATAATTAATGATGATAGTTGCATCATCATCAACCTTTGGATAAATATCAGGTTTAAATTGACGGGTAACTGCCTGTATGGAAATGGGTTGTGCACCATGCATTATCCGGGTAATCAAGTTTGCACCATAACATCCAAAATCAATAATTGCGCCACCTCCGTTTTCAACAGGGTCGGTTAACCACTTAAAGAATGCTTTCGGCACGCCTATTTCTTTCGGTCCCTGATGCCCGTCATGAAAGACAACTTTCCTGATATGCCCAACATAATTACTGTCCTTCAATAATTCAAATGTTTTTTCAGTGGAAGGATACCAGGATGTTTCATAATTGGTTAAAAGAAGTATGTGAAATTGTTGTGCTAATTTTTGCATTGCAACTGCATCCTTATAATTGGTTGCTAATGGCTTTTCAAGCATTACATGTATCCCCCTGGGAGCACAGGCTTGCACTACTTTTAAATGATCATGGATAGAACCATAAGCCAGAACCGCCTCTGGTTTCAACTTATCAAGAGCTAAACCCAGATGAGTATAAAATAAACTGCTATCTAAATGATACTGTTGAATGGTTTGTTTAATTAATTGCAGATCTGGTTCATAGATACCAATTACATTAACATCTTTCCGGTGTATATTATTTAAAATCCATGCAACATGCCCATGACTGATTCCTGCCACTACTACACGAACAGGCATATTTTTTATATCAATCTTTTTTTGAGCCAAAATATAAGGAATAATGATACATTGAAAACAAAATAAAAAAATCAATTTTTTCACTGGTGCTAACATAATTATTTGGTTTTATAATTTTTTTACTAAATCATATTAAAAAGGATATTATAATAATTAAAAAAATATTACACAAACCATTGAACAAATAAAAATTTTTGCATTTAAAGAGATGCCGTTATTTTATATTTATCCATACCTTTATTCTAATCAATTTCAATTAACCCCTTTCGAAAATATAAATATTTTTACAACCCATATTTAATTTTTAAAAAAATAATAAATATAATAGGCTATGCGAATGTTTACTACACTAATTACCATTATTTTAGTGCCCTTCTTTTGTGAAGCACAAAATAACAATGCGCTTATACAAGCACATATAAACAAATTTATAAATTCCGAGAAATACACACTCGAAGTGGCGTCTGAAATGCCCGATTCTTTGTATAATTTCAGGCCGGTAAGTACCGAAATGTCTTTTAAACAACAACTAATTCATTTGGGTAAAAATATAATTTGGCTTTGCACAAAGTATTTAAATGAACAACCAAATTTACCCTCATTTTCGAACAACCTGGTAGCAGAAGAAATGAATAAAGGCCAGACTATAAACTTCGTAAAAAAAGCCTATGAATATGGTATAACATCATTTAAACATTTGGATACAGCCAGTTTAATGAAAAAATTTGATTGGTCAGGTACCCAATTAAATAAAATCCAATTCCTTAATTTAATAGAAGATCATCAAACACACCACAGAGCCGAATTACTTGTTTATCTTAGGTTAAATAACATTAAACCACCTGAATATATTGGCTGGTAAATGAAATTAAATAACTTAAATTTCTCCACTGATTATAATGAAAAAAATTTCAGAGTCATTAATATGCACCTAATTTTCACATCATTACCTTCTCGCGGTTTTACCGACTAAGTTAACTATAATATTTTCAATTTTACTAAAATATAAATATATATTATTGAAGTAAAAGTATTAAAACGAATGGCTCCTTAAAATATTTTTTTATATAGTTTCACTTCATTACATTCGGTATGTTATAATATTTGTTAAAAGGATTACTTCTTTTAAATTTTATTACATGTTGAACCGATTGATTGCCTTTTATTTATACCCACCAATAGCTTCAACCACTTTAAGCGCTAAACACATTGCTTTTGTACTTTCATTAAAAATATTTATAATTTATATAATATATTTTTTGATGTATAAAAAAATAAATTTCAGTTACACACAATAAATAAATGATTAATAAAATTTTATGAATAAAAAATTAATTTTATGGTCTGTTACCGTTGGTTTAGGCGGCTTATTGTTTGGTATGGATGTAGCCGTTATATCGGGAGCCGAGCAGGCAATTCAACAACTCTGGCAACTTAGCAACTGGATGCATGGAACGGCTATTGCCATGGCATTGTATGGTACCGCATTTGGAGCGGCGCTGGGTAATATTCCTGCTAATAAAATAGGCCGAAAAAAATCTTTGTTTTGGATTGGTATTTTATTTTTAATTACCTCGTTAGGTGCTGCAGTTTCTACTAACGTATATGCGTTTATGCTCTTTCGTTTTATCAGCGGACTTAGTATTGGAGCCTCATCAGTAGTAGCACCGGTTTATATTTCTGAAATAGCACCCGCCAAATATCGGGGACGCATGGTTATTTCTTTTCAGTTGAATGTAGTGGCTGGTATTTTACTAGCCTATTTTTCAAATTATTTACTACAGGGCTTTGATGGAAAAAACGACTGGCGCTGGATGCTGGGTGTAGTTGCCATTCCTTCAGCTGCATTTTCCATACTGATGCTATTTACCCCTGAAACACCCCGTTGGCTGGTATTGTATAAAAAAGATGATGCAGCAGCCAGGAAAGTATTGGCTTTAACAGAAGATACGACCGACCATTTAATTGAACGCATTAAAAATTCAGTAAGTTCTAGTAAAGAAAAACTTTTCCAGAAAAAAAATACACGTTTGTTAATACTCGCTTTTTTGATTGCATTTTTTAACCAGCTCTCGGGCATTAATGCCATTATTTATTTTGCACCCAAAGTATTTGAAATGGCCGGCATTGGCCGCAGCGCCGCTTTATTTTCAACAGTAGGCATTGGTGTGGTGAATTTAATTTTTACCATTATTGGTTGGTCGCTGATTGATAAATTTGGCCGCCGAACGCTTATGTTTATTGGCTCTTTCGGATATATTGTTTCTTTATCATTAATTGCGATTGCTTTCAATAGCGCCAATCACAGCATGATTGTATATTATGTATTTCTATTTATTGCGGCACATGCAGTTGGGCAGGGGGCTGTTATTTGGGTATTTTTATCAGAACTTTTTCCCAATGCCATTCGCGCCAGTGGTACTTCATTTGGCTGTTTAACGCATTGGACATTTGCGGCATTGGTAGCACAAGTATTTCCCTTTTTCGCAGCAACAGTATCGGGCACCCTTATTTTTGGTTTCTTTGCTTTTATGATGGTGTTACAATTGTTGTACGTGTGGAAAATGATGCCCGAAACAAAAGGTGTTGCCTTAGAAAATATGGAAAGCACCATTGTGCTGCATTAAAAACATTGTGCCTTTCATGGCTTAATGCAATCCATCAATAAATGTTACAATGGCTTCAACCAATTGTGCGCTGATGGGTAATTGCGGATTATTATAGGTATCTATATTGGCATTTCTATCACCTGTAACCATTTTAAAAATATGATTCATATGGGGAATCATCACCAATTTTGCTTTCGTACTCGCCTTTGCCAATAATTGTGCATCTGCTTCACTCACCTGAATATCATTCATGCCCTGAATAATACATACAGGCAAATTGCTTAGCTGTTGTATAACAGTGGTAGGATTATACCGAAACCAGGATATTAAATAAGGCTGAATAGAAGGCCTAAACAGGTTATACAATAAGGGGTTAACGTATTGTAAGGTTTTACCCATTTCTAATGTATCAATATCAGCATATATCCAATTACGTATTACTTCCGGCTGTTTAGCCAACTGTTCTTTCAATAATGTACCGGCAGATTTACCTGCACCGGCTATCGACACAAATGCATCAGCGCTATGTTTTGAGGCTAACATACCAATTAAAGAACCTTCGCTATGCCCAATAACAATGATTGAATTAAATCTTTTATCCCTGTGCAATAATTGCAACCAGGCAATGGCATCTTGTACATAATCAGTAAACCGAATGTCAGACTCACTTTTTAATGCGGCTGCACTGGCACCAATACCGCGTTTATCGAACCGCACAGAGGCAATGCCATGTGTAGCCAAACTATCAGCCAGCATTTTTAAACTCTGGTTTTGCATGGAAGGATTATTGCCATTACGATCGGTAGGGCCCGAACCGGCAATAATGAGTGCCACGGGCATGGGGGCAGTACTTTCAGGCAGCGATAAGGTTCCTTCAATAGTACCGGCAGGAGTATGCAATGCAATTGGTAATTCATGAAATACAGAATGCACCTGTGCTTGTAAGGCAACAACAAAATGCAGGCAGGTATATAAAAGCAATACTAATTGTTTAAGCATGGCGTGTCTTTAAACCTTGAAATTAAGCAGTACCTTTTGATAAAGGGGAAAATACTGCCCTGTTTATCAGATAAAGGTTATTGATTTTTTTTCAGATAATCATCTACCAATTTTGCTGTATGCGCCAAATTATTAACTCCATATCCATCTAAATGTCCAGGTATAACATAAGCCGCCTGCGCAAATTTCTGAATGGTTTGTTGAATTGCCACACGCCAGGCAGGTACATTGGCATCTGACAGATTACCTATATCATTTGTTTCCTTACTCTTTATGAAACATCCACCATATAATATTTTATCGTTGGGAAACCAAACCACAATATTATCACTACTATGCCCTTCGCCCGGATAAAATGTTTGGAACTGAACATTCCCAACACTAAAAACAGTATCTTTTGTAAAAACATATTGGGCTATCCCTTCATTTTTTTCCCTGCATAAATTTTGCGTTGCTGTTGAACTGTATGTGGCAATTCCCTTTGTTGCATAATAAGGTAAACCAGCGGTACGATCGCTGTGAAAATGGGTGGCAATGCAGAGCACTACATTTTGATGGTGGCGGGCTTGAATACTATCTAACAAAGGTTGAAACTGCGTAGTATCCCACGGCGTATCCAACAATACTACTCCGTTATTGGTTACTACATACATACCATTGGAAGGATATGGCATACCATTTATGTTACCATAAGTAGTAAAAATATAAAAATTACCATTCAAATGCTTTATTAAAAGTAAGTGATGGGTCGATTGGGCATAATTTGGCTCCCATGCAAAACATACCAATAATGTTATTAAACTATACTTCCATATTGAATTCATTCGAAGCAGTGATAACTTAGTAGAAATATTTGTGAGCATCTTCAAGATTTAAGCACAAATAATAAATGTAATTTTAGCATAAAGTATATTTACTTTCTATTGTCGGTCTAATTGTAATATGCTTTGTAATAGTACATTGGCTCCTTTATAAATTGCTTCAGGTGTGGAATATTCTTTGGGTGAATGGCTAATACCTCCCACACTTGGGATAAAAATCATTCCGGCTGGTGCCAATAATGCCATTTCCTGTGCATCGTGCCCGGCTCCACTGGGCATAACTTTATAAGAATATCCTAATTGTGTAGTGGAAGTTTTAATGATATCTTGAATTTTACGGTTCATCAAAGCCGGTTTAGATGACATGTGTAGGTTTTTAAAACTAATAGTAGTAGCCGTTTGGGTTGCAATACTATCTGCGCGAAGTTCAATTGCTTTAAACATATTCCAAATTTTTTTTTCATCAAGGTCTCGTAATTCAAGGCTAAATACAACTTTACCGGGAATTACATTTGTGGCACCAGGTTCCACAGCTATTTTGCCTACATTGCACACTTGTCTACCTGGTATGCCTTTCACGATATCATTGATAGACACAATTAACTTTGCTGCTGCCAGTAAAGCATCCTGTCGGTGTAGCATTGGTGTAGTACCTGCATGGTTAGCAAATCCGTTGATAGTTACTTCCCATTCTTCAATACCTACAATTCCCTCTACTATACCAATGTCCTTTTTTTCATTTTCCAGAAAAGCTCCTTGCTCAATGTGCAGCTCCAAATAAGCTGCAAAACTCCCTTTAGGCTTTATTGCATCTGCAAGCTTGTCTGGATTACCTCCAACAGCACGAATACCTTCAGCAATGGTTAATCCACTGGAACTTATTTCATGTAGTGCTGATTTGTTGAGATTACCTGCTATAGCATGACTGCCTACTACCCCTCCTTCCTCATCCGTAAAATCAATTACCTGCAAGGGGTGTCGGGTAACAACATGATGTTCCTGCAATACCTGCATCACTTCAATGGCACTAATTACACCTACTGCTCCATCGTAATTACCACCTAGTGGTACCATATCGGTATGAGAACCCATGACGATGGGCAATAATGACATATCTTGTCCAGCTCTGCTGCCAATAATATTACCAGCAGCATCAATATGCACATCCAAACCGTTTTTTTTCATCAGTTTGCTTATATAAGCCCGTCCTTCTATATCGCCTTTACTGAAAGCTACACGGTTACCTCTACCCAGACTATCTTTACCATATTGTGCCAGTTCACAAATGTATTGTTTTATACTTTCCTGATTTGTCCTTAACACAGTTCTATTAACAGTCTGTTGACCAAAAATATATATACTAAACAGCATAGCTGTCATGGAAAATAATGACCGGCGCTCCATTTGTTTCATTGTTCAATGGGTAATTAATATTAGGAACTCATATTTACCTAATTATAAATTTACTCTTTTTAGCAAGAAATTGGGAAAATAATTTCATTTACTGAACAATTTATTGCGCGTTGCAACATTTTAATATCCCCCTGATAATTTTATTAATAAATTAATGACAACAGCAATTTAATACTGTAAAATTGTTTTGCTTACAATTATAATAAAAGCGGATTTAAAGCTTACTTACTATTCAAAAAACACTTTTGATTACAAAAATGAAATTTTTGTAGTTTTTTCCCATTTTACCCGCTAATCAGAGAGCTTTTTTAAAAACTGGATGCAAAGCTTTTCAAAACAGTAATAGACCATATGATATTCCAAAAACGTTTATTTTTTAAATGAGCTAAACAACCTTTTTCTAAAATATTACGTATGTAATATTATAATTAACCCCCTGCGATAACAATAACGCAGTTTAAATTATTGAAAAAAATAAAAAACAGGCATAAATAAAGAAGAAAGACGATAATTTTTTTTCAAAATAAACCATGAAATATTTTGCTCTCGTCTAACCAATAAAATTAAATTATAATGAGAATAAGCATAAATAAACATAAACATGTATACATTCTCATCATTGTTATCATTTTATGTTCTTTAATATATGCCTGGTATTTATACAATAAACCACACCAGGGTGTAGAAAAAAGCAAACCTGTAATAACTACTTCAGCAGTTAACTTTTATCATCTATATTCTGAAAATGAAGGTGAAGGTGATAAAAAATTTTCAGGAAAAGTAATTGAACTGAGTGGTATAGTAGACGATGTTGAGCTAAGCGATAGTTCTTTTAGTGTGCATCTTGCTGCCGGAAATACATTAAGTGGTATTAATTGCAGTATGTATTTCCCGAAAAAAAAACAAATAGAGCCTCCTAAAATTGGATCAGTGATACTTATCAAAGGAAGATGTGCAGGCTATTTAATGGATGTAAATTTAGTTGATTGTATTATAGAAAAATAAGAGCAAAAAATGTATTCTAAAACATAACAAAATGAAAAATAAAATAATATTTTTTTTAGCCCTTCTGCTATCATCTCTTTTATTCTTTGAAAGTTGTACCAAACAAAGTGAAGACCAGCTTTTATCTCCCTCAACACTTTCCTGCGATACCATCAATGTGCAATATAGCACTACTATTGTTGCCATACTTAATGCCAACTGTTATCGTTGCCATGGAGCAGTAACAAATGGGGGCAGTGGTGGCATTATTCTTGAAGGCTATTTTAATTTAAAAAAATGGGCTGATAATGGTTATTTGGTTGGGAACATAACACATGCACCCGGATATGTGCCGATGCCTTACGATGGAGGCAAATTATCTGACTGCGATATTAACAAAATAAAAGCATGGATAAATCAGGGTACAAAAAATAATTAATTTTTAAAAATGGTGATATGAAAAAAATATTATTATGGGTCTGTTTAAACCTGTTTTTTTTCTTAGGATATAGCCAGATATATCTTACTAGAACAGGATTTATTGGTTTTTATTCCAAAACACCGTTTGAAGATATAAGAGCTGAAAATAATCAGGTATATGCCGCCATTGATACACATAATAAAGACATTGCATTTGTTTTATTGATGAAAAGCTTTCTATTCACAAAAGAATTGATGCAGGAACACTTCAACGAAAATTATGCGGAAACAGATAAATTTCCTAAAGCCAATTTTATTGGTAAATTCTCTGGTACGGTTGATGTTTCAAAGGAAGGGGTTTATCCAATTAATGTAAATGGTAATCTAACTATTCATGGAATAACCCACAATATACAAACACCCGCAACCCTACAGGTTAAAGCGGGTAAACTTTTGGGACATGCACAATTTTATATAAAACCTGAAGATTATGGTATCAGTATTCCTTCGATTGTACGCAATAAAATTGAAGAAAAAATGAATGTAATAGTAGATATTACCTGTACAACAAAATAAAAATAATATGCGAACAAGAAAAATTTTCCTGTTTATTTTTTTAGTAGGCATTTGTAAAAACATACAAGCGCAGGATTCCTCGTTTCTATCTATGTTAAACGATTCGGTAGCTGCACATGCTAAAACCACCTATGTTACCGGAACATTTAAGGGCAACCATATTGTAAATATGCAAACGGTTGAATCGCCTGCAAAAGGTGCTATGTATTTTCTTATTATGCATAGGTTTGGCGCATTAAACAGTGGGGCTTATAATTTATTTGGATTGGATAATGCAACATTACGTCTTGGTTTTGACTATGGTATTACGGATCTTCTTTCGGTGGGTGTTGGCAGAACTTCATTAGATAAAGCTTTTGATGGTTATGTAAAATATAAATTTGTAAGACAGACTGATGGCAGCAATAAAATTCCGGTAACAGCAGATATACTTTTGGGAGTATCGAATTATACCCAACGTTACCCAGATAAACCATATTTAGATGCCAGCTACCGTACAGTATATACAGCACAATTTTTAGTTGCAAGAAAATTTAAAAAATACTCATTACAAATAGTGCCCACTTTCCTCCACTACAATCTAGTGCCTACAGCTCAGGATGCCAATAATATCTTTGCAATCGGTATTGGAGGGCGCGTAAAACTTACCAATAGAATGAGTATTACAAGCGAATACAATTATCTTCCACCTAATCAAATAGTATCGATGACTGTATATAATTCTCTTTCTTTTGCCTGGGAAATAGAAACAGGCGGGCATGTATTTCAACTAGTCTTCTCCAACTCGCAGGGAATGACAGAACCTTACTATATTACCCGAACTGCAGGAAGTTGGGCGAATGGAGATATTTATTTCGGATTTAATATTTCACGAAATTTTAATATAACAAAACATGCAAAGTTAAAATAGTATAGTATTTTCTATCCAACTACAATGATTGTACTACGTTTCATATAATACCTATATATTATCATACTATTTAACAAACGCGGCTTTTTTAAAATCTACTTTCAATACTACACCTGCCTGAATTCCAATGCCATTACTTTCCACGTTATTGATTTTTCCGCTCAAGTTAAAAATGCCAATTTCAGGAATTATACCAATTACTGAATTCAGGTTACTAGACAATCCGATACTCCCGCCAAATATGCTAACATAATTATTATCTTTACCGCCCAATGCACTTGGTATAACTGTTTGCAAAAGTCTGCTATTAAATGTGATGGAAGTACTACTATTCAATTGTCGGGTGATAGAAATGGCCACCCCGGGCGACCAAGCAGATTTATTGTTATCCAATATTTTCAAATAAGCATAACCCCCGCCGGCAATTACAGCTATTTGGTAGGGCGCAGTAATATTGGTTAATCGCAGTTTTGCATCTATAGCACTTCCTAAAGTTGGGCCTACTATTAACCATGGTATGGGAACAGTACAAAGCCTGCAACCAATATCTAAATTTTTTGAAATTCCATAACTTAAACCCGCATGTGCTAAAAAGGGCGTATAATTAGTGGTAGCCGGGGTTTTAATAAAAGTTACCTGACCGCCTGTACCACTAATAAACACAAAATCTTTGGGTTGTGCTGTAGTAGCAGTTTCAAAATTTAACACCCGCTGTGCATGCACTTATTCTAATAAGCATAAGCATAAAAATGAAAACAATAATTTTTTAATCGCCTCTCTATTATTTTATTTATTCTATACATGTAAAGCTAGATGAAGATAAATGTTTGATGCTCTTAAATTTGGTTGTAAATAGATATACAAAAAAATATAAAATAAACAGAATTGCCGTACAAAACTTAACTTAAAAAGCACTCTAATCCATTGCTGTAATTGATCACAGGCTAAAAAATGTTTATTTAAAAATTAGAGGGAGTGCCCATCTTTTGAAATCGGTTAAAATATTATTCGAAATAGGATTTAACCAATATTAAACAATTTTAGTAGCACAACAATGAAAATAAATTTATTTACTATTTTATTAATTCGAATCTGGTTCTAGCTACTATCGTTACTTTTCGGTAGTATAGCCGACCACCTAATTTCTACTCTCTTGCCGGTGTAATTGCAATATTCCTAAATTCAATAGGCCCATGATCTCCCTGGAAATATATGGGGCCGGGAGTACCTTCATTACTGTCTAAAGCACCTCCGGTAATACCGGGTATTTCGCGGTTACAAATTACTTTTATACCATTGGCAATTACAGTAACCATTCTGCCCACCAGGGTAATGTCGAACGACTGCCATTCGCCGGGCAATTTAGCCACCATTTCGCTCGGAGCTATAAAGCCGTAAATAGCGCTGAATAAACCTACAGCAGGCTCTTTGCCCTTACTGTCTATGATCTGCACTTCATACCTACCGCGCAAATAAACGCCGCTATTGCTTTCTGCAGGATACCGAAATTCAAGATGCAGTTTCAAATCGTTAAACTTCTTATCGCTTACCAAATTAGAACCCGAGTGTGGACTTTTCAACACGCCGTTTTCAACCACCCATTGGTTCTTGCCCATGGCATGCCAGCCACTCAGGTCTTTGCCATTGAATAAGCGGATGGGTTCACCCCAAACAACAGGTTTATCTCTGTGCAGGCGAGGCGCCCTATGGGCTATCCAGGTAAAATGTTCTCCCTCACTACTGGTTCCCGTACCCACCAAACTATCGCCCTGTAGTGTACCTTCTATGGATAAATATTTATCTGATTGTTCCCATTGTGGCGGAATGGCAAAATGCATTGTATTGTTTTCAAAAAACACTTCCGAAATAGGCCGGGCACTACCTCCAGGGCCTACAAATTGTCCTACCAGTGTTTTCAACCCGGAATGGTACACGCCCAACCAGGAAGGTAATGCCTTACCGTTCAATTGTAATACCATATCCCATCTGCCCTCTAAAGGCGAACCTTCCGGCGGCATTACTACTTGTGCATGCGCTACAATATGCATACAAAACAAAAAAAATGTGAGGAAAGATAGCTTTTTCATAAGCAAGTACCATTTAATGAGGTTAGGAATGAAACAAACAATGGACCAACAGGCTTTGTTTGCATAGCATGAAATTACAGTTTTTGAAGCAGTCAGAAAAAAATTCAGGATTAAACCTCTTGTACTTATTTTAATGTAATATTTTTTACATGCGTATACTTTCAGAAAACCTAAGCCAACTTTGGGTTTCATCAAAATATTAAGAAAAGAAATTACAATACCTACTGTTTCCCGAAGGAATGATGTACAATAAGAAAAATAACACAGTTTGAACCGTCAGTATCAATACCCTCTTCGCCACTATTGTCCAACTGCAAGGCATTACAGCACAAAATAAAAAGGCAACCTTGTAAAAGGTTGCCTTTGGAAAGCTTCCAACGGACTGCCTACCAATAGTTCTACATTTTTAAAGGATGTGCTGGGGGTGGCGGGGCTTTGAGGGGATGTTTTTCTAATTTGAATATTGATAGTGTGAAAATATATAAATTTTAGGTTGTATTACACCTGCACACATGCAATTAGCTATTTGGAATAAATGAAGATTGGTGTTAGTAGCTGCAAGCTACAAAAAAGTACGGCGTAGGCAAAGCCATACGCCGAGTGTGGTTTTATTGTTTTGATGTTGATAAACTACGCTGAGGGGGGTGATTATTGGATGGATATTGTTATTAGTAGCTGCATGCTAAAAATGTACAGTGTAGGCGCAGACAATACAGAGAGAAAATTTTTATGTTGGACAAACTACGCGGAGGTGAGGGTTGCTTTGTGTGTAGCTTATTCTTCGTCTTTTTCTCTTATAAATCCTATTCTCCTTCTTGGTACATGATTGCTTTGTTTTTCTATTAACTCCTTCAATACCATAAAAATATTTTCAATGTCTTTGCTGTTTCCCTTTACCTCTTTTTCTAGTTTGGATAATTGTAGCAGTATCTCTTTATGTGTTAAAGCGTATTCCCTAAGTTTTGTAAATACCCTTATTATCCTAATGTTTACTTCTATTGCAACATTGCTGTTTAAAACACTCGACAACATGGCTACTCCCTGTTCTGTAAAAGCTTTGGGCAGTTTTCTTCTTCCACCCCAATTTGATGTCGCATTTTGCGACTTCAAGTTTTCATACTCTTTTTTAGTCAGGCTAAACATAAAATCCTTCGGAAACCTCTTGCTATTGCGTTTTACCTGCTCATTCAGACGTCTTGTTTCAACACCGTACATTTCTGCTAAATCTTCGTCTAACATTACTTTCTGATTTCGGATAACATAAATCCTATTTAGTATTTTTTGTTCTGCCACTAATGCCTGTAATTCTTTCTTTGCCATTGTAATTTTTTGATTGCGTAAATATAAAGTTTAAAAAACTGAAGATCGAAAATTGCAACTTCCAATTTGGATGACTACTACCAAGCCATACGCCGAGTAAAAATGTATGTTTGAAAAACTACGCTAAGGTTGGATACCACTATGAACGCAATCTGGCACAGCCTTCTATTGAAGTGGCTAAAAAAATGGCTAAACTTCTTGATACTACGGTTGGTTATTTGCTTGGTGAGACGGAAGAAGTAAATATTTTAAAAGACCCGGCTATGTTAAAACGACTGAATGAGATTAACTCTCTGCTTGATGAAGAAAAAAATCTATCCTCGTAACGGTTGATGCTTTCCTCCGTGATGCTAAAACAAGAAAAGCTTATGCATAAAAAAACCGCAGCGGTTGCCGCGGCTTTGTTGTTATCAATTTATCTTTTCCAGCCAATAATAAGAATAATAAGTAAAGGGATAAATATAAGTGCAGCTACAATCCAACCACCAAACTCTATATAAGCACTATCTCTGTTTTCATACTTTTTACCAATCTTTGCAATCTTATTTTTAGTATAGTATAGATAAACAAGAAGAATACACAATAAGAATGAGACACCTAAAATTCCTTTGTCAAAGTTTATGCTTTCTAATCCAAGATTACTCCTAACCAGTTTTTTGATGATTAGTATAACAAAAACGACATGTATAAAAATTGCAAAAAACACAACTCCACTTGCATTGTTTCTACTCAGCCATTCGCTATTGTTACGGTTAATATTTCGCCTGTATAATATCCAAAAAATATAATCGTACATATACATTTAGTATTTTCCTGAATCAAATAAATTTTCTGTAATGCTATGCCCAGTTTTTGCTTCCACAATAGTATTAGCTATAAAATAGGCAGCTCCTACTATCCAGCCTGCAACTGGCACTGAAGCACCCCCCCTCCGCGTAGTTTACCTTTTCAAATTTCATCATCTGGGCGTATGCTTTCAGCTACGCCCGGCATTTTGTTAATATTTACAACGACCATTTTATTAAAATTAGTCTTTTTCTAATTATGCAAATAATTTTGTACACATCATTACGCATAAAAAAAGGCAACCTTTTGCAAGATTGCCTTTTGGGTAGTAATGTCGGCTTACCTACCCACAGTTCTATCTTGCTGAACGATGTAAAAGCCGTGGTGAGGTTTTGAGATAGTAATGATTGAATGAATGTGCTTGGTAGCTAAAAGCTACGAATAAGATCGGCGTAGGCACAGCCAACGCCGAGGGAGAAAATTTAAGTTGGATAAACTACGATGGGGTGGGGTAAAGGTGATTATTGGATGAAATTTGCTACGGGTAGCTGGAAGCTACAAGAAATTACGGCGTAGACGTAGCCATACGCCGAGGGGAAATTTTATGTTGGATAAACTACGATGGGGTGGGTTATTTCACCGGTTTTTTTATTTTTTTCATATCGAACGTGCACCATTTCATCATCACCATTTGCATCATTTCCCTCCATTCCATTTAAATCAATATATCGAATAGGATTATTAAAACAATATACATACGGTGAAATATTCAGCATCCTATCTGCAAATGGGTCTATTCCATTCCATCTGCCTATTTGGGGGTCTTGCATTCTGGCGCCAAAATCATACAACTCTATACCACTGCCATCACTAAACTCCCGGTGCTGTAATTCCTTGCCATTGTATTTGTATGGGTTTTCTTTTCCGCCTGCTGCTTTACTGCTTATACCCGCCATTGTCAATCCAAATGGATAATAATGCGTCTCTTCCAATATCGGCCCTCGTGTATGCACTACCTGTACATTATCAAAGAACACATCTACCGGACTTTCATTGCTGCAGTAAATATAAATATACCCATTTTTAGGTATTTGTATACCCTGCATGCCGGCATCGTTATGGTGGTCTTTTACTACACCACTACTGCCTACCACACTAAAGCCACTGCTAATATACTGAAATAATAATGCTATACAAAATTATTAATATGGGTTTTTGCAAAAAATTCATGAGTGTTTAATATCAAATAAAAAAGCAACCTTTAACTATATGGCCTTTTTAAAGAATTTGTTGGCAGTGGTGGGGTTTTGAGGTAGAGGTGATTATTGGATGAAATTTGCCACGGGTAGCTGGAAGCTACAAGAAATTACGGCGTAGGCACAGCCATACGCCGAGGGGAAATTTTTATGTTGATATACTACGCTGAGGTAAGGGTATTTGTATCCCCTGCATAGTAGCATCATTATGATGGTCTTTTACTACACCACTACTGCCTACCACACTAAAGCCTCCGCTAATATACTGAAATAATAATGCTATACAAAATTATTGATATATTGAATGAAAATTGGTGATGGTAGATGAAAACTACAAAAATGTGCGGCGTAGGCACAGCCATACGCCGAGGGAAAAATTGAATTTTCGATAAACTACGCTGAGATGGGGTAATGATGTCGGCATGCCTACTCAGAGTTCTAACTTTTTAGAAAGTTTAACCGCAATATTGGCATTATGATTGAATGGTATTGCTGATTTGAAAAGGTAGCAGAAAGCTAAAAAACATTTATCATTAGACGCAGGCTTAAGTTAGGTGTAGGGTTTTGATATAGAGGTGATTATTGGATGAAATTTGCTACGGGTAGCTGCAAGCTACAAGAAATTACGGCGTAGGCTAAGCCATACGCCGAGGGGAAATTTTTATGTTGGATAAACTACGATGAGGTTGGGGGTTTTGATATAGAGGTGATTATTGGATGAAATTTGCTACGGGTAGCTGCAAGCTACAAGAAATTACGGCGTAGGCTAAGCCATACGACGAGGGGAAATTTTATGTTGGATAAACTACCCCGAGTTGGGGGTTTGAAGTATTATTTTACAACTATGTCCAGACAATAATGATAAAAAAATATTAGATTATATCGATCATTCTTCCTTTATTTCAACCTCTCCATCATTTGTCTATCTTGCCTTGCTTGGATTATAATTATTAAATACAAAGTTAAACCTGGTATTACTGAAAACGGAATCGTTTTAGGTTTATATATAATTTGTATTATGACAGAAATTACAATCAAAAAAGATAATAAAATTATACATATACGACCAGTTTTCGAAGCAAAAAAGTTAGGAACTAGCTTGATTTTATCTCCTGAATTTCTACTGTTATAATTATTAATAACAGTAAAAATAACTTCATTAATTTCAGTTTTACCTTTGATTATTTCTTGCTCAACAAAATTATATGTTAGCTTATCACCACTTCGCAAATATATACTTAACAATGCTGATGTATCCTTTGAAGAATCAAATACTCTAAATGACTTTATTTCATTGTATTGAATTACATCTTTTCTTTGAGTAATATCATTATCATTCCTATCTAAGATGTCAATGGAAAAATAATCATCAAAAAAGTTCAAAATAGCTGGATTGACAAAATGCTTTTGGAATCGCTTTTGAAAAATAAATGGAATAAACATTGTAATCACAATTAAAGTCTGTCCTATAACTATTAAATTTAATTCCATCATAATAAATAATGCTAGAAGTATCCCGAAGAGTAAAAATATTCCTGTAAAAATTATGTATTTTTTCCTTTTAATTAATTTAGTATTTAAAGTTATCATCAGTTTTTAAATTATTCTGAATTAGTAAGCTTTTCTGAAGAATTTATTTTTTTTGGGTAGCATCATAAGCATCTTTAGTAATTATAATCCCATCTAGTACAAATGATGCAATTTCACATTCGGGACATGCTATGATTAGTGCTCCAGAAATAAATCCCAAACCGAAAGAACTAGCATCACTCCAATTAAAACCCGTTTGTGCCATATGTGTAGCTGCCATGAAAGCACCAAGAGTGGCTCCAGCAAGACCTGTGGTTCTTGTTGCAATTCTCATTGTCTCTCCAAATCCACCTGTTCCTTTTGCTAAAGCTGTAGCACCATCCATTGCAAGATTATGTGAATCTAATGCAAGTCCTATAACATTACCAACTAGATTACCAATATCTCTTTTTTCAGAATTAGCATTATTATTTACCGATGAGGATAGCTCCTCATTTGTAACAATATGCCAATCTCCGTTTTTTCCTAATTCAACTGTTCCTGCATTTGAAACATAGCGTTTCTTATCTGAACCATCTCCATAATATTCCTCATTCGGATTTTTTACATCATCCGCTTTCTTCACATTATCATCCCAATAAACCCTACCGGTTGTTTTATTATGAACCCAATCATCATTTGAATTTTGTTTAATACTGAATCTTTTAGCAGGCCCAGCAGATCCCGGATAAAACTTAATATACTTCCAATTCTTAAACGAAGCAGCAGAAGTTGTATTGTCCCTAACACCATATTCACCTTCATATTCTTCCGCTTCCATCCCATCTTTATCTATAAACCGTTCCGGGTTATCCAATGCATAGTTATAGGGTGAATAACGGCGTATTTGCTCTGCCAATGGGTCTATACCATTCCATCTGCCTAATTGCGGGTCTTGCAGCCGGGCACCAAAATCATAGAGTTCTATACCACTGCCATCACTAAACTCCAGGTGCTGTAATTCCTTGCCGTTATATTTGTATGGGTTTTCTTTTCCGCCTGCTGCTTTACTGCTAATGCCCGCCATTGTCAATCCAAATGGATAGTAATGCGTCTCTTCAAGTATCGGCCCTCGTGTATGCACTACCTGCAAATTATCAAAGAACACATCTACCGGACTTTCATTGCTGCAATAAATATAAATATACCCATTTTTAGGTATTTGTATACCCTGCATACTGGCATCGTTATGGTGGTCTTTTACTACACCACTACTGCCTACCACACTAAAGCCTCCGCTAATATACTGAAATTGATCATTCAAAATAATATAATTTATATAAGCCCTCGGTACGGTGGAGGTGGTGGGTAACCTGCCGGATGTTAAAAAACTACCCACGCCACTACTATTGTTGCCTATACTACTTAGCTGGCTTCCCGTTAATGCCCCATGGGTGGCCGCTGCTAAGGGATTGGCGGGTGTGCCCAATAAACCGCTTAACAGGGTTAATATGGGTAAGTTGTAATTGGTATTGTCATTCGTGTTATTTTGGCTATAATAACTTTTGCCAAAAATATCAATAACATCACCGGCCATTACTTTTAGGGTAATGCCCAACCCACTCTTATCGCCAGTACTGCTGTTTAATTTGTATACCTGTGTACTATTGGCAGTAGTATTACTATTGGGGTTGTTGTTGGGTATGCCATTGTTATTGGGGTAGGTTGGCATAAACCGGGGGTTGGGTACAATGGCTGCCGGATTAATACTATAATATTGGTTTTCTATGTATGCAGCACTGGTATTGCTAGTTATGCTGCCTTCTACTGTAGCAGCAGGGTATATGTCTTGTTTTTGCTCATCGGTCAGTACCATTCGTACATTACCCAAATGGTCTTTAATAAAATAATCCATCGCAAAGCTGGCCGGTACACTGCCCAATGCGGGTATAAACCTTGCCCTGCCTTCTTCATGGCTAACAAACTGTAGCACATCGTTTTGATACACAAAACCATTAATATACAATGTGGCATTGGTAACAGCAGGGTTTAGGGTATTATCCGTTGTTATTTTTGCCAGCTTGTTACCCGATGCATCATATACATATTGAATGTTTCCTTTTGCTGTTACACTTACCTGTTGTGGCAGGTTTAAATAATTGTATTGTATGCTGCTAATGGCTTTATTCTGATCGCTAATTAAATTGCCATTGGCATCATAGGCATAATCGGTAGTGGTTTTTGTCGCAGTATTATAATGAAAATCGCCCAGGGTACTGGTTGGGTTATTGGCAGCATCGGTTACTTGCTGTAATTGATTACTGCTACCATTATTCTGATAAGTATAATTCAGTTGGTCTATTAATCCTGAACTGCCAATTAAATACCCATACTGATTCATGGTTAGTATATTGCCATTGGCATCGTAACTAAGGTTGTTTACGCTAAAATTTAAAAAAGCATTGTCCCAACTGTTACTATTGCTGTTTTGCAGAAAATTGGCTGCTGTTATCCGGTTTACATTATCGTAAGTAAAATCATATTTACGATTGGTGGCATCACCTGCTGATTTCCATATTGTACCCGCTATATTCCCATTATATTGTGCATTCGTATATGTGGTGCCTGCAACAGAATTGGTTTTGTCATAAGCCAATTCCATTCCAAATTTATTGGTACTACTAAACTGAATGCAGTAAGTGGTGCAATTTGTGCATCAGCAAATTGCACAGCGAAACATGTGCAGAAGAGAGGGATGGATACCTCAGGTGCACGCTCTTAAAGCCGGGGGTCACTGTTCATTTCCTATAAGTAATACATTGAACAAAGAAAGGCAAGAGATATCATTAAACTGCCAATTCGTCATTAAATTAACCTGTTCTCTCCTACCTACCTGCTTCGAGAATGATTCGAGACAAGTTCGACTCAACAGCGTTGAAAACCGAACTAGTATCGAACAGGTATCGGTTTTGTTTGCTGCCAGTTTTGCAGTTTTTTTAGTATAAATGGTACATTCATCAACACAACAATACCCGAGGTGAATGAGAAGATACTTCCACCCATTATGCCTAACACAAAAAAAGGCAGCTAAAAATGTTTATGATTGTTTTTACATCTTTCCCTTTACTTTGCAGCCAATAAAAAAGGAAGTATGGAATATAGAAAGTTAATAGCTATTTCAGGCATGAGTGGTTTGTTTGAACTGGTAGGCAGTAAAACAGATGGCGCTATTGTTCGCTCATTAGAAGACAATACCACCAAATTTGTGAGCAGTCGTGTCCATAATTTTTCGCATATTGAAAGCATTGAAATCTTTACCATCCGTGAAAATGTGAATTTAGTAGAAGTATTCAAGGCCATGGAAAAAAGTGCTGAAATCATCCCCTCCGATAAAGACCCAAAGGCCATTCTCAACTATTTCAAAAAAGTATATCCGGAAATGGATTTTGACCGGGTATATACCAGTGATATGAAAAAAATGGTGCGTTGGTTCGGCATCATCAAACAAAATGATATTGCCATTGAATTACCCGAACATACCGATTCAGAGGAAGCAGCCATAGGGGATTAATACTCTTTTCATCCAAAATTATTTTTGCATTTACGCCGTACCACATCATTGTATGGCGTTTTATTTACCCACCACTCCTGTATTTTCCTGCAAAATAATTCGGCTTTCTGCCTGTTTTTGGTAAATTGTGGCCACTGCCAATGGGCAGTACAACTTAACTTTAATATTATTTACCGTATCAGGTTGTTTGTAAACCGGCATCACCTTAACAAAAATATGCGTACCACATTCACGTATCACCCAAAATTGTTTTCTACCCCTACACAGGCCAATACAATTAATACAAAACACAACCATCCATCCAACCATAAAAATTATTTTTTGAATATGAAAACATGCTTAGCTGTTGTACAGTTTTTATTTATCAGTTGTTCATTGCAGGCACAAAATTTTTATGCGCACACCAAAGCAGCAGACAAATGGGTGAACCACACCTTTAAAAAAATGAATAAAAAAGACCGCATTGCCCAACTGATGATTGTACGTGCCCATAGTAATTTAGGTGCTGACCATATTCAGGCAGTAACCCAATTGGTACAACAGTACCATGTAGGTGGCTTATGTTTTTTTCAGGGAGGGCCCGTACGTCAGGCTTTACTTACCAATTACTATCAAAGCCTGGCCAAAACGCCTTTATTGATTTGTATTGATGGCGAATGGGGGCTCGGCATGCGGTTAGATAGCGTGATACCTTTTCCACGCCAATTGCTCATGGGTGCTATCAGTGATAATGCACCACTCATTTATCAGTTTGGTAAAGCAGTGGGCGAACAATGCAAACGGATGGGTATTCAGGTAAATTATGCACCGGTGGTTGATATTAACAACAATCCGGAGAACCCGGTGATTAACGACAGAAGTTTTGGAGAAGACAAATACAAAGTAGCTTTATACGGTACCGCCTTTATGCAGGGAATGCAGGATGAAAACATCATGGCTTGTGCCAAACATTTTCCCGGCCATGGCGATGTTTCAGTTGATTCACACAAAGACCTACCCGCTATTAATAAAAGTATGGCTCAATTAGAATCATTGGAATTATACCCATTTAAAACGCTGATTAAAGCCGGGGTAGGTAGTGTAATGATGGGCCATTTGTTTGTACCGGCCATTGACAGCACGGAGCATGTTGCCACTTCCATTTCTAAAAATGCCGTTACCGGATTATTAAAGAACAAATTGGGCTTTCAAGGAATCACTTTCACCGATGCGTTAGAAATGCAGGGTATTGCCAAATATTTTCCTGCCGGCGAGGCAGCCTTACAATCGCTTATTGCAGGTAATGATATGCTATGTTTACCCGGCGATGTACCGGGTAGCATTGAACTGATATTACATGCCATCAAGCAAAAAAAATTAAGCTGGAATGATATTAATGCAAGAGTGAAAAAAGTGTTATTAGTGAAATACAATATGGGATTAGCACAACGTAGACCTATTGACACTACAAACTTAGTTAATGATTTAAACCAACACACTGCAGCGCTAAACAAAGCATTAGCGGAACAGGCAATTACTTTATTAAGGCTAAACAATGCCGCTTTACACCCCTTACAACAGCATAAAAAAATTGCGTATGTATCTATTGGTGCAAATGGTATGCCATTCATTGCTCAACAATTACAAACCCATTTTGGCGCTGCCTACTATGCCTTTGCAGATAAACAAACTGTGGGTAAAGAAGTCATGGATAATTTAAACAGCACCATTCCGCAGACAAAATCAGATACGGCGGCTGCCAATCTTTTACTGAACAGCATCCATTCGGGCAATTATGATGTCATTATTGTTGGCTTACACAATTACAGTCGCCGCCCCGCCCATAACTTTGGAATAGATAATCCTTCAGTATATCTGTTAAACCAATTACAACAGTTACCACAAAGTATTGTATGCATTTTTGGTAATCCGTATGCCATTGCCAATGTTTGTGAAGCACCCAATTTGTTAGCTTGCAATGAAGATACTTACGATACACAATTGGCAGCTTACCAATGGCTAACAGGCAACTTAACAGCCAAGGGAACTTTGCCGGTTTCTGTTTGTACTTCTTTGCCTTACGGTACCGGATTGCAGTACAATGATTGGTTTCCTGCAACAACGCCTGAGGCAGTGGGCATGAATGCTGCTATACTTCAACAAATAGATAGTATTGCACAGGAGGGTGTTGATAAAGGCGCCTATCCCGGTTGCCAAGTATTGGCGGCAAGAAATGGGAAAGTAGTGTATCACAAAGCATTTGGCTATACGAATTTTGATAAACAGATACCGGTAACATTACAAACAGTATACGACTTAGCTTCGGTAACTAAGGTATCGGCCACTACAGTAGCTATCATGAAATTAGTAGATGAAGGAAAGGTAGATATCCATAAAACCTTAGGCGATTATTTACCGGTGGCACGTGGCACCAACAAATCCGGTTTGGTGTTGAAAGATATATTATTGCATCAGGCAGGCTTAGTACCTTTTATCAGTTTTTATAAAGAAGTAATTGACTCGGTAACGGGCATGCCTTTACCACAATATTTTTCTACACAAAAAGATGCTAACCACCAGATAAGAGTAGCTGAAAACCTATACCTGCGTAACAATTGGGAGGATACTATTCTACACCGCATTATGCAAAGCAAACTACTGCCACACGGGCATTATGTGTATAGCGATAATGATTTTATTTTATTGGCTAAAGTAGTAGAAGCAGTAACCGGCCAGCGTTTAGATGAATATGTAAACGATCAGTTTTACCGGCCTTTACAAATGATATCTACCACCTTTTCACCCCGCAAAAAAATTCCTTTGGATGAAATAGCCCCAACGGAGGTAGAAACGCATTTCAGAAACCAACAAATGTGGGGTGATGTACATGATGAAGGCGCTGCGATGCTGGGTGGTATTGCAGGCCATGCCGGTTTGTTTAGTGATGCCTACGATTTAGCTCAACTATATCAAATGTTATTGAACAAGGGCGTAATGAACGGCAAACGCTATTTATCGGAGCAGGTAATTAATAAATTTACTGCATACAATAGTGCTGAAAGCAGGCGAGGACTGGGTTTCGACAAACCTGAAAAAAACAATGCCACATCCAAAGACCCTTACCCCTACCCGTGTAAAGACGCATCGCCCCTTACGTTTGGGCATACCGGCTTTACAGGCACCTGTGTGTGGGTTGACCCCAAAGAAAATTTGGTGTACATTTTCTTAAGCAACCATGTAAATCCTACCCGCAACAATAATTTATTGTTTAATTTACATATACGACCTAATATTCAGGAAGTATTGTACCATGCTACAAAGAATTGAAAGGAATTTTATATATTTATGTGATTTTGAAAAAAAATTACCACATTTTTACAACCATATTATAAAATACACTTCATGCAACGTCATATTTTTTCCTATTGCATTGTGCTACTGGGCATTAGCCTGCTGGCCGCCTGCTCTTCTAAAACACCCAAAGAGTTAAAACTCATACCCAATGATGCATCTACCATTATGTGCATAAACACCCAACAAATACACAACAAATTAGAAACAGCAGGCATTTCAGTTGACTCGGTTATTCAAAAACTGATTAAAACAGATACAGGCAATACCAATTTGTTACAACAATATCAACAACTGAAGAAGGCGGGCATTAACTGGAATAGCCGGGTAATACTTTTTAAAACTACAAAAGTATATGCCAACAAATCGTACAGCAATTTTATAAGCTTAATTATGGGAATTACCGACAGCGGTAAGCTCTCGGCTTACTTAACCGGTATTGATTATTTGAAAGGAAGAGATATACACCATGAAAAAAATTATGCTTTTATACAATGGGATGGCAACGGTATTGTTTCATGGAATAAAGAAAATGCGATAGTTACGCTGCAAGATTACACAGAACAACCCAAAGGGTTATTTCCTGACAGCATTATGCGGGTAAAAGAACCTGACATAATTAGCAAGGTTAATGAATTAAAAAAAGAAGTAAACCGCTATTATACGGAAAGTACAGGCACATCTATGAGTGCAATACCATTGGTTCAGAATTTATTTAAAACCCCTTCTGATGGCTATTTTTACAGCACCACTACCAATGCACTAAATACTTTTAATACCGGCATGTTGCAATTGCCCAAATTAAACGATTTACTCAATAACAATATTACGACCGGTACTTTTAATTTTGAAAAAGGAAAAATTGTAGCCAATACTAATTTTTATCCCAACAAACTGGTAAAAGCAATTTTAGAAACCTATAAAAGCGGCAAGGTAAATACACAACTGATTGAACATTATCCTTCAAAAAATATTGATTTTGCGATGCTAATGGCATTTAATCCACAAATTATTAATGGCGTTTTACAAGAGCTAGATGTGGCACCGTTAGTAGATGGGTTTTTAGACAAAACTGGTATACCCTCATCAACAATTTACAACGCCTTTACGGGCGATATGGCTTTAGTAATTTCTGACCTGAATTTAAAAAGTTACAAAACCGATATACACAAGTGGGGTAAATTTTTGATAAATATGCCAATTGGCAATCCTTCCAGCTTTCATACTATTATGAACAAAGTTGCTGAAGCCGGCTGGGTAGTAAAAGAAAATAAAACCTATAAAGCAGGTAAAATAATGGGGGCCATAAACTTAACGTTATTCACTGACGATAAAAACATGATCATTACCAACGATACTGCCTTATTGGTTACCTATAATAACAACAATGCACCGGTTGCTTTTAACGATAACATTTTACAGCAAATGAAAGGTAGCCATACATTTGTGTATAGCGATATTGAAAAAATTATTGATGTTATTGCCACCGACAGCAGTGCTTCAAACACGCTTATTCACCACACTTTTAAAGATGTAATTATTAAAGGAGTACCCTTTAATGGCACAAATACATCAGGCAGTTATGTACTGCGTATGCAGAATGAATCGCAAAACAGTTTAGTAAGCATACTGCAACTATTTCCCTACATTTCTAAACAAATGCAAAAAAACAGGAATGCCAGAAAAAATAATGACGGCGATACCAATGAATCTATTTTCAATGTTCCTTTTTCTTCCAGATTGGGCAGCCTGTAATTTGAAGCAACAACATGATGCACTTACATATTGAAAACCTGGTTCCTGTTCCATTAAAATCAAATCTACAAAAGCGTAACAGCGATATTTGGTTACAAGATGTGGAATTTGCATCCGGTCATTTTATTAAAATAAAAGCACCCAGTGGTACAGGCAAAACCACTTTTATTCATTTATTGTACCACCTGCGTAACGATTATGAAGGAAGTATTTACTGGAACAAACAGGAACAAAAACAATACAATGCAGCGGAATTAGCTATTCTGCGCCAACAAAACATCAGTATTATATTCCAGGACCTGCGCCTATTCCCAAATATTACCGCCCGTGAAAATATTGAATTAAAAAGGGTTATGTATCAACCCTATTATCCTTCTTACATCATTGATGAAATGGCAAAAGAATTAGGGATTAGTAAAATTTTAAACCAACGGACAGGCATTTGTAGTTATGGAGAACAACAACGAATTGCAATTATTCGTGCACTGATGCAACCTTTTAACTGGTTATTGATGGATGAACCTTTTAGTCACCTTGACCGTGAAAACACTGCAAAAGCCGCTGTACTGATTGCCGAAGAATGTACCAAAAGAAATGCCGGTTTTATATTAACCGATTTAGATGAAGATGCACATTTTTCATACCACCAAACTTTACAACTGTAGTGAAAGAATGGAATAGCATATTAAAAAAAATCATTAAAACCGCATCGGGCAGATTACGTTTGTTGCTGGCTATTATCGGGCTATCTGCTGCGCTGTTACTCATTTTATCTGCAGTACAGTTACAAGCCAATTACAACGATTTATTGCACAGTAAAAGCAACCAGGATAGTGTAGCCAACTTTTTAGTAGTAAATAAACAACTCACCAACGCCAATTATGGCAATACCACTTTATCGGCTTCAGCCATTGATGATTTTAAAAAACAACCTTTTGTTGATGCAGTAGGTATTTTAACGCCCAGCCGCTTCAAAGCCTCTATACAAAGCTATAGCAGCCAGTTTCCGTTTTATACCGATATTTCATTTGAAAGTGTACCTGCAGCATTTATTGATGTAGACAGTTCTCAATGGCATTGGGCACCCGGAGAAGATATTATACCTATAATTGCGCCAAACTTATTTCTCGATTTTTATAATTTTCAATTTTCACTTTCACAAAACCTGCCGCAGATAACACAGGAAATTGTAAAAATGATTGTGTTTAAAGTGAATATTCAAACACCCAATGGCATGGTATCATTAAAAGGAAAAGTAGTTGGATTTAGCGATAGAATTACTTCATTACTGGTTCCGGAATCATTTATGCAATGGGCTAACTCACAATATGCCACCGACAATGTGTTGCAACCATCCAGAGTGGTAATTCGTACCAAAGACCCCGGAAATCCTGCATTGGTGCAATATTTAAAAGCACACCAACTCACTACTGATGCCGATAAAACCCGCTTTAGCAAATACCGGCAAATTGTAAATATGGTGGTGCGCATTAGTTGGATTACCGGTATCATTTTATTACTGTTTGCACTACTCATCTTTTCATTGTTTATTCAATTAACCATTGCATCTTGTAAGAATGAAATACAATTGCTCATTACCTTGGGTGCAGCACCAAAACAATTAAGGCAGTTTTTAATGCACCGTTTTTTTCCTCCCAATATTTTTATTATTACAGGTGCAGTATTGATTATTGGCATACTGCAATATGCCGTTGCCGGTTGGCTGCAACAACAATATATGTTCATCAGCAATATGCTTTCGGTATATACCTTTACCACAGCAGTATTATTTTTAGGAATTTTGTGGATTGTCAATTTCTTTACCATTCAACATTATATACAAAAAGAAAACAATTGATACTCTTTTACTTTTAAAGCATGTTATACAGTAACGCATTCTACATAAAACGTTTACAATGGTGTTGGCTGTTATGTTTATACTGCATACAAAGCTTGGCACAAAGCAGCTTACAACCCATTGGCTATTGGCGGGAGCATTTTAATTACAAAAATGCAACAGCAGTAGTACAGGGTGATAAATTGTATTGTGCAACAACCAATAATGTTTTTAGCATTGATGCCAACAATGAAATAGAAAGATATAGTAAAGTAACCGGCCTTAACGATATGGGTGTAAGTACAATTGGATGGGATGACCTTACACAGCAATTGGTAATTGCCTATAACAGCAGCAATATAGATGTACTAAAAGGAAGTATCGTTACCAACATCAGCGATATTCAAAGAAGCAATATCAGCGGCAATAAAACCATTCATTCTATATACTGCAATGCCGGTTTTGCTTATTTATCAACCGGGCTGGGCATTGTTGTGGTTAACCTGCAGAACTACGACATAAAAGATACTTGGATAATTGGCAGCAATGGCAATCAAATAAACATCAATGCCTGTATTCAATCTAACAATCAGTTGTATGCTGCTACCGATGAGGGTTTAAAAACAGCACCGGCTGCTGGCACTAACTTAGCCAATTACAGCAACTGGTCAAACATGAGTGGCACCAATGGCTTGCCAGCCGGTACCGTAAACAATATAGTTGTTGCCAATGGTTTACTTTATGCACAATTACAAAATACCATTTACGTATGGAACAACAATAACTGGGTATTGTGGTATGCTGATAATAATTGGCCAATTACTAAAATGGAAGCATCGGGTAATAACCTGTTAATTTGCCAAAGAACGGCTTCAGGTAATAGCAGGGTAATTACTTTAGCAGCAAATGCAAATATAATCAATACCATTGCAGTACCCAACGTAGTATCCTTTCCGAAGGATGCGATTATTGCTAATAATACTACCTGGATTGCAGATTATTATGGAGGATTATCGGCCTTTAGTAATAACAGTTATCAACGGTATGTTCCCAATGGCCCATTAGGGCCTGCCAGTGGCGATATGGTTATTACCCAACAAACATTATATGTAGCTGCCGGCAGTGTTAACGATGCCTGGAATTATCAATATAACCGAAATGGTATTTATTTTTTGAAAGATGGTATATGGAGTGATGTGGGTGCATATACTAATGCGGTTTTAGATACCACACTCGACTTTATTACTTTAGCCACTGATAATAAAGATGGAAGTATTTGGGCAGGCAGTTACGGTGGCGGGTTGGTGCACATAAATGGAAACAATATTCAAATATATAAGCAAAGCAACTCCACCCTACAACCCACAATTGGCGACCCTGGTAGTTACCGCATTAGCGGTTTGGCTTTTGATACGCAACATAATTTATGGATAAGCAACTATGGTGCTGCACAAAATTTACAGGTTTTAAAAGCAGATGGCAATTTTAAAGGTTTTTCGGTTCCTTTTACTTTAGCAGAAAATGCACTGAGCCAAATTGTGGTAGATGATGCCAATCAGTTATGGATAATAAGCCCCAAAAACAACGGTTTGCTTTGTTATAATTATGGAAATAGTATTGATGCTACCAATGATGACCAATGGCAATTGTTACAAACCGGTATTGGCAAAGGAAACTTACCCGGTAATAATGTGTATTGCCTGGCAAAAGATAAAAACGGATTTATCTGGATTGGTACCGATAATGGCATTGGAGTAATACAATGTGCTACCAATTATTTTCAACAACCTTGCGATGCCGTTTGGCCCGTTATTCAACAAGACCTTTTTGCGGGTTATTTGTTTCAAGGCCAACAAGTAAAATGTATTGCTGTTGATGGCGCTAACAGAAAGTGGGTAGGCACTAATAATGGTGTATGGCTGGTTTCAGCCGAAGGCGATAAAATTATTCAGCATTTTACTGCATCCAATTCACCCTTGCCAGATAATAATGTTCAAAAATTAGTAATTAATCCCAATACCGGCGAAGTATTCATCAGCACCTTTACGGGTATTGTAAGCTATAGAAGCACTGCAACAGAAGGTACTACTACCAACGATAGTGTATTAGTGTTTCCAAATCCAGTTCCTCCCGGCTATTCCGGAACCATTGCCATAAGAGGGGTTTCCGAAAATGCATTGGTGAAAATTGCTGATTTATCGGGCAGATTGGTATATCAAACACAAGCATTGGGCGGACAAGCCGTTTGGAACGGATTAAATTATAAAGGCGAAAAAGTAGCCAGTGGCGTTTACTTAGTATTGATACGCGACCAGTTAATTGGACAGGAAAAATTAGCAACGAAAATTGTAATAATTAGTGGCAGGTAATTCAAGGCCTTATTAAACTTATGTTAATACATCAAGGATATACCGTTAGTGGCAGCTGCAGGGCCAATCCTCTTTTAAATCAATACAGGTAATAACGGTTAACACATCACCACATTCGGCTACTATTACCCGCAGGTATTGGTTTTCGTTTGTATTCCCTTCTAAAGCATAACGCTTTTGGCAATTATCGGCTTGTAACTGGCTTTTACGGTAATCAATTTTACCATTATGTATTATTTCACCTATCTCATTCTCTGTAATATGCCTGCATTCCATTCTGCATCTGGCATGACGTGAATAACGAATGATTTTGGGATTAGAATTAAACCCGGCATCTTTTTTCAGTTTTAAAATACCTTTATAGTGTGGTTTTGACTGATTATTTTGGGGTTGCTGACAGCCTATAGTGCCAGCATATGCCATTGTTAGAAAAATGAAAACAAATAGAATTTTCCGCATATCTTTGTTTTTAAAAGAATGGACATTGTACTTTAATCAATTATTAATCCTATAAGGCAAAATAAACGATTCCGTATAATAAACATTACAGTAATTTTGAACAGGTGTATTGCACAAATACAATTTGTCAAAAGTAATTTTAAACATACTATCTATTATGGATGAGATAGAAGTACCTACCGAGCATTTGCATGAAACCATCAAAGAAAAAGTAGAAGAACTCAACGAAAAAGAACCTTCGCATTTTTCAATGTATATTGCTATATCAACGGCATTAATGGCAGTACTGGCAGCAATATCCAGTTTACTGGCTGGCCATCATTCCAATGAGGCCATGATTGACCAAATAAAGGCCTCCGACCAATGGGCTTACTATCAGGCAAAAACAATTAAAGCCGAAATTAGAAAACTAGAATCAACTACTTCAATTACAAGCCACAAAACAGCAGATGAAACCTTACAGGAAAGCAATGCTATAAAAGCTAAAGCAAGTTCTTTTGAGGAAAGTAGTGAGGCGCACCTTGCCAAACATATGTTATTGGCCAGAGCTGTTACATTATTTCAAGTAGCAATTGCTATTTCTGCAATTTCTATTCTTACTAAAAAAAGTATTTTATGGTGGGGTAGTTTAATCATTGCTATTGCAGGATTATTTTATTTTATTAGTAGTATTTTTTAATTAACTTTTGCTGCGTAACCTATTTTTATTTGATGATACTAAAGAATAAAAATTAATTCTGGTACAAGAACTTCATTGAATGAATGAAATTAACAGTATTTTCATTCATCTACCTATGTTTTTCAGGCATTTACCGCCCAATTACCTCCAAATACCTAACTACTATTTTCGTATGGGATGAAAGTATTTAGCTTTGACTCATCAATAAAAAAAACATGATGAATCATCCATACGAACACAAAAGCAACCGGCTCTACATGGGCATCTTCTTTATTATTGGCGGATTATTGTTATTGGCTAACAAAATGGGTTATCCCATCCCTGACTGGATTTTTTCCTGGCCAATGTTACTGATTGCTATTGGCATCTTATCGGGTATTAAACATCGATTCCAAAATTTTTCCTGGATTATTCTAGTTGGTATTGGTAGCTTTTTTCTAATTGATCAGCAATTAGCTAATGCTACATTTCATCAATATCTATGGCCTGCCTTTTTAATTGGCTTAGGTATTATTTTTATTGTAAAACCTAAAAAAATCAATCACGGATGTGGTAGAAGATTCCGGTATGAGCAAAATTATAAAAGTACAATCGCCGATACGCCAACACCAATTACCAGCGAAGAAGATTTCTTAACCATTAATTCAATTTTTAGTGGTGTGCAACGCAGTGTTATTTCAAAAAAATTTTCAGGCGGTAAAATTAACTGTGTATTTGGCGGTGTTGAAATAGATTGTACACAAGCCGACATGCAAGAACCGGCCTGCCTGCAAATAGAATCAGTTTTTGGGGGTGTGAAATTGATTGTGCCGAAAAGCTGGACTGTTAAAAACGAAATGGATGGCGTATTTCATGGTGTAGATGATAAACGTAATCAAAATACCATCATTTCAGATACACCTAATAAAGTACTCATTTTAAAAGGATCTGCCGTATTTGCAGGTATTGAAATCAGGAGTTACTGACGGTGCAGCCATAGGGTAACATTCACATTAAACATAAACATCCGACTATAAATGAATTCAACAAATCAATAAAATGAAACAAACTATTTTAGGTGCCGGTGGGGCCATTGGTATAGAACTGGCAAAAGAATTGCCAAAATTCACTCCAGATATTAGATTAGTAGGAAGGAACCCAAAAAAAGTAAATGAAACAGATGAATTGTTAGCAGCCAATCTTTTCAACCGGGAAGAAGTATTTAAAGCCGTAGAAGGCAGTGTTATTGTTTATTTGTTAATTGGCCTCGAATACAATACCAAAATTTGGCAACAGATGTGGCCCCCATTAGTTAAAAACGTGATAGATGCTTGTGCACAACACCGCTGCAAATTAGTTTTCTTTGATAACGTATACGCCATTGGCGGAGACTATGTAAACCACATTACTGAAGCATCGCCTATTAGTCCTACCAGTAAAAAAGGTAAGGTAAGGGCTGAAGTAGACAAACTGATTCTCAATAGTATAGAAAGTAAAAACTTAGATGCCATCATTGCCCGTGCTCCTGATTTTTTTGGCAGCGTTATTCAGAAAAGTATTCTCATGACAATGGTGTACAAAAATTTAAAATTAGGGAAGAAAGCACAATGGGTATGCAATGCCAAAGTAATACACAGCATGGGTTATACACCTGATTTAGGCAAAGGAACAGCCTTATTGGGTAATATGCCGTCTGCTTACAATCAAATTTGGAACCTGCCTACAGATACGCAAAAAATTACCGGCGAAGAATGGATTCAATTATTTGCAGAAGAGATGCATGCAAAACATCAATACCAGGTATTACCCAAATGGGGCATTCAAACACTGGGTATGTTCATCCCAATATTAAGAGAGTTGAGTGAAATGTGTTATCAATATGACAGGGATTATTATTTTGACAGTTCTAAATTTAACAGGTATTTCAATTATACACCAACTTCTAATCAGGAAGCAGTTAAACAAACCATTACAGCGCTACAAATGAAGCATATCAACAAATAAGAGCTATTTACAACAAACAGCAGTGAAGTGCTGAACAGAATGTTGTCGTTGATGAATGGAGAATAGGTGAATAGCTAAATAAACCATTGAGTTATTTTATATTATATATCTTTCAAACAGAACCACATGAACTGCTATATTGCAAAAATGGTTTTCAGAATTGTTTGTGGAAATGGAAACCATACGCCGCAATTTGATGAACAAATCAGATTGTTTTATGCCACTCACCAACAAGAAGCTTTACAAAAGGCTATTGTATTGGGTAAAGCAGAAGAAGATTGTTTTATGAACATTCACCAACAGCCGGTGCAGTGGCAGTTTATTGCCATTACGGCTTTATACGATATTCAATCGCCGACAGATGGAATTGAAATTGCCTCCTGTATTAAAGAAGTTGATAATGCAGAAAACTATTTATATATTACCCACAAAAAAGCAGTACAAGTTGTAGAAGCCAATTCATTACAAACACAAACCATTTACTAATATAGTGACCCAATCTTTTTTACACGGCAAAGGAAATGTACCAGCACTCATTTTCTGGTGGCTGGTTTGGATAATATTGCAATGGAACATTTTATTAATAACCGGAATAAGTTCCGCAATCGCTATTACAGATAGCATTGTAGGAAATATTTTGTTGTTTGCCTGTTGTTGGTTGGTGATCAATAACCTACGATACTATTTACCCAAAAAAGAAAAATACTGGTACATTATTGTAGTAAGCTTTGTATTAAGCGTAGCATGGGTCATCGTGATACAATTCATACTAAAGCATATTTTTGCCGGTAATGCAGCTTATATACAATTACTAAAAACTACCTTATTATTGCGCTTTGCATTTGGGTTCTTGATGATGGGCTGCATTACATTAGCCGGTTTAATTTGGTACACACAAATAGATTGGTTAAAAACAGAAACCCAACAGCAGAGTATTGCTGAATTAGCCAAAGAAGCAGAACTATCTAAATTGCGCCAACAATTGCAACCCCATTTTTTATTTAATAGTTTAAATTCCATTAGCGCATTAACTACTGTACAACCTGAAAAAGCCAGAGAAATGATACAACAATTGTCTGAGTTTTTGAGAGGCACATTGCGTAAAGAAGACCATTGGAATACATTAGAAGAAGAATTATCCTATATTGGTTTGTATCTTTCTATTGAACAGGTACGTTTTGGGTATAGAATGTTAACCAATATTCAGGCAAACAGCAATGCCTTACCGTTAACACTTCCCTCATTGTTATTGCAACCCTTGGTTGAAAATGCGATTAAATTCGGGTTATATGATACCATTGGTGAGGTTACCATTAACATACAAGCAATAAATGAAAATGGCCAGTTAATTATTACAATTCAAAATCCCTATGATGCCAGCACAGCTGTAACTTTGCCCGGAACAGGCTTTGGAATATCGGCAGTGAAACGAAGACTCTGGCTGTTATTTGGACGAAATGATTTATTAACCATTGAAAAAACTGAGACCACCTTTAGTACAACTTTGTTGATTCCACAACTTAAAATAAATACAACGAACTAAACCCATGAATTGTATTATAATAGATGATGAGCCACTGGCACGCAGTATTATCAAAGAGTACTTGCAACATTATCCTTCTATTCATTTACAAGCCGAATGTGGCGACGGCTTTGAAGCAGCTAAACAAATACAGCAATACCAGCCCGATTTATTGTTCTTAGATATACAAATGCCCAAAATAACCGGGTTTGAATTATTGGAATTAGTAGAAACGAATGCTGCCATTATTTTTACAACTGCCTTTGAAGAATATGCCATTAAAGCTTTTGAACAAAATGCAATTGATTATTTATTGAAACCTTTTAGCCGCGAACGGTTTGATAAAGCCATTCAGAAAGTACTAAGCCATAATGCCAACACCAATACAAGCATATTGTTAGAAACATTGGCACCTACACCACAGGAAACCAATCGGATTGTAGTAAAGGATGGAACAAAAATAAAAATTATACCGGTTACACAAGTACACTATTTAGAAGCGGCTGATGATTACGTAAAAATAGTAACTAAAGAAGGATATTATTTAAAGAAAAAAACCATGCAGTATTTTGAGCAAACTCTTTCTCAGCAGCAATTTGCCAGAATACACCGCTCTTATATTGTAAACCTGCAGCTCATAACCAAAATTGAATTATACGAAAAAGAAAATTATGCTGCCATATTAAGCACCGGCCAGCAATTACCTGTGAGCAAAACCGGCTATACGCGCTTAAAAACTGTTCTGGGTATTTAAAAAAACGGAATGCCGTTGTCGCATCATGGCATTCCGTTGTATAAAAAATATTACCTGCTTATTCTGATTTGTACACTTTACCTGATTTCATCACAAATACAACCTTGCCCATTACATTCACATCCTGCACAGGGTCGCCATATACCGCCACTACATCGGCCATTTTTCCTTTTTCAAGGCTGCCAATTTTAGTATCCCCAATTAAATCGGCAGCACTAACGGTAGCGGCTTTAATACATTCTAAAACAGGCATACCTGCTTCGTGCATATAACCAAATTCCATCCAGTTTTTTCCGTGGTTGTACACACCGGCATCCGTACCAAAAGCAATTTTTACACCGGCTTTGTATGCTTTTGCAAAAGTAGCCTGAATAACCGAACCTATTTGAATGGCTTTTGCACGAATAATCGGTGGAAAATATCCGGGCATTTTAGTGGCTGAATCGGCTACTGATATACCGGCAATAATGGTAGGCACTAAATAAGTACCTCGTTCCTTCATTAGTTCCATTATTTCAGGCGTCATGTATGTTCCATGCTCAATAGAAGTTACACCTGCCAATACAGCCCGCTTCATGCCTTCAGGGCCATGTGCATGTGCAGCTACCCGCATACCATAATCTTTCGCTGTTTCTACAATGGTTTTAATTTCATCTTCTGTAAACTGTGCACCGGCACCATCTTTTTCCAGGCTTAATACACCACCGGTAGCTGTTATTTTAATTAAATCGGCGCCGTCTTTGTAATGCTGCCGAACGGCTTTTCGGCATTCATCATCGCCATTTACCACATTTTCATTCAATTGTGGCATCATCATTAAATCTTCTCTTAATCCGTTGGTAGGGTCCCCATGACCACCGGTAGTAGATATAATAGAGCCGGCCGTAAAAATCCGGGGGCCAATCACCAAACCTTTATTAACCGCATTACGCAACGCAATATTTACGCCACTGCCGCCTACATCACGCACAGTGGTAAAGCCTGCCATTAATGTTGTTTTGGCATACACGGCTGCCTGAAAAGCAATATCGGCAGGGTTTTGAGTTAATCGTTTCATCATGGCATCAGGACTGGTTTGACTTTCCAAGTGCACATGCGCATCAATTAAACCGGGCATAACGGTATATTTTTTCAAATCAATTACTTTATCATTAGCAGCGGCATTTACGTAACCTTTTTGAATATCGGCAACTGTATCGCCTTGCACAATAACGGACATGTCTTGCTGTACCGATAATTTATTTACATCAATTAATTTGCCGCAGTAAATAATGGTTTTTTGGGCAGCCGCCATTTGATAAAATAGCAGTGTCAGGAGTAGCATTTTTTTCATATCAATTTGTTTGTTTAAAGGGGTTAAGTTAAGGAATTAAAGTAGTAACCCCACAAAAAAAGCCCTGAATAAACAGGGCCTTATTACAAGTATGATGAAAAAAGGTATTAGTCTTTATCAGGCTGTGGGGTATAACGCAAATAAGGTTTTACCACTTTTACACCTTTAGGAAATTTAGCAGGTGCATCTTCTGTTTTAATTCCCAAACCAATAATTACATCTTCACCGGGATTCCAGTTTGCAGGTGTTGCCACACTATATTTTGCAGTTAATTGCAATGAATCCAACACACGCAATACTTCATTAAAGTTGCGGCCGGTAGAGGCCGGATAAGTGATAAATAATTTTAATTTTTTATCAGGTCCAATAATAAATAATGAACGAACGGTATGTGTTTCAGAAGCATTGGGATGAATCATATCAAATAATGTAGCCACTTTTTTATCTTCATCCGCAATAATCGGGAAATCAACATGGGTATGCTGTGTTTCGTCAATATCGCTTATCCATTTTTTGTGGCTTTCCACATCATCAACACTTAAAGCCAATACTTTTGTATTCCGCTTATCAAATTCTGCTTTCAATAACGCCGTTTTTCCCAATTCGGTTGTACAAACAGGTGTGTAATCCGCAGGATGTGAAAATAAAATACCCCAGCTATCTCCCAGGTATTCATAAAAATCAATGTCGCCAATAGAAGTTTTTGCTTTGAAATTGGGAACTGTGTCGCCTAAACGTAAGCTCATAAAACGATATTTTTAATGGTTAACAAATCAATTTGGGTGAAAAAGAAAGCGCAAAGATAAATACTCTATCAATTCAGTAGATTAATAAATGTACACTTCATCAAAATTTAACTTTACAGGCTTCTTCCTTTTTGCAGTGCAAAGGTACCATATTTGTTTTTTACGGCATCAATTGCTTTGTATAAGTTGGCCTTTGTATGGGTTTGATTAAACAAATCAGGTGCTTGTCCGTGTAAACTTAAAGCACTTAAGCGCACGCCCAAAAGCCGAACAGGAAGGTTAGGTTGATGCAATTGTTGAAACAGTTGTTTAGCCACCGGTATCAATTCATCATCACAAAACGTAAGCGGTATGGTAGTTTGTTTAGAAGTAGTAGTAAAATCGGCATAACGTATTTTAACGGCAAGGCAACCGGTAAACTGAGCATCCTGTCTTAATTCATAAGCCACTTTTTCGGTCATTTGTACCAGTTTTTGTTCCAAAAAAGCCTTATCAGTGGTATTGGCAGCAAAAGTTTGTTCGGTAGAAATAGATTTGGCTTCACGCGCCGTTTCCAAAGGCGAATCGTAACTACCTGTAGCAATGTGGTAAAGGGTTTGCCCCCATTTACCCAACTTTTGTTCTAAATGTTGTGGTGTAAACTGCAATATATCTTCAATGAAATGAATACCCATTTGCTGCAAAACAGGCAAAGTATGTTTACCTACACCCGGAATTTTTTGAACAGGAAGGGACGCTAAAAAATCTTTTTCCTTACCGGGCTGCACAAACAGGTATCCGTTAGGTTTAGCTTCATCAGTAGCAATTTTGGCAATGAGTTTGGTTGTAGCTAACCCAAAAGAAATAGGCAAACCGGTGGCAGCCATTATTTGCTGCCGCAAATCAATGGTCCATTGCAATGGATTAAAAAAGGCATCCATCCCCGTTAAATCAATATAAAACTCATCAATACTAGCTTTCTGAAAGGCAGGTGCTGCTTGGGCAATGATATTGGTAACCCGATTAGAAAAGCGGCTGTACTCTTTATAAGAACCTGGCAACACAATTGCCTGGGGGCAAAGCTGTAAAGCACGCTTCATGGGCATGGCGCTATGTATACCAAATTTACGAGCTGCATAACTGCAGGCAGCCACTACCCCTCTTGCATTACTACCCCCCACCAAAACAGGCAGATGTTGCAGTGCAGGATTTTTAATGACTTCCACACTCACAAAAAATGAGTCTAAATCAAAATGGGCAATATAACGCTGAGGCTGATGCATAACATAAACAACTGCTAAATTACGTAGATGGCAGGAGAAAGTGGGAACAGGGTAATTTCATCCTACCTTAAATATTTAAAATGCCTGCACGATGTGTTTCTTATTGAATAATTGAAAGAATCAATAAAAAGCAATTTTGTTACATTATTAAAAAAAATAAAGCAGTAAAATATACAGTATTATCAGTTAATCATTGTATAGAGATATTGAATAAACGATTGTTACAAACTTATGACACTACACAATATGATGGCAAAATAAATGATGTATTTGCCAATATAAACAAAACACCCATTACCACCGGTTTACTAAGGGATTATGGAATTGATTTTTTAAACTTAGACAACTATTTAGAAACAAAGCAGTACCAGACTACAATTTTGCTTCCTACTGAACAGAGAAAACAGACAATATACTATCCAATATTAAAATAATTAAAAAACATTTAAAATTGTTATGCATTATAAAATGCAGTTTTTATTTTTAAAACAAAATCTAAAACCAGCTTATGAAAACTATACAAATTTTCTTCATTGCAATTACAACTGCATGTTTTGCAATAATTAGTTGCAAAAAAAGTGTAAACCAGTTAAGTTTATTACCACCGATAACCAATACCGGGGCTAATACTTTTGGGTGCCTGGTAAATGGGGTAGCTATGCTACCCAAAAGTGGGGTGCCAACATGGAATAATCCTTTTCCACTTCCTGCTCTTTATACTGAATTTAGGGAAGAAGTTAGGATAAAAACGGGAGGGGGATCTAACTCCCCAGCTACTTTTATTTGCTTGTATCTATTTAATATTTTTAACAATGGAGTAACCAATTATGAATGGAAACAAACAGAATATGGAAGCGAAGTTTTTCCATTATTTAATAGCCAGCTATATGGTGTTTTTATCAACCCAAAAACAAACAAATATGAATGGTATGGTTCTTACGTTGGTTCGGGTTCAACCTCTATAACAAAATTTGATACTGTAAATAATATCATTTCAGGAACATTTAATGGGAAGTTGAAGCAACGCTTTGGTAACGATACAATTACTGTAGACAATGGAAGATTCGATATTAATTGGAAAACCGTAGCAGATAAAAAGTTTCCTTAATCAATAAAAACAGGAGGCAGACTGCCATCTGCCTCCTTCAATAATAATTAAAAACAATCAACCCGATTATTTACAATTAAAATCCATGCAAGTTATGAAAAAGTTACTAACTGTATCTATGGTAATATTTATGCTTACCATGTTCAATAATCCTATTCAATCCCAAACATCCGATTTGGATGTCATGCTTACCAATGTAAATCAGACTTCTGTAACGAACGGGAAGTAATCAGCAAAAATTTATACCTTTTGCCACTTTATGCTATTTGATGCAAGAGGGTGGCTAATATTAAATTTATTAAAAACCATTTAAAATTGATATGTATTACAGAAAATTAATTATATTTTTATAGCGAAAGCTTAAAACCTTACTTATGAAATCAATACAACTCCTTTCCATTGTAATTATAACTGCATGTTTTGCAATAATTAGCTGCAAAAAAAGTGTAAACCAGTTAAGTTTATTACCACCGATAACCGATACCGGGGCTAATACTTTTGGGTGTTTAGTAAATAATATAGCATCATTACCAAAAAATGGTAATCCGACTTGGTCTACTCCGTTCGGAAAAGAAGGTGTAAGTGTAATCTTCGGTTCCGATTGGATCGAATTTTATGTAGGGAACTATCAAGATGGGAAGCCAATCAATAGTATGATGATACATTTGCAAAATGTACAGCAACTTAAATCTGGAGATTATAACTGGAAGCAAACCACATATGAAAATGCTGTAACAGGATTTCCTGTGTATTATGAGAACCACATTTATTGTAGGGCGTTTGATTATAATAAAAATATTTGGATTTATTATGGCTCATATGATAGTTCAGGTAAAATAACTATAACAAACTATGATGCATTAAAACACATTATATCTGGTACATTTTATGGAAAGTTATGTGAAAAAAATGGAACAGATACAATTAGTATTACTAACGGACGCTTTGATATAAACTGGACAACAATACGATATAAAAAATTTTAAAAAACAGAGGCAGACTGCCATCTGCCTCCTTCGATAATAATTAAAAACAATCAACCCGATTATTTACAATTAAAACCTATGCAAGTTATGAAAAAGTTACTAACTGTATCTATGGTAATATTTATGCTTACCATGTTCAACAATCCTATCCTATCCCAAACATCCGATTTGGATGCCATGCTTACCAATGTTAACCAGTCTTCGGTAACCAGTGGAATAATATATGAACGAGTGATACCTTTCGCTAACTTATACAATTATAATCAGGCTTTCGATACTGCTACATTAGGATACTTTGAACAGGCTTTCAGCGAATTATATCGTGCCAGTAATCAGCAAAAATTTATTCCTTATACAACTTTACGCCAGCGATATACCGACGCAACCCAAACTTCAGTAGTTGATATTGGTATCATAAATACCCAATTTTCAATCTTAAATTATAATGCCAATAACCCTTCCGCAGGTGGGTTAACATTAAGTAACAATCAATTTTACTCCATAGCAGGTAAGCCGCCATTTTTGCAATTGCATACATTAATAATCGCTCCTTTAAAAAATGGTATTACTGGTCAAAATTTTACTTTTAATTTTAGAAATGATTTGTTTTTTAGTAATGGTACCCAAACCATAACAAGTTTAACCGCAGATTTAGGCGATGGGATTCAGCACAGTATCATTGCTAATGGAAGTTTTATAGCTAACTCAGTGAATGTATCCTATACACAAACGGGTTATAAAGTATTAAGTTTTACAGCTACATATAGCGATGGTAGTACACATACAACTTATGGCAATTTGTACGCAATAGTAATACCCATACTCACTGTTAATGGGTTTGACCCTTTAATAGAAGATGGCACATTAACAGCCAATATTGCTTTTCAGGGCTATAGCGAAACAACACCTGTTTATGGTCAGTTGCAATACCGTATTTTTTATCATAACAATAATGGCAATACACAGCCCACCTTACTTAAGCCAATTATTATTTCCGATGGTTTTGATCCTGGAGATATAAGAAAAATACAAGAAAAAGACTATTCAAGTGACCACCCTTATACGAAAGACATCGACCATTCAATAGAAGACATCATGAAGTACACAAATTGTAATGGTGTTGATACAAATTTAATTGCAGTGTTAAGAGCAAAAGGTTATGATGTTGTAATTGTTAATTACCCAGAATACACATATAACGGACAAAAAATAGATGGCGGGGCAGATTATATAGAACGTAACGCAATGAATATGGTTGCACTTATACAAATGCTCAATGGAAGATTACAATCTGCAGGTATTAATGAGCAATTGGTAATTGCAGGCCCTAGCATGGGCGGGCAAATTTCCCGTTATGCCTTAGCTTATATGGAAAAAAAATATGCTGAAACTAATAATGCCCAATGGTTGCATCATACCCGTTTATGGATAAGTATTGATAGCCCGCATTTAGGAGCTAACATACCTTATGGTGCACAAAGCTTAGTATATCAACTTAAAGATGATGCTCCAAAAGCAGCAGATTTTTACAACAATTGGTTAGGCTCTGCCGCTGCAAAACAACAATTAATTGAATTACAAACGCCTGACTATTCTTCTGCGAATATGAACGGACGAACAATAACGCAAGGTTTTTCAATGAATATAGGTTCACCATTCTACCAACAATATTATAATAACACTTTCAATAATGGGTTACCCAATTCTAATGGATATCCTGTTAATTTAAGAAAAATTGCATTAGTAAATGGTTCCTTATCTGGTAAAAAAACTTTTGCAATCAATGGAACTGTTAGCGGAGATTTTGGAATTCAGAGTGATCAAAGACTGAATGTAAGAGGCTTTATACATACTTTTTGGTGGGATAATTTGGTGGCTGCTTTAGAAGCATATAACTTACCCTCCTATGGTAGTTCTGGGATGATAAGCCGTAAGTTTAGATTTTTAAGTACTAGTTCAGGATATAATCAAACTATTACAAATATGAATTCAAGAGGCAGTATGGATGTTATTCCAGGAGGTTGTTTTCCGGCTTGGGATCTTCTACATTCAGCTATATTAGGTACAAATGTTCATGCAATTTGGAACTCAGGTTGGCCAAGTTTTGAGTGGTTAAAGATTAATTGGGAATCAAGAACAAATGGTTTAGTTCATTCTTTTATTCCTTCCTTCTCAGCATTGGGTATAAAAAATCCGGACCAAGATTGGAGCCAGCCTTTAAACAGAAATTTGGTTTGTAGCAATGAAACTCCTTTTGATAGCTATTTTGGCTATGACTACAATACACAACACACCAGTTTCGATTGTGAAAGTGTCAATTGGTTATTAAAAGAATTAGATGGTGTACCACAAGCACCATGGTATCCTATAAAGTTTAATGTAATAAATGGAGATTCTTATGTATGCATATCATCTAACAAAAATTTTAATATAAATTCATGTGACGTGCCAAGCACTCCAACATGGTCGGTATCTTCAAATTTGCAGATAATCTCTTCAACTTCATATAGTTTAACTGTCTCAGGCTTAAGCAATGGAAGTGGTATAATTACTGCAACCTTTACTAATGGTCAGTCAATATCAAAAAGTATTACAGTTGGCACCCCCACTATTCAGGGCTGGTACAATTCGCCCACCAATTCCAGTGAGCCATTAAAACCTTATAGCCGTTTTCAAACAGATTATAATGATGCCTGTTACTTGCAATATATAACAACTAACATGGCAGTTTCACCGGGTGCTACGGTGCTGTGGGATACGCCTTCCTTATCTTCTGCTTCCATACCCTGGAGCCAAACGGGTAATAACCTGCGTTTTTATTTTACAGATATTAACCAATGGGGTATTTTCCCCATCTATGCTACCAACGCTTGTGGTACCAACAACTTACGGTATCGCTTTCAATCTTCTAATGGCTGTGCCGGTACTCTGAGCCTGCGCAATGTACAATCAGGAATTGCAATGGATGAAAGCCTTGAAAAATTTGCAGTATTTCCAAATCCTGCAAAAAATTTACTCTATGTAGCCATACCTGCAGACAGCATTGATAGAGCTCATGCACAGATTCATTTAATGGATTTTTCGGGCAAAACCTTACAAAGCATTCAAAAAGTAAACACCCTGAATACTTTCAATATGAATGGGTTTGCCTCCGGTATGTATTTGATAGAAATAACAGATAAAACAAAAGAATCATAAAAAAAATTATAAAATATTAAGCCTTTCATGAAGTTTGTTATGGGTGGATCAAAAGTCAGCCACCCTTTTGTATATAGATTAATCTAAATACATTTTCCTACCGCAACACCTGCAAAATAGCCGCATCAATTCGCCTCGGGCGAAAATTAGCACGGTGTACCAATGCCCAAATACTGGTGGCTTTAATAATGGTTTGGTTATCGCGCAAGCGCACAATGGTATAATGGCGTTGCCAGGTTACGCCGGTATGTTCGCCGGGCCAGGTAGTTATTTCTAATTCATCACCTAAAAAAGCGCCGGATAAGTAATCTATTTCATGGCGGCGTACTACCCATAATACTTCGCGGTGCAAGGCTTCGGGTACTTTTTGCATCCAGTGGTTATAAGCAGCATCCTGTAACCATTGCACATACACCACATTGTTTACATGGTTTAAATGGTCTAAATGTGCTGCTGTTACCGTAATGGTAAAGCGAAACAGAGGATAATCATTATTTTCCATGGATTTACAGATATATTGCTAACAAACCTTCGGGCAGGTTTACCCAAACTTCTTTTCTTTTACGGTCTATTTTCTGAAGGGTATCTTCATGCAGGGGAATAAGTACCTCTTTGCCTTCAATGGAAATGCGTACCAATACCTGATGTGGTTGCGTTATTACTTCCTCTATGGTACCCAATGTTTTTTGCTTTTCTACAATGGTATATCCCAATAAAGCAATGGGTGCATTCACATCCATTAATGCAATGGCATCTGCCTCAGGCAACCATACATTTTTGTTTAAAAAACGGTGCGCTGCTTCTTTACTGCCTACCCCTTCTAATTGTACAAAAGTTTCTTCGGTGTTTTTGGGTTTGGCGGTTTCTACAAAATAAGGCAGGTAACTGTTTTTATTTTGTTCTATAAAAATGGCCTTAATGCCTTTCAATGCCGTTTTTTTCCCCAGTACATGCTGCACAATTACCTGTCCGTTAGTGCCAAAAGTGGCCACAATTTTACCGATATGAATATATTGTTGAATAGCCATGCGTCCAATGGGTTTACACAAAACTATGTAGTTAAAAGAATGAAAAGGCAGAAAATTAAAAAGCCCTGTTAACGGGTTTATGGTTAACGGGGCTACATTTTTTTGTGCAGGCTTACTACGCTTCTGAACCGCCTTCAGCAGGTTGTTCTTCTACCTTTTTAACAACAGGTTTGTACTCCTGACGCTGGCGTTTTTGTTGCTTGTGCGATTCGCCTCTGCGTTTTAACTGGGCTTCATGTTCATCGTGCCATGCCTGAAATTTGGTCATAGCCGTTGCATCATCAAATAATCCCAGGGAAACACCACGCAACAAATGCTTCAGGTACAATACCCCTTTAAAGGAAAGAATCCTTCTTACTGTGTCGGTAGGTTGTGCACCTTTATGTAACCAGTCTAAAGCTTTCTGACGATCTAATTGAATGGTTGCCGGTACGGTTAAAGGATTGTAAGTGCCCAGTTTTTGGATGAATTTACCATCTCTGGGTGCACGGGCATCGGCCACTACTATAAAGTAAAATGGGCGTTTTTTACTGCCGTGTCTTTGTAATCTCATTTTTACTGCCATGTTAAATAGACATTTAAAGGCGTTAATAAATAGGGTTTCAATTTTATTTGGACGGCGAAAATAATAAAGGATTGCTTTCCCTCCAACTTTAGCTGTTTTGTTTTTGATATTTAATACAAAATTATGAGCCTTGCTCGTTTTTTTTGACATTTATCGCCTGAACCCCGGCATTCTGCCCCCTATGGGTAATTTATTCATGGCGCCCATCATTTTTTTCATTTGTTCAAATTGCTTCATGAAGGCGTTTACTTCCTGAATATCTTTTCCGCTGCCTTTGGCAATACGCAATTTTCTTCGTTGGTCAATTAAATCGGGATTAGACCTTTCTTCGGGTGTCATGGAATGAATAATGGCTTCAATTCCTTTAAACGCATCATCATTAATATCTACATCTTTAATGGCTTTACCTACACCGGGTATCATGCCCATCAAATCTTTCAGGTTACCCATTTTTTTAATTTGCTGCAGTTGTTCTAAGAAATCCTGAAAATCAAATTGGTTTTTCCTGATTTTTTTTTCCAGCTTTCTGGCACGTTCTTCATCAAATTGCTCCCGTGCTTTTTCTACTAATGAAGCAATATCACCCATCCCCAAAATACGCTGTGCCATACGGTCAGGATAAAACACATCGAGTGTATCCATTTTTTCGCCGCTGCTCATAAATTTAATGGGCTTCTGCACGGTGTATTTAATAGAAAGTGCCGCCCCACCGCGGGTATCGCCATCTAATTTGGTTAATACCACGCCGGTAAAATCGAGCCGGTCGTTGAAGGCTTTAGCTGTATTTACCGCATCCTGTCCGGTCATGGCATCTACCACAAATAAAATTTCAGATGGATTTACCGCTTGTTTAATATTGGCCACTTCGGTCATCATTACTTCATCAATGGCCAAACGGCCTGCCGTATCAATAATCACCACATTTTTGTTCTGTGCTTTGGCGGACTTTAACGCATTTTGCACAATGCTTACGGCATCTTTGTTTTCGCGTTCTGCATAAACAGGTACTCCTACCTGTTCGGCTAAAACAGTTAACTGGTCAATAGCAGCCGGTCGGTAAATATCTGCCGCTACCACCATGGGCGATTTACCTTTTTGGTTTTTTAAATAATTGGCCAGCTTGCCTGTAAAAGTAGTTTTACCACTTCCCTGTAAGCCTGCAATTAAAATAATGGCGGGGTTGCCAGTTACTGAAAATTCAGCCGCTGTGCCGCCCATTAATTCAGTTAATTCATCCTGCACAATTTTTACCATTAACTGCCCAGGACTAACGGCATTAATTACCTTTTCGCCAATGGTTTTTTCTTTTACTTTATCTGTAAATTCTTTGGCAATTTTAAAGTTCACATCTGCATCAATCAATGCCCTGCGAATATCTTTCACCGTATTGGCAACATTCAGCTCGGTAATACGTGCCTGGCCTTTTAGATTTTTAAATGCGGATTCTAATTTTTCACTCAGTGAATTAAACATAATACATCAATTAATGGTCTGTTTATCATTAAAAAAGTGAACTTACCGGTTCACTTTTTAATTTGATGCTGCAAATATAATGGCAACTGTGTTTTTAACCCAGATAAACCTTTAAATGCTTGCAGCGGCTGGTACTTCTTAACTTATTAATGGCTTTATCTTTAATTTGCCGCACTCTTTCACGGGTTAAATTAAAACGGGCACCAATATCCTCCAGGCTCAACGACTCTTCCGTACCTATTCCAAAAAAATAACAGACTACTTCTTTCTGCCTTTCGGTTAACGTTTTAAGGCTGCGCTCTACTTCTTTTTTTAATGATTCATAATGCTCAACCGCCATATCGGTTCTTTCAGCATTTGGGTTGTACATAATATCGAGCAGGGTATTATCTTCTCCATCGCCCAAAGGGGTATCTACACTAATGTGGCGGGCATTTACCTGCATAGCGGCATTAATTTCAGAAAGGTCGGTTTCTAATAATTCTGCCAACTCTTCAAGGGTAGGCTCTCTTTCATTTTCCTGTTCTAGTTGTTGAATGGCACGCCCAATGCGGTTGGTAAGGCCAACTTTATTTAAAGGTAAACGCACAATACGGCTTTGTTCGGCCAATGCCTGTAGAATGCTTTGGCGTATCCACCAAACGGCATACGAAATAAATTTGAATCCACGGGTTTCATCAAAACGAAGGGCGGCTTTCATTAAACCAAGGTTCCCTTCATTAATTAAATCGGGTAGTGTTAGCCCCTGATTTTGATATTGCTTGGCTACCGATACAACAAAACGCAGGTTGGCTTTGACTAATTTTTCTAAAGCAGCCTGATCGTGGTTTTTGATTCGAATAGCTAATTTCACCTCTTCTTCGGGTGAAATTAATTCTACCTTCCCAATTTCCTGCAAGTACTTCTCTAAACTCTGGCTCTCCCGATTGGTGATGGATTTAGCAATTTTGAGTTGACGCATACTCATAGCAGTGGTTGTTTTGTGTTAGATAGAAGAAGTTGGTTTTGGTGGAGGAGCGGATAAATTTTTCAAATAGCAATTTAATTTATTTAAAGCATATCTCCCAAAAAATATATTATGAAGAATTTAAACCGCTAAAAGCCCTATTTCAGTAGGTTTAAACCGGAATATAAATCCAATAAACTTACTGTTTTAAAAAAAACATTTGGAGGGTATGTATAATTTAATATTATTGCAGCCCACAAAGTAGTTAGTAAAGCATTTGAAATGAGCAAAAAACAGTTATTTACAATTGAATTCCCCGTAAGATGCTCGCCAGGTATTTTATATGAGTTTTTAAGTACCCCAGCCGGTTTGCAGGAATGGTTTGCAGACAAAGTGGATGAATGGGATGGCGTATATAGTTTTAGCTGGAACGGCGGCACACCCGATAAAGCCAAAATTATGGAAAAAGAGCAGGATAAGTTTATCCGCTTTCACTGGCTGCATAGCGAGAAAAATGAATATTTTGAATTCAGGATTGAAAAAACAGAAATTTCGAACCAAACCATTTTAGTGGTAAAAGATTTTGCTGAGAAGAATGAAATTAAAGACCAAAGCCGCCTTTGGGAATACCAGATTAAAGAGTTATTTCACCGCTTAGGCAGCTAATTGAACACATTTTTCATCAACGCTTCGAAAGAATCCTGAAAAAAAGCGGGGGCTTCTGCCCACTGCTGAAGAGGTATTTTTTTAACTACTTTTATAAATGGCTTCTCCATTAAAGCGCTACATGTAATATTAGCTAACGGTGTAGTATTGCTGTTATCAATTACATGTTGCCATTTGTCTTCGGCTGTCAATAGCAACCAATCGGTTTGCACTACAGCTAATTGTTGTAATTTAGCCGCAAACATTTCAATAAATAATCCACTTATTTGCAGCGTAATGCTAAAATAGTGACCCCACCAAAAATAACTGCGAATGGCTAACTCAGCTTCCCGGGTAAAATAACGCGGATAATCGAGCATTACCCAGGGCAATCCCTGATAATTTTCGCCATTGTATATCTTAGGCGAAATTTGTTTTACCGCAGCGGGAATATCTTTCGCCTGTTGCAATAAAATTAGATAGTGACTGCATGCCTGACCCAATACCGCATTGGCAGCAGCAATAATGCGGTTCTTTGTTAAAATAAACGGTATGTTGGTAACCAGTTCTAATTCTGCGGCCGAAAGTTTTACATTTGCCATTACGCAACAATAGTAAGAAAGGAATTTGTGATAAAAAAATTAGACATTTTAGTAGTACGTGCATTTATTGGCCCCTTTCTGGCCACTTTTTTAATTGCATTATTTGTGCTGGTAATGCAGTTTTTTTGGTTGTATATTGATGATTTGGTTGGAAAAGGAATTGACTTTGGCACATTGGCTTACTTAACCGGACTGGTTGCCATTACCTGGGTGCCACTGGCTTTACCGCTGGCACTGCTGCTTTCTTCCATCATGACTTTTGGGAACATGGGCGAATCGTTCGAAATTGTGGCCATTAAAGCCGCCGGCATTCCTTTATTGCGGTTTATGCGCCCTTTATTAATTGTAACCATCATTATTAGTGGTATTGCTTTTCTTTTTGCCAATAATATTATTCCCGTTGCACAATTAAAATTAGCATCGCTTCAATATGATATTATTGTGGCCAAACCTGCTTTTGATATTAAAGAAGGCGTTTTTTATAATAAAATTGAAGGGAACGTGATTAAACTGGGTAAGAAAGAAAGCGATGACAGCACCATCAAAAAAATTGTTATTTTTAAAAAAACCTATGGCCTGCAGGATAATTTAATTACCGCCGAAAGCGGTGTAATGAAGGTAACCCCTGATAAAAAATTTTTAGAATTTAAATTGAAAGATGGTTACAGCTATGAAGAAAAAGGGCCCCGCCAAACCATTCAAACCGATTTTACCAGAACCCATTTTAACACCTATACCAAATTGTTTGATTTAAGCACTTTTCAAATGAACCGTACCAAAGACAGTGCTTTTATTTACGATCCTAAAATGCTGAGTGTTCGCCAGTTAAATACCACCATCGATTCTTTGGAAAATTTACAGGCCTATTATTTAAAACGTTCTAAAATAGAAATTAATCCCTATTTATCATTTGCCAAATACATGGATTCTACCTGGCCTAAAACCGATACCGGTTTTTTAAAATCGGTTGCTTCTATTCAACAACTCATTCCCGATTCAGAAAGGCATTATATTGAAGAACGTAGTTTGAGCCAGTTAGGCACCATTACCAATAATGTTTCTTTAATTTATGACGATTATAAAACAAGGCAGGATTCTTTATTGAAACATGAAATTGAATGGCATAGAAAGTTTACTTTAAGCGTAGCCTGTATTGTTTTGTTTTTAATTGGTGCACCACTTGGCTCTATTATTCGCAAAGGCGGACTGGGAACACCATTAGTATTTGCCATTGTATTTTTTGTATTGTTTCACTTACTGAATACCTTTGGCGAAAAGTTTGCCAAGAGTAATGTAATGAGTCCGCTGGCAGGTATGTGGCTTTCAACGCTGGTATTAATACCCATTGGATTTTTTCTTACTTTTAAAGCCATGCGTGATTCGCAGTTATTTAATCAGGAATTTTATTACAGGACATTCAAAGAAATAAGAAAATTTATTCATATAAAGAAAACAGAATACGAAAATAAGCACCAGGGTGCTGTATAATGTTACAGTATAGAAAGTGAAGGATTGAATAACTGCCTGCAAAACTACTATCATCCAGTAAACCAACTTTCATACTTTGTTATATCATCATTAAAAACAGATACTGTTCATGAAAACTACTACCAAATGGGTAAGCCACCTGGCCTTTAACAGCAGCGATGAAAACAATCATACCGTTCGTTTAGATACCAATGCTGCAGATGGCAGTTTAAACAGTGGCATGAGCCAAAAAAAAATGTTATTGGGTGCTTTAAATACCTGCAGCGGTATGGATGTAGTAGGTATTTTACAAAAAATGAAAGTACACTTCACCACCTTTGAAATAGAGGCCAGTGCCGAACAAACTGCCACACATCCAAAAGTATTTACCGGCATTCACTTACTATACAAAGCTGATATTGCACCGGAAGCATCCGAACAATTTAAAAAAGCCATCGAACTTTCGCTCAACGCCTACTGCGGTATAGCTGCCATGTTGCAAAAGCACTGTAAAATTGAGCACAGTATTGCTTTATTGCCTACTACCAAAAATAAATAACCCATACGTTGCAAAAAGAAAAACAAAATTATCGTTTGCAGTTGTTCATTACACTTTTAAGTGTAGTACTGTTTGCTGCAAAAATAATTGCGTTTTACCTTACTAATTCTATTGCCGTTTTAACCGATGCTTTAGAAAGTACAGTAAATATGCTGGCAGGATTAATTGGTTTGTACTCATTATATGTTGCAGCAAAACCCAAAGATAAAGAGCATCCTTACGGCCATGGAAAAGCTGAATTTATTTCGGCTGCAGTAGAAGGCTCACTGATTATTACTGCAGGTATTTATATTATTTTTCAAACCATACAAAGTTTCTTTGTACAAAAACCGGTACAGGAATTAGATAAAGGCATTATACTGGTTGCCATTACAGCCATTGTAAATTTTGCCGCAGGCTGGTTGTGTTTACATATTGGGCAAAGAAACAATTCATTAGCCTTAAAAGCCAGTGGTAAACACTTGCAATTAGACACTTATTCCACCATCATTATTATTGTTGGTTTATTTATTATAAAAATAACCAACTTATTTTGGTTAGATAAATTACTGGCATTAGGTATTAGTGCCGTAATTATGGTAAACGGCTACAAAATTGTACGGGCATCATTAGCAGGCATTATGGATGAAGCAGATATGGAGCTGCTGAAAAAGTTAGTTACCACACTGAACCAAAACAGAAGAAACAACTGGGTTGATTTACACAACCTGCGGGTGATTAAATATGGTGCCACTTTACATGTGGATTGCCATTTAACCCTGCCCTGGTACATGAATTTACATGAAGCACATGCTGAAGTAGACGAACTGGAGGCATTGGTGATTAGCACTTTTGGAGATGATATTGAACTCTTTGTGCATACAGATGGTTGCCTGCCCTTTAGCTGTCCTGTTTGTATTAAAACCAATTGCAGTGTGAGAGAACATGCTTTTACACACAAAGTAACCTGGACATTAGATAATATTCTCTCCAATCAAAAACACAATGCACCCACCACCACTTAACAAATTGTTTTGGTGTTAACTTGTTACCTTTACCATTTCATTCAAAGTTCATAGAAAATTAAAAAATGCACATATGGAACCATGGAAAAATTACATTGAAAGCAATCAACAACGCTTTCTGAACGAGTTGATTGATTTATTAAAAATACCCAGTATCAGTGCCAGAAGCGAACACAAACCTGACATGCTGGCTTGCGCCAAATTAACAGAAAAAAAATTGATAGAAGCAGGTGCCGATAAAGTTACAATTTACAATACTAACGGACACCCTATTGTGTATGCAGAAAAAATAATAGACCCAACAAAACCTACCGTTTTGGTATACGGCCATTATGATGTACAACCTGCAGATCCGTTGAACCTTTGGAATAGTCCACCTTTTGAACCAATAATAAAAGAGGGTAAAATTTATGCAAGAGGCTCTGCTGATGATAAAGGACAATTTTATATGCATGTAAAAGCTTTAGAAACCATGCTGCAAACCAATTCAATGCCCTGCAACATGAAATTAATTATTGAAGGGGAAGAAGAAGTGGGCAGCCCGAATCTGGCAACTTTTGTAGAAACACATCAGGATTTATTAACTTGCGATGTAATACTCATCAGCGATACTTCAATGATTGCTTTAGACACTCCATCTATTGATGTGGGCGTACGCGGACTAAGTTATATTGAAGTAGAAGTTACCGGCCCTAATCGCGATTTACATAGCGGTGTATATGGTGGTGCCGTTGCCAACCCTGCTACCATACTGGCAAAAATGATTGCATCCTGCCACGATGAAAACAATCATATTACTATTCCCGGGTTTTATGATGATGTATTGGAAATTAGCGAAGCAGAAAGAGCCGAAATGGCGAAAGCACCTTTTAATGAGGAAACTTATAAAAAAGAATTAGGTATTACTGATGTTTGGGGCGAAAAAGGTTACTCTACCATTGAACGCACCGGCATTCGGCCAACCTTAGAAGTAAATGGAATTTGGAGTGGCTATAACGGTGAAGGTGCAAAAACAGTACTGCCTTCAAAAGCATATGCTAAAATTTCAGCACGATTGGTACCTAACCAATCATCCAAAAAAATAACCGCCGCATTGATTCACTATTTTGAAAGCTCAGCACCAGCAAGTGTTACCGTAAAAGCTATGGAACATCATGGCGGCGAACCCTATCAAACTCCCATCGATTCTATTGAGTACTTAGCTGCGGCAAAAGCAATGCTAACAACGCTGGGAAAAGAGCCTGTTCCGGTTCGTGGCGGTGGCAGCATACCCATTTGCGCTTTGTTTGAAAAAGTATTACATAAAAAAATTGTGTTTTTAGGATTTGGATTGGATAGTGACAACCTACACAGCCCTAATGAAAAATTTGATTTGGCTAATTTTTATAAAGGCATTGAAACCATTCCTTATTTCTTTCAATATTATACAGAATTGTATCAGGCAAAACATTAATGCATTAAACCTTCTTTGTGTAAAAGCGCAGCACCGAAATGCTGCGCTTTTTTATGTTATGCTACCCGGTTTATTTTCCTTCAAAAATATTACCTTCATCATTACTTACAGTAAATGAATGTTGTATGGATGCCGTAAAAGAAAAAATAAGAATTGATAAATACTTGTGGTGTATACGCATTTTTAAAACCCGTTCGCTGGCAAGTGAAGCCTGCGAAAAAGGCAAAGTAAAATACTTGGGCAATAATGTTAAACCCTCAAAAACGGTTACTATTGGCGATGAATATGAAATTAAAACCGAAACCCGTAAATGGATAATAAAAGTTACTGCATTATTAGATCACCGGGTAGCTTATGCCGAAGCTATAAAACATTATATAGATATAACACCGGTAGAAGATTTAGAAAAACCGGCATTTCTGCCTCCTTCATTCCATACAGGCAAACGTTTAAGTAGAATTGGCCGCCCTACCAAAAGAGAAAGAAGAGATTTAGACAATTTTATGGAAAGTGAATAGCATCTTTGCAAAATGATAATTGATATTATTTCTGTTGTACCTGAATTATTAGAAAGTCCGTTGAATCATAGTATTATGAAGCGGGCTCAGGAAAAAGGCCTGCTGCAGGTGCATACACATAACCTGCGCCAATGGGCCATCAACAAACACGGACAAGTAGATGACTACCAGTATGGCGGCGGAGCAGGTATGGTAATGATGTGTGAGCCACTGTTTAATGCCATTACGCACTTACAAACTACCACAACTTACGATGAAATTATTTATTTAACACCCGATGGAGAAACTTTTAACCAGTCAATGGCTAACCGTTTATCGCTACAAAAAAATTTACTATTTATATGTGGGCATTACAAAGGTATTGACCAGCGCATTCGCGATCATTTTGTAACCAAAGAAATTTCTATTGGCGATTATGTGCTTAGTGGCGGAGAACTGGCAGCAGCAGTAATTGTTGATGCCATTGGGCGTTTAATACCCGGTGTTTTAAATGATGAAACTTCTGCCTTATTCGATTCTTTTCAGGATAACCTTTTGGCGCCCCCGGTATATACCCGACCGGCAGATTTTAATGGATGGAAGGTACCTGATATTTTATTGCAGGGCGATTCCAAAAAAGTAGAAACCTGGCGCTATGAAGCCGCACTGGCTATTACCAAAGCAAAACGGCCCGATTTGTTGAAGGACGAATAATATTTTTTAATTTACCTATTACACCAACCTCAATGTTGTGTATGAGCAGTTACACAACATTTTTTAAAACCAGATGATAAATACAATGGAACAAAACGAATATACTATCAGCGGACAATTAGTAGATGTCTGGAAGCAACAAATTTATCCCGCTACAATACATATAAATGCAGGCTGGATTGCTGCTATTGAAGCATTGCCAAAACATACATCCGTACCAGATCAATATATTTTACCGGGCTTTATCGATAGTCATGTGCATGTAGAAAGCAGTATGCTGGTACCCAGTGAATTTGCACGGTTAGCAGTTGTTCATGGTACGGTGGGCACCATCAGCGATCCGCATGAAATAGCCAATGTATGTGGTATTGAAGGCGTTGAATTTATGTTGGCGAATAGCCAACAAACTAACTTTTCTTTCAACTTTGGCGCACCCAGTTGTGTGCCTGCCACCACCTTTGAAACTGCAGGTGCTGCACTCAATAGTACTGACGTAGCTGCCTTGCTGCAAAGAGAAGATATTAAATACCTGAGCGAAATGATGAATTTTCCCGGTGTGTTGCATGGCGATGCGGAAGTGTTAAAAAAAATTGTAGCAGCCAAAGCAGCAGGAAAGCCGGTAGATGGGCATGCACCGGGATTAATGGGCACACAGGCGCAACAATATATTGCTGCCGGCATTAGTACCGACCATGAATGTTTTACGGTAGAAGAAGCATTGAACAAGTTGAACTATGGCATGAAAATATTAATCAGGGAAGGAAGCGCGGCCAAAAATTTTGAAGCATTGATTAATTTAATGCATACTCATTATGATAACATGATGTTTTGCAGCGACGACAAACATCCCGATAGCTTAGCCATTGGCCATATTAACCAATTATGTGCCCGGGCAGTAGCAAAAGGTATTGATGTATTTAAGGTACTTAAAGCCGCCTGCGTTAACCCGGTACAACATTACCGGTTAAATATTGGCTTATTAAGAGTAGGCGATCCGGCTGATTGCATTGTAGTGAATAATCTTACCGATTTTAAGGTACTGCAAACCTATATTAAAGGCCAATTGGTTGCAGATCAAGGCCGTACATTGTTATCCTCAGTTCCGGCTACGCCCATCAATCAATTTAATTGTATACCTGTAACAGAAAATGACCTGGCTATCCCAATAACGGAGTACCCCTTACAGCAGGATACAATACCCGTAATACAGGCATTAGACGGTCAATTAATTACCGAAAAAATTTGGGTATACCCCAAAATAAGCCATGGATGCATGGTTTCAGATATAGAAAAAGATGTACTGAAAATAGTGGTTATAAACCGCTACCAACCTGCACCCATAGCAAAAGCCTTCATCCAAAATTTTGGATTACAAAAAGGGGCTATCGCCTCTACCGTAGCACATGACAGCCACAATATTGTAGCCGTTGGCACCAATGATGCCGATTTGGCAAAAGCCATTAATGCGGTTATTCAGGAAAGGGGAGGAATCAGTGCCGTAAACGGAAACAACACAAAAGTATTACCGTTACCAGTAGCCGGACTTATGAGTACCGATGATGGCTATACCGTAGCAACTGCTTATACAGCAATAGATGCCATGGTAAAAAATGAATTAGGCAGTACGCTTGCTGCACCCTTTATGACACTTAGTTTTATGGCCCTGTTGGTAATTCCCCATATTAAATTAAGCGATAAAGGCTTGTTTGATGGGGATTGTTTTCAACTTTGGAGATAGTTATAGCTACTCTATTGCATTCATCTACCTATTGCACCATACAAAAAGATATAACTGTACACGAACACTAAATAAAATTCAACACTAATCCTATACATACCTTTAATTACCTACCATGAAAACAATTGCCTGTAAAATTTAAAATTCCAAAATGGTATCAAATTTTTTATTATGTCTTTTTTAGATATTACTCCTAACACATAAAGCCTAATACCTGATACAATTGGGTGATAAATTAATGAATATGTAAACAGGCTAATTGTAAATTCAGCAGGATGAATATAACCCATTTTTGAAAAAAGAACCATGATTAACAATGGAGTAGCTATCAAAAACAAATAAAATGGAAGATATTTTAAGTTCATATTGAATCATTTTAATGTTAAACAATTTTTTACTGCACATGCAGTAACGAAATATATCTTTTGCGAAAGACTATTTCAATAAATCAATAGCTTTTTCTAACTGTTTGTCAGTAGCATTTTGTAAAGCCGAAAGATTAAATGCAACATAATAATCGGGAGCAATTCCTTTTCCCTCATAAATTTTACCATCAATATATTTAAACTTTGATGAAGATATTTGTACACTCATGAAATCAGGTACAGTAAAACTACCATCATTGTATAAATTATTATCACTAACAATGGGTCCTGTTGCACCAAACGTTGTTTCGCCAACAAAAACAGAATTAGGAAATGCTTTAACTGCCATTACAGTAGCTTCCGCTAAAGAAGCTGAAACATTATCTGCTAAAACAATAATAGGAATATTTAACTGCTTCGTGTTTTTTGGTGGATTTATATAAGCAGGCAGCCATGCACTATAATCATACTTTCCATTGCCAATTTTATATTGCGTATAACCAAACAACAAAGGTTTGTCAATGAATCTTCCAATTAAAAAATTTAAGTCACTTAAATCTCCCCCATAATTACTTCTTACATCAATAATTAATCCTTTTAGATTAGAAGGTAAATTGTTTAAAGTGTTGAAAAAAGAATTTAAAATGGGTTGAATTTTATTTGCAGATGTTGAATAATATGCTTTTGACAATGAAAAATAATTACAAGAAAAAAATAAAATATTATGCTGAATAGTTCCGTATAAAACAGTTAAAGGCTGCCCTCCGTATGAATAAGTATTCTCAACACCTAATTGATAATTTGCATCTAAATAACCTGTATCTACTTTATAAAAAGCATAGGGGCTATGAAAATCGTATAAATTCTTTTTCTTATCATAAGCAGGATAAACAAATGAATCTATAATAGCATTTTGCATAAATGAAATATAATAATGCCCATCCATTATGGTTTTTGTCATCTCTTTAAAAAAAGAAACACTCTTTTTAAAATCGGCAGCGTTATTCAAATCTAACTTTGCAAATACAGGCTTATATCTCAGATACATCCTATTCCAATTTGTTGTATCAATATCCCAATAAACATAATTCATATTCATTTTATTCCAAAACTGTTCAAACACACCACTAAATGTTTTGGGGATTTCATTATTTATGGGTAATGCAACTTTTTTACATGAAGAAAAAATAAAAAGAAAAAATAAAACATTAATAAGTTTATGTTTCAAAAGAATATTTTGCATTACTGTCAATTTTTTTTATGAAAATTAAACATACAGCCTGCAGAAATTACACTGGTTTGATTATACTGCATAATCTGACTAATAGAATAATTTTTTTGTTGCGAAATGATAGATAAGTAAAATCTTGTATTGACAAAAAAAGAATATCTGTTATTAAGTATATACATTGATGTTATACCCACTAATGGTCCCACCTCAAATCGATTATCATTTAAATGAGAAAAAGTGTATTTTTTATAATAATCGGAAAAACGCAAATAATTTGTCACTACACCTGTAGCATCTACGGCATAGTAACTATCAAACACATTAGATATTACACCCTTTATGCTTCCATCAACCCAATAAGAAACAAAGAATCCGGCATCGGCCCATAATTCCCATTTACTTTTTTGTAGTAACTTGTATTCAATAATAACCGGCAATTGCAAATACGTATTTCTGTAATTCGCAAAAATACCTTCGTAAATCCCTTTGCGAACAAATGAATAATTTTTTTGCAATACATCTAATTCAGTTAGTAATTGAATTTTATTTTTATATGCATAGTTAAATATTAAACCTGTACTAAAACTATTGCCATTCTTATTTTCAGTAAACAAACGATTAGAAATATTGGTTTGTAAATGATTATTAGTATAACCTGAAAATACTCCTATACTATATTGTGCATTAAGGCTTTTTATAATAAAAAAGCATAGCAAAATATATATTTGCCGCATGCTGTTATATTTTTAAATGCTATTGAAAAAATATTTCTTTACAGTTAACAGCCAATTCTATATTACAAACCAATTTAGTGTGTGGTGCGTTTGTTCTTTTAAGTATTAGATAATACCAATAACCAAACTTTTTATTTCCTTTTTTGGTTATTTTTTTTACCACCAACCTATCTCCGTAATGTAATAGCTCTTTTAATTTATCATTCTGCCTGGCAAATTCAGGGTTTACCCGATTCAAATAAGTGGTTTTCATTTCTGCATCATGAAATAGCAATAAATTGGCATTGAGTTGTGTTTTAAATCTAATCTGCTGATAAATACCATTTACACCTGAACCGCTGCCCACTTGTAGTGTTAAGCCTTCATAAATTTTAAAACCGGAATCGGTTATTAATGTATTATTTTCTTCACGATAACTGGTACTTGGATATATGGTTTCACGCCTTGTTTGAGAAAAACAAACAAAAGGACATAAAATTATAATAACCAAACAAATACGAAACATGAATATTGTTTGAAGCCTGAAACCTATATTCGGGCTATGATGAAAAATTAAAAATATAAAAACCAATTGTTGCCATTGCTTAACACTACATTATAATATTCCTTTAATAAACTTAAGTTGTAGGTAGCATAAACAGCCTGATAGGCCACCGTAATGTAACCATCAGTTGATATGTTAACGAGGCTCCCTTGTGCAGAAGTTCCATCTACATTATATACAAATACAATATCCCCCTTTGCCATTACTTTTTGTAGCTTAGCCGCTGTAATTTGTCCTTGTGTGGGAGCAGAAACTTCTTTAGTACAAGAGGCAAAAGAAAAACCAGTAATAATTAACAAGAAGAGTAAAATTTTAATTGGATATTTGTTCATATACTATGAATTTAATTGCTTACAAAATTGGCTAAAAAGGTTTTAATAATTGTTGATTTTGGGGTACTACCATTGTTGGGTATAACGTCAAATGTTATTCGAACAGCAACATAATTATTACGTGGTTGCACTCTTGGTACTGTATAAGTTGTACCTACAGATGGTCCGGTAATGACTGTATGAGCTCCTATGATTCCAAGATTTCCGCCAATGACGGGATTTGCAGACAAATCTGGGTCAATTAATACTACTTCAGTTTTTAAATTTTTAATTGCAGCACCAGTTGATGAAGAATTTATAACTGACGGATTCCATAAATAATTAATTGAAAAAGTATTAACTGTATATAAATTATCATATTGATAATATATGCCACCATTTTGGCTTACTTTAATTGAATTAGTATGTATATTGACAATGGGTTTTGAAGATAAATTAAAAATACCTAAACTATTTGTATACAACGGAATATACCCTTGTGCAGTAATAGGATCTATGATTGTCCCAGGTACATATACAGAAGCGGGACTTGCAGGAAAAGAACCTTTACTTGTACTAGTACCATCCAATTGTAACTTTGCATTGAGTGTTAAACTTATTGTTTGTGCATTGCTGTTTCCGCCTATTATTGCACTTAATAATCCTGCAACTGCACCTGGAATATTGCCAGTTGCAGCAGAAAATGCACTATTTAGTCCACTCTGAAGTGCTGTGAAAGTTGCATTTGACAATCCTAATTTATTGTTAACTGTGGTAGGTGAGAACCCCTGCAGAGTCCCATCTGGATTTAGTATTGGGTTTACTGCAGAAAAATTGCCGCTGGCATTATTTACGGCAGAACTTCCTGCCAAAGAAAGACCTGCTGTTGTAACAACTTTTAATCCATTTAAAAGGGATGAACTAATATTAGACGTAGAAGACCCAACAGAACCATTTACACTACCTATCAATGGGCCACCCAATGATATTTTAGAAATACTATTATAATTGGTGTACCAACTCAATTGAATATTGTTATAATTTGAGTTCGCTAAATTGGGATCATAGGCCAATTCATATTGTAGCATGTACCACTTTCTGGTTCCTAATGGAGCTGAGCCATCTGGTGGACCTGGTTCTATTTGTGAATATGATAATTGATTTTGAGAAACATCGACAATATCATTACCCAAAAAGTTTAATAGACTTGTAGTTCCAGATGTTGATGCTGTAAGCCCATCAACTAAATAATCGGAATTAGCAGAAACTTGGGAAGTTACAAAAAAATAAATACGCATTAATCCTCGATATCTATTATACAAAATAAAGTAAGGATCTTCCAACGGACCAGGAGAATTTGGGTCAAAACTATTATACACTAAAACCCATCCATCACTTGCCTTGTAATCATTCGCTACATCAATACCATATATAGAAGTTATACTTCCCTGCCCAATCCATGGTGGATTTATTAAGGTTTGACCTACAACAGCGGGAGTAGGCATCCAATCAACTGTTTCCCAATTAAAGTTAAAAGGTTGTATCCCATCCTTTCCTTCTGCTAGTATTGAAGTATTAAAGTGTTTTTTGCAACTTGTAAGCATGAGTATATTCAACATGAAAATCAAAATAAACCATTTTGAATAAATGAATTCATAACAACGTATTTTTTTCATAAGCAAATAATTTTATGTATGATATTAAAAAAAATAAATAATTCCCCTCCCCTGCCTAACACTCATGGGGTCGGATGTTCATCGAATTTTTTACTTGCTTTACTGCATGGGGTAATACCTGTCTATTGCATGGCCTTTGTAACAAACAGTATTCCCTGTTTTTTACCGGTAAATGGTATTATTTGTGCACATCCAACAATACATAACAAACCTAATCATTTCAAATTATAAAAACGTACGTAGTTTTACGCTATTTTTTTAATCCCTCAACAAAATTGTATGATTGATGAACACGGGTATTCCATTGTAATATAAAATTAAAATTTATTGGGGGGAAAGCTTAACCATTTTCATATAGCAGAATGGAATAACTATTAAGATTAGCTATATAAATTTCAATAATTGTTGATTTTAGGTGGTATGTAACCATCAGTTACTAATTGTTACTTAAACCATTTGCTTAAATATTTTAATATTAACCAACAATAACAAAATCACAATGCGCATTTCCCATTCATAAAAATGAATTATTAGTTAATTGAAAAAAAACAATAAACCAGGCAATCAGGAAAGTTGAACATATTTTTAGCCATAAAGACAATAAGTTTAGTTATACAAATATTAATTTCCCGTCCTCTTTTTAATATCCTGATTAGCAATGTTCCTTTCACTAATAGTTTTTAAATTTCTATTACCGAATTGATAAGTGAAATTTAAACTGATACTTCTGTTATAAGTGTTGTTAAAAGAATTGTTAGCAGTAAAAAGTGGATTTGTAAAAAGACTTTGCCAAACTTTTGAAGAACCATTATAGATATCAGCTAAATAAATATAAAATGAAAAATTTTTGTACGTTTTCTTTATCATAATATCCAAATTAGAAATTCCATTAATAGTATGTGCAGCAAGAGTCTGCTGGGGTGAATTGTAATGCAGGGTTACAAAAGCCATCCAGTCCTTTTTTTTAGTTAAATACACATAGTTATCCCAATTTATCATACCATTGGCATTGTTTAACTGAATATTTTCTACGTCTGTATTGCCTTTGTAATGGGTATAATTAAAAGCAGTGTTGATGTACATTTGCCATATATCATTGATGATGGGCTTGTATAAACTAAATATAATTGAATAGGTATTACTGGAACCATAATTCAAATAAGTGTTATTGAATTTATTTTGATTATTCTCAACAACCGGTACTATAAAATTACTATATGCATTTTGTATATGTGAATAGCTGGCCACAATACTGAATAAATTATTATAAACATAGGTAAACTCAGCATTATTATATAGTTGGGGTTGAAGAAATGGATTATTCTGTGCAAAAAAAGTGGGATTATAGTAGGTACGCCCCGGAAAAAGCAATTCAATGGATGGGCGCATAATTTTTCTGGCAAACGAAAAACCAAAATTGTTTTTTGCATTAACAGCATAACTTAGGCCGAAAGAGGGAAAAAAATTAACATAGTTAGAATCCTTTGAAATACCGGTGTTCTTCTCTTGGGTATTATGCTGTGTAGTTTCTATCCTTCCACCAATATTCATTTGCCATTTATCTGAAATAGTATAAGCAAATGAGGTATAGCCGGAACCATAATTTTCTGTATAGGCATAATGTTTACTAAGAGCAGTATCTAAAGTGAAATTATTAGAATTCCCATTATAATATTTCAAATTGTTGTCTACTTGAGTTTGGCTAAACTGAATACCCAAAATCCACTTTAAATGGTTAGATAGTTGGTTGCCATAATCAATCCTTTCAGATAAATTAAAAAAGTCTTGTGGTAAATGATTGTTATAAAACACCAATATTCCCTGCCAGATTCCCCTGCTGGTCTAATTGATTAAAATTGCCTACACTATTTTGTTCCTGATAAAATTTGTTGTAATCTACATTAACATCAATATTTTTTTGATTTAAAGAATCAAACTGATGATGAAAATATATATTTCCAAAGTTATATATATAATGATCTGTTCCATTAACATAAGTTTGTTGTGGATTATTAAAACCTGACTGATTAGAAGGCAGATGATAAATGAGATTATTATCAATGGTATTACCATTCACTGTGGAATACCAGCCTTTATAACTTAAAGTGTTATTATTATTGATATAGTAATCTGCATTTAAGCCACCACCAGCAACAGTGTAACGCCTGTAGTGATCAACAGTAGTAGAATCCTTTGAATGGTCTGCATAAGTAAAACGATTATAGCCGGTATTATAATTAAAATTACTACTTAAATACGGAATAAACTGTAAAGCCAGATTATGTTTATTATAATTAACAGAACCATTTAATTGAGAAGTATTATAAACACTTTGCTGCGTGTTTAACTGAATATTGCCCATCCATCCTTCATTTAAATTTCGGGAAATATTTATATTGATGATTCCTCCTGTAATATCAGCATTATATTCACTTCCAGGATTGGTAATTATTTCGATATTTTTAATATTTTCAGCAGGAAGCGCTTTTAACATAGCAATGATTGTTTGCCTTGGCAAATTGCTTTTTCTATTATTAATATACACAGTAGTATTAGTTTTATTAATAATTTAAAAAAAGTCATCATTTTCATTATAAATTACCAATGGTACATAACGCATTAACTGTAATCCATTGATACCGGCTGCCACCCATTTATTGGGTGTAAAAACAAAACGATCGCCCCTTTTTACAAAAAGTGGTTTTTTAGCATTAACAGAAACATCTTTTAATGTATGCACAGAATCAACAAGCGTAATTTGCAACTGGGCATCACTATTAAGTGTAATAGTTTGCATAAAAGTATTGTAGTTAAGGCTTTTACAAACCAGCAAATACCGACCTTGAGGTAAAGATGGAACAGAGAAATTACCTAAACTGTCTGATACCCCCGCACCTATTAATACACTATCTTTTTGAACAAGAATCGTAGCTAATAGGATAGGCTTATTAACAGCATTTTTTATATTGCCATGAATAGAAAACTGACTCAAAGCTGGTATTGAACAAATTGAAAATAGTAAAATATAGAGTACTTTTTTGGGAAAAAGATTAATTAAACAATCCATATTGCATTATTAATTAAAATTTATTCATTTCAATTGCCTAATTCTAACTGGTTCTTTATTAATTGAAAATAATGGCTTTTATTATATACTAATTTTTCATGATTGCCTTGTTCTATAATTCTTCCGTTATTTAAAACAATAATTTTATCTGCATTTTTTACAGTACTCAACCTATGCGCAATAATAACAACAGTTTTTCCATGAAAGAATTTATTCAAATTATCCATTATTTCTCTTTCATTGTTTGCATCTAAAGAACTAGTGGCTTCATCAAAAAAAATAAATTCTGGATTTTTGTAAATAGCTCTTGCAATTAGTATACGCTGTTTCTGACCACCACTTAATTGCATCCCTACAGAACCAACCTTAGTATCAAATTTCATTGGCAGGCTCAAAACAAAGTCGTAAAAAATACTACCCAACTTCATAATAATAAATAAGCGTAATATGGGTAAATCTTACTTACTGTACAATATAAGGTTTTTAATTCATAAATTAAAAATTATAAGTTTGTATTTTTTATGTTTCGTCCTTCAACTTTTTTATTAAAATCAACATCGCCCTCTTTTTTTGATTTACCAAAAAAATAATTGAAAGAAAGATGAATATCTTGAAACTTAGTAATTTCAGAATAGATTCCGGAAATATCTGGTGAAGAATAATTTGAATTTATGCTGTTGTCAAAATTAAAAATATGATTCCATTCACATCGGACAAACAATTTATTCTTTAATAAGTTCTTATTGAAAATTAAAGACATGTTTGGATTTGCCAATGTATTTATTTCAAAAACATCATAATTTTTATTTCTGAATTCAAATAAAAATTCAAAACTTGCCGTTTTAGAAATATTGTATGTTATATTTTCGGACAACTTAATAGAATAATTATTATGCAAAATATGACTAACAAAATTATTATTTTTTAAAATGCTATCATAAAGATTAAATCTTAAACATTCTATATTAACATTAGAAATAGTACTGAATGATTTTGACCAGTTATTATTAACAGAAAAATCAAAGCCAATCTTTAATTTTTTCCCAATATTAGAATATACATTGGAAAAATTACTTGAGTCAAAATTATAAGGCCCTTTAGAGATAAAATCAGTGGTATGTATCAAATATATTGTAGAATTATAAGTTGATTTTGGTCTTTCAAAGATGTTATAAAAAGTAAAAGAATTTAAAACTTCCGGTTGTAAACGTGCCGATCCCATTGATTGTTGATTAGGCCTATAACTTAGTGGTGCTCCAGAAAGTTGATATGAATTAGGCAATTCAATGTCTTTCTGATATGAAAATATAAATGTACCAAATTTCGAAGTTGATTTAAAAAAAGAAAATTTAGGTAAAAAATTCCAAATTGTAGAATTCCCACTATATGAAGAATCAATTTTAGAAGTTACAATATACCTAACATGGTCAAGCTTTGCACCTAACATAAAAGTGCCAATATTAAAGTTTTTGGTTAAAGTAATTGACGAAGAAATTAAATATTGATCATAAGAGGTAAATCCAAATAAGTTTGGTGATGTAATCCCAATACCCGAATGAACCAATCCAAATGTTGAATTTGATTGGTATAGTTGATATAGTAAACTGCTTTCAATTGTTAAATTTTTTAAATTAAATTTATTTTTTAACTGTATAGCATTGTTTGGGTTATGTGAAATATTATTAAGAACACTACTATCAATTTTATATACCTGTTTATAATTATACGTATTTTTTATATAATCATTGTTTTCAGAAGCATTAATGCCACCAAGTAAATAAAAAACTAAATTATCTTTTACTTTATATTTTACAGTAAAGTTACCGAAGATACTTGTCGTTATTTTTCTAGTATTACTTTGAAAATAGCTGGTATCATTCTGTGCAGAAAATACATTTGAAAAATTATTAAAAAGAAGGGTTTGCTTATCATAATTAAGTGATACAAAAAATCCGAATTTTGTTGTGGGAGTATATTGTATGCTTACTGAATTAAACATTGGGGATACTGAATAATTTGCTCTATCAGAGGTAGAAAAATTTGAAATATTATTCGTAGATGATTTCCAAATAGCAGTCCTATCTGCAGAATAATCGTTAAAATATTTAGTGCTTGTAAAATTGATAAACAAATACTTCGAAGAGAGATAACTTGAAACTTTATACTCCGAAGTGTTTCTAACTAATCCAAGTCCGGCAGAAAATTCACCGCCAAATGCATATTTGAAATTTTTTTTTGTGATTAGATTTATAATAAATTCATCATCTTTCAATCCTGCAGACAAAGGTGGGTTAAATATAATTTCAATCTTTGCAACAATTTCTAATGGTAAATCTAGGATTACTTCTTTATTACTTTCAACCCCATTTAAATAGTATTTAGCTTTTTTGTAATTGTACAATGTATAATCATTATTATTCAAATGAATACCAGGAATGGTTCGTATAAGGGAATTTGCGGTAGGAGCTATAGCACCATTAACTGAGCTTACATAATATATTTTTTTATTAATGTCTATTTTATTCCTTATGCCTTTTACAACTACTTCGTCAATTTCTTTAACGAATGGCTGCAATCTAATTACACCTATATTAAACATACCTGATTTATTTAATAACAAGTTATTAAAAGAAAAATTAGCTTCTTTAAATAAATTTGTATTTACTTGTAAAATAAATGAAATGTTTTCTTTGGGAATTTTTACTTCAAATTCTCCTTTTTCGTTTGTTAAAAAAGTAACAGTATCTTTTGAAGGTAAATCATAAGTTAAACTAATTTTTAAAAAAGGAATTCCTTCTTTTGATAAACTATCGATTACCTTCCCTTTTATTTTTAGATAAACGCCATTATTATTATCAAATTGCACATTTTCGTTTGTAATATTTTGCGAAAAACTGCTGATGCTTATAAAATAAAATGCAATGATTACAATATATTTTACAAATTTTATTTTCATTTGTTTTTTACGTTTGTTATTAAATAACCATATAATGAAAATGCTATTAATAAAAAGTTAAATGCAATATGTTGCCCCCAAGTTAGCTCTTCAATAAAACCACCACAACTACAAGGCAAATATGGACTATAAACAATCATTAGTATAATATAACCGTTAAAAAGAAGAAGAATAAGAAAGGAAAATAAAAAACCCCATATTTTTAGTCTACTAGAAATTAGCAGTAAAACAATAGCTATTTCAATAAGGATTACAAATATTCCTGTTTCTTTTGTAAACTCATTATAAAGAAAAAGAGACTTAGATAATGTAGCAATAAAATTATTAAAATTAATAATTTTTTGTAGGCTTGAATACAGAAATACAAAAATTAGTACACTAGAAAATATGTGCACCAATTTAAAATTCAAATTTTGATTCATAGATGAAAAGATGTTTTGAGTAAACGAGAAATATTCTGTTTCCGTCTATAAAAAAATCATTGAAAACATCATCATCAAATTTTGGGATATAATAGCTTCCTTGATACTTCACTACATCGCTAATATCATAAACATCAAGTACAATACTTTCATTAAAATTATTATCATCATTATTAGCAGCTACTAATGAATGATTAAAAAGAAATTTACCATTTATGACTTGTGCATTAGGATTACACATTCTAACGGGAGATGCGTATTCTAATCGCCCGGTTCCATTAGCACCAATAAAGGTTACAACAGGACCTTTAGAAATAGTATCTATCAATTTCCCTTTGAAAATCACTTTAAGATTTGAATCTAAAACAAATAGAGAATTTTTATAAAAACAAGTATACACGAGTTTACTATTCCCAGAAATATTTAATATTCCATCATCTACCATATCAATCAAAAATAAATTACTTGTATCAACTTTTTGATAAATTATATTTTGATTCAAATCATTTTTATACTTTAAAAAAGTAAACACAAAATCTTTGTTTATATTCTGTTTTGACTCTGTTTCAAAAACAAAATTAACATCATTAAGTTTCCATCCTTTATTAAATAAAAAGTTTGTTTTAATTTCATTCGTAGCTTGAGAAGCAATATCATATGTATAAATAGTGTTTGTAGCTTCTGAAAATATGTAAATAATACCATTCTTTGCGTCGAGAGAAATATTGCTGGCAGAAATAGGAGTTTTAAAAATTTCATTAATATTAATAGTAGAATTTTCAATTGCAGGGCGGCTCTCAGAAAATCTATAAATTGTATTTCTTGTGAAGTTATGTAAATAAATTTGCTTATTATAATAGCCTAATATTTTATAATTACCATTATATAAATTAACGTTTTGTATTAAAGTTAATTCAGCAATATTATTTTTTTTTCTTTCAAATCCACCTTCTTGTAAAAAATGTTTACTTTTATTATTTTTAAGATTTATTAAAAAAAATACTATTAATAAAAAAACAACAAAACTGCCAAAAATTAAAACTTTATTCTTCTTCATACATTAATTTTTTAAGAAAACAGTCAACAAAAACCCTATTGTTACTAATTCTAGTAACAATAGGGGTATTTTTCACTACTAAAGTTTTATGGTTGCAAGACCACTAACCGATTTAACAGTTACACCACCCAGTGTAACTTTGTAACAAGTTTGTTTAGCAGCGGCACAACTAGCAGACTGTGCTTTAGCAGTATTACTATGTAATACAAGCACCACTGCAACTAGTATTGGCAATGCAACTGATAATAGTTTTAATTTTTGCATTATTAAAATTTTTATATTTTACCCTCCCCTGCCTAACACTCATGGGGTCAGATGTTCAGCGGATTTTTTACTTGCTTATCTGCAACGGTAACCTTCATTATTGCATGGCCATTACAATAAAAAGCCTACCTTTTTTTACCGGTAAAACCTATTATTGGTGTACATCAAATAGTACAGCTCAAATATATTGTAGCGACTTACCAAAAAACAAGCGTATTTCTACGCAATTTTTAAGATACCCGATACAAAATTTGATAATTTGTTACCTTTTTAATAATATTGTAATATTAAATGTAATCCTATATGGTTGCCCCTTTTTCAGTGGCTATTGTAGATGATCGTTTGCGTGATTTGGAATTAGTGAAAACCAAATTCCAAAAAATAAAAGAGTGCACCATCCTTTACTCCCACACCAACGCGTACCATTTTTTTGAACATTTAAACAATACCCGTTATTTACCCAATATAGTTGTTACCGACTGCCAAATGCCCGAAATTGATGGTATGGCATTAACCCGTTTAATTAAATTGTTTTTCCCCTCTATACAAGTAATTGTTATTTCCGGCCTTTTGGTTGAATCGGATGTGGCAGAACTGTTAGAAATTGGCACTAATGCTGTAATTGCCAAGGGATCTTTAAAAATGCTCAACAATCAATGCCTCACTTTAGCTATAGAAGCCATTCAACAAAACAAAGTATTCATTGACCCTATTTGGAATATTCCACTGGTTCGCAAAATGTTGAAACAAATACAAAAGAAAAAAGATGAATTAAAGACCCCCCATTTCACCCGGCACGAATTGAAAATTTTACAACTGTTAGCTACACATCCCGATTACGAAAAAATTGCCGATTTTTTAAACATCTCTAAACGCACTGTTGAAGGCCATGTTCAGAAAATATCGGAAAAAACACCCGATAACAGTAAAAAATCAAAATTAATGACCTATGCCTTAAAAAATTATTTAATACACCTTTTTAGGGGCTAATCCTTCCTGCATTACTCGTTTTCACTTTATTTTTTAACGCCTTTGCTACTATTATTCATCCTTACAAGATGGCATTAGCTAACTTATTTTTCAATAAGCAAAACTGTAAGTAGCAGGTAAATACCTCTATTTCCATTTTTTACCTTTATTTTACAGCGTTTTAGTACCCTAAATGCACTGTTACCTATGATTGTTAATTTAAGTGATACCCATAGTTTGGTCAGCAATTTTACGGCAGAAATCAGGAACATCCACCTTCAAACCGACAGAATGCGCTTTCGCCGCAACTTAGAGCGAATCGGTGAAGTTGCAGCATATGAAATTAGTAAACAATTGCCCTGGCATGAAGTGGAAACACATACTCCATTGGGTATTCACAATAGTAAAGTTTTAATAGAGCAGCCGGTTTTAGCCACCATTTTACGGGCTGGTTTACCCATGCACCAAGGTATGCTGAACTATTTTGACAAAGCCGATAATGCCTTTATTTCAGCCTATCGCAAACACCACCGCGATGGCAGTTTTGAAATTAGTTTAGAATACATGAGTTGCCCGTCATTAAATAATAAAATTGTCATTATCAGCGATCCCATGTTGGCAACCGGGGCCTCATTGGTTAAAACCATTCAGTTCATACAACAGGAATACAAACCCGCCGCCATTCATATTGTGGCTGCTATTGCCTGTACCGTGGGTATTGAATTTGTGCATAGAGAATGTGGTGCCAATATTCAATTGTGGTGCGGAGACATTGATGATGAATTAACCGCCAAAGGTTATATTGTACCCGGACTGGGCGATGCGGGCGATTTGGCCTATGGCAGAAAAGACCAATCTTAATTTTTTAATTTTTTTTGTTAAATACCTCAACAAATCAAAAATATATACAGCATTTCCAGTATTTTGGATATCTGTTTTTGCAAACAAACAATTTAAAATGATGGGCTTTTGCTTTGCACTCACTTTTACAAAGCAGATATTACATGACTAACGTAGGGGTTCTCATGAAAAAAATTGTACTATTTATCTTCCCGCTGTTATTGTCGCACCCACTGCTGGCGCAAGACCCGCATTTCTCACAATTTTTTTCTTCCCCCTTAACCCTTAGCCCTGCATTTACCGGAAAGTTCGATGGCAACTTACGTGTAGCCGGTAATTACCGGAACCAATGGCCTACCATTAACAATGCGTTTACTACCGGTACAGCTTCCGTTGATTTTCATATTATGCAAAATAAAATTGCCAGTAATGACGTGTGGGGGCTGGGTTTTATGGCCTACAATGATAACAGTGCTAATGGTGCTGTTAAATTTAATTATGCCACCGTTTCAACCGCCTATCACAAAGGATTGGATGAAGATGGCAATAACACCATTGGGTTGGGCGTACAATTAACGTATGCCAATATGATGATTAATACCGCAGGACTTACTTTTGAAGACCAGCTCACCAGCAATGGCTTTACCGGTGTTACCAGCGAAGTGTTTAATGGGGCTACCTTAAAATCGAATTACATGGATGTAAATGCCGGTATTTTATACAACGGAAGTACCACCGATAAAAATAATTTTTATTTTGGGATTAGCCTGTATCATATTACCCGGCCACAACAATCCTTCACCGGTGCCAACTATTCACTGAACCCACGTGCCACCATTCATGCAGGCACTTATTTTCCTATTAGTGATAATACAACTTTACACCTAAGTGCTTTACAAAGCTTTCAGGGTGGTGCATCAGAAACTGTTTTGGGTGGTGCTTTTCAATTTACCCCAACCTTAAATTTAGAGCAGGATGTGAGTGTTTATGTAGGCACCTGGCTGCGTTTGAGAGATGCATTTATTCCTTATGTGGGTTTAGAATATGGCAGTTTTAGGATAGGCGCTTCATACGATGTAAATACTTCTTCCTTAAAAACTGCTTCACAAGGTGTAGGTGGTATTGAAGTATCACTTATTTATATTCAAAAGCGCAGCGATGCCAAACCCATTAGCTGCCCTAAATTTTAAAATACCTTATTTTCCAAACTTGCTTCATTATATTCACGGTATTCAAACAACCCTGTCTTAATGCTGATCAAAAAAACCTACCTGCTTCAAAAACGATACCTGATCAAAATAGCTTACCGCAGATGTGATATGATTATCTACAAAAGTAAACCGGGTAATTTCTTTTAATATATACTGCTTCCCAATCATATAAGCAGGGGTACCCGCCTCGCCATGTTGTAATGTTCCCGTTGCCGTATATTCAACCACAGCTTCGTTTTTGGAATAAACCGTATGCGTAATATGATATTGCAAATTAGGGGTAGATACAAAATACCGATGTAAAACACTTTTAGCACCTGCCTGCCCTTTTTCTGTTCCTGACCAATTGGGTGAATACAATTCAGCATTAGTTGCAAACATGGTTGCTGCAGCAACAGAATCATGCTGATTGCATAAAGTAAAATATTGTTGAACTAATTTTTGCAGTGAATGATACACTTGTGTTGGTGCAGCGGGTTGAAATGCCAAAAAAAAACATAACAGGAGAAAATTGTTTTCATGTAAGTAATTTAATTGTATGAAAATCTATAAGTCAATTATTGAGAAAAAATTATTTACGACAACTCATATCGAATCTTCTCAAGAAACAGCAAAAGAACTATCTATTTTCCCCACTTACATAAGGATTTTCTTTTACCAAGAAACGATAAGGCAAAAAAGCATCTTCACCGGCATAGTCAACGCCTATCCGTTTGGTAATCATACAATCACCTGCCGGTAGGGTGTAACCATCATCAGCAATATACAAATCATTTCGGGTTAATAATTTAGCATTATGTAAGCGGCTAATACCCAATGCTTTGGTTACATTTCCAGGCCCGCGGCCAATAGAAAAATCGGCTTTGGGTTTACCCATCCGTTGTAACATGATAGATATACCCTTAACCGGCTCAACAGCACGTATTAAAACGGCATGTGGGGTATTAGCCGGCCCGGTAACTACATTAAACAGGTGATGAATGCCATAACACAGATACACATAAGCACAACCACCTGCTGCATACATAGTTTGGGTACGTTGGGTGTACCTGCCTCCATAAGCATGCGAAGCTTTATCAGTAGTGCCATTATAGGCTTCTGTTTCAACAATACGACCAATGGTTAATTGTTGCTCAAATTGCGTAACCAATAACTTCCCCAATAATTCTTTAGCAATTTGTAACACATCGTTTCTTTGGTAAAAATCAGGGGATAATTTCTGCATAATAACACCTGGTTCAACACTGCAAATTACAATAAATTGAGAATTACAAATTACTGATTGCTTTACTGAAAACAACGTTTCAAAAATCAATTCACCCTTAAATAAACAGAAACGATTATTTTCGTAACAAAAAACCATTTGCTGAAAGAAATTATTATAGCGGTTCAGGCCTATTTTAAAGCCCACCAATTCATTCAACAACACCGGTTATGGAAATGGATTATTATTCCGGGTATTTTATATGCACTGCTGTTCGCTGCCAGCATGGGTTTTTTCTTACATACTACCAGTGGCGTGATTGAATGGTTAAGTTTAAAGACCGGATTAAAAACCTGGCTAGATAAAATGCAGAGTACCTGGCTGGGATTTTTATTTACTTTATCGAGCCTGGGTTTACTGCTCATCCAAATGCTTTTTTATTTTTCATTCTTCAAATATTTTTACCTGATTGTGGGCTCACCGGTATTTGCTTATTTAAGTGAGAAAACAGAAGCCATCATCAATCACCAGGAATATCCTTTCAGCTTACGCCAATTGGGTACCGATATGTGGCGGGGTATTCGCTTAGCCATTCGCAATGCATTATGGCAAACGGTGTATTTAATTGCCTTGCTGATACTGAGTATTATTCCTTTATTTGGGTTAATTACGCCGATTATTGCGCTTTTTATAGAAGGTTATTACTATGGTTTCTCAATGCTGGATTATAGTATGGGAAGGCATAACAAAACCATGGGCGAAAGTACTTATTATATTGGTACACATAAGGGGTTGGCCATTGGTAACGGACTGATATTTTACATCATGCACCTGTTGCTTTTTGTTGGCTGGGTATTGGCTCCTGCTTATGCAGTAGTGGCAGCAACATTAGCCTTATATCCACTGCATCAAACAGAAGCACCTACTATATATTTTCCGGGCAAACCACCTTCTGAAAAAAATCATTCCACATCATAGCTTTATCAGCAATAATTTTTTACATGAAACCAGGAACAGTTTTTTTAATTCCGGCTCCTTTATATGACGATGCATTGCATGCATTACCCGCCCATATTTTACCGGCTATTCAGCAATGTCATGTCTTTTTTGTAGAAAATGAAAAAACTACCCGCCGTTATTTTAAACAGCTTTGGAAACAAATGGTGATTGACGATTATGCCTGGTTTACCATTCATAAAGCCGAGGAATCAGTAATTACCGAGTTTAAAAAATTATTGTTACAAGGAAAAAATATAGGTATTGTAAGCGAAGCCGGATGCCCTGGCATAGCCGATCCCGGACAAATATTAACAGGCATAGCACAACAAATGCAGGTAACAGTACACCCATTGGTAGGACCAAATGCATTATTGCTGGCTTTAATGGCCAGTGGCATGAACGGACAACGCTTTGCGTTTGAAGGCTATTTACCCATTGATGCAGTGGAACGCAAAAATAAAATAAAAGCATTAGAGCTGGTATCGCGGCAACATAACAGTACCCAAATATTTATTGAAACTCCGTATCGTAATCAGGCTTTATTGCAGGATTTACTGAATGTTTGTAAAGAAAATACCCTGCTGTGTATTGGTGCAGATATTACAGCCCCCACAGAAGCTATTTTTACCAAAACCATTGGCGAATGGAAGAAAATTACCTTACCCCTGCACAAGCGGCCGGCCATTTTTTTATTGTATGCATCTTAATCTTGCAGCCTGCTACTGCGGTATAATCACCGATTTACGTTGCCGGGTATGGGCACTAAAATAACCCAGCACGCCGCCGCTAATATTACTGGTGGGGTTTGCAGGTGTGGCCGCATTATTTTGTAAATCCTGTAATCCGCGTAAATATTGATAAATGGGTTTATCTATACAACGCATTTCAACAGTAATGGTATCACCGGGATTAATGGTACTATCGGGCTCAATCAACGGACGGGTTGAAATTCCGCCATTGGTTAAATTATCATCCCATACAAAAATGCGTTGATTCTCAGCCCGGTTAATGTATTCAATAAACCAATAATAATTGGCTACATTTTCAGGATCAGAATATTGCGGCTGCACAATCGGAATAATTTTTCCTGCAAAAATAATATTAGATACCAGTAAGGTATCTAAGTTTACCTGCTGTGGCATGGTAGTGGTAGCAGTATAAATAGTACCATTATCAACTACCTGCAAACGGTAAGTAGCCCCTGGAGTACCCAATAAATTGGTATTGACATAAATACCCGGGCTTGTTTGCACCAATTGGTATACGTTACCAATTATGTCAGTAATGGTTACTATCGCATCGGTAACCGGGGGAAATACATTATCGGCACTAAAAGCAACCGATTTGGAAATGAACACCCGTGCAGGTGAAGTATTGGTAATCATTCCTTCAATCACTAATACAGGTGGTGCATTCTTTAAATCTACATTAATGATTTTTTTGCAGGAAAAAAACCACAATGAAAAAAATAATATCATGAGTGATAATATCCGCATATGCTTAAAATTTAAAGTTCCAGGTTATACTGGGAATAAACCGAAATAAAGAAGTTTGCTGAGCAACCGTTTTATTGGGATTATTGGGATCATCAATAAACGTAATAAAATAGGGATTTTCGCGGCCATACACATTATATACTCCAAAAGTTAAACTGCTTTGGTATTTGCGGTAGGGATTTTTTTTATTTTGTACCGTTGCTGCAATATCTAAACGGTGATAGGCGGGCATACGGTAACCATTGCGCTCGGTATATAAAAAAGTAGTTTGGTTGTTCACCCGGTATTTACCACTGGGAAAAGTAACTGCATTACCGGTATTGTATACCCAATTGGCAGAAAGTGTCCACCGTTGGTTAAGCCGGTATATACCCACCGTGGTAATGGCATGTGTTTGGTCTTGCCGTGCCGGAAAGTATTGGCCATTGTTAATACTTGCAAATTTTCTTTCGGTGCGTGAAAGGGTATAACCGATCCATCCCGTTAATTTACCCATTTTCTTTTTGGCGAAAAACTCAACACCATAGGCCCTTCCTACCCCATATACCAACTCATTCTCTACATTATCATTGGCTTGCAAATCTGCGCCGTTTTTATAATCAATTTGGTTTTGCAACCATTTATAATACGTTTCCACCGAAAACTCATATACCTGATTCTTTGAATTTTTATAATAACCCAGGGCCACCTGATCTGCAATTTCAGGTTTTACATTATTGGTACTGGGTAACCACAAATCGGTGGGCGCACCAACAGTAGAGTTACTGAGCAAATGCAGATTTTGCACATTTCGGTTGTATGAAAATTTTAAAGAAGCATAGGTATTGAGCAAATAACTGGCACTAAAACGGGGTTCTAAATTCCAATAACTGGCAACGGCCTGGCCTTTAGGTACATTCAGGGTATCAATGGTATTGCCATTACTGTCGTACTGATAATAATTACCCGGACCTACTGCCGATAAATTAGAGAGGCGTAATCCATACACAATATTCAATTTATCATTAAAACTGAGTTCGTGCGATACATACAATGCACTTTCGTAAGAATACCGGTTTTGAATGGTAGCACTTTTTAAGTTAGAGGTGGCCGTTGCAGTAATGGCACCTGGCGATACGGTATGATGAATAATGTTACCACCAAATTTTATTTTATTATTGTTATTGATGAAATAATCAAAATCCTGCTTCAGATTCAGGTCCTGAATTTTAGAAGTAATTTTAAACTGATCGGTACCCGATTTAATGCGAATAACATAATTATAATTACTAAAAATAAGTGATGTGTTAGAGAATAGTTTATTACTCACAATATGGTTCCAACGCAGGGTGCCGGTGGTATTACCCCAATCGCTGCCAAAGGTTTCGCCAAAGCCCAGTACATCACGACCAAAATAACCCGATAAGTATAAATGGTTTTTTTTGTTGAGTGTATAATTGGCTTTCAGGTTTAAATCATAAAAATATAAGGTATTGGAATTAATGGCCGAATCGGGTGATAGTTTCAAAAATAAATCGGCATAGGTTCGGCGGCCGCTAATAATAAAAGAGCCTTTGTTTTTTACAATGGGCCCTTCCACAGTTAACCGCGATGAGATTAAACCTACGCCACCATCAACGTGGTAGGCTTTGTCGTTACCATCTTTCATTTTAATATCCACCACACTACTCAGCCGGCCGCCATATAGTGCCGGCATTCCCCCTTTGTACACCGCAACATCTTTAATGGCATCTGAATTAAAAGTAGAAAAAAATCCCAATAAGTGCGTGGCATTGTACACAGGCGCTTCATCCAATAAAATTAAGTTCTGATCGGCACCTCCACCCCTTACAAAAAAACCACTGTTGCCATCACCGGCTGATTTAATGCCGGGTAATAATTGTATAGATTTTAAAATATCTTTTTCGCCCAGTAATACCGGCAATTCATTTACCTCACGCAGGTTCAGTTTATCTACCCCCATTAAGGGACTGGCAACATTTTCATTTTTCTTTTTGGTAGAAACCACCACTTCCTGCAGGTTATTGGCAATAGGAATCAAATTAAAATTCTGTTCACGGTTTTGGGTAAAAGCCACAGCTTGGGTAATGGTTTCATATCCCGAATAACGAACGATAACTGTGTAGGTGCCCTGCTTTACGGTAATAGAATAAAAACCATAGGCATTGCTGGTAACCCCTATGCCGGGTAATTCTTTCAATTGAATAACTGCACCAATCAATAACTCGCCGGATGATTGATCGCGTACCACACCATTTAAAGTAAATTTAGATTGTGCTAATATTGTTGTAGCTATGCAAACTGATAACAACAATAACCAGGCCCTCAAAAAGCCGCATTTCCGCATAATACCGTTACTTTTAATAGTTATTGCAACAAATGATTGCCCGATTGGTTTATTGCATGGCAAAGATGCAGGATAAAATAATAGAAAAATAATAGATGCAATTTCTGACAGGCTTTATTAATTCGGCTCAATCGTGCCGGTTCTGCCTACACCGCGTATTTCAATCACACTATCTACAATAAATTTTTGCATGCCGCGCCAGGGTAATGCACCTATATATAGTTTATAATGCAGGTTCATATCACGCCCTGAGTTTTTTTCTAACAGGGCTGCCACTTGCTGATTGGTAACGCTGAAAGAAAACTCGTTGCTTTGTACATTGGCTTTAAATCCGCTTTGTATAATTTTACCTTCATAGGTTTTAAAAATGATGCCTTTGTGCTGAAAAGTGTTGAGTACACCAGCTTTAGTACCGGTGGCAAATACAAAATAAAAATGCCAGTAAAACCAGCCTGCCCCAATTATCACCAAAATAATGATGGCATTACGCAACCATTTTCTTGCTTTCATATTAAAAATATTTGTCTACAAGATATACCAGTCCGGCCATATTAATTGCTCCCAGTAATAATTCTCTTTTATTCACGGCTTCAAATACATCGGCTTTGGTATGGTGAATATCAAAATAGCGCTGATTATCGGGCATTAAACCACAGGCAGGAATTTTAAAATGGCGGGCTAACGGGCCAATATCGGCGCCACCACCGCCGGCTGCAATAACATCAGTACCATAGGGTTGTAATAAAGGAATCCAACTTCTGATCATGGCTAATTTTTCGGGTGAAGTGCTACAACCAAAACCACGTGGCGTAAAGCCACCTTCATCACTTTCCAAAGCAAAAATGGGTTGATCGGTTTGCAGTGCTGCTACTCGGGCATATTCGTTGCCGCCACGCAAACCATTTTCTTCATTGGCAAATAATACAAAATGAATACTATGTTTAGGGCGATAACCTACTGCTTTAAAAGCCCTTAATATTTCTATGGTTTGCACCACACCAGCACCATCATCATGCGCCCCTTCGCCTTCATCCCAACTATCTAAATGGCCACCAACGGTAATGTATTGCTGTATCTGTTCTGTTCCATTTAACACACCTACTACATTATACCCAATAGTATCGGATAAAAAATGGCCATGTGTTTCCAAATGCAATTGAACGGGCATGCGTTGGCACCAGGCAAATAAACTGTCTGCATCCTGCAAACCCAAGGCAGCGGCGGGTATTTTAGGCAAAGAATCGTTATAGGCCATTACCCCGGTATGTGCATTATTATCGGTTGAGCCACTCAACGAACGAATAATAATACCTATGGCGCCATATTTGGCTGCTATAGATGCACCATTACGCCGGTAAACCCCTGATTCGCCATAAGCCCGGCCCGGAATAATATAAGTGGGATTAAACGGATAATTAAAAAATACAATTTTACCCTTTGCTTCTGCTTTTCTCGCTTCTAATTCTGCAAAATCATGCACAGCTAATACCGGTGCCGTTATGCCACCCGGTTTTGCACCCAACGAATTGCCCAAAGCGGTAACCGACAAAGATTTTTTCACCTTACGGCTGCCTATTTGCACTACGGTAGCCACATCTTTTCCGCCACGCACCCAATGTGGCACCATACATTGCTGTATGTACACCGTATCGGCACCCATCTCTTTCATAGCTTGTTGGCCCCACAATACCGCTTTCATGAACTGTGGCGAGCCGGCCAACCGCCCTCCAATTTGTTTGGTGAGCTGGCGAAGCAGATCATATGCCTTTCCATTGATTAAAACATTATCCGATATTTGTTTAATCAGCAAACTATCGCTTGGCTGTTGTGCAAATGCCATACTAGGTACCATCCATATAACCAATAATAATTTTTTCATCATAGCCGTTCAGGGTTTATTGAGTCGAATAAGCATTTTTATAAAAAATCATCAACACGATAAAGATAATGGAATTCGCCTTTCATTTACCCGCCCCATTGGCATCCATCTTCCACCCATATTCGGGTTTACAGCATTGCGCAACGCTGTTGAGTTGAACTTGTCCCTAACCAATCCCGAAGAAATCCCATAAAAAATACCAGCAGGAAACACACCGGAAGCACCTTTTTCAGTAGCGACTACCCCAACAAAACCTGACAATTTTACAGATGATCAACGTTAATTTAACCTGCCTTTTCAAAAAGTAAATGCTAATAATTGAACTGAAAGCATAAATAGTTGTTACTTAGCACAAATAATCAGTTGAATCATGCGCATTGGTATCGTTTGTTATCCAACATTTGGCGGAAGTGGTGTATTGGCAACAGAATTAGGAAAGGCATTGGCCGATGAAGGCCATCAGGTACACTTTATTACTTACCAGCAACCCGTAAGGTTGAATGAATTTAATACCAATATTTTTTACCATGAAGTGCGGGTACCCACTTACCCTTTATTCGATTATCCGCCTTATGAAGTGGCCTTAGCCAGTACCATGGTGGATATAATTATTAACCACGATTTAGATTTATTGCATGTACACTATGCCATACCCCACGCCTCTGCTGCTTATATGGCCAAGCAGATTGTAAAAAGTAAGAATGGGCGAAATGTTCCGGTAATTACTACCCTCCATGGTACCGATATTACATTGGTAGGCCGGGATAAAACCTATGAGCCGGTGGTAACTTTTTCCATTAATGAAAGCGATGCCATTACTGCTGTTTCGCAAAACCTGCGGGAAGAAACCTATAAAAGTTTTGCCATTACCAAAGAAATAGAAGTGATAACCAATTTTGTAGATGTGCATCGGTTCAACAAAAAACCCTTTGATGCTTTTAAAAAAGTAATTGCCCCTGCGGGTGAAAAAATTTTGGTGCATGCCTCTAATTTCAGAAAAGTAAAACGGGTGCAGGATGTGATTAAAGTATTTGCCGAAGTGCGAAAATACCTGCCAGCAAAATTGTTAATGGTGGGCGATGGCCCGGAACGGCCGGTGATGGAAGAACTGGTGCGTGCTTTAGGTGTAATGGATGATGTGCGTTTTGTGGGTAAACAAGAGCAGATGGAAGAAATTTTAGCCGTGAGTGATGTATTTTTATTACCCAGTGAATATGAAAGTTTTGGTTTAGCTGCATTAGAAGCCATGGCCGCTAAGGTAGTGGTAATTAGTACTAACGCAGGTGGCTTGCCGGAGATTAATATACAGGGGAAAACCGGCTTTATGGCCAATGTGGGCGATGTGGCTGCCATGAGCGAATTTGCCATTACCATTTTAAAAGATGAGCAAAAACTGAATAAAATGAAGCATGCTGCTTATGAGCAGGCTAAACATTTTGATATCGCGAATATTATTCCCCAATATGAAAAATTATATGGTAGGTTTTGCAGAATGAATATTAAAGACGCTGAGAAAAAGCAGACAATGAAGGAATAGAATGTGCAACGGAAGGTGCCATATATTTTTTTAGACACGAATTACACCTATACATACGAATAAGCAATAAAAAACATTCGTGCATTCGTGGCAACAACACTTCGCCAATATTTTTATTCTACCCCCGTATCAATAATACTTTGCAACACAATGCCTGCTATTTTTTTCAATTCATTTTTTTGGATACACAAAGGCGGGGCAATACGCATGGCTTGTGACCTGAATAAAAACCAATCAGTAATTAAGCCGTGTTGAATACATTGGTGAATTACTTTATAATTGGTTTCAAAACTATCAAACTCAACCGCCATCCACAAACCTGCACTTCGAATGGTTTTAATGGCAGGATGCTGTAAATGCATTTTTAAAAAACTTTCTTTCTCTTTTACAGTTTTGGTAAAGTTACGATCCAGCAATACCTCAAAAGCAGCTTTACCAGCAGCACAGGAAACCGGATGGCCGCCAAAAGTGGTAATATGGCCTAAAACAGGATCGTGTGTAAGTAACTGCATAAATTCCCTCGCTGCAATAAACGCCCCCAATGGCATACCGCCGCCTAAAGCTTTTCCCAACAATAAAATATCTGGAACAATTCCGGTTTGTTCAAAGGCCCAAAGGGTACCCGTTCTGCCAAAACCCGATTGTATTTCATCGGCAATCAGCATTACCCCATTGGCAGTGCATTTGTCTCGTAAAGCCTGCAACCATTCGTTGGTAGGGCGTACAATACCGGCTTCGGCCTGCACCATTTCAACCACCACACAGGCGGTATTTGCATCAATAGCTTCAAGTGCGGCATCGCTGCCATATTCCAGATGATACACTTCCGGTAATAAGGGCCGGTAAGCATTACGCCAATATTCACTACCCATTATACTTAAAGCGCCCTGTGTACTGCCATGATAGGCATTATGGAAGGCCTGTATTTTGGTACGGCCTGTAATGCGTTTGGCCAATTTCATGGCACCTTCTGTAGCTTCCGTTCCGCTATTGGTAAAATACACACAGTTTAAAGTAGCCGGCAAATAATCGGTTAATAATTTGGCATAGGCCACCTGTGGTTGTTGAATAAATTCGCCATACACAATCAGGTGCATGTATTCTGATGCCTGTTGCTGAACGGCACTCACTACTTTGGGATGGCTGTGCCCAATATTGGCCACACTAAACCCGGAAATACCATCTATATATTCCTTTCCATGCACATCAAACATATAAATACCGTGTGCCCGCTGCATTTCTATGGCAATTGGCGCATCAGAGGTTTGTGCAATATGTTTTAAAAAAAGTTGCCTGTAATTCATACTCAACAATACATTAGCTTTGAAAATATAAAACGAAGTTATACATTCGGTGAATGATTGATTGTATAAAAAAGTTATCTAACAAATTTTTATGGCTATTATTCTCCCAGTTGAAAATGTGCATCCGCAATTTGGGCACGATTGTTTTGTGGCACCCAATGCCACGATAGTAGGTAAAGTGGTGATGGGCAACCAATGCAGTGTTTGGTTTAATACGGTAATTCGTGGCGATGTAAACACCATTACCATGGGTAACCGGGTAAATGTGCAGGATGGCGCTGTAATACACTGTACGTATCAAAAAAATGCAACGGTTATTGGCAATAATGTATCTATTGGGCATAATGCCATTGTACATGGCTGCACGGTGCACGACAATGTACTGATTGGTATGGGTGCTATTGTAATGGATCGCTGCATAGTACATAGTAATGCGGTTATTGCAGCAGGCGCTGTGGTGTTAGAGGGAACCGTGGTAGAGGCCGGTTGTGTGTATGCAGGCGTACCGGCGAAGAAGGTTAAAGAAGTATCGCAGGAATTATTAGAAGGCGAAATTAATCGCATAGCGAATAATTATACTTTTTATGCCGGCTGGTTTGCCGATGCAAATGCATGTCCGAAACAATAATGATGCAATATAAACGTTATATACACAACATGATATTCTCTAAAAAAATAGTATGGGTGATGAGTATCTGCCTGATACTCTCCGCCTGCGGTTTATTCAATCATGCCAACCGAAATGGCTGCCCGTCGAACGGGAAAAATGTAGATGCAGGTAAATTAGCTGCCGGTGACCCCAAGGCTATGAAAGCAGCCAGTAAAGCCCCAAAATTCAAAGCCGATAAAAATGTAGGAGGAAATTAGTTTATGCCCAGGTATTTTCATCAATTTCTTCTAATAATTTTAAATAACTAAAGTACCGTTCTTCTGCAATTTCGCCGGTATCAACTGCTTGCTTAACAGCGCATCCCGGCTCATACATATGCAAACAATTATTAAACTGGCATTGCGTTATACGTTCCCGCATTTCGGGAAAATAATGCGATAATTCCTGTTTGCTAATATCTACCAACGCCAATTCTCTAATACCGGGTGTATCAATCAGTTTACCGCCATCGGGCAAATCGAACATTACAGCAAAAGTAGTGCTGTGCATGCCTTTACCACTCCATTCACTTACAGCCAATGTTTTAAGCGACAGGTCGGGAAAAAGCTGTTGAATAAAAGTAGATTTACCCACCCCACTATGCCCGCTAATTAAACTTGTTTTTTGTTTTAGTAATGCTTCTAGCTCCGTTATGTTTTGTTGGGTTACCATACTACACAACAATACACGGTACCCTATTTGCGTATACAAATGATGGAGTTGTTCATATTGTTGCATTTCTTTATCGCGATATATATCTGCTTTATTAAATACCAAGATAGCAGGTACATGATACATTTCGCAGGCTACTAAAAAACGGTCAATAAATCCCTGCGAAGTACGGGGTTGTTTCAGGGTAATGAATAAAATACTTTGATCAATATTAGCGGCAATAATATGGTGATGTTTTCGGTGATGCGGACTTTGACGAATAACATAATTGTGGCGAGGCTCAATGGCTTCAATAACGGCATGTTGCTCAGGGCCGGGCTCAATGCTAATGTTCACCACATCGCCAACTGCAATGGGATTGGTGGAAGTAAACCCCTCTATTTTAAAAATTCCTTTTATTCTGGCAGCATAAAACATTCCATCATCTGCTTTTACCTGGTACCAGCTACCGGTTGATTTATATACAGTTGCCTTCATGCAATACAATAAGGCTGTAAGATAAAGAGAACTGAGAAATTTTCTGCGTTGAATGTGTGGAAGCTAAAAGAATTGGTTACAAAGTGATTATTAGATTGGATGTATGGATTAAAGGGAAAAGAGGAGAAGTTTTGAACAAAGAAATGTAATTCAACTATTTTTTCTTTTCCTATTGCAAATAATCAATTATTAAAAAACTGCATGGGTTTGAATATGAAGCAGTTAATTGCTCTTTCAATATTATAATCCCTATTTTAATACAGCATTGAGTTAGTGATGACTGCTAACATATCCCTTATAGATTTTTACCCATCTGTTTTTAATGGCCAATAACACTAAGGCCGATTTAGAACTTGTATCGGTCTTCTTGCGCAAATTATTGGCATAGTATTGAACTGTTTTCACGGAAATATGCATGCATGTCGCTATTTCTTCTTCATTCTCCATTGTTACTAACAATTGTAAATACAGTAGTTCTTTGTTGGTTAATTGTTGCGTAATATTTTTTTCATAGGGCAGTTTGTTAAAATGGTCAACAGCTTTATGAACCTGAGCTATATCAAAAGCAGTTGTATCAATAAAATCCTTTCGATAACTTACTGCATCAATAGCCTGCTCTAAAACAGCATGAGATAACTTTTTTTTACTCAAGAAGCCCTTTACGCCTATATCCATTAACTCGGCAATTTCGAATTCAGAAAGCAAATCAGACAAAACTATAATAGGTAATGCGGGGCGAGCATAATGCAAAATGGCGGCAAGCCCCATGCCATCCATTTCGGGCATAAGTAAGTCGGTTATAATTACATCAGGCTCTGTTTTAACCTGCTGTAATTTTTGTAAACAATCAACACCATGATTAGCTGTAAACAGAATATTGAGATAAGGTATAGTATTTACCATGTGTTGAAGTTTTAATAGGTATGCCGGCTTGGCATCTACCAATACCAAATTCAAAGCAGAAGACATAATAAAAACATTTTGTATAAAATTAAATGATACCGGGTACAATTGGATAGGAAGATGCTATTTTTTAAAAAATTGCGTAGAAATACGTATAAGATTTAGGAAAATTACTAAAGATATATTATAAATAATGTATTAGTTTCGGTTGTTCTTTATGTTTAACGAAAAGGCATATAAATAAAAATCATATAGTAGAATAATAAAAATAAAGAAACTAAGCAATGGAAAATATGAAAGATTAAAACATATTGTAAAAGTATTTTGGTAATCTACCAAATTTACAAGTTAAGAGTATAAAATAAATTTATAATAAATCAGTAGAATTGAATTAATATAAAATTATGGTGAAATTAAATATTTTAAAAAAGTTATTACGACTAGATTGGGTTTTGAAAATAAATTAACTTAAAAAAATATTAATAGCATTTTTAAAAGGCAGAAAAAATAAAACTGCAAGACAAACTTTATGAAAGATTTACAACTTAAAAATATAGGATTAGGTAGAACATTTACAAATAAGAGATAGGGGGGTGAAATAACTAAATAAATTAGTAAATTGAGGTCTAAAATATATAGTTATGTTCAAAGGGGTTAATGCAATTGAGTTTGGCAAACGGTTCAAAACAAATGAAGATTGCTACAATTATCTGTTGGAGATCAAATGGGGCAAGCAGTATCAATGTAGTAAATGTGGATGCGATCAGAGTTATAAAGGCCGTACATATTACTATCGTCGTTGCCGCAGTTGTGGCTACGATGAAAGTGTTACAGCTAACACTGTTTTTCATGGAATAAAGATGCCGATACTGAAAGCCTTTCACATGGTATTCAGATTAACAGCGAAGAAAAAAGGGATGTCGACGATAGAACTGGGCAATGAGGTTGGTGTACAACAAAAAACGGCATGGTTATTTAAAAGGAAGCTACAGGCAGTAATGAAGAAGGATAAAGAAGATAAATTGAAAGGTGATGTTGAAGTAGACGAAACCCTTATTGGGGGCTATTCTACCGACAAAGGGAGAAGTACCAAAACGAAAGATGCAATGTTTGTGGCAGTTGAGATATTAGCTGATGGTCGAACAGGGAATATTGCATTACAGCCAATAGAAAGTTTTAAATCCGAAGAATTGAAGTATGCGATAAAAGATAATGTATCATCGGAAGCCCAAATAAAAACAGATGCTTATCATTCGTATAAAAAATTAGCTAAACAAATGAAAAATATTAGCATCGAATATTCTAAAAAAGGAACTGCGATGGAAGAACTGCACAAACAGATTATGCAGTTCAAAAATTGGCTGAGAGGAACACATCATCAATGTTCGAGTGAATATTTGTTTGCTTATAGTGATGAATATGAATATCGATTTAATAAAAGGAATATGCGTAAGTGGCTATTTAATGATGTAGTGGAAAGATTGATGAATCAAATTCCACATCCTTACAATTATCTAAAATCCCTTTGCGCTTATTCTACCTAATCCTATAAAAATAAAAACCTTTAAGCCAAATGTAAACTTTAGTAATAATAAAAAGACTATACAAAATGAAGAAATAATTTGGGAGAATAATATTAAATACTATTAAAACTGCGATAATTATAATAAAAAATTACAGATGGAGTGTTTTATAAATATAATTTGGTTCTGCTTCAAAAAATTAAACCATAATCCTTCCAAATATCAATATATTTTTATTATAATATGTTTTATAATTGTATTTGTATTATTCAATTTAAACAATGTATTTGGACAAAGCCTGAAAGGAAAAATTGTAACTGCTAATAATACACCGATAGAATTTGTTACTGTTTCATTATTAAAAGATACTATTAATCTTGAAAACACAATAACAGACAGTAATGGTGTTTATCGTTTCACAAGACTTAAAATTGGACATTATAAATTATCGGTTTCACATATAAATTATGAAAATAAAGAAACAGCTTTTAATATGTTAAACGACACTATAATAAATGTTATGCTATTTCTTAAATCAAAAGAGCTTAAAGAAATAGCGGTATCAGGAAAAAAGCCGCTTATACAAAGAAAAGTTGACAGAATAATATTTAATGTAGAAAATAGTTTAACTGCAATTGGCTCAAATGCTTTAGAAGCAATAAGTAAAGCGCCGGGAGTTCGTGTTATTAACAATACAATTTCATTAGTTGGCAAAAGTAAGTTAGCGATTATGTTTAATGGACGACTATCTCAACTGACAGGAGACGATTTAATAAACTATTTAAAATCCACTTCAGCAAATGATATTTCTACAATAGAAGTTATTACAAATCCTCCAGCAAAATATGATGCAGAAGGAAATAGTGGCTTAATCAATATTATAACAAAAAAAAATACACAACTCGGATATAACTGCTCTGTACAATTAGGTGATGCACAATCTACTTATAATACGCTGTTAGGTGGAGTGAATTTAAATTATAATAAGGAAAAAAATAAACTGTACACTTTATTCAATGCAGGTAACGGATCAACCGCACCAATAGAGAAAAACATAATTTTTTATCCAACCCAAACATGGAAGAAAACCAATAATCGAAGAGACTACAACAGATATATTACAGGCACAATCGGTTATGATTATCAACCCAATGCTAAAACTGCAGCAGGATTTAATTATTCATTTGGCGCTCTTTCCCCTAACATGAAAGAAGCAATAAGTACACCAATATATAATTTATTCAATACCATTGATTCATCAATAAATACAAATGCCAATTCAACTAGAAATATTAACTATCAATCAGTAAATATTCATTTTGAAAATAAAATAGATAGTGTTGGAAAAAAAATAACGATTGATGGAGATTGGTACTTTTATCAGGATAACAATGAAAGAAAATTTACCAATGAAAATTATAATGCAAATGGGGAACTAATGCCAAATACATTAACTCAATATTTGTCGGGCAGCAAACAAAATATAAATTTATATACTTTAAATATTGTTGCAGATCTTCCATTTAAAGCATATAAAATTTCAGTTGGTGGAAAATTATCTTTTATTAATAACAAAAGTGATGTTTCATTTTATCAACGGATCAATAATAGATATGCATTTGACAATTCTAATTCAAATAATTTTATATATAATGAAAATACACAGGCAATTTTTGCTAATTTTAGTAAAACAATAAAGAAATTTGACTTTCAAGTGGGTTTACGGTCTGAAAATACAGGCACAACAGGAATTTCACAAAACAATAATCAGACTACAAAAAATTCATATTTTAAATTTTTTCCAACAGCCTATATAACATACAATTTAAATGATATGAATTCATTTTCTTTAAGTTATGGCAAAAGAATAAACAGACCCAGCTACTATAAATTAAATCCATTCAAATGGTATACTAATAGTTACTCATATTCAGAGGGAAATCCTTTTTTGCAACCATCATTTAATAATAATTTTGAAATATCACATACTTATAATAATTTTTTAACAACAGCTCTTTCTGTGAGCAATGAAAATAACAGATTTGACCAAATAACAATTGTACAAAATAATACAAATCTACAAATTACAAAGTATCTTAATTTTTTAAAAACTTATACCTATCAATTAAGTTCATCAGTGTTTATTAATAAAATAAATTGGCTTGAAACTAATAATCAGTTTCAAATATTTTATTCCGTTTCAAAGTCCAGCCTACCCGAAACTAAGCCGATAATTAAAGGTTGGGGGGGGTATGTCTCATCAGATAATCAAATCGTATTCAATAAAGTTAGAACAATACTAGGGGAATTAAATTTTTGGTACCAATTTCCATATATAGATGGACTAGATAAATCATCTGGCTATTATAACATTGATGCCGCTATTAAATTTTTAGTCCATAAAAAGAAACTACAGGTTACAATAAGTGGAAATGATATTTTAAAATCAAACAAACCAATTTATTATAGTCTTTTTAACAATATAAAACAACAGAACAATAACTACTATGATAATCAACAAATAAATATTTCTATATTATACAAATTTGGTAACCAGAAAATAAAGAAAAATTATAGACAAATAAACAATTCAGAAGAAACCAAAAGAATAAATTAAAATTTTCCGGAAAATGCGAGTATGAAGCATTAAAATTCATATCATGTTCAACAAATACCTAATAACATTAAACTTTGGTAATTTTTTAAAACTAAATTTTTTAAAATGAAGAATTCAAATTTGGAAAGTGCTCTCAAAAAATTAAATGAACATCAAGCTGGAATACCAAAAAATGAGAAAGGTGTTTCATTTTTGAGTAAGGACGATGCTAACAAAGTAAAGGGCGGAGTAGCTGCACCATCAGGATGCAATAAAGGTGGTTTTTCTTGTCCAATGTTTACGTCATGTGGCAAATTTTAGCTTGCCCACTTGTGGGGTTAATTTTTTAACCCCACAATTTTATTAATCATTAAATTTTTAAAAATGAATTTTAAACTATCACATTATGTTATTTTTTCAGATATAATCGATGAAAAAAACAATAGATTAATTTATACAACTAGAACTGGCTCTTTATTAAAAATTTCTGACAAAGTCTATTCACATTTGTTAAATAATGATTTTACAAACATCTCTAATGATGATATTATGCCATTAATTTTAAATGAGGCAATAGTAGATAATAATGAAGACGAATTTAAAGAAGTATTACAGAGAAACAGATTGGCTATTAAAGACAAGAGATTAGTAGCTTTTACCATACAACCAACAGGAAATTGTCAGTTAGGATGTAACTATTGCGGTCAAGTACACTCAAAGAAAACTATGAACGATTTAATAAAAAATAAAGTTGTTGAAAGAATTATTAAAAAAGTATCTGCTAAGCACATCACAGGACTTACTGTGGAATGGTATGGCGGTGAGCCTCTAATGGGTTTTGCAAAAATTATGGAGATAAGTAAAGATTTAATAGATTATGCTGAAAGAAATAACAAAACATATTTTGCAAGTATAATTACAAATGGACTTAGCCTAAAACTCCCAATTTTCAAAAAATTGGTTAAGGATTGTCAAATTAAACTTTTTCAAATTACGTTAGATGGCTTAGCTGAGACACATGATAAGCGACGTATTACAAAACAGGGTGAAAAAACATTTGATATTATTTTTGATAATATCAAAGCAGTGATTAATAGCAAGGAGTATGATGATAGTGATTGCGGAATTCTAATCCGTATTAATATTGATAAGACTAATGGTGACAATGTTACTAGGTTAATTGATTTACTTGCTCAATATGGATTTCATGAAAAAGGTGTAGCTTTTGAATTTAGCCCTGTAGTAAATTGGGGCGGCAATAATGCAGCCAAGAATAGTTACTCTCCAAAAGATTTCGGAAACTTAGAAATAGATTGGATACTTCATGCAATAAAAAAAGGATTTAAATATAAAACAGTTCTTCCATCCTTAAATCCAATAGTTTGCCAAGTTGTAGATAAAGAATCAGAGGTTTTTGACGCTGATGGAAATATTTATCCTTGCTACGAATTTCCATATACTCCAAAATATGAAAATGATAACTATAAAATAGGCAATATAATGTTTCCTGAAGAATCTTTTAACAATAATGCAATAACTAGAAATTGGAATACTGATATAGAAAAAGGTATCTCATTTTGTCCGACATGCAATTTATTTCCTGTATGTGGTGGAGGGTGTCCTAAAATTTGGTATAACAATGAAGTCGCATGTCCCTCTTTCAAAACAAATATTAAAGATAGAGTTGTTTTAGAATATATATTAAAACATGAAAAGTGTCAGGAAATTATTTCTAGTTTATAATTTATTAAAAATAAGATTAATATGAATATTAAAGAAACAGATATATTAACAAATGTGTCTAAAATTAGAGCATTTGAAAGAAAACATATATTCTTTAGCGTTTTGGAATTTAACGATAAATACTCTACAAGTAAAGAAAGGATATTAATGATTTACTTGTTTAATTATTACCAAAAAACTTTAGAAAATTATAGAGAAAATAATTTTGAAACGGCTAATCACTTTTTAAATAAAATTTCAAATGACATAAATAATTTAAATAGTATTAGTAAAATCGGTATGGACCTTGTATATTATCCAGTCATTGCTTACAAAGAGTATAAATTCAAGAATTATGAAATGGCATTCTATTATATTGATATAGCAATTAATAAAGGATATGAATTAATTGATAATAATTTTAATCTAAAAGATGCATTATTAGCAATTCTTGAGCAAAATTTTAATAAAATAAAAATTTTAATAAAGCTAGAAAGAATCTATGATGTTATTGATATTTCTAGTCAAATGATATTATATTTAACTAATGGGGAAAAAAATAATTTAATTAAAATTTCATTCAATAAATTTATTAATGAAAATTATGCTTATTGGTATGAAATTGTAAGTTACTACGTGGATTCAATAATAATATTACTAATTAATTGTATCAATAAACATTCATTTAATTTTGATGTATTTTTTGAAATATTATTGGAAAAAATAAATATGTCAGAGATTAAAAGAAAATCTTCAGGATATAATAATTTTACATATACATTATCTTTGCTTTGTAATAATTGGAAAAGCTATACTAAAGAAACTAAATACGAAAAGGGATTTAAAATTAACCTTGATTTTATTCCATTATCAATAAAATATTTACTCTTATATACCATAGATAAAAATAAAGAAAATTACGAAAATAAATTCAAAATACTCATTCAGAACAACTCCCAATCTATTTTAACATTATCATCCTTGTTAGCTTTTAATGAAAAACTAAATAACCTTGAAAGTTAGAAATTATTTTCATTTCCCATTTCAACCTCAGTATGACAAAATGGATTGCGGCCCCGCATGTCTAAAAATGATTACACAATTTTATGGTAAAGCATATTCTTTAGAATATTTAAGGCAAGAATGCTTTTTAAGTCGTGAAGGTGTAAGTTTACTTAGCATAAATGATGCAGCAGAGAAATTAGGCTTTCGTACACTTATGGTTAATTTAACTTTAAAAAATTTAACAGAAAATAGTCCATTACCTTGTATTTTACATTGGAATCAAGATCATTTTGTAGTACTCTACCAGATAAAAAGAAAATTATTTAATTCAAGCAAATTGAATTTTAGGATTGCTGATCCTGCATATGGGTTAATATCTATAGACAAAGATACTTTCTTTAAATCATGGATTAGTACGGTTGATGAAAAGGGAACATCATTATTATTAGAACCAACACCTGAATTTTTAAAAAAAAATGAAGTAAAGGAAAAGAATAAAGGTTATACTTTTTTATTTCGCTACCTTAAACCTTACAAAAAATATATTGTTCAACTATTAATTGGAATGTTCATCACCAGCCTGATTTCACTAACATTTCCATTTCTTACACAAGTTTTAATTGACATTGGTGTTACAGATAAAAACTTATCAATTCTATATTTAATTTTATTATCACAACTATTTTTATTTACAGGTAATACTATTATTGAAATTATACGAAGTTGGCTTTTGTTACACATCAATGCAAGAGTAACCCTCAATATCATTTCCGATTTTTTAATTAAACTATTAAAACTACCAATTAAATATTTTGATACAAAAGCAATAGGGGACATTTCTCAACGCATTAGTGACCATCATCGTATTGAAAATTTTTTGACAAACTCGACACTTAGCACATTGTTTTCAATAATTAACATTGTCATTTTTTCACTTGTATTATCATTTTACAACATTAAAATACTCTTTGTATTTATAGTTTTTAGTATATTAGCTATAACTTGGATTTTTTTATTCCAAAAAAAACGTAAACAATTAGACTATAAACGATTTGCTAGAAATAAAGAGAATCAAGACAAGTTATTTGAAATGATAACTGGTATGCAGGAAATAAAATTGTATGGTAGTGAAACTTCCAAGCGATGGGAGTGGGAGCAATTACAAGTAAAATATTTTAAATTGAATATTAAGAGTCTTGCTTTAGAGCAATACCAGCAATCGGGATTTATTTTTTTTTCTCATTTGAAAAATATTATTATTTCATATATTGCAGCAACCGAAGCTATAAAAGGAAATATGACAATTGGTGTATTGTTAAGTATTTCCTACATAATTGGACAAACTAATAGTCCATTAGAACAATTAGTAAGTTTCATAAAATCAGCACAAGATGCACATTTAAGCATGGACAGATTGCAAGAAATTCATAATAAAACCGATGAAGAAAATAACAAAACAAATAAATTCCAACAACAAATAACTAATATATTACATCAAGATATTAAACTTCAAGATCTATCCTTTCAATATGAGGGACCTAACTCTCCATTTGTTTTAAAAGATATTAATTTAACTATTCCCAAAGGTAAAATTACAGCAATAGTTGGCACAAGTGGTAGTGGAAAAACAACATTATTAAAATTATTATTAAATTTTTATCAACCAGTCAAGGGTAACATATTAATTGGTAATGATAACTTACAATCATTATCACCAAAATTTTGGCGAAAACAATGTGGAATAGTAATGCAAGAAGGCTTTATTTTTTATGATACAATAACAAAAAACATTGCATTAGATGGAAAAGAATTAGATTATAACGCAATGGAAAATGCTATTAGAATAACCAATTTGCAAGAGTTTATTAATGAACTTCCACTAGGTTATACAACCAAAATTGGAAGTTCAGGAGTAATTTTAAGTGGTGGGCAAAAACAAAGAATATTAATTGCTCGTTCTGTATATAAAAATCCTAATTATCTTTTTTTTGATGAAGCTACGAGTAATTTGGATGCCAATAACGAAAGACAAATAATGGATAACCTAAATGATTTTTTTAAAGGGAAGACTGTTTTAATTATTGCACATCGCTTAAGTACAGTAAAAAATGCTGATCAAATAATAGTTTTAGAAAAGGGTAAAATTGTGGAAGTTGGGAATCATGAAAAACTTGTAAGAATCAAAGGTAAATATTTTGAATTGGTAAAAAATCAATTAGAGCTAGGCAATTAAAAAATAAAACCATGATATCAAATAAGTTTGAATTAAGAAGTAATGAAGTGCAGGAAGTATTTCAAAAATCTCCTCACTTATTAATAATGTGGGGAAATACTTTTATTGGAATAATTTTAATAGCAGGATTTTATTTACTTGATAATATAACTATACCGCAAAAAATAACTATACCATTTCAACTAATACAAACTAAAAAGCCATATAACTCTGAAGAAGTATTTGCTTTGCAGATAGATTCAGAATATACTTCACACATATACCAACACCAACCAATTAATATTAATTTTGAAAAATACCCTTCAAATATTTATGGAACTATCCAGACAGAAATAGACACAATTATTTCCTTTCAAAATAAAAAAATAATATTCTTTAAATTACAAAATGAACAATCAAAAAATAATTTATCATTCAGAGTAACATTAAAACCTTTTTTATTAGGTAATTTAGTAACACAAATTGACAAAAAAAATTTTCTTTCCACAATTAAAAATTCATTATTCTCCAAAATAAAAACAAAAGATAAAAGATAAGTAATTTCACTTTGTTATTTTAGTCTGTTGTAATTGTGTAAGCTCCCCTTTTTTTAATGCCATTGTTAATTAGAGATTTCTAAGGTACTGATCTTTTGTTTTTCAATCACTTTATCCACTAAACGGCTCTCTTCAATTAATGAATGATTTGCGTTCGCCTTTTTTGGATAAAGGGATATATCTACACTTTATCTTTTGTAATTTTCTTCAGCAAATTTTATGGGAGATGAGTATCCTAGAGATTTGTGTGGTCTGTCTGTATTGTAATCAATCCTCCATTGCTCTATTTGCTCTCTTACTTCCAATAAGCGATAAAACAGGTATGGATTTAATACTTCTCTTCTCCTCATGCTTCCATTTTTTCTTTCGATGTATGCAATTTGTGTGGGTTTCCCCGGTTCAATAAATTGAATTGTTATTTGTCTGCGTTGATCACTACACCATTCTTGCAGCTTATGGCTAATAAATTCAGGTCCGTTATCACATCGGATATTGGCAGGTTTACCTCTTTGTACATTCAGTTTTTCCAGCACACGGATTACTCTTAGTGATGGTAACTAAGTATCCACTTCAATAGCCAATGATTCCCGATTAAAATCATCCATAACATTAAACAGTCGGAATCTTCTTCCATCTACTAGTGTGTCACTCATAAAGTCGATGCACCATACCTGATTAGGTGCTGACGGAAGCGTTAATGGTTGTTTTATCCTTTCAGGTAGCCGCTTTTTAGCCATGCGACGGATATTCAACTTCATATCGGTATAAACCCTGTAGATTCTTTTATGATTCCACTTGTGTCCTTTATTCCAAAGACGATAACAACATTGCCAAAACCCAATGGCAACATGCTTTGTAGTAAGTGCCATCAGTGCATCCTGAATTGCTCCATCGTCCTTGGGCTTTGATTGATACTGGTAGGTGCTGCGGGATATACCTATCAGCTCACACGCCTTACCGTTACTTAACTGTTCTTCTTCTAGCAAATGATGAACAGCTTCCCGTTTCGCTTCAGGCGTTAAAACTTTTTTGCAATCAGGTTTTTCATAGCTCGATTCTCAAGACTCAGTTCTGCTACAATCTTTTTGTAATCACTGAGCTCTGCTTCCATCTGCTTCATCTTTACAACCTCACTTACCTCCATGCCGCCATACTTCGCTTTCCAGTTGTAAAATGTCGCTTCACTTATACCCATTTCCCGGGCAATGTCTTTAACAGCAATCCCTGATTCCTGTTTTCTAATAGCAGATACTATCTGCGCTTCAGTAAATCTTCCTTTTTTCATTTGGTTCAAAATTTAAAGTTAACTAGCTTTTTTGTTAACTCTAACTTCAAATGGACAACTTTTGGGGAAGCTTACAAATTTCTATTAAAAAGTATTATAACATCAGACCATGATGTGCAGTTAAATGTTTTTGAACCTTATGAAGGTACATTTTACAATCATTGCCTTGCTACTAAAAGTATCAATGTATCCTCAAACAAAGAATTAGTTATACCTATTACCGTAAAAACTTCTACTTTTTTTAAAATAACATTTGATGGTGTCCCTTTTTTTATCTATGCCCAGCCTAATGACTCCTTGTATTTTAATGCAACTGTTTTGGGTGATACACCCCCTGTAAATACCAATTGGATACATTTAACAGGCAGCAATGCAAAAGGAATTTTGTTATTCAATCATCAATTCAATTATCCCTACCCTATTTCTAAATTCACCCCTATATTTAATTTATTTGAACAAAAAAATTTGAATCTTCCTGATTTAAAGAAAAACTTAATTATCATCATCAACACTTACACCCATCCTTATGATTCGCTATACCACGAAAACAAAATAACGGAAAGCTTTAGAAACGCCATTGGCATTCAATTCAAAGCAATATTAATGGACGAATTCCTAAAGCCATTTATAAGAAAAAGAATTAAAGAAATTCACTTTATTAGTGCAGATATAAGCAAAGCAAATATTTTACAAATGGCAGAAGAATTGCAAAAACCATTTAATATAGCAGTATCAAAATGTGTGCTTGGAACATTTTACGTTTCAAGCTATTTATGTTTAAAATACATGATTGTAAATAAATTAGAAACAGATAATGATATTAAAGACTCTACATTTAAAATAAACAATAATACTTATATTTTTTAGTAACACTTTTGTTCCTACGCTATATGCTACTGATAATATTAAAACCAATTTAATTGGGAATTATATGATTGCAGCAATTATTTTATTCCCCGAAAGTGTTACTAAAAGCGACTTAGCTATCTTTAATCATCTGGCACCTAATAATTATTATTTAAAAATCCTTCAAAACAAATACAGTTTTAACAACACACAAGCCGGTATTGATAGCAATCCAAATATAGAATTCATAGACACCTCTAAAAAAATTAACTCAATTAATGATTTAATAGCACTAAACAAGGGGAAACGATTATATATTGACATTTGGGCTACCTGGTGCGCACCTTGCATACAAGAATTCAATAGCTACCAATTTATAGATTCAACATTATTTAAATTGAAAATAAATAAACTATTTATTTCCATTGACAATTATTCAAATTATAATAACTGGGTAAAAACAGCCAAAAAATATTCCTTAGATGGTGCTCATTTAATTGCAAACAAAAATTTAATAGATAATCTACAAGAGAAGATATACGGTAAAAATTCATTTGAAATTCCTCGCTATATCATCGTCAACGAAAATGGAGAAATTCTAAATTTAAAGGCAGAACGACCCTCTTCAGGTGGTAAGCTAATTGCAGAATTGAATAATTATTTTAAGTGAAGCAATCAATTTTTCCCTTTATTCACCAACTCAATCAAATGGATTGCGGCCCTGCATGCTTAGCTATGATTGAATAACTTTTTACAAAATGGGGAACTGTTGATTATCAAATTAACCCGCAATGGCTAATACTCTCCATTAACAACATTACCACGACTACTACATTCCTCTATAGTCAAATTTTTAAATACAATAATACTTTACCTGCCGGTGTAAACATCATTACACAACTGGAACACTATTATAACAATGGCTCTGTTAATCATCAAAACACATTTTTTGCAGATTTACTCTTAAAAAAACAATTAAAAATAAAACAGATATTGAATGGGGCGTTCGCAATTTAATCAACAACAATTATATAGTAACTACTACCATTAACCCCTATTATACCCTGCAATCAGGAATGAATGTTCGGCCAAGACAATTTACTTTAGCCGTTCGTTTTGCCTTTCAATAAATGAATATGCTACGGAAACTTTCTCAACAATGTTAAACGCAGCAAAACCTCTAACACAATCAGCACCAACGTAGCTAATACAAACCACTGAAACTGCTCGGTATAACGTTTGTAGGTAGTAACGGTAATATTACTCTTTTCTAAACCGTCAATACTCTTGTATATATTTTGCAGTGCAGCATTATTGGTAGCATGGTAATACTGTCCGCCCGTTTCGGCAGCCAGTTGTTTTAATAAACCTTCATTAAAGTCTAACGGAATTGAGTTGTCGTTGCTCAGTGGATGATGGTTATCATCTATTCTATTGGCATTACTTCCCACGCCAATAGTGTACACTTTAATACCATATAATTTGGCCATATTCAATGCCACATCGGGTGGTATTTGCCCGCCAAAATCAACCCCATCTGTTAATAAAATAATCACTTTACTTTTATTGGTACTGTTTCGTAAACGGTCTACACTGGTGGCTAAGCCTGAGCCAATGGCAGTACCCTCTTCCTGCAAATATCCATTCTGAATATTATTAATTTGATTCAACACAGTGGCATGATCTACCGTTAACGGACATAACGTAAAACTCTGACTGCTGAAAATTACCACGCCAATTTCATCGCCGGGCCTGCTATCTACAAAAGATGTGGCTACCTTTTTAGCAGCTTCTAACCGGTTGGGCACAAAGTCCTGCTCCGTCATGCTGCCACTAATGTCAATACAAAGTATAATATCAATACCTTTTCCATCAATCTGCTGCCGGGTAAACTGCTCACGAGGGCGGGCCAATGCAATTACAACAGCACAAAGCGCCAGCATGCGCAACACAAAGGGCAAATGCTTTAGTTTAGATTTCATTCCGGCAGTACCCCTTAAAAAATGCGTAGTTGTAATACGAACCGCAGGAATTTGTTGACGATAAGTTTTTATATACCAATACACCAAATAAGGCACTACCAGTAAAAAAGGTAACACCCAGGGATAAGCAAATTCAGTATGATGTAGCCAGGCAGAGAGCATTACTATTTGGGTTGAAATGAATATTTATACATTGTTTTTACCATATCTGTTGCAATTACAAAGGCATTTTCAACTTCTTGTTCTGTGGGAATATAGCGGGCAAACTTCACGGCATCTGACAAACGCAGCAATTGAAAATAATCTGTTTGCACCGGTTCTGCCCCTATTTTATTTTTTACGGCTACCATGTATTCATCGGTTGTAAAACTATGGGTATCCTGCCGCAATTGAGCATCTGAAAAAACACGACATAAAGCAATTAATTCAGTAAAAAATGCCTGATGTTCACCAATAGAATAAGGATATTTTTCCCGCAACTTTTTGATAGCATCCAATACTTGATCATTACTTTGTGGTGGTATAACGGGAAGGGGATTGCGTCGTTTCGCCAACCTTATCCGTTTAATTAACAGTACAATCAACAGTATTGACAATACAGCTGAAACTAAGATCCACCAGGGAAAAGGTTTAGCAGGTTGCGGCACTTCAATAATATCGGTAAACCCGTTATAATCTTTCATGCCCGAAACATCGGCAGGTAATACAGTAAGTACAGGCGTATTTTTAATGGCGAAAGTTTGTTTGTTCTGAAACACCACAGTTAATACCGGTATTTTCCAGCTACCCGAATCAAAAGAAGTGAGGATAATATGTTGGGTAAGAATAGTATTGCCATTAACGGTAAAGGTATCAATAGCTGAACGGTTTACTACCTGTATATGCGCAAAAGTATCGGGTAACTGAAACCATTGCTGAATACCACTGCTATTTTGTTGTACATTTTCTACCTGCAAAGTAAGTTTTGCCTGATTACCGATTAATATTTTATCAGGATTGAGCTGAACACCGGCTTGTTGCGCAATTGCAAATACCGGCAGAATAAACAAAAAAAATAAACAATATTTTTTAAGAAAATATCTACGTAAACCATTGCTAACGGCATGGCATTGATGTATGAATTGATGTATCCTCATGCCCGTTGAATAAAAAATTGTTGTAAGGTTTTAACATAATCCTGCCCGGTAGCAATTTGCATCAAATCAGCACCTGCTGTTCTAAATACTTTTTTAGCGTCCTGCTGGATTTTGGCAAATTGGGCTGCATATTGTTGACGTATTTTTTTATTGGAAGTATCCAACCATAATTGTTCACCAGTTTCCGGATCTTCTACCACCACCAGGCCCATATTGGGCATTTGTACATCTAACAGATCATACACCTGAATGCCAATTACATCGTGCTTTTTAGCAGCTATCCGCAGTGCTTCTTCATAACCTTCATCGGCAAAATCACTTAATAAAAAAACAATGCTTTTATGCCGTGTTATATTATTTAAATATTGTAAGGCTTTTACAATATTGGTTTGTTGATGGCCGGGTTGTAACGATACCAGTTCGCGTACCATATACAAAGCATGTTGACGTCCTTTTTTAGAAGGTATATACTTTTCTACCCGATCGGTAAAAAACAACAATCCGGCTTTATCATTATTGTTCAATGCACTAAAAGCCAGTACGGCGGCTATTTCTGTAATTAGCTCCTTCTTGGTTTGTTGCCGGGTACCCATCAGGTTACTGGCGCTGGCATCTACCAGAATAAACACTTCCAATTCTCTTTCTTCTTCAAATACTTTTGTAAAAGTATCGTTCATACGGGCGCTTACATTCCAGTCAATAAACCGAATATCATCTCCGGCATGGTATTCTTTTACTTCTTTAAAAACCATTCCACGCCCTTTAAAAGCAGAGTGATACTCGCCGGTAAACAAATGGTTGGTAAGCCTTTTGCTTTTAATTTCTAATTCACGTACTTTTTTTAATAATTCGGAAGCTTCCATATTCTATGTGTTCAGGTGCCGGAAATAAGTTTCAACAATTGCAATCATTTAAGGTACCTGAATGGTAGCCAGTAATGCATCTATTATTGATTCAGTGGTACTGTTTTCTGCCTCTGCTTCGTAAGTTAAACCGATACGATGGCGCAAAACATCTTTTGCTATAGCTTTTACATCATCGGGTATAACGTAACTGCGTTTGTGTAAAAAGGCAACGGCTTTTGCTGCAAGGGCTAAGTTAATACTGGCACGTGGCGATCCGCCATAACCAATCATTTGCTTTAGTTTAGCCAATCCATATTGGTCGGGATAACGGGTGGCAAAAACCAAATCCAATATATAATTTTCAATTTTTTCATCCATATAAACCTGCCGCACCAAATTTCTCGCAACCATAATTTCGCTGATATCAACAACCGGCTGTACCTGTTGTATTTCTAAACCTTGTACCTGTTGGCGTATAATAAGTTGTTCTTCCTGTTTATCAGGATAACCCACTACTACTTTCAGCATAAACCGATCTACCTGTGCCTCGGGCAACGTATAAGTTCCCTCCTGCTCTAATGGGTTTTGCGTAGCCAATACCAAAAATGGTTCGGGTAGCGGATAAGTAGTTTCGCCAATGGTTACTTGTTTTTCCTGCATAGCTTCTAATAAAGCGCTTTGCACTTTTGCAGGGGCACGGTTAATTTCATCGGCCAATATAAAGTTGGCAAACACCGGGCCTTTTCGTACCAGAAATTCATTTTTAGACTGGTTATAAATCATGGTTCCAATTACATCGGCCGGCAATAAATCAGGGGTAAATTGTATGCGGCTAAAACGGCCATTCACCGCCTGAGCCAGCGATTTAATGGTGAGGGTTTTGGCCAATCCGGGAACACCTTCTAACAGCACATGGCCATTGCTGAGTAAACCAATCAACAGGCGATCTATCATATATTGCTGCCCTACGATTATTTTAGAGAGTTCGGCTTTAATGCGGTCAATAAAACGTGCATGTAATTCAATCTGTGTATTCATTTCCTGAATAGCCTCTGGTGTCTGCATGGGTTATTTTTATTTGTGAAAGTACAAACTGCCGTGCATTTGGGGATCATATTGTACTGTTTTTGGGAATATTTTATCGGGTAACCGGTAATGCGCATGAAATTTAACCATTAATAGTCATGCATCAAACAAAAAATCATGCTATTTATTAAAATGAAACCAGCATTTTAAAAACGAGTGGATGAATAAATGAATATCTTCGCACACTATGCCAACGCAATTTGCACACGATACAATTGTTCCTGATGAAAATAGCGATCTGCATAAAAAAGAGCAGGTAGCTGAAATGTTTAATAGTATTGCTGCGAAATATGATTTTTTCAACCGGTTTTTAAGTGGTGGTATCGATATAATATGGCGCAAAAAAGCCATTCAACAGTTAAAAACCATTCAACCCAAAATAATATTAGATGTGGCTACCGGTACTGCCGATGTAGCTTTAATGACCTATGCAGGTCTGCATCCTGAAAAAATTATTGGTATAGATATTAGTGAGCGGATGTTAGATTTAGGCAAACAAAAAATTGAAAAATTGGGCCTCTCACAAAAAATTATATTGCAGAAAGGGGATAGTGAAAATATTGAATTTGAAGACAATAGTTTTGATGCCATTACCGTTTCATTTGGGGTACGCAATTTTGAAAACTTATTAAAAGGCCTGCAGGAAATGCATCGGGTTTTAAAGCCCGGTGGCAAATTGGTAATATTAGAATTTTCAAAACCGCGTTTTAAACCCTTTCAAATCATTTATAATTTTTACCTTAGTACTTTAGCACCCGGATTTGCACAATTATTTTCTAAAAACAAAAAAGCCTATCAATACCTGAACAATAGTGTTCAAGCCTTCCCGGAAGGTAAATTATTTTTAACAATTATGCATGAAGCAGGATTTACCCAAACGTATTTAAAACCACTTAGTTTAGGTATATGCACTATTTATTGCGGTTCAAAATAATTGTATATTTTCTGCCCGTTTTTTGTGTATTGCAGGCTTCGGCGCAAAGAGAAATTTATCGCCCTTACCACGATGATATGCCCTATTATTTTGGATTAACGCTGGGTTATAATTCATCATATTTACACCAGTTAAAGTCTAACCACTTCCTGGCTAATGATAGTGTATTAACAGCTGAACAAGGCTCAACCGGAGGTATATCGCTGGGCTTATTGGCTACCGGACGATTGAATGATCATTTTCAAATTCGATTTAACCCAACGCTCATGCTGGGTGGCTCCCGTTACTTTACCTACACTTTGGGCAGCACTGCACCCGGCGAATCGAAAGAACAAAAACAAACCCTGCCTACTACCATTGTAAGTATGCCTGTTCATTTTAAATTCAACTCCGACAGAATTGATAATTTTAGAACCTACTTGCTATTTGGCGTAAAATTCGATACCGATTTATCGAGCAACTCGGCTCTGCGCAATGTGCCCAATATTATTAAACTGCGAAAAAATGATTTTGGGTTGGAAGGCGGGCTTGGTTTTAACTTCTTCCTGCCGTTTGTAACCATATCGCCCGAAATTAAATTCAGTTACGGACTCACCAATTTGCTGATACCTGATCCTAATTTAAAGTATGCCAGTGTTTTTCAGCAATTGCAATCACGCATGATTATTTTTTCTATTCACTTCGAAGATTAAAAATTGCACTTTAAAAATCAAACGTTCTTCTACCCATATTCCACCGCATACCCAGCATAATAATATTGGAAGTAAAATCAGGCTGATTTACCACTTTGTACTTTCGAATGGTTCCTGTTACATCAAAAAATAAATTAGGAATTAATTCATACGTAACAGTAGTTGAAACCATGGCTGTTTTGGCCAATAACCCACTGCCGATATGAAAACCATAATCGCTGATGCGGTTAGAAGTATAAAACTCGAACGGATTGGCACCAAAATTATATCCGGCAGAATCTAACCCCTGCTCTATGTACATGGCTTTTGCCGTTAATTGTAAACGATTAACGGGCTGGTATTTAATAACACCCAAAAATTCCCGCAAATTAGCACCCAATGGATGTGCCAGGGGTTGATTGTAATGGGTAAATGAACCTACCGAATCATAATGCGAGTATACAAATGGTCTGATTAAATTTACTTCGCCCTGCACATCTAAATTCTTTACCCCAAATACATCAATTGATTTAAAGCCTAATTGCAATGCCTGTTTGTTAGCGTAGTATCCATTTTTGTAATGCAATACTTCTTTCATTACAAATTCATTGATAATAATCTGGCTATACAACTGTGTGTTTTTAAAAACATTGGCTTTAATATTTCCACCCAGCGTTACTTTATCGGGGCTGCCCAACTGCTGCTCAACCGAGCGATAAAAAATTATGGGATTCAAATAATTCAAATCAAAACCGGAAGAACGGCCAAACATCACATCTTCAAACAAACCAATATTCAACCATTTGGTGGCCTGAAAATCTAAATAATGCATCGTCATATATTTCTGTGGCCTTAAATAATCCGGACCACGTTGGTAGCTGGATACCAACTGTGCAAACAAATTATAGTACTGAAATTTCCAAAAGCGTGTATTAATTTTTAAGAACAGCATATCATTACTGCCATCGCTTAAAATAAGACTGCGAATACCATTGCCTATAAATACCTTATCATAGGCAAACTGGAAATCGATTTTTTTTCCGGCCTTAAACATAATACCACCTCTTGCATCAAAATAATCAAAACCATCGGTTTGGTAATTTTTATAATACCCCGCACCCGGAACGGCCTGGTATTTTTGCGCATATTGTTGCACATAAAAAGGATCACGCTCCTGATTGGTGGTAAAATAAGAATAATAGCCAATACCTTTTGAAAGTGTTCCCCGTAAATAAAAACCACGCCGATTCATGAATAAAGGATGATTCAGATTATTATCATGTCCTAATTCCAAATCTAATAACGGAGAAATATAGGCGGAAAAATCGTCACGCTTTACACCAATATAGGCCGGATTTTTTCGTATAGAAGATGTGAATAGATTTTTGAGCGGAATAGTGGTATCGCCCATTCCCGGTCTCCAATCGAAATTGTCTTTTAAAACAATATTCAAATTATATTTATCTACCTTTGACAAATGAATTTTTCCGGCAGCAGCCAATGCCTGAATATAATACAACCTGTCGGTAATTGTTTTACGTTCAAAAGGTTTTACGGCAGAAAAATTTAATACAGAATCAGTGCGTAACTTTAACTCTAAACGGGTTAATAAATCATACTGGCGGCTGCCTAATTCCACATAATCAGACTGTGCAAACACAGAATCAAAGGAAATAAGCAACAGGAGCAGGGTTACATAACGCAAACATTTCATAATCTTGCTGAATTAATTTGAACAAAAGTAATGGAACATGCACACATACCTTATTAAAAACGGCTATATTATTAATGAAGGCAGAAAATATTATGCCGATTTATTACTAAAGGATGGCCGTATAGAAAAAATAGCGCCCCAAATAGACACGAAAGGCGCCGTAAAAGAAATGAATGCAGAAGGCAGATATGTATTACCCGGATGTATTGACGACCAGGTGCATTTCAGAGAACCGGGATTAACATACAAAGCTGGCATCAACACAGAATCAATGGCTGCAGTTGCCGGTGGCGTTACCAGTTTTATGGAAATGCCCAACACCATTCCCCCGGCATTAACACAGGAATTATTAGAAGAAAAATACCAATTGGCCCAACAACATGCTTTGGCAAATTATTCCTTCTTCATGGGTACCTCTAATAACAATTATGAAGAAGTAATGAAAACCAATAAAAGGAAAAATGACATCTGCGGTATTAAAATATTTATGGGCTCTTCAACCGGTAATTTATTGGTAGATAATCCGTTGGCGTTAGAAAAAATTTTTAGTGGCAGTGAAGTCTTGATTGCTACCCATTGCGAAGAAGAAAAAATGATTCAAAAAAACCTGCATGATTTACAACAACAAAAAACCCTTACTGCTGCCGACCACCCCATTATCCGTAATGATGAAGTTTGTTTTGAATCGTCCCTGAAAGCCATACAATATGCACAAAAACATGGCAGCAGGTTACATATATTACATATTTCTACTGCAAAAGAATTACAGTTATTTACCAATTTAATTCCATTGAAAGAAAAAAAAATTACTGCAGAAGTATGTGTGCATCATTTACATTTTACAGCAAATGATTATAGCCTTTTAGGCAATTTAATTAAATGCAATCCGGCCATTAAAGCACCACACAATCAACAAGCTTTATGGGAAGCCTTGTTGGATGACCGGTTAGATGTAATTGCTACCGACCATGCACCGCACACTTTAGAAGAAAAAGGTTACACCAGAGATGAGTTAAGCGGCAAATTGGTTTGTAACAATGCTGATTATTTACATGCACATGCAGGATTACCACTGGTACAACACAGTTTGTTATTGATGTTACAATATGTACATGATGGAAAAATAAGTATAGAAAAAGTAGTGGAAAAAATGAGCCATGCAGTAGCAGACTGTTTTCAAATAAAAGACCGAGGCTATCTTCGGGAGGGTTATTTTGCCGATGTGGTAGTGGTTAATCCACAGCAACCCACTACCGTTACAAAAGAAAATATTTTATACAAATGCAATTGGAGTCCATTTGAAGGAAGCAATTTCCCGATGCACATAGAAAAAACTTTTGTAAATGGCCATTTGGCTTATGCTAATGGTGTACTAGATGCATCTGTAAAAGGTAAAAGGCTTCAATTTAACAGACAGTAATACAAAACCGGTAAAGATTGAAGCAAAAGCAATTGATTATTCATAACTTACAGATTGTATGCAGGTAGACGATATCACTTTACACGATTTATCTATTTTAGGTAATAATGAAACAATTGCTATCTGGCAACAACTCAACTTTACACACACAGACGGCGGAAGGCAATATTTAAAAAAAATTTTACAGAAACCACTCAACAACATTGCCGCCATTCAAGATGTACAAAATACCATACAGCAATTGTTACAAATTGAAACGGACTGGCCGGTTACCATTACCAATGGTACCATTATGGTACTGGAAAAGTATTTTGAAACACCGGTTGATAGTTTTAAACCCGTGCCCGATCCATTTTCTGCATGGCTTTATGCCACACTAAAAAAGGGGGATTATTCATTAATCAAATATTCTGTTGAACACACCATTAGTTTTTTGCAGGGCTTGCAACAAATTACCATTTTACTAGGCAATGGCAATAGCAAATTGCTATCAACCTGGATGCAAACCATTCAGATTCAATTAAGCAAACCATGGGCGCAAAAAATGTTACAGTTTAAAAAAGAAAAGCCATTAACAAAAGTTGAAGTGCTAACATATGGGCATTTCATCCAACACCATTTCAAAAGCGGTATTGAAGAACTGATTGAAATATATAATAAATTAGATGCTTATTTAAGCTTAGCCATCGCCACAAAAAAATTTAGCTTTCATTTTCCCGATTTTAAAGAATGCAATGAGCCTTTTATTAGGGCAGAAGCCTTATACCATTTACAATTAAACACACCGGTGCCATATACCATTGCTTTAGAACGCAATCAAAATTTTTTATTTTTAACCGGTGCCAACATGGGTGGCAAAAGCACTTTTATTAAAGCCGTAGGTGTTTGTATATATCTTGCCCATATTGGCATGGCAGTGCCTGCTTCAAAAATGGAATTGAGTTTGTTTGATGGTTTAATCAGCAATATTAACTTAACCGATAACATTACAAAAGGCGAAAGCTATTTTTTTAATGAGGTGCATCGCATCAAAAAAACCATTGAAAAAATAAGTGATGGAAGAAAATGGCTGGTGTTGATAGATGAATTGTTTAAAGGTACCAACCAACAAGATGCCGTAAAATGCAGCATTAGCGTAATTGAAGGCCTCAGAAAAATGAATAATGCATTATTTATTTTATCAACACATTTATATGAAATTGGTCATGAACTTAAAACCCACTCAAATATTCAGTTCAAATATTTTCAAACCAGCATAGAAAACGATCAGCTTATTTTCAGCTATCAATTACAAGATGGCATTAGTAACGACCGCTTGGGTTACTTAATTATGCGTAAAGAAGGGGTGGTAGATTTATTGAATAAATTATAGTGCTTCACAATTTTTGTTATATATTAGTTTTTGAAAAATTAACGTATAACACAAAGCAAACATTTGCAGTGTCTCATAAATATAATGCTATGCAAATGCAAATACCCTGTTAACTATGCTTGTAAAAACCTATGGAAGTGCCGTTTATGGTGTAGATGCCATTTCAATTACCATTGAAGTAAATATTAGTGGCGGCGATATCAAATATTTTATAGTTGGCCTGCCCGATAATGCTGTGAAAGAAAGTTTACAACGTATTGAAAGTGCCATAAAAACCAGTAACTACAAAATGCCGCGCACCCGTTTGGTGGTCAATATGGCTCCCGCCGATATTAAAAAAACAGGTGCAGCATTCGATTTGCCCATTGCAATAGGCATTTTAGGTGCCGGTAATCAGTTACCGGATACAGATACATTAAAAGATTATGTGATGATGGGTGAATTAAGTTTAGATGGCACCATACAACCCATTAAAGGCGCATTACCCATTGCCATACAAGCCCGTAAAGATGGTTTTAAAGGATTAATCGTTCCCAAAGCCAATGCAAGAGAGGCGGCCATGGTCAATAATCTGGATGTATATGGCGTGCAACATATTTCTGAAGTAGTTGACTTTTTTTCAGGAAACAGCAAGGCAGAACCGTTAGTAGTAAATACACGAGATGAATTTTTTTCAACCCAAAATGAATTTGAGGTTGATTTTAATGATGTGAAAGGACAAGAAAATATAAAACGGGCACTCGAAATTGCAGCTGCAGGCGGGCATAATGCCATACTCATTGGCCCACCCGGTGCCGGTAAAACCATGTTGGCTAAACGGTTACCTACCATACTGCCACCACTTACATTACAGGAAGCATTAGAAACTACAAAAATTCATAGCGTAGCAGGTAAATTACCTGAAAATGCTTCACTTATTGCTAAACGCCCCTTTCGCTCTCCACACCACACAGTTAGTGATGCTGCTTTGGTGGGTGGTGGCGGTAATCCCCAACCCGGCGAAATTTCATTGGCACATAACGGTGTGCTATTTCTGGATGAATTGCCCGAATTTAAACGTACTGTTTTAGAAGTAATGCGTCAGCCTATGGAAGAAAGGCGTGTTACCATTTCACGAGCAAGATTAGCGGTTGACTTCCCTGCTAATTTTATGCTGATTGCTTCTATGAACCCCTGCCCTTGCGGTTTTTACAATCACCCCGAAAAAGAATGTACCTGCCCTGCCGGTGCTGTTCAAAAATACCTGAATAAAGTTTCAGGGCCTTTATTAGACAGGATTGATTTACATGTTGAAGTAACACCGGTTGCTTTTAGTGAGTTAAGCACCCGACAACAAACTTCTGAAAATTCGGCAACCATACGTGAACGGGTTATCAAAGCCAGAGCCATACAGGCAGAACGTTACAAAACATTACCCGGTATTTATGCCAATGCACAAATTAGTAGCAAAACCTTACGTGAATTTTGTACAATTAATGCAACAGGTGAAGCATTACTAAAAAAAGCAATGGAAAAATTAAATCTTTCTGCCCGGGCTTATGATAGAATTTTAAAAGTAGCCAGAACCATTGCCGACTTGGAAGGCAGTAACCATATTGAAGCGCAACACTTAGCCGAAGCTATTCAATATCGTAGCTTAGACAGAGAAGGGTGGGCAGGTTAAAACAACATATATTAAGAGCGAATACTTTGTGACCACAATCATGTTTTGTAAATAAATTTGAAATAACTTTGCAGCAAATTATTGTTTGTTTGAAGCAAACTATTGCTATATTATTTCTCGCTCCTTTTCTACTGCAAACTTTCAGCAAATTGTTGATTGTGGCCGATTACTTTATAAATACCAACCGTTTTGCCATTCATTGTGAAAATAAAAACAAACCCATGCTGCATTGTAACGGCAAATGCCAAATGATGAAGCAATTAACCAAAGCTGAAAAAAGCGAACAAAAAAATCCCGAACGCAAAGCCGAAAACAGAGATGAAATTTTCTTATTAAACTACAATAGTTTTTTTACAATTGCTCAAAACAATTCCGGTTTACTACAGCAATTTATAGCCGTTATCTGTATTGGTTTTCCAACCAAAATTGTACTTTCTATTTTCCATCCTCCCGGTTAGTCATTTATCTTTTGCATTGTTCACCGAAAACAATTTCAATTTCTTTAGTTATTGATTGGTGCATTACTATGCGCTAAAGCAAACAGATCGTTCACTGTTTTCAAACAGAATTGTTGTTCAATCACTTTCAATTGAATATTGAAAGGCTGTTGTATACATGAACAATTCTGTTTCTGACTACCCGCTATTCACGAAAAAATAGCCCGGGTAAAAAATTTTATCACTATCCTACAACAGATTGTTAAATATACTAATTTAATATAATTATGAAATCGATTATTTTTTCCCTTTCTATTGCATTATTTTTTCTGGTTTCGTGTAAAAAAAATGTTGCACCTGAATACAATGCATCTGCAACCGGACAATTGTCTGTTGAGTTTGATAATGTAGCCGGCAACCAGGATTTACAATTAAATACAGGCAACTATACCAACGCAAGTGGTGAGGCTTTTAAAGTTACTTTATTAAAATATTTTGTGAGTAATTTTACATTAACCAAAACAGATGGTAGTGTTTACAGCATTCCACAAGACAGTTGCTACTTTTTAATTGATGAAAACAAGCCTGCATCAACCATTCCTGTATTGCGTGTACCGGAAGGAGAATACAGTAAATTAACTTTTATGGTAGGTGTAGATAGTTTGAGAAATACCTTGGACATCAGTAAAAGAATCGGTATATTAGATCCTGCAGGTGCCGCCGCAGGTATGTACTGGAGCTGGAACAGCGGCTATATTTTCTTTAAGATGGAAGGCACTTCACCCGCATCTACTCAAAATGGTAATATTTTTCAGTATCATATCGGACTGTTCGGTGGTTATACCAGTACCAGTCCAACACTTAATAACATTAAAACCATTACACTCGATTTAACAGCCAGAGGTACTGCTAAAATTAAAGCCACCAAATCAGCTAACATACATTTATTGGTAGATGTAATGAAAGTATTTAATGGCACTCCCAATGTAAGTATTGCGCAAAATTCAGTGGTAATGGTTAGTCCGTTTAGTGCAACCATCGCTAACAACTACGTAAATATGTTTACACACAACCATACTGAAAACTAACTGGTATGAAATTAAAATTATTGATATTAACTTTCTTTCTTGCAGGCGTTATTGCCTGCAAGAAAGAAAGTACACAAGTGTTTGCCGGATTCACCAAACCGGATATTTTTCCAACCCCTGTATATCATTTTGAAACTAATCCGATAACGGAGAACGGGTTTGTGTTAGGAAGAAAATTATTTTATGATGCATCACTTTCCGCCAATAACACCATAAGCTGTAGTTTCTGTCATATTCAAACTTCGGCTTTTACCCAGCATGGGCATAGTGTAAGCCATGGTATTTTTGACAGCCTGGGTGTTAGAAATACACCACCTATTATGAACTTGGCATGGAGCCCATCTTTTATGTGGGATGGTGGTATTGCCGACTTAGACCTACAGCCCATTGCACCCATTACCAACCATGTTGAAATGGGTAATACCATGAATAATTTGTTGGCTACGCTGCAAAAATCTCCGGTTTACCCATCCCTTTTTCAGAAAGCATTTGGCACACCTGAAATTAATACATCCCGTTTATTAAAAGCATTGTCGCAATTTATGGTGATGTGCGTTAGCGATCAATCGAAGTATGATAGTGTAATGCATCATCAAGCCAGCTTTACAAATGATGAAAATGCAGGTTATACTATATTCAAAAACAATTGTGCTGCATGCCACAAAGAACCATTATTTACCGATTTTTCATTTCGGAATAACGGGTTATCACCAAACAATATTGATGATGTAGGCAGATACGATATCACACTACAGGATGCAGATAAATATAAATTTAAAGTACCCACCTTACGTAATTTATACTATACCGCACCCTATATGCACGATGGGCGCTTTTTAACTTTAGAGGCTGTTCTGGATTTTTACAGCAATCAAGTTCAAAACGCACCTAATCTAGACCCCATGTTAAAAAACAACGGGCATATTGGAATAGCATTATCAAGTTCAGAAAAAGAACAATTACTTGCTTTTTTACAAACACTCAACGATAAAAATTTTGTGGAGAATCGCTTGTTGAGTGAACAATAAAAATGAAAAATTACATGAAAAAAGTATTTCTCATCATTATAACTGCAGTCATTTCAGTTCAGTTCACCTATGCATGCGATATTTGCGGATGTGGTGTAGGCAATAATTATTTAGGCATTATGCCCGAATTTCACAAACATATTTTCGGAATAAGATACCAAAACAACAGCTTACGTACCCACATTGGTGTAGGAGGTACCAGCAGCTATTTAACCACTACCGAAAATTATACTACTGCCGAACTTTGGGGCGGATGGAATATAGCCAAACATGTACGCATTTTAGGTAATGTGCCTTATAGCTTTAATACCAAAACCAATGCAACCGAAAATTTGAGTAAAAACGGAATTGGCGATATTACATTTACCGGATTTTATGAAGTATTGAACCAAAGAAAATCTCTATACCAAAAATTGTTGGTACAGAACCTCTGGATAGGGGCAGGCATAAAATTACCCACCGGAAAATACAATCCGGCAGATAAGGATAACAATATGCAAAGCGCCAATTTATTTCAATTAGGTACCGGCAGTACCGATTTTCTGGCAAGCCTGATGTATGATGTTCGTTTACAAGATGCAGGTATAAACATAGCCGCTAATTATAAAATAAATGGAACCAATATGCATGAATACCAATACGGCAATAAATTTTCAACCATATTTCAGGCGTATTACAAAATTCGTATTGCAAAAGCGGTTACGCTTGTGCCTAATATTGGATGCCAGTTTGAACAGGCACAAAAAGATACTGACCATGCGTTACAGGCAGATATTTCGGGTGGCAAGCTCCTTTTAGGCACAATTGGTTTAGAAACAACATTCAAAAACATGGCTATTGGCACAAACTGGCAAACGCCATTATCGCAAAATTTAGCCAATGGATTTGTAAAAGCAAATAACCGGGTAATGGTGCATATAGCATGGATGTTCTAATAAAGCATTTACTCAATTAAAACATTTTAAATAATACAAATCCAATAAAAATAGTGCCATCCAAGATGGTTTTACAACAAAATTGCAGGCAGTAGAATTTATAAAAGCAGTAATTAGTATCTTGTAGGTACTAAAACAAATCATATGCTTAAGAAATACACTATTTTATCTGCAACACTATTGCTGATGTTTTCATTTGCAAGAAGCCAGAAAATAACTGCTATAAAGTGCGGGAAATTATTAGATGTAAAACTGGGTACCGTTGGTAATAACCAGGTAATTATTATTAAAGATAACATCATACAAAAAATTGTTCCGAAGGTGGAATTTCAAGAGAAAGTAGATAGTACTATCGATTTATCCGGTTATTTTGTTTTACCCGGATTAATTGATTGCCACACGCATGTTTTATTGCAAGGCGATATTACCAGTGATGATTATGCCGAACAACTACTGAAAGAATCCATTCCCTACCGAACCCTTCGTGCAGCTCGCAGCGCAAACATTGCATTACACAATGGCTTTACTACTATTAGAGATTTGGAAACAGAAGGTGCTATGTATGCAGATGTAGATTTAAAAAAAGCCATTAACAATGGCGTAATACCCGGGCCACGTATGTTTGTAGCTACAAGGGCTATTAATACTGTGGGGCACTATCCTATTAGTCCGAAAGAATACAATTGGGAGCTTGATTTGCCAAAAGGCATCCAGGAAATTAATGGATCCGATGATGCCAGAAAAGCTGTGAGAGAGCAATTGGCACATGGAGCAGACTGGATAAAAATTTATGCCGACAGAGGTTATTATCGCTTACCCGATGGTTCCTTCAGAAGTCTTCCCAACTTTACAGAAGAGGAAATAGAAGCCATAGGAGATGAAACACGGAAAAGCAGAAAAAATTTTGCAGCACATGCCATGACCAGGGACGGTATTTTAGCTGCTATTGCAGCAGGCGCCAGAAGTATTGAACATGGTAGTGGCATGGATGAAGAATGTGCCAATACAATGGCCCAAAAAGGTGTATTCTGGTGCCCCACCATTTTTGTAAACGATTATGTTGCAGATGGAAGAGCCAAAGAAGGCAGTTTCATTAATCAACAGTTTCGCCAAGCTGCTCCAGCTATATTTAAAACAGCTATGAAAGCAGGTGTAAAAATTGCTTATGGCACCGATATTGGCGGATATGAGTGGAATTTGCCGGAAGCAAAAGACTTTGAGTTTATGGTGCAATATGGGCTATCACCATTACAAGCCATACAAACCGCTACTACTACCGCTGCCGATTTATTACAACAAGATGGAAAAATTGGTGTTATAGCTCCGGGTGCTTTTGCTGATATCATTGCAGTAAAGGGTAATCCATTAAACAATATTCAATTATTACAACAAGTACAATGGGTAATGAAAGACGGAAAAGTATGGAAATCGCAATAAACTAAACTGACTTTTCGACATACCAGAAAATTTGCATAGTTATTGTTTCTATATGTTTTCATTTTTCACTAAACCAAATAAAAGTATGAAAACTTGTGCATTATTTGCGTAATGAATCATGCTTTTAACATTGAAACAATACATGTATGAAACTACTGTTACAATACTTAAAACATTATAAATGGCTCATTGCATTGGCATTATTATTAGCAGCCATTAATCAGGTTTTTTCCATGTTCGATCCGTTACTGTTCGGGAAATTAATTGACCGATATTCCAACCATCCACATTTTTTTGATCACGAAAAAAAATTACCCAGAACTGAATGGCAATATATCTATGGCGTATTGGTTTTTTTAGGCTTAATGGTAGGCACCGCCATGGTAAGCAGAATTGCCAAATCATTCCAGGATTATGCCGTAAATGTAATTATTCAAAAATTTGGAGCAGCATTATTTACAGATGGATTGAAGCATAGCATGCAATTACCCTATCAGGATTTTGAAGACCAGCGTAGTGGTGAAACCTTATCAATTTTAACTAAGGCAAGAGCAGACTGCGAAAAATTTATTGGATATTTTATTAATGTATTGTTTGGAATTTTAGTGGGTGTTGTTTTTGTTTCTGTATATGCCTTTCATATTCATTGGAGTATAATGCCTACTTATATTATTGGTATTGCCATTTTATCATGGCTTACTAACCGCTTAAGCAACAAAATAAAAAGCATACAAAAACGCATTGTAAAAGAAACTACCATGCTGGCAGGCTCTACTACTGAAAGTTTACGAAACATTGAACTGGTAAAAAGTTTAGGGCTCACTGACCAGGAGATAAAACGCCTAAACAATAATACCTATAAAATATTAGGACTTGAACTAAAGAAAGTAAAAAGCATAAGAACCATTGGCTTTATTCAGGGTACATTCGTAAACTTATTAAGGCAGGTAATTATGATGGTTTTGATGTGGTTAATATTTAAAGATATATTGACCACCGGACAACAAATTACCCTTCAATTTTACAGCTTTTTTATTTTCGGACCATTACAGGAAATTGGAAATATTTTGCTCAGTTATCGGGAAGCAGAAGCTTCTATCAATAACTTTCATCATTTAATGAGTAAAACGCCCGATCATTCACCGGTTACACCTACTCATATTGGCGCAATTGAAATACTAACTTTCGATCAGGTATCATTTCAACACCAAACAGCTAATTATAAAGCCATTGATAATATCTCTTTTACTGTACAAAAAGGCGAAACCGTTGCTTTTGTAGGTCCGAGTGGCGCCGGTAAAAGTACTTTGGTAAAATTATTGGTAGGATTATACCGGCCAAAAGAGGGTACCATTTTTTATAATGGTGTAGATGGCCACAATTTAAATTTTGATGAACTACGCGGACAAATTGGCTTTGTTACCCAAGATACCCAATTATTTGCAGGCAGTATCAAAGAAAATCTTTTATTTGTAAAGCCCGATGCTACAGATGAGGATATTTTAGAAGCACTACAAAAGGCAAGCTGCAATCAATTGCTGACTAAGGCAGACAATGGCATTGATACACTAATAGGTGAAAGCGGATTAAAACTAAGTGGTGGCGAAAAACAAAGAATATCCATTGCCAGAGCGTTGATACGTAAACCACATTTATTGTTATTTGATGAAGCCACCAGCGCATTAGACTCTATTACTGAGGAAGAAATAACCAATACCATTAAAGCAGTATCGAACGAAAAATCACAAATCACTGTTCTTATTGCACACCGTTTAAGTACAATAATGCATGCCGACAGAATTTATGTGCTGGAAAAAGGGCAAATTGTGGAAACCGGCAATCACCACAGTTTAGTGGCTATGAAAGGATTATATTATGCCATGTGGCGCCAGCAAATTGGCGAACGCAAATTAAATGCATCATTTGCAGTGTAAAATTAAAATTATCCACTATCTATTCTTGTAAGATAACAGAAAGGCCCTTCCGTAATAGAGTGGGCCTTATTTCTACCAAAAACAAACCAACTTAACTGCTTTTCTTTAAATTATAACTCAGCGGAAAATCTATTTTCAATGAAACATTTCTACCCATATTGTAAATACCATGTTCTCGTGGGTTATCGTTTGGACCCGGATTTTGATAATTTCCATAAAAATATTTTAACCTGCTTAAGTGATCCCAATAAGCCAAATTGAAGAGGTTATTACCCATAACATACACATTAAATAACACATCGCCTTTTTTATTGGTAATACTTCCTCCAAAACCTGCATTAAACAAACTATAACCCGGAGTTGGTGTTTCGGTTCCGTAAGCACTGAAAACATTGTTTTGGCTGGCATAATATTCCAACTGCACTTTTACAAAAGCATTCTTAATACCCGATTTTGCCAAATTAAAATTATATCGCAATTCAGAAGTTCCGTGCACAGGCGGAATAAATGGAAGATATTTTTCTGAATCAGCAACAGCCTTTCCATCTGTACCTTTATTAATGGCATTTACAACAGATACACTGTTTTCAAAATGCAAAGGTTTAATGGGATGCAGATCTACACTAAACTCTCCGCCCCACAAATTTGCTTTGGATGCAACAAATTTAAATGTCTGATTACCCTGAACCAAAACGGAGTCCTGGCCATTGGCGCCCAATAATTTCTGATTGTAGATATAATTGTTAATGGTATTATTGAATACACTTAACTGAATAACGGCATATTTTGAAGAATACACCAAACCAACATCCTGCTGTAAACTAAACTCAGGCTTTAACTGATCACTACCTATTTGATAAATGTTAGTACCCGGATGCACACCATTAGCAGATAGTTCAGCAATATTGGGTGCACGATAACCACGAGCTAAATTCACCTTTACTGAGAATTTTTCAGAAAAATTATAGGTTGCCCCTATGCTTCCGGAAAATCCTGAAAAATTATGCCTATAATTAGAAAATATTTTTTGTGCACCAATCGTATCTGTGCCATTCACTGCCATATCAAACCCTGTAACAGGATTTACATTAGTGAACAATTTTTGATTATCAAATGTTCTGCCATCTATTCTTGCACCTCCGGCAATATCTAAATTGCCAAATGTTTTTTTACCCAAAATAAACCCTCCGATATCGAATTGATGGTAATTGGGTATCACAAATTCGGTACCGTTAGTAACGGTATTGTTCTGGTACATTCCATTTACACCTGCGGTGATATCCCAATTGTCTAAAGAAGGAAAATGATATTTTACATCATAGGTGTATGTTTGCAGTTGCAAATCAAGACCAGGGATAGTAAAAAGTTCAGGATGGCTATACTCTCTGCGCCTGCTATTCTGAAAACCCAAATTCACATCTAACCTGCTTTCACCTAAAATAAAATTATTACTCCAGTATATGCGGGCATGTTGCACATGTTGGTGTAATTTTTCAATGGCATAACTATTTAAATCATGGTTAGAAACAATTTGCCGTACCGTATCAATTTCAGTAATTTGCCTGGTAAACTTCCAGGTGGCGCTGTCGCGGCTTCCATCGGGTATTTCCTGCAAGTCATCAAACAAAACTAAATTCAGGTGTGAGTAACCCCATTTACGATGCAGACCCAATGAAGCATTTGCATCAGTTTCGCGAAAAGCCGTTCCAAACACTCTGCCATCTACTTTGTTTTGATAATCCACGGCTTGTTTGTGCGAAACACGAGCCATCCATTCAAAACCATTCTTAGTGGCACCTAACATTGCCGAACCACCTATAAACTTATTGTTGGTTTGGTAATTCAACAAAACCTCTCCAATCATTTTTCCTTCGGGTGCAGGTTGTGTAGGAATAAGATTGACTACGCCGGCAAGCGCATCTGAACCATATGATAAACTGGCAGGACCTTTTATTACTTCAACCCTGTCAACACTAAACTGATCTATTTCAATACCATGTTCATCGCCCCATTGCTGGCCTTCTTGTCGCACACCATCATATAAGGTTAAAATTCTATTGTACCCCAATCCTCTGATAATAGGTTTTGAAACATTGGGTCCGGTAGTAACAGTTCTTACACCAGGTATTTTTGCTATTGCATCAATAGCATTGGTGGCACTATTACTGAGCAGGTAACTATGATTAATGGTTACAATAGGTACCGGGCTTCTTTTAATTTGTGTTGCTTTTGAAGTACCCGTTACTACTACTTCGCCAATTTCAGTAGCACTTTCCAGCAAACTGAAATTAGCCGTTATAGTACCTTTCAATGCAACATTTTTTGTAGCAGTTGCATAACCTACATATTTTACTTCTATCAAAAAATTACCAACGGGCAAGCCCTTTATTTGATATTCACCTTTATCATCTGTAATAACACCCAATTTTAAATCAGGAATACTTACAGTGGCGCCAACTAATGGTTTTTGCGTTTGTGCGTCTAATACTTTTCCATGTAAAACCACCTGCTCCAAATCTTCATTCCCATCCCATGCAATTGCAAATTGTGGTAATAAAATAAATAAAATACTATATAATGGCAAAGCCAGTAATAACTTTTTCAACATAAAATTACATTAGTTAAATAAATAATTAAATTACAACCAGATGAAGTTATTGACGGCAGAAGGAGGCCCGCGTGTTGCAAAAGTGTGATGGCCTGATGAAAATATATTTTCAGATAAAATGGTAGTTGCATTGATAAAACTAACCGGCAGGGTAATTATTACATTTATTTGTTCGCCCATAAAAGGCAATACCACCACCATATTATTTACATCGCAACTATAACCAACTGCATGAATAACAGGCCCGTTTTTAGGTATTGCAACACTGGCAGGTATATCGGTATGTTGTGCCAACCAATAATGCAGCCATTGTTTGGGCATTATAGCCAACAACATAACCAACAAAAGAAAAGCGGCGGTAAAGGATTGTATGTTTCCCCTATTTTTCAAATAATTTTTGTTACAGTGTTGCAAATGTAACTTTCTACTCAGAAATTACAAGCTATAGCAGCTTGAATTTTGAAAAAAAATGATAAACGGTTAAATACTATGTGCCGCTCAAAAGAAAAAAAATGCCAAGCAGCATTTAAAATTTCAAAATGTCCTATATTTAAGGGTAACTATTTATCCCGTAATGACTGAACAGGCAATAATAACTGGATGTATGTACAATGACCCCATTGCACAACGTGAGTTGTATAACAGATATAGCCCTAAAATGCTATCGGTGTGTTATCGGTTTGCACATAACAGACAGGATGCGGAAGATATGTTACAGGAAGGTTTTATAAAAGTGTTTACACAAATGAATACTTTTCAAAACCGTGGTGCATTTGAAGGCTGGATTAGAAGAATTATGGTACACACCTGCATTAATTTTTTAAAAAAGAATAAAAAATTTAATGAAAGTGTTGAATTGTCGCAGGCAACACATTTGCATACCAAAGATGAAACCATCCCTTCCATATTGCAGGGAAAACAAATTATAGAATGTATCAGACTTTTACCCGTGGGATACAGAACCGTATTAAACTTATATGCCTTAGAAGGCTTTAGCCATAAGGAAATAGCCGAAATGCTGGATATAGAAGAAAGTACCAGCAGAAGTCAGTACACAAGAGCCAAAACTATGTTGGAAACTATTTTAATTAAGAAGAAAATTGTTGACAGCCCGAAGGAAGAGTACAACTGGCTGGCAGCATTTAGTAAATAAGTGCAGGAACGATGGAAAACAATTTTCATATACATGATGAATTTGAACAATTCTTGCAAGATGAGGTGAAACAACACCGCATGTACCCATCTGAGCATGTATGGGAAAATATTCGTACAGAATTGCATGGTACGGGTTCCTGGAAAGCATTAACATTTATTGCTATTTTTATTATTGTTGCATTAACGGCTACTACCATTTACAATTACCCGCCTAAAAATATTTTGATAAAGCCCCTTGGACCCATTGGTAACGTTCAAATGATTGATGCCAATACACCCGACAATAGCAATATACACGCTGATGCCAATAAAAATAATTTATTAGAGCAAACCATTAATCCTACTGCTATTACCAATAAAACCATCAATAAACTTCACCACATCAATAAACCGCAGCACAATACGTACTATGCAGTTGTAAATACATCCAATAACATTACTGCCGGTAACGAGATTATTGTGAGTAGCCGCCACTTCAATAAAGGTATTCAAAATATTTCCATCATCAGCAAACATATTAACGGTAATGGTGAACCGGTTGAATTGATGAATACAGAAAGCATTAAAAACAATACCTATCCTTCAGGTAACACTACTTATTATTCCGGCAACAACAGCCTGATATTGTATCCTAATTTTGCATGGTTAGATCAGAAAAACAAAATCAGTGGTTTCAATAATGTGCTGAACAAATCAGCTTATAATACTTCAAAAAATTTATTAAAAACTACTGCTAAAATTCCAAGATTTTCTTACCAATTATATATTACACCTTCCATCAGCTACCGAAATTTAGTTGACAATCAGGAAAGATTAAATTATGCAACATTATTGAGCACCTTCGCATTAAACAGTCCGGTTAACAATACCAACAATTCAGTAAATGGCAACATTAATGCAGCAGTACACCACAAACCTGCCATTGGCATGGAAGCGGGTGGTGCTATTTTATACCGTTTAAATAAAAACCTGCAAATAAAAACCGGCTTACAATTTAATGTTCGGCAGTATTATATTGATGCATATTGGTCGCCCTATAATATTGCAACCATTGCATACGTACGTAACCATCAGTTAGATTCTGTAAATATGCTTTCCAGTTATAGCAATGCAGGCGGCTTTCAATCTGCCAAATTAGATAATAAACTATACCAAATATCTATCCCCATTGGTGTTCAATGGAGTTTCTTTCCCGATAAAAAAATTGGTGTAGATGCAGGTATCAGTTTTCAACCTACCCTTACTCTTAACAAAAACGTGTATTTGCTTTCAACCGATTATAAATATTATACCAATGGAGCTCCCTTTTTCAGAAAGTGGAATGCCAATACAGGGATTGAGTTGAATGTTACCTATAAAACCGCAAACAGAACCTGGTTTATTGGGCCGCAGGTACGGTATCAACATTTTCCTACCTATAACGATTTGTACCCCATTAAAGAATTTAGATGGGATTATGGTTTAAAAATTGGGTTTACCCAGCCCATTCGTTAATTTTTTTCAAGTATAAATCAGCAGCAAATAAGTTTATACAATGCGGTTACAAGTGTTTCAAATACTTTTGTAGCATGAAGTATTTGCTTTTTATATTAGTACCCATTGCAGTAACTGTTTGCTGTTCAGGCTGCCATAGTAACCAACAAAAGGCAGCAACAACCACACAACCGGTAAAAGATACCGGTACTTATTTTCCAATAAAAGAAATATTAACTGAAGAAATAAACGATGTAAATAGCACGCCGTATTTTATGTACAAAATAGAAACGAATAATGCAGGAAAAAAAGACTCTTCAGTTATTTATGCTAAGGAATTTGAACATTTAGCCCAACCCTTTTTGGATGCTGATATTAATAGCCCTGCACTAAAACCTTTACTCAATGAATCTGTATTTCATGATTTATCAACCAACAGTTATAGTTTTACCTATGCACCAGCCGCACAAGATGATACATTCCCCATTAAATCAGTAATTATTTTATTAAATGACGCTAATAACAAATTGAAAAATATTTTTATACACAAAATACTGCATCGCGCAGATACTACCATAGATGAGGCTTTACACTGGAAACCTACCAATTATTTTACAATCAATAAAGAATACTTATTGAAAGATTCTGTAATTAACAAAAACAAAATATTTGTAAACTGGAAACATTGATATGACTGCTGCTGCTTTTCAACTCATTGCCCATACCATACCGCATAAACCGGGCATATACAAATATTATGATGTATCGCATCAACTTTTATATGTAGGAAAAGCAAAAGACTTGCACAAAAGAGTAAGCTCTTATTTTTCAAAAACTTTTACCGGCTATAAAACATTTGAATTAGTTAAGCGAATTGAAAGTATTGAGTTTACCATTGTTGATTCGGAACAGGATGCATTTTTATTGGAAAATGCACTGATTAAACAATATCAACCCAAGTATAATATTAATTTAAAAGATGACAAAACGTATCCATATATTGTTATTAAAAAAGAACCATTTCCCAGAGTATTTTTAACACGTCAAAAATTAAACGATGGCTCAGAATATCTGGGACCATTCAGTTCTGTAGGGCGTGTTCGGGAATTATTGCATTTTATTAAACAATACATTCCTTTAAGAACCTGCAAACTGGCATTAACTGCAAACAATATTCAAAAGCATAAATTTAAAGTATGCTTAGAGTATCATTTGGGTAATTGTAAAGGCCCTTGTGAGGGTTTACAAACGGATAGCGATTATAACACCGGCATTCAGCAAATCAGAGAAATTTTAAAAGGTAATTTAAGTTCGGTAATGAACCGCTTAAAACTTGAAATGCAGTTACATGCAGCAAATTTAGCTTTTGAAAAAGCGGCAGCGGTTAAAAGTAAAATGGAATATCTTGAAAACTATCAGGCAAAATCAGTGATTGTAAGTAAACACCTTACCAATATTGATGTCTTCTCAATTGAGAAGGAAGGACATGTTGCATTCATCAATTACCTGATGGTAAACCATGGTACCATTGTACAAACGCATACCAGAAAAATTGATATACAATTAGAAGAAACCGAAGCGGAGGTACTGCCGATGGTAATTTTAGATATAAGAAAAACTTTTAACAGTACTGCTAAAGAAATGGTGGTGCCTTTTGAGATGGATTACCCCGAACCGGATATCACCATCACAGTTCCCAAGGCGGGCGACAAGAAAAAATTATTAGAATTATCCATAAAAAATGTAAGCTATTTTAAAGAAGAGCTCAGGAAGAAAAAAACACTGCATATTACTACTAAATCAGACGCAGATTTGATGCAGGTTTTAGAAGAAGTAAAAAATTATTTGCATTTACAGGAAACACCGATACATATAGAATGTTTTGATAACTCGAATTTTCAGGGTAGTTATCCGGTTTCTGCAATGGTTTGTTTTAAAAACGGCTTACCCAGTAAAAAAGATTACAGGCACTTTAATGTAAAAACCGTTCAGGGCATCAATGATTTTGCAACCATGAAAGAGGTAGTTTACAGGAGGTATAAACGTTTGAAAGAAGAAAACCAATCACTGCCACAATTGGTGATTATTGATGGTGGAAAAGGCCAATTAAATGCTGCTTTAGAAGCGTTGGATGAATTGGGCCTTTTGGGTAGCATGAATGTGGTGGGTTTAGCCAAAAATGAGGAAGAAATATTTTTTCCGGGCGATAACCGTTCCTTAAAATTACCCTGGGATAGTGACAGCTTGCTACTGATTCGGAGAATTAGAGATGAAGTGCATCGCTTTGGTATTACTTTTCACCGGAATAAACGTTCGGCGGGTGCTTTTAAAAATGAATTAGAGCAGATTCCCGGCATTGGTAAAACCACGGCAGATACCCTCTTAAAGCATTTTAAATCTATCAAAAACCTGCAAACGAAAGATAAATCTGCTATTGCTGCAGTTGTTGGCCCCGCAAAAGCCGAATTAGTGATACGTTATTTTAATTCCGCCAGGCAATAATAATATCAATTTGGGAAAAGTAATGGCATAAAAAAAGGGCCAGGATAAAAATCCAGCCCCGTCTTTAAAATCCAATATCCTATGAAAAACCGAGATAAAGGTACAGATTAGTTTTTAAATAACAATAATTTTTTAAAAAAAAAATTCTACTGAAATTATAAAACAAATTTAATACCAAGTTAAAACAAGCCCCAGCAATGCTTAATAAGCCCACAAATCCTGTTCATAATTAAATATCTTTTCCTTAACTTTTTCGCCGGCCAGTAAACGGAATAGGGGGTCTTTAATATAATCTTTAAAATACTGATTTTTGAAGTTATCCATAGTTGTTTTAACAATATAACTGCTGTACATGTGGCTTTCAAACAAATCATCCCAACTCATTCTGGCGCCATTATTTTTTGGATTGTACACCTGCACTTTAGCAAAAGTTGCACGAATATCAGGGTAATAAACCCAGAACAAAGGATACAAATCATTACCAACTGTGGTACCATCCGATAAATATCTTTTCATCATGGGTGCAATACCAATAATACGACGCACCAATCTGGAAGCTTCTTTATCAAAAATATAATCTTCCTTAATTCTGAATTTGTAGATGGAATCTGCAACTATCTGCCGTTGTCTGATTTCACAAACACCGGTTGGCTGACCATCAATATTCCTTCTTTGAATAGTATCAATGCCACCGCCAAAAGTTTTCATAAAATCCGCTTTGCTCAGTGGTGTGGTAAAACGATCATCATTTGCATCAAAAGCGGTAACATCCCCATTCATCACAGCCTGCACAATAATTGAAATTAAACGCTGGTTGCCATTGTCTTCATTAGAGGCGTATCCAAATACCTGATTCATTTTTTCCCTGATGTCAATTTCACTCCAAACCCTTTCTTTAAAAACAGCATCATCTTCCCGAATAAAATCATAAGCCAAAGGGGTTTTATCACGCACCATTTCGTAATTGCGTGTAGGATCGTCCGGGCGAAGCGAAACCTTTACCGTATCAAATAAACCACCTTCACTGCTGCTGGGCATATTTACATATTCCCTACAGCCATTTTGAGGCTTTGGTGTATTTGCATTGGCATTTGTGTTACTGTTTGCAGCGGGTGCATTATTTGGATTGCCCGACAAATAAGGGTTGTTGCTATTCGTATTAGAATTATTATTCTGCAAATACGGATTGGCAGCATTATTGGCCGGTTGCTGTGTAGGTGGCGTTGTATTTCTTTTGGCAGTTCGCTTTTGTGCCTGCGCCAACGCAGCATTGCTTTCAAACATCAGCACAGTTACTGCAACAATCCACACAAAAATTTGAATGCTGGTTTTTTTCATAATCAAAAATTTAATATAAATAGAATGAAATGGGCGGTAATGAGGTAGTTCCATTCGGTCCTTCTACTTTAATCATATCAATTAAAACAGTAGAGTTGGGTCCTAATTTTTCAATTAAAGCACGAGTTTCACTATTAAAAACAGCGCCATTGTTTACAGAAATTCCTGGCCGCTCGGCAAAAGCTTTACCCGTCGCAATAAAAGTATAACTTAACACATTGTATTTTAAATTTTCAAAAATAAAGTTTTCCAAATCTGCCCGCACACCAGCCATTGCTTTAAATTCATTCAAAGCCATTCTACCACCTTTACTGTTACCAACTTTGGCAACGGGATCGGGTATGGTTTTTACCCTGAATTTAAAAGGCGTTATATTTTTTCCATCATTCACGGTAACAGTTGCTTCGCCGGGTGTAGTTACCTGTGCTTCATAATGACCGGGGCCGGTCTTGGTTAAAGAACCCTGACTTATAGAAACACTTACTCTTTCATCACCTACCCCTGCACCACCAATAACGGTTAGTGGGTTAGCTACACCAATATACAATACCCGGGTAGCATCAGCACTTACATTGGCACCTGTTGGTGAACCTACGGTATATTTTATATCAACATCTTTTGTTTCTTGCTTACCGGTTGCCTGGTTGAAATAACTGATATGTAATTTTTTTACATAAGAACCCGGACCACCTACTGTTGTTTTATACAATCCAGTACCATCGGGCTGTAACGGAACACTGGCACCGTCAATGGATATGAAGGGTCTTGATTCTTTATTAAATGCCCCAATACCGGCAGTAACATCCAACTCCTGTCCGGGCATTAAATATTGTGCACTTTGGCCTATTAAAGGCACATACGTGTCAAACACCATTTTCACCTCCCCGATTTTATTGTGGAAATATTCCACTGCACGGGCTTCAGAGTTCTTCACATCATTTTGGAATTTACTTAAAATAGTAATACCTGCAATAGTAGGTGTCATATTAAAATAAGCATATGCCCAATCTTTTTTTGCAGCATCAGAAGTTGCTGTTTTAGGAATAGAAACATCTAAGGGCAAAGTAGCCGCATATTGCATAGCAAATCCGGTATCAATAGCCAGCAGATCTTTTTTAAACTGAATTAGCTTTTGCTGTAATTCATTTCCCTTCTTTTCTTCAACCATTAATCGTGAAGAAGCTTCTAAATCGTCTTCTTTAAAAGTAGTATCTTTTGGTGGGTTATATCCGGAAGCTCTTTTTAAAGAATCTTTTAATGATTCAATGTAAACATACATGTTTTCGGATAATTGCTTTGCTTTTTCAGCTTTTGGCCACCAAATGGCTGCTTTTTCTTTTGTATCGGCCTGATTTAATTTTTCCTGAAATGATTTAAAAAGGGTTTGATTTTTCTGTTCAATTACTTCATTTGAAGTACCTAAACTATTGTTCACCGTCTTAAATGCATTCAATATTTCAGAAGATACATTCAGTGCTAACAGTGCCGTTAATACCAAATACATCAGGTTAATCATTTTTTGCCGTGGCTCCTTAGGTAATGCCATAATTTATCTGCAGTTTATATAAATTTTATATGAATAGGGTTGCAATCAATCAGCATTGTATGAATTATGGTCTGCCCTGCATGGCAGTTAACATATTACCATATACCTGATTTAACTTACCTAAGTTATTGGCCAGTATGGCAATTTGCTCTTTTGCCTTCATTGCATCACCGGCAGAATTGTTCATGGCTTCAGAAGTTTGCGCTAGTTTACCATAGAATTGATTCAACACTTTTAAATGGTTATTGCTTTCCTGCAATTCCAACTCATATATTGTATTTAAAGAAGTAAGATTTTTGGTCAGCAACTGCACCTGAGTATGAAATTGTTTGGTATTTTCTGCCGCTGCATTAAAAGAAGATAATGAAGCAGTGGTTTGACTAACGGCACCGGTAATAGTACCCAAAGCACCTGCAGCTTCTTTTGCTTTTGCGCTAAAATCGCCGGTAGATTTTACTACATCGCCAATTTCGCCCATTTTTTCAACAGTAGATCCCAATTTCTGAAAACCTGCACTCAGTTTACTCAGGTTAGCGGGTGTGATATCAGCTTCCAATAACATTTTTTCCATGGTTTGTAAAGCCGGGTTTCCGGCAGGAACTTTTGCTCCGGGAATATGCACTTCATGATCATCCATATAAGGAAATATTACATAAAGTATACCATATCCTAAAAAGATTAATGCCTCTGTAGTTAAACCTACTTTCAACATTACATCTGCAATTGGAGTGTGTAAAATTTTCTGCAATGCACCGAAGATAACTACTGCTGCACCAACAGAAACACCAACATCGAACCATTTACTTACCTGAGGAGGAATTTTTGCTGCCATAATTAGGAGAATTTAAATTTTTACTGGGTTTGGGTTAATAGAATACTACCTGCGATTGCATCGCCTGTTGTATCCGTAAAGTTTATTAAAGTTTTAATCAATGAAATGTGCTGATTTTAGGGTTCTATTTTTTCATTCTTGGAGCTAAGTCAATTACACACCTGAATCCTATATAAGATTTTGCACTATCCTGGTATTCGAATGTGCGGGTACTGGTTTGCAGGAAATAACCTACATCTTTCCAGCTTCCACCTCTTACTACTTTTCTGCGCATTAATGGAGGATCAGAATCTTTAGCTTCATAGCGTACATCCGGACTCATATCAGACATAAAATTATAGGCACTTTCGTTGAAATAGGAATTGGTCCATTCAGCAACATTTCCTGCCATATTGTATAAACCGTAATCATTGGGCCAGTATGCATCTACCCGAACTGTATAGAAACCACCATCTTCAGCATAATTACCACGGCCGGGTTTAAAGTTGGCCAACAGACATCCTTTTTTGTTGCGGATATAATAGTTCCCCCAGGGGTACATTGAATTGGTTCTGCCACCGCGGGCTGCATATTCCCATTCTGCTTCGCTTGGTAATCGGTAATCGCTTTCAACAGCCATCTTTTTTCTTTCCAAAGCAGCATTTTGTATATGGGTGCGCCAGTGGCAAAATGCAACGGCCTGTTTCCAGTTAACACCTACTACAGGGTAGTTACCAAAAGCAGGATGTGCAAAATATCTTTTAGTCATCGGTTCATTGTAGGAATAGGAAAAATCACGCATCCATACCAGGGTGTCCGGATAAATGGGAACCTGATAACGCACAATAAATTTACTGCGTGGCTGCCCGGCATTTTCTCTTTTGGCGGCTTCAAATAAATTAAAAGTTTCTACCTGATACAACAATTTGTTGGGGTCAATATCCGGCTTGCCATATAATCTGTTATCCGGCGCAAGAATGAGCTTGTTGCCTAATTTTTCCAGATTTGAGGCATCATATTTAATGGTACGCGCTTTGTTCCAGTCAATGGCTATGGCAGAATCACCACCGGTAGCACCGGCAGATGATTTATAGTAACCCAACTCTTTTGCGGCAAGTGAGTCACGCACCCAATATACAAACTGCCGATAATCATTATTGGTTATCTCTGTAGCATCCATCCAAAAGCCCGGAATAGATACCTGTCTGTTACGGGCGGTATAATTAAAATTAATATCTTCATCACTGGGGCCCATGTGAAAGGTTCCTGGTGGAATGTAAACCATTCCTCTCGGTTTTCCCATACTTTTTCCGGCGCCCGGCGCTACTCCATGTAACTGGCCATCATCCAGCGGATTTTTACTTTTCCCTTTGAAACAGGCAGTAAACCCCACCGATACCAACGACACCAGCAAAATACTATAATGGTACTTCTTCATAATTTCTTGATAGAATATTGACAAATATATAGCAATAAGTAGCACACATGCTACTTTGTAAAATTAGCTTTAATTTAAATTTTAGTTCGAGTAAAGTTCAACGATGCATTTACTTAACGTTCTTTTTACTAACTTTATTTTCCGGGAGGGATAAACAGGGAGAGTGCAAATTAATGGTTTAATTGAAATTCAGAAAAAAAATTTGAAAAATTGGACTGAGGATTTTGGCAGGCATAATTTTCACAAACATGAAACATTGATTTACAGTTAAATTCTTTACCTATTAACAAAGGGAAGCCTTCATTAAATTTTATTGAAGCCTGAAAAATTTTATTGGGATAGTACTTTTTTAAAAAAGGAGCAATATAGTCTGTTGCCTCATTTCCGGTAAAAACCACTTCTTTATTGGGATAAATAAAATGTTGTACTACCAATGCCCAGTAACCAAATGACGTTGGATACTCAACAATAACTTTTTGAAGGCTTGAAATCATTTGCCTGCTTCGCGCTGCCCATTCTGGTTGATGAAAGATGATTGACAGATACCACAAGTTAAAAGCCATTATTGCATTGGCACTGGGTATAGCACCATCATATAGTTCTTTTTTTCTTACAATAATATCTTTTTGATACTGTGGTGTAAAATAAAAATAGAGTTGTTCTTCGTCAGAGTAATCGGCTATTACATGATTACAAAGTGTTTTTGCTTTTTCCAAATAATCAGCATTACCAGTAATTTCCTGCAAAGTAATATAGGCTTGAATTAAAAAAGCCTTATCATCTAAAAATGCGGGTATTCCAGCCTGATTCGACTTCCAGCTATGATACCAAATGCCATTTATATTGAAATTTGTTTCAAGAAATTGCATGTTCTGAATTGCCAAATCCCGATAACTTTCAATGCCCGTGGCAGCGTATGCTTTTCCTAATGCGTTATTCATCAATGCATTCCAACCGAGTAAAATTTTATCATCTAACCCGGGCGCAACTCTTTTTGACCGCTCTTTTCGTAATACAACCTTGCAATTTTCAAGCATGAGGTTGAAAGCATCGGGCTGAATACCTTGTTTTTCTGCAAAAACTTCTGTGGGCTCCTGTATCCATAAAATATTGCTATGCTCCCAATTACCTGCATCTGAAATTCCATAATATGCACAGAAGAGCGGTGCATCATCACCCAAAATTTGTTCTATTTCAGCTTTTTGCCATACATAATATTTGCCTTCTATCCCTTCACTATCTGCATCCAATGCACTGTAAAAGCCGCCATTTTCATGCATTAAATCTCTTTGCAGCCATTCAATGGTTTCAGCTATAGCTACCTGATAGTTGTTTTTTAGGGTGATTTGGAAAGCTTCTGACAATACCTCAACCAAAAGTGCATTATCGTACAACATTTTTTCAAAATGGGGCACCAGCCATTCTGCATCAGTACTATATCGTGCAAAACCACCACCAATCTGATCATAGATGCCACCTTGCAGCATTTTATCAATACTCAATAATGCCTGCTGCAGTGCCTGTTCATTGCCGTTGTGATGATAATCACGTAATAAATTCCGTATCACCATGGTTTGTGGAAATTTAGGCGCTTTCCCAAAACCACCCCATTTGGTATCGGCTAACCGCAATATGTTTTGGGTAATTGTGATACCCATTTCTTTTTGCAATCCATCCATTTGCTGTTGCAGCTCTGATATGCCAAACTGATTGGAAACGTGAATATGTTGCGTTAGGGTTTCGGCCTGTTGCTCCACCTCTGCCCTTCTTTCTGTAAACGTTTTGTGTACAGCCACCAACACTTCATTCCAACTCATTCTGTTATATGCCCGTTCAGGCGGGAAATAGGTTCCGCCAAAAAATGGCTTTGCATCTGGTGTTAAAAAAACATTCAATGGCCAGCCGCCGCTGCCTGTTAAGGTTTGTACGGCATCCATATATATATGGTCTAAATCCGGACGTTCTTCACGGTCTATTTTTATATTAATAAAATATTCGTTCATTAAAGCAGCCGTATATTCATTTTCAAAACTTTCTTTTTCCATTACATGACACCAGTGGCAGGCAGCATAACCAATGCTCACCAAAATGGGCTTATTGTTTTGTTTTGCTGCAGCAAGGGCCGCTTCGCCCCAAGGATACCAGTTTACCGGATTATGCGCATGTTGCAATAAATACGGACTGGTTTCGTGTATTAACCGATTGGCATGTTGCATATTTGTGAATATTACCGGCAAATTACAGAAAAGAAAAAATCCTTCTGCAAACAAAAGGGCTTTTGATATGTGATTTAGGGAAAATTTTTAAATGAATCAACAACGCTTCAATGCTATTTTACCGGTTGATTGGATGCTAAAAAATGTTCAATGGCAGCAGTCATACTGGGAATATGTATATCGGGTGCTTTAATATTTAATGTAAGACCTGCTTCTTCCACTGCTTTGGCCGTATTGCCACCAAAAGCACCAATGAGTGTACCATTTTGATGAAAATCGGGAAAGTTATCGAAAATTGATCGCACCGCACTGGGCGTAAACAAACAAACCATATCAATATCATTGTTTGTAAAAAGGGGTTTGATGTTGTTACTAATACTGCGATACATAAAGCCTAACTGGTATTCACACTTATTGGTTTTTAACCAGTTTACAATCTCATTATCCTGCTGATTTTCACTGCAAACATATAAGAAATTTTCATTTTCTTTATGTTTGTTAATCACAGAAAATAAGCTCTTATTGGTACCATCAGCACCATAAAAAACCTTCCGTTTTCTGTATAAAATAAATTTTTGAAGATAGAGGGCTACTGCCTCGGTAATGCAGAAATACTTGGTATCCTGACTAATAGAAACCTTCATTTCCTCGCATATACGAAAAAAATGATCAATGGCATGGCGGCTGGTAAAAATAATGGCAGTGTAAGCAGCAATATCAATTTTTTGTTTTCGAAATTCTTTGGCAGTAATTCCTTCTAAACATATAAACGGCTCAAAAACAAATTGCACATTATATTTTCTTTCGATGTCGAAATAGGGCGATTTCTCACTTTCCGGTCTTGGCTGGGCAATTAAAATTTTTTTTACCGGTTTACTGCTAACAACGTTCGAATTTTTAGTTGCTTTTTTTACCATGCTGTTGTACTAAGTGAATACAAAATTAAAAACTATTTGTCTAAATATTGGAACATTAGCCTGTACATGCACAATACAGGTATTATTTCTACGGCGCAAATGTACAGGAAAAAATGTAAGCTGCTTATTTTAAGCTCACGCCGAAGAGTAGATAAACTAATGATAAAACGATACAACCATAAAAATGCCAGTAGGAAAAAACTAAACTGTAACGCAAATGAAGCATAGGGTTTAGCCGAAAATGCAATTAGCCAAATAACCGGAATTAAGAAAATGGCTGCCACTTTATTGATTAAAAAAACAATAAAATTGTAACCCGATGCAGCCTGTTTTACGTTAAAAATCCATCCGGCAGCCGAAAGAATTAAAAATTTACCCCCATATATAATAGCCAGCAGAACACTGCTGTACAGCACCAACAACCAGAATGAAAAAATATGAATGGAAAAATATTGTGCAATCAGCGCAATATATAATCCGCCATTCAAAAAAAACAGAATATTATAAAGCAATGATGACAATTGCCCCTGAATTAATTGTTCCCGCATTTGTTTTTGCCGGTAGGTGGTTTGAAAAAAATAAGCAAATAAATTATCAAAATATTTAGGAAACAATTGACGCAATAACCCTAAATAGAATAACACGCCACACAAAACATAAAACAATTCATCTTTGCCACCCGACTCTTTGAACCTGGTTATTTGATAAACAGGTGCTTTCAGAAATGGCAGGGTTGAAACAGGAAGCCATTGGGCGTAAGTGCTGGTATCCAAATTGCTTTTTACAACTACAGGTACTGGCACAACGATATTTAAAGTCGAATCAGTTACATTTTTAATACTGTCGGTTTTAAGCACAACGCTGTCTTTCCTAACCACGGGCCTTATTTTTTTTATCAACGGTTGTACCATTGTACTTTCTAATGCAGGCTGGGTGGTGGTAATTTTTTTTTGCAACTGTGGCAATGTGCTTTTTTCAGCTTGCTGAACCGGCAACTGATGGCCAGAATCAGTCTGTGCCGCAGAAAACCCTGGCATTAGTGCAAAAAAGAAACCCAACAAAGCAATGGCAATCCACTTCATGATGCGCAAAAATAGTGATAAGCCTTACCTGTTAATCAGATTTATGAATTTTTGAGTAGTTATTTTACCGGGCAATGTTGTCTATTACAGTAGTTCATACCTGTAACTTTACATTTTAATTGATACAATATTACCCATGGCAGGCATTTATGTGCATATACCATTTTGTAAACAGGCTTGCAATTATTGCAATTTTCATTTTTCAGTTGCAAAAAAACAGATACCCGAAATGGTACATGCTATTGCACAAGAAGCGGAATTACAAAATCAGTTTTTAAAGCAACAGATAGTTGATACACTCTATTTTGGAGGAGGAACCCCTTCATTGCTAACCATTGAACAGCTTTTGTTTTTGTTGGAAACCATACAACAACAGTATACCCTTGCCGCTGATGCAGAAATTACCTTAGAAGTGAACCCAGATGATTGCACTCCGGAAGCTTTGGTGCAATGGCGCAGTGCAGGCATCAACCGATTAAGCATGGGTGTTCAATCTTTTCGGGATGCTGATTTAGTATGGATGAACCGTTCGCACAATGCAACAGCTGCCGTACAAGCCATTCAACAAGCCTATACTGCCGGGTTTTATAATATTAGTATTGATTTAATATATGGTATACCCGGCTTAACAGAAGAAGCCTGGAAAGAAAACATAAATAAAGCCATAACACTACCTATTCAGCATCTTTCCTGTTATGCATTAACCATTGAACCCAAAACAGCCCTGTATCATTCCATTGAAAACAAATCAAAAGAAAATATTGATGCTGCTGTTCAGGCCAAACAATTTGAATTGTTAATGCAATGGTTACCGGAAGCAGGTTTTGAACAATATGAAGTTTCTAATTTTTCCAAACCAGCCTATGAAAGTAAACACAACAGTAGCTATTGGAAAGGGATACCTTATGTTGGATTGGGCCCATCAGCACATTCGTATAATGGCAAATTGCGGCAATGGAATATTGCAAACAACACATTATATATACAAAGCATTCAAAAAGGAAAGATTCCTGCAGAAACAGAAGTGCTTACACCCGTTCAAAAAAGAAATGAACAAATTATGATTGCCTTACGTACCAGAGAAGGCCTCACTTTGTCAACACTTGATGATAACTGGACTGAAACAAACAAATTACGATTAATACGAGCTGCTCAAAAATGGTTATACCAGGGCTTCATGGAATGGCAGCCACAAAAAGAACAAATTCGTTTAACAAAAAAAGGAATGTTGTTTGCCGATGGTATTGCTGCTGATTTATTTGAAGTAAATGCTTAATTACAGCATTAAATTAAATAGCTTTCAATTTTTTTAAACCCTTCTTCCGGTGATAAATTTTCCCATAAAATGGCATAGATAACTGAAGCAATGGGAATAGATGTTTTAAATTGCCGGTTGATGGTAACCATACACTTTGCAGCATTATAGCCTTCAGCAACCATATTCAATTCCAGCTGAGCCGACTTTACGCTATAACCCTTGCCAATCATATTTCCAAAAGTACGGTTGCGGCTAAACAGTGAATAACAGGTTACCAATAAATCGCCCAAATAAACGGATGCAGCATAGTTAGTGGTATGATTTTTTTTATCGGGTAAATAGTTGGCAGTAACTACCGATAAAAAATGACTCATTTCATGAGAACAGTTGGCAATATATACGCTTAAAAAATTATCGCCATATTCTAATCCATGCGCAATACCGGCACCCAACGCATAAATATTTTTTAATACTGCTGCATATTGCACACCTATAATATCACTATTAACCCCGGTATTGATGTATTCTGTTTTAAAATAATTGGCCAATTGCTGCGTCATTGTTGTATCCATACCGGAAAAGGTAAGATAGGAGAGCTTTTCAGCCGCAACTTCTTCGGCATGGCAGGGGCCTAATAATGTATAATAATCAGATATTGGGAATTGAAATTTTTCTGACAAATACTCATGAAACAAATAATTCCCTTCAGGCAAAATACCTTTGATAGCCGAAATAATTTTTTTTCCCTGCAATGCATGAGCAGGCAAATCAGTGAATGCAGCAGCAACAAATGCAGATGGGATGGCCACTACAATTACTTCGCTTGTATTCACAACTTCATGTATGGAAGCTGACAAATGCAACAATTCCGGATTAAAATAAGCATTGCTTAAATAATGCGGATTGTGTTTGCGTTGCTGCATTACAGCAATGGTTTTTTCATTTCTAATCCACCAATAAATTTTGTTTTGGTTATCGGTTAAAATTTTGGCTAAAGCTGTTGCCCAACTTCCGCTTCCTACAATACCTATTTGCATACTTGTATTTTTTCGATTGAACAAACATACAATACAAAGAGTTGATCCCTGCAATTACAACATAAAAAACCGGCTACAGAACTGCAACCGGATAAAAAAATTGATACAGCAAAACTCAATTTGCTTTCACTTCATACAATTTATCTTTAGGGGTAACCAATACCTTGTCTTTGTCTTTCAATAATTTACTCACGGTTGCATAGGGCCCTGTTACCACTTCATCACCTAATTTTAAACCATTGGTTATTTGAATATAGTTTAAATCCTGAATACCGGTTTTAACGGGTACCATTTTAACGGTACCATCTTTCTGTATTACAAAAACTACTTCCCGGGTATTATCATTTGGGGTATTATTATTAACAGTAGCATCACTATTATTATTAGAAGTTGCCGTTTTTTTATTAGATGTGGAATCGGCATTCATATCGCGGGTAGTCACTGCATTCAATGGTACACTTAACACATTACTGGCAGTTTTGGTTTGTATATCGGCACTGGCACTCATACCGGGCCGGAAGGGGAAACGGCCTTTTACAATTAAATCTTTATAACTATCCTGCAACAAACGAATGTGTACTTTGTAATTGGTAACATCGGTTGAAGTAGTAGTTGAAGATGCATTGGTAACGGGGTTTGCTATTTTATAAACAACCCCTTTAAATTTCCTGTCGTTGTAAGCATCTACCTCCACTAAAGCAGTATCACCAATTTTAATTTTGGGGATATCATTTTCACCTACATCTACTTGTGCAACAATACTGCTTAAATCAGCAATCCGCATCATTTCAGTACCTACATTAAAACTGTTACCGGCCACACGTTCGCCCTTTTTAATACTCATTAAACTGATAACACCACTCATGGGGGCGGTAATAATGGTACGCGATAAATCTTCATTGGCTTTTGCCAACTGTGCCTGTGCATTTTTAATATTGGCTTTATTGGCAATAATATTTTGAAGTGCTGCATTGTAATTGGCTTCAGCAGCGCGATACGCTTGCTGGGCTGTTTCAAATTCCTGTCGGCTGATTACTTTGTCATCTAACAATTTTTTTTGGCGATTAAAATTTGCCTCAGTTTGTTCAACGGTTGCTTTTAAGCCTGCCAGGTTTGCCTGTGAATTGGCCACCTGTGCCTGTGCCTGTGCTACTACCGCAGCCACCTGATCGCGCTGTGTAACATATATGTCGGCATAAATTTTTGCCAATTCCTGGCCTTTCTTTACGGTGTCACCTTCATTTACATTGAGTGCAACCACTTCCCCACTAATATCAGGACTAATTTTCACTTCCACTTCCGGATAAATTTTACCACTGGCATTTACACTTTCAATAATGGTTCTGTTCTCGGCCTTTTCGGCAGAAACCTTAATGCCTTCATCTTTACCAATAATGCCGGCAGCTTTTAATCCCCATAAACCACCGAGTAGTATAACCAATATAATGATGGTCCAAAATAATTTTTTATTCATAATATTTTTTTATTATATGTTGATTGAGATGTTGGATGTCTTGTTGAAATATTTCGTTGCTTATAATTTTAAACCCATGCCTTTATAAAATTCTAATAATTTCATTTTGAAAATATAATCATACTCATTGGCTACCTGTTGCAATTTGGCTTTCAGTAAATTATTTTGATTGGTAATTAAATCAACCGTACCCAACATACCAATTTCATAACGTTTTAATGCAAAATCGTAAGCCTTCTGAGCACTCATTACGCTTTTTTTACCGGCAGTAAATTTTTCGAAAGCAGACTCTGCGTTGCTGTATGCTGTATAAATATTGTTTTTTAAGGTAAAATTTGCCTGTTCATTTTGCAACTGTGTGTTTTTGTAATTGAGCTTGGATTGCTGGTATGCAATTTTGCTTTGCCCATTGTTAAAAACAGGAATACTTAAACTTAAACCCAACCCCTGACCAAAGTTGTTGGTAATTTGATTACTCCATCCCTGCCACAACTGTCCAAAGTTTCTTTTAGACTGAGTAATAGAAATATTTGGACTTTGCACATAATAGGTATTGGTACCAATTTTTACAATAGGCTCTGCACCGGTTATTGGTGAATACCCATTGAAAGTGTACCCATCAATCTGATTAAAAGAATTATAAAAGTTGGTACCTAAACTTAGGCCAAACCCAAGCGTAGGATATAAAGCTGCTTTGGCTACCTGAATATTTTTTTGTGCAGCCTTTAACCGAAAGGCGTTACCCTTTTGTAAAGGCTGATTATTCAAAGCTAAAGCATACACAACTTCGGGTTGTAAATCTGCAAAGGATTCTAATGGTATCGTTGAAACATCTGGTGTATCTACTTCAAAGGGTGCAGCAGCATCCAAATTCAATACTGCTTTCAATTGTAAAACGCTTTGTAAAAAAGTGGTTTTAGCAGCAATGTAATTGCTACTATCATTGGCTAATTGTGCCTCTAGTTCAATTTGGTTCAACTCAGGCAATGCACCTGCATCTACCTGCTTTTTAGTAATATCTAACTGCGTTTGCGTTTGTTGAATTTGTACCTTACTAATATTAATTTGCTCATTGGCACTTAATACCTGTAAATAATAGGTAGCCACATTTAATGCCGCATCGTTCGATGCTTTTTCTACATCGGCCAAAGCCGCCTGTGCACTGAATTGAGCGGCAGAAACATTGCTCTTCAATCGATTCCAATTGTATAAAGTTACATTGCTATTGGCTTGTATATTTTGATACAAAGCCTGTGTATTGGTGTAAATATTGGTGGTTCTGTCAATTGACCGGCCAAATTGCACCCCAACACCCGTTCCTAACGAAACGGTGGGTATTTGAAATAATTTAGCCTGCTGTACCTGCAATGCAGCCAGTCTGGCCTGCACATCAGCCTGTTTTACAGAAATATTGTTTTTCATGGCATATTCTACGCATCGCTGCAAACTCCACTTGTCTTCTTTGTTTTGCGCATTGCTATACAAGAAGAGTAAGGAAAAACTAATCACCAAAAAATATTTCATGCATTATCGTTTGTGTCCATTAAAAAACATTCCCATACCAGTTAGATGCCTGATTCTCTATTTTATATGGATGTTTCGGAAAACTGCATTCCATACCTCCTTCAAATTGTTTAGCCCCCCGTTAACCAAAAACTATCTTCAATCAAACATCTTATTACAAAAATAACAGAATAGTTCAGGCACTCCGAAATTTTAGATAAATGGTTTATTGAGCAGGAGCAACGGCTTTTAGAAAGGCCTGTTGTAAATCGGCCACCAAATAATTGGCTTCTTCTAATCCAATATACAAACGAAGCATTCGGTGATTGGGGTTCATTTTGTTGTATTCATTTTTTGGCATACCGGCGCAACGGGGAATGATTAAACTTTCATAACCACCCCAGCTAACCGCCATTTTAATATGTTGCAGGGCATTACAAAATAATTCTATTGTTTCAAGCGCTACCGGCTTTAAAACAAGGGTACACAAGCCACAGGCGCCTTTCATTTGTTGCTGCGCCAATTCAAACTGCGGAAAACTGCTGTCGAACGGAAAGATAACCGATTCAACCATGGGCTCCTTTTTTAAATAACCAATAACCTGTTTCGTGGTTTGTGTAATATGCGCTAACCGCATGGGCAATGTTCTAAGGCCGCGAATTAACAACCAGGCATTAAAGGGCTGTATACCACTGCCTATATTCATATATTCACTATTAAAAATGCGTTGAATCATTGCGCTGTTACTACTTAAAACACCTGCTACCACATCGCTATGTCCGCTAATGTATTTAGTAGCCGATTGCAGGCTAATATCAATACCCATTGCAATGGGTTGCTGATAAACGGGTGTACAATAACTGTTGTCGATAACGGTAACAATGTTGTGCCGTTTTGCCAATGCTGCAACAGCACGAATGTCCTGCAGTTCATACGTCCAGCTATTGGGCGATTCTAAATAAAACAATGTGGTATTGGGCTGTAGTGCATTTTCCCAATTTACAATAGCTGTTCCATCAATATAGGAATGCGTAACACCAAAACGGGGTAAAATTTCTTCAAACATTTTTCTTGCCCAGGTATACACACCTGCCACACTTACAATATGACTACCTGATTTTACATTGGCCAGCACTGCTGCAAAAATAGCTGCAGCACCACTGTTAAACACCAAACAATCTTCCGCACCATCTAATGCAGCTAGTTTTTGTGTCAGCATTTTAACTGTGGGATTTAACCCACGGCTATAGAGCCAGGTATTGTATTCATCAGCAAAAGCTTCACGCAAATCCGCCACCGTTTTAAAGGAAAAATTAGAAGTTTGCACAATGGGTGGAGCCACCGCCCTGAAGTAGGCCTCATTATCTTCGCCCAGCTCATTTAAAATGTATGATAAAGAATAAGTATCTTCCATAGCAATTCAATAAATATTTAAATAATGGTTTCTTTTCGGTTTTGTTGTTTTTTATGAAACAGAAAATACAATGCAATAAATCCAGCCAATACCAAAATACCAACCAGCGCTGTATCAGGACTGTGAATAATAATGCTGATACAAACAAACACATAGGCAGCAATAAAAATAAGCGGCAGTAATGGATATAATTTCATTTTATATATTCCGGTGCCATCTAAGTGTTTTGTTTTTCTTCTTAAAATAAAAATGGTAGCACTGGAACCCACCATACCAAACGAATCTAAAAAAATAGTGAAATTTAAAATTCTTTCAAAGGTTTGGGCAAAGAATAAAATTACAATACACATTGCAGCAAATACCGTTAAAGAAACAGTTAACACCTGATTTTTATTATTTTGAACAGCAAATGCTTTAGGCAATGAACCTTCATCACTCATTGCATACATGACTCTTGGATTGCTAAGCAATAAGGCATTTACATAAGAAAGAACACCCACAAACAAAAAGAATGAAAAAATTTCAGCACCTCGAATACCAAATACATTTTGAATTAACACATAAGCAATTTCTGTTTCATTTTTCATCTGATGAAAACCGATAACCCGATAATAACTCAGGTTTACCAATAAGTACAATACAATAATGATGGTAATGCCCATAAAAATACCACGGGGCATATTTTGGGCCGGCTTGTTGATTTCATTACCAAAATTGATGGTTTGCTGATAGCCTCCATAAGTAAACGATACAGCTATGAGACTAATCCCTAAACTTTGAATCCAGCTCATATGTGGAGTGCTATCAGCCATAACACTTGCTGTTGCTACTGCCTGATGATATGGAAAAAACAAGGCCGCAATGAGTACCACTATCATTCCTATTTTAATTAGCATTAAAATATTTTGAGCCTTTGCACTCATACGCAAACCCATTAAATTAATACCATAAAACACTAAAATAGCCCCGGCACTGATAATGGCTTTATCAATATCCGTCCACTGATGACCGGGAAACAATTTTGTAATATAACCACTTCCTATTAATGCAACGCCACTTAGTGATGCAGCATTGCTGATTAAAATGATACAGTTAATGGCAAACGCAATACTAGGATGATAGGCTACTGAAAATATTTTATAATACCCGCCGGTAACCGGGTAACGGCTACCTATTTCCGCATATGTTAAAGCACCACAAAAAGCTATCAATCCACCCAATATCCATGCAGTAAAATAAACAGATGGCGTAATGGCATCCTTGGCAGAAGTAGCGGCGGTTCTGAAAATACCCATTCCAATTACCAGCCCTACTACAATCATGGTAAAGCTAAACAAATTCAGTTGTTGTTTTCCCTGCATGTTGCTAAAGTATGGCACTCAATATAGTAAAGAAATCAATGAAACACAGAAAAAGCTGTTCATTCTATAGGCCACTTTCTATCCATGCATAAATAGCAGGATAGATACCACCCTAAAAACCGACCCATGAATTGAACATAAAGCATCATTTTCCGGCAATAAGCAATGGCACATATCTGTTCAAAAAACAGCTCAATATATTGGTTTAGAAGTTGAGATGATTCTTTTTTCAATACGCCTGTCCGGCACAATCCAAATAACAGCTACTACCCCATATAAAAACAAAGCCACCCAGGCATTCCAAAATCCAACTGCAATGGCAATAATATAAATATAAACTGAAACTTTTCCCTTAACATCATTGTTTATGACTGCAGCTAAAGCAGCCTCTTTTCCATGCAATGCAATTAACGTACGAACCAAAATAAAGTAAGCAATGGCATTCATTAATAACACAAAGCCATACAATACCACCGGTAAACTTTCAAAATGATTTTCCCATCCATCCCGACACAAATGGTACCAATGACAACCAAAAAAACAAATACAAATTTTCAATAATATTTTGCCGTTTACAAGCGCAACACTTTGCATTAAATAAATGGTGGTGGTTACTCCAGTAAATTCCAATATAAATAAAACTCAAAATATAACTTAGCAATACCGGCCATATTGCTTGTAATGCACTAAATGTAGCAGTATGTGGCACTTTAAACTCTAACACCATTATGGTAATAATTATGGCTATTACGCCATCGCTAAAAGCTTCCAATCTTCCTTTTCCCATGGTGAATCATTCGGTGAAAAAAATGAAATTAAATAAAAAATGTACAATTCAAAGCAATTACTATTTTTGCCTTGTATTTGGTTCTTTTTATTGCATTGCAAGCCATTCTTTCAACGGTATGCATTGTGATAGAAGGATTAAAAGGGAAACCGGTGTAATTCCGGTGCTATCCCCGTAGCTGTAAGGGCCTCAGTAAAAGAGAAAGCGATAACAACCACTGTTCCTAAAACGGAATGGGAAGGTGCTAAAGCCCCAAGCCAGAAGACCTGCCAGATACAGCCTCATTGAAAAATGAGTTTGTCATTCACGGCTTTCGGGTGAAAAGCATGGAATGTAAAAGACTGTCTGCAGCAGTCAATTATATTTCTCCGTTTTTTTGTTTTCCTGAAAGCTCATTGTTTCATTTTAAAAACAATCAACAATGAGCAAAAAATTAACGCTCCTTCTTACATCCATAGCTTTGGGCTATGCAGCTTTTGCACAACAAGACTCTATGGCCACCCGCCAGTTAAACGAGGTGGTAGTAACCGCTTCTAAAACACCTATTAAAGAATCAGAAACGGGTAAAATTGTAACCGTAATTGATCAAAAAACCATTCAAAACCATGCAGGCAGCAGTTTAGCTGCATTGTTGAATACACAGGCAGGTTTTTTTATTAATGGCAGCAACAATGCATTGGGTACTAATTTAGATTTGTACTTCCGTGGTGCTTCTGGAGGCAATATGTTAATTGTGATTGACGGAGTGCCGGTGTACGACCCCTCACAAATCAACAATTCATTCGACCTGAATAATATTCCTTTAGACCAGGTAGAACGTATTGAAATTCTGAAAGGCGGACAAAGTACTTTATGGGGCAGCAATGCCGTTGCAGGTGTTATTCAAATTTTTCTAAAAAAAGAAGCCAAAAAGAAAATGGCCCTGAATGCCAACGCATCTTATGGCACTTATAACACTTTCAATAGTGGTGCCGGCATTAGCGGCTCGCTTAAAAAATGGGATTATTTGGTGCAGTACAACTACATTAAAAGCGCCGGTTTCCCTGCTGCTTATGATAGTACGGGTAAGCAGAACTTTAAAAAAGATGGTTTTGAGCAAAGCAGCGTAATGGCTGAAACCCGTTACCATTTTTCACCTTCATTAACAGCAAAAGCGTTTGGCAATTTTAGCCATTACCAAACCGATTTACCTGCCGGTGCTTTTACCGATGAAAAAGATTATACCCTTAACAATAAAAATAATTTGGGTGGACTGGCATTAGATTTTCAACACAAAAAAGTAAACTGGACTTTACAGGGAAGTTACCAGCAGACCAACCGCCATTATGTAAACGACAGCACTTATGTTTCGAGCCCTTATTACAATTATTCGAACCAGCAATATAACGGCAATACCACTACGTTAGAAACCTTTGGCAGTATCCGTTTCCAAAAACATATTCGCCTGGTTTCGGGTATTCAGTACCAACATCAAAACACCAGCCAAAGCTATTTCAGTACCGGACCTTACGGACCCTACACCTCTGAACTGGGAAAAGACAGCGCCAATGTTAACCAGCTTTCGGCGTATGCCTCTTTGCTGTTGCTGAATATTCATGGGTTTAATTTTGAAGCCGGTGGCCGCGTTAACCACCATTCCATTTATGGTAACAATGCAACTTATACCCTTAATCCCTCATTTGTAATTGATGAAAATACCAAGTTATTTATTAACATTTCATCAGGCTATAATATTCCTTCGTTGTATCAATTGTATAGCGCTTATGGCAACAAAAATTTAAAACCTGAAAGCAGTACTACTTATGAAATTGGACTCCAAACCCAAAGCACAGATAAAAAAATGAGCCTGCGCCTTGCTGCATTTAAAAGAGATACCAAAAACCTGATTATTTTTTATACCGATGCCAATTACAACAGCTACTACATCAATCGCGACCAACAACACGACTATGGCTTTGAAGTAGAAAGCAATACACAAATTGGTACAATTGGCACCTGGAGTAATAATCTTACCTATATTGACGGGCATGGCATTCAAAATGGTGTTAGTGTAAACAACCTGTTCCGACGTCCTAATTTTGTGATGAACAGTGTACTTACCCTTTCGCCCGTAAAAGGCTTTACCATTGCACCGGCCTTTAAATACGTAGGTACTCGTTTAAAAGGGCCTTATGATATTGGACCTGATTTACAGCCCGCTTATTATACTGTTGACTGTTTTATCAGCTACCGGGTTAACAAACAAATTCGCCTGTTTACTTCGCTCAACAATATTACCGACCAACAATATTTTGATATTGTAGGCTATAACAGCAAACGCTTTAATATGATGACAGGGGCTTATTTTAACTTTTAAATTAAAACAATCGTTATGTCTATTCAAAAATTCAATCCGGCAACAGCAATTGTATTGTTGTTTATTTTATTAGCCGCTGCTTTGCGTATTTGGAATGCAGGCAGTACCCTATCGCCTTTGGCCAATTTTACGCCCATTGGTGCCATGGGGCTATTTGGTGGTACTTATTTCAATCAGCCCTGGAAAAAATATGCATTTCCTTTAGGTGCTCTTTTTTTTAGTGATGTGATAATGATGCATACCATTTATGCAGGTTACGGTAACGGGTTGCTGTACAAAGGATGGATATACACTTATCTTGCATTTGCAGTAATTGTTTTAATAGGCACATTGATTAAGCATGTAAAAATGAGTACGGTAATCACCGCGGCATTTGCGGCTGCACTGGCACACTGGATTATTACAGACTTACCCGTTTGGTGGTTTGGTGGATTAGATATCAGAAACGGCCAACGCTTACAGCGCAATTGGGATGGGTTTGTTCAATGTTATGTTCAGGCTTTACCCTTTTTAAGGAATATGCTGGTAGCCAATATTGTATACGGCGCCATTTTTTACGGCAGTTTTGAATGGCTGCAAAAAAAATATCCGGCCTTATCAGTGCATGCGGTTTCAAAATAATAAACGTACAGGGCTTGCTGCAGTAGCCCTGTTTTTTCTTAAACCCATACTATGCTAAAAATTGTTTCCTTTTTGCCGGCCGCCACACAAATGATATATGATATGGGCCTCGACCATATGCTCTATGGTATTACCTTCGAATGTCCTGAACCTGCCCTTTCTCAAAAACCCAAAGTGGTTCGCTGTGTTTTAGAAGACAACCATTTAAGCAGCACTGAAATTGATACTATTTTTTCTGCTGCGAAAGCATCGGGAAAAAGCTTGTATTATGTGGATGAAGATTTACTCCAACAAATAGACCCCGATATTATTTTTACACAGGATGTTTGTGAAGTATGTCAGATTGATACGGCCTGCACTGCCGCTGCCATTGCCCGATTGAAGAAGCAACCACAGTTAATTGCCTTAACACCGCAAACACTGCAGGATGTGTATCAAACTGCCATCACTATTGCTACTGCCATAGGTAAAGAAGAAAAAGCATATCAGTACCTGGCACAACTGCAACAAACCACAAACCATATTTTAGATAAACTTCGTCAGCACCAAATGCCGCTTAAAACCGTGGCATTGTTGGAATGGATACAACCCATTTATAATTGCGGACATTGGATTCCTTACCAGATAGCCATGGCCGGTGGCATAGACATGCTCAGCCATCCCGGTGGCGATTCCATTGTTACCCCCTGGAGCAAAATTGTACGTTACAATCCGGAAATTATCATCATTGCACCCTGTGGCTTTTCCATTCATCGTGCAAAAGAAGAAATACATCTTTTAACTCAATTTCCGGAATGGAATGGTTTAAAAGCAGTACAAAACCGGCAAGTTTATCTGGCCGATTTTGATTTGTTTACCCAACCCAGTGCCGGAACACTTGTTAACGGTATTGCCTTGCTGGCAGCATTATTTCATCCCCAATTATTTCAGATTCCTGCATCATTGCAACATAAATATCTTCAGCTTTATCCCCAAACCTTTGCTTATGCCACACCATGAAGAAAAATTATGCGCCCGCTGCCAGCAACCTTTTGAATGTAAAGTGGGCGATATAACCCATTGCCACTGCACTGAAATTACATTAACAGATGCGGAAAGATCTTTCATTGAAAACCGTTACAGCGATTGCCTTTGCAAAGCATGTTTATTGGCACTAAAAAACAAATATATTTTATTTAAAGAAAAATATTTTTTACCATGATTATTTTAATAACCGGTGGAGCCAGGAGTGGCAAAAGTAATTATGCGCAAAATCTGGCATTAAATATGAGCAACAGCCCGGTTTATGTTGCCACGGCTAAGGACTGGGGAGATGATTTCACCGAAAGAATTCAACACCATAAAAATAACAGAGGAAAAGAATGGATGAGTTATGAAGAAGAATTTGAAGTGAGCAAACTGCCTATTCAGGAAACAGTTGCAGTAATAGATTGCATTACGCTATGGCTTACCAATTTTTTTATCAAAAACCAAAACAATATTGATACAGCACTAATAGAATTTAAAAAAGAAATAATAGCCATCCATCAAATGCCGGGTACTTTTATCATTGTAAGCAATGAGATTGGAATGGGTGTTCATGCAGAAACGGCCATTGGCAGAAAATTCACGGATTTACAAGGCTGGGCTAACCAATTCGTGGCCTCACTGGCCGATAAAGTGATTTTTATGGTGAGTGGTATTCCTGTAATCATAAAAGAAACAAATCAATAATGGCACATCTATCTGTTTTTAACTGGAGTGGCGGCAAAGACAGTGCATTGGCACTTTATAAAGTTTTTCAAAATACTGAATGGCAGGTTGGCGCATTACTTACCTCTGTAAATCAAACTTATAATCGGGTGTCTATGCACGGTGTTAGAAGTATATTGTTAGAACAACAGGCTGCCGCCATTGGCATACCGTTAGTAAAATTATTACTGCCAGAACAACCTGATATGGATACCTATAACAGACTGCTCACCAATACCATGCAACAATTCAAAGCACAAGGGTATACCCACTCCATTTTTGGCGATATATTTTTAGAAGATCTGCGCAACTACAGGGAAGAAAAATTAGCAGCAGCCGGCTTTCAGGCACATTTCCCTTTATGGAAACGCAACACTATTGAATTGGTGCATGAGTTTATTGATCTCGGCTTTCAATCTATTATCGTTTGCACAAAGGCAGAACTGTTAGATGAAAGTTTTGCAGGCAGAATCATTGATCATGATTTTCTGAAAGACCTTCCCGCAAATGTTGACCCATGTGGCGAAAACGGTGAATTCCACAGCTTCGTTTTCAATGGCCCTATTTTTAGGCAACCCATCCCGTTTACCATTGGCGAAAAAGTATTGCGTACCTACAACGCACCTAACAATGCAAGTAACCCCTGTTCATCACAAAATCATCAACAAAACCAGATGGGCTTTTGGTTCTGCGATTTAATTCCTGCTAACCATGGAACTATTTGATGTATTCAATAAAAGAAGAGATACCCGGCATTTTACCAATGATGTTGTTCCGGATATGGTATTAGAAAAAGCACTGCGGGCAGCACACATGGCTCCATCTGTTGGATTAAGTGAAGCCACCAAATACTATTTGCTATTAGAGCAGCATATCAAGAATGCTATTCACGAACTATTTCAAAGCGAAAACCAAAAAGTTGAAGCAGAACTTTTACACAACACTGCTCTGTTACAACAGTACAAAAAATTAAAACTGGAAGCAATTAAAGAATCGCCCGTTGGATTAATTATTGCAACTGATTATAGTGTACTGGAAAAATTTACCATTGGCATTTCAGGCACTGCCGATACCCTGCAATGGAGCAGTGTTTGTGCTTTACAAAACCTATGGTTATCATTAACTGAAGATGGATTTTCACTCGGTTGGGTATCTATTCTAAATTTTACGGCATTTAAAAATTTACTGAATATACCGGCGCATGAATACCCATTGGGATATTTTTGTATTGGGAAACCGGCAACCGATTATGGACAACAACCCATGCTGCAAAAAGATGGCTGGAAGTCCAAATCAAAAAATTCGGAAGTAAAAGAAATTAAACAGTTATATCCTACTGCAAGTAATGCTGCAAACTTTCAATTCAGTAAAATTGCCGGAACAAACAATACTTTGCTCAAAGAAGCACTCATCAAAAAAACAAATGGCAAAACCAAACCCGTAGGTGCATTGGGTATATTAGAGTCCATTGCAGTTAAAGTTGGATGTATACTGGAAACAACTGCTCCGGAAATAAAAAATCCGAACATGATTATTTTTGCGGCTGATCATGGTATTGCTGCAACCGGACTGGTAAATCCATATCCGCAGGTAGTTACACAACAAATGGTTCGCAACTTTTTACAAGGTGGTGCAGCCATTAATGTTTTTTGCAGGCAAAACAACTTAAAACTTACCATTGTTGATGCAGGTATCAATTGCGTTTGGAAAAATGAGGATTTAGCATATCCCAATTTTACAGTGAGCAAAATAAATATGGGTACTAAAAATTATTTGGAAGTACCTGCAATGACCAAAGACGAGTTGGTAACCTGTTTACAAAAAGGGAGGGAGTATATTCTCCAACTAAAACAACAGCAATGCAATACAATTGCCCTTGGCGAAATGGGCATTGGCAATAGTTCATCGGCAGCACTTATTATGCATGGCTTATTAAATATTCCTTTAGCAGCATGTGTGGGAAGAGGCACTGGCACAAATAATGACCAATATCAAAAAAAATTGAAAGTATTGGAAAAAGTGGCTCATCAATACCACCTCCATCATAACAATATCGACCCTTTACAACTTTTACAACTAATTGGAGGATTTGAAATTGCCATGTTAACAGGCGCTTACTTGCAGGCGGCTGCGGAAAAAATGGTGATTATTGCTGATGGATTTATTACAACAGCAGCATTGCTTGTAGCAAAAAAATTACAGCCAAATGTTACAGATTATTGCATAGCATCACATCTTAGCAACGAAAAAGGTCATCAGCAAATGTTAGCCTATCTGCAATTACAACCATTGTTGCAATTAGAATTACGTTTAGGTGAGGGAACCGGTGCAGCATTAGCCCTTCCCTTAATCCAGTCGGCTATTGCTATGCTGAATGAAATGAATGATACCGATTCCTTTCAAATCAACGGACCTTCCAACTAAATTAAATTTTTTATTTGTATACATGAAGAAGCAAATACAATTTTTTTTTACTGCATTAATGTTTTTTACCCGATTACCGGTTCCAAAAAATATTAACCACAACCAAAATTTACTGCAACAGTCGGCTCGCTATTTTACCTGGGTGGGTCTCTTGGTTGGTTGCATTACTGCAACTGCATATTATGTTTTCAGCCTGCTGCTGTCTGCACATCTTGCCATTGCTTTTTCTATGTTAACAGGTATTTTAACTACAGGTGCTTTTCATGAAGACGGCTTTGCAGATTGCTGTGATGCATTTGGCGGAGGCTGGACAAAAGAAAAAATTTTACAAATTATGAAAGACAGCAGGCTGGGTACTTTTGGAGTAACCGGCTTAACAGGAGTATTGGCATTGAAGTATTTGCTATTGGTTGAAATTAGTCCTCAAATTCATAGCAAATACTTTTTACTGCTTTTTCCATGCGCACATGCTGCCAGCAGGTTTATGGCCATTGTTATCATGCAAACAAGTAGTTATGTACAGGATACAGATACCAGTAAATCAAAACCATTGGCTAATAGAAAATTAACCGTTATTGAAATAGCAATTGCTATTGCAGGAGCCTTAATTCCATTTTGTTTTCTTCCCGGCATTTGGCTTGTTACATTAGTGCCCATGTTATGGGTAACATGGCGGGCTGACACATATTTTAAAAAATGGATAGGCGGTTATACAGGCGATTGTTTGGGCGCCACCCAGCAGGCTACTGAAGTTGTTTTCTATATTGCTGTTTTGATCATAGTTAACCACCTGCATTAAATATATAAAATGATCATTTATTTAATACGTCATACCACACCTTCTATACCAAAAGGAACCTGTTATGGTCAAACTGACATTGAACTATCCCATACTTTTGCTGAAGAAGCAGCAACCCTTGCAAAATTTATTCCACCACTTAGTTTTAAGGTATACAGCAGCCCCTTACAACGTTGCAAATTATTGGCTAAAAAATTGTTTCCGGATGTGCCCACTCAATACATACCTGAATTAATGGAAATAAACTGTGGCCAATGGGAAATGAAATTTTGGGATGATATTCCAAAGGAAGAACTCAATACCTGGATGTTCGATTTTGTAAATTGCCCCTTCCCAAATGGTGAAAGCTATATACAGTTCCATGAAAGAATATCAAAATGTTTTCAGCATATTACATCCAACCCAAACTATCCTTTGGCCATCATTACCCACGGTGGTGTAATCAGAAGTATTTTATCCTATCTTACCCAAACACCCTTGCAAAAATCATTCGAAATTTTTAATATACCATATGGTTGCATCATTCAACTTACCTTACAAAACAATCAAAGCAGCTGGCAATATTGTTACAATCCACAACCAACACAAACAGAACAACACAGACCTGCTTAATCGTTTTTTGATTGTACCTTAGCAAAAACCTAACCGAATGACGATTCATTTCGACCAGCTCATTACCGTAACATTTACCTTGTTTGCGGTGATTGATATTGTAGGCTCCATTCCACTGCTCATTTCTTTAAAAGACAAAATGGGCGATATTCGTTCGTCCAAAGCCACACTGGTTTCGGGCGGCTTAATGATTTTGTTTTTATTGGTGGGCCAACAGTTTTTAAGTATTCTCGGTTTAGATATCCGCTCTTTTGCAGTGGGTGGGTCCATCGTTATCTTTTTATTAGGTTTGGAAATGGTATTGGGCCACGAAATATTTAAAGGCGATGCCGATGCTGCCTCGGGCACTGTGGTTCCCATTGCATTTCCCATCATTGCCGGAAGCGGAACCCTTACTACCATCATGTCGCTCAAAGCCAACTTTCAACAGGGTTATATTTTAGCAGGCATCCTCATTAACCTGGTCATCGTGTATATTGTACTTAAATCATTGAAATGGATTGAGCATGCCCTCGGAAAAGCAGGCCTGTTGGCTGTTCGCAAATTTTTTGGGGTAATATTATTGGCCATTGCCGTAAAAATATTCAGCAGCAATATTGGGGCATTCGGCAAATAATACTTTTGTTACCGGCTTTGGCTATGCTATTGAGCTTCCGTTGCGTCGCACCCTTGTACGTTCTGTTCATAGCGCAGCTTTGGGTATCACCGCAACAGTTTATTCAGAATTATTGACGTTTCAATAGCCGAAACATTTATTTTTGCGGCCGAACAACTACAGGCCTCGTAGTACAATGGATAGTATAAGAGTTTCCGAAGCTCCAGATCCAGGTTCGATTCCTGGCGAGGCCACAATCTACCCTTTGAAACCCTTATTTTAGCTGTAAATATACAAAATCAGGGTACAAAGAAGGGCCGATTTATTATGACACTGAGCCAATCCTTAACAATACCTCAAAACAAATTTTGACCTCTCCCCAAAAAATTAAACAAGAAAAAATTATAAATATCCTGCCTTAACCCCTTAATACCCCCACCCAAATAAACGAGCGTTTTTTTGCCTACTTGTTTTATATTTGAAAGATTAAATATGCAAGTAGAATGTTTGAACAAACCTTTAAAAATATTGACGATATACTTCACAAAGACGCAGGATGCGGCAGTGAATTGGATTACGTGGAGCAAACCTCCTGGATTTTGTTCCTAAAATATTTGGACGACTTAGAGAAAGACCGTGCCACAGCAGCCGAACTTACAGGAAAGGCATACACGCCTATTATTGACAAAGAATATCGCTGGACAACCTGGGCTGCACCTAAAAACAAGGACGGTAAACTCGACCACCACAACGCTTTGACAGGTGACGACCTCACCGACTTTGTAAATGGCAAACTCTTTAACTACCTCAAAAAGTTTAAGCAAAGTGCCGAAAGTGCCGACACCATTGAATATAAGATTGGCGAAATTTTCAGCGAACTGAAAAACCGAATCCAAAGCGGTTACAACTTACGGGAAGTGATTAACCTCATTGACCAGTTGCGTTTCCGCACCCACGCAGAAAAGCACGAAATGAGCCACCTCTATGAAGACAAGATTAAAAATATGGGCAACGCTGGGCGTAACGGTGGCGAATACTACACGCCTCGTCCGCTCATTACGACCATTGTAAAAGTGGTTGCCCCTAAAATTGGCGACAAAATTTATGATGGTGCTTGTGGCTCTGCTGGCTTCCTGTGCGAAGCGTTCAATTATCTCAAGTCACACAAATCGCTTTCCACCAAAGAAACCGAGATACTTCAAAAGAAAACCTTTTACGGCAAGGAGAAAAAATCGCTGGCTTACATATTGGGTGTAATGAATATGATATTGCACGGTGTGGAAGGTCCTAACATCATACACACCAACACGCTTGCCGAAAACCTTGCCGACATACAGGAAAAAGACCGCTATGATGTGGTGCTTGCCAATCCACCATTTGGTGGAAAGGAACGTGCTGAAGTGCAACAAAACTTTCCGATAAAAACAGGCGAAACCGCTTCACTCTTTTTGCAGCACTTTATTAAAATTTTGAAAGCAGGTGGCAAGGCGGGTGTAGTAATCAAAAACACATTTTTAAGCAATACCGACAATGCCACTGTTGCCATACGCAAAACCTTGTTGAAAAACTGCAACTTGCACACCGTGTTGGATTTGCCCGGTGGCACTTTTACCGGTGCAGGTGTAAAAACCGTTGTGTTGTTTTTTGAAAAAGGAAAACCCACGCAAAAGGTTTGGTTTTACCAATTGAACCTCGACCGCAATTTAGGCAAGACAAACCCACTCAACGAAAACGATTTGGCGGAGTTTATTGAACTGCAAAAAACCTTTGCCGATAGCGAAAACTCTTGGACGGTAAATGTGGCAGCCATAGACCAAAGCACTTTTGATTTAAGCGTAAAAAACCCGAACAAAAAAGAAGAAATTACGCTACGCCAACCGCAAGCCATTTTGGAAGAAATGAAAGCATTGGATGAAGAAAGTGCGGAGATTTTGGAATCTATTAAAAGTCTGATCTAATATGAAAGACGAAATTGTATTATACCGGCCCGATGCACTTGCCGAGCATATTGAAGTTAGGATTGATGAAAAAACGGAAACCATTTGGCTAACCCAACAGCAAATTGCTGATTTATTTGGCACGCAACGACCCGCCATTACCAAACATTTAGGAAATATTTTTAAATCGGGCGAATTAGACGAAAATGTGGTTAGTTCCATTTTGGAACATACCACCCCTCACGGTGCCATTAAAGGCAAAACACAAAAGTCCAAAGTGAAGTATTACAATATAGATGCCGTATTATCTGTGGGTTATAGGGTAAATTCTGTCCGAGCTACCCAATTTCGCATTTGGGCAACCAGAGTTCTCAAGGATTACTTGTTAAAAGGCTATGCCCTAAACAATCGAATGAACAGAATGGAAGACAATGTGGAAGCTATTTCAGAAAAAGTTAACCAAATTGAGCTGCAAATAAATACGCACCTTATTCCTACCCAAGGTGTATTTTTTGATGGGCAGGTGTTTGATGCTTATGAGCTGGCATCAAAAATTATCCGATCGGCAAAGCAAAGCATAGTATTGATAGACAATTACATAGATGAAACCACCCTCACCCATTTGGCAAAAAAGAAAAAGGGGGTAAACGTGCTGCTGCTCACCAAAACCATCACTAAACAATTACAACTGGACGTGCAGAAAGCCAAAGCACAATACGAAAACTTTGAACTAAAAACCTTTACCCATAGCCATGACCGTTTTTTAATTGTTGACAACAAAGAAGTGTATCATTTGGGAGCTTCACTCAAAGATTTAGGTAAAAAATGGTTTGCTTTTTCGAAACTGGAAGCCAAATCGGTAGAAAGTATTTTAAACTCAATTTTGGAAATGATATGACTTTCGACAAGCTCAAGTCCCAAGAAGGACCACAAAAAACAAAGGCAGGTGCGCCAAGTCGAACCTGGGAAATAAAGAAGTTGGGGGAAGTTTCAGAAATTCTAAATGGTGGAACTCCAAAAACCAATATTGCAGAATATTGGGACGGTGATATTCATTGGATTACTCCTGCGGATTTAGGAAAGCTAACGAAACCAACAGTTAATAATACTCCTAGAAAAATCTCAAGGTTAGGTTTAGAGAAATCTTCTGCAAAGTTGTTTCCTGAATACTCAGTAATACTTTCAACGAGAGCACCAATCGGACACTTGGCAATAAATGAAGTTCCGATGAGCACCAATCAAGGTTGTCGTGGAATTGTGCCGAGCAAAAAACTTGACACTTGGTTTTTATATTATTTCTTGAAAAAGAATGTTGATTTACTTGATAGTTTAGGAACTGGAGCAACTTTTAAAGAGCTTTCAACAAAAGCACTTGCCGGAATTGAAATCCCCCTTCCCCCACTCCCCGAACAACAACGCATTGTTTCCATTTTAGATGAAGCCTTTGCCGCCATAGCCAAGGCAAAAGCCAATGCCGAACAAAACCTCAAAAACGCGAAAGAACTTTTTGAAAGCTATTTGCAGGGGGTGTTTGAGAAAAAGGGTGATGGTTGGGAAGAAAAAATGTTAGAAGAATTAGCAGACGAAAATTGCACCCTTTCTTACGGAATAGTTCAACCTGGTGAAGAATTTGAAAATGGTTTGCCAGTAATCAGACCAACTGACTTAACAAGCAGATACATAAAAGTTGAAGGATTAAAAAAAATTGACCCAAAATTGGCTGATGGTTACAAGAGAACAAAATTAATTGGAGATGAATTGTTTTTATGTGTTCGGGGAACAACTGGAGTAGTTTCAATTGCTACCCCAGAATTGAAAGATGCCAACGTGACAAGGGGCATTGTTCCTATTCGTTTCAATTCAAAAATTATCAATCAGGAATTTGGATATTATTTGCTCATTTCAAACTATGTCCAAAAGCAAATTAGAGCAAAAACCTATGGTGCAGCATTAATGCAAATCAATATTGGCGATTTAAGAAAAATTCTTACTCCTTATCCATCACTCAAAGACCAACAACCTATCGTCCGCCAATTAGATGCCCTGCGAACCGAAACGCAAAAGTTGGGAGGGTTATATCAAAAGAAAATTGATGATTTGGAAGAACTGAAAAAATCAATCTTGCAGAAAGCATTTGCAGGAGAGTTGAAAATGGATAGTGTAAAAGTTGCACAAATAGCATAAATCAATGGATAATGAATGAAATAGTCATATATACAACTGCTGATAAAAAAACTGAAGTAGAAGTTCAGTTTGATGGTGATACCGTTTGGCTCAACCAAAGGCAAATGGCTAAATTGTTCAACCAAACCAAGCAAAACATAAGCCTGCATATTAATAACTGCTTTAGAGAGAAGGAATTAAACAGAAAGGCAACTGTCAAGGAATCCTTGACGGTTCAAAAAGAAGGTAAACGGAACGTAACACGCAAGATAGAATATTACAATCTGGATGTGATTATTTCAGTAGGATATAGAGTAAAATCAGTAAGAGGCACACAATTCCGCCAATGGGCAACCCAACGCCTGAAAGATTATTTGGTAAAGGGCTATGCCATTAATCAAAAGCGATTGGAAGAATTGGGAAAAATGGTGCAACTGATTGAACAATCAGGCAAAGCGGAAACCTTGCAATTGCACGAAGCCAAAGGGCTGTTGGACATTTTGAGCCATTACACCAAAAGTTTTGTATTGCTCAATCAATATGACAGCCGCAATCTACAAACAAGCAACTTAAATGAAAACATTACCTATGCAATTAGGTACGAAGAAGCCATAACCGCCATAACAGCGTTGAAAAAGCAACTCATGGGAAAAAAAGAGGCAACGGACTTGTTTGGAAAGGAGAAAGACAATGGTTTCAAAAGTTCGTTAGAAAGCATTGTACAAACTTTTGGCGGGCATTACTTATATCCAAGCATAGAAGAGCAGGCGGCTCATTTGCTGTATTTTGTTATCAAGAATCATTCTTTCAACGATGGTAATAAACGCATCGGAGCATTTCTATTTATCTGGTTTTTAGAGAAGAATAAACACCGTTTCAAACAAACAGGTGAATTAAAAGTGAACGACAATGCACTTACAGCCATTGCTTTGTTGGTAGCGCAAAGTGCCCCCGAAGAAAAAGAACTAATGATACAACTAATCATTAACCTAATTAGAGACTAATATGAACGAAGCAGAAAATAGAGCAGAACTCATAGACCCAAAGCTAAAAGCTTGTTGTTGGGGCGTTATTAAATGGACAATAAACCTCAATTAAAAAAGTAAATGAGCAGCACAAAAATATCCATACGATTTTTTGACGACCGGGAAGTACGTGCCTTATGGGACGAAGAAAACGCTAAGTGGTGGTTTTCGGTATTGGATATTGTTGCCGTGCTTACCGACCAGAACGATTATGCCAAAACCCGCAACTATTGGAAATACCTGAAAGCCAAGCTAAAGAAAGACGGCAGTGAAGTGGTTAGTGCCACTACCCAGTTGAAATTACTCGCTCCTGATGGCAAAAAACGCTTGTCTGATATGCTTGATTACAACGGTATTATTGCCTTGGGTAAAGAGTTTCCAGGCAAAAAGGCAAACCGGTTTATTGAATGGTTTACCTACAGTGATGAAAGTATTGACGGAAAAAGTAAAACCAAAGCGTATGCCTTATTTGACAGTTCATTTATCAACAGCATAGAAGTAGGTACCACTAAAGGATTGCAGCAAATACACGGCTACTTATTTGGCGGTTTGTATGACTTTGCAGGGCAAATCAGGCAGAAAAATATTTCAAAAGGTGGTTTTCAATTTGCAATGGCTCGTTTTCTTGAAGATACACTAAAGCAAATAGATGAAATGCCTGAAAACACTTTTGATGAAATAGTAGCCAAATATGTAGAGATGAATGTTGCTCACCCATTTATAGAAGGCAATGGCAGAAGCACCCGAATTTGGTTAGACCTGATATTGAAAAAACGTCTGAAAAAATGCGTGGATTGGAGTAAAATCGGGAAAGCTGAATATATGAACGCAATGGTAAAAAGTCCTGTAAACAGTAGTGCTTTGAAAAAACTACTCAAAAACGCTTTAACCACCGAAATAGATAGCAGAGAAATGTTTATGAAAGGAATTGACTATTCCTATTACTACGAGGAGAACAATTGAAAATTGATAATTGAAAATGGAAAGTTGAAAATGATGGAAAAGAAAGAAAATATCGTAATGAACAAATCGTATGTGTTTGCATTGCGGATTATAAAATTATACAAGCATTTGTTAGCGGAACAGAAAGAGTATGTGTTGTCAAAACAAATATTGAGAAGCGGAACTGCAATAGGTGCTTTAGTTAAAGAAGCTGAACACGCCCAGTCAAAAGCAGACTTTATCAACAAAATGAATATAGCTTTAAAAGAAGCCAACGAAACAGAATATTGGTTAATGCTGTTAAAAGATAGCGATTATTTAGACGAAAGAAGTTTTCAATCTATTCATTCTGATAGTTCAGAACTTATTAAGCTTTTAGCAAGCATCGTTAAAACTTCTAAACAAAACAATGGCAAATAATTTTCAACTTTCAATTATCCATTTTCAATTATGAATGAGGCAGAAACAAGAGCAGAACTCATAGACCCCAAGCTAAAGGCTTGTGGTTGGGGCGTTGTGGAAGGCTCTAAAGTCCTTCGTGAATACAACATTACAGCAGGTAAAATTCAAACAGGTGGTGGCAGGGGCAAAAGAGAAACTGCCGATTATGTGTTGGTTTACAAAGGAATCAAATTGGCAGTAGTTGAAGCCAAAAGTGATGAATTAGAAGTGGGCGAAGGTGTAATGCAAGCCAAAAAATATGCGGAAAAACTTCAATTAGAAACCACATACAGCACCAACGGAAAAGCCATTTACCAAATCTGTATGAAATCAGGCGAAGAAGGTTTGGTAACAGATTTTCTAAGCCCCGAACAACTTTGGAATAAAACTTATTCAATTGAAAATGGACAATTGACAATTGAAAATGAATGGCGAGAAAAGTTTGCGAATGTGCCGTTTGAAGATAAAAGCGGCACCTGGCAACTTCGCTACTATCAGGAAATAGCAGTGCAAAGGGTAGTTGAAGCCATTGCACAAGGCAAAGACAGAATTTTACTCACCCTTGCCACAGGAACGGGAAAAACAGCCATCGCTTTTCAAATTGCGTGGAAACTGTTTCAAACCCGTTGGAATCTTTCAGTAATTGAAAATGGAAAATGGAAAATGAAGGCTATGAAAAAGACAATTTTCAGCTTTCAACTGTCAATTCTCCATTATACCGAAGACCGAGAATTTTATTTTTAGCCGACAGAAATATATTAGCCGACCAAGCCTACAATTCGTTTTCTGCATTTCCTGAAGACGCATTGGTGCGTATAAAACCCAACGAGATAAAGAAAAACGGAAAAGTGCCCACCAACGGCAGCATTTTCTTTACCATTTTTCAAACCTTTATGACTTCACCAATGGAAAATGGAGAATTGAAAATGGAAAATGACCCGGACAGTGAAAATAATTCTCAATTTTCCACTTTCAATTTTCAATTATATCCGAAGGATTATTTTGATTTTATCATTATTGACGAGTGCCACCGTGGCGGAGCAAATGACGAAAGCAATTGGCGGAGTATTTTAGAATATTTCAGTCCGGCAGTGCAATTGGGTTTAACAGCCACACCCAAACGAAAAGACAATGTGGACACTTACCGCTACTTTGGCGAACCAGTTTACATCTATTCGCTGAAAGAAGGCATCAATGACGGTTTCTTAACACCATTCAAAGTAAAACGCATTAAAACCACGCTGGACGATTACTGCTACACTTCTGATGATACCATTGTGGAAGGCGAAATTGAAGATGGCAAACTCTATGAAGAAAAAGACTTTAACCGCACCATTGAAATTATAGAAAGAGAAGCCAAAAGAGTAAATATCTTTTTAGATGAAGCCAACCAAAACGAAAAGGCAATTATATTTTGTGCCAATCAAGGACATGCAGCATTGATAAGAGATTTGGTAAACCAAAACGCCAAAAGTAAAGACCCATTTTATTGTGTTCGTGTTACAGCCAATGACGGAGAAGAAGGCGAAAGATTGTTGAGAGAATTTCAGGATAACGAAAAGACAATACCAACTATACTGACCACTTCGCAAAAACTTTCCACGGGTGTAGATGCAAGAAACATTCGAAATATCGTGTTGCTTCGTCCCGTTAACTCAATGATTGAGTTTAAACAAATCGTAGGTCGTGGCACACGATTGTCTGACGGCAAAGAGTTTTTCACCATTTACGATTTTGTAGATGCTTACAAACACTTTTCAGACCCCGAATGGGACGGAGAGCCAATTAGAGAAGAACCAAGCAGTGTAAAAGAAGCAAAGGGCGAGTATAAACCAAGAGAACCAAAAGAACCGACTGAAACAGAACGCAAACAGAAAATAAAAATCAAACTGCGAAACGGAAAAGAAAGGGAAATCAAACATATGGTTTCTACTTCGTTTTGGAGTGCAGACGGCAAACCCATTTCAGCAGAAGAGTTTTTGAATAACCTGTTTGGTGAGTTGCCTAAACTTTTCAAAGACGAAGAAGAATTGCGGAAACTTTGGAGCAATCCAATTACCCGAAAAGGTTTATTGGAGAATTTAGATGCAGCAGGTTTTCCAAAAAACGATTTACTGACTTTGCAAAAGTTGGTAGATATGGAAAAAAGCGACTTGTATGATGTGTTGGAATACGTTTTCAATGGCGACTATATCGCAATGACAAGAGAAGCCAGAGCTAAAGCAGCCGAAGCGACCATTTTTGCCTTACTCAACGACAAACAAAAAGAGTTTATCACTTTCGTGTTGAGCAAATACGTTGAAACAGGCGTTGACGAACTCGACCAAGAAAAACTACCTATCTTGCTGACAAACAAGTATCAATCATTAGAAGATGCGAAAGAAATTTTGGGTGATGTGACTAACATTAGTAGGCTTTTCATCGAGTTTCAACAATTTTTGTATCAGAAGAGAATTGCATAGGAGATTACTCATTTAATATTTAACCTAAGATATTTCCAAGACATTTTAATATATATTTAAAATTAAATATAATGTGAATTAGAGAAACTCTTCAAAAAAATAAATACAAATTCATATAAACTTTTAAGCTCCCTCTAAATGAAGGCCTTATTCCATGCTTCAGAAGTATTTAGTAACATCAAAATGAGTTCTGGCGAGGCCACAACATTTCCTACACTTTAGTTTTTTTCAATACAGGTATCCTACCTTACCCATTGCATTCATACCCAATTGATGCTTATTCATGCACAATTTTAAGAACCTGAAACGAACCTGCTATCATTTTAGGGCGTCCTTTTTCACCCGGTTGCATGGGCTCAAAATTAGCGGTAGGCATATAAATGGTATGCGTTGCTTCATCCACGCAACTGGTTCTGGCACCACGCTTAGTAGGTACATTTTCCACCACTTCATATTTGTCTTTAGATAGTTCTTTTATTACCGTCATAGTGCCCGATCCATTCGAAGTGCAGATATAATGCAAAGCAGGGTCAAACACCACGCCATCACATCCATCCCCTATTGGCAAATCAGCTACTATCTTCCCATTGTTGGCATCTACTACCATTAATCGTTTTTCACAACCGGCAAATAATCGGTTGGTGTGTACATCTATCACTAAACCAGTAGGTGATTCTCCCGGAGCAATTGGCCAATGGGCTATTACAGCCATTTTCTTAATATCAATCACCACTATTTCACTTTTATCTTCAATATTTACAAATATTTTCCCTTTACCATCGCTCACTGCAGTTTCGGGTTTGCCGCCTACTGCAATGGTGCCCACTACTTTATCTGCTGCCGGGTCTATCACCGACAAATCTTTACTTCTACCATTACAAGTAATGATTTTTTTGGAATAGCCATCATAAAAAATGGCATCCGGATTTTCACCAGTGGCAATCTGGCCAATTACTTGATTATTCGATAAATTGAATACAGTTACATTGTTACTACCGCCATTGCTGATATATCCTTTCCCCAACCCATGTACCAGTGCAATACCGTGAACGCCCTTCGTATTGGGAATAACACCCAATGAATCGCCGGTATTTTTATCGAGAATATTCACCTGTGTACCATGCGATACGTATAATTTATTCGAAGCGGCATCTACTGTTATGTAGTCCCACCAACCTGTACTGGCAATCGGAAAATGGCCGCTGAGGTGATAGCCGGATTGGGCTATACAGACTTGGGCAGTCATTATACTTACCAGGAGTAGGCAACAATAAGTGATAATTGATTTCATATTGTAATTTTTATTAAAAAAAGTTGTTTCATTGCGGTCATGAAATATGGCAACAATGAATGCGCAGTAATATAGAATAAGAATTTATGGGGTGTCCAATCAAAATTATGGGTACATTTTGTAGCAAATCTGTAGTTGTGTCTTGGACATTGTAAACGGGCTTTTCTATCTTCGAAAAAAAACCGTGTGCAGTGCCGCCGGTAAAAATATGCACATAGGTACACTGCGCATAATCTGGATGTCTTCATTAATACTACTTTCATTATTCAGAAACCTTAGTATGGTGTCAGGTGCGTTCTGTTTAAAAATAGCGGCAAATACCTCATGGCCGGGTAATAATTGTTTTTGCAATACGCGTAATAACACACTGTCAAACCACCTGAATTTTCGCTGTTGCAAAGAAATGCTGAGTTTAGGTTGCCCAAACTGCAACAGACTTTTTACAATGGCTTCCGTTTGTTGCTGTATAAAATAAAAAGCATAGCCACTGCTGCCCTTAGCCTGTCCGCCGGCAATACCTATATGAATAATGTGCCCTTCTTTTGGGGTAAAATGATAATTGGTCATAGGTATTTTCCCAAATTCCTCATGCAATACATGATATCCATTGCCAACTCCATATTTTTCCTGCAAGTAAGTATCAATGGCCGCATCGTATACTTCGTATGCTAAAAGTTGTTTGGTAAATAAAGTGTATTCTACCAATGCGGTATTTGAAGTAAATGGCAATACATACATAAATGTGGTGCCGTTGTGCTGACTTACGGTAAAATCCATAAAAGTAGCCATACTCGGATCAAAAACCGGTTGGTTGGTTTCTATTAGTTTTCCTTTAAAATGCTGCCATAAAAAATATCCTTTAAAATCATCAGGTGGCCAGTTGCCGGCATTTACAATACTGTTAAACACATACTCTCCGGTATATGTGCCATGATCAGTTACAACAGTTACGCCATTGTTTTCATTACGCAATGCCTGTACCGTTGCATATACCAATTGAACATTGTCAAATCCGGCGCTTTGCTGCAGCACATACTCGTAGAAATCAATGCCACGAATCATTTTGTATTGGTAAGGTGTAATTGAAAAATTAGTATCAACAGCAGGTGCCACAAACCGAAGCTGCTCCCATCTGTGGTGAACAATTGGCTCAAATAATCCGGGTGATGCTTCCCAGAAACACCAGGTACGGTCATTATTTTTTTTAGCATCCTTGTCAATCACCAGAATTTTTTTTTGTTGCATGGCAGGCTCTTGCAGCAAGCGCATTAATAAACTTAACCCGGCACAACCGGCACCGGTAATAATATAATCAAATTGCAGGGGCAAATATTTCTATTGATGATGTGAGGGAATCATTGTATTGTTTTGCGATTGCTGAATTTGTTCATCGCGTTTTACTTTATCCCAATATTTTTTGGCAACAATCAACATCCCAAAACTTTCGCCTTCTTCTTTCTCCAAATGTTTGTGGTGCATTTTATGCGCCCAGCGAATGGCTTTAACATACTTGTTATTGCTGCGCGTAAACCACTTAAACCGCTGGTGTATAATTACTTCATGCACCAGAAAATAAGCCAGCCCATATAAAGCAATGCCAAAACCAATGGCAGCGGCAAAATAATTGACATGCTGTAAACCCAGCATAATACACAACCAACTGGGTACGGCAAATATGAGGAAGAAGGCATCATTCTTTTCAAAAAAACCTTTCCCTTTTTGGTGGTGGTCTTCATGCAGGTACCATAAAAAACCATGCATAACATATTTATGGGTTAACCAGGTAATGCCTTCCATCACACAAAAAGTAGCAATTGTAACAAATATATAAATAGCTAACATCATAAATAAAGACTTAACACCAAAAAAAACAGGGCTTGAATAATGAACAAATGTACAGCGAAATGGTTCTTTTTATAAAAATCCATGTATTGAAAAACTGTTAATAAACCGGCACTGACAAGAAACCAGCAGAGATAATTATACACGGGTACCTTTATTGCATCCCAATGCCAAAAACCTAATTTAATGGCAGTAGGCTCCATGATTAAATCAAAGCACATGGCTAAAATGGCACCATCTATCACCATTACAATGCGTACCGACCTCCGGTCGAAAAATCCGTGCATATAGGTAAAAACCCTGAACAGGCGTTCTATCACAAATCGCATAATGGTACCACTGCAAAATACCACCACAAACCAATAGACCCCAATTAGTAATGGTACACCGGCTAATTGAATGCCCATTACTTTGCCATACACATAATCACCAAATAACCAGCCGGTATGTACACCAATCATTTCTGTTACCATTCCAATTGCAAAGCACAGGGCTGCGTACATCCAAAAAGCCTTGTTGCGTTTGCGCTGATTGGCGATTAACAAAAACAACATCAACAACAAATTGAGTGGAGTGAATGCCACAAACCAATGTTTGTAACCGGTAAACAATATACCGATAGCACCACTTACATGCACCAGCAATGCAATAAATACCGACCCATTTTCTATTTGTTTATCTGTCATCCCGGGTGCTGATTTTTTTCAAATAAGGAATGGCTAATCCACTCATAATTTTAGCGCTTTGCAAACATAAGGGTATACCTCCACCCGGGTGTACACTGCCCCCCACAAAGTATAATCCTTTGATGGTTTTACTGAAATTGGGATGCCTCAAAAAAGCAGCCCATTTGCTGTTGCTGCTGGTGCCATATAAAGCACCTTTATACGATCCGGTTATAGATTCAATTTGCACCGGATCTAATATGGCTTCTGCCTCTATCAAGGGGGCAATATCGGTATGTAACATCCGGTTTAATTTGTTAATGATGGCGGCTCGGGCCTGTTGTTGCATGACAGCCATATCTTTACGTGTTGCAGCAGGCACATTGATCATTACAAACCAGTTTTCCTTATCGGCAGGTGCCTGTATGCCGGGTTCACATTTGGCCGTAATGTTGATGTATACGGTTGGATCGGGGTACAGCTTTTTTTCATTGAATATGGCAGCAAACTCAGCGGCATAATTGTTACTGAAAAATATATTGTGCAGATCTAATTCAGGAAAACTCTTTGCAATACCCCAATAAAATATCAGAGCACTGCTACTCCGCTCCTGCCGGTCAATTTTTGCTGCTGTCTTTTCATCTTTTAATAAATAGCGATAGGTGAAATAAGTATCAACATTGCTCACTACCAGATTGGCCATGTACGGTACACCCTTGCTGTAAATACCTTTTATCCGTCCATCTTCGTGGATAATGCTTTCAACAGGGGCATTAAAATGAAACTGCACACCTTTCTTCAAAGCAAGGTGATGCAATGCATGGGTAATGGCAATCATGCCTCCTTCAGGATAAAAAGTGCCTTCATTCATTTCTAAATGTGGTATTACACTTAACATACCCGGTGCCCGGTATGGGTTACTGCCATTATAGGTAGCATATCGGTTAAATAACTGTGCCGTTTTCTCCTGCCGGAAATATTGTTTGTTCAGTTGGTGTAAACTTTTAAAAAGATGTTTGAAGCGAATTGCTGCTAAAGCAGTAATGATTTTTTTTTGAAAAAAAACAGCCGGTTGATGTAACGAATAATTTAAAAATAGCGTACCCACCTTGTTGTACAAGTTGGAAGCATCTTTTAAATAATGCGCAATATTGGCCGCAGGCTCACCAAGCATTTGCTCTGCTTCTGCGGCAAACTGGCTGATATTGGTATAAGCCACTACTTTAGTGCCATCTTCATAAAAATAACGACAGGCCACCGGCATACTACGGTATTGAAAATAGTCATGGATGGGTTCACCGGCCAATTCAAATAAAGCTTCAATATTGGCAGGTTGGGTAAACAAACTGGGGCCTGCATCAAAATGATAGCCATCCAGTTCAAAATAACTCAGCTTGCCACCGGGATAACTGTTTTTTTCAAATACCTGTACCGGATAACCTGCCACAGCCAATCGAATGGCAGCCGCTAAACCTGCTACACCTGCACCAATAATAATTACGGAGGGCTGTTGCTGCATGTAACAAATTTAAAAAGAAAATGCCGGTTGCATTTGCCACCAGGCATATACTTTTGGAAAAGCGATCTGAAACCAGGTGGTATACAACTGAGCATTGATGGTTAATTCATGCTGAATGGCACCCATAGCAGCATAACGAAAATGGTGCACTTCAGTATTGCAGGGTTCTATTGCTGCATCATAATAACCCACCAGTACATGATCAAATTCATGTTCGGTTAATCCATTTTCAAAAGGAGCACGATATACAAAATCAAATATTTTATGCAAAGGCGTGGTAAATCCCATCTCTTCACTCAATCTTCTTTCTGCGGCAACTATAATACTTTCACCGGGTCGGGGATGGCTGCAACAGGTATTGGTCCACAAACCCGCACTATGGTATTTCTGCAATGCTCTTTGCTGCAATAACAATTCTCCTTTTGTATTAAAAATAAATATACTGAACGCACGATGCAGCAAACCTTTCCGGTGGGCTTCCATTTTTTCCATCACCCCAATGACTTCATCTTTTGTATTGACCAACATTACAGATTCCATAGGAGCACTATTACATTTTTAGCATGAATGATATCGATTTGTATACAAAAACATCGCAAATTGTATACAGTTATATCGAATATTATAACAGGTTAAACTGACCGCGTATTCCGGCCTTTGCTAAAATAACCATTTTGCCATAATCGGGTATGCGAATGCGTTCCTGCATAATTCTATGTGGTGCAGTTTGCTTAATTTTTTTGAACAGGGAGAGGTAATATTTGTATGCTACATATACCCCAAAACGGGCTTTCATGGGCAGTTGCAGAATACCCTGATAGGCAGCATCAAAATCATCCTGAATATCGGCCTCAATGGCCGCTTTCTGCAAAGCACTGAAATTTTTGAAATCACATCCGGGAAAATAGATGCGGTCTAACCCTTCATAATCGGCCTTTACATCGCGCAGAAAATTTACCTTTTGAAAAGCAGCCCCTAATTTCCTGGCTGCCGGTTTCAATTGCGCATACAATGTTTTGTTTCCATCACAAAATACATGTAAGCACATTAAACCCACTACTTCGGCGCTGCCATAAATGTATTCTTCATAACCGGTACGGTCGTAACATTGCCGGGTTAAATCCATTTCCATGCTGTATAAAAAAGCATCAATTAAATCACGTTCAATATGGTATTGATGTACGGTTAACTGAAAACTGTGTAATATCGGGTTCAGACTGATCCCTCTTTCCAATGCATCATAGGTTTGCTGTTTAAATTCTGCCAGCAGGGTTGCTTTATCAAAGTCATGAAAAGTATCTACAATTTCATCGGCAAATCTTACAAATCCATAAATATTGTGAATGGGTGCCCGCAAATCTTTGTGCAGCAGGTTAATGGCACTGGAGAAAGAAGTGCTGTACTGCTGTGTAGTAATGCGGCTGCATTCCTGACTTACCGAGTGAAACAGTTTCATCATAAACAAATATTTTTTTTAATATAATAATTTTAGATTTTATCACAACAACATTTAACCAAATTTTTTTACCACTTCTTTTGCCACCACTTCGCCACTAATTAAACTGGGTGGCACACCGGGCCCGGGCACGGTTAATTGCCCGGTGAAAAATAAATTCGCTACTTTTTTGCTATGACACGATGGTTTTAAAACAGCTGTTTGGAACAAAGTGTTCGCTAAACCATAGGCATTCCCTTTAAAAGCATGGTATTGTTCAACAAAATCCGATTGTGCAAATGTTTCTTTAAACAAAATGGCATCTTTTAAAGACTGGCAATAGTGTTTTTCCATTCTTTCTATTACCTTATTAAAATACATTTCCCTTAACGATGAACTATCGCCTTCCAGACCCGTTGCAACGGGTATCAGTATAAACAAATTTTCATATCCTTCCGGCGCTACAGTATTATCCGTAACAGATGGTGCGCATACATAAAACAAAGGATCTTCCGGCCATGTTTTGGTGCTGTATATTTCACGACCATGCCCTTCAAAAGAAGTGTCAAAAAACAAAGTGTGGTGTGTTATCCCTTTTAATTTTTTATTGAGCCCAACATAATACAACAAGGCACTGGGTGCCATTACGCGTTTCTCCCAATATTCCGGCGTATAAGAGCGATAGGCATTGGGTAATAATTGTGTTTCTACATGATGATAATCGGCCCCTGCTATTACCACATCGGCTTCAAAGGTTCCGGCATCTGTAATAACGCGGCGTGCTATGCCGTTTTCAATGACTATCTCTTTTACTTCAGCGTTAAAATGAAACTGCACGCCCATTGATTCGGCCAACTGATGCATGGCCTGCACAATGCAATACATGCCACCCTGCTGTGGATACCACGTGCCACCTATTACGTCGGCATAATTCATTAAACTGTACAAGGCCGGTGTATTTTCAGGAAGTGCTCCCAGAAACAATACCGGAAATTCCATGAGTTCCCGTATTTTGGGATGTTTAAAATAACGGCCAACATGTTGTTTCATATTGGTAAACACATCTAATTTAAACAGCCCTGATATCAAATCTTTATCTAAAAACTCGCCCAACGAGCGGCCGGGTTTATGTACTAATTTTTGAATACCCACTTTGTATTTATAAGCAGCTTCCTCTAAAAAAACCTCCAAATGTGACGCACTGCCGGGCTCTAAACTTTCCAGCAATGCCTGAAAAGCCGGATAGCTGGCAGGAATATCCATCGGGCCATCTTTCCAAACTACCCGGTACGAGGGGTCTAATCGTTCTAAGTAATAGTAATCGCTTACCTTTTTACCAAACTGAGCAAAATACCGCTCAAACACATCGGGCATCCAATACCAACTGGGGCCCATATCAAACACAAACCCTTCGCAGTGCATTTGCCGCGCCCTGCCACCCGGACCACTGTGCTTTTCCAATAAGGTTACTTCCCAACCGGAACGCGCCATAAAACTGGCGGCCGACATGCCTGCAAAGCCGGCTCCTATAACAAGTGCTTTTTTCTTCATGAGAGGATACTAAGATAACACCGAATAATGCCTTTCAATTTGCTCTTTCAATAATTTACGGGCAAAATGTATTCTGCTTTTAATGGTACCCAGCGGTTCATGCAATATATCAGCTATTTCGTGGTATTTAAATCCATCATAATACAACATAAAGGGATTGCGAAAGATTTCGGGCAAGTGATGAATAGCGGCCTGTACTTCTTTCATATTGATTTTGGAAAGTGCATCATTGCTCACTGCACCCTGATTGATGTTCAATAAAAATTCATTGGGCGTGCTATCGAATATGGTTTGCTGCTTGGCTTTTCTCCGGTAATTATTGATGAAAATATTGCGCATAATGGTATACAACCAGGCTTTAATGTTGGTGCCAACATTGTATTTATCCTGATTAGCCAACGCACGGTACAGGGTTTCCTGAAACAGGTCTTTGGCCTGCTCATTGTCTTTGGTTAACGTAATGGCAAAGGGTTTTAAAAACTCTGCGTTATTAACCAGCATTTGATTGAATTCTACTATTGACATAACCTGATTGTTTAAATTATGATGTTGTAAAGTTAAACAAATATTTTTCGTACTGCCAAATATTTTGTTTAATATTTTTTGTAAAAGATAAAACAAAACAGTGCACCATTCCAGTAGGTTTTTTAAGTATAACAGAATGAGCGGGTTATACACTGTATTTACCCATTTTAAACACGGCTGCACCATTTGAAGGTTTTGTTAAATCAACATGATGCCGGTTTTTGGATGGCCGGCTACCCTGCAAACACAGTGTACCCAATGTTTTCGGTTATAGATACGTGCTGCATATCTGTTTGGATGGGTATGCGCTTCAATAAGAGCCAATGAACCCATACCGTTTGCCGGTGCAGCAGCATTATAATAGATGCATTGTTTAGGCTGTTGCAGGCAATAAAAAAGCCACTACAACGGTAATGGCCTTCAGTGCTATAGGAAACAGGATTACTCAGTTTTTCCAATGGTAGCAATGTATTCCATTACTTCTGTCAGCGATTTTTTAAGACATATATTGTCAGGTACTTTCTTCTTATACTGCTGCACCAATTGTCCGGATATTATTACCGGTATTTGAGGCATTTCCTTATGAATATGATGCAGCATTTTCTCAAGATTGAAATGATGGGTAACAGAAGTTAAATGCGTATACATTAAATTGGGTTGCTTTACCTGAACTACATAAGCCATATCTTTAATGGGCACATTGGCTCCTAAATAATAAATTTTAACACCTCTACTTTTCATTAAATAATACATGAACAATAAACCCAGCTCATGATGTTCACCTTCAGGTAAAAACAATAAGGCAGTTTTATTGAGCTGTAAATGGCTGTGTGTGCTTTCAATGCCTACTATTAATTTTTGCCGGATAACATTGGTTACCAAATGTTCCTGCGCCGGATTAATGTGATTGGTTAACCAAAGAATACCAATCCGTTCCAAAAAAGGAAAAATAATCTGGGTAATGGATTTTTCAATACCCTTGGTCATGATGTAATTATCTAATACTGCCTCAAATTCTTCTAAATTCAGATAAATCATGTGACCAATGAGTTCATTCACTATCCGTTCCTGCTGTGCCTGAATATGTGCCAGCGACAATATTTTGTCGTTGATTTCAGCGGGATTCATACGGTCAATATGCGATATTTTAAAACCGTACTTATTTAACAAAGCAATGTTTAGCAAAGTGCGCAGTTCCTCATTGCTGTACAATCGTATATTGGTTTCAGTGCGCTGTGGCTTTAAAAAATTATAGCGCTGCTCCCAAATACGGATAGTATGCGCTTTAATACCCGACAGGTTCTCTAAATCTTTTATAGTAAACGCATTCATAGTATGTACAACAAGGCCGAAAAAAAATTGTTTACTTTTTCAAATATAAATATTCAACAGTATTCCGGCCGGGATTTTCTTTTACCGGGCAGAACGGGCCACTTGCAATAAATAGGCGCCATACCCGCTCTTAGCATATTGGGCTGCCAGGGCTACCAGCTGAGCTTCTGTAATAAAGCCCATCCGAAAGGCTACTTCTTCTATACAGCCAATTTTTTTACTTTGTCTTTTTTCAATTACCCGAACAAACTCACAGGCATCGCTATACGAATCAAAAGTGCCGGTATCTAACCAGGCAGTACCTCTGTTCATAATGCCTACCTGTAATTTACCTTTTTCCAAATACACCCGGTTTACATCGGTAATTTCATATTCACCACGGGGCGAAGGAGCAATGTTTTTGGCAATGTGTACTACTTCATTATCATAAAAATATAAGCCGGGGACGGCGTAATTAGACTTGGGATGTTGTGGCTTTTCCTCTATCGATAAGGCCTTTTGCTGCGCATCAAAGGCCACTACACCATACCTTTCCGGATCCTGCACCTCATAAGCAAATACTGCGGCACCTTCCACATCATTGAATGATTGCAGCAGCTTGCTAAATCCCGATCCGTAAAAAATGTTATCACCCAATACTAATGCTACTTTATCCTGCCCAATAAAATCGGCACCTATTACAAACGCCTGTGCCAACCCGTTGGGCACTTCCTGCACGGCATACGAAAAAGCACAGCCAATTTCTTTACCATCGCCGAGTAAACGCTGGAACTGCGGACTGTCTTCCGGCGTAGTAATAATTAAAATTTCGCGAATACCAGCCAGCATTAAAACAGAAAGCGGATAATAAATCATGGGCTTATCATACACCGGCATCAGTTGTTTGCTAATGCCTTTGGTAATGGGGTACAAACGGGTACCGCTGCCGCCTGCCAAAACAATACCTTTCATATTGTAACAATTTTATTGTAAAGAATGGTTCCGGTTTTAGAGTATGGTAACTGCATTTTGGTTGCTGCCATCTGTTTAAACGACCGAAACAACAATCCGGCGTTTGCAACTATTCCTTTGCTCAAAATCCACAAGTAGCTATCGCATCCTCCCACATAGGCAAAATCCTGTCTTTTTCTGAAATAATCAATGCGTCAGCAGGTATCTGCCAGTCAATCTGCAATTGCACATCATTGTATCGAATGCCCCCTTCTGCCGCTTTGTTGTAATAATTATCACATTTATAAAAAAATACCGCCCGTTCACTCAATACTACAAATCCATGGGCAAAGCCACGGGGCACAAACAACTGCAAATGATTATCGGCCGATAACTCCACGGCAAAATACTGCCCAAAGCTGGGTGAATCTTTGCGCAGGTCTACCGCTACATCCAGTACAGAACCTTCCAATACCCGCACCAATTTGGCCTGTGCCTGCGCCCCTTTCTGAAAATGCAGCCCCCGCAAAACACCTTTTAAGGAGGCCGACTGATTGTCTTGCACAAAGCAAATATTTAAACCGGTTTGTTTAAAAAAAGTTTGCTGATTAAAACTTTCAAAAAAATAACCCCGCTCATCTTTAAACACAGTGTTTTCTATCAAATAGCAATCCCGCAAAGGGGTAGGCGTTGTCTTCATACATCCATGTTTTAATGTTGGTGTCGTTTAGTGTACATGGTTTCATAATACTGCTGATAAGCACCACTGGTTACCTGTTGTAACCATTCGCCATTGTTCAGGTACCAGTCAATGGTTTCATTCAGTCCTTCCTCAAAAGTTACGGTAGGCTTCCAGCCTAGTTCTTTGTTGATTTTAGTAGCGTCGATAGCATACCGCCTATCGTGCCCGGGGCGGTCTTTGATATGTGTAATCAGTTGTTCACTTTCACCAGGGGCACGTTGCAGCTTTTCATCCATCAGGCTACAAAGTAGTTTTACCAAATCAATATTCTTCCATTCATTAAATCCGCCAATGGTATAGGTATCATTGATTTTTCCTTTATGGAATAACAAGTCAATAGCGAGTGCATGGTCTTTTACATACAACCAGTCGCGGGTATACAAACCATCGCCATAAACGGGAAGGGGTTTGCGTTGAATAATGTTATGAATGAATAATGGAATCAGTTTTTCCGGGAAATGATATGGCCCATAGTTGTTAGAGCAATTGGAAATAATGGTATTTAAACCATAGGTTTCGGCATAGGCCCTTACAAAATGATCGGAAGCGGCTTTACTGGCCGAATACGGCGAATTGGGATGATAAGGCGTAGTTTCAGAGAACAACCCGGTTTCGCCCAGCGCACCAAATACCTCATCGGTTGAAACATGGTAAAACAAATGATTATCCCAATGAGCCACCCAGTGCTTTTTAGCCGTATTCAATAAATTAACCGTACCCACTACATTGGTGTACACAAAATCCATGGGTGAAAGAATAGAGCGGTCTACATGCGATTCAGCCGCCAGATGTATCACATCGGTAATGCCCCATTGTGTGAACAATGCCTCTAAAGCAGCCGCATCGAGTATATCTACTTTTTCAAACTGATAATTGGCGTAGTGTTCTATATCTTTCAGATTGGCTAAATTACCGGCATACGTCAACGCATCGGCGTTAATGATGCGGTACTCCGGATATTTGGTCACAAATAAGCGCACCACATGCGAGCCGATAAAGCCTGCCCCTCCGGTAATCATAATATTTTTAGTGTACATGCTATTGTAATCCTTTCGTGAAATAATACAGTTTTAAAATACAACTATGCTTCCCATGGCTCGTCTTTCACCAAGGCATACACCATTTTAATCCCTTCTTCCAATGAAATATGTGCCTTCCAGCCCAGACGGTTCAGTTTGGATACATCCATCAGTTTCCTTGGCGTACCATCGGGTTTCGAGGTATCGAACCGAATGCTGCCTTTGTAACCGGTGATGTGTTGAATATGATGGGCCAATTCGGCAATGGTAATATCTTTTCCCCAGCCTACATTCACCAAACCCGGTTCATTATAGTGCTGCATTAAAAACAAACAGGCATCGGCCAGATCATCTACATGCAAAAACTCTCTTTTGGGGGTTCCGGTTCCCCACAATACCACTTCTGCCTGCTGTTTCCGGGTAGCGGTAATGAATTTGCGTAATAATGCCGGCAGAACATGCGAGGTATTTAAATCATAATTATCATTAGGACCGTATAAATTGGTGGGCATGGCTGAAATAAAGTTGCAGCCATATTGCGCCCGGTATGCATCGCACATTTCTATTCCTGCAATTTTTGCAATGGCATAAGGCTGATTGGTTGGCTCTAAATACCCCGATAATAAATATTCCTCCTTCAAAGGCTGTGGTGCCATTTTGGGATAAATGCAGGAAGAACCCAGAAACAACAACTTGGTTACCCCATGTAAATAAGCCGCATGAATAATATTGGCTTCTATCATCAAATTCTCATACACAAATTGGGCGCGGTAGGTATTGTTGGCTACAATGCCGCCTACTTTTGCGGCAGCCAGAAAAACATATTCCGGCTTTTCCTGCGCAAAAAAATTAAATACCGCCTGCTGATTTCGCAAATCCAGTTCCCTTGAGGTACGGGTAATGATGTTGATGTACCCGCCCGCCTGTAATGCCCGAACAATGGCACTACCTACCATTCCACGATGACCTACCACATAAATTTTTGATGTACTATGCATATTATAATTGCATTCGTTTTGGATAAATATGTTTCGTTTCGGTGATTTGTTTAGCAAGATATCATCCGCTATTTTCTGTATTCTCTATCTAATATACCAAATCCCAACACGCCAAAGACCAACAACTAAAGACCAACTTGCCAAAATATAACCACAAAGAGTGCTGAGTGTTACGCAAAGGGCACAGAGTGGGTGGTAAATCTCAGCATCATCCACAAATCAGTCCATCATTCGTACAGGCCATGAACGCCTTGCAACCAGCCAAAGACCAACACCCAACTCCCTATTCAAATTCATTATTCACCCTAAAACCCTGTTCCTTTAAAAACTGTTCACGTTTAAACAATGCTACATCGGCTGCTACCATTTCAGTTACCATTTCTGCCAATGTATAGGTGGGGGTCCATCCTAATTTTTCTTTTGCTTTAGTAGCATCGCCAATCAGCAAGTCTACCTCCGTTGGCCGGTAATACCGGGCATCTACTTTCACCACCACCTTCCCTTCCGGTACTGCATAACCACCATGGTTTTCAGTAACATACCCTTCCTCTGCCACTCCGGTACCTCTAAACCCAATGTGAATGCCCAGTTCGGCAAATGCCATCTGCACAAAATCGCGGATAGGGGTTGTTATGCCGGTAGCCAGCACAAAATCGTCCGGTTTTTCCTGTTGCAAAATGCGCCACATGCCTTCTACATAATCCTTCGCATGGCCCCAGTCGCGCCGCGCTTCTAAGTTTCCCAGAAACAAGGTATCCTGCAAGCCCAATGCAATCTTCGCCACTGCACGGGTTATCTTCCGGGTTACAAAGGTTTCACCACGCAAGGGTGACTCATGGTTGAATAATATTCCATTGCAGGCAAACATATTGTAGGCTTCCCGGTAGTTTACCGTTATCCAGTAGGCATACAATTTTGCCACTGCATAAGGCGAACGGGGATAGAAGGGGGTGGTTTCACTTTGCGGAACCGCCTGCACTAATCCATACAATTCAGAGGTGGAAGCCTGGTATATTTTTGTCTTTTGTATCAATCCCAATAACCGAACGGCTTCCAGTATCCGCAAAGTACCCAGTCCATCAGCATTGGCCGTATATTCCGGCGTTTCAAAACTCACATGCACATGGCTCATGGCTGCCAGATTATATATCTCATCCGGCTGCACTTCCTGAATAATGCGGATTAAATTGGTGCTATCGGTTAAATCACCATAATGCAATATCAAATGCCGGTGCGGTACATGCGGGTCTTCATAAAACCGATCAATCCGCCCGGTATTGAACAGCGAGCTGCGCCGCTTAATACCATGCACTTTATATCCTTTCTTCAATAAAAATTCGGCCAGGTAGGCCCCATCCTGTCCGGTAATACCCGTAATCAATGCTTTTTTCATATCCGGATGCTTCAATAGTTTGAATAATGTGTACCATCTGCCGCAATTTCCTGCTGCCCGCTAACGGGCGCAAAAATAAGGGGTTTTACAGGCAAAGCAGCACTTCACCTGATGGTTTTAATGAATATTTGGAACAAATGGGCATCATCTGTTGCAACCTGCAACCGTAACACCGATGTTCAACAATAAAAAATGGGAAATTTGGCCCGATACCGCCAACACGAATGTACGGTATGGAAAAAGTGATTCCAATTTTTTTTTGGGGGGGAAGTGAAGCTGAAAAATAGGAAATAAGGAGGATGAACTTTCTATGTATAGCCCTTTCCTGTTGCATGGAAGCATTAAGTATATATTCAGAGAATCTGTTATGGAGTAAACTGAAAACGGACTATGCTTCTCTATTTCCCAATTTGATTGACCGAAGGCGTTTCAACCGAAGGCGGTTAACGCCCTTTATTGTTCAGGTTCAGGAACACATTTCTGCCAAGCTTGAAAACCTGAGTGAATTAATGGTGATTGACAGGAGGAGATAATGCGGGGAATAGAAATGTTGGTGGATGTGAAACACTGCGAATACAGGAAGCCCAAATCCTATTGAAACATTGCTGCAGCGCCTGCCAGAGATTCGGGAGTGCCCACATCTACCCAGCTATCGCCGGTATGGTCGAAGCACAGTATGGGATAATCGGGTGCCAGTTTCAAATACACATCTACCATGGAATATTTACCAGCACCAGGCAGGCGCTGCAATAAATTGGGATGCAGGATATGGATGCCACTGAAAGCTTTAGGATATAAAGGCGCATCCATCAATACCAGTTTTTCTTCTCCGGTTTTCCGGTTGCGCCAACCGCAAAGGCGGTTCCGTTGGTTAAATAAAAAATAGCGGGAAGAGGTACGCTGCATGACCGCCAGTGTGGCTGAGGCACCTAATGCAATATGCTGGGCCAGCATAACATATAGATCCAAATTGGTGAGTACATCCACATTCATCAACACCAATGCATCACAATCTCTAAAAAGGGTTCGGGCACGGTACAATCCGCCACCGGTTTCTAATACTTCACTGCTTTCATCTGAAACCATAATTGTACTGCCCCACCCCTGATTAGCCTCGATAGCAGCAATGATCTGATCGGCAAAATGGTGTACATTTACCACCACGTTGGTAATGCCAAATTGTTGCAGGTAGCAGATATTACGCTCTAACAAAGTTTTGCCATTTACCATAGCCAGTGCCTTGGGATGCTTAAGGGTAAAGGGTTGCAGGCGGGTACCAAGGCCGGCAGAGAGCAACATGGCTTTGATAACAGGATCTGGTGATGAGGTATTCATAACAATCAGTTAACGGTTATATATTAGAAGATTCAATAACAGGCGTAGTGACCCAGTTGGCACGGTTGGTATGGGTTAACTGTACTTTCAGATTGTACTTGTTGCGCAAATGGCGTGCCGTTTGTTCGGCGGCATAAACACTGCGGTGTTGTCCGCCGGTGCACCCAAAATTGATTTGCAGATGGTGGAAGCCGCGTTGCATGTATTCCTGAATGGTAATATCAATCACATCCCATACGCTGTTTAAAAATACATTCATCTGGGTTTGCTGTTCCAGAAAATCCTGTACCGGTTTATCCATGCCGCTAAGATGTTTGTAGGCATTGATGCGGCCGGGATTCAGAATACCCCGCATATCAAACACAAATCCACCTCCGTTATCGGTTGTATCCGCCGGGATCCCTTCGCGGTAACTGAAGCTGTTGATTTCAACCCGCAATGGCGTATGCTCATTGGCTTTGGGTATATGAAAACGTTTCAGTATGGGCGCATCAGTCATTAACCGCAGCAGGCGGTCCAGTTCCGGGGTAATAATACCCATCTGCCGGTGCTGCAGAAAGAATTGCAGGTTTTGCAGGGCCAGCGGAATACTGGCTAAGAAATGCGCCTTTCGTTCAAACAGGCCACGGAAGCCATAGGCGCCGAGTACCTGTAAGAGGCGGATGAGTACATAGCCATTGTACTGCCCTTCAAATACGGTTCGGTGCAGAGGTTGCGGCAAGAGCCTGTCAATACAATCCATATAATATTCCAGTAAACGATGCTTCCAGTCCTCGCTTAAATTGGCCCTGGCCTGCCACAATAAACTGGCCACATCATATTGCAGGGCGCCTTTCATTCCGCCTTGAAAATCGATACAATATACTGCACCTTCCAGCACCATGATATTGCGGCTCTGAAAATCGCGTACCATAAAATAACGGTGTTCCGTTTTTGTAAGGTAAGAGCCCAGTGCTTCAAAATCGTCCATCAGCGCCTGTTTATCATAGGGCAATTGGAGGGTGTCGAGAAAATAATATTTAAAGTACAGCAGATCACTCAGAATGGCCTGTTTGCCAAATTCTTTGGCCGTTAAGCAGGCTTCGTAAGGAAAATTCCTGTCCCCATTTATCTGCAGTTGAGCCAGCATGGCCAGACTTTTTTGAAATAGTGCAAATACCGCAGGAGTTGGTCCATCAGCCTCCAGCACATTCAGTAAGCTGATATTACCCAGATCATTCTGCAGGTACAGGGTATGTTCGGCATTCATGGCCAGAACGGCCGGTACGGGCAAATTGGCCTGCTGAAAGTGGACACTAAAGCGCTGAAAGGTCAGGTTTTCCTTTGTATTCAAATTATAAGTAGCAACCAACGACTGTTTGGGCAGGTGTACCCGGTAATAGTTGCGGTTACTGCCACTGGGCGGCAATTTCTCAATTCTTTCCGGTAACATACCGGTATATTGTTGGGTTAAATTGGCAATTTGTTCCGGAATCGTTTGCATAAGCCAAGGTTCAATGATTGGGGGATAAAAATAATTGAAATGATGGTTTTATTTATTATTTTTTAATAGATTAATTGAAACCTTCACAGTAATTTACAGTTTTACACTATTTCTGACCAAAACTAAAATGCATGAAGCTACTGAAACAACTTTTACTGCTAACGGGAATGGTATTGACTACCACCGTAATTTTTGCACAAAAACCGATTACCGGAAAAGTAACTGACGCCAAGGGGCAACCGCTGGAGAGTGTAACTGTACGGGTAAAAGGCACCCACACCACTACCAGCACCAATGCCCAGGGGGCATTTACCATTACTGCAGCGCCGGGAGCTACGCTGGAGATTAGCTCAGTAGGCTTTGAACCTCAAACCATTAAAGCGGGCACTACCGGTAATCTTAACATTGTATTGCAAGAATCTGTTGCCAATCTGGGCGATGTGGTGATGGTGGGAAGCCGCGGGGCCGGAAGAAGTAAAACCGAATCGCCCGTGCCGGTAGACGTGATTAAGCTGGGCACGGTGAACAATACCACGGCGAGGATGGACCTTACCTCGGCCCTGAATTATTTAGCCCCTTCTTTCAACTACAACAAACAGAGTGGCGGAGATGGCTCAGATGCGATTGACCTGGCAACTTTACGTGGACTGGGCCCTGACCAAACCCTGGTATTAATTAATGGCAAACGCCAACACCAAACAGCCTTTGTGTCTTTATTCGGCACGCGTGGCAGAGGGGCTTCGGGCACCGATTTGAATGCAATACCAGTTGATGCCATTGACCGGGTGGAAATATTACGCGATGGTGCTTCGGCCCAATATGGTTCAGATGCCATTGCCGGAGTAATTAATATTATCCTGAAAAAAGATGTGAACCACCTGAGCATCAACACCGGCTGGTCGGGCTACTACGACCACAAATACAACTCGCTCAACGGCTTCGACCCGAGCCAATACTACACCGGCCATCAGGTAGATGGTAATACCGTATCAGTTGGGTTGAACTATGGCTTACCGATTGGGAAAAATGGCGGCTTCATCAATTTTAGCGGCGATTTCCGTTCTGCCGGCAAAACTTTTCGGGAAGTACCTGATACGAATGTCATGACTAACCCGAAAGCCCTACCCATCAATACCATCCACCGGGCTTTTGGCGATGCTTCTGTTTTAGCTGCAGGGAGTATGTATAACATGGAAATTCCATTAGCAGGCACGCAAACTACCTTTTACAGTTTTGGAGGCTACAACTACAAAAACTCTAATGCCTACGCCTACACCCGTAACTTCTCTGCACACCCCGAACGATTCCCCACCGATGCCAATGGCAAACTGATTTTTGTACCCGGCATCATGAAAAAAACAGCAGACGGCTTAGAAACATATTATAACCCTATTGAAGATGTACATATTACTGACTACGAAGGCTCTGCCGGTTTTCGGGGCACTTTAGGCAAGGGGTGGAATTGGGATATCAGCAATACTATCGGTTATAATAACTTCCATTATTTCGGCCAAAAAACATTCAATGCTTCCTTAGATGCTGCCGGCGCCAACAAAACTAATTTTGATGATGGCGGGTTTAGCTTTTTACAGAATACCGTGAATGCGGGTGTGAACAAAAACATCAGCAAAGGATTTAATCTCGCATTTGGTACAGAATATCGCTATGAAAATTATAAAATTTATAAAGGTGAAGAAGCTTCTTATGCTTTATACGACCAAAGTAAAGCGCCCGGTGCGCAGGGCTTCCCCGGCTTTCAGCCCGACGACGAAATTAATGCAAACCGCTCCGTGATTGCTGGTTATGCAGATGCCTCCATAGATGTAACCAGTAGATGGTTAATTGATATGGCTGTACGTGCAGAAAATTATACAGATTTTGGCGGTGTGGCTACCTACAAATTTGCAACCCGTTATAAGGTAACCGACAACTTTAACCTGCGTGGTTCAGTAAGTACCGGTTTCCGCGCCCCTTCTTTACAACAAATTAACTTTAGTAATACTGAAACCAGCATTCTGGGTGGTCAGTTAGTAGCCGTGAAAATAGTTCCTAATTACAGTCCGGTTGCCCGCACTGCTGGTATACCACCACTTACACCTGAAAAATCAACCAATGCTAGTCTGGGTTTTACCTGGAAACCAGCCACCGGTTTAACCATTACCACCGATGGTTATTTAGTGCATATCAAAAACAGGGTAGTATTATCCGGACAATTCAGTGCATCTGACAATACTCTGCCCACAGCGCTTACCTCGGCATTAAACAGTCTGCATGTAGTAGCTGCACAATTCTTTTCAAATGCCGTTACCACTACCAATACCGGTTTAGATATTGTGATAGATTATAATAAACATATTGGTAAAAGTAATTTGCATGCCACATTAGCGGGCAACTTTAACAACATTAAAATTGATGCTTTGAATGTGCCCAATGTACTCAACACCAGTTACCTGCACCAGCAAACATTTTATAGCAGCCGTGAACAGTCTTTTCTGATGGCTTCGGCCCCAAAATCTAAATTCTCATTGGGATTAGATTATAGCCGCAATAAATTTGGAGCAGGCATACATTTTACCTATTTTGGACAGTTAACCACACAGGGATTTGGTTATTCCGGTTCTCCAAACCCCACCCCCAACGGACCAGGCGACCCGAATATCTCGGGTAGTGGCAATGGGTACGACCCTTATGTAACTACCGATAATGGTGCCACTTCTGTACCCGAAAACTTTTTGTTTCATGGTAAAGTAACCACCGATATTTATGCTTCGTACAAATTAGCCAAGTCGGTAACATTATTTGGCGGTATTGATAACTTATTCAATGTTCACCCTGATTTGTCGGCCGTGCCGAATGCACGTTATGCTTCTGCATACGACAGTGAATCCGGTGGACCTTTCGATGCTGTACAAATGGGATTTGATGGCATGCGGATGTTTGTTAAATTAGCATTTAACTTCTAAGCATTTTTTCCAACTACAACACAGCAGCCGCTTCCTTTGGGAGGCGGTTTTTTTTGGTGTGTTTGAAACTTAGTCTTGGACTGAGTATGTTGTAATTGCTCATTTTGTTTTTATCCTTGGATTTCTAGCGGTTGAAATTGCCAGTACCCAACTTAACTGTTTTCTGTTCCTGAAAATAGGTTGCAAAGGCAGACTGCACTCCTCCGGAGTGCGCCTTTCTATTCTGAAGTTTCCTGTTATCCAAACACTGCTCCTTTTGAGCAGGTTTAAACAGCGCCTTCATTTACCGTTGAACCAAATAGCTTTGTTTTGAAATGGGTGCCATACTATTACTTCAATATCCTACTGTTCTGGCGGTTTTTTTTTTGGAATTCCCGCAGTATTGCCACTACTGCTAACGTTACCCATTTTGTGTAGTTAAAATGAATGGTTGGTGTTATAACCTTTTGTGGAGATACTGTAGTAACTGAACCTAAAGACCAAATTCTACTGGCTCAACCTCATTCCTTGTTTTTCCCCGAAAAATAATAGACCGGAATACCTGCAGTGGTAATCAAAATACCCAGTAATGAATTGATGATGGGTGCCTGCCCTGAACGGTATTGCATAATATCTGTATATAGTGTAGCGGAAAGAAAAAAAGTTACAAATGCAACAAACAACAAGGGCACAAAAGGATATCCAAATACCCGGTACGGCCGGGGGGTGTCTTTCATTTTACTGCGCAGAATAAATACCCCCAGCGCACTCATCCCATAAAAAAACCAACTCACAAAAATGAGCATATCAGTAAGCATATCAAAAGAGCCACTCAATATCAGCATCACCGTCCATACTGCATTGGTAATCAATGCATTGCCAGGGGTATGGTACTTTGGCTGCATTTTGCCCGCCCAGGCAAACCATCGGTTTTCGGTGCCCATGGCATAGGTAACCCTTGCCGTTGCCAATACATTGGCATTGGTGGTGCTGATGATAGAGAAAATGACCATCAACGCAATCATACTGCCCCCCCATGTGTCCCATACCACCGTAGCAGCATCTGAAGCCACAAAAGCAGACAATGCCAACCGATGGATGGGCAAAACATAGAGATAGGCCAGGTTCACCAATGCATACACCACCATACAAAAAAACAGCCCTATTAACAGGCTTTTGGGAATATTGCGCTGGGGTTGTTGAATTTCGCCGGCCACAAAAGTGATATTGTTCCAACCATCATAAGCCCAGAAGGCACCTGCCAGTGCCGCCATATAAGCCCCCACCAAAGCCCATCCCGTTGGTGCACCGGGTAAATGCTCCTGCAAATGATGCCAATGCCCTTTTCCGGAGAATAAAATGCCACCAATTAATAGTACAATGGCTACTGATTTTAAAGCGGTTAATACACGTTGTATAGCACCCCCCTGCCGCACACTGCGGTAATTGACCCAGGTTAACACCAGCACCAGTGCAATGGTGAGTAGTTTAACACCAATATGGTTTAATGGATAAATGGTACCCACCAAGGGTATGGTAACATGCACAGCCTGTACGGTAGCAGCACTGCATTGGGGTAACGCAATAAAATAATTGGTGTATTGTGCAAATACATAAGCAATAGATGCATTGCCGGCAGTATTAAATACCGCAAAAGCCGCCCATCCATATACAAACGCAAAGGCATTCCCGTACATTTTCTGGAAAAAGATATATTGGCCGCCTGTTTCCGGAAACATGGCTGCTACTTCGGCATTACTCAAAGCCCCAAAAAGCGTGATGAGGCCTGCCACTACCCATACACTCAGTAATAACCATGGGTCACCCAATTGTCCTGCCATGAGTGCCGGTTTCATAAAAATACCGGAGCCAATTACTCCTCCTACCACAATGGCAACGGTGGTACGAAACCTCAAGGTACGTTGTAATTTAGCCATTCAATTGTTTAATTGTTGATAAAGTTGGGTTGCTGATTTAAAAAACAAAAAGCCCTATCCGTTAGTAGGTGTCAGACTTTGTGCCAGCAGCCGGTGAAAATGATGCGTACCCTGTTCGAGTAGAACAGAGTACCGGCCATGCTGATAAAAACGGGAGCGGATACCCTTTTGTACCAGTTGCACTACGGCTTCATCTTCCTGCTCCACCGTATCCAATCCACTGCCGGCACCGCTGCCTAATTTATCCGCATCGTATACATAAGTGATAAAGCGAACGGTAGTTTGATCGGGCGATTGGGGTTCAATGATATTCAGCGACAAACCCCAAGGATAAAAATTAAACATCATGTTTGGATATACCCAAAAATAATAGGCCGCAATTTGTTTGCCTACATCGGGCGCATTGGGCGGTATATCAAAACAAACATCACCCGCTTTGGCAATGCCAAGTTGCAGATTGCTCAGTGAAAATAATTCGGTGGTATAATCTTTAAAATTGAGGATGGCATTCAGTTGGGGGTGAACAAAAGGAATATGAAAACCTTCCAGATAATTTTCGCAATACAATGCCCAATGTGCCTGTACCTGATAGGTGGCCGATAAATCGGGCCGATACTCCATGTGTTGCAGCGGCAACCAGTTTACCCGTTGCATCATATCGCCGAAATAGGCGGTGGCGGGTAAGCCGGGCATTAACCGGGTAAACAACAGGTTGCCCCATTGAAACAGCGGTAATTCGGGCAGGTGGTTGTTTTCGGGAATAAAGTTTTGCACCCCTTCAAATTCGGGCATGGAGATAAAGCGTCCATCCAGTTGAAATAACCTGCCGTGATAATTGCAACGCAAGTGCTTGGCATTACACGGTGTTTGGGCAATGATGTTGCCCCGATGGTTACATACATTGCTGAGGCAATGGTATTGGTTTTGTTGATCGCGAGTCAATACCAGTGGCTCCTCCAGATATTCCGGCAGCAATGTAAAAGGGTATACCGTTGTATTGGCATCGAGGCGGCCGGTATCGCCTATCCACTGCCAGGAAGGGGCAAAGATGCTATCTTTCGATGCTTCAAAATAATATGGATCAAGGTAAAAATCGGTAGCGATGGTTCTGGCCACTGCAATATCAGGATGAACAAATAGACTGCTCATGGTTCAATATTTCTTTAAAAATAGGAAATTGAGCGGAAACCTGAGGTTGGGATTTGGGGGTGGAGAATGTTAACTTAGCTGTGTAAACATTCTCCTTTTCTTCTTACCGAACTCTTGCTATCATCCCTTACCCGCTGAGGCCTTTCAAAAAACATCTAACTGCTTAGCAATCATATTTCTATTACAGGCCATTAGCAATTGCTTCTCTCGGGTACCTCTACCCCAAAATCAATTTTTCAAAAGTAAAAAAACATTTCACCGGTTAATTAATTCAGCATTGAGGAAATGCTATGCGCAATGGGCAATATATTTAATAAATATTTTATTTAAATACATAAAAATACGTTTATACATATAAAACTAAGTCCATATTTTAGTGGCTGTGTTGTATGTGTAAGCTCTTCCACATCCACTCGGTTGGATTTACCTGATACACACACTCGTTGAGCCGAAGTTGGTGTATGCAGGGCATAGCCAAGGAGTTGCCGGCTGCAGATCCGAGAAAAAAAATGTTGCAACGGGCTGCCATTGCTCACCTAAATGCCAGTTTGCCCCATATTGCATCCAGGCAGTTTTGGAGGCAAGCATTGGCTGGCCAGTTTTGCAGTTTATGCACTATTACAGTAGGGTTGCTTCAGAACTGATGGCAGCATTCAATACTTTAGAAACGGGGCAATTGGCTTCTGCATCTTTTACTGCTGCATCGAATTGATCTTTAGAAATGCCCGGAACTTTTGCCTTAACTATTAAATGCGAATGGGTAATACCGGCATCACCCAAAGTAATTTCGCATTTGGTTTCTAAATGTTCAGGTGTGAAACCTGCTGCACCTAACACAAAACTTAATTTCATGGTAAAACATCCGGCATGTGCGGCTGCTATTAACTCCTCGGGGTTAGTGCCTACACCTTCCGCAAAACGTGAATTATAAGAATATTGGGTTTGCTGCAGCGTAGTGCTTTGTGTGGTAAGATGGCCTTTGCCTTCTTTACCTGAGCCGGTCCATATGGCAGTTGCATTTCTAATCATAATGGTATTATTTGTTGAACAGGCAAGATACAAAATGTAGAAGCCTTTATCTTTGATGCCATCAATAATTCCCTATTTCGTGAATGTAACAGAAATCTGGCACCAACTGATAACAGGTATTCAACAAACTTCTTTCTTAGAATTTACGGGTACTATTTGCGGTATTGCCAGTGTGTTTTTCTCCCGAAGGGAAAATATATTGGTATATCCGGTTGGGATGGTGAGTACCATTATTTACATTTACTTGTATCTGGTACATGGTTTATACGCCGATGCCTCCGTTAATTTTTATTACACGGTGATGAGCATTGTTGGTTGGATAATGTGGTCTAAAAAAAAGAATCACCAAACCGTTTTGCACATTTCTTATAATTCAAAAAAAGAACAATGGATTAGTGTAGCGTTCTTTGCGGTTTGCTGGGTAGTATTGTTTTTAGTATTGCATCATTTTACCGATAGTACAGTACCGCAAGCCGATGCCTTTACCTCTGCTGCAGCTTTTACCGGTATGTATTTAATGAATAAAAAGAAAGTAGAAAACTGGTGGTGGTGGATTATTACCAATGTTGCCTCCATTCCCTTGAATTTTTATAAAGGATTGGTGTTTACCAGTTTTCAATACCTTGTTTTATTAATTTTGGCCATCATGGGTTTAACGAGTTGGATAGCCAAAGCAAAACAAACCCGTTTATAATAATATGTTGCCTTATTGCTCTTTTATTGATTCCGGCGATGAAAATGCCAATGGTTATGCTTTGCATAAATACTATCATGATCATTTGTATGGATTTCCGATTGATAGTGATGATGAATTATTTTGCCGGTTGGTTTTAGAAATTAATCAGGCGGGTTTAAGCTGGACGACCATTTTAAAGAAAGAGGTAGCGTTTAGAGCAGCCTACCATCAATTTAATATTGCAAAAGTGGCTGCTTATGGGCAAAAAGATAAAGAACGCTTGTTACAAAATGCCGGTATAATCAGAAATCGCTTAAAAATTGAGGCTGCCATTTACAATGCACAGGTCATATTGACGCTTCAGGAAGCTTTTGGATCTTTTAAACAATGGATAGAACATCATCACTCAAAAACAAAACAGGAGTGGGTGTTGTTGTTTAAAAATACATTTCGGTTTACCGGCGGTGAAATTGTGAATGAGTTTTTAATGAGTACGGGCTATTTACCAGGCGCACACGATGCAGATTGTATTATTTATAAAAAATTAATGAAAAGCAAACCGGCTTGGAGCAGAAAAACATAAAAAAAATAGTAGTGATAGGCCCGGAAAGCACCGGAAAAACAACACTATGCCAAAATTTGGCACATCATTTTAATACCCTTTGGGTTCCCGAATTTGCACGGGAATATTTAGAGGTGCATGGAAAGGAATATACCTTGGATGATTTGGAAAAAATTGCAGCCGGACAATTAGCACTGGAAGATGAAATTACCTTGAAACTTCAAACACAGTTACCGAAAGCATCTTGCCTATTGATAGATACCGATATGTATGTTATGAAAGTGTGGAGCGAATATGTATTTGGGCAATGCAGCCCGTTTATTTTAGAAGCCATAGCGGAACGCAGCTACGATTTGTACTTATTGTGCGATGTAGATGTGCCCTGGGTGAAAGATGATTTGAGGGAATATCCCGATGAGGGACCGAGGATAGAATTATTTGCTATTTATAAAGATATTTTAATACATCAACAAACCCCCTGGCAAATTATTTCGGGTAGTTATGCAGAGCGCACCGAAAAAGCCATTCAGGCAGTGAGATCAATATTATGAATTTGTGGTATGTATAAACGGAATGTCATTGCTGTTACTGTATAATTTTTTGAATATCCGCATCATCTTCAATATTCCGCATTTGCTGTACAATTTGCGGATAACGCCAGGCCACCCTGGTACTCATGGGCACTACCGTAAATTTTTTTGGATTGGGCAGACAGGCAATAATCATGGCGGCTTCGGTTCGGGTTAAATTTTTGGCAGGTTTATGAAAATATTGTTGTGCGGCAGCTTCAATACCAAAAATACCGGGCCCCATTTCAATGGTATTTAAATACACATCTAAAATGCGTTGTTTACCCCAAATTTTTTCAATTAAAAAAGTAAAATAAAACTCTAACCCTTTGCGCAGGTATTTAGAAAAGCCACTGCCCTGCCATAAAAAAACGTTTTTTGCCGTTTGTTGCGAAATGGTACTGGCAGCACCACCGAGCGGTATGCGGGTTTTCTTTTTCTTTTTTGGGTGCAGGCTTTTTTGAATGGCATCCCAGTCAAAGCCATTGTGGTCGGCAAACGACTGATCTTCGCTGGCAATTGCCGCCAGCTTTGCATTGTAAGAAATATTGTTCCAGGAAATATAATCTCTTTTCAATCCATAACTAAACACATTGCCCAACTGCGTAAGGGTAATGGGGGGCATGATCCATTTGCACGCAATTACATACAGCAGGGAAGAAAGAAATAAAAACAATACTACCCTTGTGGTCCATTTCCAACATTTGGATATCAACTTGTTTGCCGCCATGCTGGCAAGATACTATTTTGCCGGTGGCAGATGAATATATTCCAGCGTAAATTTTTTTCCGATTTTGTAACCCGGGGGATGTTTGTTTTTAAAAGGTTTAATGTATTGTGTGGCAAAATTAATGGCTAATGCTGAAGCAAACTGCGCCAGATAAATGGTAGGGACAGGAATGTTGAATTGGTTAACAACAGCAATGCCGCCAATAATAAATCCGGCTTTAAAAACAAGGTTGCCAATATCGGCCCCTGTCATTCTTTTGGCGGGAATTATGGCAATATCTTTTACTGCTATGGTAATAAAACCCATAAAAATACTATCTATGGTACTGCCAAACATGGTTGGTTTTAAACCCATGTAACCAAGGTGGATAATGATGCTGTCATCCCTGCAAAAAAACACAAAGCCCGAGTAGGTATTTTGGTTTTTGGTATAAACGGTGATGGGCTTGTCGTTGTAAAACCGATCAATGGTGTAGCCGTTTTTTTTCAATAATACAAAATCGTTTTGGCTAAACGATGGTAGGGTATTGATGCAAAAAATGAAGAGTAAAATATATTTCATCGAAGTAAATTAAGTTGCAAATTTTTATGATACAACTAAATTTTGGTTAAAAGCGATTGCTAAATTCCAAAGTACCCCAAATTAATGCCAGACCAAAGCCTATTAAAATTAAACCGGATATTTTATTGATGAGATGAATATTGTGTGGGGTTAATTTTTGGCGAAGTTTTCCTGCTAATAATACTTTGGCTATATCTGTACTTAGTACAAACAATAAGCAGGTACTAAACATAATGATACGGTAACCGCGGGAAAGGTCAACTACCGAAGTGGCTATCACCAACCAAAAACCAATTACGCCGGGATTCAGGGTATTCATAAAATATCCTGAGAAAAAAGTTTTAACATAGTCGCGTTTACTCATGGCAATCATCTGGCTGCCATCTTCATTTATTTTTACTTTTTTGAAGAAAAGAACAAAAATGCCAATGGCAATTAAAAGCATGCTGCCACCAATGCCAATTTCTTTTTTAAAATCGAGCAGGTACCGAAACAATTCTGTAAACAACTGGCTAATCAGCACAAGGGTAATATCGCTGGCACTTACGCCGGCAACGAAAGTAAAACCGCCTTTATGACCATTGTTAATGCTTTGTTTAATGATGGAAAAAATAACCGGGCCAACCGATATAGCCAGCATAATTCCCAAAACCAGTCCTTTTAAAAACGGTGCAATCATATCATAAAACTGGCTACTAAGATAATTCTTATTTACTGTGGGCCATTTGCTGTTGCATATATTCCTGCCATTCTTTTAACATATTGCCCTTTAAAACCCTTGGAAATTTGTGTTGTCCGCCCATTTTGCCTTTTTGTTGCATAAAATCAAGAAACTGTTGTTCACTTAACACATCCACAAAAACTTCTTTTAAAGCACTTCTTCGCTCAACAGCATAATCATCGTTTAATGTTTTCAGGTTCTCATCTATACAGCGTTTCAATTCATTTGCATCTACAGGTTCGTTACACGCTATGTACCAATGGTGCGCAAAAAAACTTTGGTAAGGAATGCCGGCTACGGTAAATTCAGGAATACAAATATTTAATTGTTCGCCTGCCAGTTGAATGGCTTTATTCATATTATCTACACTCAGGTGTTCGCCAACTAAGCTTAAAAAATGTTTGGTGCGGCCGGTAATAATAATTTCGCAGCGTTTTTTATCAACAAATTTCACGGTATCACCAATCAGGTAACGCCATGTGCCGGCACTGGTGCTAATGAGCAGCGCATATTCTTTCCCTTCCTCTACTTCATGAATCATGAGGGTTTCCGGGTTTTGAATCATGTCGCCATTACTATCAAAATTTTGTTCGTTAAAAGGCACAAACTCCAGAAAAATATGTTCATTGGTAACCAAACGCATGCCTTTAGCATATTGCCGATCCTGATATGCAATAAATCCCTCACTGGCCAAATAAGTTTCAATGTAAGTAATGGGTTTGCCCAACAATTTTTCGAAGCCTTTTTTGTAAGGTTCAAAACTTACACCGCCATGTACAAAAAATGCAAGATTGGGCCACATTTCATGAATGTTGTTGAGTTGATATTTTTTAATAATCATCTCAATGCACATTTGTATCCATGCAGGTACGCCTACAATAAAACCAATATCCCATTCCGGGGCTTTTTCTACTATTTCTTCTAATTTTTTATTCCAGTCGCGTTCTTTTGCAATTTTTTTACCCGGTTTATAAAAAGGTTGAAACCAAAGGGGTAACTTTTTTGTGGTAATTCCACTTAAATCGCCGGCATAATAACCCAGGTTTTTTTGCAGATCGGTACTGCCACCTAAGGTTAACCAGCCTTTTCCAATAGAACTAAAAGGAATGTTTTCGTAATTACGCAGGGTAAGTAATTGTTTAACCATCACCATTTTATTTCCCGCTAACAAATCGTTGGTAATGGGAATGTATTTGCTGGCAGCTTCTGATGTGCCGGAAGAAAGGGCATAATATTTTATTTTTCCGGGCCAGCAAACATCGGGTATGCCATCTAAAGTTTTGTGCCACCAATCGCGGTAAATGCTGCTATAATTAAAGGTGGGTACCTGTTGTCGGAATTTTTTGGCAGGGTTTTTACAAAGCAATATTTCATCGAACCGGTAAAACTGGCCAAACTCGGTAAAACGAGCCCTTCGTAATAATTTTTTTAAAACGCGAATTTGTTGGCGCTCCGGACTATTGCTGGGAAGGCGCAAAGCTTTTGCAACAGATTTAGGCAAGTGTATATCAATGATAGCCATTAATGGGGATATAATTTATTGATTCATAAATACATATATACAACCCATTCCAATTGGGTTCGTATGCTGTAAGTTAAGTATTTTTGAACAGTGCATTCAGGTGCTGAAACATAAAGATAATATCATTTGGCCATTCATATTGCTGGGCATAGACTTCATCTGTTTTTTGTATCAGGGTTAATGGCAAAGTTAGGGATTGACTGTTATTTCTGCCAAGTGTATTTATTACACCGGGTTTAAGCAGCGGCAGGCTGTTTGGTGTAGAGGCATATCCAATCCAGGTTTTTTTACCGATGAATACCAGCCATGCATTATGCAGTAAACTCAGACCCTGAGCACCTTTTAGTAAAATTAATATGCTGATACAAAAACAAGAAAAGGCAAACATAATATCCATACCTCGCTTCATTCTTTTTTGAGCGGGGAGGGCAATGTTATATTTTTTTTCAGATAAAAAAACAGCGCCTTTTTCTTTCCTGGTATCGCTGCCAATCATGGCATTGGCGCTTTTGTTGAAAAAGCGAAAGTAAAACCGCCCCGGCATGCTTTGCATCTGTTGCAGAATTAATTGAATGGGCAACCCATGACCCCAGCCAAAAATGAGGGTAGCTGCAGGCAGATATGCCCAGTCAGCTGCATCAGAACTTGCTATTTCCTGTGGTGTAAAAATTGCCAAAACGGAAGGGTGATGGGTAGATGAATTTAAAAATTGCTGTAAAGCGGGTTTTGTATCCGGCGAACAGAGGGCAATAGCCGAATTGCTTATTGAACCGGTCACCGAAATCCATTTGAGTTCTTGCAACAGCCTTCGGAACAAAAGAATAAATAATAAACCAATAAAACCTGACAGCACCACTACGCCTCTTGAAAAACGAATCTGCTCGGGCAATAAGGCATACAATGCTAAAAGTATCAGTATTGCCAATACCCCCGAACTTAAAGTTTGTGCAGGTTTATAAACGCCATCATACAACCCACCCATCCATAAAATACCTGCAAAAACAAATGCATACAATATTACAGCATAAGGCACAAAAAATGTGTGAAAGGGGATACCGTTATGAAAGGCATTTTTCCAAAAATAGAGGGCAGTAATATTGGCTGCTATCAACAATATAATATCAAAAAATACTATAGTATATTGGCGCAATTGTTTTACAATGATTGAGAAAATAGCGCTGCCAATAATTGCTATTTGCAGCAATACTGCCATCAATACCGCACGACTACCCCTATAATGCTTTTTTACAAATACTTGCATGGCTCCATAAAATTGCTGCACATGCTGCAGATAATCAGTTGGTTTGCTTTCGCCTTTAAAATGCAGAATGGTAACTTTTCCAAAATAATAATTATGAAATCCTACCTGTTCAATTCTATAACTTAAATCAATATCTTCCCCATACATAAAAAATTGTTCATCAAAACCACCGGTTGTGTCTAATACTTTTTTTGGAATGAACATGCAGGCACCCGATAAAACCGGTACGCGATGCAGTTCATTTTCCGGAAGATGGCCAAGTGCATAATAGTTAAAAAAGGACGATTTTGGGAAAATGGCTGCCAGACCACACAACTTAAACAGGGCATAGAGGGGCGATGGAAATGAACGTTTGCTTTCGGGTAAAAAATAACCGGCGCCATCAATCATTTTTACGCCTACAGCCCCGCAATTCGTTTGGCGTGATACAAAAGTCAATATTTCTTTAAAAAAATTTTCCGGCAACAAAGTATCAGGATTCAAAAAAAGGATAAATTCTCCGGAAGCTGCTGCCAGGCCTTTGTTATTGGCCTTGGCAAATCCTTCATTTTCGGTATTCGCCATCCAGTGTACATGCGGAATCTGTGGTTGTAGATCGGCAACCGTATCATCGGTTGAAGCATTGTCCACCACAATAATTTCTCCTTCAATACCCTGCAAAGCATTGTGAACAGAAAGCAGGCATTGTGCTAAAAAATAACGAACATTATAACTAACTATAATAACAGAGATGGTCATATATCAGCTAAACAGGATACACCCGTTATGTAAAAATAGGGTTTCGGGGCGTCCCCACCTGAATATGCCACAAAAATGAATGCAGGGAAGGTTATCTTTGTTGCATGTTAAAAGAAACACTTCTTCAAGCAGCACAGGCAGGTGCACGAGTTATGAAAATGTATTTTGAGCAACATTTTTCCGTTGCCTTTAAAAGTGAAGGGATGAATAATCTGGTAACGGAAGTAGATACCAAGAGTGAAGTGGCCATTATTGATGTTATTAAAAATGCGCATCCCATGCATGCTATTTTAAGTGAAGAAGCGGGCGCTTTGGTGCAAGACTCAAACTATAAATGGATAATTGACCCCATTGATGGCACTATTAATTATGCCAACGGCATACCTATTTGCTGTATAAGTATTGCCATTGAAAAAGAAGGTGAGATGATTTTAGGTGCTGTGCTGAACCCCTTTATGAATGAATTATTTGTTGCAGAAAAAGGAGAAGGTGCCACCTTAAACGGCAAAAAAATTCAAGTAAGTACTAAAGCAGCATTGTTAAACAGTTGTCTGGTTACCGGCTTTCCGTATAGTTATATAGACACCCCCAATGGTCCTATTCAGGTTTTTGAAAAATTAATACGCAAGGGGGTTCCCGTTAGAAGACTGGGTAGTGCCGCTATTGATTTGTGTTGGGTGGCTGCGGGTCGGTTTGATGGGTTTTATGAACACAAACTCAATGCATGGGATAGTGCAGCAGGATTTTTAATGGTGGAAGAAGCTGGCGGTAAGGTTACTGACTTTGCTGGCAACCCCTACAGTCCATACCAGCCCCATATTATAGCTACCAATGGTGTTATACACGAGGCATTGCAACAAGTAGTAAACGGTGGCACTTTATAAAAATGAATAAAAAATTATATGGAAAACAGAACTGAAATTTCGGAGTTAGGAGAATTTGGCCTGATAGAACATTTAACCAAAAATTTTGAGATTCAAAATGCATCTACCATTGTGGGTGTTGGAGATGATGCTGCCGTGATTGATCATTTCGGAAAACAAACGGTTATTACAACCGATTTGTTATTAGATGGCGTACATTTTGATTTAATGTATACCCCATTAAAACATTTGGGGTATAAAAGTATTGTAGTAAACCTGAGTGATATTTATGCCATGAATGCACAGCCTACACAGGTTACCGTAAGTATTGGAATCAGCAATCGTTTTAGTGTGGAAGCATTGAACGAATTGTATGAAGGCATTTATGCAGCCTGCGAAAAATATGGGGTTGATTTAGTAGGCGGCGACACTTCTACTTCTAAAAAAGGAATGGTAATATCTGTTACCGCCATAGGTGAAGTTGCGCCTGATAAATTTGTAAAAAGAAGTACCGCTCAAAAAGGCGATTTAATTTGTGTGAGTGGCGATTTAGGTGGCGCTTTCTTAGGCCTTACCCTCATGGAAAGAGAAAAGCGGATTTTTTTAGAAAACCCTAATATTCAGCCCAATTTAGAAGGCGAAGATTATATCGTGGGGCGTTTATTAAAGCCTGATGCTCGCCGAGATATCATCACTTTCTTTGAAAAAAATAATATAACACCCACTTCCATGATGGATGTTAGCGATGGGTTGAGTAGCGAGATTTTGCATTTATGCAAACAAAGCAATCTCGGCTGCAGGTTGTATGAAGATAAATTACCGATCAATGAACTTTCCCGTGCAGCTGCCTTTAAATTTGGTTTAGACCCAACGGTTTGTGCACTGAATGGTGGAGAAGATTATGAACTGGTATTTACGCTGAAGCAAGAAGATTACGAAGCCATTACCATTAATGAAGAAATTGCTGTAGTGGGTTATATGACCGGACCCGAAGAGGGAAAGAAAATGATTAGCCGCGGAGGAAATTTATTTGATATTACAGCACAGGGATGGAATGCTTTTCATGGGTAAGCAAGGCTACATAAAAAAAGAGATACCGCTCAAGCGCAAAATACCATTGTATGGTCTGCTGTTGATTGTATTACTACAAGGCTGTTCCGTTAGTAAGTATGTTCCCCAACAAAAAATACCTCCGCAACGTTTACAAAAAGATGTGGCTATTTTAAAAAAAACGTTGCAACAAAACCATCCGGGATTATATTGGTATGCCGATAAAACTAATATTGATGCAGCTTTTACAGCATTGCAACAATCGGTAATCGATTCATTAACCGAGCTGGCTTTTCATAACAAAGTGGCACAAATGGTAGCTACCATTGAATGTGGCCATACGGCAGTAAGATTTTCTAAACTATATATTCATTATTTGATGAACAACCGGTTCCCGATGTTTCCACTCTATTTGTATAATTGGAAAAATCATTTGTATGTATTTAAAAATATGCATGCAAAAGATACAATGCTCATTAAAGGCATGGAGGTATTGACCATCAATCAATTTTCGGCTGCACAAATTATCGACTCCCTTTATCAGTTCATCAGTGCCGATGCCAATAATCCATATTTTAAAGCACAGGTAATCAGCAACAATTTTCCAGCTTGGTATCGGTTGGTATTTGGTTTAGATAGTACCTATCAATTACAATATATTGATACCTCCGGAGCAAAAAAAACGGTATGCCTCAAAAATTATGTTCCTGAAAAAGATACAAGTGCGCTTCATGCTACTACCATAAGAAGCAATAAGGCCTATCCGTTACCTGCTAAAAAAATATCTGCATTGCAATTAAAACGTTCTTTGCAAATAGATACCCTGCATCGCTTTGCTTATATGTATGTAAGCAGTTTTAGCGGTGGCAGGTTAAGGAGGTTTTTCCGCAAATCTTTTCGCACCATAAAACAACAAAAAATTACTCATTTAATAGTTGATGTAAGGGGTAATGGAGGTGGTAATGTTAATAAATCGGTTTTGCTTACCAAATATTTAATTCGGCAGCCTTTTAAAGTGGCCGACACAGCAGTATCCTTGCACAAAACCATGTGGGATAAGCGTTACATTCTTCCTTGGTGGTTGTATTGGTTTCCCATGCAATGGGGTTCAGTAAAAGGGGCAGATAGGTTGTTTCATGCAAAAAGGATTGAAACCCATATTTATCGTCCTAAATTAAAAAAACATTTTAACGGTCATATCTTTTTGTTGCAAGATGGCTACACATTTTCTGCAGCCGCTATGTTTACCGGCAGTTTAAAGGGGCAGCCGAATGTACAAATTGCTGGAACACCTTCGGGAGGTGCGTATTATGGCAACAATGCACTGTTTTTACCTCATCTCAAATTACCCAATTCTAAACTACGCATTACATTGCCCATGTATCGGGTAGTATTAGATAGTGCAAGGCCTAAAAATGGCAAGGGCGTTTTGCCCGATATGTGGGTGCAGCCGCAGCAACGTAACCATTTAACCCTACCGCCCAATGCTTTACAACAGGTAATATTCAAAATAGTACAAAACAAGTAAACAAGTCTAACATTTCTTTTAGCACCCTCATGCTTTTTTGCAGAAATTTCATCTGATTTTTAGCTTTTTGTTTATTCAGAACATGCAAAACTCATAATTTTTTATTATATTGTGAACATGCCCAAAAACCCTACGTTACGATAACATTTTATCACTGTCTTGTGTTAACATTTGTTGAATTGTATTAAATGTTGCAAGCATGTTTTTGAATAAAGAAATTTTAATAAAGAAAAGGCTGGAATTAAGAATAGAGCGTGTTTTGATGTATTTACAGGAACCACGGCGATAGGTTGTGCAATAGTATTATGGGTATGCATTGGTTGGAATTATAGCTGCCGGATTAATTCCTATTTTATTGCCATTAATGGTGGCCGATTTATCGCATCAGGTAAGTTGGGTGGGAATTGTTTTGAGTGCTAATAATTTGGGGTTATTGTGTTCATTTATTTGGGGCCGACTGGCAGATAAGTATCAAATGCACCGATTGCTGTTTTTTTCGGGAATAGCGGTGTTAATGCTGGTAGGTTTTTGTATTACTTATTTTAATGCATTATGGATATGGATGCTGTTGGCATTTTTGGCAGGCGCCTCTGTTGATGCCACCACTACAGTTGCTACTCTTTTTGTGGTTGAGTTTAATCCACAGAAAGAATGGGAGCCTCGTATTGTCTGGTTGCAAACATTTTATGGGATAGGTCAGGTAACCGGCCTGTTAATGGCCAGTGCGTTTGTAGTGAATATACAGGTTGGGTTTATTGCTGCTGCCATCATATTAATACCGGCATTGCTGATTGTTAGAAAAAGTATTCCAAAACAACAAATGCCGCATATTGCATTAACTGGATTGAAAGAGAAATTACTGAAAATAACGGATATACATTTTCTCGGATTTTTTGCCAGAATAGAAATGTATAGCAACACGTTGCATTTTTCTTTTATAAAAATTTACGAAACGGTGGGCTCAATAAAAAGCAAAACAACCACTCCCTTTGGTTGCTTTATGGTTTCCTGGTTTTTATTGTGTTTCGGTATTTCTTCCTTCTTTGCTTATTTGCCGGTAACCTTAAAAAATGCGTATGCGGTATCTTCTTCATTAACCTCTTTTATTTATGGCTTGTTTTCTGCAGTCGCCATTATTTTATATACTTATGGCGGAAAGCTTTCTGCAAAATGGGGCAGCAATAAAGTTTACCGGGCAGCTTTATTATTGCGTTTTACAGGTTTTATGATGTTGTTTGGCGCTTTTTTCTTTCCTTTTGGAAAAGAATGTGTGGCAATTCCCGGGTTTATTTTATTGGTAATTACCTGGCCATTAATCAGTATTTCGGGTACTGATTTGGCAGTAAAACTTTCTCCCTATAATAAAGGCGCTACCATGGGCTTATTCAATGCAATTTTGGCCATTGCTTCTGTTTTGGGAAGCTTTGTAAGTGCGCCTTTGCAACACTATTTGGGATATGCATCACTTTCAGGTATTGGCATACTTAGTCTTGGTATTTCTTATTTAGTGGTAATAAAGGAAAATGTTACGCAGCAAAGCGAATGAATGTAATATAATAAATTAGCGGAAAGAACCCGAACACATTTTCCCGGTTGCATTATTTTGTAATAATTGTATTTTGTTTTTCTAAAAAAGTTTTCCAGGCAATGGCCATTCTAATATCGGCATAACTAATGTCAGCAACAACATTCTGCTTTATGAATGTTATGCCTTTTGCTATAGTATCATTTGTTAACAGAGGCAATATGGAATTGAGTTTTTTTTCGGGAAGAAAATCTGTAACCTTTAATTTTCCTTCTGCAACATAGTGCGATAAATGATTTTGGATGGTTTGTACCGTTAATTGCCGCTCTTCAGCAATGACGGCTATACTTTTGCCGGATTGGTATAGTTGGAAACTGATGAATTTTGTGTCAGGCTTTACTACTTTGTCTGATTTTTCTTTTCTTTCTTTTTTCACTTTTATTTGATCCATCAACGAAGGCAAATCATGTTCATTGCAATAGCGTTGAATAATATCTAAAAAAATCATGCCATACTGAGCGGTTTTAACGGTACCAAACCCGCTTATTTTTTTTAAATCGTTCAATGTTTGTGGAAGGTATTGCGCCATTTCATACAAACTATTGCTGCCTGCAACCATATAAATGGGCAGATTTTTGCTTTCGCAAAGGCTATCGCGTTGTGCTTTTAATAATTTAAACAATGCTGCATTCGGAACCGGTTTATTGGTGGTTTGTATTGCGGTTGCATATGCATTTACGGAAAAGAAGGGCATTGTATACGCTTTTTTCTTCTGCAAAAAAACATCCACATAAAAACCATTGTTGCATAATTGCAATTGGTATTGTTGTTTTGCTAATTGTGTATACAATTCCTTGATTAAATCATTGTAATGTAAAGCCTGCAATTTACTGTCTGTACTTACTGGTGAGATTTTTAAAAATTCTAACAGGGTTTGTATTTCTTTATCAAAATAAAGAGCGGCCTGCTGTATTCTTAGTTGTAAGGCTGGTATTGCCTCTGGCAGCTCATCTTCCTGAAACAATTGAATTAATTGCGGATGAAATTTTTTTCCTACTTCAATTAGTGCATCAATTTTTTCTGAAATTTTTTGTACAAAGTCTATTGCAGAATCATTAAAGGCAGTTTGTTGTTCTGTAATAAGTGTTTTTAAAGCAGCACACAGGTTAGTAGCAGTTTCAAAATTAAATAATGCAATAATTGTTTTTTGTTGAAATAACTTTTTTGATTGCTGTAAAGTGTAAGGTAAAGCTTCTGTTTTGCAACCTGCTGCAAAATTTACAATGCGTTGATCGGTATGTAAACTCTGTGCTGAAATCTTGCTATGAAGTACTACTCCCTGCAAACTGGTACATCGGCTTAGTGCTACATATACCTGTCCGGGTGCGAAAGCAGCGCCGGCATCAATAATGGCTTTTTCAAAAGTAAGGCCCTGACTTTTATGAATAGTGATGGCCCAGGCCAAACGCAGCGGATACTGTGTAAATGCGCCCACTACCTCTTCTTCAATTTGTTGTTTTTGTGCATTGTGTGCATATCGAACATGTTCCCAACGGTATTTTTTCACTTCAATTAAATCGGGTTCGTTGGCACAACGAACAAATATTTTATCTTCTTCCATTTTATCAATTATCCCAATTTTACCGTTGAAATAACGTTTGGCTTTATCCGCATCGTTTTTAATAAACATTACCTGTGCCCCTACCTTTAATTGCAATGCAACATCGGCAGGATAATTTTTTTCCGGAAAATCCTGTTCAATGCTGGCATGAAAGGTATGTAAGGGTTTGGTTAGCTTTTTTAATTGTTGCGCATTAATATGGTCTGCTTTTTCGTTGTGGGTGGTTAACATGATGTACCCGTCTGCATCTGCACTCTGAAAATCGGGCCGATAATGTTGGTGCAACAAGGTATAACCGTTATCGCTTAAGCAATTGTTGCGAATTTGATTCAATATTTCAATAAAATCAGCATCTTTTTGCCGGTATATTTTATCTAATTCAATATAAGCTGGTGGTGCTGCCTGTATAACCCGGCTGCTGAAAAAATAAGGGCTATCATAGTATTCCGATAAAATTTGCCACTCTTCCTGTTTGGCAACAGGCGGCAGTTGATACATATCACCAATCAACAAAACCTGAACACCGCCAAAAGGCTCGTAATGACGTTTTCTAAAATGGCGCAACACAGTATCTATAGCATCCAGCACATCAGCCCGAACCATACTAATCTCATCAATAATCAGTAGTTCCAGCTCATTAAAAATTCTTCTTCTTTCTGTATTTATTTTTATTCGGCCCAATAAATAATGCCGGTCCATCATTTTGGGCGATGCGTTTTTGACATTTAATTGAAAATAATTTTTTGTATTGGTTTCCGGGATAAATGGACTGAATGGCAATTGAAAAAAAGAATGAATGGTAACGCCGCCGGCATTTATGGCAGCAACACCCGTGGGTGCAACAATGGCTAATTGTTTAAGCGATTGTTCTTTTATATATTTTAAAAAAGTGGTTTTACCCGTACCTGCTTTCCCGGTTAAAAAAACAGAACGTTGGGTATATTGAATAAAATCACTTGCTAATTGAAAGGCTTTGTTGGAAGTATCTGTTACCATGAGGGAATAAAGATAATTGGATACAATTTGTTTTCAAAAACAGATGGTTGCAAAACCTTTTCCGGCATTTTTATAAATGAGCGGATAAAGGGATGGATTATTTTTCTTTTCATTTCAAATGAATGATTGTTTCAGGTGTATTTACAGAAAATTTGTAATTTTTAAAAGCCTACCCGGCACTATTGCAGCAAGCCTTTATTCGGGTAACATTTTTTAAAAAAAACTGCAATTTAATATACAGTTAAACAAGGGTTAACGTTTAAAATTACAAACAAATTAGCAGTTGCTTTTCTCTTACATCATTCCATTTATTGGTAACCGATTTTTGGCAACCAAATATCTGCTGTAATCATACAATTGCTGAATTCTGTTATTTTTCCAGCCCAAGCTTTATAAAAATAATACCACATAATACCACAGCGCAACAATCAATCTCAATTATCCTCCTTTGCAATCCGCTTTAGTTTAATTGCATAAAAATCCGAATTATGTTATACTAACCATGGCAAACCATTAGCATAAAGTAAACAAAACAATAGTTGTAAGGATTTGCTGAAAATATACTCTGTTGTTTAACCGGGTAAGTACAGGGAAGGTATATTCTATCGCCCTTCCCTGCTTGTATTGCATACCCGATGTTTGCATTAAGCCTTAACCCCCTGCTTTTCCCCTAACATTAATATTTCGTTTACCTGCACTTCGGTAATGTATTTTTTATTACCCGCTTTGTCGTTATAAGAACGGGAAACCAATTTGCCTTCCAATGCCACCTCACTCCCTTTTTGTAAATATTTCTCGGCAATTTCGGCCACCTTACCCCAAGCAACAATATTGTGCCATTGCGTTTCAGCAATTTTTTCGCCTTTTGCATTGCGATAGGTTTCACTGGTGGCTACACTAAAACGAGCCATTTTTTTGCCCCCATCTAAATTTTTAATTTCTGGAGCATTACCTAAGTTTCCGATTAACTGAACTTTGTTTTTTAAAGCGTACATAGTTTTACAATTTGTGCTGTATTGGTTTGAACAGCGATGATGAATTTTGTTTATTTCAATTAAAGCCGGCGACGTCATTCCCGCTTCAACAACACAAAATTGCAACGGTTCAAAAACAGGAGTCGGTTTTTAATTATTTCTAATCGTATATAAATGTGTTTAAACGTTTGCACACAGATAAATATTTACTATATTGTAGTTTAAAACCCTTTGCTGATGTCGTTATCCACTCCCATAAAAACCTGTTTGTGTTGTGGTAAGCCTGTGAAAGGCCGGGCCGACAAAAAATTTTGCGATGATGCCTGTCGTAATACTTACAACAACGAACTCAAAGCCAAAAGCCATTACAGCAGTTATGTGCGCAGCATTAATAACAGCCTGATTAAAAACAGGAAAATATTGGAAGAATTACTACCCCAAGCATTGGGTATGATAAAACTGCCGCAGGAAAAATTGGTACAAAAAGGATTTTCTTTCACATACCACACCCATACCTATACCAACAAAAAGGGCGATACCTATTTTTTCTGTTATGATTATGGCTATCTGCCATTAGAAAACAATTGGTATTTATTGGTAAAAAGAAAAGAGGCATAGTGGGGGCTACTCCTTTAATGGAGGTGGGTGGTTGTTGCCTCGATATAATAAAGAAAAGTGGACGCTACCTCTTTTTATACAATACACATTTGATCCGGTGTGCGGTTGGGCTAATTCCGAAGCATTGTTGGGTAAAGATACACTAAGCATACTTGTGTTCAGAAAAGGCTATGTAAATGAAAAGGGGCTTTTTGTAATTGTACAAGGAGCAGGAAGCCTCTGGTAGTAGGCGCTTATAAAACTATGCTATGCTATTGTTAACCAAGCAAAATAGCATTAGTTATTTTTTATAGAACTATCTAATACAATTGGGGTGTGATTCAAAAAAATAATTTTTGGAATAAGCTACTATAATTTATATGTAGTAAAAATTAATTTGCGATTTTTTAATCTGCAGTTTAAAATTTTAATTCTTTTTTATTGTTAGAATACACTACTTTTGAAATGCTTTAGGGGTGCCGAAATACGGCTGAGATGATACCCTTTACCTGATCAGGATAATGCCTGCGTAGGGAAAAGTAAATACTTCTTTTTTTGCTGCTTTTTTGTATTTCCTAAAGTTTATTGGTTCTTTTTTATTTCACCATTATTAATGGTATATGACTATTCATTTAAATGAGGCTCAGATAGAATTATCTGAAGGCCAAACTATTACAGCGCTACTAGATAAACTTGCAATTACTTCATACAATGGAATTGCAGTGGCAGTTAACAATACTGTTATTCAAAAAAAAGACTGGGACGAGTATCAATTACAACCAAATGATAAGCTTGTTTTGATTCGGGCTTCGCAGGGAGGATAATTTAATTATTTAATACTTTTATTCAACACAATTATAAATATGAATAAGGATAAAGAAACGAAAGCTGAAAGCGATCTGATTATAACAACTCCAATAAGTGGTTCAAAAAAAATTTATGTACCGGGTAAGTTGTTTAATATTCAAGTAGCTATGCGGGAAATTCAATTGGGCGATACAATTCATTCCTCATTGGGAAAGGAAGAAGTATTGTCTAATGCACCTGTAACAGTTTATGATACCAGCGGCCCTTATACCGATTCTGCAATAGAAATTGATATAAGAAAGGGATTACCCCGTATAAGAGAATCATGGATCACTGAACGCGGTGATGTAGAGTTATTAAACGATTTCTCATCGGAATATAGTAGACAGCGATTAAATAATCCGGATCTGAAAAGTCTGCAATTTCAACATATTCGAAAACCATATAAAGCAAAGGCATGCAGGAATGTAACCCAATTACATTATGCACGAAAAGGTATTATTACTCCAGAAATGGAATACATAGCAATTCGTGAAAACCAGCAAATAGAGGAAAGGCAAAATAATCCATTGCTTGATCAACAACATGCAGGTAATAGTTTTGGTGCAGGAATGCCAATAAAAAAAATAACGCCTGAATTTGTTAGAGATGAGGTGGCAGCTGGCAGAGCTATTATACCTGCCAATATTAACCATCCTGAAAGTGAACCGATGATAATAGGCCGTAATTTTTTAGTTAAAATAAATACCAATATTGGTAATTCTGCTGTTACTTCTTCTATTGAAGAGGAGGTAGATAAAGCAGTATGGAGTTGCCGCTGGGGAGGCGATACTTTAATGGATTTATCAACCGGAAAGAATATTCATGAAACCAGAGAATGGATCATAAGAAACAGTCCGGTACCTGTAGGAACAGTACCAATTTATCAGGCATTAGAGAAAGTAAATGGTAAAGCAGAAGATTTAACCTGGGAAATTTTTAAAGATACATTGATTGAACAGGCAGAACAAGGGGTAGATTATTTTACAATTCATGCCGGGGTATTACTGCGTTATATTCCACTCACATCCAAAAGGTTAACCGGAATTGTTTCAAGAGGTGGTAGTATTATGGCAAAATGGTGTTTAGCACACCATAAAGAAAGTTTTCTTTACACACATTTTGAAGAAATCTGTGCTATTATGAAAGCTTATGATGTAAGTTTTTCATTAGGAGATGGTTTGCGCCCCGGTTCTATTGCCGATGCAAATGATGCTGCACAATTTGCAGAATTAGAAACACTTGGCGAATTAACAAAAATTGCATGGAAACATGATGTACAAGTGATGATTGAAGGCCCCGGCCATGTACCAATGCACCTGATTAAAGAAAACATGGAAAAACAACTTAAAGAATGTAATGAAGCACCATTTTATACATTGGGCCCTTTAACAACTGATATTGCGCCGGGATATGATCATATTACTTCTGCAATTGGTGCTGCAATGATTGGATGGTATGGAACGGCCATGCTTTGCTATGTAACTCCAAAAGAACACCTTGGTTTACCAAACAAAAAAGATGTAAAAGATGGTGTAATTACATACAAAATTGCTGCACATGCGGCAGACCTGGCAAAGGGGCACCCCGGTGCACAATATCGTGACAATGCGTTAAGTAAAGCCAGATTTGAGTTTCGCTGGGAAGACCAATTTAATTTATCATTAGATCCCGATACTGCCCGTTCCTTTCATGATGAAACGCTGCCTGCTGATGGAGCTAAGATTGCACATTTCTGTTCTATGTGCGGTCCTCATTTCTGTTCCATGAAAATTACACAGGATATTAGAAATTTTAGCGAAGAACAGGAAAAATTACAAATAAAAGGTATGGAAGAAAAATCAAAAGAATTTAAAGCAACAGGAGCAGAAATTTATAGATAAGCATGACAGCTACAAGACCTTATATACTAACAATTGCAGGATTTGATCCGAGTGGCGGAGCCGGCATTCTCTCTGATATAAAAACCATTGAAGCAAATGGTGGTTATGGATTGGGCGTTCTTTCTGCCAATACCTGGCAAAATGATATTGCTTTTGAAAAAGTTGAATGGGTTTCTTTAAAAGACATGCAAGCACAAATAAATATTTTAACAAGTAGGTTTAATTTTAAATATATTAAAATTGGCATAGTTCAAAATCTGGCTGCATTGTATGAGCTTCTGCTGTTTTTAAGAAAAAAAATTCCAGATGCTATTATTGTTTGGGACCCTATCATGAAAGCAAGTGCAGGATTTTTATTTCATAACTGTATTGAAAAAAAATTATTAGAAAACATTTTAAATTCAGTAAATGTTATAACCCCTAATCTTCCTGAAGCAGAAATTTTATTTGGCGCTCAATATCTCCAATTGTTTAATGAAATCAGTAAATCTTGTGCAGTTTATTTAAAGGGCGGTCATACAACCAATCAAGAAGCAGTTATAGATATGCTTTACTACAATAAAAACAGCTATCATTATAAACACGAACGATTACCTAAGGGAAGTAAACACGGCAGCGGTTGTGTTCTATCATCAGCACTCATAACTGCATTGGCAAATGGTTTGAAAATAGAACAAGCTGCCGAAACAGCTGCAAAATATACACATCATTTCCTTTCCAGTAGCAATTCACTTATCGGATATCACTATTTAAGCAAAATCAATATATGATTCAGCCCGTACAATTTATTGCCACTTCTGCCGAACAGGCTGCTGCTGCATGCAGTGGTGGTGTAAAATGGATACAACTTCGTTTAAAGCAGGTAGATTATGCTCATTACAAAACAATTGCCTTAGCTGTTCAAAAGGTATGTAAACAATATGAGGCTGTATTTATTATAGATGATAATGTGGAGCTGGCATTTGATATTAAAGCCGACGGTGTTCATATAGGCAAAGAAGATATGCCAATAACAGATGCTCGAAAATTATTAGGAAATGATTACATTATTGGTTGTACAGCAAACACACTGGGCGATATCATTAATTTAGCTGGTAGTACTGCTAATTATATTGGATTAGGCCCTTTTCGATTTACCACTACAAAACAAAAACTCAGCCCAATACTTGGTATAGAAGGCTATAGAACTATTTTCAAAGAATTAAAAGCAAAGGGCATTAATGCGCCACCAGTAATTGGTATAGGAGGTATACAGGTTGAGGATATAGTTCCACTATTACAAACCGGATTGTATGGTATTGCGGTTGCAGGCGCTATTGCTAAAGAAAAGAATATGTTAAATGCAGCGCAAAGAATCATGCAGGAATGTCAGAAAATAATATCTGTAAATACATTTTGAACTATTAATATATAATTAAAATGAATGATTCATTAATAATAGCAGGAATGCCTTTTAATAGCAGGCTTTTAACGGGTACCGGAAAATTTGGAAATCATTTGCTCATGCAGGAGGCTTTATTGGCCTCGGGCTCCGAATTGGTAACGGTAGCGCTGAAAAGAATTGAAATTTTATCTGCCGACGAAGCAATTATACCCTATTTACAAAACAATCAGTTTCATTTAATTCCCAACACATCCGGTGTTCGAAATGCAAAAGAGGCTGTATTTGCTGCTCAGTTGGCACGTGAAGCGCTGGGAACAAACTGGCTTAAATTAGAAATTCATCCTGATCCAAAATATTTATTACCCGATCCCATAGAAACATTATTAGCAGCAGAAGAACTGGTGAAGTTGGGATTTATTGTTTTGCCTTATATACATGCCGATCCGGTATTGTGTAAGCGATTGGAAGACGTGGGCGTTGCTGCGGTAATGCCATTAGGTGCACCTATTGGCAGTAATAAAGGACTTTTAACCAAAGATTTTTTATCAATTATCATTGAACAAAGCAAAGTGCCTGTTATTGTTGATGCCGGAATTGGTTCGCCCAGTCATGCTGCAGCAGCCATGGAAATGGGGGCCGCAGCTGTACTAGTGAACACTGCAATTGCAGTAGCAGAAAATCCGGTAGCAATGGGCGCTGCATTTAAAAAAGCTGTAGAGGCTGGCAGAATGGCTTATTTGGCCGGACTGGCAGCAGAAAGCAGTATAGCAGAAGCAAGTAGTCCGTTTACACAATTTTTAGCTGCTTTATAAAAAATAAAATCATGTTTCAGGAACAATATAATTTACTAAACTGGGATGCATTAAAAGAAAGCATTTATAGTAAAACAGCTGTTGATGTTGAAGTTGCTTTACATAAATCTAAACGCAATTTAGAAGATTTTAAAGCATTGATTTCTCCCGCGGCACTCCCATATCTTCAACAGATGGCAGTACTAAGCCACAAATTAACGCAAAAACGTTTTGGTAAAACACTACAGTTATATATACCATTGTATTTATCAAATGAATGCCAAAATATTTGCACCTATTGTGGGTTTAGTTATAATAATAAGCTGGCAAGAAAAACGTTAACCCCAAATGAGTTGATGCAGGAAGCAATGTATTTAAAAGAACAGGGTTTTGAGCATATCTTGTTGGTTACCGGCGAAGCCAATAAAACAGTGGGAGTTCCTTATATTCAACAAGCAATTACTTTACTAAAACCGCATTTTGCCAATATTTCTATTGAAGTGCAACCTATGGATGAAAATGACTATGCCACTTTAATTGCAGCAGGCCTTCATACAGTACTTGTTTATCAGGAAACCTATCATAAAGCAGATTATCACCTACATCATACAAAAGGGAAAAAGTCAAATTTCGATTACAGGCTGGGAACACCCGATAGACTGGGTAAGGCCGGTATTCATAAAATTGGTTTAGGCGTATTAATTGGATTGGAAGACTGGCGAACAGATAATTTGTTTACTGCTATACATTTAAGCTATCTCGAAAAAACTTACTGGAAAACGAAATATAGTATTTCTTTTCCCCGATTAAGGCCAGCAGAAGGTTTAATAGAACCGAAAGTTGTAATGAGTGATAAAGAATTGGTACAGCTAATTTGTGCCTGGCGTATTTTTAATGAAGAGGTAGAGTTGTCTATATCAACCCGTGAAAATGAATATTTTAGAGATAATATCATTCAGCTTGGTATTACCAGTATTAGTGCAGGTTCTAAAACAAATCCAGGTGGGTATGTTACTTCAATAGAATCTTTAGAGCAATTTGAAATAGATGACAGCCGCACACCGGCAGAAATTGTAGCAATGATAAAAAGAAAAGGGTATCAACCGGTATGGAAAGACTGGGAGTCCTTTGTGTAGAAAATAATTTGTATGCTAACTACGCAAGAGCAAATACGTTATCAACGTCAATTAATTTTACCCGAAATTGGTGTGGATGGGCAATTAAAACTGAAGGCAGCTAAAGTGCTGATTATTGGTGCCGGAGGATTGGGGTGCCCCTTGGTTCAATATCTTGCTGCTGCAGGTATTGGATACATTACAATAATGGATGGCGATAAAGTAGAAGAAAGTAATTTGCAAAGGCAAATTTTATACACATCATCAGATGTTGGATTATTTAAAGCAACAGTTGCATCTCAAAAAGTAAAAGCAATTAACCCATTTGTGAATGTAACTCCCATCAATGAATTTATTACCCCAGAGAATGCGCTTTCTATTATTGAAGAATATGACATTGTGGTGGATGGTTCAGATAATTTTACTACCCGATATTTAGTGAATGATGCTTGTGTCATAAAAAATAAACCACTTGTTTTTGGTTCTATTTATAAATTTGAAGGCCAGGTATCGGTATTTAATTTTCACGATGGTCCTACCTACCGATGTATATTTCCGGAACCCCTGGAGGATGATGATATGCCAAACTGTGCAGAAATTGGCGTGGTTGCAACCTTGCCTGGAATTATCGGAACTATCCAGGCAAATGAAGTAATAAAAATGATCACTGGGCAAAAAGAAATACTTTCCGGTAAGTTACTGGTAATAGATATAACTTCCATGCAATTTCAACTATATCACTTTAAAGCTAATCCCCTTAATAAAACCATTACTGCATTGCATTCTGAACTGAAGCACTGTATTAAAAAGAATTATTTTATTGATTTAAATACATTGCTGGAATTATTAGGGCATAAAGAATTGCAACTGATCGATGTTCGTGATACCGATGAACACAATAAAGAAAACTTAGGAGGATTAAATATTCCTATAAAAAAATTAAAAGATCATTATAGAGAATTAAACCCGGAAGTAATAACAGTACTGTATTGTGCAGTAGGCAACAGAAGTAAAATAGCAATGGAATTCTTGCTGGAAAAGGGTTTTAAAGAGGTATACAGCTTAGAAAAAGGTATTAGAGGATATAAAAAATAAAACATATATCTATCCTTTACAAAAAATTATAAAGCAACGGAAATAATCTTTTTTTTATCAAATATTTTTGCTAATCCTATCAACTGTTAATTAAAAAAATGAAAAAGCTATTGTTGTTATTTTCTTTTGTTAATTTTTTCTCTATAGGCTATTCACAAAGCAATGCTAGTGATAGCAGCGGCAGTAAGTGGCATCCTTCGGTAGGAATTAATTTAGAGCCAGTACCTGTTTATGATATATCAGGAGCAGACACAAGTTTTGTAAATAGCTTTTCTATAGCTCCTTATTTTTCTTATAGAAATGATAATGGTATTGGTATTATGTATTCGCCAAAATTTGTAATGGGAGGGGCAACTCCAGGCATTTATGTGCATGTAATAACTGCAGGAATTGAACAATATGGTAAAAAAGTATGGGATTATGTTTTAGATTATAGCCACTATTTTTTTACTGGCAATACAAGTATTCCTTATACGCCATTAAATAATGAGATATATTCCTCATTAACTTATAAGAAAAGCTGGATCCGTCCATTCATTCAGGCTGGTGTAGGATTTGGAAAAGATACAGAGAATGTATCGTCAACCTCAGCTTATGATGTTGGCGCCACAATTGGTATAAGTCATGCATTCAGTTGGGATAAAAATAATGCCAGCTATTTAATTAGCCCTTCAGTTACTTTAAATGCCGGTACTAATCAGTATTTTTCACTATTAAATATTACAAAATACATAGGTAGAAGTACAAAGTTTACGCAAATAGTAAAAAACAGTGTAGCAGCCGCAGCAGCCACACGCTCTGCCACTGCTAACAGAAGGGGTAGAAATACCGGCGGAAGTTCTCCCACTGGCGGTGGAACCACTACCACCACAACAACATCCTCTTTTATACCTGCTGAATCTTTTAACCTTAATAATATTGGCCTAGGTATTGAATCTGAAATTGATCTTGGCTCATTTGGTATTCGTCCTACTGCTAATGTTTATCTTCCGGTTAGTTCTTTTGTCGGTATTGGCGCAATTAGCTATTGGCAGTTGTCATTTGAGTATAATTTTTAATGAATATATTTTATGGTTTCTTTTCTTTTAATATTGATAAACAATTTTTTAATAAAATAAATTGTTTTACGGGGTTTGGCATAAGCCAAATACTTCCTATTGCAGCAACACCATCAAAACCGGCATTGAATAACAAATGAAGATTCGTTTCTGAAATTCCTCCCAAACCAATAATTTTTGGACAAACCTTTTTTTGCGTAGTTATTTTTAAACGGGTAGCCTGTATGTCCGAAATATTAATATTTCCTGTATATCCAGATTTAGAAATACTGTTAAAAACGGGGCTGATAAAAATATATTCAAATGGATGATTGTTGTTTTCTAATTCCTTCCATGAATGAAATGAAGCTGAGATTATTCTTGGGGCATTTGAAAAAACAGAAGCCATTTTTGCAGGGTTTTGCAATGTGGTTCCTGTGCAATGATATCCGATTGATGTAAAACTTTTTATTAGCTCCGGATGTGCATGAATAGAAATGCGGGGGTAAAAAGAGGGGTCTATCTTTTCAATAAATTTATGGTAATCTTCTATACTTGCATTCGGTTTTCTAATATGAAGCCTCTGTAAGTCTAATTGAAACATCTGATGAATCATTTCTGTTTCATTGGATGTATTTTCAGGAGGAGTAATAACAATTAAGTCCATTTTATTCGATTCATCTATTTAAAGGATAAATGTACAATGATCAAACAGAATGACTAAATTTGAATATGTATAAACCTGTTATTGGTAACATTAAAAAAATACAACTCAACTCCGGCTTATACCAACTACATAAGAACGGAACAGGAAAAAATGCCTTCGGAATGGACAATTCTTCCGAATTACTTAATGGCGGCTTCGGCCTTTATTCAACAATAAATTTAAAGAAAAATATCGGACCCATTAAGACAGATTATTTCAGAATTGGATTAGTCAGGAAAGGTAATGCCACTTTTGAAATTGGATTTGAAAAATATTTGGCTAACAGGAATTGTATAGTGTTTGGTATTCCTGAACAAATTTTTTCACTTAACAATATTAGTAAGGACTTTTTTGCCTACTATTTGCTTTTTAGTGAACTATTTATTGCCGATGCACTTTTTAAATTAAATAAGAATCAGCACTTCCCTTTTCTCACGTATTCAGGTTTTCAATGTTTTAAAGTAAGTAATGATTCGGCTAACGAAATTGAGGCCCTTATTTTCAAGATGAACGATGAAATTAAAAGAAATAAAACGGAATGCATTGAGGTTATTTGCTTATACATTCAACTCATTCTTATTCATGCAAACAGAAATTATAGAGCATTGTTGCTCACTCAACTCAATACATCTAATACCCTGCAAAACTTGTTCTACTCTTATTCAAAATTAGTAAGTCAGCACTTTCTTACAGTTAGGAAAGTAGCGGATTATGCCAAGAAGCTTCATGTTTCGCCCGATCACCTGAACAGGGCAGTAAAATGCAGTTCCAACAAAACAGCACATGAACTTATTGATGAAATGATTTTGATGGAAGCAAAATCGTATCTCCTTTATTCTAACATGACAGTTTCTGAAATTGCTTATAAACTTGAGTTTGCCGACCCTTCTCACTTCATTAGGTTCATTAAAAAAAATTGCAACATAACACCAGTTGAATTTCGTAAGAAGTCGTAACTGTACTATTCAAAGTCGGGTTTATACTAAGTCATTATCAACACTATTAGCAATTTTATACTGTTAATTCAATAGCCATCTGAGTTACTATTGTGTAACGGTAAGATAATTTTTTTGTATATTATTATTAAAAGCAGTTTCAATAGTATAATTATAATACTCTTGTATTTTTCACCTAATCTGAATGAATATGAAATCAAAATCTATTAACGAAGCAACAACACCCCGTCGCAAATTTTTAGGTAGGCTCGCGGCAGGTGCAGCCAGCATTGGAATTGCTAGCATGTCGCCATCCATTCGGCTTGCGGCAGCCACTTCAGGAGCTGCAGAAACTGTAACTGCCGCCGATGACTGGTTTAAAAAAATTAAGGGGAAGCACCGCCAGGTATTTGATGCCACCTCTCCTCATGAGGGATTTCCACTGGCTTGGGCCAGAGTATTTCTAACCACTAATAATGAAACCGGAACTCCCGATAACGAGTTGTGTGCAGTGGTTATCTTGCGTCACAGTGCCATTCCCATTGCCATGGAAGACCGGCTGTGGGCCAGATACAAACTGGGAGAAATGGTCAATGTCAATGACCCCATAACCAAAGCTCCTGCAGTGCGCAACATTTATTGGAATTCTCAACCAGGCGACTTACCACTGCCGGATATGTCTGTCGATCAACTACAAAAAAGAGGTGCTCTGTTTTGTGTCTGCAACATGGCTATCACTGTTTACAGTGGCATGTTTGCCAAAAAGATGAACCTCGATGCTGATGTAGTGAAAAAAGAGATATTGGCGGGAATTTTACCAGGCATTCAGGTAGTTCCCTCTGGTGTTTGGGCAACCAATCGGGCACAGGAGCATGGGTGCTCTTACTGTTTTGCAGGATGATAAAACGTGTAAGGGATTCATAACGCAATTTTTATAGCAGCCGCTTGTTTTTAATAAAATTCAGAAATGAAGTGGTGGAGGTTATTGACACCAAATAGCTTGTTAAGCCATTCAAGTTTCATTGAGGGTTATACAGGTTCTGTTTTTCTTTTTCAATCAAATAATTACAAAAGTAGAGAAAGGGTGGCATCACCTAAAAAACAAGAAATGAAACACTAAACCATATAAGCAACTAAACTAAAATTATATTTTATGCCTAAGTATGTTATTGAACGGGAAATTTCCAATGCAGGTAAAATGACTACAGAACAATTAAAAATTATTTCACAAGCATCTTGTGGCGTGCTCAGCAATATGGGGCCTAAAATTCAATGGCTGCAAAGTTATGTAACTGGAAACAAAATTTATTGTGTATATATTGCGCCAAATGAGCAAATGGTTCGTGAACATGCAAAACAAGGAGGATTCCCAGCTAACTCCGTAAATGAAGTAGTGACAATCATTGACCCAACTACAGCGGAATAATATAAGAGGAAACCCCGTGATTAATAATTCCAATAATCGATTGAAGTGGTATACTAAAAGCATACCATTGCATGCTTTTATTGTACTATCCGCTTAAACTTAAAATACTTTCAAATGAAAAAATTCACACTTATTCTATTCATTATTATTTTCTCAACCCGTCATACTGTTAAAGCACAAGACCTGTGTTCCTACAATCCAAAATATTGTAAATTATTAAGTGATACGGCAGGAATCAAAATGATGTTAATTACACTTCCTCCGGGTGCTAAATTGTCTGAGCATACTCATCCAATAAATATGGGATATGTTATAAAAGGAAGCCTCTACAAGTGGGAATATACAACTGGTAAGATGGAAAGTGCAAATATGAAACCTGGCGATTCGTTTTATGGCGGGCCTGAAACGCCTCATCATTCGTGGAATGCCGGCAAGTCGGTATTGCAGTTCATACTAATCGAAAAACAGAAGTGACAAAATCGTGTGTAACATCTTATTTGTGTTAACAAATTTTGGGCTGGCTTATTTATCCATTGTTGTATTTGGTATACATTTTAATCAGAGGATCGTTTTCAGGTTTTTATCCTTATCCATTTGTGAATGTTTTACAAATTGGATAGCAACAAACCCTTTTGAATGCCTTGATTTTATTTTTTGTATTTGCAGGTCCGGGAGCGCTTTTTATATTTTTAGGAAAAATGTTTCCTAAAAGAAAAAGTTCCAAAACAACAATATTTTAAAAACAGATTATTTTATACATCTGCGGGAATATATTTTGGATGAAATGAAGAATTAATGTTAAATTGCTAGTGATGATGAACAAATCAATACCATAGTATGCTGCGCTTCCAAAGAAATATATTTTTAATACTGAGTTTATTAATGATGGCTGCTATGGCCGATGCGCAATTGCCCGCCCCGGCAAAATCGATTCCTGATTTTCAATTGTATCAATTTAACGGACAGCCATTTGTGCGTAATAACCTTCCAAAGAATAAACTGCTGTTTTTTATATTTTTTGATGTAACCTGCGATCACTGTCAGCATGCTTTCCGTGAAATAAATGCGCATTATAATGCCATGAAAGGTGTTGCGATGTATTTGATTTCTTTAGATTCTGAAGCCGGCATGGCCAATTTTATAACCAGGTTTGCACCTAATTTGGTGGGCAAACCCAATATTACATTGTTGCGTGATGTGCAAAATCAGTTTATACAACACTTTGCACCCCGAAAATATCCTTCTATGTTCCTGTACAATGCAAAAAGGCAGTTGTTATTGTATGATGACGAACCGGAACATTTTCAGCAATTTTTGCAGGCTATTCATTCAAATACACATGCATGAGTGAATATGACTTTTGTCACAGTTCATGGCCAAACTTTATTGTAGTTTTAAGCATTGTTTTACCTAAAATAACGGTGTATGTCTTACTATTTTTCAGCAATCGTGAACGACAGTTTCTCCAATACCATTCAAAGAGTAACCGATGCTTTAAAGGCGGAAGGTTTTGGCGTATTAACGGAAATTGATATGAAAGCTACTTTAAAGAAAAAATTGGATGTTGAAATTGCACCCTACACCATATTAGGTGCCTGTAATCCACCTTTTGCCTATCAGGCCTTACAGGCAGAAGATAAAATTGGCACCATGTTGCCCTGTAATGTAATTATACAGGAAAAGGGATCGGGAAAAGTAGAAGTAGCTGCCGTTGATCCTGCTGCATCTATGCAGGCCATTCAAAATGCGGAATTGGAAAAAATTGCCGGTGCTGTTCGCGATAAAATGCAAAAGGTGATTCAGCACCTTGTATAATTGTGTCGGCAATTTTCTAACTTCATAGTACTCGTTCAAAACAATGGGCAGGGCTTATTGTGCATCTGTACACAAACGTTTGTGCATGGTATGGCAATTGATTAAGTGTTATATTTGAAAACATCATTTCAATCATTGTTTTCTAAATGTTTGCCACATGTATTTACGGAAGAAAATTGTATACTTAGCATTACTCACTACTTCTTTTTATTCCTTTGTTCATGCGCAGGTTGTAACCCATTATCAACAAAAAGAACAACAACAAATTTTTACTTTGAGTAACACCAAGGTAACGCAACAAATTGTAGTAGACCATCATTTTTTACACGAAGATGCGCTATTGGCAAAAACGGATTGGCTAACAGCGTACCATAACACGCAAACACATGACGTATATACAGATGCTGATTTTGCTTTAAAAATGATGTGGACGGACTGGAGTGCGCCTGGAAAAGACTTTAATGGCGATTTGCAACTATCACTTACCAAAAGAGATTTTGTATTACAGCGATACGAATTTATTGCTTTACCCAACAATGGTAAGGAGCTCAATTTATATTTTACCCCGGTAAATAAAGAGAATTCCCTGCAACTGCGGATTACCTATCAGTTATTGGATCAGGCATTTTATGCCAGAAGAAAAATTGCAATACAAGATACATCGCTGCAAAAAAACTGGATTGAAGCCATTGTATCCAGAAGTGGTAAGATATTTACACAAAGCGGATACAATGCCGGCTATAGCATGCGGGAAGAAAACAGTGCATCCGCTCAGTATATTTCGTTACAACTACATCCGCAGGCAGAAACAGACAGAATTGTAAAACAGGGCGATTTTGGTCAGCCTTGTGCCATAAATTTTTCTGGCGGTGGTGTATTTTTCGGTATTGAATATCCGGCCGCCAATTCATCGGTAGTGCGCAACAGTGATATGAGTTTGCAATTAAACTGTAAAGAATTAATGGGTAAAGTAGTGAAACAAGAATGGATTGAAAGTAGTTGGGTAGTAGAAGGTCTTGCACCGAATCATGCCATTCAGGATTGGTTTTATGATTATATAAATGATATAAAAGCAGCACCTGACAAGCCTTATGCGTTATACAACAGTTGGTACGACTTGCGTTCACCATCCTATCCGCATGTGGAACCCAATCATGTAATGAATGAAAAAAATATTCTGCATATCATTGATTTGTTTAAAAAGAACATGACTGATAAATATGGCATACATCTGGATGCTTTTGTATTAGATGATGGTTGGGATGTATATGAAAGCAATTGGATGCTAAATAAAACAGCATTTCCAAATGGTATTCAACCTATTGTAAATGCCTTAAAGCCAATGGGTACTACGTTAGGAATTTGGCTGGGCCCTACAGGTGGTTATTCATTTAGAATGAAACGTATTAACTGGATGAAAGCACACGGATATGAAACAGTGGGTACAACGTCCAATGATGCCATGTTAGATATTGCAGGGCCTGATTACAGCCGTTTGTTTGAACAACGTGTTACTGATTTTACAAGGCAAGGGGTGGGCTATTTTAAGTGGGATGGTATTCAGTTCTCATCCAGTGAAGCGACAAATGGTCATCCCGTTGGGTATCATTCCAGAAGAGCTGCTGTAGAAAGTATTATTGAAAAGTGTAAGGCTGTACGCGCCATTAATCCGAATGAATATTTAAACATTACTTCAGGTACCTGGTTGAGCCCGTGGTGGCTGCAATATGCCAACCAAATCTGGATGCAAGGCGCTGATTATGGTTATGCCAATACACCCGTTATTAACGATCGGGATGCTGCCATGACTTATAAAGATATTGTATTGTATGATGATTTTAATCGGCAGAATGTTTGGTTTCCGTTGAATAATATGATGACACATGGAATTATTAAAGGAAATTTGGCCTCTATTGGCGGCAATGATGATCCGTTACATAAGTTTGCTGATGATGTGGTGTTTTATTTTGGCCGTGGTGTTACTATGTATGAATTATATCTTTCTCCCGACTTGCTGCATGCTGACGAATGGGAAGTGTTGAGCCGCTCTTTGAACTGGGCGAAGCAAAATTTTAGTGTGCTGGATAAAACTTACATGATTGGAGGTAATCCTGCAGTAGGTAACGCTTATGGCTTTGTGCATTTTAAAAATGATAGCGGTATTATTGCAGTTCGCAATCCGAAAATACAAACACAGCAGCTTACCGTTCAGTTATCTTCGCAACAGGGATTGGTGGATACTGCTGCTTCGTTGGTATTGGAAAGAGTATATCCTACGCATTGGATTGCGCCTGATTTATATGCAGCTGATGCTACCATCACCTTACCGGCTTTACAAGGATTTGAAGTAGCGGTGTATCAGGTTTATCCTGTACAAAATGCAAAAAAGCCATTATTGGCAAATGCAGTAATGAATATTGCTGAGCAGAATGGCCCTTCGCAACAACTTCGGGTAATGGCTACAACCGGCAAGGTACAACTATTAAATCCATGGATGGTGAAGGCTGTTAAGGTTTCAGAAAAAGAACAAAATATCAATGACATTCAAATTACACAACAATCTTTTCCTGCACCCATTGCAGCAGGCATACAGTTTTCGGAAAATACAGTAAGCGGCACTGTTACAATAGATGCACATACTACCACCACACGATTGGTGGTGATGCTGCAACCGGACAGCAGCAATATGGGCAAACCATTTCCTGACATACAATTCATGGTAAACGGCCAAAAATTGAATGCAACCAAACAACTACAAGATGGTCATTGGGGTAGTTATTCAATTGTACTTGAAAATACAGGCAAACATGATATTCGGTTTGAAATAGGTTCTACCGAAAAAGTACAGCAATGGAATGGAACAGCCTTTTTATGGGCCATTACTCAGCAGGTGCAGCCCATCATAAAAGTAACATTATCAACCTGGCAAGCCATAGATAAAGAATTGCTGTTGCCGGATCCTTATGCAAAAGGCGGCGCTTTGCCGCAAACCCAATTGTTGGCAAGCGGCCCAGTGAAATTATAAATGATTGGTGCTGATGAAAATCACCATTGTTGCAGGGAAACGATGGTGATTTTTGTTGTTGACGCTTAAATATTAATACCGCCACTTACTTCAATTCGCTGGCCATTTACCCAGCGTGCATCTTCACTACAAAGAAAAGCTACAACACCACCTATGTCTTCAGCAATGCCTACCCGTCCTAATGGTGAAAGCGATGCCAGTCTTTCTTTCATAAGCGGATTGTTGCGAATGGCAGCATGGTTAAAATCTGTTTCAACAGGTCCGGGAGCAACAACATTGGCCCTAATACCTTTATGGCCCAGCTCTTTGGCCAAATAACGTGTAAATACTTCTAAGGCGCCTTTCATCGAGGAGTAAACAGAATAACCTGGATTGCAATAACGGGTGGTACCGCTTGAAATATTGATAATGCAACCTCCATTGTTCATGAAAGGAACACAGTATTGCGTTAAAAAATAAACCGATTTAAAATGAACATTTAGAAACTCATCAAACAATGCTTCTGTAACCTGCTCAAATGGAACAGTAGCGCCCATGCCGGCATTGTTAATTAAAATATCAAAATGTGTAGTTTGAAAATGTGTTTGCAGCGAAGTTTTAAATGTTGCTACAAAAGCAGGAATAAATTTTGTATCTGAAAGATTGAGTTGTAGTGCCAATGCTTTCACATTTAATTCTTCCAGTGCCTGCACTGTTTGTAACGCCTGCTCTTTGTTTTGCTGATAGGTAATAATAACGTGGTTGCCTTTACGTGCTAAACTTAAAGCCATATCTTTTCCTAATCCTCGGCTGCCGCCTGTAACCAATGCTATTGAAGAATGATTCATAAAATGATTTTTGATGCATATAACAGTACAATTATTGTATGGTTTGCCTTAAATAACATTTTACCAGACATTTATGCAATACTATTCCAGATTTTTTTCAGGTTTTGCATGCTGGTAGTAATGCTTGCAAAAGGATCGGCGGGATTATCATGCTCCACAAAATAATATTGCATTCCTGAAGTTTTGGCATGTTCAAAAATATTCTTAAAATCAACAACACCGGTGCCAACGGGTTGTGGTTTTTCTAATGCTTTGTCAATATCTTTTACATGCCAAAGCGGAAAACGACCCGGATGTTGTTTAAAAAGTGTAACCGGATGTACGCCGGCTTTGGTAGCCCATGCCAAATCAAGTTCTAATTGTACCGGTGTTTCTTTTAAAATTACATCATAGGGCAATACACCATCCACTGCTTTAAATTCAGTGTAATGATTGTGGTAAGCAAAATGGATTCCAGCTTTTTTGCAGGCCTCATCTGTTTTGTTCAAAACATCAATCGACGATTTTATTTGCTCTGTAGTATTGAGTGGAATGCTGGCACATACCAAATAAGGTATACCACCTGCTGCGGCATCATCAACCAGTTCCTGCATATTGTCGCGTAAATTTTTCATGGGTGGAATGGTAATGGGTTTGCCATCTGGGCCGGTAGGCATCTTTCTGCCGGGCGGTAGTTGAAATGGTGCGCCCAATACATGGTGCGACTTCCAGGATAAACCTTTGTCTTTTACCAAGGCGGCAAATTCCCGTGGCTTCATACCATAATAGCCACCTTTTTTACTGAAAGCAGATTCAATATTTTGATAGCCAATGGCTGCAATTTTTTGTAAAGTGCCCGGTACATCTGCATCAATTACATTAAAAAAAGTGTATAATTGAACGCCGGCAGGCGGCATTGCCTCCCAATTTAAACCGGCGCCCAGTGTTTTAGAAATGGCTAAGCCGCTTAATGCAGCAATGCCTGTTGTTTTTAAAAAATCTCTACGTTTTAGCATATCGTTTGGTTTATATTTTAAAGGTAGATTTTTGTTTTGGTTTGTTGAAAGCCCAATTTTTTAAAATATTGTTGGGTAGTTGTTGAATAGAGTAGTTAAAACGCACTTTATCACTGCATTTAACAGTTTTTTATATGCAATGGCACACAATTTTTTGATAATTATCAAATACAAGCTTCAAGAACTATGGGTTTACATATCTTTAAAAAAATGGGTTCGCTATCTGAACAAATGATGAAATTGAATTTGAACGTGGTATTGAAAAAATGAAATGGCAAAAACATCATATTCATAAGCAATTTTTAATTGCAGAAATACGCATAACGTTGTACATTTCATTTCCTTAATTGCTGTCATATGAACAAAAATCGGTTCCTTTCAAAACTATTGTTATTATCATTTCTTATTACTACGAACCTACACGCACAACAATGGGTTTCATTGTTTAATGGAAAAAATTTAACGGGCTGGCAATTGGCAGCAGGAACTGCAAAGTATGCTGTTCAGGATGGGATGATTGTAGGAGAAACGGTAGCGGGCTCGCCCAATAGTTTTTTAAGAACCGAAAAAGAATACGACAATTTTGTTTTGGAATTAGATGCCAAATTACCCGACAGTACCTCCAATTCGGGTATACAGCTGAGAAGCCATGTAAATACTGCTGGAAGGGTTTACGGATACCAGTATGAATTAGACCCTTCTTCCAGAAAATGGACCGGCGGATTGTATGATGAAGCCCGCCGCGACTGGTTATATCCGCTCAGCCTAAATCCCGAAGCACAAAAAGCATACCTACCTGGCCAATTTAATCATATTAAAATTGAATGTATTGGCCATGAGATAAAAACATGGATTAATGGTGAACCCGCTGCTTATGTAGTGGATACGATGGATGCAAAAGGATTTATTGCCTTACAGGTACATAGTATTGGCAACAATACGGCTATGTCCGGCGAGAAGGTATATTTTAAAAATATACGCATTCAAACAGGAAATGTGCAGCCCACTCCTTTTCACAAACCCGTGTACGTTGTAAACAACATACCTAACTATTTGTGTAATGCAGAAAAGAAATGGGGCTGGAACTTATTGTTCAATGGAATAAACAGTGATGGATGGCGTGGGGCGTATAAAGACCATTTTCCTAAAACCGACTGGCAAATAAAAGATGGAATGATTACCGTTTTGTCATCACAAGGAAAGGAAGGAGGAAACGGTGGCGATGTGGTTACTTTGGGCCAATACAGTGCTTTTGATTTATCGTTTGAATTTAAATTAACACCCGGTGCCAACAGTGGTGTAAAATATTTTGTAACCCTTACCGAACACAATGAAGGTTCTGCTATTGGATTAGAATATCAGGTATTAGATGATGCCTTACACCCCGATGCCAAATTAGGCAGGGATGGCGACAGAACTTTGGCATCGTTGTACGATTTAATTCCTGCGCAAAAGCAGGCTCGGTTTGTACATCCTATTGGCAGTTGGAACACAGGGAGAATAGTGGTATATCCCAACAACCATGTTGAACATTATTTGAATGGAATAAAAGTGTTGGAATACGACAGAGGCTCACCGGCTTTTAGAGCGTTGGTAGCCATTAGCAAATTTAAAATCTGGAAAAATTTTGGCGAGGCAAGGCAAGGGCATATTTTATTGCAGGATCATGGCAATGAAGTAAGCTATAGAAGCATTAAAATAAAACCATTACAATAGTTGAAACAAATTAGCTGCATAGCGTTACAATAGTACAAGTGTGCGACGCAACAGCAGCAGCATAGCAATTTTGCAGCCGGGTTCATAAAAAAACAACATGCAACGAAGAAAATTTATTGAACAGGTATCACTTGCATCGGCAGGTGTAACTATTTTAAACTTTCCGGTTTTTGGCAAATTAGCCCCGAGTAATAAAGTGGTGGTGGCCGTTATGGGCGTAAACAGCAGGGGAGCTTATTTGGCAAAAAGTTTTTCACAATTGCCCAATGTTGAAGTGGCATACATCTGCGATGTGGAAGCCGGAGCTATTAAAAACGGATTAGATGCTTTAAAAAATGTCCAACGGAGGCCCATTGTAGTACATGATATACGTAAGTTGGTTACACAAAAAGATTTTGATGCTTTGGTAATTGCAGCTCCCGACCATTGGCACACACCGGCAGCCATTTTAGGCGTTCAAAACGGGAAACATGTGTATGTGGAAAAGCCGTGCGGACAAAATCCGCATGAAGGCGAAATGATTGTTACCGCCATGCAGCGGTATGGAAAACTCATTCAAATGGGTAATCAGCGCAGGTCTTTCCCAAGTTTAATAGAAGCAGTAAACTTAGTGCATGGCGGCATTATTGGTAATACTTATTTTGCCAAAGCATGGTATGCCAATAACCGTACCGGCATTGGCTACGGCAAGGTAGTACCGGTACCTGCTACATTAGATTATGATTTATGGCAGGGGCCTGCACCCAGAAAACCTTATCAGGATAATCTGATACATTATAACTGGCATTGGTTTTGGCATTGGGGAACCGGCGAAGCATGTAATAATGGAACGCATGAAATAGATTGTTGTCGTTGGTTTTTAAATGTTGATTATCCAACCAAAGTTTCGTCAAGTGGAGGGCGTTATGCTTTTAAAGACGATTGGCAAACCCCCGATACACAAGTAGCCGGATTTGAATTTGGCCATCAAAAAGCCATTACCTGGGAAAGCAGGAGCTGCAATATTTATCCTGTTGAAGGCGCCGGCAGAGGTTTTATTATTTATGGCGATAAAGGTACTTTGGTGAATAAAGGCGGTGGCGATTATGCTATTTATGATAACGATAATAAATTGGTGAAAGCAGTAAAGAGTGAGGTAGTAGCCGATCCTTCTAATCCGGTGAGTGCCAATGGTAATTTAGATTTTTATCATTTTAGCAACTTTATTCAGGCAGTGCGTGGCGAAACTAAAATCACCTCGCCGGTAACGGAAGGTAGTAAAAGTGTTTTACTATGTCATCTTGCCAATATTGCACAAAGGGTAGGCCGTACTTTGTATTGTGATGCCGGGAATGGCCATATTTTGGATGATGCTGAAGCTATGGCACTTTGGGGAAGGACTTATGAGCCAGGTTGGGCACCTGAAATATAATGTACTGTGTATTGCAATATCCGATATTTGTTTAATCAATATCCTAATGTTGGATTGACTGATTGTTTCTATTTACAAATGCCGGACGAATCAGCCAACTTTTCTTGGTGGGTTTTTTAAACACCAGCCACCAAATAAATATTACAATAATTGTTATCACAAAGAGGGTTACCACCCACTGTGGCAAGCTGTTTTTTAACGAAATCAATAACCCATCATTACTAAATTTTGAAAATCCAAATAGCTCCGGAATCCTGTACCAATAATAAATAGAAACACCTGCTGCTGCATACATTTGAATAAGTATTTCTGTTGATTTTTTGTCGAGAAAGGATACTAGAAACAGAAAAAGAATGATAGATGCTGTGGCGCCTATCCAGGGTAAACCATAGGTGCTCAAAGCATTAAAGTGAGGTATTGGAGATTGAATATCGGGCACTTGAAACCAACCCCAAATAAATCCGGGTAATCCGCCAATAATCAGTAAGGCATTTATTTTTTGTAGTAACGATTTGTGTGCTTTGCCTGGATGAAAATCAGGTGTAGAATCCGGACAAGGTAAAGAGCAGTTTGCACATGCGGTGCAATGTGCATTGGGTAATGTAAGCCATTGTTTTTCACCATATAATTTTTCTACACTATGAATGGGGCAAATGGTTGAACACCAGGCACTTTTCCATTCAAAGAAAAAACCCATCGTAATTCCAATAGCAATGAGCATCATTAATAAAATGGCAGTAGCATGCCCGTTATTGTTAAATATAGGATGCCGTAAAGGAACAATGATAAACAATAATAAGATAGAGACAAATTGTAACCTGGTTTGCCATTGTGCACTCATGCGGTTTCTTTTCGATAAATTAAAATATCTTGGTAGTAAAACAGTGGTAGATAACGGACAAACATTTCGCCATAAGCCGGTTGCAAATACCAATAAGGCAGGAGCAATCGGAATCAATATATTCCAAAAAATGAGCACACCTGTTTTAGGAAAAAAAACCAAAGCAAAGAAAATAGCCAATCCAATTATCCAAAATATAATTTGTATGAGTTTCCATATGCGATATGGCTTTTGATGTTGCAGAAAGTGCGTTTGCGAAATTTGCATATTTGTTTCCATATATTGTGAATGCGTTGTTGTGTATTATGAAAGCAATGTATTCTCTCCTCAAAATATAAAGTATGATGCTCGTCATATCACTAAGCCATTCCTCCCCGTTGCATTCTATTTTGTATTTGTTGTAGCGATATAGTGCTTACTTTTATTGATTGGAGCTAAAATAAAAAAATCGAAAAATTAAAATAGGGTGGTAAATTGAAGTAACTTTTAATGAAATTTTATGTGGTGAATGGGGTTGCATTTTTTCAATACCTAATTTTTTGAAGATGAAAAAACGAATTGCTTATGCTTGCTTATATCTGTTGCTAATAGGTAATGGGGTATATGCTCAACAAATTAATCCTTCTCTTTTAAAAAACACCTGGCCTGCTTATTGGATAGCAGCACCCAATACCCCGCCTACCGATTATGGGGTTTATTTTTTTAGAAAGCAAATCACTCTGCCATCCAAGCCCAATCAGTTCATCATTCATATTTCAGCCGATAATCGTTATCAACTGTTTATCAATGGTAAATTAGTAAGTATTGGCCCTGCCCGAAGCGATTTATATTTCTGGAAATTTGCCACGATTGATATTGCCCCCTATTTACAGCAGGGCATCAATACCATTGCAACTGCCGTTTGGAATGAAGGTCATTACCGGCCTGAAGCGCAAATTTCGCACCGTACCGCTTGGGTATTGGTGGGGGATGATGCATTAGAAAAAATGCTCAATACCAATAGCACCTGGAAGAGTTATCGGTGTATGGCTTATCGGCCATTGCCGGGTATTGACTACAGTGCATACTATGTTGCTGGTCCGGGCGAAATAGTTGATATGCATCAATTTCCGCTTCAATGGCAACAAAATAATTTTGATGACAGCCAATGGCAACCGGCTCAACAAATTGGCTGGTCGGGTGCTAAACCCAAAGGTATAGGTGATATTAACGAATGGATGTTGATTCCCGATCCATTACCTGCTATGGAATTAAAGTTGCAAAGAATGACTTCTATACGGAGTGCCATTGGTGTAACTATCTCCCATGATTTTTTAAGTGGAAAAGCTGCTTTTCAAGTTCCTGCGTACACTACTGCTACTATTTTATTGGATCAGGGTGTATTAACCAATGCTTATGTGCATCTTTTATTTTCAGGAGGAAATGGAGCAACGATAACCTGCACTTATGCAGAAGCATTGTTTGAAAAAGATAAAGAAGGAAAGCCCATACTTGAAAAGGGAAACCGTAATGATATTGCCAATAAAATAATATTGGGAAGAAAAGACAGCATCATTTCTTCCGGTGTTGCAAAGCAAGCGTTTAATTCATTGGCATGGCGCACTTTTAGATATATTCAACTCAACATAACCACACAAAACGAACCCATTTCAATAGAAGACTTTTATAATACTTTTATCGGATATCCTTATCAACAAAATGCAAGTGTGCAAACAACGGATACGCTTTTACAAAAAATACTGAACATAGGATGGCATACTGCCCGTTTATGTGCTATTGAAACATTTATGGATTGCCCTTACTATGAAGAGCTGCAATATATTGGCGATAGTCGCATTCAGGCTTTAATTGGTTTATACAATAGTGGCGATGACCGGTTGGTTAAAAATGCATTGAACCAAATAGACCATTCCAGAATTGCAGAAGGGATTACCTTAAGCAGGCATCCATCATTCACCCCGCAACAAATTCCCACCTTTTCGTTATGGTATATTGGCATGTTGGCCGATTATTGGAAATACCGTGGTGATAGTGCTTTTATTGCCAATAAATTGCAGGGAGTAAGAAATATTTTATGGTTTTTTCAGCAATACCAACAAGCAGACGGAACATTGCGTAAAGTGCCCTATTGGATGTTTACGGATTGGGTGGATGGTTATAAAGGCTGGAATGGTGGAACGGCACCGTATGGAAAAGATGGTTCATCTGCTATATTAGATTTGCAACTGTTATGGGCCTATCAATTAGCAGCATCATTAGAAGCACAATTGGGTATGCCGGCTTATGCAAAATTGTACAACGCAAAGGCTATACAGTTACAAACAACCATTCAAAAAAAATATTGGTATAACAATAAGGCATTATTTGCAGATACTGATGAGGGTGATTATTTTTCTCAGCACACCAATGCACTGGCTATCTTAACACATACTATCACAGGGAAACAGGCAACTGCACTGGCTCAGCAACTTTTACATAACAAACAATTGGCTCCTGCATCTATTTATTTTAAATATTACCTGCATCAGGCACTGGTAATGGCAGGTTTGGGAAACGATTATTTACAGTGGTTAGATATATGGAAAGAAAACATTGCAATGGGCTTAACCACCTGGGCCGAAACATCGGATATTAATGGTTCCAGATCAGATTGTCATGCCTGGGGGGCCAGTCCGAATATTGAAGTATATAGAACCATATTGGGAATAGATAGTGATGCACCTGCATTTAAAAAAGTAAAAATTACACCACATCTCGGAAATATAAAAGAAATAAGCGGGCAAATGCCGCATCCTAAGGGAATGTTACATGTGGCCTATAAAAAAAATGGTAATAAATGGACCATTACAATTGTGTTGCCTAAAACGGTTACGGGGCAATTGGTTTGGAAAAATAAAATATATGCCTTACAAAGTGGCAATAATGCGTTTGAGTTAGATTGAGCTACTGCTCTGTTATTATGTAAAATAATTAAACGAAAATTTTAAAGGCTTAACCAAACCATTCATACATGTTTTGTAATAATAGTTTATGCTTTTCTGCCGCATTCAAGTCACGCACTAATTTCCCCTGATGTATTTGTAATAGGCGGTTGCCATATTGCTGGGCATCTTTTAAATTATGTGTAATGAAAATAGCGGTTAATTGATATTCTTTAATAAGCGACTGTGCTACATTCAAAATAATATCAGCCGACTTTGGATCAAGGGCTGCAGTGGGTTCGTCTAATAATAAAACGGTAGTGGTATCCATAATGCTCATCAACAGGGTAAGTGCCTGCCTTTGCCCACCCGATAAGGTACCCATGGGTTGATTTAATTTATTTTCCAAACCCATTCCCAAACGTGCAATGGTATTTTGTACGCTCCTTTTAAATGCAGTATTGATGCCTATTTTTAATGGTTTGCTCTGTGTTCTTAATGCCGCCAGTCTAAAATTATCCAGAATAGTAAGGTCGGGTGCCGTACCATCAAACGGGTTTTGAAAAACTCTTGCAATCCATTTGCTTCTTTTATAATCCGGCAAAGTGGTTACCTCTTCTCCGGCAATCCATACTTTCCCTTTTGTTGGAATTACAGCCCCAGCAATGGTATTAAACAAAGTAGTTTTACCTGAACCGTTAGCGCCAATAATGATTACAAATTCACCCTGCTGAATATTCAGTGATACATTGTTCAATGCCATCACTTCATTCACCCTTCCGGGATTAAAAACTTTTGTTACTTGTTCTAATTGTATCATTCCCAAAAAAGATTATTCATTTTGATGCATTAGTACATTTTTTACCCTGGGTAAAGCAACAATTAACAATACAAAAAGGGCTGTAACCAATTTCAATATATTGGGATCCACACCCAATGATAAGGTAACTGCCAGTACCATTTGAAAAATAAAGCTGCCCGCAATAACCAGTACAATTTGCCAACCAATTGCAACAATATTGAGCCAAATGCGCAGAGCATCTGCAATTAAAACTGAACCCAAACCAACAATTACAATACCAATGCCCATATTAATATCGGTAAAACTTTGGTATTGAGCTACCAATGACCCACTTAGTGCCGTTAATGCATTGGCCATGGCCAGTCCAATTATTTTCATTCTGTTATTGTTAATTCCTAATGATCGGGTCATGCTACTGCTATTCCCGGTTGCCCGCATGGCAATACCAAAGTCTGTTAATAATATGAACCATAATAACAGTACAAAAAACCCTATTATCAATGCGCCGGTAAAAAGTGCGTTATAAGTTGAATTATTAAAAAAATGTATGTATGTAAATAAAGTGGGCAGATTAACCAGTGGAATATTAGAACGCCCCATAATTATTAGATTAATGGAATATAATCCGGTCATTACTAAAATGCCCGCCAATAAAGCATCAATTTTAAGTTTGGTATGAATATAGGCAGTGCAAATACCTGCGGTGGCTCCGGCCAACATGCTAATGAACATTGCCGGGAATAAAGGCCAGTGGTTTACCAATAACAATGCAGTAACAGCCGCACCTAACGTGTAACTACCATCGGTAGTAATATCGGGAATATTAAAGATGCGCATGGAAATAAAAACACCCATCGACATAGCCCCGAGGCACAACGATAGAACCAATGCAGATAAATAAAAGTCCATTATTGTATGGGTTTATAATCCGTAGGAAATTGTAAATGATACCTTTTAGCAACTGCAGGATTATATACCCTGTTTCTAATTTTTACCATTTGCCATTGCAAACCCTTTGTGCTTTTTGCTTGCAAAAAAGCCGCAGCCTGTTCACCGGCCTGATGCCCCCAATCATAAATATTGGCTCCAAAAGCTGCTACGGCTCCACGAGCCACCAATCCTGCTTCGCTCGTAAAAATAGGTACCTGTTGCTCGTTGCATGCTTTTACAATATTTTCAAAAGATGCAAAAACAGTATTATCGGGATTGGCAAAAAATGCATCAATGTGTTTTGATAAAAGCGATTGGGTTACTAATAAAACATCTGCACTGCTATTTACGGGTAATGAAGCCAATTGAATATGGTTAGCTGAAGCCAGGTTTCTAATACGATTAATGGCCTCAACCGATTGAGGTTCTGACTGATTGAAAATCATACCAACCGTTAATGGTTTATTGGCAGCAGAATGTAATATTTGTGGAATCAGTAAAAAGGAAGTATCGATATAATTTAAGTTTTCGCCCACGCCAAAAAGATTGGGTGGCATGTTGCCTTTGGCATCCGTTAATTTCATGAGTTGCGGCGTTGCAGCTACCATCATAAATACAGGAATGGTTTTAGTATTCTGAATGGCAGTAATGGCAGGTAAAGTGGCATTTGCTGCAATAAGTGTTACATTTTCAGTAATAAAATAGCGAATAATTTGTGTTAACATGGGTATGCTGCCTTGTGCATTGCGGTATATAATTTTTACAGTGCCTTTACTTTCATCAAACCCATGCGCTTTTAAGGCATCTATAAATCCGGTTTTTGCCTGTTCAATGGTATTATCCTCAAATGCATCAGCAAAACCTATAACAGGCAAGTTGCCTTTATGGTTGTTGCAGGCGGTTAAGAATAATATAAAAAATATAAAAGTGCAATATATTGAAAGCTTCATGCCTTTGGAAAATTTTAATAGCTTCATTAACAACAATTTTAATTCATTGTTTAAAATTAGGCCACAGAGTTGGTTTTTCCATATTTATCGAAAAAAACGCAATGAGTATTTATAAAGTGTACAATGCTATCAACGCATTTTCGTAATTAAGGCATCCGTTTTTTCTTTTGTCAGGAATTAAACCGTTCAACGACTATTGGGTATAATAAAATCTAAATAGCAGGGTTTAACAAAATTTTTATTTAAGTACTTGCTTAAATAATTAAAAAAGTGTAGTTTTGCTAAAATATCAACAATATGAGTATTTGTATTCGTTTATATGCCGATCCTGTTCAAATTAATCAGTGCAAAGAAAAATTAGAACAAACCCAGGAAGCATTCGATAGCATTTCGGGAGTATTGGCATTGGCCGGTAATGAAGCCCGTTTAAAGATTTTATATTTATTGGAAGAAGAAAAAGAATTATGTCCTTGCGATTTAAGTGATATTTTAGGGATGAGTATTCCGGCCATATCACAACACCTGCGAAAAATGAAGGATGGTGGTATTATTCAGGCCAGAAAAGAAGGGCAAACCATTTTTTATTCATTAAAGCCCGAGCATTTAAAAATGCTGCGCGGTTTATTTAAATACATTCAACAACTCAACCAACAAAATCAATTCGTATGAAACAGGAAAAATCAAACGGAAAAACCTGGATAGCCATATTGGCAACAGCTTTTATTGCCTCTTTATGCTGTATTACACCGGTGCTGGCTTTAATAAGTGGTGTTACCGGCATTGCATCTACTTTTTCGTGGATGGAGCCTTACCGCCCCGTTTTAATTGGTATAACGGTACTGGTATTAGCATTTGCCTGGTATCAAAAATTAAAATCTCGCAGTGCTAATGAAATTGCCTGCGATTGTGAAGAAGACAAACCTTCATTTTGGAAAAGCAAATCTTTTTTAGGTATTGTAACTGTTTTGGCTGTATTGCTAATGGCTTTCCCTTCCTACTCCTCTATCTTCTTTCCTAAAATAGAAAAAAAGGAAGTGGTGTATGTTGATAAATCAGCTGTGCGAACCGTAAAATTAAAGATTGAAGGAATGGATTGTGAAGCCTGCAGCTCAACCATTAATCTGGCTTTGTCAAAAGTGCCGGGAGTAATAAAGTTTGAAACCGCATTTAAAGATGCCAGCAGTACAGTAGAATACAATGCCGCTGAAACCAAATTAGATACCCTTGTAAATGCTGTAAACGCAACCGGATACAAAGTTTCAGGCGTATCGGCAGTTGAATAAATGTAGAAATATTTTTTAAAATTTAATTTATTACTATGAAATACACATTTATGGGTACTATCACAACCATTGGCTTAATAAACACATAAGTGGTTGCGGAGGAAGTTGTGCTGCAAAAGCAATGCATACAAACACCCAACAGGTTATGTTGCATACCCAAGATGATATTAAAACAGTTACGCTTAAGATTACAGGAATGTTTTGTGCAGAATACTCTAATCATATTCATTCCGAATTAGCTAAAACGAGTGGAATTATCAGCGATGTAATTCAATATCCTGGAAATATCGGCATCATTAAATGTGACGCTTCAAAAATTTCTAAAAAGCAATTATGGTTGTGATTGAAAAGACAGGATATAATGCAGTTGTAATGAAGGACAAAAGCATGACGCATACTGCTGATAACTAATATATTGTATATGAATTGTATTTAATAAAAAAAGTATGGGTATGCAAAATTACCTAACTATTATTCATCAATTAATTAATATATTTCAATGAGTTTCTTTAAAAAATCAAATGCCGATAACAAGTTAGATAATACGCAAAATGATGCGCAACAGGAAAAAATTTTGTTGAAAATTACTGGTATGACCTGCGAGCATTGTGCCCGTACTGTTGAAAAAATTATTCATTCTAATCCCGGAATTGTAAGCGCCAATGTTCAGTTTCAGGAAGGAAAAGGGGAAGTGGTTTTTAACCCGGAAACGGGGAGCGCAGATGCAATTATTGCTTCAATTAATCGTTCTGCAAGTTATCGGGCACAAAAGAATCAGAGTGTTTCCGGCGCTCATCATTTTGATTTGATTATAATTGGTGGGGGCTCTGCCGCTTTTTCGGCAGCTATTCAAGCAGAAAGTTTAGGTCTTTCTACTTTAATGGTCAATGCCGGCCTCCCTTTTGGCGGCACATGTGTAAACGTGGGGTGTGTGCCCTCTAAAACTTTAATCAGAGCTGCTGAAGCCGCTTATCATGCCTCTCATTCCAATTTTTCAGGCATCAAACCCAAAGGCTTTGACATTGATTTTGCGCAGGTAATCAAAGATAAAAAAGCATTGGTGCATACCCTGCAGCAAAAAAAATATATAGATGTAGTACAAGATTTTAAACAGCTTACCATGATCAATGGATGGGCAGGTTTTGAAGATGCAAAAACAATTGTAGTGAATGGAAAAGATAAATATACTGCCCTGAAATTTATTATAGCTACAGGTGCTACTACTAATGTTCCGAACATTGAGGGGCTGGATTCCATTGGTTATTTGACTAATGTTTCCTTATTTGATTTAGAAGAACAACCCACAAGTATTACCATTATGGGTGCCGGTTATATAGGATTGGAAATTGCGATGGCCTATAACCGTTTGGGAACAAAAGTGCGTATTATTGAATTTACAGATAGGGTTTTGCGTACCCAGACACCCGACATTAGCGAAGAAATTGAGAAGCACATGCGGAATGAGGGCATAGAAATATTGCCCAATTTCCGGGCTGTTAAATTTGAAAAATCGGGCAACAATACGATTATTCATTGCAAATGCCCGGATGGTTCTTTTACCCAATTGATTGAACCGGGTAAAGTGGTAGTAGCATCTGGCACAAAAGCCAATACAGAAAAATTAGGATTAGAAAAAATTGGGCTGCAATTAACGCCGAAAGGCCATATTCAGGTAAATGCAATGATGGAAACCAACCTACCCAATATTTATGCCGTTGGCGATGTGGCTAACACTCCCGCCTTTGTGTATACGGCTGCCTATGAAGGTAAAATTGCAGTTGAAAATGCATTTACCGGGAGTGAAAACAAAACCGATTATGCTGCTTTGCCCTGGGTAGTATTTACCGACCCGCAAATAGCAGGGGCGGGGTTAGATGAAGCGCAGGCTGCGGCACTCAATATTCCTTTTGAAGTTTCTAAACTAACATTAGATAATGTACCCCGTTCACTCGCAGCAAACGACACAAGAGGCTTTATTAAACTTATACGCAATAAGGAAACCGATGCTTTGATTGGTGCAAGAGTGGTAGCCCCCGAAGGCGGCGAATTAATTGAATTGCTAAGTATGGCTATTCAGCAAAAAACAACCATCAAAACCCTGGCAGAAAATCTATATCCTTATCTTACTTTGGGTGAGGGTATTAAATTAGCTGCCATAACTTTTGGTAAAGATGTGGCTAAGCTAAGTTGCTGCGCTAGTTGATAAAAAATTAAATAGGTAAACTTACCTTTTATCTAAGTTGAAGAGAATAAAACAATTTATCATAATACTCAAATTTTTAAGGCTAAACGCTTAATTTTTCTAAATAATAGCACGAATCCTTACATGCAAGTTAGCTAAGCCAAAATATTTATAGCACGACTGATAGTCCATTCATAATAATGATCATTCTGAATTGCTGTGGTTTAAGTTTTAAAAGTTTCTAAAAAATAAAATATATATTGATGAAGACCCCCCTGCACAATATTTTCGTTTCTTATAAATCTTAGTTTATGATTCCAAACGAACTAACAGGCGATTTAAAAAAACGCCTTTCCACTGTTAGAGGTCAAATAGAAGGTATTTTAAATATGATAGATAATGATACCGACTTTGACAAAATATTGGTGCAATTTAAAGCCGCTGATCAGGGATTACAAAAAGCACATTACTTATTACTTGATGAGGTATTTAGAAAAAGCCTTGCGTTAAAACTAGTGCAGGTAATGAATACCTGCCCTGGAAACTGCCAGGATGCTGAAAAAATAGAATTTATCAAAGAACAGTTTCCTATACTTGAACTTGATGAAATCACCTCTAAAATAAAAGAAATTAATGCTATCAATAAACGATTGGAAGAACACAATAAAAACATTTCTAAAAAAGATTAGGAGGACACCCACCTGCCATCTGAGCTTTGTTCTATAATCAAAATTTTAAAGTTATGAAAACTCAAACAAAAAGAAAAATTGAATTATTTACTGCCGGTTGCACTGTTTGTGACCCCGTAGTAGAAATGGTAAAGGCAATGGCTTGCAGTTCTTGTGATGTAATTATTTATAACATAGCTGAATCTTGCAATACAAAAGATTGTCTGAAAAAAGTAAAGTCTTACAGTATTAATACAGTACCAGCAATTGCTGTAAATGGTAAGCTATTGTCCTGCTGCCTTCATAATGGAATTTCTGTGGAAGAATTGAAAAGCGCAGGCATAGGGAAGTTAGCATAATTTAGCTACGCTTAATTAATTTATTTTACTCCTTAATTTACTTGTATGGCTACTGAAAGTGTTCAAATGAAAGTTTCCGGTTTGATGTGTTCTTTCTGCACTATGAGTGTTGAAAAAGCGTTAAAGCGCAATCCGGCTGTGAGAAGCGTGATGGTGAATCTTGTTCATGGTATTGTATTAGTAGAAGCGGATACATCTAAAATGAGCCGTGAACAACTGGCAGAAGCTGTGGAAAACCTGGGCTATAGTGTTTCATCTACCGAAGTGCAACAATATAAAACGGATGAAGATATTTTTAATTTAATAAAACAGCGTGGTACTATTGGGATGGTAGCTTCTGTAATTGATTTATTAGTTGATCCTTTAAATCTCTTTGGTTTACTCCAACTATATCGTGCATGGTTTAGTTTAGTTGTTGCTGCTTTTATTTTATTTTGGGTTGGATACCCGATTTTACGGAAAACCATCATGGCTATAGGGCAAAGGGTAATTAATGCCAATGTATTATTATCTGTTGGCGCCTGGGGTTCTTTTGCAGTAGGAGTTGCCTCTCTTTTCAATCAGGCACTACCCAATTTTTTGCCGGTAGCGGGCTGGTTAATGTCACTCCATTTGTTCTTTGCATATTTCAAGTTAGATACCCGTAAAAAAGCTTCTGATGCTGTTCGAAAATTAATTGATCTACAGCCGGCTAAAGCAAGGGTGTTGAGAGGTGAACAATTTGTAGATGTATTGACAAAAGATGTATTGGTTGGTGAAATTGTAGAAGTAAGACCAGGTGAAAGAATACCATTAGATGGTGTAGTATTGAATGGGGGTGCAAGTGTTGATGAAGCAAGTTTTACCGGTGAAAGTACACCCTCAAATAAAGAAATTGGTTCTACTGTAATAGGTGGCACACTAAATCTTGATGGAGCCTTACAAATTAAAGTTTCCAAGATTGGTCAGGATAGTTTTCTAAGCCAAATTGTTAGTTTAATGAGCCGCATCGCTGAAAAGAAACCGCCTGTTGAATTGTTGGCAGATAAACTCATGAACTATTTCGGACCGGTTGTATTTATTACTGCTACTATTGCCTTTTTTATATGGGGTTTAGTAACCGGTAATTACATTCAGGCAACGCTAGTATTACTTACTACCATCATTATGGGTTATCCATGTGCCTTAGGCATCACTACGCCGATGCTTGCTGCAATAGCTGGCGGTAAAGGAATTTCAATTGGGCTGCTTGTAAAAGCCAGTGAGGTATTTTACGGGTTATCAAAAGTTGATACCATTGTTTTTGATAAAACAGGCACACTTACTTATGGTAAACCTACCGTAACAGATGTACATGCTTTGAATGGTGATAAGATAGAACTTTTATCTGTTGCAGAGGCATTGGAAACTAAATCTGAACATCCTATAGGGCAAGCCATTGCTTTCTTTGCACAAAAGGAGGCTGCGCCTAAATTATCTGTAAATAATTTTAAAGCTATACCTGGCAAAGGTGTTGCAGGAAGTATAAATGACGAAACAATACTGGCAGGAAAACCTTCGTTTATAGAACAAAGTGGTATTAATATTTCAAAAGAAATAAGAATTTTAATAACAGCTTTAGGCAGTGAAGGGAAAACTACTGTGCTTGTTTGCAAAGGGAATCAGGTAATGGGGCTTATAGCTTTGCAAGACACACCACGACCCACAGGTGCTCAGGTAATAGCAAAGATAAAGCATAGAGGCATAAGAACAGTAATGCTTACAGGTGATACTAAACAATCGGCAGTTCCAATTGCAGAAAAATTAGGTATTGATGAAGTACAGGCCGAATTATTACCCGGTGAAAAAGCGAGCGCCATTGAAGCATTACAAAAGAAAGGCTTTAGAGTTGCAATGGTGGGTGATGGAATAAATGATGCCCCTGCTTTGGCTCAATCTGACGTAGGAATTGCAATCGGTGCAGGTACTGATGTAGCTATTGAAGCTGCGGGGGTTATTTTAATTGGCGACAAATTGATAGATGTATTGAATGCAGTTATACTAGGAAAAGAAAGTTATAAAACAATGACAAGTAATGTGATTATTGCCGTGCTATTTAATATTGCGGGAATGCTGTTGGCAGCATTTGGTTTTATAACTCCAATACTTGCTATTGTAATAATGATAATAAGTATTTTTTTTATATTAATTAATACGCTTCGCATAAGGTCTTTAAGGCTCGAAATCATTAAAGAAGAAGTAACTGCAGGGTTAACGGAAGCAAGATTTAAAGTTTCTAATATGATATGTGAAGGTTGTGCAGAAAAGATAACTACTTCCCTCGTTGCTTTACCAGGTGTAAAAGTTGTAAAGCCTAAAATTGTTCAGAAGCAAGTACAGATTAATTATTATCCTGAAATAACAAAGCATGAGGAATTGAAAAGTGTTTTGGAACAGCAAGGGTTCACAGCAGTTGAATTATAAATTTTTTAATATAAAAAGTTATATATAAAAATTATTTATGTTAAAGATAAAATTATTGCATATCAAGGAACTAATACCTTGCATAGTGATTATTGCCCTGTCAGTTTCTTCCTGTGTTCAACAACAAAAACAAGATGGAACTGTGAAGGTTAAAGAACAAAGAAAAACTGTGGTAATGCAAAAAGTAAAAATGCCGGTTGACGGTATGACTTGTAGTGCTTGTCAATCTAATGTAAAGCATGCAATTAAGTCAATTGATGGGGTTTCAGATGTAGAGGTAAACCTCGAAAAGAGATATGCTTACTTCACTTATGACCCGCAAAAAGTAAAAGTTGATCAGATACAAAAAGCGGTAAACGACAAAGGATATAAAGCTGGAAATCCTCAAGAAGTAAAACAATGAGTTTAGAACATTTTTTACAGCAGTTTAACCATGCACTTGCTAATGGATCTGTTTATAGTCTGATAATTGCTATGGGTGCAGGAATTATTACAACAGGTGTATGCCCATGTACTTTACCTGTGGGTCTTGGTATAGCAGGCCTTACAAGCAGCAATTCAGAAAAGAAATCTAATAAAGGTGTGATGATTGCCTTTGCATTCTTTTTTGGCATAGTCGTTTGTCTTTCTGTATTAGGAAGTGTAGCAGCGAAATTAGGTATATTTTTTACTGAAGAATTTGGTCAGTATTGGGCTTTATCTATGGCATTAATATCTGTAATTGCTGCTGTTGTTGCCTTTTATGGGCCTCAGCTCACCATATCTAAATTAACCTCTTTCCGTCGCCCTGGTATAAGTGGCTCTTTTGTTTATGGATTGATATTTAGTTTAGGAACCTCTGCTGCTCCTCTATTATTGCTTCTTTCAGTGGCCACTGCAACCGCAAATCCTCTTTATGGTGTTGTACTTGCTCTGGCCTTTGGTATTGGAAGAGGATTGCCATTCTTAATTGTTAGCATCTTTGCAGGTGCTGTTACAAAGTTTGCACAACTTACTTGGTTGAGAAGAAGCATACAAATAGTTAGTGGGTTTGCTTTACTTTTTGTTTGTTACTACTATATTAAAGTATTTATCGGTTTACAATAAAATTTTAATTAAAAATTATTAAGTTCACTCACAAAAAGCTGATTCAACAATTTAATTCCTAATGATTTCTAAATAAATTATATTAAATAAATAATGTATTTATGTTAATAGGATAAAAATTTTAGTATATAAATAATTAATTATATAATATTGAGCAAATGAATAAAATTAACAGTAATTGCTTTTGGTAAAGATACACACCTATATTGAGTTGCTGAGCCAGTTAGGCATGATGAAAAATAGAACGAAGCAGAAGTTTTAAGATAATGTATTAAAAGCAAAACGAAGGCATAGAAATTTCTGCATAAACGAAAATTTTCTCCATACCAATACCGAATAAAAAAAGGCGGTATAGTACTTTAAAGTCTCTCCCGATTCGATATTCCAAGATTCATTCAACTATCCAACTTTCGCCATTGAAACAATTCAACAGTTCATAATCTTCATCCATTACAATAAAACAGGCCTTGTATTTTTCTTTCAGTAAGCCTAAACCGTTATGTAATCCAAGCATTTTGGCCGGGTATAGGCTACACATATTCATAGCAGTTTCAGGACTTAGTTTTACTTCGTTTATTAAATTTTTCAGGGCCTTGTGCATGGATAAGGCAGAACCGCTTAAAATACCATTGCTTTCATATTTATCGCCATTTAAATAATGCTGATAAGGCCCGGAGTGGGTAGTGGTAACAGCATCTGTTATGGCAAACAATCGATCTTGCATCAGTTTTTGTGCTATTTGTACGGCCTCAAAACGCACATGGTGGCCATCAGGAATAATAGACGACATTACCGTAGAGTGCAATAAGGAAGCACCTACCAAACCTGGCTCGCGGTGTGCCAACGGACTCATGGCATTGTATAAATGCGTTACCGTTGTAATGCCGTTATTAAAAGCAGCTGTTGCCTGCTGATAGGAGGCATTGCTGTGACCGGCTGATACAATAATACCGGCTTGAAGTAATTGCTGTATGATACTGCTGTCACAAACTTCTGGCGCTAATGTTATCATTTTAATAATGTCTTTTCCATAAGCCAATAATTCATCTACTTCTTCGAAAGTGGGTGAATGAATGAGTGCTTCAATATGCGCCCCTTTTTTTGCAGGATGAATCCATGGGCCTTCCAAATGCAATCCCAAACAACCTTTGCCGCCTTCTTTCCAATAGGCTCTTACCGCATCAATACAGGCATACATCACTTCTTTGGTATTGGTGGCTACGGTGGGTAAAAAGTGCAATGCACCCCCTTTGCTGCAATAATCGTACAATGCCCATAAACTTTCAGAAAAAGGATATACCGATAATAACTGTTCATGTGCTCCGTAAATCTGTGCATCTATGAAAGCAGGTGCAATGATGGGGTAGATGGTAGCATTTTCAGCCACATCAAAAGCTTCAATTTTGGTAATCATACCATCTGTAATGTGTATACAATGATGTTGTAACCACTGGCTTCCAGTAAAAATTTTTTTTGCGTAAATAACTTGCTGGTTACGCATGGTGAATGGTAAATGTGTCGGCATCAGCTAAAAATGGAAATTTTGCACGTACCTCCTGTAAAAAAATTGCATCTAAAACAATATTACCAATAGCCTCATGGCCGCTTTCGTGCCATATTATTTCACCCATCGGGTTTATGGCCATGCTATCGCCACTATGTGCAATGCCATTACCGTCAGCCCCTACCCTGTTCACGCCAATAACATAGCATTGGTTTTCAATAGCCCTTGCCACTAATAAGCTTTTCCATGCGTGTATTCTTTTTTCGGGCCAATTAGCTACATACAACATTACATCATATTCTGGTGGGTGGGTAGATTGTTGATGGGCCCAAACCGGGAAGCGTAAATCGTAACAAATTTGAAGATTGATTTTCCATCCATTTACAGAGGCAATCAATCTGCTGTTTCCCGGAGTATAATGTTCATTTTCGCCGGCATAGGCAAAACAATGGCGTTTGTCATATTTCCCCATTTGTCCGTTTGGCAACATCCATATTAACCGGTTATAAAAATGATTGTTTTCTGTAATAATCATACTGCCTGTTACAATGGTTTTTTTTGTTGCTGCCATACGTTTCATCCATTTAATCGTAGTGCCTTGCATGGTTTCTGCAAGCCGTTCAGGTTGCATACTAAAGCCTGTGCTAAACATTTCGGGAAGTACCACCAAATGGGTACCGTTGGGAACACGGTTTATTTTTTCTTCCAATTGTTTTAAGTTTTCGGAAATATTTTCCCAAACTAAATCGGTTTGAATAAGACTGATATGTAAGGCTGTCATAATCATGTTTTAACGAAAACGATACGCTAATTGTAAAGATGCATAGCGTTGCGGCAAATACTGGGTAATACACTCTTTGGTTTGGTATACAATTTCTACTTTACTCATCCAACGGGCTTTGGCAAAAACCATTCCCCAACTTTGCTGGTACATCCATTGTTCAGGTGTGCCTGCAATGGTAGTAGTTGTGTTGCTGCTACTGCCCTGTATGGTAGCATTGTATCCCTGCAGTGTTACCTGAGGATAAAAATACACAAACCATTCAAATGAATGAGTATTGTTGTTGGGCAATTGGCTAATATCTGCATCCCAAAGTGCACTATTTTCGTTGTGGTGGTAAATACCCCAAACCAACATCATTCCTAATTTGGCATTGGTGTATACATTGCCTGCATTGAGTTCAATTACAGGAACAATTTTGGCAGATTTCTTCTCAGCTAATGCCGGAATAAATGGGGTGTAACGTATTCCTGCATTCAATGTAAAGGGTACCTGCACCTGTTTATACCAATCATTCACCGGATATAATCCCAGCGTATGATGCAAGCCATTTTGAAAATTTTGGCCTAATGAGTTATTTCCGATAGTGCCCACTGCCACATTCCACTGTAAACCATATTTTTTTTGTAAACGGGTATGTTTGTATTGCACAAATAAATAACCACAATAAGGCCTGTCTACACTATCGGGATAATAAGTTAGTAACCTTGGGGTATACAAAGCCTGCCCCGCTTCAAAGCCATGTATAATAGTGGCTGTTTGGTTTTTGCCAGCCCTATTGTACTGAAAATACAATCCATTGGTATAATATTTATCATTGCTTTGCAACAGGTAAGCATCATTATCCGTAGTAAAAGAGAATGACTGATGAAAGCTGTTTGTTGATGCCTCCTGCGAATAGGCGGCAGTTATCCAGCAACAGCAAATACCTATCCACCAAAAATATTTCATGCAGTTTTTGTTTGTTCTTTTAACAATTGTATTTGCTGTGCAATGAGTGCAGGCTCATATCCTTTTTGTTGTAAATAGACCCGTGTTTTGGCCATTTTGGCAAAGTAATGATCACCCTGAAGGCTTTGCCATTTTTTTGAAACCAACTCCTGCAGTGTTTGCCGGTATTGGGTTTCATCAATGGAAGCAAGTGCTTTTTTAATATTATAGGCACTTACTTTTTTTTGTTTTAGTTCAAATTCAATTTTTTTACGCCCCCATTTTTTTTGTCTGAAATGGCCGCCTGCAAATAAAATAGCAAAACGACTTTCGTTTAAATAGTTTTCTTCAATTAAACCGGTCATTATTTTTTCTATATCGGTTGTATACAGTCCAAGGCCATACAATTTTTGTTTTACCTCATCATGGCTGCGTTCGCGATAGGCACAATAATGCTTTACTTTTTGAAGGGCCTGTTCCGGTGTAAGTTTTTGCTGCATGCTGTTCATTTCTGCTTTGCTGTTCAAAACTAAATCATTCAAATTGGAATAGCCGCAATTATGTTAATAACCGGAAATAATTTCTGTATGAAATATTAACAAATTACAGTAGGTTTGTTGCCATTACAAAATTGAGAAAAATATGAAGTTTATTGTATCCTCATCCTCCCTTTTAAAGCAATTGCAACATATAAGCGGGGTAATTAGCGCCAATACCGTATTGCCCATTCTGGAAGATTTTTTGTTTGAAATAGAAGGGAAAAAACTGCATGTAGTAGCCACTGATTTGGAAACTTTAATGCGGGTGCAATTAGAAGTAGAAAGTAAAACCAACGGAAAAGTCTGCATTCCTGCTAAAATTTTAATGGATACATTAAAAAATATTGCTGACCAGCCACTCACTTTTGATATTGATAAAAATTATGCAGTTGAAATTACCAGCGATAATGGCAAGTATAAAGTAATGGGCGAAAATCCGGATAATTTTCCCAAAGAGCCGGTGGCAGATGATGCTACTGCCTTTACAATGACCAGTAGCGCCTTAGTTACTGCCATTAATAAAACCCTGTTTGCAGTTAGTAATGATGATTTAAGGCCGGCTATGACGGGTGTTTTTTTTGAATTAGGTTCAGAATCAGTTCAGTTAGTAGCTACAGATGCTCACCGATTGGTAAAATATAAACGTACCGACGCCAAAGCATCTGCCGATGATTCCTTTATTGTTCCCAAAAAACCATTGAACTTATTGAAAAATGCGTTGCCGGATAATGAAGATGAAATTAGCCTGAGTTATAACAGCAGCCATTTATTTGTAAGTCATGGACAAATACAAATGACCTGCCGCTTAATTGATGCACGTTTCCCCGATTATAAAGTGGTGATTCCTGTTGATAATCCATATAAACTGATTGTTAACAAGGCCGATTTTCAGAATGCGTTGCGCAGGGTGAGTGTATTCTCCAACAAAAGTACCAATCAGGTAGCCCTCACCATTAGCAGTAATGAGTTGCATTTAATTGCCCAGGATGTTGATTTTAGTTTTGAAGGCAATGAAAGAATGGCTTGCCAGTTTGATGGAGGCGATTTACAAATTGCTTTTAATGCACGGTTTATGATTGAGATGCTGAATGCTGCCGATACTACCGAAGTGGTCATAGAATTATCTACCCCCACCAAAGCAGGTATTATTAAACCATCTGAACAGGCCGAAAATGAAGAATTGGTGATGTTGGTAATGCCATTGATGCTGAATAATTAAACCTTCTTACATTTTTTCTAATATACAGCCCCGCCAACTGCGGGGTTTGTTTTTTATACAATTGCAATTTTTTGTAAATTGGGTACAATTGTTTGCCATTATGATAGAAAACCTCATTGAACATTTTCAAACACTTGACCGGCATCCGGTAGAGCGGATGGTGATTTTAGTGGCCGGTTTATTGTTTTTCTGGATTTGGGAAGGTGCTATACCCTTGGTGCCCCTTCACTACAAAAAAAATAAAGTACACCATGCCGGCGTAAATTTTGCATTTACAGTTATTCATTTAATCATTCATACCTTCTTAGCTGTTTTTATTATTGAACTAAGCGATTGGTGCGCAGCCAGAGGTTTTGGTTTGGTATATTGGGTACATGCAGGAATTTGGGGAACCATTTTAATTTCATTTTTGGTATTGGATTTTTTTGGCGGATGGCTGGTGCATATTACACAACATAAAGTTGCGTTTCTCTGGCGTTTTCATGTGGTGCATCATGCCGATAATAATGTAGATGTTACCACCGGCTTACGCCACCATCCTGTTGAAAGTGTATTGCGTGGCTTGTTTTTCTTTTTGGGAATTGCAGCCAGTGGCGCACCCATGTATGCGGTGATGATTTTTCAAACCATATTGGTAGCCGATACCGCATTTACACATGCAAATTTACGGTTGCCCGGATGGTTAGATAAGGGTATGAGTTATGTACTCGTTTCGCCCAATATGCACAAAGTACACCACCATTGGCAGCAGCCGTATACCGATAGTAATTATGGTGCCATAATTTCTATTTGGGATCGGTTATTGGGCACATTTAAAAATTTGGCCCCAAATAAAATTAAATATGGGTTAGATAAATATTATCCCAATCAAAAAGATGAAGATTTTATGCAGCTCCTAAAACAACCTTTTCAAAAAATTAAAGAGTAGTTTTCTAAATCTGCCATCTTTGTAAAAAAAATTGCATGAAGATTGTTGCACTAATCCCTGCCCGTTATGCTGCTACCCGTTATCCTGCCAAATTAATGCAGTTGCTGGGCAATAAAAGCGTCATTCGCCATACTTACGACAATACTGTTGAAACCCAGTTGTTTGATGAAGTTTGGGTAGTAACAGACAGTTCTGCTATTCATAATGAAATTGTAGCGCACGGAGGAAATGCCATGATGAGCAAAAAAAATCATGAAAGTGGCAGTGATCGGATAGCCGAAGCTGCAGAACAATTGGATGCAGATATTATTGTAAATGTGCAGGGCGATGAACCCTTTGTTCAAAAAGAACCCTTGCAAAAATTATTGAATGTTTTTACTGATCCACAAGTGCAGGTTGCCTCTTTAATGCAGGTTTTGCAAGATGAAAAACTGATTGCTGACCCCAATTATGTAAAAGTGGTTGTTGATAAAAACAATAATGCTTTATTTTTTAGTCGTAGTGTTATTCCTTATAGAAGAGATACTGCCACAACGCCGGTTTATTATGAGCATATTGGTGTTTATGCATTTAAAAAGCAATTGTTACTCAATTTTACAAACTGGCCCATTACTCCGCTGGAAGCTGCCGAAAAAATTGAATGTCTGCGTTACTTAGAAAATGGCGTGCCCATTAAAATGGTGGTTACGGAATATATGGGTGTTGAAATTGATACACCGGATGATTTGGAAAAAGCAGGTAAATTATTACAAGAGAAAAAAGATAATTAATCAGCACGCTCCACTATTTTTTTTACAACTATTACATAAGTGGTTTTGATTGTTTATTTTAACCGGTAAAATATTAATCCAAAAGATTATAACACTTAAAACAACAACTTATGAACGACTTTTCTTTTGCTTTATTTGACACCATTGCATTTGCTTATTTGGCCATTATTTTATTAGTGCTGATAGCACAATGGAAGATTTTTGAAAAGGCCGGACAACCTGGATGGGCTTGCATTATTCCCATTTACAATTTTATTGTTTTAATGCGGGTAATTGGTAAACCCTGGTGGTGGTTGCTGCTAATGCTGATTCCTGTTGTAAACATTGTATTTGCCATTTGGTCGGTAAACCTGCTTTCTAAAAGTTTTGGAAAAGAAGAAGGCTTTACAATTGGCTTATTGATATTGCCATTCATCTTTTATCCTATTCTGGCATTTGGTGATGCTACTTATAAAGGCCCTGCGGGGAATAATTATGTAGCCCTGACGTAAGCATTTCATAACCAATCAAACCTTTACCTGACATGCCTGCGCTGTAAATGATACAGGGCAGGCTTTTTTATATCGCTTCTAATTAATTTAACCTAAGCTTACATACCTTTACGCAGTATTTATACATTAATTTTGTTTGAACTTTTCGTTAAAGCTATTGTTAATACAATTCCTGTGAATGTGCCTTCAAAATAAGCAAGAATTTTGCTATGCATCTCATGTTTAAAACTGTGTTCATGAAAAAAAATTTACTATTCTATGCAATGGTATGCATCATTAATAGTTCGGTATTTGGGCAGTTGAAATTGTATGGCGAAAATTTTCGTCCTCAGTTTCATTTTACGCCTGAACATAATTGGATGAATGATCCTAACGGATTGGTATTTTACAAAGGGCAATACCATTTATTTTATCAATATAATCCCTTTGCCAATGTGTGGGGGCACATGTCATGGGGCCATGCCGTGAGTAAAGATTTAATTCATTGGAAGCAATTGCCTGTTGCATTAGAGGAAGAAAACGGCATCATGATATTTTCCGGTTCTGCAGTAGCTGATGTTGAGAATACCAGTGGTTTTGGCTCAAAAGCCAACCCACCTTTGGTGGCTATTTATACCGGAAGTACCGATATGTTGCAAACACAAAATTTGGCTTATAGCATCGATAATGGATTACAATGGAAGAAATACAATGCCAATCCGGTGCTGAATGAAAACAAAAAAGATTTTAGAGATCCCAATGTATTTTGGTATGCACCGGAAAAACAATGGGTAATGAGTTTGTCTTATCCAGTTACACATCAAATTGCATTTTATGGCTCAGCCAATTTAAGAGACTGGAAGCAACTGGGAGTTTTTGGTCCGGCAGGCGATACTTCCGGGGTTTGGGAATGCCCCGATTTAATGAAAGTGCCCGTAATGGGGCAACCGGGAATGTATAAATGGGTGCTTTTCACTTCGCAAAATGCAGGCATGCAATATTTTGTAGGCAATTTTAATGGTAAAAATTTTGTAAGCGAAAATCCGAAATCAAAAATTTTAAAACCCGATTTTGGTACCGATTATTATGCGGCCATAGTCTATCATTCCAATCCCTTGGGAAAGCCCGTCAGCATAGGTTGGGTGAACAACTGGAATTATGCCAACGAAATTCCAACCTATCCCTGGAAAGGTACCGCAGCATTACCCAGAACTTTACAACTTAAAAAAATAAACGATGGTTGGCAGTTAATTCAAACCCCGGTGCCTGCTTTGCAATTATTACGAAAACAATCGGTGGTTTATTCCGTTAAAAACCTCACTAAAAAATCAGATACCCTCTCTTTTAAAGGAAATGTTTGGGAGGGTGAATTTATAATGCAACCGGCAGCAACCGGCGAAACCGGCATTCAATTGGCAGTTGGTAACGGACTGGGGATGACGATTGGTTATAATTCAGTTACAAAACAGGTATTTATTAACAGAAGTAATACACCCGATTATTTTAGTGCAGCATTTGCAGCAAGACCGGTTTCTGCAGCCCCTGTTCGTTTAGTGAATAATGAATTGAAATGGCAGGTGTTTTTTGATAAAAGTATTGTTGAAGTATTTGTAAATAATGGCGAACAGGTTTTTACAGTTCAGGTATTTCCAGGAGAAGAAAACAATGCCTTAACCATTTATAGTACCGGCGAAGGTGCTGTTTTTAAACGCATTACTATTTGGCCCATGAAATCAATTTGGTAATATTTTTCAAGCGCAGATGATATCTTTGTACAGCTTTCGGGTTGCAAATGATGGCACCGGCTTAACCCCGTAAAGCATTATAAGTATGCAATTCAGAAATTTTAAAATGATTGGCTATGTGGTATATGGCCGTGGTAGTTTTAATCAGTTAGATGAAATTTTAGCACCGCAACGTAAAGGTGATGCCCCAATGGTATTTTTAGTGGATCATTTTTTTAAAGATAAACCCTTGGTGAACCGAATACCGGTAAGAGGAAAAGATAGAGTGATATTTGTAGATGTTACCCATGAGCCAAAAACAACGCAGGTAGATGCGCTGGCTCAACAATTAAAAAATGAATTTGGTACCATTAGCGGGGTAATAGGAATAGGTGGTGGCAGTACCATGGACTTAGCAAAGGCGGTATCGTTAATGATGACCAATCCCGGATCGTCAGCAGATTATCAAGGATGGGATTTGGTAAAATTCCCCGGCGTTTATAAAGCAGGTATTCCTACACTTAGCGGTACTGGTGCCGAAGTTTCCAGAACAACAGTATTAACCGGCCCCACCCGTAAATTGGGAATGAATTCTGATTTTACTCCGTTTGATCAAATAGTACTTGATCCGGAACTAATAAAAGACACTCCGGTTAATCAACGCTTTTATACAGGAATGGATTGTTACATACATTGTATAGAAAGTTTACAGGGTACTTATTTGAATGATTTTAGTAAAAGTTACGGCGAAAAAGCCTTGCAACTTTGCCAAAAAGTTTTTTTAGAAAAAGAGGTGTGGGATGATGAAAGCGATAACCAGTTAATGATGGCCTCTTATGCCGGTGGCATGAGTATTGCTTATTCGCAAGTGGGTGTAGCACATGCCGTAAGTTATGGTTTAAGTTATTTGTTAGGAACAAAACATGGTATTGGTAATTGTATTGTAATGAACCATTTGGAAGAATATTATCCGGAAGGAGTTGCTGAGTTTAAGCAGATGGTTGAAAAAAACAAAGTTGAAATTCCAACCGGTATTTGCAAAGGCCTTACCGATGCACAGTTGGAAACCATGATGGACGTATCAATGGGAATGAAACCTCTGTGGGAAAACGCACTGGGTAAAGACTGGGAAAAAATTATGACCAGAGATAAGCTAAGGAAACTCTACGAAAAATTATAAATTCAACCAACAAAAAGGCAATACCGTTACGTGTATTGTCTTTTCAATTTTATTTTATTGTTTATTAATTTGTTACTTTTATTCAAGTACTGTAACTACATCTTCTTTTTTATCTGTGATTGTTCCAATTACTTCGGCATATAAATGATGAGATTGCAATAATTGTTGCACATCAGACAGGCCTTCTGCTGCAACAGCAATTAACAAACCGCCATTGGTTTGTGGGTCCGGTAGAATAATGGCAGCTTCATCCTGATTAATTTGATTAGAAAAATGAATTTTATGTCCATAACTATCCCAGTTTCTTTTAGTGCCGCCGGGTATGGTTTTCATGGCTATATATTCTTTTGCTTTACTTAACACCGGAACCTTACTGTAATACAATTCTGCAGAAAGATTACTTCCTTCACACATTTCTACCAAATGCCCCAGCAGGCCAAAGCCGGTTACATCGGTCATCGCATGAACTGCGGTAAATGCACCTAAATCTTCTCCTGCTTTATTCAATTGTGTAAGCTGCCGTATCATTAACTGTAAATCCGGTTCCGTTAAAAGATTTCTTTTTTGAGCTGTAGAGAGTAAACCAATACCCAAAGGTTTGGTTAATAATAAAACATCACCTTTTTGTGCAGTGCTGTTTTTTTTCAAATGCTCAATAGCTATCAATCCATTTACGGCCAAACCAAAAATTGGTTCGGGGTTGTCTATGCTGTGTCCACCGGCCAATGGAATACCGGCTTCTTTACAAATGGCTCTGGCACCTTCTATTACCTGTTGTGCAACACTGGCAGGTATTTTATCAACCGGCCATCCTAAAATAGCAATAGCCAAAACAGGTTTTCCGCCCATGGCATATACATCGCTAATGGCATTGGCGCCTGCAATTTTTCCAAATGCAAAAGCATCATCAACGATGGGCATAAAAAAATCGGTGGTACTAATCAATGCGGTACCGTTACCCAGGTCATATGCCGCTGCATCATCTTTTTGATGATTGCCTACCAGTAATTTTTGATTGTCTGGTGCCGTTACGTTCAATTGCAGAATTTGATCCAACACCTGCGGTGCTATTTTGCAGCCACAGCCTGCACCATGCGAATATGCGGTTAATTTAACGAAAATACTATCAGCCATCCTGTTTTGTTTTTAGTAGTGTAGTTAGTAAATAAGTATTGTTGCTTGCATTGGTAGATGGGGCATCTAACTTTGTAACCATCTGCTCAACATGCGCTCTGTTATACAATCCTTTGGTATAGGCTTTATCATAATACTGCAATAAAATAGCAAAACAATCTTTTATATTGTCTTCCAGTAAAAAATTGATAGCGTTTTTGGTAGCCAAACCGCCTAACCTTTTTTTAATACGTAGAATGGCATTTACAATTTTTTCTTTTGGGGCTGAGCCATAGGTTAACATTATTTCATCCAGTCTTGCTTCAAAAGGAATATTGAAAAAATAAACAGGCGCATGGCGCATTTGTTCAAAAAAAGACAGGGGTATGTTTATATTTCCAATGCGTTGACTTTCATCTTCCAGCCAAATGGTAGCATTGTGTTTTACTGCCTTTGTTTGTAATTGATACAATTGCGTTGCTAAATTATTTTCAAACATTTCCTGTGTGGGTTGTGCAGGGGTATCGAGCCCGCCAAATGCAGAGCCTTTGTGCCGGGCCAGTCCCTCCAAGTCAATAACCGGATATTGTTGTTTGGCTAATTGCTGTAATATTTTTGTTTTGCCACTGCCTGTATAACCACCAATAACGCGTAATACATATTTTTTTTCAAACTGATGCAACACCCATTGCCGGTAGGCCTTGTATCCACCCTGCAATGTATATACCTGAAAGCCATATAAATTCAACAGCCATGCTACACCTGCACTGCGCATGCCGCCACGCCAGCAATGCACTAAAACAGTTGATTGAATGTTATTATTTGTTTTCAAGATGTTTTCAACCGTTTCAATCATGGGCACCATTTTTTGTGCAAAAAATGGTAGTGCCGTTTTAATAGCCTGCTGTTTGTTAATTTGTTTATAGTGGGTACCTACAATAGTCCTTTCTTCGTTAGTAAAAAGCGGCAACGAAAATGCTTGTGGAATATGCGCATGTTCAAACTCTGCCGGACTTCTCACATCAAACACCGGATATTGTTGCGCTAATGATAAAAATGCATCGATATGTATTGTTTCAATAGCCATTGCCTGCAAATGTACAAGCATTGAGCATCATTGCTTAGCCGGGATGAATTAAAATTGAATATACTTGCATGAGCGGTGGGCAGGTGGTTGTAAGGTGCAGGGAACTGTATACATCTCCTTTTTGCAGTCAAATTAAAATTAGAGATTAGGTGCCTGTTTTACTATAAAAGCAAATGGTGTTTTCACAAATACATTTCCGCAGCCTATAACTTTTCCTGAATAACCCTTAAATTGATATATGGAAAACATAAATTCGTATTTTGTGAAAGATAATTTTAAGCTGAGTTCAACAAAACAGTGCAATTCCTGTCTATCGAAATTTAAAGAATGTTGAAATTAAAAAAAGTGATCACCAATGAAAACTTTTTGCCTCCTGCAAAACGCAATAAAAAATTAAATCAATAATGACGTTAATCCTATACATATTCCTTCCCGTTCTTGCGATACTAATCATCGTAAACATCGTGCTCACCCTCAGGGCAGGTAAGCAAACTGCAGGTAATGAATTACACGAAATCAAAATTTTTATTGGAAATATGATTTCCAATTTGAAAGACACCGAGAAAAACCTGAAAGATGAATTTGTTACCAATCGAAGAGAAAGTGCAGAAACAGCGAGAGATTTAAGAGGCGAAATTGGCGAGCAACTCAACAAATTCACGCAAACCTTTTCAGAGCAATTCGGCAACCTGACCAAATCCAACGAAGAAAAGTTAGAAGTTATCCGCAAAACTTTTGAAGAAAAATTAGTTGCCTTTCAAAAAAGCATAGACAGTAACAGCAAGGAAAGCAGAACGGAACTAAAAGAAAATCTGGATGTGTTTAAGCGGGAATTAAACGATGCTTTAAAAGATTACAAAGAACGATTAAAAGAACAGTTTACAGCATTTGAAAGAAGTCAGCAAACACAAAACGCCGCTAACAGCGAAAAAATTTCTGAACTCAAATCTTCTTTAGAAACATCGGTAAAAACCATGCAGGAAGGCAATGAGAAAAAATTGGAAGAAATGCGCAAAACCGTTGATGAGAAACTCAATGAAACTTTGGAAAAACGACTTGGTGAATCCTTCAAACAGGTGAGCGACAGATTAGAAGCCGTTCACAAAGGTTTGGGCGAAATGCAAACCCTGGCTGTAAGTGTGGGCGATTTGAAAAAAGTGATGAGTAATGTAAAATCGCGAGGTGTTTTGGGAGAATACCAATTACAGAACATCATTGAAGATTTATTAACGAATGAGCAGTATGAGAAGAATGTAAAAACAAAATCAGGAAGCGGTGCTGTAGTAGAATTTGCTATTAAGATGCCCCACGGCAACAATTTAGAGAAAACACTTTGGTTGCCAATAGATTCAAAATTTCCGAAAGAAGATTATGAAGCATTGGTGGATGCTTATGAAAAAGGGGATGCTGAAAAAATTGATGAATACCGAAAGGCTTTTATCAATGGAATTAAAAAGAACGCAAAAGACATCAAAGAAAAATACATTGACCCACCGAATACAACCGAATATGGCATTATGTTTTTACCTTATGAAAGCTTATTTGGTGAAGTTTTAAGGGTTCCCGGACTTTTTGAGCAGTTGCAAAAAGATTATAAAATTACCATAACAGGCCCAACAACTTTAAGTGCTTTACTCAATAGCTTGCAAATGGGCTTTAGAACTTTGGCCATTGAAAAACGCAGCAGCGAAGTTTGGGACTTGCTGGGTGCAGTGAAAACCGAGTTTGGGCAGTTTGGTGATGTATTAGCCAAAACCAAAAAGAAACTCATTGAAGCTACGAATGTGATTGATACATCTGAAGTACGCACCAGAGCCATTGAGCGTAGGCTAAGAAATGTACAGGAATTGCCTGCCGGTGAATCGAAAATTATTTTAGATACCAATGAGGATGCAATAGATGATGTTGCATCTTAAATGCTATTGAAGCATATGTTAGTATGCCTTTAGGGTATGATGTAAATTGCCAGCACAAAATAACACTTATTAAATTATTAAAAAACCCCAGCTAATTACCAGATGCGGGTTTTTTGAAAATATTTACGTGTTTTATCGGTTCATACTGGCTAAAAACTCTTCATTGTTTTTGGTGCCGCGCATTCTTTTTAATAATTCCGTCATGGCTTCTTCGGTATTCATATCATTCAGGAACAGACGAAGAATGTTCATCCGTTGCAAGGTTTCTTTATCCAACAGCAAATCATCGCGGCGAGTGGAAGAACCCACCAAATCAATAGCCGGGTAAATACGGCGGTTAGCTAATTTGCGATCTAATACCAATTCCATATTACCGGTTCCTTTAAATTCTTCAAAAATTACTTCATCCATTTTGCTGCCGGTATCAATTAAAGCGGTTGCCAGAATGGTGAGTGAACCACCATGTTCAATTTTACGGGCTGCACCAAAAAATTGTTTGGGTTTTTGCATGGCATTGGCTTCCACACCACCACTCAATACTTTACCGCTGGAAGGTGCAACGGTATTGTGTGCCCTTGCCAAACGGGTAATACTATCCAACAAAATCACTACATCATGGCCACATTCTACCAATCGTTTTGCTTTTTGAAGGGCAATGGTAGAAACTTTTACATGTTTTTCTGCAGGCTCATCAAATGTTGAGGCAATTACTTCTGCCCGCACACTGCGTTCCATATCGGTAACCTCTTCAGGCCTTTCATCAATTAAAACCACCATTAAATAACATTCCGGATGGTTGGCGGCTATGGCATTGGCCACGGCCTTTAACAACATGGTTTTACCCACTTTAGGTTGTGCCACAATTAAACCACGCTGGCCTTTACCAATGGGCGTAAATAAATCCATGATGCGGGTGCTGTAATCGTTGGCAGAAGTAAATAAGTTTAATTTTTCGAAAGGGAATAAAGGGGTAAGATAATCAAAAGGCACACGGTCTCTTACTTCGTCAGGACGCTTGCCGTTAATGGCATCTACTTTCAATAGTGCAAAATACTTCTCTCCTTCTTTAGGCGGACGAACGGAACCGGAAACCGTATCGCCGGTTTTTAAACCAAATAATTTTATTTGAGAAGGGGAAACATACACATCATCGGGTGAGCTTAGATAATTATAATCGCTGCTCCTTAAAAAGCCATAGCCATCGGGCATCATTTCTAATACACCTTCTCCACCAATTACACCATCAAACTCAATATTAAAGACCTGCTGACGCTGATGTGGCCGCTGATGTGGTACCGAAGGTTCGGTTTGCGGATTTTGATTTTCTTCCGAATTTTCTTTTGCTTCTTCACTGCTTTCTGTTCTGGCAGTATTGTCGTTGGTATTTTTTGGAGCCGGGTGATGGTGTTCCCTTGCTGCTTTTTTCTCTCTTGCTGCTTTTTCTTCAGTAGCCTGCAACATTTGTTGTGCCAATAAAGCCGTTTTCTCATCTAAGCTGCCGGGTTCCTGTACTTTTTCAACAAGTGCTTCTTCCGTTTTTTTGGATTTGCGATGACGCATAATGGGCCTGTTACTGCCTGCATTGCCTGTTTCTTCAGTTTCGGGTTCGTCCTGCATTACAATAGCTTCTTCAGTAGTATTGCCGGTGGTGGCTTTTACCGTTGCAGCTTTTTTGGGTTTGCCGGTTGATTTTTTTGCAACCTTTTTATCTTGTTTTTCACTCGCTTCCACAGCCTGACTGTCCAGAATCTTATAAATCAAATCCTGTTTATCTAATTTTTTGGCGTTGGTAATTTTTAAATTTTCGGCAATGTCCAGTAGTTCTGGAACCAGCATGTCGTTCAGTTGTAAGATGTCGTACATAGAATGTGTTAAATAGAAAAATTTTCTTTAGCGTTCTCGATGTGTTTTTTAATAATGCAATTGAGACTTGAAAATGATTGGTATTTGCGGAAAAGAGGTAAACTGATATGTCTGCGGGATTGGCGTTCGTGTCAAACCAGTTTGTTTCCGCTGCAATGTTACTGTAAAATGTTCAAAATAAAGAAATATTTCTTTGAAACAGGTATAAAAATAGTGAATTATCATAAAAAGCAGGCCGGATTTTGTTTGAAATTGCAGGTGTAAAGCCATTTTCATTGCCATGAATGGCTGTATCTTTGCAGCCCTGTATTTTTCCGTATACGAATCATTTAAAAGCAGCCAAATGTTGAATCAACGCATTAAAATTAAGGCCTTATTGCAACAAGTGCCAATTGGTACCGAAGTAACTGTAATGGGTTGGGTACGTACTTTTAGAAATAACCAGTTTATTGCCTTAAATGATGGCAGTACCAATAATAATCTTCAGGTTGTTGTAAATCTTGGCATGTTGCCCGAACAAACTTTAAAACGCATTACTACCGGGGCATCTTTAAAAGTACAGGGTACTATTGCAGCCAGTGTTGGTAAAGGCCAGTCTATCGAACTTCCGGCTTCCTCAATTGAGATATTGGGTGATAGCGATCCGGAAAAATACCCGCTTCAACCCAAAAAACATAGTCTGGAGTTTTTGAGAGAAATTGCACACCTGCGTTTTAGAACCAATACTTTTGGTGCTGTTTTCAGAATCAGACATTCACTTGCTTTTGCCGTACACCAGTTTTTTAATGAAAGAGGATTTCTTTATTTACATACTCCCATTATTACCGCCAGCGATGCAGAAGGCGCCGGTGAAATGTTTCGCGTAACCACACTGTCCTTTGACGGCACACCCAGAAATGAAGATGGATCTGTTAACTTTAAAGAAGACTTTTTTGGAAAATCTACCAATTTAACAGTAAGTGGGCAATTAGAAGGCGAGCTGGGTGCCATGGCGTTTAGTGAAATATATACATTCGGTCCCACCTTCAGAGCCGAAAACTCAAATACCACCCGCCATTTGGCTGAGTTTTGGATGATTGAGCCGGAAATGGCTTTTTATGATTTAGAAGACAATATGAACCTAGCCGAATCATTTATTCAATACCTGATTCGTTACGTAATGGGGCACAATAGTGATGATTTGCAGTTTTTAGACCAGCGCCTGGCAGAAGAAGAAAAACAAAAACCTGCCAATGAAAGAAGTGAACTGGGGTTATTGGACAAATTGAATTTTGTTGTGAATAACCAGTTTGAAAGAATTACCTATACAGAAGCCATTCAAATATTATTAGACAGCCCCGCCTATAAGAAAAAGAAATTTAAATATGAAGTAAGCTGGGGGATAGATATGCAAAGCGAACATGAACGGTATTTGGTAGAAAAACATTTTAAGAAACCGGTGATTGTTACTGGGTACCCCGCCGCCATTAAAGCTTTTTATATGCGGATGAATGATGGATGCGAACCGGGTAAGGAAACCGTTGCCGCCATGGATATTTTAGCACCTGGTATTGGTGAAATTGTTGGCGGTTCACAAAGAGAGGAGCGTTTGGAAGTTTTGCAAAAAAGAATGGAATCGATGCATATACCTGTTGAAGAAATGAGCTGGTATTTAGATACTCGCCGCTTTGGAACGGTGCCACATGCCGGCTTTGGTTTGGGTTTTGAAAGAATGGTACAATTTGTAACAGGAATGACGAATATTCGTGATGTAATTCCTTTTGCACGTACCCCAAAAAATTGCTCTTTTTAAATAAATATGTTGCTTGCAGGTAGAATGTTTTGCTGCAAAAATAAAATTTAGAATAATTTTTAGGGAATCTTGTAATAAAATAATTGTACTTCCCTATATTTGCTGCCCCGTAAGGGCAAGGATGGTGCGGTAGCTCAGTCGGTAGAGCAAAGGACTGAAAATCCTTGTGTCGGCGGTTCGATCCCGCCCCACACCACCAAAAAAGCTTCGAACGAATACTTCGAAGCTTTTTTTATGTGTATTCAGATATCTTCATCGTGCAAATTTTCATAATGAAAATGCAAGAGGGATTTTTACATACAAAGTATTTTCATCGTAGCAATAGCCTGTATCTCTTTTTGCGCTGTAAGCAATGCGGTTTTAAAATTTGTATCCGTGATAAGGCCGGTATTTGTCAAATTAAAATAATAATCAATACCTTCATGCAAATTGTTGATATAGCTTGTAAAATATTTGGTTCTGTTTGTACTGTTTAACTGCCCATCTTCTTCCAATTGTTCCTTTAAATAAGCAATGTATAAATGTAATTCTGCAATAAAAACATGCGGCCTGTTGTTATTGGCTAATATATTGGTTCTGCCATAAATGTGGTCTACCATATTTTGCAGTGATACTATTTTTGAAAAATGAGCAATATTTGGTCCCGGGCAAATATTAATTGCTTCATAATTTTTAACAAAACTAATATTGTACACAGCGGCTGCTGCATTACTTAATCCCACACATAAACATTCTTTGTCTAACACCTCTTTTAACCGATGCTCATATTCATGATAAGGTAATTTCAGCGATTGTAATTGTGCAATTTTTAATTGCTGATATTTAATAGAAGCAGTACAAACAGGTTCTTCCGTAAACTCTGTATTAAATGCCAAATGTTTTTCAGTACAAGGGCTGCCGGGTTTTCCACGGCTGATTCTGTCATTTTTTTCTTTATCGGCAGTGGTACCCCGTAAATAGTGAAACCGAACACCTAAGGGAGAATTTTTGCTTAATACCACATCCTCTTTTCCTGCAGCACACAATAAATGCAGAGTGTCTTCATCAACCGTTGTAGCTTCGGGAACCAATAAAAATGGTGTTCCCCATCCAATACTGTCTACCTGAAAGAACTGTTGTAAAAAATTTGCTTCTTCAGCAGTGCCAATGCCACCCTGAATAGTAATTTTAATAGGTGGAGGATGGTTGGCAATATGCCTTTTTTTTGCAAGATTGCTTTGATAATATAATTCAAAAAGCGTATGGGTTAATTCCTCTTTTTTTGTTTTGAAGGTTTCTAAAATGGGGCCCATTAAATATCCATCTGTGGCAAAAGCATGGCCGCCGCAGTTTAGGCCGGATTCTATTCTAAACTCGCTCACCCAAATTCCTTTTTTGGCTAAATATTTTCCCTGAATCAATGCAGAACGATAATCGCTTACTTTAATCGCTATTTTCTTTTTGAAATTTCCTTCCTCATCTGCTGCAAATTGTGGGCATTTTTCTAAATAGTTATACACTCGTGGATTCATTCCTGCAGAAAAAATAATGGTTGAATTGCTCAGGTCGCTATTGGCATAACCCCTCAATGCGGCTACCGCATCTGAGCCATCTTCTAATAATGTACCATTTTTATCATAATTGTTTTTATCGGCCTTGGTCATTATGTTTACATCAATACTGCCGGCTGTAATTTGTTGACGCAGTAGTAGTGCTGAGTTTATTTTTTCATCCGTATCATCCGTCTGCATCAATAATTTGTACACTTGTTTCCATTTATTGTTATCGGGCAACAATTCAAAGTATTTTACAATATCTGATCCGGTTTCAAATGCTGCCTCTTTTACTTTTTCAATTTGCTGTTGTACAATTTTATTGACCAGATTTAAATAATCTGTAATTCTTTTGGCCCGATAATCTTGTTCTGTTGCAGGTATTGGGAAAAATTTTTCCTGAACGGAATGATAATAATACCGCCGCATCATTTCAATTAAATTATCTTCTACAATAGAAATAGCAGAAGCAATACCAAATCTGGCTACTTTAATGGGCGAATCAATTGTATAAGCCAGGCCCATTACCGGAATATGAAAGGAGTGGGGAGCAGTATGTTGCATCATGATTAATGAGTTAAAAGAGTTTAAGTATAGCGGTTTATTTTATTGTGTGGGGGAGTTGGCCATATAATGCTTTCTCTTTTCTGCTGCATGATAAGCTTCTTTTTCTTTTTTTGTTTGAATCAACAATTTGTTTACCGACGTTTTTTTGCAATATGATCTAATGCTACAAAACAAAAATATGCTTCGCTAATTAAATAGGGCTGGCCTTCTAAAACTGAACAGGCATAGGCTTTTACAAATACTTCCATTGATGTGTTGAATGTTCGTGTAATGGTTGCATGAATGCTAATGATATTACCAACTTGCACAGTGTTTTTAAAATCGGCTTTATAAACAGCAGCAGTAACACAAATGGTACCAGTATGTGTTTGCGCACAAATTGCACCCACAATATCCATCCATTTTAATAAGCGGCTGCCTTGCAATATTCCCATCGGATTGGTATCATTGGGACAAACAATTTCAGTTTTTGTTGTTGCAGATATTTTAGGACTTTTTGCTTTCACGGCTCAAAAAGAAAGTATTTCTTTTTGAAATAAAATGATTACTGTCATGTTTTAAACAAAAGCATCAAAATAGTTTTGTTGCCCTGCTTTAATAAGCAATATTGAAAGCATCAATTAACAAAACGGAAGTAATGATACAGGTAACCAAGATTTTTAAATTTGAAATGGCACATGCCATTTATGGATATGATGGCCCTTGTAAAAATATACATGGACATTCTTATGTACTTCATGTTTCTGTTACGCTTAAAAATGCTACAGATGAATATTTACTTGCTCCAGGATTTGTGATTGATTTTAAAATGTTAAAAAAAATTGTAAATGAAGCCATTGTTCAGCAATTAGATCATAGCGTGGTAGTGTCTAAGGCATTTATACAGGCGCATCCACAGTTAGCAGATTTAAGTAATGTTCGTATTTGGGAAATGGAACCCTCGGCTGAAAATATAATATCGTATATTCAGAAACAATTACAATTATTATTGCCCGATGCCATTCAACTTCAAAAGCTGCAATTATTTGAAACGGCCGATTCCTATGCGGAATGGATCAATACTAAAAGCCGGTTTCATGAATGATGAAGCCGGCTTTCAACATAGTAATATTATTCAATTTTTTAATTTTTAGAACAGTACTGTTTTTTAATTCAACAAGTTATCTAAAAAATCTTTAGCCCAAAAATCAATATCATAATAGGCAACCTGTTCATATAAACGTTGTAAGCGCATTTGTGCATCACCCTCGCTCATCAACAATGCCTGCACTAACCCTTCTTTTAATGAGCGGGCATCATATGGGTTGGTTAATACGGCATAAGGCAACTCAACTGCGGCGCCTGCAAATTCAGATAATATAAGCACCCCTTTAGCATTGGGTAATTGTCCTTGCACAGCCACATATTCTTTGGCAACCAAATTCAAACCATCGCGTAAAGGGGTAATCCAAGCAATATCGGCAGCTGCATAATAAGATATGATTTCTTCGAAAGGAAAAGAACGAAAGAACAAGCGAATGGGTACCCATTGCATGTTGGCATACTTACCATTAATTCTGCCAACAGCATGCTCCAGATCATGTTGTGTTTTTTCATAAATTTTCATGCCCTGTGCCGGTGGTGTACAAATATTTACCAATTCAACTTTGCCATGAAATTCAGGATAATCATGTAAAAACTGTTCAAAAGCCATTACTTTTTCAAGCGGGCCTTTTACATAATCGAGCCTCTCTACACTAATAATCATTTTTTTATTGGTAAATAGGTTTTTAATTTCTTTAATTTTTTTAAGGGTTGATGCCTGTTGCATTAATGATTGAATGTATTGCACATTTATACCTACCGGATTAGCACCTAATTTTACTTTGCGCTGTGCAGTATCAATCATTGTAGTCATTTGTTGTACACCCAGCGCAGTGCTATAAGTTAAATAGCGTGGTGCACAATTCGTTTTTTCAACCTCAGTTACCGGAAAAAGGCTTTTGGCAACGTCAACAAAATTTTCAACATAACGTGGAATATGAAAGCCAATGTAATCGCATTGCAATAAACTGCCAATTATTTCGCCGCGCCAGGGAAGAATATTAAAAGTATCGGCTGAGGGAAATGCAGTGTGATGAAAGAATGCGATGGTAACATCGGGCCTTAGTTCGCGTAAGAAGCCCGGCACCAACCACAAATTATAATCATGAATCCAAACAATGGCATTATGGTCGGCTTGTTCTGCGGCTTTTTCGGCAAATAGTTTATTGATGTTTACGTAATGATCCCAATGGTGGTGATTAAATTTTGCTTTATCAATAAATGAAAATATAGTAGGCCAAAATGCCTCTTTCGAAAACGATTTATAAAATATTTCTATTTCTTTTTTGGTGATGCCAATTCTAGACGCCATTAAGTTGGGGTACTTCTCTTTGTCAATATACAAATTGCGGAGTGGTTCACTTTTTTTTGATACTTCTTCCCATGCTATCCAAACTCCGGAGCGACCGTTGGCAAAAAATCCCTGAAGTGTTGGTAGAATGCCATTGGGGCTTTTGGGTGCAACCTGTTGCTTTTGACCGTTTACTTCAATAGTTTCGTAGGGGAAACGGTGATACAACATCAATATTTGCGGAATATCGCTGCTTTCTTTATGAATGATGATTTCATCTAATTCGGTAATGTGTTCAGACAAGTTTTCAAATTGTTCAATGGCTTCTAAAATGCCACCGGCGCCTGCAGCCTTTGCCTGATATACTTTTTGCAATGGTTGTGTTGCTTTTATCAGAGCTTCTTCAGCATTTCCTACTACTACGCCTTTAAATCCGCATTGGTACATAGCCAAATCGTTTAACGTGTCGCCAGCCACTAAAACCTTATCTGTATTTTCATTTAAGTATTGAATTAATTTGGTAAGTGTAGAGCCTTTATTCACTCCTTTTGGTAAAATATCTAAGTATTTTCCTGCAGAGTGAATAACGTCACAGCCCAATCCACTTGCTTTATCCGCAAACACAGCTATTTCCGATTCGTTATTGAGGAAGAACGAGCAACGCCTTTGCTGTGGCACTTCCTGGTATTGTAGTGTAGCAATATCTTTCAGCTGTTCTAAAATTTTTAATTCGCCTGGCCAGTTTTGTTCAATTTCGTTTTGAATAGATTCAACAGATTCTAACGTATAGCCATTTACGATGGTGGCACCTACGTCGCAAATAATAAAATCGGGGTTTGGAATAATAGGGTCATTTAATAAAGGTATTACTGTTTCTAAGCCACGGCCTGTAACAAAAACGAGTTTGAAGTTTGCGTTTTTTCTGATAAGCCGGTATAACTTTTGTTTGTCAATACTTTTACCCCCTAAAAAAGTTCCATCAAGATCAGTTGCTAATAACATAATTAATTCGTTTTAACTTTATTGAAGTTGCTGTGCTAATAATTTTATTTCGTGGTAGGGATTGGCGTGTAAATGCAAAATGCGATAAACACTGTTAATAACCGGTACATGCAAGCCCAAGGGCTGAATGAATGGATGCAATTCTTTTGAAGCATAATAACCTTCTGCTACCATTTCCATAATCTGCAAGGCTTTTCTAACCTGAATGCCCCGACCTACCAATTTGCCGAGTGTTCTGTTTCTGCTAAAATCAGAATAGGCTGTCGTTAATAAATCCCCAAAATAAACAGAATCAAAATAGCCTCTTTCTTTAGGAGCGATGGTATTAACAATGTGTTGTACTTCACGCATGGCATTACTGGTTAATACTGCTCTGAAGTTATCGCCATATTGCAGGCTGTCTGCTATGCCATTGGCAATTGCAATAATGTTTTTTAAGATGGCTACATATTCTACTCCTTTTGGATCAGTGTTTGCAATAGTTTTAATATAAGGTAACTGTAAACAGTTTCGTAGTTTGCTAACTTTTATTTCGTCATCACCTGCAATAGTAATGTAGGTGTATTTGTGTAATGCAATTTCTTCTGCATGGCAGGGGCCACTTAATACCATGCAATTATTTTTTAATTGCAGGTTTTCATGAATATACATGCTCGGTATTTGCCCCGAGCCGGGTACAAATCCCTTAATAGAAACAACCACCTGAGCGGTTTGTAACCATTCGGGCTTTAATGATTGAACTGTAGTTTGAACATAAGCAGCGGGAACAGCAAAAATTACCCAGTCAGCACCACTCATGGCATCTTTAGCCTGAGTAGTAGGATGAATAAAATGAAGGTCTAAATCAGCCTGACTGAGGTAACGCGGGTTTCTTCCATTTGCAAGAATATAATCTGCCTGTTTTTTTGTACGAACAAGCCATGAAACAGAATTGCCACTCTCAGCAAAAATTTTTACCAGTGCTGTTGCCCAACTGCCGCTTCCAATAACGGCAATTTTTTCCGGCATCACTCAATAAATTAATAAAATAATGTATAAGATATTTGTAAAGTTAGCTTTTTTGAGTTAAAATGTATATTAGAATTACATTAGAGAACCGTAATACTGACAGACTGCAAACCTATATTAGCTGGTTGTGCAGAAGGAGCAGATGTAATAACTTAAACAAATACATTCAATAATAATACACCCGCTAATCCCAAAACAGATACAATACTTTCCATTAAAGACCATGATCTAAAAGTATCTTTCATGCTAACGTTAAAGTATTCTTTAAACATCCAGAAACCGGGATCATTTACATGCGAAAAGAAGAGGCTGCCTGAACCAATTGATAAAACCATTAAATTGGTATTTACACCCTGCGCAGTAAGATAGGGTAAAAGTATTCCGGCAGTTGTTAAACCCGCTACTGTAGAAGAGCCTACGCATACCCGAATTAGCGCAGCAATCAACCATCCCAATACCAATGGAGGAATGGCAGTACCTTCTAAAATATGAGCAATTTGGTTACTGACACCACTTTGTGTTAATATTTCTTTCAATGAACCGGCCCCGCCAATAATTAACAAAATCATCACCACATCTTTCACAGCTTCGCCATAACGGTTCATGGTAACTGAAATAGTTTCCTGTTCAGGCCCTTTTAAAAAAAAAGTGGCTGCTGCTAATGCAATGAGCAATGCTATGGATGGATTGCCCATAAAGCCTGATACTTGATATAGAAAACTTTCGGTATTACCCAATGATTGAATGCCGGTAGCCAAACCAATGAATAGCACAGGAATTAATGGCACAAAAAAACTAATGAATACACCCGGCAGTTTTCCCGTTTCAATTAATTGAATTTGAAAAGCCGATAAGGGTGTCGAGGCAATATTTTTTAACGAGGATGAAAACACAGGTCCTGCAATAATAACAGTAGGAATAGCAATGATGAGGCCATACAACAATGTAATACCCATGTTGGCATGAAATAATGCAACCAACGCAGAAGGGGATGGATGTGGTGGTAAAAAGCCGTGTGTTACCGATAGTGCTGCCAATAAAGGCAAGCCGGTTGCCACTGCCGGCAATTGATAACGATAGGTTACTGAAAAAATTAAGGGTACCATCAACACAAAGCCTACACCGTAAAACAGTGGAATGCCCACTACAAAACCCGTAAGGGTTAAAGCCCATGCAATATATTTTTTACCAAAAGCATGCACCAATGATTGTGCTATTTGCTGTGCAGCACCACTGGCTGCTACCTGTTTACCCAACATGGCACCTAATGCAATGATAATAACGAGTGAACCCAGCATATCGCCCATGCCCTTTTCTATCGATGTCATAATTGAAGCGGGTGGCAGGTGTAAAGCCAGCCCTGCAAATATGCAAACCACAATAAAAGCCAAAAAGGCATTTACTTTAGCCCATGTAATCAGTAATATGAGCAATACAATGGCAATGAATACAATGACAAGCAACATATTGATGAATTAGCAATGAATAATTAATTCCATGGTAAAAATTTTTCTTTTTGAATGGTTAATAACTGTGGAGGTTGGCTGTTTAATTTTTCACCATTCATTACTCTTGCATATTTTTCTAAGTAGGCTTCCGTCATTTTTTCTGCATTAAACATATCTTTGGCATATTCATGACAACGGATACGGCTATAACTTTCACTGGTTTCAATAGCTTTGGATAATTCCACTGCACTACTACTTAAAAAACCTACATCCGGTTGGATAATTTCCGGTAAAGAACCATACGGTGTACCAAATACAGGGCAGCCAAAGTACAAGCTTTCTGTTAATGCAATGCCAAACGGCTCGTGCCAGCGAACGGGAAATACCAAACCTTTGGATTGGTTTAATAAACGATTTTTTTCCTCGCCACCTACCATTCCGTAAAAATGAATACGCGGACTGGTGGTGAAACGAAAACCCATTCTAAAATTTAATCGGTTGCCACCCAAAACCATTAATTCTTCTTTTTTGGTTAACAAAATGGAATGAATGGCCCCTTTTACATTCTTTACCCGCCATGCAGCATCGCCTAAAAAATGAAACTGTTTTCTTTGATTATTTAAATCAGGCTTTCCATAATCATCCCAATCCATACCATTGTAAACAAAAGACTTGGAACCAAAACGTGCCGCATGATTTTTTGAAACAAATACGGTATTGATATCCAGCAATGTTGCATCATTTACATTGCCTTGCATATTAAATATGTATGGTTTTGTTATTTCTTCTCTTGGCATTAGATTAAAGTGTACAACATCAGCACTCTCAGGAATTTGTTTATTAATGGGCTTTTCAGGATTTAAAACAATAATATCTGCAAAAGATGAGGTAGAACCGGCCGGCACCAGAAAGGTTACTTTGTTACCCTTGGCCGCTAAAGTTTTGCCGAGATACCAAATTGCTCTTTCTGTTCCGCCATATTTTAGAACAGGAATTTTAGTGTTGTGTACAATTACAATATGCATATTGAGAAAGTTGAAAGATTTAAAAGTAATGATAAAAATATTGCCAGGTAAAAAAGGTGCTCAGAAAATAAAATAGATTTTGGCATCAAACAAAAAGTTCATTGTTTAAATGCATAAATACTATATGCCGGTTGTTGGAGAAAATTGAAACAAAAATTTATTGAATCAGCTTATATAATGTAAAGATGCCGGTTAATAAAATTAAAATAAGCACAATTTTTTTAAATTGTTTTTCTGAAACATGGTTTAAAATTTTCTTGCCAATATACGTGCCAATAATGCTAACTACTAACAGAATTGGAATTAAATACAAATCATGATTATGAACAAAACCATTGTGCCAGTATACCAAACTTCTGGAAACATCAATGCCCAAATCAATAATGGCAGAAGTAGCAATAAACACATCTGTTTGTAAATTAAAAGCACTAAGTACCAATGCCCTGATGGCTCCGCCGGTACCTACCAATCCGGCAACAAATCCTGAAACAGTACCGCCTGCAATAACATTGAGCAGCGAGGGATATGTTTGTATGTTTTTAAAAAACAGAAACAACAAACTAATTACAATTAAAAAAACGGATAATGCAATTTCTAAAAATTGAGTGGCAATAAATTGTGTGAGCCAGGCACCTACAATAACAAAGAGTACAGCCGGTATGCCCAAATAAATTATTAGCATTGTATCAATTCCTTTTCTGAAAAAAGCAATTTTAGAAATATTACTGGATACATGAAACAAAGCTGTAATGCCTAATACGGATTGAAAATCTAAAAAATAAGCAGCAATTGGAACAAAAAATAAAGAAGAGCCAAAACCACCCACTGTACCGGCTATTTCAGCCAGGAATGCTAAAAAAATAAATAGATATAAATGCTCCAAAGCGAATGTTATTGATGACTGCTATTTTGTATAGTTTACTGTAAAGCTGATACATTAACTGAATATTCAACCGCATTATTTTGCTACTTTTAAAATTTCTGCAAATCCGGGTTCACTAATCATAATGTCGGCATGGTGGTTTACCAATTCATCTTTTGAGCAAAAGGCAATACCCATTCCCGCCTCTTTAATCATACACATATCATTTAAGCTATTGCCAACAGCAATGGTGTTTTCTCTTTTAATTTTATGCTTGTCTAATATGGCCAACATTGCGTTTGTTTTACAAACCGCATGCCTGCAAAGGCTGTTTTTTCTGCTATACCAGAAAGAAGGTATTTTTACTTCGCCGGTGCAAAGGCTTTTCGAAAATTCTAATTCATTACCTAATGAAAAATGCATGCCTAATTTATTTTTAAAATGATTGGTAATGCAATCATAGCTGTATGAAACAAACCCAATCAAATAGCCTCTGCGTTTAAGTTCGTCGATAACTGCTGCTGCATCTTCTACAATCGGAATATCATCAGCTATTTGAATAAGTTCTCCGAATGATTTTCCCTTCAATAAAGTAGTTATTCTTTTTGTAATTGCAACAGGATCTGTTTCGGTTGACCGAATATCCATTATTTCTTTTTTTAAAGCATATTTTTCCGAAAAAGCATCAATAAATCTGCCTTTTAACAGAATATTATCCATGTCGAACAGAATCAGTTTTTTTGTTTCGGGCAAGCATTCTGTTAATGCAAATTCCATCTGAGAGCGAATTTCATTCATTACAGACAGCTCTTCTAAATTATAATGAGCATTTTTTGAACGGGCAGCTTTTAAAATAATGGTTTGTGCTACTTCTTTACTCATTTTGCCCAATGCATGCCATGGTTTAATTTTATTTTCTATATAACCAATTTCAACTTCTTTCATGCGTACATGCATAAGGTGCATATCTATCAAAATGCCAATATCTACGCCATAATCATCTCTAAAATCAATTTGTTCAAATAATGCTTTTTTGCCTGCAATCATACCGCTTAGAGGCTGACTGAAGCGCATCAGTTCAGGAAAAAATATACTCAATAATGGTTTGGCTACCAGTTCTGTTACTCTTCCTGCATTTCTATTAAAAGATGATTTCACAAAATCAACCTCATAATCAACAATGGGTTGTACCAGCAGTGGTATGGTAAAATGTGGATAAGGATCAATATCGCCGTCTAAAAACAGCACAATGTTATTTTGTGCACATAAAACGCCATCTTTCATTGAGGCACCTTTACCCAATTTTGTGCTGGTAATCACTTTTGCACCGGCGTTTTTGGCTAAAGAAACGGTATTGTCTGTTGATTTATCATCTACAACAATTACTTCACTAACCAGGGTATCAGCTTGGGCAAAACGTATAACAGAAACAATGTTTTCTGCTTCATTTAAAGTGGGTATAATTACAGTAACCATAAGTTAATTTTAAGGGTGGTATAGGCGTGCCGGATGTTGGATTTAGGGTGTAGAAGTTTGGAAAGTTAATTATTAAAAATTAATTAATCGTGTTAAATAGATATTAAATATAGCAAATAGACATAAAAAACCTTCGGAGTTGCTACCGAAGGTTTTTTTAAAGATAGTAAGGTTGTTATAAATATTTATCGCCTTTGTTGCGTTTTATTTCGGCAACATATTCTTTAATGGCTTGTTCTTTGTCTTTTTTGCAAATGAGTAACACATCGGGTGTATCTACAATTATACAATCATCAATGCCCTGCACCACTACTAATTTATCCTGTTCGGCACTAATCATACATTTGGTTGCATCAATCACAATTACGTTTTCGCTTACCACGGCATTGCCCAAATAATCTTTATCTAAATTTTCGTAGGCACTGTTCCAGGTGCCTAAATCGCTCCAGCCAAATGCTGCGGGTAATACATAAACATTATCGGCCTTTTCCATAATGGCAAAATCGATAGATATATTGGTGCAAAGCGGATAAATGCGATGAATGGCATTTCTTTCTTCCGGTGTGTTTAAATGGTTTTTTTCACTATCAAATAATTCAAACATTTCCGGCTGGTATTTTTCAAATGTTTGTAAAACGGTAGATACCTTCCAAACAAAAATGCCTGCATTCCATAAAAAATCGCCACTACTTAAAAATGTTTTCGCCAATTCTAAATTGGGTTTTTCGGTAAATGTTTTTACTTTAAAAATGCCCGATTTTATTTCGTGTGCATCGTGTTGAATGTAGCCATAACCGGTATTAGGGTATGTTGGCTTAATGCCCAGTGTGAGTAATGCGGGTTGTTCAGAAACAAATTTTAGGGCTTTCAAGGCAATTTTCTGAAATGTATCGCTATCTAAAATCATATGGTCGCTGGGTGCTACAATTAAGGCTGCATCAGGATTTTCTTGCTGCAGTTTAAAAGCTATGTAGGCAATACAGGGTGCGGTATTTTTTCTGCTGGGCTCGGCAATAATATTGTCAACATTAATTTGTGGCAGTTGCGTACTTACAATGTGGGTGTACTCTTGCGAGGTAACAATAAAAATATTTTCAGCAGGAATAAATGAAGCAAAGCGTTCATACGTCCATTGAATGAGTGTTTTACCTGTATTTAAAATATCTAAAAACTGTTTAGGATAAGCAGTTCTGCTTTTGGGCCAGAAACGGCTGCCAATTCCGCCGGCCATAATGGCTACATAATAATTTTTATTCACGTTAAATCATTTGCTTTTTTAAATAATGCCTTCTCTCACTAAATCGTGCAGATGAATAATGCCTAAATAGGTATTGTTTTCTGCAACAATGAGTTGGCTAATATCGTATTTTTTTAATACTTCCAATGCTTCTACTGCCAGCGTATCTGCAGCAATGGTTTTGGGTTGTGGGGTTAAAATATCTGCAGCATTAATGTTTTCGAGCGTACTGCTTTTATTCAACATTCTGCGTAAATCGCCATCCGTTATAATTCCAATAATGGTATTGTTTTTTTGTACTACGGCAGTAGCACCCAGCCTTTTTTGTGTAATTTCTACAATTACTTCTTTTAAGCTTGCGTTGGGCAGTACTTTGGGCTGCGGGTTATGTACATACACATCTGCCACTTTCAGGTACAATCGTTTACCCAAATTGCCGCCGGGATGGTATTTGGCAAAATCTTTCCCGTCAAAACCATTTAAAGTCATTAGTGCAACGGCCAAAGCATCGCCCATTACCATTTGAGCAGTGGTACTGCTGGTGGGTGCCAGATTATTGGGACAAGCTTCTTTTTCAACACTGCATGGAACAATGAATTGCGCCTCTTTTGCCAAAAAACTATCTGTTGCACCTACTAATGCAATAACCGGGTTGCCGAAATTTTTTATGAAAGGTACCAGTACTTTAATTTCAGGGCTTTCACCACTCTTGCTTACAATCATTACCATATCATCTCGCTGTACCATGCCCAAATCGCCATGTATGGCATCGGCGGCATGCATAAAAAGAGCGGGTGTGCCGGTTGAGTTTAAAGTGGCCACAATTTTTTGGGCTACAATTGCGCTTTTGCCAATGCCAGTAACCACAATCCGGCCTTTTGATTGGTAAATGGCCTGCACTGTGGCTTCAAACTGTTCATCTACAAAACCTGACAGCCGCTGAATAGCAGCGGCTTCAATTGCAATGGTTTCTTTGGCTTTTTGAATAATATGCTGGTTCATGCCCCGCAAAGGTAAACTTTAACAACAAACTCTTGCGTTTACAGTGTTGCTTTGTTAACTTCGCCCACCTTTTTAAAAACAGGCGCTTTTTTCTCACTGCAAAAAAATAAAATCTGCTTGATACAGAAAAAAGTTGTACTTTAAGAATGCACTTTGCACAAAAAATTAAAAGGATAAATCTTTTCCATACATGGCAACGACAAAGAAAAAAAATGAGGCTACTGCTACTGCCAAAAAACCAGCAAAATCCAAATCTTCATCATCTGTTAAAAGTAAAACGGATAAAAAATCTGTGCTTCTTACCGATTTGCAAGCGGCGCTTCAAAATCATTTTGGATTTTCGGAATTTAAAGGGAAGCAATTAGATGCCATACAAAGTATTTTAAGTGGGCAGGATACATTTGTAATTATGCCTACCGGTGGCGGAAAAAGTTTATGTTACCAATTACCCGCACTAATGCAGGAAGGATGTGCCATTGTGGTATCGCCTTTAATTGCTTTGATGAAAAATCAGGTAGATCTGGTGCGCGGTTACAGCGAAAAAGATGATGTGGCGCATTTCTTAAATTCATCGCTCAATAAAGGACAAATAAAAGCAGTAAAAGAAGATTTGCTGGCCGGCAAAACCAAATTATTGTATGTAGCGCCTGAAACATTAACCAAACAGGAAAATCTCGATTTTTTTTCCGATTTAAAAATCTCATTTTTTGCAGTAGATGAAGCTCACTGTATTTCAGAATGGGGGCACGATTTCAGGCCGGAATACAGGCGGTTAAGAGAAATGATGGATATAATTAATCCTGATATTCCTGTTATTGCACTCACTGCAACTGCAACGCCTAAAGTACAAAGTGATATTGTAAAAAATTTATCATTACATGAACCCAACATATTCATATCTTCTTTTAATAGGGCCAATTTGTATTATGAAGTAGTGCCCAAACTCAGCAAAGAACAAACCATTAAAAGCATTGTAAAATTTATTAGCGGCCACAAGGGTAAAAGCGGCATTATTTACACCCTTAACCGCAAAACAACAGAAGAACTGGCCGATCTGCTGGTGGCCAATAATATAAAAGCAGTGGCGTATCATGCCGGGTTAGACCAAAAATTAAGGGCCGAGCGGCAGGATAAATTTTTAAATGAAGATGTGCAGGTAATTGTTGCTACCATTGCATTTGGAATGGGTATTGATAAACCCGATATCCGGTTTGTAATACATTATAATATTCCCAAATCAATTGAAAATTATTATCAGGAAACCGGACGTGCAGGACGCGATGGGATGGAAGGGTTATGCCTGCTTTATTATTCGCATAAAGATGTGTCTAAATTAGAACATTTAATGCGCGATAAACCCCTGAGCGAAAGAGAAGTGGGCGCACAGCTTATTAATGAAACCGTTGCTTATGTAGAAAGCAGTGTGTGTAGAAGAAAAATTTTATTGCATTATTTTGGTGAAGACTGGCCCGATGAAAATTGCCAGAATTGCGATAACTGCAAACATCCAAAAGAAAAAATAGAAGCCAAAGAAAATGTTGTAAAGTTATTAAAAGTCGTGAAGGCTTTAGATGAGCGTTTTGTTACCGACTATGTTGTGAATGTGGTAATGGGTAAATTAACGCCGCAAATTGCCATGTTCCGCCACGAAAACCTAACAGAATTTGGTATTGGTAAAGAGCAGGATAGTCATTACTGGAATAGCCTTATTCGGCAAGCCTTGTTAGAAAATTTAATTAGAAAAGATATTGAAGAATATGGTTTGTTGAAACTGACCGAAAAGGGTTTGCAATTCTTAAAAAAACCGGTATCCTTCAAAATTGTGCTGAATCATTTATTTGAAGAAGGTACAGATGATGATGATGACAATGAAAATGCTTCACAAACAGGTGCTGCTGCCGATGATGTGTTGTTTGAAATATTGAAAGACCTGCGTCAGAAAGAGGCCAAAAAGAAAGGATTGCCTCCCTTTGTTATATTCCTCGAAAACTCTTTGCAGGATATGGCCACATTGTATCCTACTACACTGGAGGAATTGGAGAAATGCCAGGGTGTTAGCAAAGGAAAAGCGTTGAAATACGGCAAACCCTTTGTTGAGCTGATTGCAAAATATGTAGAAGAAAACGATATTGTTAAGCCCGATGATTTTGTGATGAAGAGTGTGGCCAATAAAAACAATAATAAAATTTACATTATACAAAATGTTGATAAAAAAATTTCATTAGAAACCATTGCAAAAAATAAAAATCTGCAATTGCATGAGTTGTTAGAAGAAATGGAAACCATTGCAGCCAGTGGCACCAAATTAAATTTAGACTATGCTATTGATGAATGGTTAGATGAATATGAGCAGGAAGAAATTTTGGATTATTTTAAGGGCTGTGAAACAGCTTCATTGCAAGTAGCACAGCAGGAGTTGAGTGAAAATGGTTTTAGCTGGGAGCAACTCAAAATTATGCGCATTAAATTTTTGAATGTTTACGGCATGTAATTTTAAAAACATACAAATATGGTTAATGTAGCTGCTTTTTTTTCACTTTACATTCTTCCATTCAAATAACACAGATAACAGAGCTTCTGATCTGCTGCTTGTTTTCGGCTTTGTTTTGAGTATTGTTACGCCTCATAACTTTATAGGCATCATCAATTTTAGTGTGGTATAAAAAATCATTCTTTTGGGTGAAAGCCTACGTGTAATCTTATTGAAGGCCTAATTTTTTTGTATTCCATTAAACTTAACATTCTTTTTTCCATCTATCAGGCAACAAATTTTTTAAAAGGGTTGTCTAATAGTTTGCAAGCACTGCATCAACAAAAATTATTTATACTTTTTTTCAATTGGGGGTATGTATCAATAAGATGGCCTTGTTTTTTAACAGGGCCTTATTTTTGTTCTGATAGAAATGCAGCTTTTCGCAACGCAACATTTTCCCGAACATTTACATAAAAGAAATTAAAATCGGCAATATGGTAGTTTTTAGTGTGTAACAAAAAGCTGCCAAAAAAACGGGGTTGCTGCATCCATAAAATATTTTTTTCTACAATGGCATTTACCACATGTGGTATTACCTTATTGAAGTTTTTTAGAACAGCCCCTTCATTGACAAAACGATTGGTATCAGGTTCGTCAGCCTTCCAGGTAAGCGGATTGGTAACAATGGCTTTAAACGGTTCTCTGGTTACATAAACAGGTGTATAGCCTTCTTTAAAGCTACGCCAACTGCAAATACAACCTGTTTGTTGCGGAGTTGCACAGGCATTCAGTGCTTTAAATTGATGTTGGGCAACCAACCGGCATTCCCACCACATAAGCTACTACCAATTGTTGTTGCAGGAATTTACCATCAAAAAATTCTTTTAATAACCGAATGGCATGAGTAGAACCCTGACTATGCGATGCAATAATAATAGGCCTTCCATGGTTCCAGTGTTGTAAATAATATTCAAAAGCAGCTTTTACATCGCTATATGCTTCCTGAAAAGCTGCCATGGCGTGCAAGCTGTCTGCGCTGTTTTTGGGAAAGTATGCACTTAAATGAGCCTGCCTGTAACGGGGTGCAAAAATTCTACCCGCAGCGTTAAAAATGCTGGCCTGGTAAAGTATGGTGCTGTAATCTGTTTTGGCATTCAGTTTGGTATGGTTAATGGGGGCATTCCATCCAAAGCTTCTCTCTTTTTCTGTATAAGTGGTAGGATGAATAAAAAACACATCAGCGGTTGAGTCGGGCTGAAAACCATTACTTAGCGGCCGTGGTACACTATCGGCCGGATCTTTTTTGTAAGGATGGGCAGCCCAATCGTTTAAATTGGCATAATCAGGAATAGCATTTGTACTGTATGGTGGTACATGCGGGTAATTTTTTGCCATTTTGTAATAAGGCCGGTTACATGCAAACAACAATGTAAGGAAACCGATTATCAGATAACGCATGTTTTATTTTTGAAATAAAATTAAGCAATTCATTTGTTAAACATGCTTTTGAAATTTTTGTAATTGGTGGGATATCATGCCTTGCATATATCTATCCAATTTTGTATAGGAAAGGGAGGTATATTACCTGTTCTGATAATCTGATAAAGAGTGCATAAATTTGCTTAATTTAAGCCCTCAATTAACACCCCTAATACAACACATGTTTTTATTACGACACCTGTCTTTTTTAAGAACAGTATTTTTTTATAGTATTACTGCATTTGGTGGTCCGCAGGGGCATTATGCCATGATGCTGAAAACCTTTGTTCAAAAAAGGAAAGATGTTACCGAACATGAATTATTAGATTTATTGAGTTTCTGTAACATGTTGCCGGGTGCTTCTTCTACACAAACCATTACTTTAATTGGGTACAAACGCGGTGGTATTCCATTGGCTATAATTACTTTGCTGGTTTGGATTGCGCCCGCCAGTTTTTTAATGGGCGCCTTATCATTTCTGCTCAATTATCTGGATGGGATGGGTATTAATATTGCCTTGTTTAAATTTATACGCCCAATGGCAATTGGTTTTGTGGCTTTTTCTGCGGTTAGAATGTACCATGTTGCCATTCACAATACCATTACCCGGGTAATTATGGTAGTTGCTGCCATTGCAACATTTGTAGCATTTAAAACACCCTGGATTTTTCCTTCGTTAATTGTATTGGGTGGCATTGTAACCAATTTCAGTGATAGAAGAATTCCACAGAAAGGTGAGCCTCCCAAACAAACCAAATGGGGTAATTTGTTGATATTTTTATTAATTTTTGCAATTGCCGGTTATTTGTCAGAAACGGCTACACGGCAAAACTGGCAATACAGAAAAGCCTTTAACCTGTTTGAAAATACTTACAGAAATGGCAGTCTGGTTTTTGGCGGAGGCGATGTGTTGATACCCATGATGTATGAGCAATATGTTACCCGCCCCGAATCGAAACAAGTATTGGAAAAAAGAAGAGATGTTTTAAAAATGAACCGGGATGAATTTTTAACCGGTTCTGGTATTGTACGTGCCATTCCCGGCCCGGTATTTTCTATTGGTGCATTTGTGGGAGGTATGGTTTTAAAAAGTGAACACGATCCTGCTCTTCAGGTGGTAGGTTGTGCTTTGGGTGCAATTGGCCTTTTTGTGCCCAGTGCATTGCTGGTACTTTTTTTCTTTCCGGTATGGCATAACCTGAAAAAATATGCGGTTATTTATCGTTCGTTAGAGGGTATTAACGCCTCGGTAGTAGGTATTATAGCAGGTGCTACTTTTTACTTAATTAAAGATATTTTGTTTGTGGAATTATGGAACCTGCAAATGAATGGATTTTTAGATATTGGTGTAGTTATTGCAACATTTTTTATTTTATATTACACCAAAATTCCGCCGCCTGTTATTGTGGTGATTTGTTTGTTATTGGGCTGGATGCTCTGAAAGCATAAAAATTCAACATTGATTTTTATCAAATAATCTCCTTTCTACCAGTCATTTTCATGCATGAAATTGCAGACATCTTTTTATTTTGATAAATTGTGCAATACTTTGCAGGTACGCATTATAAAACAATATTCATTTTAATTATTCCCATCAAAACTTGCCTTCATGAAAAAAATGCTTGTTTCCATTACATTATGGTGTTTTGCATCAATTGCCATTGCCCAACATCATGAAAGTACAAAAGGAATCAATATTATTCCCATTCCTGTTTCAGTGCAGGAAGGTATGGGCAGCTTTACTTTATTGCCCACTGCTACCATTGGTTACACCCCCACTGCTGCCGTTAAAGAAATTGCCCAACAAATGCAACAAAAAATTGCCCGTGCTACCGGATTTTCTTTGGCAAAAAGCAAAGGCCTTTCAAATGCAACCATTCAATTACAAATATTGACTAAACGCGATACTGTTTTGGGTAATGAAGGGTATCGTTTACAGGTTACCCCTACCGCAGTAATCATCAAAGCAAACGAACCCGCCGGTTTATTTTATGGGGTACAATCTTTATGGCAGTTGTTGCCTGCTGCTATTGAAAGTAAAACAGTTGTGAACAAAATGAACTGGAAAATTCCGGAGGTAGCAATTCTTGATTATCCGCGTTTTGTATGGCGTGGTTTAATGTTTGATGTAGCCCGGCATTTTTTTACCAAACAACAGGTAGAAAATTATATTGATGAAATGGCAAAATACAAATTTAATATTTTGCACTTACACCTAACTGATGATGAGGGCTGGCGCATAGAAATAAAAGGATTGCCTCGTTTAACCGAAGTAGGCGCATGGAATGTAAAAAAGGTAGGTTATTTTGGCACATTTACTCCTCCCAAACCTGATGATCCCAGAAATTACGGCGGTTTTTATACCCAGGATGATATTAAAGAGATGGTAGCTTATGCGCAGAAAAAATTTGTAAATATTTTGCCTGAAATAGATGTACCCGGGCATAGCTTGTCGGCCATTGTTTCTTATCCCGATTTATCTTGCACGCCAGGTGCCGATACGTACCATGTTCGCTCAGGCGAGGAAATTATGGATTGGTCGCATGGAGCCCCTCCTATTGCACTGATTGATAATACACTTTGCCCTGCCAATCCTAAAGTATATACTTTTTTAGATACGGTTTTTACACAAGTGGCCAAACTTTTCCCTTTTCCTTATATACATGTTGGGGGCGATGAGTGCCCTAAAAACTTTTGGGAAATAAGCCCTGCCATTCATCAACTGATGCAGAAAGAAGGGTTAAAAACCATGGAAGAAGTGCAAAGCTATTTTGAAAAAAGAATTGAAAAAATTGTTGAATCGAAAGGGAAGAAATTTATGGGTTGGGATGAAATTTTGGAAGGTGGATTGGCACCCAACGCTGTAGTAATGAGCTGGCGTGGCATGAAGGGTGGCATTGAAGCCGCTAAAATGAAACATCAGGTAGTTATGAGCCCAACCACTTTTGCCTATTTGGATTATATGCAGGGCGATTCAATTATTGAGCCAAGAGTGTATGCTACTTTGCGTTTAAATAAAGCGTATTCATTTGAGCCTGTTCCCGATAGTGTAGACAGTAAATATATTTTAGGTGGTCAGGCCAATTTATGGACAGAGCAGGTGTACAACACCCGGCATTTGCAATACATGACCTGGCCCAGAGCTTTTGCAGTATCTGAAACAGTATGGTCGCCAAAAGCCAATAAAAACTGGCTCGATTTTGTAAACAGGGTAGAACACCAGTTTAAAAGATTGGATATTGAACAGGTAAAATATGCACCCAGTATGTATGATCCCATCTTCACTGCCACTAAAAATGCAGAAGGTGGTTTGCAAATTGAATTGGCAACCGAAGTGCCCAACCTGCAAATACATTATAGTTTTGATAATTCATTCCCAGATCAGTTTTATCCTGTTTATTCCACCCCATTAACGCCACCTGAAGATGCGGTGATGTTAAAAATAATTACTTACCGTGGTAATAAAGTAATGGGAAGAATAATAACCATGCCCATCAAAGAGTTAAAAAAACGGGCGGGTATTCAATAAAATTTCTGCAACACCAAACATTTCGTAAACAAAAAGCGCCGTTTAACTTTTAAAAGAAAACGGCGCTTTTTTATAAATACAGGGATAATAAGGAGAAAGGATTAATAAAAGTTGCTGATAAGGGGGCAGAAGAAATGGGCTTGAGTGAGGACGAAATGGCTTTTTACAATGCGTTAGAAGTAAATGATACAGCCGTTCAGGTTTTAGGTAATGACCAACTCAGAATAATTGTCAGAGAGATTGCAGAGAAAGTAAAAGCCAATGTAACTATTGATTGGACAACAAGGGAAAGTGTAAAGGCAAAGCTGAAAGTAGTGGTGAGGAGAACTTTAAAGAAATGCGGCTATCCTTCGGATAAAGAGCAAAAAGCCATTGATATGGTAATACAACAGGCAGAGGTATTGGCCAATACTTACACCTCCTCCCTGTAACCTTTCTTCCCTTCATACGTTCCACTGATAACATTTGTTGTAAGCAATGTTTGTTTTATGTATTAACTTGTACAAAAATAATATGATATGAAGCGAATATGGATTGTATTGGGATTATTGGTGGTGGGCATATATGCCAAGGCGCAAACCAAAAATTTTATTGACCAGCCTTATGTGGAAGTAAACGGCACGGCCGATAGCTTAGTAACACCCAATGAAATTTTTATCCGGTTTACCATTAATGAAAAAGATACCAAAAACAAAGTATCGTTGGAAGATCAGGAAAAAGCCCTGTTCCAGGCTTTACAACAGTTGGGCATTGACGCAGCCAAAAATTTAACGGTGAATGATATGGCCAGCAATTTTCAATACTATTTTCTCCGCGAAAAAGACGTTGTAAAATCAAGGAATTATTTGTTGAAGGTAACCACTGCCATGGAAGCAGGTAATGTATTTGTAACATTGGAACAATTGGGTATTGCTAATGCAGGTATTGACCATGTGGATCATTCCGGATTAGAATCCATTCGCAATGCCATGCGCACCAAAGCGGTACAAAATGCGCACCAAAGGGCTATTGCATTAACGGCACCATTGCACCAAAGCCCTGGCCCCGCCATTTATATTGGTGATGAAGAACGCTATGTGCAACCCTATGACAATCGGGCTCCCCGCATTTTGCTTACCAATGTAATGGGAAAAACTACCGATTCACAGCCCGAAATAAGCTTTGAAAAAATAAAAGTTTCGGCCAATATCATGGTTCGTTTTGTGCTAAACAAATAAAGGAGTATTTCGGTTACTGATTTTTATAAAAAGGTATTAGCTATTATACATATTAAATAAATATTTATTGTTTATTTTTGGGGATATGAAGAAGGCAGGAACCACCAAGCCCATACCATAGAATTGGTTTGTATCGAGCTTCACTGACTGGCTACCAGTTTAAATACAGTATCTATGCAATTGCTGCAATTGGCCGGGCCTAGTGCTTCAGGTTGGTTATTCAGTGCAGTTAATCTTGGTTTACCCTCTTATACCGGTACAGGTTTTGTCAAACTATTTATTTGGTATTGTACAGCCGGTTTTTCAGGAAACAGAATAAACCTGCGGTGAACCCATAATGTAGCTTTAAATGATATTTTACCAAATTTTTTGTTAAAGCACTCCTAGTTTACATTGAATGAACAGGGTAAAGTACTTTTCTTCAAATTCTCATCAGATTGTCAAAATAGTTTTACACTTCAACAAAATAAAACAGTATGAAAATGTATTTATTCTCAACAGCACTACTAGGGTTAACCGTAATCAGTTGTTCGGCACAGGATTTAAAAAAATCTGAAGTGCCTCAGCAGGTACAAAATGCTTGTGCCCAAAAGTTTCCTGAATCAAGTCATGCAAAAATTGCATGGGAAAAAGAAAAAGGCAATTATGAAGCTAATTGGGGTGGTCGCTCCGGCGAAGACAACTCGGCGCTGTTTTCTCCGGCAGGTGTGTTTATTGAAATTGTAAAAGCCATACCGGTAAGTCAGTTGCCCGCTGGCGTTGCTCAGTATGTACAGGCACATGAACATGGTGCAAAGATTAAAGAAGCAGGTTTGGTTACCGATGCTAAGGGTATGGTAACTTATGAAGCAGAGATAAAGGGTAAGGATTTAATTTTTGATAAAGCAGGAAAATTTATTAAAGTTGATTAAAGGTTTGTATGCATATCTGAATGATGTTAAGCCGCCTGTATTTAATATAAACAGGCGGTTTTATTTGGTAGAAAAGGTTAAATTCGATACTACTAAAATACATATTTTTTATATTTAATAATTAGTGATCATGCATAAAAAATTAATCAGTTCCGGCTCGCGATATGAAGCACAAATGAGCTATTCCAGAGCCGTAGTAGCGCCGCCGTTTATATTTGTATCAGGCACCACCGGTTTTAATTATCGTACCATGCACATTGCCGATGATATTGTTGCACAAACTGAACAAACATTTTTGAATATTGAACAGGCACTGCAACAGGCCGGCGCTACATTACAAAATGTAGTTCAGGTAAGGTATATTTTACCCAATGCCCAATTGTTTACATTGTGCCAACCAGTGTTACAAAAATATTTTGGTAAGGTAAAACCGGCGGCTACTATGTTGCAAGCCGGATTATTAGATGAACGGATGCTTATAGAAATTGAAGTAGTGGCGGCCATTCCTGTATAATGTGAAGCAATGACAGAAATAACCGTTTCAGCTTAATTTAAATAAAACCCTTTTAGAATTGTAGTAACTTACCCGCTTATTTAAAACGATTGTATGAAATTTGTTCAACTTTTTTTTGTTGCAATTGCCTTGTTATTAACGAGTGTTTTTATTGCGTGGATACCACATAACAGTGGATGGCATGTTTTATTTAATGGTAAAAATTTGGATGGATGGGATACTTATATTGCCCCGCCGATTAATTGGGATGGTAAACCTTTAAGCAGTGTGCCCGTTGGCCTGAACCATGACCCGCAACAGGTATTTTCAGTAGTGCCAATGGATGGCGAAAAGGTAATTCGTATATCAGGTCAACAATGGGGTGCTGTTATTACCCAAAAAGAATACAGCAATTTTCATTTGCAATTGAAATTTAAATGGGGGCATTTATTATGGGGCCAGAAACGTGGAAAGAAAATGGATAGTGGTATTTTGTATTTTTCAGTAGGTGCAAATGGTGTGGATGCGGGTGCCTGGATGCGCTCTCAGGAGTTTCAGGTAGAACAGGGTAATTGTGGCGATTACTGGGGTGTGGCCGGCGCTACTGAAAGTATTCCTGCTACTAAAATGAATGACAGTGTGTATGTGTATAATCCGAAAGGGAAAATACTGACATTTAGTGCCAACAGTAAAAATGGCCGGCATTGTGTAAAGCGAAGTGATGCGGAAAATAAAACAGGCGAATGGAATACTCTCGATTTATATTGCCATGGCGATACAAGTGTGCATGTGGTGAACGGAAAGGTAATGATGGTATTATACCATTCTGCACAAGACAACAATGGACAAATGCTACCCCTTTCAAAAGGCAAAATTCAAATACAATCTGAAGGCGCTGAAATATATTATAAAGATATTCGGATTGAACCGATTGCATCATTACCAGAACGACTGTTACAATAATCCTTTTTTCGGCATTTAAATTCTATGGTTTTGGTGTTTACAATACATAATTTTTTTACACCTTTTGTTATGGAAAAGTAATGTGTTGTATCCTGCTGCAGGAACTCCCTTTGTGATAAAAATGGCATTTCTATGTAATGTATTTAACAGTTTATTTCTGCCCGAATCTCCTTATTATAATAAGATAATTCAAGTTTCCTATTTTAAACGATTGCTTTTACTTGAAAAGCTAAAACGAATAGTAATATTTTAAGTAAGAATCCATCTTTAGTGACTGCGTGAATAGAATGGGGTGTCATTTCTACAATTTCACTAATAGTGGTTTCTATACGTTTTCTCATTGCATTTTTAATAAAAGCATGATAAGGTTTATCTGGTTTTTTACTGTTTGATTTTCTGCATATTTTTAACTCTATCAGCTCAGTTTCTTTATATAATTCTTCTAATTCATATGCTGTATAGGCACTGTCTCCAAATAAAGAGCTCTCTGGCGGCAGATCCATAAACATTTTCTGCAAGGCTTCTACATCATGTTCGCTACCAGGTGAAAAACAAATTTCAACCGGTATACCATTTTTGGTTGTAATCAACTGTACCTTTACCCCATAAAAATATTCCCTTTTACTGGCATTGAAGCCTCTCCACTGTTCTCCTGTTAATAATTTGCTCCTGTTAATACGTATGTTATGGCAGACTTTTAATGGAAACGAATCAATGATATATTCCAACTCTGCACACAAATATTTGAACATTCTGCCAATGTGTAAAAACAACCACATCAACAGCGAGGCAACCTTATGCAACCGTTTGTTAAAACCACTCTTGCCAATCATACCAGGTATCATAGCATGTGTGCGCATATAATTAATAGCATGAAACTGGTTTCCTTTAAAATAAAGAGCTGACACTATTGCCGTGCTTATGATCTCGCTATCACTAACTTTTCGTTCCTTGTGTTCATGATGATGGATGCCTTTCAATATATCATCCACTAAACAGTAAATTCCAATAACTTTGTCCTGAAGCATTTGAGTAGAAGTTTTGTTTTCGCAACTCAAAATTATTCCTATTTCAAATGCTTCTATTTTAGGAAACTTGGGTTATTTATTAAAACAAAAGAGTAAAAGCATATTGTTGAACTGTTTAATCTTAAAATCAAAAAACAATTATATGCCTGGGTGTTCCATCGCACAATACAGGAGTAAACTCTGTAAAATTTAAGTTTGTTGAACCAAATTTATTGAAACACATGCTCCGTAAGCTTTTTAGAGCTTAATAGTACAACGTATTAAATTTTATGAATTATTAATATTAATACAAAAATATCTTTCTATACTGTTTGCCATTTTTCATAAAGCAATCCTAGAATAGCTCCAAATGCCCAGTTGGCTATAAAAAAATATAAAATACCGGCTGTTGAAATACTGTTTATACCGGCAATGCCCTGTCCTAAAAGTGGTAGTACAATAAAAGCATTTATAGCCCAAGGGATTAGAGAAAAAACACTCCCCTTTACAAGACCTTTGCCGGGTAGAAACTTATTATTGATAAAAACATAAATTAAAACCATGGCCATGCCGGTAGCATAATGAAATATAATGAAAAAAATAAAACTTTTTAAGTATAGTAATAAACCCGGAGTTAAAATTGTCCGGGTTTTCAAAATAAATAATTTTAGCAATCCGCCACTTTCAGCTTCTATATGTAACAGGGGGGCGGCTTTTAATATTATAGTATTGATTGTTATTGCAATAAATCCAATAACAAATATTCTGGCTATTGAAATTTTTTTTTTAAGCATGCTCATTATCATTTTAATTAAAATTAGCAGTTAAATTACTCCCATCCCCATTTTTTAAAAATGTTATGCCCTTCTTCTGATAAAAGAAACTCTATAAAATGTGCTGCTGTTTGTTTATGTTTAGTGATAGAAGTGATCGCAATGGGTGTACCCCGGTAAACAGTTTGTGAGCTTGGTATTGTAACAAGTGATGATACATCTTTTAGTCTGTAATACCAGGACGAAAAAATTATTATTGCATCAAATTTATCATCTTTTTTCCATGTATCAATGGCTAATGCTGTATTTGCAGCAGCACCTTTAATATTTTTTTGGATGTCTCCAATAATATTTTGTTTCCCTGCTAAATCTTCCCACATTCCCAATTGTCCGGCTCCAATTACTTCAAGTATATTTACTCCAGGTAAAGTCAAGTCTTTAAGGGAATGTATATTTTTGGGATTACCAGGACGAACCAATATACCGGCAGCCCGTTTATATAGTTCAGTTCGTGTAGTATTGTCGATTAACCCAGGATGATTTTTATCAAATTGAGTGAGCATGTATTCTGCACCGCCAAATACTAAATCTGCGTTTTTATGAGCATCATTTATCCATTTTCCTTCAGGGCCTGCTATTATTTTTATTGGTGTTGAATACTTCAGTGTGTATAAACCGGCACATTCTTTCATGGCAGCGGCTGGACCACCCGGACCATAAATCATTAAGGTGTCATTGGATTGTGCCCATAGAAGCGTGGATGCAAACAAACAATAAACTGATATTATTATAAATTTTACTTTCATATGCTACCTATTTTGTGGTAAATCCATATTTTCTATAAATTGTTTTTGCAGTAGGGCTGGTTAAAAAAGTCATGAAGTCTTTTGCAGCCTGTTTGTGTGGGGCATTTTTCATTAGCCCTGCCATATAAGTAGCTGTAATGTTTTCATTATCAGGAATTGTTACCATTTCAATTGGATGATTTATCATTTGTTGATAATAAGCTTCAGAATACCAAACAGGACCGGCATCGCTCTGTGCATATAAGATGCGCATAGGTGTTTGGCGGTGATGAATTTGTGTTAAATAGGTAGTTTGGTTCTTTACTTTTACATCCATAATTTCATTTTTTAGAGCAACTCCGCCTGCTTTAATATATGCCTCCTCAATGCGTCTCCCTATACCTTCCCATTCAGGATTAGGCATACTTACTTTTATGTCTTTTCTCCCCAAATCTTTCAGTCCATGGATATTTTTGGGATTCCCCTTCGGTACCATAATCGCTAATTTGTTATATGCGTAGGCGGTAGTATCAACAAAATAGTTTGCCATTTTATCTATTCGGCTTTTACCTGCAGTGTAAACATCCGGTTGCAGGGTAATGCGCATATTACCAATTGTAATCGAACCCCCTTCAATTTGTTTTGCTAAAATACCAGGAGGTAAAGTTTCCGCAAAAATCCGTTGGTATTGTGGATATTGTTTTTTGAAAGCGGCTACCAAATCGTCGAGACACATAAACTGATTTCCTGCAAAAAAAACTACGAGTTGTGGATTGTTGATATCTCCAAATAAATCGGGCACATTGTCTACACCCGGAATAGTGAACATTACTTTACTTTTAGGTGGTATATTCCATGGAGGATCAAAACGATGATCTTGGGTAAATGCTTCAGTCATTATTAAGGCGAAAAATGCGATAAACATTAATATTTTTTTCATTGTGTATTTGTTTTAATTTTTACAATATTTGTTTTACTAAAAGAAAAATTATGTTTTATGGTTTTATAATTGACCAGCCTTCTGCCTGTCTGATAATTAGTTCGCCATTACCACTGGGTACAATCCCTATAAAATCATACAGCTGATCGCGGCTTATTTTTCTTTCTTTTAACGTATTATTACACTGGGCTACAATAACTCCTTTCTCAACCAAATTTTTTAAATCGTTTTCATATGGGCTCCCTTTCAGATAGGCATCTGTACCTCCACCAAAGGCTATTAACTCAATTTTTATTTTTCCTGCAAGCCTGGGGTCATTTAATGCGTTATTAATATTTCTAAATGCCTTTTGAATAATTTTAGGATCATTATTATCCAGCTGATAAATAGCATTATAATGTTTCAGGGTAGCTTTAGCGCCGGTAAAAGCTCTGTTTTTTTCCAGAGCATTATTCTTTTCGTTTGTCTGCGCAAAGGCGGTTGTAATGAGTAATACAAAGCCCAGTAAAAATGTTGATAATTGTTTCATGATAGGTGTTTTTATGATGAATAAAAAAAATGAAATAGTCCTTGTGTTTAAAATTTTTTTAAAAAAAGGTTGATAAAATATATAGCGAAATTTTCATGTAACCCCAATAAATTAGTGATGCCATAACTTTTTATTCAGTTATTGTGTTGCTGCAGTTAATCTTGCTGCTTTAATTGGTTGGAATGGACCAAATTTGTGTTGTTTTTCACTAAATGTATCAGCATAAGGACCAAAAGGAAAATCAATTGGTTTTTTATTAATATTTTTCCAATCCATACTTTGATCTTTATGAGGCCTTGGTTGGCTATTAACAAATGCAGCTACATCCCAGGCTTCATTATTGGTTAATTTTGGATGATGATAGTCAGTTCCAAATGGCATATTGTTTTTAACAAATGATGCAAAGCTGCTGATTCGGTATAAACCAGCACCATCATTGTAGCTATGTTCACCCCAAAGTGGCGGATAAGTATAACCAGTGCCTTCAATATTAGGTTGACCTTCTCCATTGTGCCCATGGCAGCTTTGGCAATTCGCCATATATACTTTCATCCCCTTTTCAGGACTGGCAGCCCTGTCAAGATATGTAAGTTTCATCATACTGGTTCCTCCTCTTTTTATACCTTTAGGAATACCATTGCCCAGCCATTTCATATAAGCATAGATAGCACGCATTTCGAGAGTACTTGAATCCATTGACTTACCATTTAAACTTCTTTCAAAACAATCGTTTACTCTATCATAAATGGTTTGCATACCGTTGTTGCGTGCCCTAAATTGGGGATAAGTAGCATAAACTTTACCAAAGTTATTTCCATAAGGAACTGTTCCACCTGCTAAATGGCAGTTTTGACAATTCATTCCGTTGGTAGTATGCGCTACAACACCTTTTGGGCCTAAGTAATAGGATGTATTTGCGATAAGTTCATATCCATACCAAATTAATTTTCCGCTATCACTATCTATAGGAATCTGGTATTTATTCCAACCTCTCCAAACTGTATCTACAGGTTCTGAATTTAGAAGTGCTGCTATTTTATTTTCTTCCTCCTTTTTCTCCTGTAATCCATTAATTACTTTATTGATAAGCACAAATGCTATAATAATCACTAATACCAGAGGAAACCAATTATTTTTCATAATAAAGAATTTACAAACTTATATTGATATTTTATATTGTTTCTACCGGAATATGTAACTCTATTGCAAAGTCGCATATGTAAGGCTCAACATCCTTTTTTATCCAGCGCTTCCAGGCAAATTTGAATATGCAAAAATGTAATAAGCCACTTATAAAGAAATAAAACATTACAGGTGCAGCATATAATAATAAATCAGGATTAATAAACATTATTGGCCAGGGTATAAAAATAGCAATGAAAACCCTGAGTATACTTTCACCAAAATTTACATTTAATTTTATGTCGTTTGATTGCTTTTTTTTATTCAATTCTGAATTATCATTGAACTGAGTAACGGATAATTTTTTTTCAGTGGCGGAAAGAAAAATTTTCTTCGAAACTGCCGTTGTGTTATTTTTCATTTTCATAAATTTTATAATACAAATTTCGGAAGAAAAAAAACACAAAAGAAATCACTAATTCAGATAGTCAATAACTTTAAGTAATAAGGATGATTATGGATTTCTTTTTGAGAAGAAATTTAAATTTAACAGATAAGTTCATTTAGCAATATTCTATATTGCATTTATGCTTTAAAACAAAATCCCGGCTTGTAGTAAACCAGGGTTTCGAGTTAATTAATATAAAAAAATAATTATTTTTTTATATATCCAAATAAACCATCTTTTTCATAATTTGGTCCTGCCTCAAAATAAAGACGAGTAGGGTCAATTGTAGTTGCTGTTACGGGAGGGAATGAAAGTGCCCACAATCCGTCAATTATCAATGGTTGACCTTTTGACTGTAATTGTCCTAAATACGTACCATCATTTTTATAGGCATTGATATGCCCATCGCCAAAATTTCCTACTAAAATAGTATTGGCATAACTGGTAGAGTCAGCACCAAAGAAACTGCCGGGCGCTTTTGCAATTCCCCAGGGCGAATTCAACTGTCCACCATTTGAAACCAAACGTTTAACAAATGTTCCATCGGGATTGAATATATCAACAATTCCTAAACCACTTGCGTGCACTTCGTTTCCATCGGGCCCAACTTTTGCATATAATACATACAATTGATTATCAATTGTTTGAACATTGAAAGGGGAATACTGCGCAGGCAGGTTAGGATCTGTAAAATTAATATTAACACTGTTCCAGTTATTATCAAAAACATCTATAGTACCTTTTTTAAAATTTGCCGCATATAAATAATTATAACCCATGTTGGATGCCAAGGCAAGGCCAAAATAAGAGGCGGTTGCAGAATTATTAATTTTTGTAATGGCATGTGTCAGGTTACCTTTGTTCCAACCGGAAATAATTCCATCCTGGCTCGCAAAAATAAATATGGCAGGAGAGCCATTGGGCAGTATAAAGTTAGAATTACCGGCAAAAACTTGTCCGGTTATATGCCCACCATTAGCACTATTGGGCGAAGGAATAGCTACAGGTGATAATAATTGATTGCCCTCCTTGTCGTACACAGGTGCATATCCGGTAACATTGGCACTTAACCAGATATTACCAGCAGGACTAAATGAAATACCCCATGCATCCTGCAAAATGGTGTCTACTCGCACTGCATTGTAGGCAGATGTATTGGCTACCAGGTTAACCTGATTAAAATTTTGTAACCCCGTTACAGGAAGTTGTGGTGTACCATAACCTTGTGAACTTTTTTTGCAGCCAGTAATAATCAATCCAAGTGCTAATAAAGTAATACCTCCTTTTAAAATTAGAGAGGAGGATTTTGATTTGATTGTTTTCATTTTCATTTGAGTTTAATTGTTTGAAAAAATTTTTCTGAAAATAATTTATTTATATATTTAATATGTATATTGATTTTTAGTTTAAGCTAACATTGTAACTGCCCAAAGTGCGGCAACAGATATAATAACCCATAATACTATACCCTGAATAAGTGGCTTAAAACCTACTGATACTAATACCTTTCTCGATAAACCACAACCAATTAAAAATAAAGTAAGCGTTAAGCCTGATTTAGCAATATTTACAAGGTAGTGGCTAATATGGCTGCCAAAGGGCAGGTAAGTATTTGCGATCATTGCAAGAATAAAAAGGCCAATAAACCATGGAATTTTGATGTTACCAGATTTTGAATTAAATGCAAATGCCGATAAAAATGCAACAGGTATAATCCAAAGTGCTCTTGCTAATTTTACGGTAGTTGCTACTTCTAATGCATTCGATCCATATTTATTTGCCGCTCCAACAACAGAGCTTGTATCATGTATTGCAATAGCACACCACATACCAAATTGAGTTTGAGACAAATTCAGGGCATGGCCAATAATAGGGAAGAGAAATAGTGCAATAGAATTTAAAATAAAAATAGTGCCAAGTGCGACAGATATTTGTTTCTCTTGTGCTTTAATAACGGGGGAAATAGCAGCTATTGCACTGCCTCCACAAATAGCAGTACCGGTAGAAATGAGATAAGAGGTTTTCTTCTCTATTTTTAAAAATTTACCCATTAAAAAACCAATGATTAAAGTTCCTGTTATTGATACAATAGTAAATAAAACACCTTCTTTTCCAGCCTTTAAGGCACTACTTACGTTCATTCCAAAACCTAAACCCACTACTGAAATTTGTAATAATATGTGTGTTGCTTTATGATTGAGGTGTAAATATGGATGCCCGATAAACTGAGCAATTACCAAACCCATTAATAATGCAATTGGTGGAGAAATAAATGGTGATAGACAAAATACAACCGCTAATAAAAAAATAACTTCTCTTGTAGTTATACTTCGGTCTAAAATACCTTTAACCTTTTTTTGCATTGTAGCTGCTTGTGCTGTTTCTTTCATATTGATTTCTTTGTTTTTTAGAATACAAAGCTTATCTTTAAATGAGTTGTAATTAAATTGAAAAAAGTGATGGTCAATAACTTCAGGTAATGTATAAATCTGCATCATAAAAAATTCATATCATTAAATAAATTACTTTTCCTTAACGTAAAAATATTTATATTTATTAAGTATATTTTTAATATAAAAAATGTATTATTATTCACATACATAAAATTGATATATTGAAACTATATGATTGAGATTAACTTATCCTGCTTTTTTGTCAGATGTTTTTTACTCATTCAGTTTGAATATATTTTTTTGTATTCTTTGCATTATTGCTGTTGAAGAACCGCAAAATGTTTAGCAGAAATAATTATATAAACATTTTCAACATGTTTTTTTAAAAGTATTTTTTAACTTTTACATTTAATACAATCAACTGTTTGCTAAACATCGAAAAAACATTAGATAAGGTTGCCTCTCTAAAAAATTTTAGTAATGCCTATATTTTAATTTTTCTTTAATACAGGCAGGCAGTTCAATTATTTTATTTTAAGTTCATTAAGAAATGTATATCATTCTTTCAAAAAAATTTTAGCTTTAGTGGTTTGAAATGGGTTAGATGCTTTTAAAAAGATAGTATGCTCTTTTTATTGAGGAACTAATTTTTTGGATAGTTTTTAATAAAAATGAAGGAATGGGGCAACTAAATGAAATATTTTTGCGATTATAACATTTAAAGCATTAGTATTTGCTTACAAAGGACGACTTAATAAAATGTCTTGAGGGTTGTAAAAAAAACGATAGGAGAAGTCAGGAAAAATTATATGCTTCTTACTATGGTTTTGCCATGTCTATATGTTTTAAATACGTAAATAATCACGAAGAGGCTGTTGAGGCAGTGCATGATGGCTTTTTAAAAATATTTAAGGAACTTTACCATTTCAGTACCGATACACAAATTGTGATTCCTACATTTACTGCCTGGCTAAAAAAGATTATGATTTTTACTGCTATAGACTATTATAGGAAACAAAAAAAAGAAGCAGTATTTACCGAATTGGATGTACAACATGAGGAAGTTACTAATGTAATTGAAAATGGCCTGGATAAGATGTCTCACGATGAGATTATGAAAGCAATAAAAACCCTGCCACCTGGTTACAGGCTTGTATTTAATCTTTATGTGGTAGACGGATTGAGTCACAAAGAGGTGGCAGCATACTTAAATATTTCTGAAGGAACTTCTAAGTCTAATTTATCAAAGGCTAGAGCATTTCTTCAAAAAATCTTGTTGCCTCATTTAACTTAAAAAATAAGTCAATGCCGATTGAAGACTTTGATGATAAAATTAAAAAGGCCATGCAAAACAATATACCATTGTTTGAGGAAAACGAATGGAAAAAGATGGAGGCATTGCTGGATAAGGAATTACCGCAAAATAAACGGCGGATACCCCCTTTATTTTTTTGGATACCCCTTTTTCTGATTGGATTATCTTCCACTTATTTTATTTATAACTACTATCATGCTGTCTTAATTCAAAGTAAATTTCAAAATAAAGAAGCATCTGTAATTGAACAACAGTATGAAAAAAACAAACCAAATTCGTTTGATAAACCAACCACTGAACATGGGCAAATGGATGGCAAATTAAAATTAAATGAAGCGCAATATGATACAAGCAAAACACTTGCTCAAAATAAAATTGTACCAGAAACAATGAAACTAATAAATCGGAAGGACTTCTATAATATCCCAATAACAAATTCTTCCCACAAACTAAACTATAAACAGGTATTCACCCAACAGAAAAATTCCACTAAAAGTGATGAAGTATTGAATAATACAGGCAATAGTTCAACAACTGCAATTGTAAAAACCAATGCAGTCCCCAAAATTAATAATAATAATCTTAAAGTAGTTGCTGAGGAACAAAAATATGGGTTTGTTTCAGAGAATAATAAGACTGGTACTGATACAATGAAACCAGAACCTATTGTTGCAATTTCAGAATTCAAGAAACAAAATGAGAATAATGTAGAAAATAAAGACAAACAAAATGCTAACAGTTCTTTTATAGAAAACAAATTACCAAAATCAGTCATTAAAACAAGTAAAAAAAATGAACTTTCCCTAATGGCTATATCCGGATTGCAGACCAATGGTACCAGACTTGCTGCACTTGGAACAATAGAACCAGTTTATGGTATTGGGCTGCAATATACTTTCGGGAAAAAATGGGCTGTGCGCGGAAGTATAATGCAGCAGCAAAAGAATTATATAGCACGGAATGAAGATTATCATGCCCCTACAGGCAGCTGGGCATCAGGTGTTGTCTTTAAAAATATTAAGGCTGATTGCAGTGTAATCGAAATTCCATTAAGTGTTGCTTTTAAAGTTAAGACCTTTAAAACAGGGAGCTTATTTGTATCTGTTGGATCTTCCACATACTTTATGAAGCGGGAACAATATCAGTTTTATTTTAAAGGACCATCTGGTAACGATACCACCCGAACTGCTACTTTTGTAAATAATAGCCAGCATTATTTTTCTTCCATAAATTTATCGGCAATAGCAGAAAAAAATATTTCATCCCGTTTTTCAATTCAGGCCGAGCCATTCTTTCAATTGCCGATTAATGGTATTGGGGTAGGAAAAATAAAATTGTATAATATGGGAGTGTTGTTAACAGCCAGGTTAAAGATTAAATAGTAAGCCAGACTATTTTTAAATCTTCAAATAGAACTGACACTATCTGACCGAATGAAAATTAGCAAATTTCACAAACAGTTCGGCTAGTTTTTCAGCAGGACCCTGCTGTTGTATAAAATAAAAAAAACGTTCAATGCTTAATCCTTTTATATCTATAATACAGCAATCTTTGTTTTGCAATTCCTTTAAAACCGAATGAATAGAAAGAAATGCCATGCAGTTACTATGCATTAAATAAAGCTTCATGCTTTCTGTACTGCCTAATTGCATTTCACTTTTTAATTGTGAAATTTTAATACCTAATGGCTTTAGGGCATGTGCAATCACTTCGAGCGTACCTGAACCCGGTTCTCTTAATAGTAAAGGAATCTTTTTTAATTCCTCAGGTTGAATGGTTAGTTTTTTTGCCAATGGGTTGTTGATATGGGATACCAGTACAATTTCATCTTTAACAAACTCAGTATATTTTATATAAGATTTCTTTTTTTGACCTTCAATAATTCCTATATCAATCACCTTTTCTTGTAAAGCCAATTCAATTTGCTCGGTATTATTGGTCAATAAGGTAATTGTTATCTCAGGAAATTTTTTATGAAATGCGGCTAATACAGGCGGTAAAACATATTGTGCAACGGTAGTACTGGCCCCTAAACGTAATTTCCCGGTATGGCTTTGCGATAGCGTGTTCATTTCAAATTCCAGAGTTCGGTAAATGACAAACAGCTGCTCAGTATGTTGTAATAAGGTTTCGCCTGCAGGCGTTAACTTTATTTTTGTCCCATTTCTATCAAAAAGTTTTATTTTAAAGTAGTGTTCTATTTCGTGAATATGTTTGGTAACTGCTGGTTGTGTAATAAACAATTCATCTGCGGCTTTTGTAAAGTTGAGGCGCTTGGCAACAGTATGAAATACCTGAAGTCTGAAATCAAACATAATAATTTGTTTAAATTTATATATAGTAAACTGTTAAATTGAAAATAGCCTGATAAAAGCAGCAATTGATGTTATTAACTTGGAATTAATAAAATTATTATAATAATCAAACAGCTAAACAAATTTAAGCAATATTTATAGTATTAGTAATGAAGTATCAAATATTTAATTGGGTTTAAAATTTTTTTTTAACTTAGTAAAAAGGTAATTATGAAACATTTATTTCAAAATAAATTGTTTAGGATAGCACTATTTACAATTATATTTATTTTTTTAGCTATCCAGTTTATCAAACCAAAATTAGAAATTTCAAATCAAAGCAATGATCTTTCATTGAACCCTGCCGTAAAGAAAATTTTTAAAAGAACCTGCTACGATTGTCATTCAAATGAAACCAATCTTTCGTGGTTTGATAAAATTCAACCCGCTTACTGGTTAGTTGCTCAACATGTTAAAACAGGCAGGCAATATTTAAATTTTTCTCGGTGGGACAGTATGCCTATGACAATACAAAAAGGCGTGTTATTCGAATCTCTTAACCAAATTCAATTTGGTACAATGCCATTAGATTCTTATGAAAAAATTCATCCGGGCTCAAAAGTAAGTTCAAGCGAAGTATCTGAAATTGAAAAATATCTTTCTACTCTTATAACAAACAATCCCTCCGATTCTTCGGTTATAAATAGTGCAAACAGGCAATATAATGACTGGTTGCAGCATCAGGCGTTGAATTTTGCAACAGCACCTTCACCAAATGGTATAGAATTTATTCCTGCATACAAAAACTGGAAAGCAATTAGTTCAACCGATAGGTTAGATAATGGAACGATGCGGATTGTTTTTGGGAATGACATTGCTGTAAAAGCAATTTCAAATAAAAATATTAATCCATGGCCTGATGGAACTATTTTTGCTAAAGCTGCCTGGGCACAGGTTAGAGACTCTTTAGGTAATGTACATACCGGACAATTTATACAAGTTGAATTTATGATTAAAGATGCTCGAAAGTATGCATCAACGAATGGTTGGGGTTTTGCAAGATGGAAGGGTGTTTCTTTGATGCCTTATGGGAAGAACAAATTATTCACAACTGAATGTATGGGTTGTCACCAGCCTATGAAAAATAATGACTTTGTGTTTACCATGCCATTAACTTTTTAAATAAAAAAAATGAAAAAATCATATAGTGTATATTTAATTTTTTTATTGTTACTTAGTTGCGGTCGTACTGAAAATAAAGTTGATACTCTAATCAATATTTCTGCTTCCCAGATTGATTCAATTTCATTCAATCCACTTAAATGGAAAGTAGTAACCTCATCAATCAATTATGCTAATAATACCCAATCAATATTGTATGGAAATGATATAGCCGTTGGTTATGCAAGGTCAAATGCAGCAAAGAAATATCCGCCCGGTTCAAAATTATGTTTTGTAACCTGGAGCCAACAAAACGATAAACATTGGTTTGGTGCAAAAATACCTTACCAAATCATCTCAATAGAATTGATAACATTTAATAACATAATCAATGGCAGCTCTTCAAGAATTTATGAAAAATATGCTGGGAAACCATTGCGAAAGTTAAACGAACTCGATTCAGCTTTTACGGCTCAACGCATCAATTATATAATTTCTCAGGATGCTTCTGTACTTCCATAATTTTGATATTTCTGATGTATCATTTGTTATATGAACTGATTCATTTTTTGTAGAAATAATTGCTTTGTGGTACGTATGTAGCAGGTATCGTTTATGTGCATTAAAAATATATATAAATTAATTAAACTATTTCAGTTTACTGAAGCGTAAACTATTTACGTTGAAGAAGTATCAAAGTAAAATTAAAGTTCGGTAGATTATTTAAACGAAAATTCCTCTTCATCCAGTACTCCTTAAAAGATATAATTTTAAAATTTAGAAGCAGTATCAAAATTTTGTAAACCAATTCATTGCGTTTGCAATAATTTGTTAAAAAATCTTCACTTAAACAAATAAGAGGGTTCTCCCAATTTTTTAATCAACTCCTAATCTGTTATTCATACAACAACTTTGCTTTTGTTGTTTCTTTATGTTGTTAATTTTAAATGCAATAAGCATATATAATTTCATATTTAATTTAATTCATCTTTTATGAAACATATTTCAATAATGCTCTTTTTAATGGCAATAACAATTGCAGCCAACAGCCAGATAACTGATTCTTTAAACAACGAAAAATTACTCCGCGAAAAAATACTCAATGATATTCAGCAAAATTTAGAAAAGAAAAATCAGGTGTTTGATTCTACTATTCTGCACATTAATGAAAGAGTAGATAATCTGGATAGTGCTATTAAAGTAACCACCAGTGTAAAAGTAAAAGCCGATAAGCTGGTAGAGCGGGTTCAGGCATTGGAAGATAAACAAAAGGCGCAAGACCTGAATGAAATGAATATTTACCAGGCTAATTACCAAAGTGCTATTGTAAACTTAGTTTCCATGCAAAGAGAAATTAAGCCATTGATATTATTTAATACCACTCGTGAATTTTTTACGCAATTAGCTGATGCCGGCAACCCCATGAATTATGCCGGTTATACCAAGTGGTTTAATCAGTTTAAAGATTTTGTTAAAGCCAATAAGCAAAAAGAATCTATGCTTACGATCAGTAATAATTTATTAAATTTTTCAGGGTCTGCTGCACAGGCTGTTCCGGTAGTGGGTCCAATTTCTTCCGTATTGTTTTCCGGCATGTCAACCTATGTCAATTCATTAGGTAAAAAAGAAAAAGAGCTTAGAACAGAAAGTGAAAAAATGATTACACTTACTGCCAAAGTTGGTCAGTTTGATTATGATAAAAGTGAAGTAGAACATGAATGGAAATTAATTACCGATGAGCTAAATAACCTGCAAAAAATATACAGTAAATCGCTCGAAAAAAACCTGAATATGTTACTGGTAGATGCCAACGATTTTAATCAAAATTTTTCTCAGGAAAGTGATGCAGAAAAAAGATACCAGTATTTAACGGCATTGCGCCAAAAGGCCAGCGATTATGTGGCTGAACAAAAAAGCAAATCGCCCAAAGACTGGAAAGAAAATGTGTACAATGAAATGATGGCGATTCAATCATTGAAAATGCGTTTTGGGCAACTTACTTTTCGCATCAATGAAAACATTGTAAAATATGCCGATGTATTTAACAAGTATAAAGATGATGAGGATATAGGTGGAAAAATGACTGCACTTCAAAACAAGCTGAATGAATTAAAAGATACGTTCGACAAAGCATTCGATCCGCTTGATTATATTAATTCGGCCTCTAAAATGTACAAAGTAATGTAATCAACAAAGCCGGCTGGCTTCCTGTTTCTTCCAATTAAAACCAACTATTTAAGCGGTGTTATTCGGTGGTAATTCACCCATAACCCGCTTTATTAATAATGGGGCTTTTCAGCGGCTTAACTATGGCTTATCCCCCTGTTTAATACCTTCAAAACAAATTTTTAAAGCAGGATTGCCAGTTGTTTTTTATGGTATTTTACTGTTAACTTTAAACCAAAGTACGGTGAACAGTTAAATTGGTCGGTTTATTTTATCATCTATCTACAAATTGCAGCTTAAAAATTTGTATATGTATAAACAAACATTGTTTTGGATTGCCCTGTTTTGTTGCGGGTTTACCATGGCGCAAACTACCGGAAACTATACACCCACACCCCAAAATCTGAAAGCCCGGCAATGGTTTCAAGAGGCAAAATTCGGTTTGTTTATTCATTGGGGCCCATTTAGTATCCCAGGCAATGGGGAATGGGTGATGAATAACCGCAACATTACCGTAAAAAATTATACCCGTTTAATGGATTTCTTTAATCCCATTGCGTTTGATGCCAATGCCTGGGTGAAGATGGCAAAAGAGGCAGGTATGCAATACATTACCCTTATTACCCGCCACCACGATGGTTTTAGCATGTGGAATACCCGGCAATCTGATTTTAACATCATGAACACGCCCTACCATCAGGATATTGTGAAAATGATGGCCGATGCCTGCCATGAACAAGGTATGCCCTTGTTTTTTTATTATTCGTTATTAGACTGGAGAAGAGATGATTATTCCTGGAGCACCGGCCGCACGGGCAAAGGCACCGGAAGAACCAAACAGGAAGATTGGAACCATTATATTCAATTCATGAAAAACCAGTTAACCGAATTATTAACCCAATATGGCCCGGTAGCCGGTATTTGGTTTGACGGGTATTGGGATCAGTTAAAAAATGATACGAATAAAAACCAACGGCCTGCCGTTGACTGGCATTTGAATGAAATTTACTGCCTCATTCATACCTTACAACCGGCCTGTTTAATTGGTAATAACCACCACATGCAACCCCTGCCCGGCGAAGATTTTCAGATGTTTGAGAAAGATTTGCCCGGTGGTAATACCAGTGGTTTTGGCGGTGCGTCCGTATCGCATTTGCCATTAGAAACCTGCGAAACCATTAATGATTCATGGGGCTTTAATTTGGCCGATACCAATTATAAATCAACCGCTCAGTTAGTGCATTATCTGGTGAGGGCAGCAGGTTTTGGAGCTAATTTTTTATTGAATATTGGCCCTATGCCTAATGGAGCAGTACAACCTGAATTTCAGGAGCGGTTGGCCTATATGGGCCAATGGCTGCAAACATACGGCAGTAGTATTTATGGTACACAGGGAGGGTATTTGCGTCCGCAAAACTGGGGTGCCATTACCCAAACCAATGGTAAGTTATTTCTGCATATACTAAGTGATAGTGTAACCACATTGCAGCTTCCACAATTCCCTTTTAACAAAATAAAGAAAGTGTATGCTTTAAAATCCGGGCAGCCGGTACTGGCACAGTTGCAAAATAATGTTTTGTTATTAACTGATATTCAGCAACAGCAAGATGAGCCTGATAGGGTATTTGTAGTGGAAGGGGAGTAGGATTAAGCGGCTAAATCTTATATGAATGCTACTTACTTGTTGCAAAATTTATAATTTAAAAAAACTTAAAAGTATTCAAGAACAAGCAAATTCTTAACTCTTTAATCTTAATTCAAATTCAAAAACAGCTAATAAAATTATTAGCTGTTTTTATAAACAAGAAAAATTCATTACTTTGTATTTTCATGCTTAGGAAAATTGCTGCCATACTGCTACTATTCCTATTTTGGTTTAACCTGATAGGATATCGGGTTCTGTTTCAATATATGGAATGGCGATCAAATATTTCCATGGAAAATAAATTAAATAAAGTTAATTATAATGAAGTAGACTTAGTAACTTTTAAAATTTCAACAACATTACCTCCTTATGTAGAAAAAACAAATACCTTTCAAAGTATTCAAGGAAAGGTTATGGTGAAAGGGATACAATATAATTATGTAAAAATGCGATTTTATCATGATACTTTGGAAGTAAAATGTTTGCCCAATGAACAAATGGTGAAAGTGCTGAATGCAAAAGAAGAATTCGCAAACCTTGCTAATGATTTGGTTTTTCAGTCTAATGAAAAAACAACTCATTCAACTTCCACAAAAAATTTCTCAGTTAAAAAAGGTGCAGGTGATTACGACAATTATTCGACGAACTTTAAAATAGATCTGTTCCATAGAATATTATTTCATTACTCTTATGAGATAAATGAGAAAATTATCTGCCCAAATATTCGAGTTCCTGATGAGCCTCCACAAATAGCTTAACTTTTATTTCTTTTACTTTTAATTATTTTTTTGGCAATATATTTTATTGTCCAAATTGTAAACATTTTTGAATTTTTTGAAAGTAAAAATCTAAAATCATTGCTGAATAATCGGCATATGATACTTGTATTTATTATTCTATCAAATATAGATCTTCTAAAATGAAATTTATTATATATTTATTGCTGTTTGTTAATTTTTTTAATTTTACGAATCAGTTAAATGCACAAGGTTGTGTAGCTATTCGGAGTTCTGGAAGTTATACAATAAGCCATGATGATGCAGATACACTTTCCAATTGGGACATGATTGTAAATAATCGTTATTTTAAATCTTATAAACACTTTATAGGCACGGATCAGCAAAAACAACGTGTTGAAAATGGAACTAATGTTATTAATCATCAATATACAATGGATGTGGCAATTGTTCGAAATATTGATAGAAGGTGGTCATTTATGTTAGATATACCATTAGAAGCTAATTCAAGATCATCTTTATATGAACACGATAAAATTCATCGATATGTTACCCATTCATTTGGGGTTGGCGATATTCGTTTTGCTGTTTACCGTTGGTTATTCAATCCTGATAAATTTAGTAAAGGAAATTTACAAGCAGGACTTGGGCTAAAACTGCCAACCGGAGATTATAGATTCCAGGATTATTTTCATACTTCAGACTCAACAAAAGTATTAGGTCCTGTTGATCAATCAATTCAATTAGGGGATGGCGGAACCGGGATTACATTAGAAATTAATGGGTATTATAATTTTAATAGTAAGTGGAGCCTTTATGGCAATTTTTATTATTTATCTAATCCAAGAGATCAAAATGGTGTATCAACTGCAAGAGGAGGGCTGCCTCCTGCAATGAGTGTAAAAGTTGGGAGTGATGTGATGAGTGTGCCTGATCAATATATGGTTAGAGGTGGACTTAATTATATGACACATCAATTTTCTGCATCATTAGGATTAAGAGACGAATGTTTACCTGTTCATGATTTAATTGGTGGAAGTGATGGTTTTAGAAGACCCGGGTTTATTATTTCTGCTGAACCAGGATTTACTTATCGATTACATAAAGTTTCATTATATGCTTACATTCCTATTGCGCTTATTCGCGATAGGACGCAAAGTGTACCCGATAAAAACCAAACAATGATAACAGGGATTTATACACATGGTGATGCAGCTTTTTCAGATTATGCATTAGATATTGGCATGAATGTTCACTTCTAAGAAAATATAAACTATTATGCAGCTAAAAGGAGTTTGAAATTTTAATAGCACCTCCTTCTTTTAGCTGTTTTTAAAAATTATACACATGAAAAATTATATATTCCTATTTTATTTTTTAGCCTATACCCATTCGTTGCATGCACAACTACCTACTATTGGTAATAAAGTAACAGAAATAAAACTTCCTGACATAAACGGAAAAAAAATAAAATTAACTTCAATAAAAGCTAAATTCATTCTAATAGATTTTTGGGCTAGTTGGTGTGGACCCTGTCGAAAAAGTATACGAGATTTACAAAAGCTTTATCAAAAATATCATTCCTTGGGTTTAGAAATTTATGGTATTTCATTAGATACTAACAAGAATGATTGGGTGCAGGCCTTGAATGAAGATCAACCACATTGGATAGAAGTGAATGACTGGAATAATAAAATAGCTATTTCCTGGCAGGTAAAGTATATTCCGGATACTTTCTTAGTTGATCAAGAAGGGAGGATAATTGCACATAATTTAAATAAAGATCAATTATATGAATTTTTAAAAAATAAATTATTGTAATTAATCATTTATTTTTAGCGTTATAATATATAAACATTGCTTATTTCTCTTGTGTAATTATATGAATTACCCTTATTTTCTTTGTATTTTTGTATAGATGTTCGATGTTTTATTGGCGCATATTCAGGAAAAAGTAACCCTTTCGGCAACTGATGTTGCGGTATTAAAATCTTTTTTCATTCCCAAAAAACTGCGTAAACGGCAGTATTTATTACAGGAAGGGGATGTATGTAAATACCTGTTATTTGTAGAGAAGGGATTATTGCGGATGTACCATGTAGATGAAAAAGGTACGGAACACATGATACAATTTGCATGGGAAGGCTGGTGGATGGCCGATACGTACAGCTTTTTATCGGGAGATGTTTCTGAATACAATATTGATGCCATTGAAGATGCTGAATTATTGATGATTACGCTCGATAATTTTGAAGCATTGTTATTGCAAGTACCGGTAATGGAACGCTATTTCCGCATACTTTTTCAAAACAACATTATTTCTAAAGAAAAAAGATTGGTCAATACCATCAGCTATTCTGCCGAAGAAAAATATACCCGGCTGGCAGCTGCCAATCCGCAGTTGCTGCAACGTATTCCCCAAAATCTCATTGCTTCTTATCTGGGCATAACACCCGAAACCCTGAGCCGTATCCGTAAAAAATTAATGAAATCTAAATAAACGGCTTGATCTACATCAAGTGTTTTTCTTGTTCTGGCGCAAGTGCCTCCATAAAACAATGCTGTAGCTTTGCAGCATGAAGACAAAGGGCTATAACAATACCGTAGCCGTTATTGGTGTAAATAGCAAAGCGGGTACAATGATTGCAAAATCAATTTGCAAACAATACAGGCTATTATTAATGGATAATGACCAACTGCAAACAGCAACATTATTCCATGAAATTCAGGAAATCAATCAACAGTTGCATACTGCAGAAATACTTACCTGTAGTAAGGAGGCATCTTGGGAGGCCGATGTAATAATTATTACCGTGCCTTTGGCCGAACAGGAATATGTTGCCCAAAAAATTGCCGAAGTATCTACCTGTAAAACCGTGCTGCAAATAAAAAACGGCGAGGGACAAAATGCGCCCATACAATTGTTGCTGCCACATTCAAAAGTAGTATCAGTAAGTATTGTTGCAGCAACAGCCATCATTGATGGGCAAGATGAGGCAGCTATACAATTGGCAAGCCATTTAATGGCATTAACCGGACTGCATGTTGTGGTACAATCTGCAGCAGATGAAGCATAGCAGTTAATACCCATACATTTTTATATAACACAATATCAATCATTCAACAAACAAAAAGTAAACCATTTAACAATGAAACAAGACATTTTATTTACACCGTACAATTTAGCAGGACTTAGTTTAAACAACAGAATAGTAATGGCACCAATGACGCGGAGCAGAGCCGATAATGCCGAAAATGCGCCCACCGCATTAATTGCCGAGTATTATGCACAAAGGGCAAGCGCCGGTTTACTGATTACTGAAGGGGCACCCGTTAATAAAAAGGGTGTAGGTTATATCAATGTACCTGGTATTTATAGTGCAGCGCAGGTGGAGGGTTGGAAACTGGTAACCAAAGCAGTACACCAAGAAGGTGGAAAAATATTTGTGCAGCTTTGGCATGTGGGCCGTATATCGCACCCGGATTTTCATAATGGCGAGTTGCCACATGCGCCTTCTGCCATTAATCCCAATGAGAAATCATATACCGTTAACGGATTTGTGGATACTGTTGTTCCAAAAGAAATGACTTTGGCAGACATTCAGCAAACCATTCAGGATTTTAAACAAGCCGCTGCTAATGCAGTAGCAGCAGGTTTTGATGGAGTGGAAATTCATGGTGCCAATGGCTATTTGTTGCACCAGTTTTTTAATAGCACTGCTAACCATCGTACCGATGCTTATGGCGGCAGCATTGAAAACCATGCCCGTATTTTGTTTGATATACTGGAAGCTATGAAAGAGGTAATTGATATACAACGTGTAGGTATCAGACTAAGCCCTTCCTTAAACGGATTGTTTGGAATTACCATGGATGAAAACACCATACCTACTTTTGAATACATTGTAAAAAAATTAAACAACTATCCATTGGCATACCTGCATTTAACCGAGCCTTTTGCACCGGTTGATCATTTGCCTTTTGCCGTAACACAGGTAGCCAAACATTTCAGACCTTTGTATCAAGGCACATTGATGATTAATAAAGGATTTAATAAGGCAAGTGCGAATGCGGTACTGGATGCAGGTGATGCCGATTTGGTATCATTTGGTGTACCTTTCCTGGCTAATCCTGATTTGGTAGAAAGGTTTCAACAAGATGCACCTTTGAATGCACCCGATCAAAGCACTTTTTATACACCCGGCGCAAAAGGATATACCGATTATCCGTTTTTGCAAACATCTGAATTATTATCATAATATTGGTTTATAAGTATTATCATCATTTAAATTTATTTAGACTATGGAATCTTTAAAAGGGAAAACAGCACTGATAACCGGTGCAGGTAAAGGCATCGGCAAGGCACTAGCGTTAGCCTTAGCACAAGAGGGTGTGCATGTTGGCCTGATGGCCAGAACAGAAAAAGACATACAACAGGTAGCCGATGAATTAAACGCATTGGGTGTAAATACCGCTATCGCCACTGCCGATGTAAGTAACCGCGTTGCCGTGGAAAATGCTGTAGCGCAAATACATACGGCATTAGGGCCTATTGATATTTTAATTAACAATGCAGGTACCGGAAAATTCGGCAAGTTTTTAGAACTGGTACCTGAGGAATGGGAGCAACAAATAAAAGTAAATTTATTTGGGGTATATTATGTAACCCGTGCCGTTTTGCCTGAAATGATAGAACGCCAAACAGGCGATATTGTAAATGTATCTTCCACTGCAGGTTTAAAAGGTTCGGCGCTTACCAGTGCCTATAGCGCTTCTAAATTTGGGGTAATGGGGTTAACCGAATCGTTGATGCAGGAAGTTCGCAAACACAATATTCGCGTTACGGCAATGGCACCCAGTACGGTGGTTACAGAACTGGCCATAAAATCCAACCTCATTAATAACAATGAAGAAAAACTGATGCATCCGGAAGATTTTGCCGAATTGGCGATAGCACAATTAAAATTAAACAGAAGGGTGTTTGTAAAAGATGCTTCCATCTGGTCAACCAACCCATAAAGCTAAAACAGAAAGCCATGCAAGTAGAAATTTGGAGTGATGTGGTTTGCCCGTTTTGTTATATCGGCAAACGAAAATTTGAAAAAGCATTCGCATCATTTGATGGGAAAGATACAGTTGAAATCATCTGGCGCAGTTTTCAGTTAGATGCCGATTTTAAACCTACAGCAGGTACTTCGGTTCATGAATATTTGGCTAACAGAAAGGGCGTGCCGTTAGAAAAAGGAAAGGAGATGAATAATTATATGCAAGACCTGGCAAAAGCCGTTGGATTGGATTTTCAATTCGATAAAGCGATTGTAAATAATACATTCAATGCGCATCGCCTGTTGCATTTAGCAAAAGAGTATGGTGTGCAGAGCAAGGTAAAAGAATTATTGCTGGCTGCTTATTTTACGGAGGGAAAGGATATAGGCAATGCAATTGTTCTGGCCGATATTGGTGAAAAAGCAGGGATAACAAAAGCAACCGTACTGGCCATGTTACAATCAGATGCACTGGTGGATGCTGTTAGGGCCGATCAGTATACAGCACAGCAAATCGGTGTGCAGGGTGTGCCCTTTTTTGTGTTCAATCAAAAGTATGCCGTATCTGGTGCGCAGGAACCGGCCACTTTTCTGAAAGTATTTAAAAAAGTTCAGGAAGAAGAGCAGCCTGTTGCAACAAATGAAACCACGGGCAGATTTTGTACTACCGATGGGGTTTGTTTATAAATGCATCACTGCATACAACAACAATTTATTCACACATACAATGAAAAAATAATGGAAAAAGTTTGGTTGATTACCGGTTGTTCTACCGGCTTTGGTCGCTCATTGGCGCAGGAAGTACTGGCAAAAGGTTACCGGGCAGTGATTACTGCACGCAAAACAGCCGATATTGAAGATTTGGTAAGTAAGCATCCGGGAACGGCCATTGCATTGCCATTGGATGTAACGAAACAGGAAGAGATTATGCGTACAGTTACAACAGCCATCCATCAATTCGGACAAATAGATGTATTGGTGAACAATGCCGGCATTGGCTATTTTGCTGCGATAGAAGAAAGCGAGGAAGCTGAAGTAAGAAAGATGTTTGAAATTAACATATTTGGATTGGCGAAGGTAACGCAGGCTGTATTACCGTATATGCGGAAACGCCGAAGCGGTCATATTTTAAATATTGCATCCATAGGAGGCTTGCGTTCTTTTCCGGGTGTTGGTTTTTATAATGCTACCAAATATGCAGTAGATGGTTTAAGTGAAGCTTTGTATAAAGAAGTAGCGCCATTGGGCATACATGTAACCATTATTGCGCCAAGTGGTTTTAGAACCGATTGGGCCGGCCGATCAGCCAAAAACACATCTATTCAAATAGAAGATTATGCAGGAACTGCCTGGAAGAATATGGGCGATATCAGGGGTTATAGTGGCCATCAGCCCGGCGATCCTGTACGGGCAGCCAAAGCCATGATACAGGTTACGGAAGCGGAACATCCACCCTTGCGCCTGTTATTAGGTGCTGCCGCATTACGCGGCGCAAGAGCTAAGTTAGCAGAGTTACAACATGATTTTGATACTTGGGCATCGGTAACTGAAGGAGCCGATTTCCCGAAAGAAGCATAGTGGATGGTGAAAATGATGAAACTCCTCCGAATGTTTGCACAACTTTACAAACCCCAGAGCTTTTGTCTATAACATGAATATAGGTGCGATTATTTTTAGCCCCAACTCTTCGAATAAACATAAATCAAAAGTAATCACTCAAATTAACACCCAAAACAAGCATTTTTGGCAACCTAAATCACTGATTATTAATTATATGTGTTTTGTTTAATACAAAGTGCGGAAGTCAGGAAAAAGGTAGCCTTTTTCAGACTACCTTTTTAAACTATCTATCATGGTTTTGTAATCAGGCCAAATCAAAACGGTCAAGGTTCATCACCTTATTCCAGGCTGCTACAAAATCATGCACAAACTTTTCTTTTCCATCATCACATCCATACACTTCAGCAATAGCTCTGAGTTCTGAGTTTGATCCAAAAATGAGATCTACACGGGTTGCAGTAAACTTCACCTCCCCTGTTTTTCTGTCACGAACTTCAAAAAATTCTCTAGCATCAGAAGTTGGCTTCCACATATTGCGCATATCCAGCAAATGAAGGAAGAAATCATTGGTTAATGTTTCGGGTCTGTTGGTAAATACCCCATGTTTTGAATGATCGTAATTCGTATTCAGAACACGCATTCCACCAACCAACACCGTCATTTCAGGAGCAGTAAGTGTAAGCAATTGTGCCTTATCAATCAACATTTCTTCTACCGATGCAGCATAGGCAGCGTTTGCTTTTTTATAATTGCGAAATCCATCAGCAACAGGCTCTAATACTGCAAATGATTCCACATCGGTGTGCGCTTGTGCAGCATCATTACGTCCGGGTGTAAAAGGAACAGTGATTGTAAATCCGGCATCTTTTGCTGCTTTCTCCACAGCAGCACATCCACCCAAAACAATCAAATCTGCCAGTGAAACTTTTTTATTGCCCGATTGTGAAGCATTGAATTTATTTTGAATGCTTTCAAATATATCCAGCACTTTATTCAACTGAGCAGGGTTGTTCACTTCCCAGTATTTCTGTGGCGCCAAACGAATGCGGGCACCATTAGCACCACCACGTTTATCAGAGCCACGGAAAGTGGATGCAGATGCCCAGGCGGTAGATACCAGTTCAGAAACAGACAAGCCGGAATTCAGTATTGTAACCTTGAGTGCAGCAATATCTTTATCGTCTATTAATTGAAATGTAATAGCAGGGATGGGATCTTGCCAGATGAGCACTTCCTTAGGTACCTCAGAGCCGAGATAGCGTGCAATTGGCCCCATATCACGATGTGTTAATTTGAACCAGGCTTTTGCAAAAGCATCTGCAAACTCATCGGGATTTTCATAGAAATGTCTGGATATTTTTTCATACACAGGGTCTAAACGCAATGCCAAATCGGTGGTTAGCATAAATGGAGCGTGGCCTTTTGAGGGGTCCTGTGCATCTGGCACCGTTCCGGCACCTGCATTATTTTTGGGCTTCCATTGATATGCACCGGCCGGACTCTTGGTGAGTTCCCATTCATATCCAAACAACGTTTCAAAAAAATTATTATCCCATTTTGTTGGTGTTTTTGTCCAGGCTCCCTCTAAACCACTGGTAATGGTATCTGTTCCGTTGCCCGTTCCAAAAGTATTCTTCCAGCCTAACCCTTGTTCTTCAATATCTGCACCTGCTGGTTCACGCCCAACATATTTAGAAGGATCAGCCGCACCATGTGTTTTACCGAAAGTATGCCCACCAGCAATCAATGCCACTGTTTCATAATCGTTCATAGCCATACGACCAAACGTTTCGCGAATGTCACGAGCAGCAGCTAACGGATCGGGATTACCGTTAGGACCTTCCGGGTTTACATAAATTAGGCCCATTTGAACGGCTGCCAGCGGATTTTCCAGTTCACGATCGCCGGTGTAACGCTTATCGCCCAACCATTCGGTTTCTGAGCCCCAATAAATGTCTTGCTCAGGCTCCCACACATCTTCTCTGCCGCCACCAAAACCAAAGGTTTTGAAACCCATTGATTCAAGTGCACAGTTACCCGCAAGTACCATCAAATCGGCCCAAGATATTTTTTTACCATATTTCTGTTTAATGGGCCATAACAACCTGCGTGCTTTATCCAGATTGGCATTATCGGGCCAACTGTTCAAAGGTGCGAATCTTTGAGAGCCGGAGCCTGCCCCTCCGCGGCCATCGTGAATACGATATGTGCCGGCACTATGCCAGGCCATGCGAATAAAGAACGGGCCATAATGGCCATAATCGGCCGGCCACCAGTCCTGAGAGGTGGTCATCAGCTCGAAAATATCTTTTTTTACTGCAGCTAAATCGAGTGTTTTAAATTCCTCTGCATACTTATACTTATCACCCATAGGGTTGGAGTGGGAAGAATGCTGGCGGAGAATATTTAGTTTCAACTGGTTAGGCCACCAGTCATGAATACTGGTGCCACCACCCGCACCTTTCTTCAGCATTCCATTGGTAAAGGGACATTTGAATTCACCATTCATTTTGTGTGTTGCTGTTTCGTGATTTGTGATATTTTCCATTTTTAATCGTTTTCAGTGTTTAGAAAAACCAAATTTACAACAATCAGAAAATAATTTTTATTTATAACCTTTATGTGACTATAGACAATATCTATAATCATGCCTGTGTACCAACATTTTTAATGGTATATAAAATTTCATTATTGGCCGACAAAGAAGATCCTATTTATATTGAAGCAGTGAGCCTGTTTAAAAACAACGCTATTTTATATGACGTAAATTTTTCTAAATCAAAAAATGTTGTACAAATTTTTACCCATGATTTTGATTCAATGATTGTACAAACCTACAACTTTATTGCTTTACACATTCCAAACACATTGAATCAAAAACACGGCTATATTACCAGAATTTATCCTGTAGAAAGGTTGTATGAATTAGATAAAGTTCCATTCAGAATTCGAAGAAAAACATTAACCTACACCAGTACAAAAGAATATGAAAACATCCGTTTAAATTTTAAAAAGCTGGAGGATTAATGGTTCAATTCGTTTTATTTCACTTGCTATTACTGCACTATTTTTTTATCCATATTGCTTTTCAAAAAAATTTCATTCTTACATCTACCTGAACAAAAATGCTTTTTCTTAAGGCTTTGCAGTAATTTGCAACATGCCTTTTCAGTTAAATGCACCTTATCAACCCAGCGGCGATCAGCCTGAAGCCATTCAACAATTGGTAAATGGGTTACAAGCCGGCGAAACCTATCAAACCTTACTGGGTGTTACCGGTAGCGGTAAAACATTTACCATTGCCAATGTTATTCATCAAGTGCAACGCCCTACGTTGGTGCTAACGCACAATAAAACACTGGTAGCACAACTGTATGGCGAGTTTAAACAGTTTTTCCCCAATAATGCCGTTGGTTATTTTGTTAGCTACTATGATTACTATCAGCCGGAAGCATATATGCCAGTGAGTGATACTTATATTGAAAAAGATTTAAGCATTAATGAGGAGTTAGACAAACTGCGCCTACAGGCTACCTCACAACTGTTAACCGGCCGGCGAGATATTATTGTGGTGGCGAGCGTTAGCTGTATTTATGGCATGGGAAACCCAACCGATTATGAAAATGGTATTATTCGTATTCAGCAAGGTCAGGTAATTTCTCGTCAAGGCTTTTTACATGCTTTGGTCAATGCATTATACAGCCGTTCGCAGGTTGAATTTAGCAGAGGAACTTTCCGTGTAAAAGGCGATACCGTTGATATCAATTTACCCTACGCCGATTATGGTTACCGGGTTTGTTTTTTTGGCGATGAAATTGAAACCATTGAAAGTCTGGATTTGATTTCCGGAAAAAGAATAGGCACATTGGAAAATGCAGCCATCTTCCCGGCAAATTTATACCTGGCACCAAAAGATATTTTGCAACAGGTAATTTATGAAATTCAGGATGAGATGCGTGAGCAGGTAGAATATTTTAACCGTATTGGTAAGTTTATTGAAGCTCAACGTATTAAAGAGCGGGTGGAGTATGATCTGGAAATGGTTCGTGAACTGGGTTATTGTAATGGTATTGAAAATTATTCTCGTTTTTTTGATCGTCGTCAACCCGGTACCCGTCCGTTTTGCTTATTAGATTATTTCCCTAAAGATTTTTTATGTGTTATTGATGAAAGCCACCAAACCATTCCACAAATAGCAGGCATGTATGGAGGCGACAGAAGCAGGAAACTTGTGTTGGTAGAATATGGTTTTCGTTTACCCAGCGCTTTAGATAACCGCCCATTGAATTTTCATGAATTTGAAAATTTAATTGGACAAACCATTTTTGTAAGTGCTACCCCAGGAGAGTATGAGCTGGAAAAGACGGGCGGTGTAGTAATTGAACAAGTGGTGCGGCCTACAGGTTTATTAGACCCACCCATTGAAGTACGCCCATCTGTTAACCAGATTGATGATTTATTAGATGAAATTGATAAGCGTGTACGCAAAGGCGACCGCGTTTTAGTAACTACCCTTACCAAGCGTATGGCAGAGGAAATGGATAAATACCTGCACCGCATTAACATCAAATCAAAATACATTCACAGTGATGTAGATACATTAGACCGTGTTGAAATACTCCGGCAACTGCGCCTCGGAGAAATTGATGTTTTGGTAGGTGTAAACTTATTACGGGAAGGGCTTGACTTACCGGAAGTTTCTTTGGTAGCGATATTAGATGCAGATAAAGAAGGCTTTTTACGTAACGAAAAATCATTAACACAAACAGCAGGTCGTGCAGCCAGAAATGTAGACGGGCTGGTAATTTTTTATGCAGACAAGATTACCGAAAGCATGCAACGCACCATTGATGAAACCAACCGCAGAAGAGAAAAACAAATTACCTACAATATTGAACACAATATTACCCCCACCACCATAAAAAAATCAATTGCGCAAATTATGCAGCAAACCGCTGTTTTGGATATTAAGAATGAAGAAAATACAGGTACAGATGATGCAGCTCAGTTGAACACATTAGTAGCTGCAGAAGCTGAAGTTACTTATCAAACCATTCCACAAATGGAGAAAGCCATTCAGCAAATCAAAAAACAAATGGAAAAAGCAGCCAGAGATTTAGAGTTTATTGAAGCCGCCCATCTGCGCGATAAAATGTTTGCTTTACAGGAACAATTAGAAACATTAAAAAATGCAAAAACCCAATAGCAGGTAACTTTTGTATTATTTAAAATACGCCTCACCTTTCAAAAAAAATATTTTTTTAACCTTCAAGCGCGGCAGATAAGCTTATTTTAAAATACCAAGGCAACTTTTTTTAAATCGCTATTCAAAAAACTCATCTGGCAGCCCTTCTATTTTTTCTTTTTCCGAATAAAATAGAGTATATTGTTTAGTACAATCACTTGCCTATATACCTTTATTTTTGAAGAATGAAGTCATTTGCTGCTTTTGTACTTTTTACCTTCGCCTTTACCATCCATTCATTTGGCCAGTTGCCCACTTTAGATTCACTGGAAGAAATGGTCTATAATGGTACTACAGACAGTATTAAAATAGAAGGATTGTACAAATTATGCTTTAGCTATCTTTCCATTGACCCGCAAAAAGCTGTTTTATATGGCGAAAAAGCTTTATTACTTTGCAATAAATTGCCCAATGAATTATTACAGGCCAAAGTATTTAATAATCTGGCGCAGGCCTATGATTTACAACATGAATTTTACAAATCGAGATTTTTATTACAAAAAGCTATTTACATTAATTTAAAACACAATGATGAAGCAGGATTGGGCAATGCACAAAATAATATGGCACTTTCTTATTATTTGGAAGGGCGTTTAGACAGTGCATTGTTTTGGCATTTCAGAGCATTGGAAACCCGCAATAAATTAGACAATAAAATACAGGTAGCAGACACTTATAATAACATTGGTATACTGTATAGTCTTACCAAAAGTTATACGAATGCCATTTATTACCTGAATGAAGCTTTACAAATTTATACTGATAGAAAAGATACCGACGATTTGGCCAATATTTACAGTAACATGGCCGATGTATACCAACGCCAAAAAAAATACGATAGTGCCATTTATTTTCTAAACAAATCTATCCGTTTTGCAGAAAAAGCTTCGTCACCCAACCTGTTACACAACGCCTATTTAAACATGGGTTTCTGTTACAATGGAAAAAATCAGTACAACCGTGCCCTGGGTTATTTTAATAAAATTGCTGTTATACCAAATATCAATAAGGATGTAACCGTTTATTCCTATTTGCTGGTAGGTTTAGGCGAAGCTTATTTGGGCAAAAAAGAATATCCCATCGCCATTAATTATGCGGAACAGGGCTTACACCTGCCTTCAGTGGGCGATAACAATAAAATAGAACTCAACTGCTATTTCTACAAAATACTAACCGACGCCTATGAAGCTACTGGCGATTCTGAAAAAGCACTGATTTATTATAAAGCCTACAAAGAAAATGCAGACTCATTAAGAACAGAAGAAAACATACGAAACATCAATGATTTATCTGCAAAATACGAATCCAAACAAAAAGACCAGCAAATTGAAATTTTGAATAAAGACAATGAGCTAAAGAGCCTGGCGTTGAAAGACAAAAAAAATATTATTATTTTTTACAGTATTGGTTTAATTATGCTTACTTTCAGTTTAGGTACCATCTTAATATTGTATCACAACAAAGAAAAACTAAATAATGAGTTGGCCCATAAAAATACCATCATTACACAATCACTGGCTGATAAAGAGGTACTTTTAAAAGAAATACACCATCGTGTAAAAAACAACCTTCAGGTAATTAGCAGCCTATTAAACCTGCAAAGCAAAACCATACAGGACGAAAAAGCCGTTGCAGCCATTAAAGAAGCCAGAGACCGGGTAAAAGCAATGGCATTGATCCATCAAAATTTATATGTTGAAGGAAATTTTGCCGGCATAAATATGCAGGAATATATTGAAAAGTTAACCACCAATCTGTTTAACTCTTATAAAGTAAATGAAGGGCAAATTCACCTCAACATGCAAATAGACCCGGTTCAGTTAGAAATAGACAACCTGATACCCATTGGGCTTATTTTAAATGAACTTATCAGCAATGCTTTAAAATATGCATTTGAGGGTAGGGATTCCGGACATCTTTGGGTTTCACTCCACACGTGGCAGGATAAATTAATTTTACAGGTAAAAGATGATGGTGTTGGGCTTGCCGATGATTTTCAACACCACCAATTCACTACAATGGGTTATCAGTTAATACATTCATTTATTCAAAAATTGAAAGCAGATTTGTATATTGACGGCACAAAAGGAACCACGGTAACCCTTATCATTCCTTTGTACAAAAAAGCAACTGCTGTATATGAGTGAAATTAAAATATTAATTATTGAAGATGAGCCGCTGATTGCTGCTGATATTGCACAATGCCTAACCAATCTTGATTTTTGTGTATCCGGTATTGCCTATAATACCTCTGATGCCTTACAGGAATTAGAGACCAATTTACCTGATGCTATTTTATTGGATATTAATTTGCATGAAGAAAGAGATGGCATTGATCTTGCCGGAGTAATTAATGCCAAATACAAATTACCCTTTGTATTCCTTACCTCACATGCCGACAGGCTTACTTTGGAACGTGCCATTAAAACCATACCAGCGGGCTATATTGTAAAACCCTTCGATGAAAAAGATGTACTGGTAAATCTGGAAATTGCCCTGCACAACCATGCGCAGCAACACAAAGCCGCCTACCCCATACTTTCGCTGAAAGCCATTAACAGGCATTTGGTAAAACCCATGAGTGAACGGGAATTTGAAATTTTAAATGCCATTTATGATGGCAAAACCAACCAGCAAATGGCAGAAGCATTTTATTTATCTGTGAATACCATTAAAACACATATTGCCAATATATATGGCAAACTGGAAGTTACTTCCCGCACTGCAGCCATTGCCAAATTGCGCAACTGGCTGTAGGTAATTGCAATAAAAAACCGCATAAATGTGGTTGAAAAAAACTGCTTTGAAATTATTGCCATTTTATGCCAATAAAATATAGCCGCAGCCTACTTTGCAACTATTTGCCATTTATGGATTATAAAGCTGCTTTATGGCGTCATATTCTTCCAATTCTATTAGAAAAAATCATACTAATGGGTGAAGTGGTGATTGGTTAAAAAACCTCACATTTGCTGTATTGAATTACAGAATGTTTTCTGGGTTAGGGGGTTAAAAACGTTTTGGTTTTTCATAGGATATAGGATTTATGGGCGTCCCTTTCCAGGGATGCCATTTTTTTGATGTACTTTTAATACCACCCTTTGTAATCATTTTAACCTGCGCTTTGTAGTATCAAAAAAAAAGTCTATCTTACCAGTTGCATAATCTTTCAGGGTGTTTTTTCATGAAGTAGATATATTTGCAACAAGGTCCATTAAAAAAGCAAAAAACGGATTGGATAAATTCCTATGAAATGAACCATAAAACTTTCTTGCGATTGCATTGCTCAGCAAAGAAAATTTTATGTGTGAATTTTATATTGAAAATTTAGAAAATAAAATATTCACATGAAAATAATTTTAGCCGACGACCACAATGTGTTGAGAAAAGGGTTAATCATGATATTGGAAAAATCTTTCCCTTCTGCAGAAATAGAAGAGGTTTCAGAAGGTACCGATTTAATTAAAAAAGTGATGAAACAAAAGTGGGATATCATAATTTCTGATATTTCCATGCCTGGGTTATCGGGTATAGATGCCATTAAACAAGTTAAAGATATTAGTCCGCACATACCCATTCTGGTGCTCAGTACCCATGCGCCTGAACAATATGCACTTAGGGCCATACGTGCCGGCGCCTCCGGCTATTTAACCAAAGAAAGTGCCCCCGAAGAATTGGTAACAGCCATTAATACATTATTAAGAGGGAAAAAATACATTACCCCGGAAGTAGCTGAAATATTAGCCGAAGCTTATGGCGATGATTTTGAAAAAGCACCACACGAACAACTCTCAGATCGTGAATTTCAGGTTTTACAGCTCATTATTAAAGGAAAAACAATTTCAGAAATATCTGAGGCCCTATCACTTAGCGTAAATACCATTAGTACATATAAGGCACGTATTCTAAGTAAAATGCATGTTCACAACAATGCAGAACTGATTAAATATGCTATTGAAAATAATTTGTTGTAACCTGCCCTTCAATAATTTCAGCATTGCAATAATTGTTTCTTCATCAATTGCAGTTTGATGTGCAGCCTGTATTTAACCGGATTATTAGCATTTTAACAAATACCTGCATCACTTATATTTAATTTTGCAATCAATTTGGTACATGCACCTTGTTTACCAATCTGTTGAAATGTATTCATTAAATTCTGCACTGCATGCGTTATAATATTATACTCATTCACTATTTAAAATTATTGATTACTACCATAATTGTATCGTTACTTTCTATATTACTGGCCGATTCTTTAAAAATGATTACTGCACACTATGAAACACAAATTTTTAAAACTGCAAGTCATTTTAAGTTCGCTTTCTTCATTTTACCTTCGGTTGGCATTACACTGATTTATTTTTTAAGAAAATACCTTTTTAAAGGCAAACAAAACAAAGGCATTAAAGAAATTTATACTACCATTTCCAATAGAAAAAATGAATTGCCCACCTATAAAATACCCTCGCATTATTTCAATGGTTTTTTAACAGTTATTTTTGGCGGATCTACCGGTGTAGAAGTATCTACCGTGGTGGCAACTGCAGCAGTGGGTGCCACTGCACACAAAAAGGGCAGTATTGCAAATATTTATAAAACCGAGTTAATAACTGCTGGTGTTGCGGCAGGTATCGCCACTTTATTTGGCAGCCCTTTGGCAGGATTTCTGTTTGCGATTGAGGTAATAGCAAGAAAGATTTCAAAAACCATAGTATTGAGTAGTGGTATTGCAGCCGGTGTTTCCTGGCTCATGTTGCAAGCCATGGAAGGAGAAAAGTTATTTAAATTTTCTGTGGCCGGATGGAAAATGGAAGCCATCCCCTATTTTGTTTTACTGAGCATTATTTCCGGCTTTGTGGCGGTGTGTTTTACCAAGTTGGTCATTTTTACCAAGGCACGTTTCGCAAAAATCAACAATAATTTTATCCGTGTGAATGTGGGTGCCATTTTGGTAGGTATTGCCATCCTGTTTTTTCCTCAATTATATGGTGATAGTTATCATGCTTTACCTGCGTTAATCAACAAAGCCAATGAAGCGGCTTTTTCCATCACTTTTGCCTGTATACTTCTGACTATTGTGCTTTTAAAACCGTTGGTCGCCTCTTTAACATTGGGTGCCGGCGGCGATGGTGGTGTATTTGCACCCAGTATTGTAACCGGTGCCGTTCTGGGTATGTTGGTGGCTTTGGTATTGAATCACTACTTTAGTCTACATCTTATTGTCATTAATTTTGCATTGGTAGGTGCTGCTGCTATGCTCAGTGCTGCAATTGATGCACCGCTCACCTCACTGTTTTTAACCTGTGGTTTGGTAGCAGGCGGCTATAGCCTCTTTATCCCCATTCTTTTGGGTAGTTTTATAGCAAAATATGCCGCACAATGGATTTGTGGTTACACTGTATACAGCTATCAATCACCTGCGCAAACACTTAAAAGAGTTGCATAAAATTATATAACCTGATTGGCATCCTCCCATTCTGACTCCCATCTTCAGTATCTTTGGCTAATTTTGTCAGTATAATTTTATCACAAATCATTCTTTCATTTTTCCGGCCATTCTTTTGCAAAAAAAGTGTATAGAATATTTCATGCATTCAAATGTTTTGTATATTTAAGGTATGGTCACATTAGCATTTTACAATCTGAAAGGAGGTGTTGGCAAAACTGCCGCCGCCGTTAACCTGGCTTATTTAGCTGCTAAAGAAGGTAAAAAAACATTGGTATGGGATTTAGACCCCCAGGGTTCCGCCTCCTTTTACCTTGCTGTTACACCCGGCACAAAAAATGAGTCGAAAAAAATTTTATTACAGGAAATGGATATTGCCGATGCGGTAATGCCTTCGGCCTATGAACATTTATCGGTAATACCTGCCGATCTTTCTGCCCGTTATGCAGATGTTTTATTGAATGAAATGAAACAGTTTAAAAAGAAATTTGCGGCGCTCATTAACAGTTTTAAAAAAGAATATGACCTGGTGATGATTGACTGCCCGCCGGGATTATCTATTCTGCATGAAGCTATTTTCTTTACGGCCGACTGGATTTTAATGCCCAATATCCCTACCACTTTATCCATTCGCTCATTTGAAACTGTTTTGCAATATTTTAAAGACAATGATTTAAATATCGAAAAAATAAAATGTTTTTTCAGCATGGTAGACCACCGAAAAAATTTGCATCACGAAACCATGAACGAATTTTATAAAGACAAGCTATTTCTAAAAAATTATATCCCTTATCTTAGTGATATCGAAAAAATGGGCATACATCAGGCTCCTTTAGAAACCTATGCAGCCAACACTTATGCAGCCCAGTGTTTTAGAGATGTTTGGAAAGAAATAAAAAGAAACTGCCTGTAAACTGATAATTCCTGTATGGTAAAAGAAATAACTTCCTGGTATAGTCCGGCATTGCAGGAAGAAATGCCCATTGCCGTTTATGGTTATTTTGGATTTGCGGTTTTATTAATACCCACTGCCGCCGCCGATTTTTTGGAATATGAACGCTTTCAGTTAATTGAAGCCCTTTCACCATTTATTTATGCCGGAAAAATTAAAGTATTCAGTATCAATAGCATGAATAAACAAAGTTGGATGAATGATGAAATGGAATCAGCCCACAAAGCCATTCGCCAAAATCAGTTCAATGAATATGTACACAATGAAGTGGTGCCTTATATTCGGAACCACACCAGTGCCAATACACATATTTTTACCTGTGGTGCCAGTTTTGGTGCCCTGCATGCCATGAATTTATTTTTAAAAAGACCTGATATCATCAATGGAGCCATTAGCATGAGTGGCGTATATGATTTAACAGAATATACAAAAGGTTATTGGGATGAGCAAGTGTATTATAACAGCCCTATTCATTACATACCCAATCTGGCTGATCACTGGTATTTAGATAAAATTAAAGCCAGCCATCATATTCATATTTATTCCGGTGCCGGTACACATGAAGACCCCGAGTCTGGAAAAAGATTCTCGAAAGTTTTATGGGATAAAGGTATTTGGAACGATTTGGAAATATGGGGCCCCGATGTGGTACATGACTGGCCAACCTGGCGCAATATGCTGCCTTATATTATAGAAAATAAATTTTAACGAGGCTGTTTTAAAAAAATCTTCAAATAACATGTTAATTCCTGCTTAAAGCAGCGCTGCTTTATAGATTTGGCTTTAATATTACAGCACCAATTGAACAGTTTGACTAAATATTTTTACTTACTTACCATATTATTTTTTTGTGGAATAGCCGAATTGCATGGCCAGCAACCCGCTAAAGCTTTTCCGATACGTGGTACTGTTTATGATATTTCTGCCAGAAGGCCTATAGAAGCAGTGGCTGTAATTACCTCTTCCGGCAGGGGTACACTTACCGATTCGCTGGGGCATTACAGTATAATGGTCAATTCACATGACTCTATCTGGTTTTCATTACTGAATAAAACCACCATGAAATATCCGGTTGATACCATTTCTAATACAGACGCATTCAATATTCAAATTTTTCTAAACGCATATAATTTGCCCGATGTAAGTGTTCGGAATCGTAATTATCGATTAGATTCAATTCAAAACAGACAGGACTATGCCAAAATTTTTAACTTTAGAAAACCGGGCCTTCGTTTAAGTGATGGACCATCGGGTTATAACCCAGGCAGTGTTACTGTAGGTTTAGATTTAGATGAAATTATTAACCTTTTTCGCCGCAAACGCAATCAAAGTATAGAATCATTACAACGCAGATTAATTCAGCAGGAGCAGGATGCTTATATTGACCATCGTTTCAATAAGGGTTTTGTAAAAAAAATTACCGGGCTTTCTTCTCCGCAATTAGACAGTTTTATGGTTAAATACAGGCCTGATTATGATATTTTAAAAATGCTGAACGATCTGGAATTTGGATATTATATTGAACAATGTTACCGCCAATACATGAACCGTTTGGGATTAGACAAACATTATTTTAGAAAAGAAGATACTCCCTTTTAAAGCCTGACAGGGCTCATGCAATTTTAAATGGCTGCTTTATTCAAAAATTCAATGAATTTTATACTGCTTTTTGATGCAAATGATCTGTTGGTACCATTACTTTTGCAGCATCATTGGCACTGGCCGAACGGTAACTGCAGGTTCTATTATTTAACAAATGTCCATATACAATTAAAATAACCGCCGGTATTAATAAAACAATTTCCCAGTGATGCCATATTTGCTTTGCCAGCAAGAACAGAATGCCCACCGAGAAAATAATGAGCGGCTTTAATTGATGGTGCTTGTATAAATAGCCCCTTAGCAGTGAAAAAGCCCCAATTACAAATGCTAAAAAAATCATGAAGAATTCAAAAGCCCGGTTGTGAATAATTTCTATTCCAAACAGGGGTAAACTGGTTAATACAATGGGTAATAAAGCGCAATGAATGGCGCAGGCTACCGAAGTAACAATGCCCAACATGTCCCAGTTTACCTTTTTGAATTGCATGCTGCAAAGATAATATAATGCAACTTTGTTGCAAAAAAAATATTTCAAAGAAGGATATAAAATCTGGTAAAATCTGTCCAACAAATTCAGTAAACTTGCATAGTTTGCCTACTGTCTTTTACATTTTTGGTTGGCAACTTTTTTTCTACTCTAACAAGGGGAATGAACCCATTCATATTCATGCAGAAAAAGGTGATATGGAATGTAAATTCTGGTTTTGGGTTGATTAGGTTAAAATAAAAGAAGCTTTCGCACATAATTATGACACCGTCAGCAAATAGAGAAATTAAAAAAAATTATCTACCAGCACTTCGATCTGATTGTAGACACCTGGAACCAATACTTTAAAAATTAGTACCATGATTGCAATGTATACCATACAGGACAAGACATCACGTTCGATGAAACATCAATGATTATAAGTATTGATGGGAAACAACTAAAAATATCGTTGGAAAAAATATCACCTAAATTAAAATCAGCCAACAATCTTCAAAGAAATTTTTATCAGGTATCACCTTCCGGGTATGGTACTCATTGGCCACTTATTGATTTGATGAGGATTTATCAGTTGCATCAATTCTTAAAACATACGGAAACTAATTGCATACTGCTTTACTGTAACCTTTTCATTTGCAGTAATAAATTTTAAGTAATTCTTGAATAATTGAGTAATTTCTTCTCCATTTTGTTCAATTGGGCTGACAATTTTATTACCGTTTGCTTTACAATTATCTTAAATTTTGTAACCAACTAAATTCTTTTTTAAAAACAGCTGAATTGTTAAAGTTTACGAAGAATATACGATCTATTTAGAAATTGAATGATGGCACTATTACACAAAATACATTTATCTGAACGTTACCGTAAATTTGTAGTCTAAATTTGAGCAGATGAATAAGAAGGCTTTAGGTTATGGTTTGTTTTTTATTGCATTAATTGCTGTTTTCATGTTTGTTATTTCAAGAGTAACCGACATGTTTAAGCGAAGTACCTTAACGGAAAGAAGTACGGTGCAACCTTTCCGTTTTGCCAATCAGGATGGGAAAGATATTACCAATGCAGATGTTGCAGGCAAGGTATGTGTTGTTAATTATTTTTTTACCACTTGTAAAGGCATTTGCCCAAGAATGAACAACAATTTAAAATCCATTTATGAAACGTTTAAAGGACGACCAGATTTTATGATACTTTCACACACCTGCGATCCTGAAACAGATTCAGTGCCAAGAATGAGAAGGTATGCAGACTCAATGCAGGTAAATACCCAACAATGGGAATTTTTAACGGGAAGAAAAGACAGTTTGTATAAAATGGCACGCTACAGTTATGGCATTGATGATCCTAAAAATGCTGTAAACGACATAAAAGATGATTTTATTCATACCCAATTTGTAGCACTGGTAGATAAAAACGGCATTGTACGCGGCCAGGTGTATGATACGCTGAAAAAAGATGAATTAGATAAATTAAAACACGATATTGAGGAATTATTAAAAGAACAACCCGATAATAACAAGGCGAAATAAAATACCTATTTGCAATATGCCCAATGCAATCAATTCAATATTAAAAAAAAACAGTTTAAGTATTACCCCCAGCAGACTGGCTATTTTGCAACTGTTTCATCAATCGAACGGTGCACTAACCCATGCTGCAATTGAAGAAAAAACCGGCGATCAGTTTGATAGGGTAACTATTTACCGTACATTGCAGATTTTTGTTGAGAAAGGTTTAATTCACACCATTCCCAGTCCGGATAATTCCATTTTATATGCATTGTGTAAAGATGATTGTTCCGAAGGGCATCACCATGATAACCACATTCATTTTATCTGCGACAAATGCGGCACCACATATTGCCTGGACCATATTACATCGCCGGCCATTGTATTGCCCAAAGGTTTTCAAACCAATCAAACCGATGTACTCATTAAAGGTTTGTGTGCACATTGTAATCAGTAAATATATAAAAAAATAAATAAAATAAAAAGATTTTTAAAATTTAAAACTATAGATTCATGTCAATAAAACAAATAACAACCAAATTTTTAATACTTGTATTTGTTACAAGTTTTATCACATTTACAGGCTGTAAAAATAGTGGGAATAATGAAAATATGCAGGCTCCAGGTAGCAACTCAGTTCCTCCTCCACCACCTGCTGTTAACAGCAATGCCAGTGCATTACCAATATTCAATATAAAAAATGCAGCCGGAAATGTAATCAACATCAAAGATGCATTCAAGGGAAAAAAAGTTTTAGTAAATCTTTGGGCCACTTGGTGCCCGCCCTGCCGTGCCGAAATGCCTTCTTTACAAACTTTATACAGCAGCACCGACAGCAGTAAAGTGGCTTTTGTATTTCTTTCAATGGATGATGATTTTAGCAAAGCCATCCAGTTTATGAAAGATAAAAGATATACCATGCCCGTGTATTATCCTGCGCAGGAACTTCCTGCTTTATTTAATGTAGAGGGGATTCCTACCACTTTTATTTTTGATGCAGATGGGAAAATTATTCACCAGCAAACCGGTATGGGCGATTATAACAGTCCGGAAATAAAACAATTACTTCAATAAAATAAAACTTTCGGAATAATTGTGCAATTAAATGGTACTCAATTATAAAAAACCAAAGCATAGCCAACAGAAACAGTAAACCCATTACCGTTATGGTGCCAGTCGAACTTTTTTCCAGCTGCCACCGGGTTGTAAAGTATACTGAATTCTGTCGTGTAGCCTACTGCTTCTACCCTGCCAAAATTCAATGGCAGTAGGCTTTACCACATATCCACCCCAGTGCTGAGGGCGTGGAATAGCAGTTTCTTTAAATTTATTTTCAAACAACAATACCTCATTTTCTAAAATTGACCGATTGGCTATAACAGCACTTTGAGGCGATGCCCAGGCACCAATACGGCTGCCCACAGGCCTTTGTTGAAAATAGACATCACTTTCTGACGCAGGAACTTTTTCTACCAAACCCTGTATACGCACCTGTCGCTCTAATTCTTTCCAAAAAAATACCAATGCAGCATGTGGATTTTCTTCTAACTCCCTGCCTTTATAGCTATTGTAATTGGTGTAGAAAACAAAGCCTTTTTCACTATAATCTTTCAACAATACAATACGGGCCGAAGGTAACCCTGTTTTTGAAGCAGTAGCTAACGTCATGGCATTGACTTCATCAATTTCACTTTCTATAGCCTGTTCCCACCAAGCTTCAAACTGAGTAAATGGATTATCAGCGCAATCTGATTCGTCAAAAGATTGCAACTTATAATCTTTCCGGATATTCGCAATATCTAAACGCATTTTTTTGTACAAAATTAATGGTAAGTATACAATACATGTACTGATTTTCATCAGTTCATACAAATTGACAAATTAAAAGCAGCTGCCTTATTCAATAATCTCAAACTCTTTACGCTTGTGTTTTCCAGAAATATATGTGTATACAGCAGGAATAACAAACAGGGTAAGAATTAGTGAAAACAAAATACCGCCTACCACAACAATACCTAAGGGAATACGACTGGTTGAAGCTGCCCCTAAACTCAGTGCAATAGGCAAAGCGCCTAATGAAGTAGCCAGACTCGTCATTAAAATAGGCCTTAAGCGTTGAGTAGCAGCCTGCACAACTGCTGCTTCTTTTTCTAACCCATTGCCTCTTTTTTGATTGGCAAATTCTACAATCAAAATACCATTTTTAGTAACAAGGCCAATCAACATAATCATACCAATCTCAGAAAATATATTGAGTGTTTGGTGAAAAAGAAACAAACTAAGCAAAGCACCTGCCAGCGCCAGTGGTACAGTTAACATAATGGTAAACGGATCCAGAAAACTTTCGAACTGAGCCGACAATACCAAATAAATCAGTATTAATGCTAAGATAAAAGCAAACAGAATGTTAGAAGAACTTTCTGCATAATCCCGGGACGGGCCATTCAGCGCCGTGTGATAAGTTTCATCTAACAACCGATTTGAAATTGCCTGCATGGCATTAATACCATCACCAATGGTTTTACCTTCAGCCAATGAAGCAGAAATAGTAGCCGACTTATAGCGATTGAAGTGATATAACGTAGCCGGGTTACTGTTTTCTTCTAAATGAACTACCGCATCCAAAGGAATAATTTCGCCTGTTTTAGAACGAAGAAATACATTTTTAATATCATCAGGATTATTCCTTCCTGACCGATTAATCTGTGCAATTACCTGATACTGATAACCATTCATGATAAAATAAGCCAATCGTCCACCACTGAATGCAGCCTGAATGGCACCAACCACATCGGCAGTACTTAAGCCCAGGTCTTTTACTTTCATCCTATCAACTGTAAGTTGTACTTCCGGTTTATTGAACTTGATATTAACATCTGCATTGGCAAAAGTTTTATCCTTCCGAACCTCTTCTAAAAATTTAGGGATTATATTTTTCAGTTTATTCAAATCCTGATTTTGCAAAATAAATTGAATAGGCAAAGAACCTCTTGAACCCAAACCAACAGAAATAGTTTGCTCCTGAATAGCAAAAATGCGGGCATCATTAAACTGGCCTAATTTTTTTTGGAGTTCATTAGCTATATCTGCCTGGCTACGGGTTCTTAATGTAGGATCAATTAAGCCCAAACGTGGCTGTGATGTGTTGCTTCCCGGACCGGCAGGTGTTCTGGCAAAAACAAAATCTCTTTCTGGTATAGAGTCATACAAATAATTGGCAAACTTATCTACAAAGTTTACCATATAATTATAACTGGTGCCTTCCGGTGCAGTTACCACAAAGCGTATACTGCTGCGGTCTTCAACTGGTGCCAGTTCTGTTTGCAGGTTTTTAATTAAAAAACCAATTAATACCAAACATATACCAACAATAACCCAGGCCATCCATCTTATTTTCATGAAGCCTTGCAATGTACGTTGGTATAAAGCCTCCATTCCGGTAAAAAAAGGTTCTGTTTTTTTATAAAACCAACCTTCATGCGCATTTTTGGTATTTAAATACACATTCAGAACGGGTGTAATAGTTAAGGAAACAAAAGCAGAAATTAAAACCGCAGCAGCCAGCGTTACCCCAAACTCTCTAAACAGGCGGCCCACAAATCCTTCTAAGAAAATAACCGGCAGAAATACTACAGCCAACGTAATGGAAGTAGATATTACTGCAAAGAAAATTTCTTTACTGCCTTCTAAAGCAGCCTTTCTTATCGGCATGCCTTCCTCTAACTTCCGAAAGATATTTTCTGTTACTACAATACCATCATCCACCACCAAACCCGTTGCCAGTACAATACCTAACAGGGTTAGAATATTGATGGAAAAGCCGGCAATATACATTACAAAGAAAGTTCCGATTAATGAAATGGGAATATCGATTAACGGTCGCAATGCAATTAGCCAGTTTCTGAAAAAGAAGAAAATAACCAATACCACCAAGGCAAAAGAAATGAGTAATGTTTCTTTTACCTCGGCCAAACTTTTTCGGATATTGATGGTATTATCTATTAATACATGAAACTGAATATCAGATTTATTGGAAGATTCCATTTGTTTAAGACGGCGATAAAACTCATTCGCAATTTCAATATTATTGGCGCCGGGTTGTGGAATAATAGCTAACCCTACTGCATTGACGCCATTGTACTTCCAGGATTGCTCTATATTTTCAGGCCCTAATTCAACTTTTGCTACATCGTTCAGCCGAACAATACCTGTTGAATCTTCTTTTATAATTAAATCTCGAAATTGTTGTTCATTGGTTAAACGCCCCATGGTTCTTATCACCATTTCGGTATTATTCCCATAAATTTTTCCGGGGGGCAATTCTATATTTTCAGTTTGTAGTGCATTGCCAATATCAGTAAATGCTATATTATGTGCCAACATTTTAGCCGGATTCAGCCATAGTCGCATCGCATATCTTTTCTGTCCGAATATATTAATGGAACTTACATCTTTAATGGTTTGCAATTGCTGTTGCAAAACTGTTTCGGCATAATCACTTAGTTCCAATAAGCTTTTAGTGCGGCTTTGCACGGCCAATATTAAAATAAAATCGCTGTTGGCATCGGCTTTTGAAACTGTTGGTGGTGCATCTATATCTTGCGGAAGTCCCCGTTGTGCCTGCCCTACCTTATCGCGTACATCACTGGCAGCAGCTTCTAAATCGGTACCCAAATTAAATTCAACGGTAATTTGGCTGCTGCCCAAACTACTGGAAGAAGAAATAGATCGAATACCGGGAATGCCATTAATTTGTTTTTCGAGTGGTTCTGTTATCTGGCTCTCAATAATATCGGCATTAGCACCGGTATAGTTGGTGGAAACGGTAATAATCGGAGGATCGATTGCCGGATAATCGCGAACAGCCAAAAAAGTATACCCCACTATTCCGAATAAAATAATAATGAGGTTCATCACAGTAGCTAATACCGGACGTTTTAACGATAAAGCAGATATATTCATGTATCGGTGTATCTATAAGTTGAACAATAGCAGAAATCCGGGTAGCATTAATTACTAAAATCAGTCAGTTGTTTAATGCTTCTCACCTGAACTGCATTTTGCGGACGGGCAAATAAAACGCCTGTTACCACAACAGAATCGCCAGGCTGAATACCTTTTGTAATTTCAATAGCATCGGCTTGCCGTAAACCCGTTTCTACATTTACAAAAAAAGCTTTTCCATGCTTCACTAATACTGCCTGTTTATTTTTATCATCGGGTATCAGTGCATTGGTAGGTACTAAAATGGCTTTTTTATCCTGATTAGTAGCTACCAGCACTTTTACAAAAGCGCCGGGATTAACCCCTCCTTCTTCCAATACAGCTCTTATCTTAATGTTACGGGTAGCTGTATTAATTTGTGGTTCAGCGGCAATAATAGTGGCTTTTTGTATCGGTTTAACAGCGGCATCGCTTTGCACCATAACGGTATTGCCTTTGCGAATATAACGGGCATACTCTTCCGGCAGGGTAAAATCTATTTTAACCTGATTCAATTGTTGCAAAGAGGCAATGGTATTGGCAGGTGTTAAATATGCACCCAGACTTACCTGTCGCAATCCCATTACACCATCAAATGGAGCTTTGATTACAGTTTTATCAATCAGCGCCCGGGTATACGCCATATCTGCCCGTATGCTTTGTACCTGGTTTAGTGATGCATCATAATCGCTTTGATTAATGCCATTAATGGCAAGTAATTTTTTATTGCGAGCCTCTGTTATTTCTGCCAACTGCAACAATACTTTCGATTTAGCCAATTGTGCCTGTAAATCGGCATCATTCATAGTAGCAATAACAGTGCCTTTGGTAACATATTTACCTTCGGGCACATTCAAATAGGTTAATCGGCCACTTACTTCGGGTTTTAGTTCAACATATTCATTAGCAACAACAGTTCCATTGGCTTCAATTTGCGAAACAATACTTTGCGGCCTTGCAATTAATACATCTACAACCGGTATAACCGATGGTGGTGTTTGGGCAGCATTGTTTTCTCTTTTGCTATGGCATCCATATATAAAAATAGCAAGTGATACAATTACTACAAGAATGGGTTTTATCATTGAAACAGTGGGTTAAAGTTTGGTTGCTAATATAGCCAAAAATAAAAGGTGGGAACGTAAATCAGGGATGAATGGATGAAACCATTGAATCTAAGATTCAAAAGAGGGTATTTGAAAATGCGAAGTAGTGCTATAAAGGGGTTAATTCTATTCAACTGTACATTGGATACCCTATTATATAGTTATTTGCGGTATATTTTATTTTTTTCATTAGTGTTTAGCCATACAACTGTCTGTTCCGATTTGTGATTTTGCCCAATAATGTCCTTATACAATTCTGGTCTCCTTGCATTAATATAACGATGCCCACCAGCTTGAATAAGTTTTTCTGGCGTGATAGTGGATGTTACCAGACTGTCTTCAAAAGTGCAACACTCTGCAAGAATATCTCCGAAAGGGTCAATTATCATAGAATATCCATTTTTTAATTGGTCATCGTCCATTCCTACTGGATTTGAAAAAACGACATATACCCCGTTATCATATGCTCTTGCGGGCAACCATTTCATTAACCAATCTCGTCCTTTCATTCCGTCAAATTCTAATCGTAATGATGTTGGATCAGCTTCTCTGTTTTTCCAAAGTTTTGGGTCAACAAATCCCGAACCAGGTCGTGTGGAAGGGGTACACATAGTAACATGCGGCATAAAAATGATATTAGCTCCTAAAAGTGTTGTAGCTCTTACGTTCTCTATTACATTATTATCATAACAAATCAGGATTCCACATTTCCATCCATGAATTTCAAAAATGCAATAAGCTTTTCCTTCAGTTAAATAAGGGTTAATGAAAGGGTGCAGTTTTCTATATTTTGCAACCATACCATTTTTATCAACACAAACATAGGCATTAAATAAATTATCATTTTTGTCTTTCTCAAACAAACCTGCTAATATAATTATATCAAATTTATTTGCAATTTTTTTCAATTTTAAAATACTTTGACCTTCAGGGATGAACTCAGCTAAATCAAGCATTTGCTTTTTTGTAAGTTGTCGTGCAAATGTATATCCAGTAATAGAACATTCATGAAATGCAATTACATTAGAACCTTCTTGAGATGCCTTTTCCGATAGTTTTTCAATAATTGAAAGATTGTAATTCTTATCACCACTTTTGTTCTCAAATTGAGCAGTAGATATTTTAAATTTTTTCATTTATAACATTTTTTAAAAAATTATCATGTTAAAAAAATCTGTATCGATCTAATTATGCGTTGCTATACCATAAAAATCATCAAAAGTTATTGTAGTTTTTATAAAGTTCATATTCAGTATTTCCGTTGTAAGTACCTGATTTACAATTCAAATTAAAAAATTTTGTCAGAATCATAGAGAGATCTGCTACAATTATAAGTTAAACTCGGCGACAGTTAACATTTTTTGTATTCATCTTTAACAGACAAATTATGATACAACGGCTATTCAATTAAAACCCCGGAAGCTCTGTCCCCCCAATAAATATATTTCTTTTTCACTATTTATTTTGAATAACATTCAATTCAAAATGCTGCACTTTGTTTTTGATAGGTGGTAAGGATTTTAAGTAAACATAAATCGCTATCAAATCGCTGGTATCCATTCCACCATACATAGACCAGGGCATAATTGTATTTACTTTATTTGGTGTCATATTTTCCAAATTAGCGATATTACTATAGGTTTTAAACCGGGCAATAAAACTTTCTTTAGACCAGTTACCAATACCTGTTTCTGCATCCGGCGTAATATTGGCAGAAATTACGTTTCCGTTGGGCATTTTAAAGACTCGTCCGCCTGCAAAAGTCAATTCCATCCTCAAATTTCCTTTATCTTTTTGTGTATGGCATTCCATACAAGCGGCAATACTCACCAAATAATGCCCGTAAGCAAGTGTGTCTGATTTAGCAGGTTTTTTAAGTGGTACTGCTTTTTGAGGCAGTGTATTTAAAATAAAATTCATGGGGAAGTTGATGGAACGGGGTTGAATATCATTTTCAATAGGATGCAGCGTTCTAATGTAGGCAATGATATCAAACACGTCTTCTTTATCCATCTTTCCAAAATAAGTGTAGGGCATTACCGGGAAAATGGCATTCCCATTTTTATCAACACCCGTAGTCATCACCCTGTAAATTTCGCCATCGGTCCAGTTTTTTAAATTAACAGGTGTAATATTTTTGGAATAAAATTTACCCGGGAAACCAGATTCTTCTCCAAAATATTCGCCCCCTTTTCCTTCTGTGCCGGGAGTCAATGGCCCGGTATACTTCTTCCAATTGCGGGTAGAATGGCAATCCATACACACCGTAACATGATTGGCCAAATAGGCGCCATGTTGTACCCTTTCAGGTGTAATTTCTACTGTTATTATAGGTGCATTGTCCACATTTGGAAGAAAAAATTTAAGGTAAACCAATAATCCTACTATCAGCAATAGCAAAAACAACCCTACCCGAAGCAATATTTTTTTCATGTTCAGCAGATTTAATTAAATACAAACGGATACAGGGTATGGGATTTTGCAGAATAGCCTATGAAGTTACTTAAACTATTACGAAAAATATGACATGGTTTTCATTAGTGCAAGAAAAGCCAAAAAAATTTTGAAATAAGTTTTAAGTAATTTTTTTAGCAAAATTTGCTAAATTTATTAGTGTGTGTAATTTTATTTCTTTAACTTCGTGGCATCATTAATTTTGAAAGAAAATAACCAGTTATGAGTAATGCTGATAAATTGAAAGCGCTGAAGCTAACCATGGATAAGATTGATAAAGACTATGGCAAAGGTAGTGTAATGATGATGAATGAAAAACCCGAAAGATTGAATGAAGTGGTTTCTACCGGTTCCATTGGATTAGATATTGCGCTGGGAATTGGTGGTTTACCCAAAGGAAGAGTGATTGAAATTTATGGCCCGGAATCATCAGGTAAAACAACCATTGCCACACACGTTATTGCTGAAGCACAGAAAAAAGGAGGTATTTGCGCCATTATAGATGCGGAACACGCTTTTGATAGTGTATATGCGCAGAAATTAGGGGTAGATGTAGATAATCTTTTAATTTCTCAACCCGATTATGGCGAACAGGCTTTAGAAATTGCAGACCGATTAATCCTATCCGGCGCCTTAGACGTAGTAGTCATTGACTCTGTTGCTGCATTGGTGCCGAAAAGCGAATTGGAAGGTGAAATGGGCGATAGCAAAATGGGCTTGCAAGCCCGTTTAATGAGCCAGGCTTTGCGAAAATTAACAGCAACAATCAGTAAAACCAATACCATTTGTATTTTTATTAATCAGCTCCGCGAAAAAATTGGGGTAATGTTCGGCAATCCAGAAACAACCACCGGTGGTAACGCCTTGAAATTTTATTCTTCCGTTCGTTTAGATATTCGCAGAATTTCTCAAATAAAAGATGGAGACGAAGCCATTGGCAACCGTGTAAAAGTAAAAGTGGTGAAAAATAAAGTGGCACCACCTTTCCGTTCTGCCGAATTCGATATCATTTTTGGACAGGGTATTAGTAAAATTGGGGAAATTATTGATATGGGTGTTGAATTAGGTATTGTGCAAAAAAGCGGTAGCTGGTTTAGTTATGATAGTAATAAATTGGGTCAGGGTCGTGATGCCGTTAAACAATTGCTGCTCGATAATCCTGATTTGGCCAATGAAATTGAAGCTAAAATTAGAGCTAAAATATTAGAAGCAGCAACTCCGGCTGAACCCATTCCGGCAAAATCATAAATAAGTATTTTTGGATTTAACAGGTTAGTAAGTGTAAAGTCATCTCTCTTCTGGGGGATGGCTTTTTTTATAACCAATACCCAAAGTTTATGCGCAAATTGTATCTTCAAAGCTCCAAATAAAAACAAACAATATGGCCGAATTTAGATTATTAGCAAATAGAAAAAGAATTGCATTGGTAGCACATGATAATAAGAAAGCAGATTTAATGGCGTGGGCTGAATACAATAAAACAGTATTGGCCAAACACGAGTTAATTGCAACCGGTACCACCGGTAAATTAATAGAAACAGCCTTAGATCGGCCTGTAAAAAAATTATTAAGTGGCCCTTTAGGCGGTGATCAGCAAATTGGCAGTATGATTGCAACCGGCGAAATTGATATCATGATTTTTTTTTGGGATCCTATGGAAGCGCAACCTCATGACAGTGATGTAAAAGCTTTGTTACGACTTTGTGTAGCCTGGAACATACCCATGGCATGCGATCGTTCAACAGCAGATTTCATTATGACATCGCCTTTTATGCATGAACCATATGAACTTACACTACCGGATTATACGAATTATTTAACCAGAAAAATAGAAACATCGGACAATTAATTTTTAATTCCTTTCACTTGTATAATATGCATTTTAAAATTATTAAATACATGCCATGTTGCCGGTAACTTTAAAAATTTGGCACAAAACAGATGCCGCGGCATTAGCTGTGATTGCCAATAACAGAAATATATTTAATCAGGTAAGAGATTCTTTTCCACAACCCTATACTGTTACCGATGCATTAAAATGGATTGAAATACATGGTTCAAAAAATCCTTATCAGAATTATGCAATTTGGGTAGATGATCAATTAGTAGGAAGTATCGGTTTTGTGCCACAGGAACATGAGCGCGGGCATGTTGTTGAAATTGGCTATTTTATTGGAGAACCTTTTTGGGGTAAGGGCATAGCAACAGCAGCAATAGAAAAGCTTTTGCAACTGCTTGAACAAAACAAAACATATTTAAGAATAGAGGCATGTGTATTTTCCAAAAACACAGCATCAATGAAAGTGCTGCAAAAAAATAAATTTTACTTAGAAGGCATACAACACAAGGCAGCCATTAAAAACAATGTTATGTTAGACATTTATATATGGGTAAAGTTTTTACAACCAAAATAAACAAGTTGCATCAACATACGTTTTAAAAAATGTATGCTCATTCATCTGTTTACTTTGCTAGAGAATACTTATCATTTTACAATTTGAAATGATTAAGCATTAAGCTGTTGCAGCACTATATCTCCCATTTGCTGAGTACCCAAAATTTTATCAGCAACTGTTGTTGCATCAGCAATATCACGGGTTCTAAAACCAGCTTTCAATACCGCATCAACAGCCTTTATAATTGTATTTGCTTCTTCTTTCAATCCAAAAGAAATATCTAACATTAATGCCACAGAAAGGATGGAAGCTAACGGATTGGCAACGCCTTTACCGGTAATATCGTGTGCAGAACCATGAATAGGTTCATAAACCCCGGTACCATCGCCAATGGAAGCAGAGGCCAGCATACCCATTGAACCGGCAATTTGTGAAGCTTCATCGGTTAATATATCGCCAAACAAATTTGCGGTTACAACCACATCAAATCGTTTAGGATCTTTAATCAGCAACATAGCTGTAGCATCTACAAACTGATGTTCTACAGTTACATCAGGATAATCTAATGCTACCTGTTGTACTACTTCACGCCACAAACGGCTGGTTTCAATAACATTGGCTTTATCAACCGAACATAATTTTTTACGCCGTGTTCTTGCAGCCTCAAATGCTTTCCGGGCAATACGTTCAATTTCATAACGGCTGTATTCGGCTACATCGTAAGCAGTATCGCCATTATTTTTTCTTCCTTTTTCGCCAAAATAAATATCGCCAGTTAGCTCTCTAAAAAATAAAATATCGGCACCTCTTAAAATTTCAGGTTTAATGCTGGAGGCGTATAGTAATTCATCAAACAATTTAATGGGGCGAATATTGGCATATAAACCAAGCTCTTTACGCATTTTCAATAAACCCTGCTCCGGACGCACTTTTGCTGTTGGATCGTTATCATATTTAGGATGACCCACAGCACCAAACAAAACCGCGTCAGACGCTTTCATTTTAACTAATGATTCCTCCGGCAAGGGGGTACCGGTAGCCTCTATAGCCACATGCCCAATTAAAGCAGTATCGTAGGTAAATTGATGAGAAAATTTGGTTGCAATAGTATCTAATACTTTTTTTCCTACTGTGGTTACTTCCTGTCCAATACCATCGCCGGGAACTATTAAAATTTTTTTTTGCACCATAATTATTTACTTGCTTTAAATCTGGTTTAACATTTTTTGGGTGGCTTTTATAGCAGATACTGTTTGATCGCTATCCAATCCTCTGGTTTTAAATTCGCGGTTCTGATAGCACCAGGTTATAATGGTTTCACATAAAGCATCTGATTTTCCGCCGGGGGGAATACGCACTGCATAATCAGTTAATTGCGGCAGTTCCTTTTTCTTTAATGCATAAATGTTTTTTAATGCATTCATAAAAGCATCATATTGCCCATCTCCCTGTGCATGTTCTTCAAATATTTCCCCTTCCATATTTATTTTCAGGGTAACCGATGGGCGCAGATTTTTTGAATGTGTTAAAACATAATTTTCAATATGTACTTTTTCTTCAATAGAATTACTGTCTAATACATCTGAAAGAATGTAAGGAAGATCAGATTGTGTAACCACTTCTTTTTTGTCGCCCAGTTCAATAATACGCTGGGTTATTTTTTTCAAATCTTCATCCGATAACTGAATCCCTAATTGTTGTAAGTTGTTTTCAATATTTGCCTTACCGCTGGTTTTACCCAATGCATATTTTCTCTGACGTCCAAAGCGTTCGGGCATTAAATCGTTAAAATATAAATTGTTTTTTTTGTCGCCATCGGCATGTATTCCGGCAGTTTGTGTAAATACATTTTCGCCAACCACAGGTTTGTTAACCGGAATTCTGAAACCCGAAAATGTTTCAACCAATTTGCTTACGGTATACAACGATTTTTCAGCTACAGAAGTTTTTACATCTTTTACATAATCATTCAAAACAGCAATTGCACTGGCTAAAGGTGCATTACCTGCCCGCTCGCCCATCCCATTTACTGTTAAATGTACGCCTTTGGCGCCGGCATTCACTGCTTCTAATACATTGGCTATGCTTAAATCATAATCGTTATGGGCATGAAAATCGAAATGTATATCAGGATAGCGCTGAACAATTGAAGAAATGTATTCTTTAGTTTCAGAAGGAATTAAAACACCGAGTGTATCGGGCAATAAAATTCTTTTGATTGGTTGTGTTGCCAGAAAGTCAAGATATTCAAAAACATAATCTTTAGAATGGCGCATCCCGTTACTCCAGTCTTCTAAATACACATTACAATCAATTTTATGCTGTTGCGCCAATGCAATTACTTCACCAACTTCTTTAAAATGTTGTTGGGGTGTTTTCTTTAACTGATGGGTTAAATGATTCAGCGAACCTTTGGTAAGCAGGTTCATCACTTTAGCCCCGGCTTCCATCATCCACTCAATTGAAGTAGTGCCATCCACAAAAGTGAGTACTTCAATTTTATCGAGATAGCCATTATCACTTGCCCATTGTGTAATTTTTTTTACTGCCTGAAATTCACCCTCTGATACACGTGCAGAGGCAATTTCAATTCTATCTACTTTTACTTCGGTTAATAATAATTGTGCGATCGTTAATTTTTCTGAAGCAGAAAAAGATACACTACTGGTTTGTTCACCATCCCGCAGGGTAGTATCCATTATTTCAATGTGCCGCAGTTTATTTTCATGCATACGATACCTATCCTTTCCGGTTGTAAACTATTCGCATACAACCCATTATTGTCAATTAATAAAAACTTTTTGCAGTAAATGCCTGAATTGTCGGTTTAATGGATTGCAGATAATCTATATCATCAAACCCATTTAGCATATTATATTTTTTATATGTATTAATATTGAAAGCAGCTATTTCACCGGTTGCTGCAATAGTGAATGTTTGAGCCGGCAGATCAACGATAAACTGAGCTTTAGGATCTGTTTCAATTGACTTGAAAATTTTTTCTAAAAATTCGGGACTTACCTGAACGGGAAGAATACCAATATTCAATGCATTGTTCTTAAAAATATCTGCAAAAAAACTGGATACCACACAACGAAAACCATAATCGTAAATGGCCCAGGCAGCATGTTCGCGGCTACTACCACTACCGAAATTTTTTCCACCCACTAAAATTTTACCGGAGTATAAGGGATTATTTAGCACGAATTCTTTTTTAGGCGTATTATCAGCATTATAACGCCAGTCGCGAAACAGATTATCGCCAAAGCCGGTTCTTTCGGTTGCTTTTAAAAAGCGTGCAGGAATAATTTGATCGGTATCAATGTTCTCCATGGGCATGGGAACAGCTGTACTTTTTAAAACGGTAAATTTATCGTAAGCCATAAATTGATTATTTGTAAACGATTATTGCATTAAAGTTCTTGGATCGGTAACTACACCTGTAACAGCAGCGGCGGCCGCTACCAATGGGCTGGCCAATAAAGTTCTGCTACCGGGCCCTTGCCGGCCTTCAAAATTTCTATTGCTGGTACTAACAGCATATTTACCTGCAGGAATTTTATCATCATTCATTGCCAAACAGGCTGAGCAACCGGGCTGACGTAATTGAAAACCTGCTTCCGTTAAAATATCTAAAATACCTTCTTCTTTAATTTGTTGTTCAACTATATGCGAACCAGGTACTAACCAGGCAGTAATGTTATCAGCTTTTTTACGGCCTTTTACTAATGAGGCAAATGCACGAAAATCTTCAATACGCCCATTGGTACAACTTCCCAGAAACACATAATCTACTTTCTTACCAAGTATGGGTTCATTTTCCTGAAAGCCCATATACTCTAACGATTTTTTGTAAGAGTTTTCACTGCCGCCAATTTCGGCAGCAGCAGGTATTTTTTTAGATATCCCGGTACCTAAACCGGGGTTGGTGCCATAAGTAATTTGCGGTTCAATATCAGCAGCATTAAAATTCAGTTCTTTATCGAATGTTGCATCCATATCTGTTTTTAAAGTTTTCCAATAAGCCAAAGCCGAATCCCATGCAGCACCTTTGGGCGATTTTTCTCTTCCTTTTAAATACGCAAATGTGGTATCGTCAGGTGCAATCATACCGCCACGTGCCCCCATTTCAATAGACATATTACAAACGGTCATTCTGCCTTCCATGCTCATGTTTTCAAACACTTCGCCGGCATATTCTACAAAATAACCGGTGGCACCACTGGCAGTAATTTGAGAGATGATATATAAAGCAACATCTTTAGGCAACACGCCTTTTCCCAATTTTCCATGCACATTGATGCGCATTTTTTTAGGTTTGGGTTGCATAATACATTGCGATGAAAGCACCATTTCTACCTCAGAAGTACCTATACCAAAAGCAATGCAACCAAAAGCACCATGGGTAGAGGTATGTGAATCGCCACACACTATCGTCATTCCGGGTAACGTTATGCCATTTTCCGGACCAACAACATGCACAATACCATTTTTAGGATTGCCCAAACCCCAATGTGAGATACCATATTTGGCAGCATTATCTTCCAATGCTTTCAACTGATTGGCAGAAAGTGGATCCTGCACCGGCATATGTTGGTTAATGGTAGGTGTATTATGATCGGCAGTGGCAAATGTTTTTTCAGGGAACATAACAGAAAGCCCTCTGTTTTTTAAACCTAAAAAGGCAACAGGACTGGTTACTTCATGTATAAAGTGACGATCAATAAACAGAACATCAGGGCCATCATCTATCTGTTGAACAACGTGTGCATCCCAAACTTTATCGAACAAGGTAGTAGGTGTAGTGCTCATGGAATTTAATTTTAAATACAAATCAAGCAATTAAAAACAAGAACGCAAAATTCGACAATTTTTAGCGATTTGGCTGGTTTTTTTAAAAATTTATTTAAATATTGACATTTTTATTAAATACTAACGAATGTTTGTGTAATTATATTGGAAATTAAATTTATAATTAAGCTTTCTGCACAATACAGAACTGTTTAAAAAATACCAATTCAGCAAAATAAAAAATATCTGTAAGCAAAAAAGTTGCTTAATTAAAAGCAACTTGAATCCAGAACTAAAAAAATATTGTAAGTAAATTCCCAAAACCTATTCACCCTGCCCCAATGAAAAACCCCTTATCCCATTGAAAGTATACAGATTTTCCATTTTAATAAAATCAATTCCCTGCTCTGCTGCAGCTTGTAGTAATTGAAGAATGTCTGATTTTTGAACAGACTGACTGGCTTTAGCATAAAAACGGCAACGCCAGTGGTCGGTACAAAACGTTTCATCAAAACCATTGGGCCAAACTTTTGTACCTCTATTAGTAATCATGATCAATTCTAATGCAGCTGAATTCAGTTTTTGCAAGCGTATGGCAAGGTCATTAGGCTCAATATCAGAAAAATCAACAAATACATCAATACCTACCAATATTTTCTGAGCAGGCAATTTTCGCTGATAGGGAGGAATTTTTAACGCAATACCCTTTGCGTAGGAAACAGATGGAAGCAGTTTTGGTTTTTTTCCAAGCCTTTCAATAACAGCATTAGCAAATTCGGCAGTACCTGTCTTTTGAGTACTGAATCCTGCCTTATAAATGTCAAATGTATGTATTCCTTCTTCAATGGTAGCAAGCCATGCGTTTTGTATTTTTTCTGCTACCTCATTCTGACCAATATGGTTTAACATTAAAATGGCACCCTGAATTAACCCTGATGGGTTGGCTATATTCTTACCGGCAATATCCGGTGCAGAGCCATGAATGGCTTCAAACATGGCGCAGGTAGCACCTATATTGGCAGAGCCTGCCAAACCTACTGAGCCTGCTATTTCAGCAGCCACATCCGATAAAATATCGCCATATAAATTGGGCATTACAACTACATCAAACAATTCAGGGCTATTGGCCAATTTTGCTGCACCAATATCAACAATCAAATGTTGATTTTCAATATCAACGTATTCCTGTGCAATTTCATTAAATACCCGATGAAACAACCCATCTGTTTGTTTCATAATATTATCTTTTGTAAAGCAGGTAACCTTTTTTCTGCCGTATTGTTTAGCATATTCAAAAGCATATCGGATAATTTGTTCACAACCGGGTCTGGAAATTAATTTCAGGCATTGTACCACTTCATCTGTTTGCTGATGCTCAATACCTCCATACAAATCTTCTTCATTTTCACGAATAATTACCAAATCCATTTCCGGATGTTTTGTGCTAACATAGGGAAACATGCTTTTACATGGACGCACATTTGCATACAGGCCTAATGTTTTTCGGATACTAACATTCAAACTTTTGTAACCGCCACCCTGTGGGGTTGTAATGGGCGCTTTCAATAAAATTTTATTGTTTCTGATGCTTTGCCATGCCTGCTGATCAATTCCAGAGCTGTTTCCCGCCAAATATACTTTTTCACCAATCTTTATTTCTTCAATTTCTAATTGTGCACCGGCTGCCATCATAATTTTTAACGTGGCATCCATAATTTCGGGGCCGATGCCATCGCCTTTTGCTACTGTTATTTTTTTCATATCTGTTTCATTTAACGGCGCAAAAGTATTGGTAGCTTTTCATTGTGTTTTATTTATCTTTATAATGAAATACATAAATAATATTTATGAATTACACTTTACATCAACTCATGGTGTTTTCAATTATTGCAAAAACAAAGAGTATAACAAAAGCTGCTGAAGAATTAAATTTAACCCAGCCGGCAGTTTCCATTCAATTAAAAAATTTTCAGGATCAGTTTGAATTACCCTTAACTGAAATTATTGGCAGGAAATTATTTGTGACTGATTTTGGAAAAGAAATTGCAGCAGCAGCCAATAATATTTTAGAAGAAGTGTATGCCATTAATTACAAAACACTTTCATATAAAGGCTTGTTGAGTGGCAAACTTAAAATTGCCGTTGTATCTACCGGCATTTATGTAATGCCTTATTTTTTAGATGGATTTATGCAACAGCATCCTGAAATTGAACTTTCATTAGATGTTACCAACAAAGCCAAAGTATTGGAAAGTTTAGAAAATAATGCCATTGATTTTGCAATGGTTTCTGTATTGCCGGAAAATATGGCCATTGAAAACATCCAATTACTTCAAAACAAATTATACCTTGTAAACAATACTGCACAAAACTTCAAACAAAAAAAACACAATATATCTATATTGGAAAAAATGCCCCTCATTTTCAGAGAACAAGGCAGCGGTACCCGTTTAACCATGGAATTATTTTTTGAAAAACAACAACTAAAAGTGAAACAAAAATTAGAGCTAACATCGAATGAAGCAGTAAAGCAGGCAGTTTTAGCAGGATTAGGCAGTTCTATTATGCCATTAATTGGTATAAAAAATGAGTTATTGAATGGAAGTCTTCAAATTGTTCCACTACAACATTTCCCAATTATTACAAACTGGCAGTTAATTTGGCTGAAAGGAAAAAAACATTCCGCAATTGGAAAAGCATTGTTAAGCTATATTGCCCGTGAAAAAGATCAGATTATTGAAAAATATTTCAATTGGTATGAACAATATTAATCACTACTTCATCTTTCTTTTGTAAACAGATGAAGCAGTGAAAATTAGATTAATTTTTTTTAATGTACGTTTTATTGCCATTTGAATTGATATAATAATGGCCGCCACGTTTCCCTTCATAAATGGTTCTTCCTTTATCATCTTTACCAATTACTTTGTCGTTACCGGCTGCTGCGGTTGACGGTGCAGGTTTTGAATAACTTTTAGCCGGCTTAGCCATAAGCTTTGCTGGTGTGTTAGTAGCAGGTGCTGCTGCAGTTTGTTGTTTTGCTGCAGCTGTAGCTGTTTTTGTTTTTTTAGTAGTAGCTTCTTTTTTTGCTTCTATGGTTTTTTTGGCAACAGTTTGCGCAGTTGTTGCTGTAGGTACAGCCATTAGGGTTACTATAACCATTAACAGACCCATCATTAATTTTTTCATACAAGATTTTTTGGTGAAACAATAATTGTTTACAAATTATCAATTAAAAAAGACATTTCGAATTATTTCACCAACAATTTTTTATGGTTACTACTTTGTTACTAATAAGCGTCTTCCGGATAGCGTATGCCTGCTGTTTTGCGAATGGCATCAAGCGTTTCCATCAATAACAAAGTGTCAGCATGTGCCATAACCGGGCTCTCTGTTAAACCCTTCTGCAGGCATTGGTTTACATGCCGTGCTTCGTATTGATACCCGAAACCGGATTCTTTTGGCACCAGAATTTCAGTTGTTTCACGAATAGTGAAATGATAGTATTGAATGGTTGCCGAAGGCTCATAAAATCTGGATGTTAAACGAATACTACCGGCGGTTCCTGCAATTTCTGCCTCGGTAGGTAATGTTGTTACAAATGAAGAGAACAATTGTGCCATTGCACCATTGGGATAGGTAAACAAAACTGCACATTGCTCATCTACACCCGTTGCAGCATGAGGCACCATTACAGCCTGAATTTGCTGAGGCTTACCCAATATACTTAATGCCATAAAAACATTATAAATACCAATATCCATTAGGGTTCCACCACCTAGTTCAGGGTCGAACAAACGAGGCGAAACGGGAGCCTGTGGTTTAAACCCAAAATTGATTAAGACCGATTGTAATACGCCTAATTTTCCTTCCTGAATCATCTGGATGAGTTGTTGATAATGCGGAAGAAATTTGGTCCATAAGGCTTCCATTAAAAATACTTTTTGTTTTCTTGCAAAATTTATCATTTCCGTGGCCTGCAAAGTATTAATGGCAAATGGCTTTTCACATAAAACTGCTTTACCATGTGCAATACACAACATGGTATGTTCATAATGGAAGCTATGGGGCGTAGCAATATAAATTACATCTACCGATTCATCTTGTACCAATGCTGTATAATTATCATAAGCTTTTGATGCCTGATGCGTAGCAGCAAATGCAGCGGCTGCATCATAAGATCGTGCTGCAACTGCGTACAATACTGCATCATCTACTAATTTTAAATCGCTTGCAAACTTTGCGGCAATTTTTCCGCAACCAATAATTCCCCATCGAATTGTTTTTTTCATGTTTTTATTTTTTCCCATTAAATGTAGTAACGCTTTATGGTTAGGGTGTTACCATTTTATTTTTAATAATACCGCCCGATGTAGGGATTATCTACTATTGTTTTTTTCATCAAAGCAGGATTAATGGCTCCTTCTTTAGCATAAACAATTTTTCCGCCCGGTTCTACCAAAATGGTATAAGGCAGAGCGCCTTGCCAGTTTGGATCAATAGCTTCAATTAATTTATATTTGTCATCACTATTAAAAATATAATTACGGGAGGAAGCCTGCTGTGATTTTAAAAACTCCAATACCTTCATCTGTTTGGCAGGATCATCTGCACTAATGGAAATAAACTCAAAATCACGGCCCCTATACATTCTATTAATGGTAATAAACTGCGGAAATTCAGTTACGCACGGGCCACACCAGGTAGCCCACACATTAATTAGTCGTAATTTATCTGAATGATTTTGTAATAAATACTGAATACTATCGGTGCTAATTGGATGTAATGTTACCGGTTCTGCCGCCCATTGTTGTTGTGCCAGGGTTATCCAATTACTTTTTTCGGCCCATTTAATTGAACAACCAAATACTTTGGTAGTAGTAACGGGAACGGGTTTGTTTTGCAAAAGTGCATCAATGGCATTGGCAGCATCAGTATGGTGTGGGGTTTTGCCCGGCTTTTCAACATCATCAATCCTACCTGAATAACGCAATTTTCTTCCTGCATCAAAAATAAACACATGCGGCGTAGCGATGGGGCCGTATTTTTTTGATACTTCCTGATTATCACCATCATATAAATAGGGAAAATTAAAATGTTTTTCGGAAGCCCTTATTTTCATTTCATCAAACGAATCACTAAGATCAGTATACCCTAACTCATCTAAACGAATCGATTTTGGATCATTTGGCATAATGGCAACCACGGCAACACCTTTATTTTTGTAGGTATTGGTTAATGCAATAATTCTGTCTTCATAGGCCTGTGCAGTAGGGCAATGATTGCAGGTAAATACTATCACTAAAATTTTAGCATCATTGAATGATGCCAAAGTATAGTGTTTACCATCTGTAGCTGGCAAATTAAAATCGGGGGCGGCCGCACCAATGGCTAATGTAGGATGTTCATTCAAAAATAAATTGTCAGCAAAACTAATTTCAGCAATCGAAACCAATATAAAAACAGGAATCAGGTACTTTAACATATGGCAATTTTTTAAATAAAAAGAACTGCAATTTCAGGTTCAAAAGGTACTTAGAAAAAAGGTAAAGACAAACAGTATTCTGAATAACCAAAACAATTTGATGAACATCAATTATTTTTAAACAAGTTTATCTTATGCCTGTACTATTTTAACTTAGTATCTTCTAAAACCTGAAGTTCAGCTACCATACACAAATAAGTACGCTATTTACCAACTTTATTGCACCATTTAAACAAAACAAAATGCATTATCAAGCAAGCCTTCATCGCTATGAAGCCATGGAATACCGCAGATGCGGCAACAGTGGTTTATTATTACCCGCCCTTTCTTTAGGTTTATGGCACAACTTTGGAGATATTGACTCACAGGCCAATGCCCGTGCTATTTTACGCTTAGCCTTTGATAAAGGCATTACCCATTTTGATTTAGCAAATAATTATGGGCCACCACCGGGTTCGGCTGAAAGTAATTTTGGTAAAATTTTTAAAGAAGATTTTTTACCCTATCGGGACGAACTCATTATCAGTACAAAAGCAGGTTGGAAAATGTGGGATGGCCCTTATGGCGATTATGGTTCAAAAAAATATTTAACGGCCAGTTTAGACCAAAGTTTAAAGAGAATGGGATTGGATTATGTAGATATTTTTTATCATCACCGCCCCGACCCAAATACACCTTTAGAAGAAACCATGGCAGCCTTACACTTAATGGTTCAGCAAGGTAAAGCCCTATACGTTGGTATATCCAGCTACCCGCCTGCCGAAGCCGAAAAAGCATTTCAACTATTGCAACAAATAGGTACACATTGTTTAATACATCAACCACGCTACTCAATGTTAGATAGATGGGTAGAAGATGGTTTATTAGATGTTTTAGAAAAAAATGGTGTGGGTTGTATTGCATTTTCACCATTGGCACAAGGTGTTTTAACCAATAAATATTTAAATGGAATACCTGTCGACAGCCGTGCAGCCAGCCATAGAGGTAATGGCGCTATTGAAGAAAATGTAATTACGCCCCAACTCATTCAAAAACTGAATGCGTTGAATGCAATAGCAGGTAAACGCAATCAATCGCTGGCACAAATGGCATTGGCCTGGGTTTTAAAAGATAAACGCATTACATCGGTACTCATTGGCGTTAGTAAAGCAGAACAATTAACCGACTCATTAATGGCATTGAACAATTATACTTTTTCACAGGAAGAATTACAAAACATTGCATCCATTCTGTCTGCATAAAAATAACAGTCAACCATGAAAAAAAACAATATGAAAAAAATTACTTTGTTTTTGCTAATCATCTGTTCATTACAGGTGCATGCACAAAAAGTTCAGGGTCTTGCATTAACCCCGCCTATGGGCTGGAACAGCTGGAATACATTTCAAACCAACATTAATGAACAGTTGGTAAAAGATATTGCCGATGTGATGGTATCCAGTGGCATGAAAGATGCAGGCTATGAATACTTGGTATTAGATGATGGCTGGATGGCTATGCAACGCGATAAGAATGGCAATCTGATAGCCGATCCAAAAAAATTTCCTCATGGCATGAAAGCAGTTGCCGATTATGTGCACTCGAAAGGATTAAAATTTGGTTTATACAACTGTGCAGGAACTAAAACCTGTGCCGGATACCCGGGAACCAGGGGCTATGAATACCAGGATGCCCGCTATTATGCAGCGCATGAGGTGGATTACTTAAAATTTGACTGGTGCAATACCGAAGGTATTAATGCAAAAGAAGCGTATACTACCATGAGTAAAGCATTGGCTGCAACCGGAAGGCCCATTGTTTTCAGCATGTGCGAATGGGGACAAAATAAGCCCTGGGAGTGGGCAGAAAATGTGGGCCACCTATGGCGCACTACCGGCGATATTTCAAATGTATTTGCAGGAACCAAAGATATGGGCACCTGGCATGCGCTTGGTGTTTTAAAAATTATTGACTTACAAAAAGGCCTGCGTAAATACGCCGGCCCGGGACACTGGAATGACCCCGATATGCTGGAAGTAGGCAATGGTTTAACCGAAGCTGAAAACAGGGCGCATTTCTCTATGTGGTGCATGCTGGCTGCACCATTAATTGCCGGTAACGATTTAAGAAAAATGAGTAACGCAACAAAAAATATTTTGATTAACAAAGATGCCATTGCTGTTGATCAGGATAAATTGGGAATTGAAGGATTTGCCTACAAGGAAAAAGATAGTGTTGAAACCTGGTTAAAACCGCTTGAAAATGGCAATTGGGCTGTTTGTTTTTTGAATAGAAGTACAAAACCTGTATCTGTTGAAATGAATTGGGAAGAAAAACCAATTTATGATTCTCTTTCAAAAGCAATATTAGATGCAACAAAAAACACGTACCAAATATTTAATATTTGGGAAAAACGGGTAGAAGGAAATACTCGGCACAGTTTTAAAGCAACTATTAATGGGCATGATGTAATATTGTTACAATTGAAAAAAGTATAAACATTATACAGATACCCGCAAACGATGTAACAGCCATACTTTTATAGCATCATTAATTACCAAATTGCAAAACAAGAAATACAATAAGGTACATACTGCAGGTATTATTGGTAATACTGCAAAACCTGTAAATCCAACAGGCAGCAGTATCAGTACCAAAAACATATCTGCAATAATTACCCACAATAAAGTGTTACTAATAGGTTCTCGATAAAACCAGCTATTGGTACGTACGGTTAGTACCGCACAAATACCTGAATAAAACAATGTTGCAAAGCCAAGTGTGTGTAACATTTCCGGCTGTGTAATTTTAAAATGATGGGATGCCCATAAGAACCATACCAAACACTCTACAAACAATAATATACCTAAAACAAAACCTTTCAAAACCATAGGTTTTATATTCCAGTTGGCAGGCGATTTGCTCCATTTAACTTTATCAGTTGCCAATGCCAGCACTACAAAATCAATTAAAAATAACATTAATACCATATCAATGGGGCCAACAACAAAAGTATTAGTAATGAGGTAGGCCACACAAACAAACAAAATAGTTTGCAATGTTTTAGCTATTTTATTAACCGTATAATTGGTAATGCGAACGTGTGTTATTCTGCCTACTCTAATTAAATCAACTATTTGCTTTAAGCCTGCCTGCAACAAAATAACACTAGCAGCCTGTTTTGCAACATCTGTGGCACTGCTCACCGCAATACCTACCTCAGCTTGTTTTAAAGCCGGCGCATCATTTACACCATCGCCAGTCATTCCTGTTATTTGTTTTTCCTGCTGCAATATTTTTACAATATTGTATTTATCTTCCGGTAAAACCTCGGCAAAGCCATCATATTTTTTAATAACGGTACCTGACTGCTGTAATGTTTCCCGTACTTCATTAATAGCTATAATCCTATTTCCCACTCCTGCCTGCAAAGCAATTTCTTTGGCAACCGGCAAAGCATCACCCGTAAGCATTTTTACAGTTACCCCCAGTTCTTTAATAGCAGCCAACATTTCAGCAGAATCTGGTCGAGGAGGATCATATAAAGCTGCAATACCCACTAATTGGGTAGTATTGTTTTTTTGAATGGCTACCGCAAGTGTTTTAAAACCTTTGATTGCCCACGAATTAACTGTTGCATCTAATTCAACGTTTATAGTTGTACATAAGGATTGGATGGTAACATAAGCCCCTTTCATTACCTTAAAAACATCATTATTATGGGTAATGGTGGCTTCTGTTCTTTTAGCTGCAGCTGAAAATGGCGTGAAAGATTTTTGTTGATATTCCACTGTACTAATACCGGTAGATTTCATTTTTGCAAAAAAAGCCTCATCAATGGCATCATTATTAGCGGCTACTGAGGCTAATGTGCCGAATAATAAAACGTCATTTTCAGTAAAACCATTAGCAGATTTTAATTCTTGTAAAGAAAGTTTGTTTTCTGTAATGGTTCCTGTTTTATCAATACATAGCGTTGTTAATATAGCTGCATCTTCTGTAGCACTTAAACGACTAACAAGTAATCCTTTATCAGATAACTCCTGCGATGCTTTAGCCATACTAATAGTAAACATGGCAGGTAAACCAATAGGTACTGCTGATACAAGCAATATTAAAATGAGAGGAAGCGTATTTAAAAAAGGCGCACCGCCCATCAATGCATCAACTACTGTTATACCCAACACAACTACTACTATAGAAAATAAAATCTGCACCACTTTTGTCACAATTTCTTCCATGTGCATCTTGTGTTTCGCAGTCATAATTAAACCGGCAGTTTTACCAAAGACAGTATTAGCAGCCGTAGCAATTACTAAGGCTGTACACTCACCATTTTTTACAATAGAACCTGAAAAAATTACATCGTTTATGCCTGCCTTAATTAAGGCAGATTCGCCGGTTAAAGCAGATTTATCTACCTGAATATCTCCCTCCATAACTTGCATATCGGCTATCAAAAAGTCGCCGGTTCTTATTCTTAGTACATCACCAGGAACAACCGCATGAGAGGGAAGATTTAGCCATTTACCATTTCGTAAAACCCTAACCGTTACAGTTAGTTTCACTTTTAATGATGCTACCGTTTTTGCGGCCCTTAACTCCTGCCAAAAACCAACTATTCCATTAAACAATAATAGTCCTGCAATAAGCCATCCGTCAAATTTTTTATGCAATAAGAAAGAAACAATTATTGTTATTTCTAACATCCAAGCTGTTAGACCCCAGAAATGGCGCAAAAAAAGCAAGAGAACAGGTGTTTTTTTCTCTACCACCTCATTGGCGCCAAATTTTTTTTGTAAGGCATACACCTGCTCATCGGTAAGCCCGGTATGTACATTGGTGCCAAAAACTTTCAATTGTTCCGGCAGGGTTATAGGGTTCATATACTAAAACATTAATAAACTATTGACCGGTAGGCACTATGAATAATGGTTTTTTAGTATGTTTCAAAATTTTAGCCGGTACATTACCTAATAGCAAAGTATCTAACCCACTATGGCTATGCGAGCCTATTACAATAATATCCGCATTATATTCATCTGCATATGATAAAATAGCGTCTGCCGTGTTGCCTTCAAGAATAAATGTTTTTACTTTATCATCGCCCAGATGTTTAACTGCGGAAGATAAAAATTCACCGGCCTGTTTTTTTAATTCTTCCACCAACTCAATAGTGTTAGCAGTATTAAAACCACCAAAACCCATAATGGGTGAATAGTCTACTGCATAATAGCCTGCGTCTGCCACCACATGTATTAAACAAACATCAGCCTGCATAGCTTTGGCTAACTGATATCCTTTTTCGGCAATTAACTGTGCAGAAGGATTGTAATCGAGGGCAATTAATACTTTTTTCATGTTGTAATTTTTAAATTTGAAAGAAAAAGGAAAATGCTTTTATTTGTTCATTTTCAATGCCTTGAATGTATTTTTTAAACAAATTTGTAAGATATAAATTTAAACGGATATACACCAAAATTTAAAGGCTAAAAATGTATAAAAAATTAGTTTAACACATTTGGTTGTAGCAAATGAAACGCATTCTGAATCATTTTAACTTCTATGATATCGCTACTATCAACCGGCTCTCCGTCTATGTGCATGGGGGCATGCTTTAAATTACGAATGGTAATGGCAGGTGCTTGAAAGTAAATAACGTTTTTATGCGTAATTTCATTTACCAATTCTTGCAAACGGTTATTACCTTTTATTTGTTTAAGTAAAGCAAAAGGTATTTTGGCTTTATTCATTTTTTGAATAATTACAATATCTAAAAGTCCGTCGTTTAAGCTAGCGGCTGGTGCAATAGTTAAATTATTGCCAAACTGATTACTATTGGCAATTGTAATTGCAAAGGCATCGGTATAAAATGAAAAATCGTTTAGTTGAACTTCAAATTGAAAAGGCTGTGCTTTAAAAAAATTGATGAGGCTTTCTTTTGTATAAGTAAATAATCCGCGCTTTGAGTTCATAGCAAAACGATGTGCCACCTGGGCATCAAAACCTAGTCCGCTAAGCATACAAGAGTAATAATGATTTAAAGTAAACGCGTCAACAGGTTGTGCTTTACCATCAAAAATAATTTTTAATGCAGCTTTTGGTTTTTTAGGAATATTTGCCGCAAAGGCTAATCCGTTACCTGAACCTACGGGTATAATGCCAAAATGAACTTTGTAATGGCGCAAAGCCTGGGTAACCTGATTAACGGTACCATCGCCCCCGGAAATAATTACATCGGTAATACCTTCGTTTTCAATTTTATCTTTTACTATATCATAATTAGCAATGGGCGAAGTTGGTAAAATTTCAAAAGGAATATTTCGGGCACTTGTTTCAGATTCAATTAACTGAATAAGGGCGTCTTTCTTAGTGGCACCTGAAATGGGATTCACTAAATAAATAATTTTACGGGCCATGTTTGCAACAATTAGAAAATAGAGAATACAAATGGAATGAAACCGAAGCAAGCATTACCATTTTAGTAATGCACTTGCCCAGGTAAATCCGCTGCCAAAAGCAGCCAAACAAACAAGATTACCTGTTTTTATTTTGCCTTGCTCCCAAGCTTCGCAAAGGGCTATGGGTATAGATGCCGCTGTTGTGTTGCCATAATGCTGAATATTATTGTATACTTTTTCATCGGGTAATCCCAATTGCTGTTGTACAAACTGCGCTATGCGTAAATTGGCCTGATGGGGGATTAACATATCCAAATCGGCCGGCTGATAATCATTGGCCTGCAAGGCCTCTTTAATTACTTCCGGAAATTTTACCACTGCTTTTTTAAAAACGGCGGGGCCATCCATGAACGGAAAATTCTCTGCATTGTCTATCATAGCATGACTCATAAACATATCTGCAATGGGTGCATCATTAAAGGTTGCATAATTTTTAGTGCCCCAATAGTTGGCATGGGTTCCGGGATTATACATGGCTAAAATTTCAGCCGATTCACCATCACTATGCAAGTGTGTACTTAAAATTCCACGATTTGTATCTTCACTTGGCTGCAGCACCACGGCACCGGCACCATCACCAAAAATAACACTTACATTACGACCACGGGTGCTAAAATCTAAACCAAAGCTGTGTTTTTCAGAACCTACCACCAATATATTTTTATACATGCCGGTCTTTATAAACTGGTCTGCTACACTTAATGCATACACAAATCCACTGCATTGATTTCTGACATCCAAAGCACCCACTTCTTTCATTTTTAAAGCACGTTGCAATAAAACACCGCAACCGGGAAAATAATAATCGGGTGAAAGGGTGGCAAAAACGATAAAATCAATGTCCTGAGGCGTAATTCCGGAACGCTCAATGGCTATTTTAGCGGCTTCTACACCCATTGTAGTTGTGGTTTCATTGGTACGGTGTGCATATCTACGCTCTTTTATTCCTGTTCTTTCCTGTATCCAGGCATCACTGGTATCCATGTATTGCAGCAAATCATTGTTCGTTATTACTTGTTCAGGAGCATACATGCCAATACCAGCAATTGCAGATCGTATCATAATTCTCAATTTAGAAGTGAAGGTAAAGCAAAATAATTTTGACGGAATGAATTTTGAGTCTATTTTCGCACCCGCAATGAATAAAGTAATCTATACCAAACGTATCAAAAAACCTGTTTAGCGGGAAGGTACTTTGTTTGTGTATAGGCAACATAAATTAAAACCTTCCCTTCAAAGGAAGGTTTTTTTATTGTTATACACTTCATTCAATAAACATAACACAGAGCGTAAAGCAAGCAAACATCATTTATTCACAAAAAAAACAAACAATGAAAGTAGCCGTAGTTGGAGCTACCGGTTTAGTAGGCTCAAAAATGTTACAAGTTTTGGAAGAAAGAAACTTCCCCGTTACTGAATTAATTCCCGTTGCCTCTGAAAAATCTGTTGGCAAACAAGTTATTTTTAAAGGGAACCCACATACTGTAGTTGGTATGGAGCAGGGCATTGCAGCCAAACCGGCAGTTGCTATCTTTTCTGCAGGCGGTGGTACTTCTTTAGAATGGGCACCCAAATTTGCAGCAGCAGGCATTAAGGTAATTGATAATTCCAGTGCCTGGCGCATGGATCCTTCTAAAAAATTAGTAGTGCCTGAAGTAAATGCCAACGTGTTAACCAAAGATGATTTTATTATTGCAAATCCAAATTGTTCTACCATTCAAATGGTAGTTGCTTTGCAACCCCTTCACAAAGCCTATACCATACAACGTATTGTGGTAAGTACATACCAAAGTGTTACCGGCACAGGCAAAAAAGCGGTTGACCAGTTAATGAATGAAAGAAAAGGTATTCAGGGAGAAATGGCTTATAAATACCCCATCGACTTAAATGTAATTCCTCAAATTGATGTGTTTTTAGACAATGGTTACACCAAAGAAGAAATGAAAATGGTGAATGAAACCAAAAAAATTATGCAGGATAACAGTATTCGCGTAACGGCAACCACCGTTCGTATTCCGGTAGTGGGCGGGCATAGCGAAAGTGTAAATATTGAATTTGAAAAAGAATTTGATGTAGCGGAAGTAATAAACTTGTTGAGCAAAGCACCCGGAGTAATTGTACAACAGGATGATGCTGCACAATTATACCCCATGCCGCTTTGGGCGCATGAAAAAGATGAAGTTTTTGTTGGCCGTATTCGTAGAGATGAAACACAGCCCAAAACTTTGAATATGTGGGTAGTGAGCGATAACCTGCGCAAAGGTGCTGCTACCAATGCCGTTCAAATTGCCGAATACTTAATGGATAATCATTTGCTGTAGTATTATGGATTTTATCTTTTTACACCTTCCTTAAAGTTTTAAACTGGCGGGAAGGTGTAATTTTTTTGAATAAATTTAGGGTATGAAGTTATTATCGGCTGCACAACTGCAACAATGGGATGCATTTACCGTGCAACACGAACCCATTGCATCTATCCATTTAATGGAACGGGCAGCATTAGCCTGCACCAAATGGCTATTACAGCAAAATTTTATACAACAACCTGTTTTTATTTTTTGCGGCAAAGGCAATAATGGAGGCGATGGATTAGCCATTGCCCGCCAATTATTTGAGGCCGGCATTATACCATCCGTTTATATTTTGGAATTTGGCAGGCCAGGTACCGATAATTTTCAGGAAAATTTACACCGGCTGCATATATTAGGTCTGGCTGTTCAATATATTTCTACAGAAGCTTTATTACCAATTATTCCTGAAAATGCAGTGATTATTGATGCATTACTCGGTGCAGGACTGAATAAACCACTAAGTGGCTTATATGCAATAATTGTACAGCATATCAATAAAGCTCATTCAATAATAATATCCATCGATGTTCCTACAGGTATGTTTATTGATAGTAGTGTAAATGGGGGTACCGTTGTAAGTGCCCGACATACCCTTTCTTTTCAATGCTATAAATTGTGTTTTTTGGCAGCCGAAAATGCGCCCTATTTTGGGAAAGTACATATTTTGGATATTGGGCTACACCCCCAATTTCTACAAAAATTGGATACTACATTTTCAATGATTGAATTGGATGGCATACAACAATGCATTTCCGTTAGAAATCCGTTTGCACATAAAGGCGCATTTGGACATGCATTACTCATTGCAGGCAGTACAGAAAAAATGGGTGCTGCACTCATGGCAACGGGTGCTGCCTTGCGAAGCGGATGTGGATTGGTTACCACTCAGGTGCCTGCTCAAGCTGCTGCTACATTAAATATTCGCTATCCTGAGGCAATGCTATTAATGAGAGAAGCCGGCTTGAATGATTTTACCCCTTATACATCTGTAGGTATTGGCCCCGGATTGGATGTGAATGATGCATCAGTATTACTGCTTCAACAGCTAATAGCGCATTATGATCAACCTATGGTTATTGATGCAGATGCCCTCAACATTATAGCACAACATAAAGATTGGTTGCAACAATTACCGGCCGGAACCATTCTTACACCACATCCTAAAGAATTTGACCGGGTATTTGGTACATCGGCTAATGAATTTGAAAGAATTGAAAAAGCAGTGCAATTATCTGCTGCCCTTGCCATTACAGTGGTTTTAAAAGGTCATTATACATTAGTAGCACATCAGGGAAAGGGTAGTTTTAATACCAGTGGCAACGTTGGATTAGCCAAGGGCGGTTCCGGCGATGTTTTAACCGGCATTATTACAGCTTTACTGGCACAGGGTTATGCGCCGCAAACAGCTGCACAATTAGGTGTGTATTTACATGGATTGGCAGCTGATCTGGCATTAGAAATCCAATCAGAAGAAAGTTTACTGGCAACCGATGTAATTGAAAATTTAGGCAAAGCATTTTCTTATTGCAAACCGACTGACTTTTTTAATCATTAACCTTCAATAGCACGATTTAAAAAATGAATAACCGGTTGCAGTGCTTCAAAAGCCCGGATAACTTTTTGAAGCAGGACTTTATTGGTTAAATCCTCATCCAATAAGGGTTTTGTGGCAATCCAGCTTTTCAGTTTTAAATAAGTAATAGCCGGATTTTCTTTATCATAACCTTTGGGTTCACGCTGTAAAAACATGCCTTCTTCTCTGCTTAAATCGCCGTACTGCTGTTGAAAAGGTTTTGCTTTAATGATATTTCTCCATTCATCCCAACAATAATCAATTTCCTGCCGTACTTTTTGGATCACTTCCTTTGCCGGCATCCAAAGACCGCCACCTACAAAACTTTTTCCCGGTTCCAAATGAAAATAATAGCCTGCCAGGATTGATTTTTTGCCACCCTTGCTAAATGCAGCGCCCATATTGGTTTTATAAGGACTTTTATTGGTACTGAAACGCACATCGCGATTGATGCGAAAAATACAATCTTTGGAATGCAGCGGTAATAAATCGGGTTCCACCTTTGAAAAACCGGATAGTATTTGTGTTGTGAATGCAATAAAATCGGCTCGTGCCGCATCGTATTTTACTCTGTTTTCATTGAACCACTCTTTGTTATTGTGCTTTGCCAAGTGTTGCAGAAAACGGAGGGTAGATAGTTGTAACATATACAAATAAAAATGTTAACAAGAAACGCAAATGGAATTCCGTTAACAAAACAAAGTATTGAATAAAATATTTTATCAATTCAAAAATAGGTTACACTTTAACGTGGCCCCAGTTTTCACCCCGCTTAATACGTGTAATGGCCATTTCGCTTACGCCATATTTCTCGGCCAATTGCTTATAGGTTAGTTTACGCTTGGGGTTAGCTAGCATTTTTTTAATATCTTTCACCTGAGCAAGGGTTAACTTCAATCCCTTTTTAAGTTCAGATGTTCTTTGAAGCAGTTTTTTTCTGGCTGCTTTTACACGGGGGTTATTTTTATTGTGCTCAATCACTTCTTCCTGAGTAGCCCATTTTAAATTTTCGGCACGGTTGTCTTTTTTATTATGATTGAGATGAATAATAAATTTTTCGTTTGCCTTAGGTTTTTTCAGGAATAACTCGCCCACAGCTCTGTGCAAAAGAAAATGGGTATAACTATCCTTTACTTTCAGGCGAATGATGCGATAACCCTCTATCGCAGAGCCTTTTAGCAGGGTGCCGTCTTTTTTAAAATTGGTGGTAAAAGAGGCAATTCTTCCCATGTTGCTTACCATGTATTTTTTTTGAAGGGCATCTGAGTTCGTAAAGGAGAACTGGCGCCACTTTTCGTTGGGTAGGTGTTCAAACATAGTTAAAGGTTATTTATTGTTGCAATAAAGATAGAAATTCATTTTCATCAATTATCTTAATTGTATTAATCTTTTTTGCTTTTTCCAGTTTCCCTCCCGCATCTGCCCCCACTACCAGGTAATTGAGCTTGCTGCTAACACTGCCAACAATAACGCCCCCCCGTTGTTCTACCATCTCTTCTGCCTCATTTCTTTTAAATTTGGTGAGTGTACCTGTAAATAAAAAACTTTGCCCTTGCAGGGTGCTGCTTTGCGTTTCTGTTCGTTTTTCGTTGTAACACTGAATACCCAAAGCCTCTAATTCTTCTAACATAGCCATATTTTGGCGATTGCTAAAAAAATGACGAATACTGTCTGCTACTTTAACGCCAACATCTTCTAATTGTTGTAGCGCCAATGTATCCATTTTTCCCAAATCGAACAAATGGGTAATAGCATTGGCCAATGTTTTGGCAGTTGTTTCTCCAACAAAACGTATACCCAACGCATAAATTAACCGGTGAAGTGGTTGCTTTTTAGAGGCTTCAATGGCTTGCTGTAAATTATCAACCGACTTTTTTCCAAATCCTTCCAATTGTGCAATAGCAGGAAAATCGAGTTTATAAATGCCCGGAATATCTTTCAACAGCCCTAATTCATAAAAACGCCTGATATTAGCTTCTCCCAGGCTTTTAATATCCATGGCATCTTTGCTCACAAAATGAACCATTCTTTCTACCACCTGAGCCGTACATTCTATGTTTACACAACGCCAAACCGCTTCACCGACTTCTTTAAATAGTGGGCTATGGCATACCGGGCAATGGTTAGGGAAATGTATGGCTTTTTCATGGCCGGTTCTTAATTCAGGTAACGATTTTACAATTTGCGGTATTACATCGCCGGCTCTTTCAATTAATACGGTATCGCCAATTTTTAAGTCTTTGTCTTTGATGTACTCTTCATTGTGTACCGATATACTGGATACCGTTACCCCGCCAATGGCTATCGGTATTAGCTTTGCCACCGGTGTAATGGCACCTGTTCTGCCTACCTGAAACTCTATCGAATTTAAAATGGTAGTGGCCTGACGTGCTTTAAACTTATAGGCAATGGCCCACCGTGGGTGGTGACTCGTCATTCCTAATAAATCCTGTAATGATAAACTGTTCACCTTTACCACCATGCCATCTATTTCATAAGGCATTGTATCACGTAAATGCTCAAAAGCTTCAACCTGTTCTATCACTCCATCAATGCCTTGTACAATTTTTTGCTCTTTTACCGGTGCATGCAATCCACATTCCCAAAGCAATTGTAACATGCCTGCATGGGTTTGTAATAAAGCAGACGCGTTTACTTCGCTATCAGCAAATTTTGTGTAATAACTTACGTGATATAAAAATGCTTCCAGGTTGCGTTTAGCAACTTCTTTGGGATCTTTCATCCGTAAACTTCCCGAAGCGGCATTTCTTGGATTTGCCATGATGGGTAAACCCTGTTCTGCTAATTTTTCATTATACAGTTCAAATGCTCGCTTACTCATAATTACTTCACCCCTTATTTCAATTAACTGAATACCATGTTTAGAAAAAGGCGCTGTTAAGGGTATGGAACGAATTTGTTTGATGTTGTTGGTAATATCCTCTCCTTCTACCCCATCGCCACGGGTAACAGCGCGAATTAAAATATCGTTTTCATATACCAGTGAAATGCCGGCACCATCAAATTTTGGTTCCAGTGTATATTCAACCACGGACAAATTGGTCAATTCCCGTACTTTTCTATCCCAGTCTAACAAATCGGCTTTATTATAACTGTTTTCCAAACTTAACATGGGTACCAAATGGGCTACCGTTAAAAAGTTTTGATTCAAACTATTACCCACCCGTTGTGTAGGAGAAACAGGCGTAATTAATTCCGGATGTGCTTTTTCAGTTTTTTCTAATAACTTATACAACCTGTCATATTCATAATCACTAATCAGGGGGGTGTTGGCTACATAATATTGGTATTCATGAAATCGCAATACTTCACGCAACTCTTCAATATTTGCAGCAGCATACTGCATTGCAGCAGGCGCCGATTCCTTTTGAAGCCATTGTTGTGTTAAACGTGATAAACTATGAATATGCCCCGTGTTATACATGCTAAAAAATTAACTTCAAATTTACTGCCTTGCACATAAATTCAATTTTTTTGCCCATGTAAAATTTACACAATGCCTAAAAGTATTACCTTCATTGCCCCAAAATTCCCATACATTTTTTAAGATGTAAGGAAAATACTTGCCAACAATGAAACTGAACAACCACCAAACCGAATTGCCGGAGAAACGGCCACTGATTACCGATGTTCATGCCTTAGTTAATTCCTATCCCCGTGTACCTATTACGGTTGACTGTGTAATATTTGGATTTGACGGACAAGATTTAAAGGTTTTATTAATTAGGAGTGACTTGGAAATGTACAAAGGTAAATGGACCTTGTTGGGCGATTTTGCAGAAGACAATGAAGAATTAGACGATGCAGCTTACCGGGTTTTGAAAATAAGAACGGGCATGACAGATGTGTATTTAGATCAGGTACGCACTTTTAGCAAACCCAACCGGCACCCGGGCGGCAGGGTGTTAACCGTTGCCTATTGTTCTTTACTCAACATACAACACCACGAAGTAAAAATATTAGACAATGAGTTGCACTGGCATAGTGTAAATTCTATCAAAGAAATGGCTTTTGATCATAAAGAAATTTTAGATACCTGCCACCAATGGTTACAAAAAAGAATTCAGGAACATCCGTTGGGCTTTAATTTATTACCCGAAAAATTCTCGCTTCGCGAATTACAGAATTTATATGAAGCCATTTTAGGCATTGAATTAGACCGCCGTAATTTCAGAAAAAAATTTGCTGCCATGGGCCTTTTAATTGATATAGGTGAAATGGAACAGGATGTGCCACACAGACCCGGCAAATTGTATAAGTTCAATTTCCAGAAATACGAAAAGAATAAACGCAAATGGATTGGTATTGATTTCTAAAAAAGGTTCCATAACTTTCCGTTGCAAGAAAAGCACATTTGTGTTCACAGGTGAAATGGGCAGTACATGATAGTTTAATACCCATTGCTGCATTTTTTCGCATCATTCATTCTAACCAAAACACTTAAACATGAGAACAATCACCATTTTATGCTTTTTCGCCTTACCCTTATTTCTTCAGGCACAAAAAGATACCATCCCCACTGAACAAATTAGCATAGCTGCCGGATTAGCCGATCTTTCTTTTACCCAACAGGAATTAGATTCCATGCAACAGGGTATAACGCAATTTTATCACACTTACCAATCGTTACACCGCCAATCACTGCCTAACGATGTGCCCATGAGCTTGTGGCAAAGCCCGGTAGTAGCCGGCATGCATTTTTCTAATCAACAATTACCTATTCATTGGGAAATGCCTAAAACAGTGGTATTACCCACCCATTTAAACGAATTAGCATTTTACTCCATACCTCAATTGGCTTATTTAATTCAACACAAAAAAATTACTTCGGTTGCACTCACCAAATTTTTCATTCAACGCATCAAACAATTTGGCGATACCTTGCAATGCGTTATTACCCTTACTGAAGATTTAGCATTGCAACAAGCCGCACAGGCCGATGCTGAAATAGCCGCCGGCAAATACAAAGGCATGTTACATGGCATACCCTATGGATTGAAAGATTTATTTGCTATAAAAGGCTATAAAACTACCTGGGGCGCAGCACCCTACAAAAACCAAACCATTGATGAAAATGCTTTTGTATATGAACAATTACGCAAAGCCGGTGCCGTTTTAGTAGCTAAATTTACTTTAGGGGCCTTGGCCATGGGCGATTATTGGTTTGGCGGACGCACCAAAAATCCATGGGATTTAACAAGAGGGTCATCCGGTTCTTCGGCAGGTCCAGCAGCCGCTACTGCAGCAGGATTGGTACCTTTTGCCATTGGCACAGAAACCTGGGGAAGTATTGTTTCGCCTTCATCCACATGTGGCGTTACCGGTTTACGCCCCACATTTGGCAGTATTAGCAGAACAGGCGCTATGACGCTTAGCTGGAGTTTAGATAAAATTGGCCCCATTTGCCGCTCTGCAAATGATGCGGCTATTGTATTTAATGCCATTCATGGTACCGATGGAATAGATGAATTGGCTGTAAACCGCCCATTTAATTACACGCCTAATAAACCCATACAAGCTTATAAAATAGCGTATTCCAAAAACTATTTCGATAATATAACCGATACCTCCAGAAATGAATGGAAAGTGTTAGAAACATTTAAAAAAATGGGGGTTCAATTAATTCCCGTTAATTTTCCCGACAGTGGGGTTTACAATGTCAATATTATGAGTATTGTAATTGGTGCTGAGTGTGCCGCTGCTTTTGATGCATTTACCCGCGGTAATTTAGATGATGAAATGACCCGGCAAAGCCGTTACGACTGGCCCAACCAGTTTAGAGAAGCCAGGTTAATACCCGCCGTAGAATACATCAATGCCAATAGGCACCGTTACTTGCTGATGCAAAAAGTAAATGCATTACTGCAACAATACGATGCAGTTATTTGTCCCACCCGTGGCAGTGGCAACCAGTCGGCCATTACCAATTTAACAGGCAACCCGGTGGTTTGCGTTCCCACGGGTTTTGATAAAAGGTTTCATTTACCCACCAGCATTACTTTTATTGGTAATTTATACGATGAAGGCACACTGTTGCGCATTGCAGAAGCTTATCAGCAGGCAACACCTTGGAACAAAACCTATCCTAAGCTATTTCAATAAAGATGAATAAGTTTTAAACACTCCGGCAGCTTTTCACAGCTGCTTTTTTTATGCCATCATTCATGGGAAATTACTTTTCATTGTACAATCAAAACAAAAAAGCAAAATAAAAAGCACCTAAAAAAGGCAGTTTTATAACACGATGAAAATTTTTAATCAAAATTTTTATTGAAAATCAATTAGTTATGAAAGCGCTATTAAAAAAGATCGTCAAGACACTAAAAATTCAACAATAGAACACCTACCTTTGCCATCCCAAAAAAATGGGACATTCGCCGGGGGGATAGCCCCGATATCATTTAAACAAACCATATTATGAGTCATCTTCATTTCACTACCAAGCATGCAAACGCGGCTACCGTTAAGCACAACTGGTATGTTGTAGACGGTACTAATCAAACCGTAGGGCGCATTGCTTCAAAAATTGCCGCTGTATTAAGAGGCAAAAACAAAGCATACTACACACCGCATGTAGACTGTGGCGATTATGTTATTATCATCAATGCCGATAAAGTTGTTTTAACCGGCAATAAAATGGATGATAAAATGTACATTAACTTCTCAGGTTATCCCGGCGGTAAAAAAGAAGAAGCAGCCAAAGATTTATTAAAACGCAGACCTGAAGTGCTTTTAGAAAGAGCCATTAAAGGCATGCTACCTAAAAATCGCCTCGGCCGCAAAATGTTCAATAAATTGTTTGTTTATGCAGGCAGCGAGCATCCACATAGTGCACAACAACCCAAAGAATTAAAATTTTAATCTAATTTATAACATCAATTCCAAATAAATGGAAAAGCAAAAAAACGCAGTTGGTCGCCGTAAAGAAGCCGTAACCCGGGTTTTTATTAGTAAGGGTGAAGGTAAAATTACCGTGAACGACAAAGATTATAAAGAATATTTTCCTTTGGTTTACTTACAAAACCAGGTAGAGGCCCCTTTAAAGACTGCTGAAGTAATTACCAAATTTGATGTAGTTATCAATGCACAAGGTGGTGGTTTAAAAGGCCAAGCCGAAGCAGCAAAATTAGGCATAGCCCGTGCTTTACTAGAAGTAAACCCCGAGTTTAGGCCTGTATTAAAAGCCGCCGGATACTTAAAACGTGATCCCCGCAGTGTTGAACGTAAGAAATTTGGTCATAAAAAAGCCCGTAAGAGCTACCAATTCAGCAAACGTTAATCAGTATTGGATTACGCAAACCCTATCATTCAAACTATTTATACAAACACAATGGAAAATAATACTTCACTACAGCAGCAGTTGTTAGAAGCCGGTGTGCATTTTGGCCATTTAAAAAAGAAATGGAATCCTAAAATGTTACCTTACATCTATGCAGAAAAAAAAGGGATTCACATTATTGACCTGAACAAAACAGTAGACCATCTTCAGGAAACAGCCGCCGCTATGAAGCAAATTGCCAAGAACGGTAAAAAAATTATGTTCGTGGCTACCAAAAAGCAGGCTAAAGAAATTGTGGCTGAATGCGCAAAACGCGTAAACATGCCCTTTGCTACTGAACGTTGGTTAGGTGGTATGCTCACTAACTTTAATACTGTTCGTAAAAGCGTTAAAAAAATGCAGAGCATTGAAAAAATGCTGAACGATGGCAGTGCAGACAGCCTAACCAAAAAAGAGCGCCTTACGCTTAGCCGCGATAAAGAAAAAATGGAAAAAGTATTAGGTGGTATTGCCCAAATGAGCAGACTGCCCGCAGCTTTATTCTTAGTAGATATTGGTGTAGAACATATTGCTTTAGCAGAAGCCAAACGTTTAGGTATTACAACTTTTGGTATGGTAGATACCAATTGCGATCCTAACAAAGTTGATTTCCCTATTCCGGCTAATGATGATGCCACTAAATCAATTGCCATCATTACCAATTATTTAACCGCTGCTATTGCAGAAGGTTTGGCAGAACGTCAGGCAAATAAAGAAGAAGAAGATACCAACGATGATGCAAACGAATTAGAAGCAAAAGCACGCAGACTGGAAGCTGAAGCACAAAGTGAAGCCGCACGTACCCGTAAAGGTGGCCGTGGTGCAGAACCAGGTGCCGGTGCACCAAAACGCAGAGTGCCCAACAGTCGCAGACCTGCAGGTGGTGGCAGATAAAATATATACGGTACATTGAGCCCGAATGAATCATTTATTTTGTGCCCGGCTGTATCAATTTATTCCAACTTCCGTTGCGTCGCACACTGCAACACCTGTACTTTCTTCAACATTTCATAACCTGTAACAACACAGCGTTTATAAAAGTATAGGTAACTTTGCAAAAATTTTTTCAATGACTAAATAATTTTACAAATGAGTACATCCGTTTCTATAACCGCAGCCGATATTAATAAATTGCGCCAGGCAACCGGCGCTGGTATGATGGACTGCCGTAAAGCTTTAACCGAAACCAATGGCGATTTTGAAGCAGCTATTGACTGGTTGCGCAAACAAGGTCAGAAAGTTGCTGCTAAACGTAGCGATCGTGAAGCAAAAGAAGGTGTTATTATTGCAAAAACCACTGCCAATAATACAACCGGCTTCATTGTATGCATTAGTTGCGAAACTGACTTCGTTTCAAAAAATGCCGATTTTGTTGCTTTTGCACAATCTATTGCTGATGCAGCAGTGGCCAACAATGTAAAAAGTGCTGAAGAATTAAACGAAGTAATCGTAAACGGTGCCAAAGTATCCGATTTAATTAATGATAAATTAGCTGCTATCGGCGAAAAAATAGGCATTCAGAAATTTGAAAGAATTGAAGCACCTTATGTTGCCTCATACATTCATGGTGCCAACCGTATGGGTGTGTTGGTTGGTTTAAATAAAGCCGCTGCTGAAGCAGGTAAAGATCTGGCCATGCAAATTGCAGCTATGAACCCTGTAGCAATTGATGCCGACTCTGTTCCTGCAGATGTAGTAGAAAGAGAAAGAGCCATTGTTACTGAACAAATTGCCGCCGATCCTAAAATGGCCGGTAAACCTGCAGAAATGATTGCTAAAATTGCAGATGGCAAATTAAATGCCTTCTTTAAAGAGCAAACATTACTGGCGCAGGCATTTGTAAAAGATGGTAGCAAAAGCGTAGGCGATTACCTGAAATCGGTAGATGCTGATTTAAAAGTAGTTTCTTTTAAGCGTATTGCATTGGGATAATATAATTTATTATGACTATATTTTAAAGGGAACCCACAAGGTTCCCTTTATTCATTTTGAAACTTCTGCAAAAAATCAGGTTATTTGCAGTATAATCAATTCTTTTAATTATGCTGCCTAAATACAAACGCATTTTACTGAAGCTATCCGGAGAAGCCCTTGTTGGTGATGTAAAAAATGGTGATCCCTTCGATCCAAAAATCATTGAACAATATGCACAAGACATTAAATTAGTAACCAACCTTGGTGTTCAGGTAGCCATTGTAATTGGAGGCGGCAATATTTACAGAGGCATGAATGAAGCTGAAAGTGGTATTGAAAGGGCACACGGCGATTATATGGGCATGCTGGCAACTGTAATCAATGCAATGGCCATGCAGGCAATGCTGGAAAAAATTGGCGTATATACCCGTTTACAAAGCGCTATTAATATGGAGCAGGTGGCCGAACCCTATATCCGCAGAAAAGCATTGCGTCATTTAGAAAAAGGTAGGGTAGTTATTTTTGGTGCCGGCACAGGCAACCCTTATTTCACTACAGATACTGCCGGTTCATTAAGAGCCATTGAAATGAAAGCAGATGTTATTTTGAAAGGTACAAGGGTAGATGGTATTTACAACGCCGATCCCGAAAAAGAACCCAATGCCAAAAGATTTGAAAATATCAGCTTTCAGGAATGTATTAACCAAAACCTGAAAGTAATGGACATGACAGCTTTTACACTCTGCATGGAAAATAAATTACCCATTATTGTTTTTGATATGAATAAACCGGGTAACCTGCTTAAAGTAGTAGAAGGAATGAATGTAGGAACACTGGTACAGTAACCCTTCATCCGCTCATAAAATTTATTTGATACAACATAGCTCCATAGCTAATTTCATGGTTTATGAGAAAAGCAATTTTATCAGGTGCTGTTATGCTCTGCTGCATGCTGCAAGCAGCAGCCCAACGCTCAATTTCTGTAAACGAGGCTGTGAACCTTGCACTTCAACATAATTTTAATATTCAAATTGCCAAAAGCAATATTCAAATTGCCAAAATAAACAACAATATAGGTGTGGCTGGGGGCTTACCAACCATAACAGGTACTGCTACCAATCAGGAAAGTATTGTCAACATCAATCAAAAAATCAACAGTGTAACCGGCGATAGAGATTTAACCCGCAATGGCGCCACCAGTAATAATTTAAATGCCGGCATTGCAGGTACTATGGTGTTGTATAATGGTTACAGAGTAATTACTACAAAAAAACAATTAGAAATGATTCAGGCACAAAGCGAATCTTTTTTTAATTCGCAGGTACAAAATACGATTGCGGCAGTAATGACGAAATATTTTGATGTAGTTCGGCAACGCAGCTATATGAAAACTTTGGAACAAAGTATTGAAGTATCCAAAAAACAATTGGAAATTATAGCAGTGAAACGCAAAATTGGCTTTGCCAATGATGCTGATTACTTTCAGGCTGAAATTGATTTACATAGTAAAGAGCAGGACCTTCAATCACAAAAAATTATTCTGGAACAAGGAAAAGCTGATTTGTTTAATCTACTCAGTATGCCCGCAGATTCTTCTGCAATGTTTACTGATTCTATTGCTATTGAAAACAATATAAAATTAGAAGATGTTCTAAATAAATTTAACCAGAATCCGGATATTGTAGCGGCTGATCAGCAAATTACCATTAACACACTCGCCGAAAAACAAACTGCTGCACAACGGTATCCAACCTTGCGTGTTAATAGCGGATTGAATTACGGAAGAAATTCCAGCAATGGCGGGCAAATTTTATTAAACCAGTCGTATGGCCCTTATGTTGGGCTTGGTTTATCCGTACCCATTTATAATGGAAGCATTTTAAAACGGCAACAACAAGCTGCTGCCATCAATACACACATTGCAAGAGTGCAAAAAGATGCCACCATTTTAAATTACCAAACCGATCTCACAAAAACATATCAAATGTATATCCATACATTAGATTTGATCGCCACCCAATACGCCATTAACCGGTTAACCGAACAATTGGTGAATTTAACCCTGCAGCGTTTTAGTTTATCGCAGGCTACTATTTTGGAAGTAAGAGCCGCACAACAAAGTTTTGAAGAAGCAGGTTATAAATTGGTGAATTTAAATTATGCCGCAAAAGCTGCAGAAATTGAATTAAAAAGGGTGGCTGGCATTTTGGCACCTTAAGTTTACTATCTTCCCATTTTATAAAAAAGGGCTATGCACATTGTATCAAAATTACCGCAGGTAGGTACTACCATTTTCACTATAATGAGCCAGTTGGCACAACAGCATCACGCCATTAATCTTGGGCAGGGATTTCCTGATTTTATGATGGATGAGGCCTTAATTGATTTGATACAAAAAGCCATGACAGATGGTTGCAATCAGTATACGCATACCAATGGTTTACCTGCTCTACGGAATGCCCTTGCCGAAAAGGTAAAAAAATTGTACAACACCTCCATCCATCCTGAAACACAAATTACCATTACCCCGGGCGGCACCTACGCCATTTACACCGCACTCACTTCGTTTTTATATTCCGGCGATGAAGTGATTGTTTTTGAACCGGCATACGACAGCTATGTTCCCAATATTGTTTTAAATGGCGCTAAACCGGTTTTTATTGCATTACAATATCCCGATTATTCAATTCCCTGGCATGAAGTAGCGCAGAAAATCAATTCCAAAACAAAAGCCATTATCATCAACTCACCCCATAACCCAACAGGTGCTGTATTAAGCGAGCAGGATATTATGACTTTGAGAACACTGGTAGCCAAGACCAAGATAATGATAGTGAGTGATGAGGTATATGAACATTTAATATTTGATGCTATCCCGCACCAAAGCCTGCTACGCTATCCAGATTTGATAGAAAGAAGTTTTATCATTTTTTCGTTTGGAAAAACCTATCATTGTACAGGCTGGAAGTTGGGTTACTGCATAGCAGCAGCACCATTAATGCAGGAATTTAGAAAAGTACACCAGTTTAATTGCTTTAGTTGCGATACCCCCAAACAATATGCTTTGGCAACTTATTTACAGGAAGAGGATAAATATGTACAATTGGGTGCGCAAATACAAAAAAAACGCGATTTTTTTAGAACATTAATGCAGCAAACGGGTTTTGTTTGTATTCCTTCACACGGAAGCTATTTTGAATGTTACAGTTATGCTGCATTATCTAATAAGTCCGATACAGAATTTGCAGTTGAATTGGTACAAAAAGCCGGTGTAGCCACCATTCCGGTTTCTGCATTTTATCATCATAAAACCGATGAAAAGGTACTTCGCTTTTGCTTTGCCAAAAAGGAAGAAACACTTCTGGAAGCAGCAGAACGATTTAAACACTTATAAATCAAAAAAATTTGTGTGAATTAACAGCAATTGTATGTTTTATTTCCATTCTTTTCATACGTTTGTTTAATGCATACTTCCTCCGAAAAGGAATTAATTTTATCCACCAAACCGTTTGCCAAAGAAATTCGCTGGAAGAGCTGGTATTATACACTTTCTACTACAGTTTTATTAATTGCAAGTTTAACAGGTTCTTTTTTACTACCGGGCATCCTAATTAAATTGGCTTTTAGCATTTTCAGTGCTTTACTGCTTTCCCGCATGTTCATTATTTTTCATGATTTTCAGCATCATACTATTTTAAACAAATCGTTTGCTGCCAATATTTTATTTACCATTTTTGGTGCTTACATGATAACACCGCCAAGTATCTGGAAACGTTCGCATGATCACCACCACAACAACAATGCTAAATTGTACAGCGCCAGTATTGGTTCCTATCCGATTATGACCAAACAAAAGTTTTATGCTGCGAATAAAAAAGAGCAAAGTATTTATCTGGCTATCCGGCATCCACTCAATATGTTCTTTTCTTATTTTACTATGTTTATGTTTGGCATGTGTGTTCGGTCGTTTCTCAGTTCAAAGAAAAGACATTGGGATTCTGCCATCGTTTTGCTGATACACGTTGGCATCGCCATTGTTTTATGGGTTCATTTTGGATGGCAAATTTGGTTTTTTGTATTCTTTCTGCCTTTCTTCTTATCACACATGCTGGGTGCATATTTATTTTATGCGCAACATAATTTTCCCGGTGCTACTTACCGTTGCAATACAGAATGGAGTTATGCTGCTGCTGCATTAGAATCTTCCAGCTATATGAAAATGAGTACCTTATGGCAATGGTTTACTGCAAATATTGGCTACCATCATATTCATCACCTCAATTGCAAAATTCCTTTTTACCGCTTACCCGAAGCAATGGCACATATACCTGCCCTACAGCAAGCAACGGTAACCAGTTTGCGTCCTAAAGATATTATTGCCTGCCTTCGTTTAAAAGTTTGGGACCCCGATCTGAATAAAATGGTTCCTTTAGATAGTTAGTGCAAATTGGCTTTAAAAATTAATGCATTCAATTAATCAGTTAGCTTTTTTTCAAGTATAGTTACCCGTTGTGCCAACTGATCTAAATTACGAAAATGAATATAAGCCTTTCTGTATTTATTGGCATCAAAGGCTGGTGAACCCATATAAACTTCTCCCGGCTTTGTAATGCTTTTGGATATGCCTGATTGTGCTGTAATAATTGTATTATCGGCTATTTGCAAATGACCCACAATACCAACCTGTCCGCTAAACATACAATTTTTACCCACTTTTGTTGATCCCGCAATCACTCCATGTGCTGCGATGTAAGTATTTTCGCCCACTTCTACATTATGGGCAATATGTATTAAATTATCAAACTTTACGCCTTTTCTTAAAATAGTTGAACCCAATGTTGCACGGTCAATAGCACAATTGGCGCCAATTTCAACATCATCTTCTATTACAACATTACCAATCTGTGCAATTTTTTTATTGCCTTCATTTTGCGGATCAAATCTAAAACCATCACTCCCAATAACAGTACCGGAGTGAATAATACAATTTTTTCCAATGTGTGTTTCTGAATAAATTTTAACACCCGCAAACAAGGTGGTATTATCGCCAATTACACAATTATCGCCAATATATACCTGCGGATATATTTTAACACCATTGCCTATTCTCGTATTTTCACCAACATAAGCAAATGCACCGGCATAAATTTGCTCACCAATTATTGCCGATGGCTCAATATGTGCATTGGGTGCAATACCGGTTTTATTCAGCTTTATCTGATTGTATAGTTCTAATAATTTTGCAAAAGCAGTTTGTGCATTTTCTACCCTTATTAATGTTGCCGTTACCGATTCTTTTGCTTCAAAATCTTTATTCACAATTACAATAGAAGCCTTTGTGGTATACAGGTATTGCGTATACAAAGGATTGGCTAAAAAAGATAACGAACCCGTTACGCCTTCTTCTATTCTGGATAAAGTAGATACTGTTACTGTGGCATTACCTTCTATTGTACCCTGAAGCATGTCTGCTATTTGTTGTGCCGAAAATTGCATAATTTATTTTTAATATATTTTAAATGAAATTTGCAGAATAATTTTAAAGGTAACAGAATTTTGTACGCCTGTTGCAATGAAATGCTAAAGTTTGGAACCCATAAAAAAAGGCAACTAAAAACGCTGCCTTTTATTTGTGCAACAGGTTGGAGTTGAATTGCACTTTTGGTTGTTATAGGGGCTGTAATTTATTGCATACTCAATTCATTAATAGCCTGCTTTGGTACCAGCAAATGGGTTACATGCTCTGTAATCATTTGTCGTGGCAATTGAAAAGTGGCTGTTTGTAGAATGTTTTCGGACGAATTGCCTATTTTAATGGTATAAGTACCCGCATCGGCAATCCATGCAGATTGCGTGGTTTGAAAAGATGCAATATCGGCAGGTGAAATGATAAATGTTAAGGTTTGCGATTCGCCGGGTTGTAATAGTTTTGTTTTGACAAAGGCTTTTAACTCTTCAGAAGGCTTATCAATATCACTTTTTGGTGCCGTTATATATACCTGAATTACTTCCTTTCCGGCTCTTTTGCCTTTATTAGTAATTGTTACAGAAGCAGTAATATTTTTTTTCATTTCAGTAGTACTGAGGTGAATAGGCTTTGTTGAGAAATGAGTATACGATAATCCATAACCGAAAGGATAAGCCGGTTGTACATGAAATGTATTAAAATAACGGTAACCAACATAAATGCCTTCTTCATACACCACTTCAGCCGGATTACCCATTAAAGAGAACCCTTTGTGCCGGGCAGGTTGCAACTCTTTTCCCGGGAAATTTTTTGCAGAAGGCTCATCCTGATAATTCATGGGAAAAGTAACTGCTAATTTTCCGGAAGGATTTACTTTACCACTAATGATATCTGCAATAGCATTTCCTGCCTCTAAACCAGGTTGCCAGGCCAATATAATAGCATCCGGCATATTACGCCAACTGGCTGTTTCTATTACACCGCCAATATTTAATACTACAATTACTTTTTTATTTTTTGCATGAAAGGCATCGCAAACCTGGCGAATCATATTTTTTTCGGCATCTGATAAAGTAAAATCATTGTCTACTTTTCTGTCGGCACCTTCTCCTGCATTTCTACCAATGGTAATAATTGCAGCCGCTGCTTTATCGGCTTCAGTTTGCAACAAAGGCAATTCTAAATCCATTTCTTTTACACGAGGTACCAACTCAAAAAAGAAACGGGGCTTGGGTTGTTTGGCTTTTTCGGTTGTAATGTAAGCAGTATAAACATCTATTAAATTTTTATCAATGGTAAAACCGGCATTTAATAATCCCTGTTCTAATGATATAGTGTAGGCTTTATTTACATCACCACTTCCGGTTCCTCCGGCAATAATATCATAGGATGTATTGCCAAACAAAGCCACTTGTTTTTGAGTGGTATTCGTCAATGGTAATGCGTTATTATTGTTTTGTAACAGCACCATACCTTCAGCAGCCGCTTTTCTGGATAGTGCCGCATCTGCTTTTAAATTGGGCTGATCGGTATAAGCATATTTTTTATGAGTAGGCGATTCTAAAATTAAATCAACCACCCTTGCGGCATTTCGGTCAATAATTTTTTCATCTAAAGTCCCGTCTTTTACTGCTTTTAGAATGGCATTGTATTGCAAAATAGTGCCCGGCATCAGTAAGTCATTGCCTGCTTTCATTTGTGCAACAGCATCTTTTCCACCAAACCAATCGGTCATCACCAAACCTTTAAAGCCCCATTCATCGCGTAAAATTCCGGTCAGTAAATCCTTGCTTTCTGAGGCATACGTTCCATTAATTAAATTGTAGGATGACATCACTGCCCATGGTTTGGCTTCTTTCACGGCAATTTCAAAACCTTTTAAATAAATTTCACGTAATGCCCTTTCACTCACAATGGTATTTACGCTGTTTCTATTTGTTTCCTGATTATTGGCAACAAAATGTTTAATAGAGGTGCCTACTCCGTTTTGTTGAATTCCGTTTACAAATGCTGCCGCAATATGTCCTGAAACAAATGGGTCTTCAGAATAATATTCAAAATTTCTACCGCCCAATGGATTGCGTTGTATATTCATGGCAGGTGCCAGTAACACATCAATACCGTATTCTTTCACTTCCTTCCCAAAAGCCCTGCCCACTTGTTGTACCAATGCTGTATCCCAAGATGAGGCCAGCAAAATTCCCACCGGCCATGCGGTGGCATAATAAGTTTTGTTAGGATGATTGGATCTGAATGGATTGATGCGTACGCCGGCCGGACCATCCGACAGGGTTAATGAAGGCAACTCAAGACTTTCAATGGCATGTGTTCTGCCCGCAGCACCCGGAACTTTTTCGGGAATGGAAGCATCTTTTGGTAGCGATGGTGGTAATTGAAATCCGGCAATTTCATGTTTTCCGGTATCGGTTTTTTTATCTGATGCAGCAGTTGGGCCGGGCAATCGCATACCCATTCCTACTACTAATTCAACTTTTTGTTCCAAGGTCATCCGTGCTATTAAATCATTGGCTTTACCCGATTGGGCATATAGCGTGGGTGTGCTGCATAGTATAGCAAGGGCAGGCAATAGTGTAGAAAGTTTCATGATTATATATTAATGAAACATAAAGTTCATACCAATGTGAACACCTTTCATTGATAATTATCAAAAAACTAACGATGCGCCCTAATACGGCTCAGTGTTTCCTGCGTAATACCTAAGAATGAAGCGATATAAGATAATGGTACCCGCTGCAAAATAGTAGGATGCTCATCGGCCAAACGCCGGTAACGATGTAAGGCGGTTTCAAATTGTATGGCATCCATTCTTTGCTGAGAAGAAATCAATGAGCGGGTTAACAATTTACGCAGCCAGCGTTCCACATCATGGTATTCATCGCACAAACGCATCAAATCATCATGATGTATACCCATGATAACAGATGGCTCAATGGTATGGATATTCAGTTTGCTGGGTGTACGTTTAAAAAAACTGGTAATAGAAAGAAAAAAAGTACCATCCATGGCCAGCCATTCGGTAATTTCTTTCCCATGTTTAAAATAATAAATACGGGCCAGGCCGGATGATACGAAATAAATATAATCGGAAACAATACCCTCTTTGAGCAGCATGTAATCTTTCGGTAATTTCCACTGTTGCCAATGTTGTAAAAAAGCCTGCAAACTATCGTTAGAAAAATAACCTGATCCTGCAATTTTTTGGGTAAGTTTATCCATAATGCATAGCAACTTTGCTGTTACGAATTTACTGCTTAGTTAATTAATTCCGGCAACAATTATTTCAACATATGATAAGGTGTTTGCCATAGCGAGATATTGCATAAACAATTATTTTAATGCATCATAAAAACCCAAATCGGTACTGGTTATTTGCTTTGTAATAAAAGCTATTTGCCCGGTATGGTATGATAAATGCTCTGTAACATGAATAAGGATGGCAACCCCGCTCATATGGTAAATTTGCACCGCATAATGCTGAAGCCATTTATCAGTAATACAGGATTTAGTAATTTTTTCTGCTTCCAGTAACACATTGTTTAATTGATGTAACAAGATTGCTTTAGGTACATGTTGTTGTTGCTGAAATTCAGCATCTCTATTTCTTTGATATACCTGCCCACCCAAAGTAGCCAATATGTACTGACTAATGTTGCCACAAAGATGCACTATTAAATTACCAATACTATTGGTAACGGGGTTGGATTGCTGCCAAACTTGTTCTTCGGATAGTAGCGACAAGCAATATGTTATTTTATGTAAATTTTCATGCCAATAATGCAAACATGTTTGCACTAATTGTTCTTGAATTGCCTGCTCCATATTATTTTAATTTTACCATCCATCACCATCTAATAAATTACCTAATCCGCCCAACACACTTCCTTCTTCACGCTTTTTAAAAGTAGCATATTGCAAGATGCGGCTTGCCAAACGACTAATAGGCAGGGTTTGAATCCAAACTGTTCCGGGCCCACGTAAAGTTGCAAAAAACACACCTTCACCACCAAAAATGGTATTTTTTATACCGCCAATAAACTGAATATCATATTGCACCGAAGCGGTAAAACCTACTATACAACCCGTGTCAATTTTAAGTAATTCACCCGGTTGCAATTCTTTTTGTTCTACATGGCCACAAGCATGCACAAACGCCATTCCGTCACCTTCTAATTTTTCCATAATAAAACCTTCACCACCAAATAACCCTGTACCTAATTTGCGTTGAAATTCAATACCAATGCTAACCCCTTTTGCAGCACATAAAAAAGCATCCTTTTGGCAAATTACTTTGTAACCAAGCCTATATAAATCTAATGGAATAATTTTACCGGGATAAGGCGCCGCAAAGCTTACATGCTTTTTACCCACTCCTGTATTGGTAAAAGCTGTCATAAACAAATTTTCCCCTACCAACATGCGTTTTCCGGCTGAAAACAGTTTCCCTAATAATCCATTGTTTTGATTACTACCATCACCGAAAATAGTTTGCATACTAATGCCATCGTCCATCATCATAAATGCACCCGGCTCAGCAACAGCGGTTTCATTGGGATCTAACTCAATTTCAACATATTGCATTTCTTCGCCTATAATTCGGTAATCAATTTCATGGTTTTGCAGCATACTTATTTTTTTAGTGAAAATACAAAAGCTAATTATTTCAAAATAGGAAAAATAAAAAACCGCTACAAAATCATAGCGGTTTTTGTTTTTTGATGGAAGTTTAGAACCAACTTCCTATAAATGCATCATTAACATTTTGCAATTGCATGCGTTTCCTTTTTTGAACATGCCTTCTGTGATTAATTAGTGTTATTATGATTAATAGCAGGAAGATGATTGTAAATGGCGGTATAGCCAAAAAGCTAATCCATTTACCACCAAACATGCGGCGCATAGGTTTGCGTAAACGCTCTGCTATCAAGTACATAGAAGGTACAATAATCAATGTCATGAAGAAGGCAAAAGCCAAACCAAAAATAATGGTCCATGACAAAGGCTTCCAGAACACCACATTATCACCGCCAAAATAAATGTGCGGATTTAATTCTGAGAAAAGCGTTATGAAATTAATATTAAAACCAACTGCAATAGGTATAAATGCTAATATAGCAGCTAAAGCAGTTAATAATACCGGAATAATACGTGTTTTACCTGCAGCAATTACAGCTTCACGAGTTTTCATTCCACGCCCACGTAGTTCATCGGCAAACTCAATTACTAAAATTCCATTTTTAACTACAATACCTGCAAGACCAACAATACCTAAGCCGGTCATTACCACCGATACTTGCAAACCGGAAATAGCAAAACCCAACAACACGCCAATTACACTGAAAATAATTTCTGTTAAGATAATAATAGGCTTACTAACGCTATTGAATTGCAGTACTAAAATAATTAAAATTAAACCCAATGCTATTAGTAAGGCTTTACCTAAAAACGCACCAGTTTCAGCTTGTTGTTCACCCTCACCGGTTTGTTTAATAGTAACACCTGCAGGTACTTTTGGCTTAAACTGATCAATATATTTCTTCAGTACCTGATTTACGCCTGTTGCATCATAACCCTGGTTGGTTAATACATTTGAACGCAGTGTAATTAAGCGTTTTTGGTCTTTTCTTTTTACACTTCCCAAGGTGTTTGTTGGCTCAACTTTTACTAATGCACTAATGGGTATATTTTTAATTGCACCACCGGAAGCTATATCGCGGAAAGAAATACGCATATTCAACAAGTCGTTTAAATTTTGACGCTGATAATCCTGACTGCGTAATTGAATTTTATATTCATCTTTTCCTTCTTTAATTTTTGAAACTTCGCGACCAAATAAAGAAGTTCTAATTTGTTGACCTATTTGTGCAGTAGAAATGCCTTCCGTTAAAGCCCTATCGCGATTAATGGTTAAAGTAAGTTCCGGATTTTTTAAATCAACGTCCATCTTTAATTCTTCAACTCCGGGCACTTGTATAGAATCTAAATAATTTTTCAACGATGTAGCAGTACCAATTAAATTATCAAAATTCTCGCTGGCAATTTCAATATTAATTGGGGGATCGGTTGGTGGCCCGGAGCTTTCCTGATCAACAGTAATTTCTGCACCGGGTATACCCTTCATTACGGCTCTAATTTCATCTAAATATGGCGCCGTAGAAATGCCATGACGCTTTTCATACTCTACAAATGAAACCTGTATTCTACCTAATTCACTACGTGTACTTCTATCACCACTCATGGGATCTGCAGCACCAACAGCAACGTTACTAATTACGCTTTCTACAATAGGATTGGTTTTGCCTTTGGCTTCATCAATACCCAAAACTTTATTTACACGACCTTCCAACACACGTGTAATAGAATCTGTATACAACACGTTGGTACCAACCGGTAACTTCAAATAAACATAAATTTGGTTGGGATCGCCTTTCGGGAAGAAAGTTATACCTACGTGGTTTGTACTAATAGCAACAACAAAGCCAATAAGTGCAACAAAAAACAAGGCAATAGTTGCTAACAATAATTTTACCGGACGCCATCCGTATAATGCCCACCGCAACAGGTTTTCATAGTGATTCATTATCCATGGAAGGCCATGATTTTGGAAATAATGAATAGCATCATCTAACACAAACCGATTAAATACTACCAGAATCATGAAGAACAGTAGCAGGTTGCCAAAGAAAGTTAATCCAATTACATCTAACAAAATACCAATGATAATAGCAACCCAAAAAGAAGCTTTTTTGAATAGTTCTTTTTTGGCAGGCTTCTCTTCCCCTTCAGGATGATTCATAAAATCAACCGCAAAAACAGGGTTCATAATAAATGCTACCACTAATGATGCTGCTAAAGTAAAAATGAGCATGGTTGGCAGATAAATCATGAACTTACCAATAATACCCGGCCAAAATAATAAAGGAAAGAAGGGAGCTAATGTAGTAAGCGTACCGGCCAATACAGGCACAAACACTTCACCTGCAGCCATTCTGGCTGATATTTGTATAGGTATTTTCCCTTTACCTTGAGAAAAAATTCGATGCGTATTTTCAATTACTACAATTGCATCATCCACAATAATTCCTAAACCAAACAGCAATGCAAACAACACTATAAAGTTTAAGGTAACGTGTGAACCTACAATTAAGTCTGCTCCGGGTAAAAATACAAATGCCACAAACATACTTAGCGGAACAGATAAGGCAACGAAGAATGCATTTACGACGCCCATGAAGAACATGAGCACAATTAAAACTAGCACAAAGCCAATTACGATAGAGTTCACTAAATCATTGAATGAACTTCTTGTTTTAATACTTTGATCGCCGGTGATAACAGCCTTTAAATCTTTTGGAAGTGATGATGCTTTCATTTTTTCAACCACTGCTTTCACAGCATCACTTGTTTCAATTAGGTTTTCACCTGAACGCTTAATTATGTTTAAGGTAATTACATTTTTACCATCCAATCGGGCAAAGCTTTCGCTTTCTTTCGTAGTATCTTTAATGTGCGCAATATCTTTTAAGTAAACAGGGGCGCCCATTTGGTTGCGCAAAATTATTTTAGATATGTCTGCAGCAGTTTTTAACTGACCTTTAATTTGCAGGTTGCGCTTCATATTTCCTACATCTAATAAACCACCGGAAATATCAAGGTTTTCACGCTGTACAGCATTCGTAATATCATCAAACGTAATACCGGCTGCCTCCATTCTAAAATTATCAACATTAATTTGAAATTCACGATCGGGTGCACCCACTTCATCTACCCGATTAATTTGCGGAATGTTTTCCAATTCATCTTTTACATCATCTGCATATTTTTTTAGTTGTTGCAAATCATAATCGCCACTAATGTTTACATACATTATGGGTTGATCACTAAAACTAACTTCTAATACTGTTGGCTCTTGTGTTAAGTCAGTAGGCAAATCTTGCTTGGCTTTATCAACTGCATCTTTTACCTTTTGTAAGGCCACTTCAGTCTTCACATCTGTTTCAAATTCAACAGTAATAGCTGAATAATCTTGTTGTGAAGTACTAGTAAACTTTTTAATTTTTGCACCAGTAATACCTTTAATTTGTTTTTCAATTGGCCTGGTAACTAAGTTTTCAATGTCTTTAGGCGAGTTACCTACATAAATAGTTTGTACATAAATAGTGGGAATAACAATATCCGGAAATTGCTCTTTAGGCAATGTAACAAATTGAAAAATTCCACCAATGCTTACAAAGAGCATGATTAAATACATGGCCGTTTTGTTTTTAATACTCCATGTAGTTGGTGCAAACTCTTTGAACTTGCTGTTTATATCTTCTAATAAACTCATAAACTTATTTTAAAGCTGCATGTATAAGGTTAACTATAAAAAATAACGGTACTACAATTGTGTAGTAACCAATTGACCATCATATAAGCTTTGATAGCCATCAGTAATGATTTGATCACCGGGTTGCAAACCGCTTAAAACTTCTACATTATAACTATTCATCATACCAATTTTTACAGGACGTTTTTTGGCTACCAAACGCCCACCCTCTTTTACAGCTACCAAAACATATTTCCCATTTTCATCATTCTGTATAGTATTAATGGGAGCGATGATTGCATTGTTAGCTTTGTAATCTTGAATGGCTACAACAGCTACTTGATTAGGATAATATTCCTTTCCGGAAGGCAGTTTAGCTTCAGCAAAAAAGCTCCTATTATTAGCATCAATTAAATTTCCAATAACGCTAATATTGGCATCAATTGTTTTATTAATATCAGGCAAGGTTATTTTAACAGGCGAACCTACCATTACTTTACCCAAATAATTTTCCGGTACTTGTGTAGTAACTTTTAAATTACTAGTATTAACAATTTTAATTTGTGGAGATGTTCCGGAGAAGCCCGTAAACAATTCACCAATACGAACATTTACATCGTCAGCAACTCCATCAATATCCGCATAAACCTTAGTATACTCTAATTGTTGCTTGGTAATATCTAATTGTTTTTGCAAAGTAGCCAATTGACTTTCTAAATTTGCCACATTGTTTTTTGCAGTAATTAGTTGTACTTCCGTACCAATATTTTGATCCCATAGGTTCTTTTGTTTTTGATACAAGGTTTTGGCAAAATCAAGTTGCGTTTGAACAGTAGCCATATTCTGTTGTGCTGCATTTAAACTTTGTTTAGCTATGGCGTCATCTAATTGCAATAGTAACTGCCCTTTATGAATTTTATCACCTTTCTTCACATATAAAGCTTTTACAACACCACCCGCACCCTTGGGAGCTACATAAGCAATATTAACAGCATCAACGCGTCCTTGTAAATTGATATAATGGATAAATGTTTGTGGCGCAACAGTTGATAAAACAACCAACTTCGCTTTTTCAGTATTGGCAAAACTGGTGTCTTGCTGTGCTAGCTTTTTTTCTAAATCGCTAATTTGTTGATTTATTTTTTGCTGTTGTTTTTTTAAATCTGCCAATTGCTGCTTTTCATTTTGCACTTCAGAAGAAGATGACTTTGCCGAACAGGCAGCCATTGTAATAGCAGTTGTAGCAATTATAGTGTATTGAAATATTTTTTGCATATAATAAATTTATTTTTTTGAATGAATTATAATTTTCCGGTTGCTTTTAAATAATCAACCCTGGCAATTACAGCATCGTACAATGCATTAACATAATTGGTTTGGGCTGTTTTTAGGTCTGTTTCTGCAGAAGTTATTTCTGTGTTACTTCCTGTTCCAACCTCGTATTTCTTTTTTGTTTGGTTGTACACGGTTTCAGCTAACTGCATATTTTTCTTTTGAAAATCGAGTGTTTCTAAAGCAGTTGCAAAGTTTAGTTGAGCAGTTTTTACATCGTTATCAATAGAAAGTTTCAAGGCATCTAAAGAATTATCGGTTTGTTTCACAGCTAAACGTGATTGCTTAATATTCGCATCCTTTGCAAAACCATCAAACAAGGGCACACTAATATTTAAACCAATTGCAGAAGCGGTAAACCAGTCACCCTTTTTATCAAAAAAGTTAAACTGGCTACGAAAAGCCTGTTTCGCAAATGAACCCGATAAGGTTACAGTTGGCAAATAACTCATTTGATAACGCTTTACATTGTATTGATTTAATTTTTTTACCAATTGTAGATATTGAAAATCTTTCCGATTCATGTATTGATAAGCTGTATCATTTAAAATATTATCTTTTATCGCATCTTCATTAATGTTATCGGTAAGAAGTAATGAATCTTTAATGGGCATGCCAAGCAAAATTTTAAGACCCAAATAACCAACAGCAATACTGTTTAATGTTTTTTGTTTTTCTGTTTGCAGGTTGGCTAATTGAACAGAAGTTTTATCTACATCTAATTTTTCTGCAAATCCATTTTTATACATTTCTTGAGTATCATGTAACAACTTTTGAAAGCGTTCAATATTAGCATCCAGCAATGCTACCTGTGTTTTACTTACTACTAACTGATAGTATACTTTATAAATATTAGCCTTAATATTTTCTTCGGTTACTTCAACATTTTTTTGTTGATATTGCATGGATGTAGCACGTGCTTGTAAACCAACAAACACCTGACCATCAAACAAAATTTGTGAAAGGGCTACACTTGCAGTAGCATTATAGGGCGTACCGAATTGTGCCTGCACATACCCAAAATCTGATGGAGCAACGATTGGATTTCCAGCTCCATTTTTTACTCCTTCCTGTACTAATACACCATAAGTAGCTGCAGCAATAAAGTTGGGGAAACTTTGCACAGCAACATTTGGATAATAATTGGTACTAATACCACCATTTAATTGCGGCAATGCGGCTGACGTTACCCCACGGTTTACTTGCTGCTGCATTTGAACATTTAATAACGCATTTTTAATTTGAGCATTGTTTTTATGTGCATATTCAATACATTGTTGCAATGAAAATGCATGTGTTCCCTCACCGGTTTGGGCCCTTAACACAATACTACTGCCAATGGTAACAAATAGCAGTATCATTAATTTTTGTTTCATACCCTTCATTTATTAGTTTACGTTTTAGATATTTTAGTTTATATGCGATTAAATTCCTTTTGGAGATACTTCGTAATTATCTTTTGGCCTTTTGTGGTTGCAATTCCATATAAAAAATGCTGCGTAATGGCTTCAGCCAATTCTGCCAAACTGTATTTACCAATAGATTGATTGAATGCAGGATTAAATATTAAGAAAATTGACTCGATTCGGTAAGCAGCCATAATATCAATTTTTATATCAGAACGATACAACTCTTCCTCAATACCTCGTTTCAAATTGCGAGTAATCTCCTGATATAAAAACTTGTTTTTATGCTCGTAAAATTGTCGAAAAGCTTTGGGATGATATTTTTCCAATTCATACAACAATAGCGGATTCATGTTTTTCAGCATGTCTTCTACCATTTCAATAGCCAAGAAAACCTCGTGTATAGCATTTTCGCTTTGTTGACATTGAAAAGTGCAGCGCTCTGCATTTCTTTTAATTTCATCTTGTATTACCTGTTCTACCAAATTATCCTTATCAGTAAAATATTGGTATAAGGTTTTTTTACTCATGCCTAACTGCGAGGCAATTTCGTCCATACTTATACTACGTACGCCGTAGCGCATAAATAGCTCATGGGCTTTTGTAATAATTCGCATTTCATTTTCCATAACGGGCGCAAAACTATGGAAACTTTTAACGTAGCCAAAGTTTCTATGCTGTTTTTTAATATTATTTTTACATGAATGGTATAGGGGAAGGATGAATGAACAAATAAACGTTCGGTTATCAGTTTTTTGAATTGAGAATAAGTTTGTAAAGGTTGTTGGGTAAAATAAATTTTAAACATGTAAACAGGCCATTTTTTGTTGAATACAATTTTTTTCAATGACTGACCGGCAAAGTGAATATGCCAGCATTAAACAATTTTTTTATATTTGTATGATGCGCATGATACAAATAGCTAAGCAACAGATAATAATAATGGTTGTTTGTAAATATCCATTGTTTAATGCCACATGATTTCTCTTACTTCAACCGTATTGCCTTCTCCCTGTAATACCGGCGCACCTTTTGCAAATTGGGCTGCTTCTTCAGCCGATTCGGCCCTGATGAGAATAAATCCGCCAAGGATTTCTTTAATATCTCCTAATGGCCCGTTGGTAACCATTTTGTTATGGTGTACTACTTTTGCGTCTTCAAACAATAAACCGGTACCACTCATAAACTTGTTTTGGGCAGCAATACTGTTTACCCATTCCATTTGTTACTGCATCCAAATTTGCATTTGTTCGGGAGAAACTTTTCCTGTAGCGTTTTCGTGTCTGAAAATTAGTAAAAACTCTTCCATGGCTTTTTAATTTTAATGAATGATGAATAGTTGCAGTGTATCTATTTATAACAATTGATACGGCTAAAAAGGGACATGCCGCTTCCATCAATTATTTGAATTTACTAAATTGATGCATTGTTATTATCCGTTTTTGGCAATAAAAAAAGTAAAATGGCATCCTGCATTTTTATATGCATATTTATTGTAAACTTGTGGTATGAAAAAGGAACGATTTTCCTTGATATTTCAACTCTTTCTCCGAAATATTTTTAAATATTTCTTACAAGGGCTTGCCGTACTTGCCCCCATTGGTATTACCATTTGGCTGGTTATTAGTTTGTTTAATTTTATTGATGGCATTCTTCCCAATATTATTCACGCCATTTTTCCGAGTTTAATAAAGGTAGATTCCGATGGCAGTCTGAAACGTATACCCGGTGTTGGTTTTATAGTAGTGCTCACTTTGGTTTTATTAGTGGGTCGTATTTCTTCCTCATTTATTTTCTCTAAAATTGTAGAAGCTTTTGATTCTATTTTGGAACATACCCCTGGTGTAAAATTTATTTATTCATCGGTAAAAGATTTTTTTGAAGCATTTTCGGGCAACAAAAAGAAATTTGATAAGCCGGTAATGGTGAATGTAGATGCTACTGATGTTTGGAGAATGGGGTTTATTACCAATAAAGATGCTGCCGGCTTAAACCTGCCCGACCATATTGTAGTATATGTGCCACATTCTTACGCCATTAGCGGCATAACCTATATTGTTCCAAAAGATCGGGTACGTATTATTCGCAATTTAAATGCTGCAGATGCCATGAAATTTATCATTAGCGGCGGCATTACCGAACACGATTAAACCCAATACTCTTTTAATGCATATTTATTAACGGCCTGCTTTGCTGCTATTTGATTAAATTGCAGCACTTTTTTTAGCAACCATGAAAAAACATAATTTTAATTCCGGCCCCTCTATTTTGCCGGCTACGGTAATAGAACAGGCTGCTGCGGCCTTACACGATTTTAATGGCATTGGCTTATCTATCCTTGAAATTGGGCATCGTACCGATTGGTTTGTAGCAGTATTAGAAGAAGCAAAAATGTTGGTAAAACAACTGATGCAGTTGAATGATGATTATGAAGTTTTGTTTTTACACGGCGGAGCCACCACGCAATTCATGCAAATTCCCATGAATTTTTTATCGCCCGGCGAAACTGCCGCTTATTGCGATAACGGCATTTGGGGCAGTAAGGCTATACAGGAGGCGGGTTATTTTGGGAATGTTCATATTGCAGCTTCTTCTAAAGATAAAAATCATACGTATATTCCTAAAAATTTATCGCTGCCTGAAAAAGCCAATTACCTGCATATTACCACCAACAATACGGTTGAAGGAACACAGTGGCATCAAATACCACCCACAAATTTGCCATTAGTAGCCGATATGAGCAGCGATATTTTTAGCCGACCCATGCCCTTTAATCAATTTTCATTCATTTATGCGGGTGCACAAAAAAACATGGGTGCCGCAGGGGTAACATTGGTGGTCATCAAAAAAGAATGGGCAGCTTCGGTACAAAAGCCGGTGCCTCCCATTATGCACTATCAAAAACACATTGAAGCAAAATCGCTCATGAATACTCCGCCGGTTTTTGCTATTTATGTAGCATTATTAACCCTTAGATGGATTGTTGCAGAAGGTGGATTGGCTGCTATGAAAACAAGAAGCCGCCAAAAAGCTGACCTGTTATACCAAACGATTGACAGTTTACCCATTTTTACAACGGCCATTGCAAAAGAAGACAGAAGCTTAATGAATGCAGTATTTTTTATGAAAGAGGAAGCATTATTGCAGCCTTTTTTAAAAACCTGCACCGAAAATGGAATAATTGGTGTAAAAGGATACAGAACTGTAGGTGGCTTAAGGGTAAGCATGTATAATGCCTTACCGTTAGAAAGTGTTCAGGCATTTTGCCAACTGGCGAAGGATTTTGCACAAAAACACGGTTAAATTATTTTAAATCATTTAAACAAGTACGATAGCATGGCGATTATTCAACCTTTTAAAGCTTTAAGACCACAACCACAGTTTGCAAAACAAGTGGCCAGTAAACCTTACGATGTATTAAGCAGTGCCGAAGCAAAAATTGAAGCACAAGGCAATCCCGCTTCCTTTCTGCACATTACTAAAAGTGAAATTGATTTGCCCGAACAAATAGATGTTCATGCACCAGAAGTATATCTGCAAGCCAAACAAAATTTAGATGCATTTTTGAAAAGAGAAATACTGTTTTATGAATCAAAACCCTGTTATTATATTTATCGTTTAATTATGGATGGCAAAAGCCAAACCGGCTTGGTTTGTACCAGTGCAGTAGATGATTATGATAACAACATCATCAAAAAACATGAATTTACGCGGCCCGATAAAGAACAGGACCGTATTAATCACATAACCGTTACAGGTGCCCAAACAGGCAATGTATTTCTTGCTTACCGAAATGTTGATGCCATTGATGCTTTTATTACACAATGGACCACCGCTAAAACACCCGGGTACGATTTTGTGGCCGATGATGCCGTGCAACACAGCATTTGGGTAATTAACGATGGTGATGCTATTGAAACCATTACTAACCTGTTCGCAAAACATGTGCCGGTAACTTATATTGCCGATGGCCACCACCGGGCTGCTTCTGCTGCCAAAGTAAGGCAATCGTTCAATGGTAAAATACCTGAAGCCGCCAATTATTTTCTAACCACTTTATTCCCGGCTAATCAGTTATCGATAATGGATTATAACAGGGTAATATCAGACTTAAATGGGCATACACAGGAAAGTTTATTAGCAGCATTATCAAAAAAATTTACAGTTCATCTCGTCGGAGAAAAAGCATTGAAACCTGCTGCTTCGCACGAAATGGGTATGTACCTTAATGGCAACTGGTATCAATTAACCGCTAAACCCGGCAGCTTCAATACTGACCCCATTGGTATTTTAGATATTAGCATTTTGCAAAAAAATATTTTAGAACCCATATTTAATATTGTAGACCAGCGCACAGATAAAAGAATTGATTTTGTGGGTGGCATTAGAGGTATGGCAGCATTGGAAAGCCGCGTAAACAGCGGTGAAATGAAAGTGGCGTTCAGTTTATTTCCTGTTAGCATGGAACAATTATTCACCATTGCAGATACCAATAATGTAATGCCTCCTAAAAGCACCTGGTTTGAACCTAAATTACGCGATGGTTTATTAACACATTTAATTTATGAATAAGTGTATTTTCGCCAAAGCCTGAAATGTATTTTTATGAAACATGTTGTTTTTCTATGTTTTTTTGGTTTATTGGTAATAATGGCAAAGGCGCAAACCCAGGATGCTGCCCAGTTGTATAAAGATGGCAAACAATTAATGCAACAGGGCGATTACGATAATGCAGTAATGGTGCTGAACAATGCATTACAGCAAGATCCGAACAACTTAGACATACAAAAAGATTTGGCCTTCGCTAATTTTTTGAACAGAGATTATACCAGCGCCATTAATGTCAGCAAAAAAATTATTGCCCAACCTGGCGCCGATGAACAAGCCTATCAAATATTGGGCATGTGCTATAAAGCCATTGCAGAATACAAAGAGGCTGGCGATTTATATGAAAAAGGTTTAAAAAAATTCCCCAATAGTGGTGTATTATACAATGAATATGGCGAAATGTTGGCCATGAATAAAACATTAGACAAAGCCATTCAATATTGGGAAAAAGGCATTGAGGCAGACCCAAATTACAGCAGCAACTATTTCAATGCAGCCATGTATTATGCACAAAACAATGATAACCTGTTGTGGGTAATGTACTATGGCGAAATATTCATTAATTTGGAAAGTTACACTACCCGCACTGCCAGCATGAAAAGCACCATTTTAGATGCTTATAAAAAACTATATACCCAATACAAACCCGAACAATGGGGCAGCGGTTATAAAAAAACACCTTTTGCATTGGCCTTTTTTCAGGTGTTAAAAAATAGTATTTATCAAATTGCCACGGGTGTAACACCCGATAATTTAATGGCTGTAAGAACCCGTTTTATTTTGGATTGGTATAATAGCGGCCTAAACCAGCAATTTCCCTCCCGCCTTTTTGATCAGTGGCAATACTTTTTAAGAGATGGTATGTTTGAGGCCTATAACCAATGGATATTTGGTGCTGCTGCCAGTCCTGTTAATTATCAAAATTGGGTGCAAACACATACTGCACAGGCCGATGCTTTTAAACAATATCAGGCCAGTCGTATTTTTAAAATTCCTTTAGGCCAGTATTATCATCAATAATACACTTACTTAATATTAAAATGCCAGCATTGATTTAAGAAAATAGATTTTCTTATTCACCCCCTATCATTCCTGTTTTTTTAATTAACGATGTTTACTTAATTTGTATCGTGTTCAATATTAAAAACACCGTTACCGCAATATTTTAGTTTATAACGATTGCCAATATGATAACACCCAAAAGATTATTTGAAGTAACAGACCATCAATTGCAACATTTTCCAAAAGAAACCATGCTGGCAGCAAAAGAAAATGGGCAATGGCACAGCTACAGTACGCAGGATGTGCAGCAAACCGCCTTGCAATTAAGTGCCGGTCTTTTATCACTCGGTTTAAGTGGAAATGATTTTACGCCCGAAGGCAGCGATAAAGTAGCCATTATTAGTAATAACCGCCCTGAGTGGATTATTACCGATTTGGCTGTTCAGCAAACAGGAGCCATTTTGGTACCGCTTTATCCCACAACCAATCCGTTAGAAATTGAATTTATTTTAAACGATTCAAAAGTGACTACCCTTTTCATCAGTAGTGTTGATTTATTGGAAAAAATAAAATTTATTCAACCCAATGTTCCTACATTAAAAAATATTTTCACTTTTAACAAAATAGAAGGTGCCAGACATTGGAGTGAGTTATTGATAAAAGATGATGCAGCCCTGCAAAGGGTACAAACAATTCGGGCACAAATACCGGCTACACACTTGGCTACCATCATTTATACTTCCGGAACTACAGGTACCCCAAAGGGTGTAATGCTGAGCCATACCAATATTTACAGCAATGTAATGTTTAGTAAAGAAAGTTTCCCTTTTGAAGATGCACCACACACAAAAGTATTAAGCTTTTTACCACTCAATCACATATTTGAAAAAACGGTTACTTATATTTACCTGTATAGTGGTATATCTATTTATTACGCCGAAAGTTTAGAAACTATTGGCGATAATTTAAAAGAAGTACAACCCGATGGTTTTACAACGGTACCCCGTTTGTTAGAGAAAGTTTTTGAAAAAATTATGCATACCGGTAACCAGTTAACCGGTATAAAACGTTGGTTGTTTTTTTGGGCTGTATCATTGGGTACACAATACGATAATAGAATCAATAAAGGATTTTGGTACAATACACAACTGGCAATAGCCAATCGTCTTATTTTTAATAAGTGGCGTGCTGCTTTGGGAGGCAATGTGCAATATATTGTAACAGGTGGTGCCGCCTGTCAGGTTAAATTATTACGCATTTTTAATGCTGCCAAAATTCCCGTGTATGAGGGCTATGGACCTACCGAAAACAGTCCGGTAATTTGTGTAAACAGGAAAGCTGCAGGTGGAATGAAATTTGGCACAGTAGGCCCACCCATTAATGGTATTGAAGTGAAACTGGCAGATGATGGTGAAATTTTAGTAACCGGCCCTTGTGTAATGGTTGGTTATTATAAACGCCCCGATTTAACTGCCGAAGCTGTAATTGATGGATGGCTACATACCGGAGATATTGGTGTATGGGAAGATGGAACTTTTTTAAAAATTACCGACCGCAAAAAAGAATTGTTTAAAACCAGTGGAGGCAAATATGTAGCACCGCAACCCATTGAAAATAAATTAAAAGAAAATGCTTTCATTGAACAGGTATTGGTGGTAGGCCCCGAAAGAAAATTTGTTGGAGCACTTATTGTTCCCAGTTTCAGTACATTACAATCATGGATGAAAGAAAATAATATACCTTTTACAACAAATCAACAGGCTATTGAAAACCCCAAAGTATTGGAACATTACAATAAAATAATTGATAAATACAACCAGTTATTCAACCACGTGGAACAAATAAAAAAATTTAGATTATTGCCTGTTGAATGGAGCATTGAAACCGGTGAAATGACACCAAAAATGAGCCTGCGCAGAAAAATTATTATGGAAAAATATGCAGCAGATATTGAAAAAATTTATGCTGAAAATAATAACTAACCTAAATTGCAGCAACGCCTTTATTTTTCAATTTAAAACATATATGTATGCTTCGTAACATTGGATTAATAACTATAATGGGTATTTTTTTGGCAGCTTGTTCTACTAATAACACTAAAAAAATAATGATTGTAGCTACCGGTAATATAGATGTTAATATGGATGCCAAAACCATTACCCTTAGTGGGGGAGCCGGCTCAAATGACAAAACAGTTGACTTTAATGTTGCAGGACCATTAACGCTTACTCTTAAGGATGAAGACGGTAAAAGCTCTGCCATTTCGGTAAATGATAATGGCTATTATATTTTGAATGCAAGAAAGGATACCATTGCAGGGGCTTATCAAAATTATAGTGCACCTAAAACTAAAGTAGATACCATTAAACAGGAAACCATTGAAAGAGGAATTGACTCATTGAGCCAACTGATTGAAGGTAAAAATGTAAGTGCAACCAATCGCAATTTTTTTGTTACGCCAAGTAATATTGTAAAAATTACAGCGAATATGGATGCTTTTGTAGTGCCCCCTTTTCACAGAATGACCTCGATTGAAAAAGTAGGCGATAAAGAACCGGAAGTATACCGTTTTTACACATCAAATGAAATAAGGGAAAAGCTTGCAAAATTAAAAGCCTTAACGGCACCACCAACGGTAAAATAAATTTAAGGTACTGGATCATGGCCATGGCCACCCCAGGGATGGCATGAACTGATACGTTTAATAGAAAGCCAACCACCTTTAAAAATGCCATATTTTTTTAATGCCTCAATGGCATATTGTGAGCAGGTGGGCGTATACCGGCATTTAGGGCCAATATTGGGCGATATGACGTATTGATAAAATTTTATCAACCCAATCAAAGGCCAACTAAGTATTTTTAGTATCCATTTCATGCAAAATCTGGTACAATTGAACCAGTAATTTATGTGATGCCGAATGTAGTTTTTGCTGATTGGGCATTTCCTTTCCAACATAAATAATAAACAAATACAGTTGGTGTGGCTTTTCAGTCAATAATTGCTGCAGTTTAACTTTATTTAACCGGTATGCTTCACGCATTAATCTTTTAATCCGATTGCGTTGTACCGCCTTTTTGAAATGTCGGCTGCTAACCGTTACCCCTGCTTTTAACACCGCATCATCACCCGTTCGTGGTGCTATTTGATATAAAATTTTAAAAGGATAACTGTACAGTTGCATACCTTTCACAAACAAAACCTCAATTTGCTTGCGGCTTTTTAATTTTTCGTGTTTGGAATATGAAAAAAGGCCAGACATATTTAAAAAATTATACATGAAAAAAGCCTCATCCCGAAGGTGAGGCTTTTAAAGATATGAATAGAATTGAAATTGACTATTTTAATCCTTTCTCGCTGGATACGGTTAATTTTTTGCGACCCTTCCTTCTGCGACTGGCTAATACCTTTCTTCCATTAGCAGTTTGCATACGTTTGCGAAAACCGTGAACCGATTTACGGCGACGCTTATGTGGTTGGAATGTACGTTTCATAATAATTTTATTTTTCTAACCCAATAATAATTTTTCAACTTCAACAGTGGCCACCATACCACTCTTTTGTGAAAGGATGGCAAAGGTAAGGGCACAGACTGAAAATTTGAACTTTTGCCCTAATTTTTTTTAACTCAGCCTATTTCTGCTCATTCAAATGCAAAAAAACATGAAGCGGAATGCAAATATTATTGAAAAAGAGGTATACAAAAGCAGTTTTAACCTATTTCTACCTGCATGGCCTGAATGGGTAGTTCATAAAATAACCCGGCCTGTTGCTCAAAATTTTTTGAATCATCCGTAGTAAAAAAAGATTTACTGCCATTTTTGGTGCATTTTTCATCCATTTCAGGATGTCGCATTAAGTAGTTCTGCAAACTTTTGGCTACAATTCCACCTTGCACAATTACCTGAATATGTGGCGGTAATGCGGCTTTAATTTTATTGAACAATAGCGGATAATGCGTGCAGGCTAGTAAAACCGTATCAATAGCTGCACTTTGCGCCAATAATTGTTGCGTGTATTTAGTAACAAAATAATCGGCGCCGGCATTAAGGTGTTCGTTATTTTCGATCAGTGGTACCCACATAGGACAGGCCTGTTGCCAAATCTTTACTTCGGGAAAAAACTTTTTAATTTCGAGTGGATAAGATTGTGATGATACCGTTCCCTGGGTACCCATTATACCGATATGCCCAGTTTTGGAAAATGACCCAATAACTTCGGCTGAAGGCCTGATGACACCCAACACACGTTTATGAGCCCCAATAACCGGTAGATTTTTTTGCTGAATGGTACGCAATGCCTTAGCAGATGCTGTATTACATGCTACAATCACCAACGAACAACCCCGGGCAAAAAACCATTCTACACATTGCAGGGTATAATGATAAACCGTTTCAAAACTGCGTGAACCATACGGAGTTCTGGCATTATCACCCAAATAGATATAATCATATTGCGGCAATAAAGCAGTTACTTCTTTTAAAACAGTTAACCCGCCATAACCACTGTCGAATACGCCAATTGGACCCTTCTGTGTTAGCATAGCTCAAAAATAAGAAAGCATCCGACCTTTTCATGCTGCGGATACTTCTTTATTGATGTTTAAAATATTTTTAGTGTTTCACAGGTGCTTTAGAGGGTGTTGTTCCACCTGAAGTACTAATACCCAACGCTTTTATTTGGTCTTCCAGTTCTTTGGGTAAAGGAATTTTCATTTTAGCCAGTACACGTAATGTTAATTCCTCCGATTTTTCAGCATACAACAGTGCATCGGGTTTAAATACATAATTATATTTTTGCTCTGCCATTACAGTCTGAAAAGCCTTTCCAATTATATCATAATATGGCTGCAATAATTGCTGTTGTTTTTGTTGCATCATTTGGTTTTGGTATTGCTGCCAGTTTTGGAGTTTGGCAAACTGATCAGCCAAATCTTTCTGCATAATTGATTTCATACTGGAATTCATACGGGCAGAATCTGCTTTGTAAATACTGTCTTTTCTTTTAAACTCGCTAATGGCATAATCTCTTTGTACATTCAGCGAATCGGTCATGTATTGATTCAAAAGCGTATCTACTTTTTGAATACCGGGCATTAATGCCAAAACATTTTGTTCATCGAAAATACCAATTTTAATGTTTTGGGCCATTGTAGTGCCCACCATTACCATACTCAAACCAAGGGCGGCAAATAATACTATTGCTTTCTTCATTTTTTTTGTTTTATAGATTGTTTTTTGTTTGTGTTATTTTAAGGTTTTATACCCAGTTCGCGCAGTACATCATCACTCTTATCTAATTTTGGGTCGACAAATATAACAGTAATTCCTTCACTTTTATCCAGAACAAAATCATAAGCTTTTTCAACAGCAATTTTTTGAATGGCATTGTATACTTTGTCTTGAATTGGCTTTATCAATCGTTGGCGTTCTTTAAACACATCTCCATCATAACCGAACCTTTTTTTCTGCAAATCACGTACCTCTTTTTCTTTATTAAACAATTCTGCTTCGCGTTTATTTTTTAGTTCATCGCTTAACATTACCTGTTCAGCGGCATAATTTTTATACATCTGATCCAGTGCAGCCTGTTTATCATCTATTTCTTTTTGCCACTGCTCACTAATCAGTTGAATTTGTTTATTTGCCTGAACATATTCGGGCATTTTGTTTAAAATATACTTGGTATCTATTACGGCATAACGTTGCGCCTGCACTGCACCCAGACTGAGCAGGATACAGCCAATCAGTAAAAATGATAATTTTTTCATACCTGTATTTTTCAATTTATGAACATCCTCCTGCTTGGTTGCAGTGGCTGTATTTAACCATACAAATTAAGCAAATTTAATACAATCCTATTCCGGTTCAAATCCTAACATAAAGGTAAATCTGGAAATATCTTTTAAGCTGGCACCGGGAGTATACCTATCTAACCCTATTCCATAATCAAATCCCAGCAATCCGAACATGGGCAAAAAGAAGCGCATACCCACACCCACTGAACGCCTTAATTGGAAAGGGTTGTAATCTTTTAAATCATACCATCCATTGGCTGCTTCAAAAAAGGATTCTGCATAAATAGTACTACTCGGGTTTAAACTTAATGGATATCTTAATTCTGCCGTATACTTATTAAACATGGTGAAGTACTGACTGGCGCCGGTTTGATCAGGGTTGATTCTTGGATTAGAAGTTTCATACACTGGATAACCTCTTTGCGAAATGATATCATATCCAATTAAAGCATACTGGTTACTTAAACCGGCATCACCCAACTGAAAACGCTCGAACGGCGAAATTTGCAATTGCGGATTATACCTTCCCAGAAAACCAAACTTAGCAGCTAATTTCAATACAAACATTTTATTGTGATCTTCACCGGTGCCTTTGCTTAAAGGCACATACCATTCACCATTAAAGCGCCATTTGTGGTATTCAATAAAATTGTACGGATCGTTTTGTGTAACCACACCCGGATTAAATGCTGAGTATGGCGGTGTTACTGCTAAACTGGCCAAAAATGTAGAACCCGAAGTTGGGAATAAAGGCTGGTTAACAGAAGATCGTTGCAATGCAACTTTAAAGTTGAAGTTATTGGAAATACCATTGTTAAATAAGGTTCCATCCCTCAATTTCAACTGTTGGCTGATGGCATAATTCACCAATTGATAACGCGTATAGTTTACAGAGAATGAAAGGGAAAAATAATCATCGGGCCAGGTTAACTGTTTGCTATAAGATACCGAAGCACCGGTTGTTTTTAGGAATGAACGACCTGCTGCTGCTGCAGTATAGGTACCGGTAAGCGGGTCGTAGGCATTGGCAAATTTGGTATCGTAAATAGAAAAAGTTAATGCATTTCTTTTTTTACCCCCTACCCAGGGTTCAGTGAAAGAGAAATTATAGGAACGAAATGCCCGCCCGTTACTTTGTACACGGAAACTCAATTTTTGTCCATCGCCCATTGGTAATGGGTCCCAGGCTTTTTTACTGAATATATTTTTGATGGAGAAGTTATTGAAGGAAACACCCACTGTTCCGGTTAATCCAATAGCACCACCCCAGCCGGCACTCAGCTCCAGCTGATCGCTTGATTTTTCTTCCAATGTATAGTTAATATCTACTGTTCCATCATCAGGGTTAGGAATAGGATTAATGCCAATTTTTTCCTGATTAAAATAATTTAACTGCGCAATTTCACGCTGAGAGCGAATTAGATCGGTTCTACTAAATTTCTCACCCGGAATGGTGCGTAATTCGCGTCGGATAACATATTCTTTTGTTTTATCATTGCCTGAAATCCGTACATTTTTAATAGTAGCTTGTGGACCTTCTACCATCCTGATTTCATAATCGATGGTATCATTGTATACTGCAGTTTCAACCGGATCAGCTCTGAAGAAAAGGTAACCATTATCTAAATACAAGCTGCTGATATCGGCACTACCATCGGGAGCACCGCCACCTTTACCCAGGCGCTTGTTCAATATTTCCATATTGTACGTATCGCCTTTTTTAATGCCGAGTATTACAGTTAAAATAGAATCAGAATAAATGGTATTTCCCCTCCAGCTAATGTTTCCAAAATAATATTTATGGCCTTCACTTATTGCAATATCAATATCTAAATTTCCTTTTGAATTTTTAAATACCTGGTCTTTTACAATTTGAGCATCGCGGTAACCAATGGAGTTATAAAAATCAATAATCGATTCTTTGTCTTCGTTATATTTCTTCTCATTATATTTGGCAGAAACAAAGGGTTTTATGCGGATATATGGAGCTACTACTTTACGTGTATCTGTAAAGTTTAAAAAGCCTTTATCACGCATGTATTGTTGAAAAGTATAGGGTTGTGGTTTAATAAACCCGCTGGAATCAATCGATGGGAATAAGGTTAAATGGCCTTTTTCTTTGGTTCCCTTCATTTGTTTTTTTAGTTTGGCGGCATCTACAGTATTGCCGGCAAAATAAATATCGCTGATTTTAATTTTTCCGCCCCTGTCTACCACAAATACCAAATCCATTGAATTAGAACGGGTAGAATCTTTTATTTCCTGAATGGTTACATGGGCATTTTGATAGCCTTTATCGAAGAAATATTTACGAATGGCTTCTGAAGCAGTACGTTTCATGTTTTCGGTAACTACCCTTCCCGGCACTAGTCCGGTTTTGGAATTTAAATCGTCGGTAGCTCCTTTCCCAATGCCTTTAAAATAAAATTTTGAGAGGCGTGGCCTTTCGGTAACATTTATTTCAATGTCAATATTAGTACCTACTAATTTGGTAATATAAATTTCAACATTCGAGAAGTAATTCTGACTCCATAATTTATTAATGGCTCTTGAAAAATTATCGCCGCCCGGAATCACCACTTCATCACCCACATTTAATCCGGAGATCGAAATCAGCAGGTTTTCATCAAAATATTTGTTGCCGGTTACTTTAATGGATTCAATTTTATATTTTTTAGGTGTTTTTTGATTGAAGATGTTAATCAGATCTGCATCTATAGAGGTAATGGTTGTATCGGCTTTTTGTTGGGCATATACACACAGGTGAAAGGAACTAAGAAATAAAGCAAGAGTCAAAAGCTTAAGCGTTTTCTGCATCCGAATAGGGTTTTTTGGTATGGTTGCCGTTCTATTGTACCATAAAAAAGTAGCATTAGACAGTTGTTTCAGCATATATTAACTGGAGCAAATTAAAGGGAATAATTAAAAGTGTTTGTTAAATCGGCCGTTAAATTCATCACAATAGCATATTAAATTTTTATTTGTGTATTTCCTTCGCTTTAATTTGCCTGCTAATTTTTCCAAAACGCCGCTCCCGCATTTGAAAGTCGATAATGGCTTCATAAAGGTTTTCTTTTCTAAAGTCGGGCCAGCGTGTATTGGTAAAATACAATTCGGCATACGCCAATTGGTATAATAAAAAATTACTGATTCTATACTCTCCACTGGTTCTAATCATCAATTCTGGATCGGGCAGGTTACTGGTGCTCAGGTATTTTTGCAAGGTATCCTGATTAATGCTATCGGGTTCAATTTTACCGGCCTTTACATCTTTTGCAATGTTTTTTACGGCATTTACCAACTCCCATCGGCTACTGTAACTTAATGCCATTACCAGATTTAAACCTGTATTGGCGGCAGTAAGCTCCAGAGCTTCGTTTAAAGCTGTTCTGGCAAAATCGGGTAACATACGCAACTCTCCAATTACGTGTAACCGAATGTTGTTTTTGTTCAACACCGGCACCTCCTTGCGAATGGTTTCAACCAGCAATGCCATTAACCCTTCTACTTCGGGTTGTGGTCTGTCCCAATTTTCGGTGCTAAATGCATATAATGTAAGGTATTCAATGCCCAGCTCTGCACATCCTTCTACAATATTACGTACACTTTCTACCCCATGAAAATGGCCATATAAGCGCTCCTGACCCTTTTCTTCTGCCCAACGGCCATTGCCATCCATAATAATAGCAATATGGCGGGGTAGTCTGGATGTATCAATTTGTTGTAATAAGGCTTGCATGTAAAACCCGTACTATTTTGTAGCGGCAAATGTATGGAAAGCAATGGGTTTGTAGATAAAAATATAGCAGTAGGGAGCAAGGTTTTATTGCTTTTTTATCCGGCAATTCTTTATTGCTCTAAAAAGTATAGGTATCACAGGCTGTTTTTAGTTTTCCTACCTTGTAAATTAGCCCCTTCTTAATGTGATGGGCATTTATAAGATTGTAAATTGAAGGATACTCCTACTTGCAAAGAAACATAAGAATCATTTTTCAAGCTGGTGCCACGTTGGCGTCCTTTAATACCAATTACGGTGCCTGTTTCATAACTACGGTCTTGCAATAAAACCCAGGTGGTTGGATTTCCATTGGCACCTACGGCAGGGTAAGCATCGGGAGCATATGTAGTGCTTACATCATCTATATAATCCGTATTAGTAAACCGGTAAGTTACTTCAGCAAACAGGTTCATTTTTTCATTTAAAGCATATTTCACCCCTAACCCAAACGGAATACACAATGCTGTAGTGCCATATTGTTTACGATTAGGGTATAGCGGGCTGCCCTGGCCTTCTGTACCTAATGGGCGTAAATAAACTTTAGTTCCATTTAAATAAGTGTAAGGATTGTAAGAAAAAATACCAATCCCCAAACTTACATAAGGGGTAAATCGATATTCAGGGAAACCGGGCAAAAATTTAAAGAAATTAAAATCGCCACTAATGGCCATTTCCCAAATATCTGTATTAAAACTCAGATTACGGCGGCGTTGAAAAGGATTATCGCTATACTTATCTGAATAGCCCAAAAACAAATAATTGCCCGATAAACGAATTCCTACGTAATTGTTGATTTGTTTACGATAGAATAAGCCGCCGGAAAATTTGGGTTTATTCAATTTGCCGGTAGGGTTCAAATCACCAAAATAATGACCGAGCCCAAGGGAAGCCCCAAACTCCCCGTCGTGCACAAAGCTATCATACATTTGCGCATGCAAAGGCAGGTTAGATACGAGGCAGAGGGTGAATAACAGCCAATACTTTCTTATCATCAGATAGCAATATAATTTTATGTAAATATAAGTTTAAATTACAACCTCATTAAAAAATAATGATAACATTACTAATTTCTTTTATCGAGCCCCCAGGTTAATTTAGAATGCAGGGTAGAAAGAAAACTATTTTCATTTAACCGTATTAAGTTTACATGAAACTTTTCTTTTCGAATGGCAATTTGTGTATTGATGTCTACAATTTCTTTTCGGGCATCTAAAGCACAAATAAACTGATCGGTTCTGCCTTCTACTTCAAATGAAATAACACTGGTATCTGCTACAACGATGGGCCGTACATTTAAATTGTGCGGTGCCACCGAGGTAATTACAAAACTGGGTGAATCGGGAAATAAAATGGGGCCGTTACAACTCATATTATATCCTGTTGAACCCGTTGGTGTAGCAATAATTAAGCCATCTGCCCAATAAGTATTTAAAAATTCACCATTTAAATAAGTGTGAATTTTTATCATGGGCGAAGTATCTCTTTTATGTATTGAAAATTCATTCAATGCAAAGGGTGCATTGTTAAATAATGGCACATTGGCATCAATATGCAATAAACTTCTTTTATCTACTACAAAAGTGCGGTTCATCAGTGCATCTACGGCACTGGAAAGTTCATCAGGACTAATACTTGCCAGAAAACCAAGCCGACCAAAATTGATACCCAGAATAGGAATATTGCTGTTGCGAATTAAAGTAACCGCATCTAACATGGTTCCATCCCCTCCTAAACTGATTAAACATTCTACTTCTGCATCAAAATCATCTGCACTTTGAAAAGGCGTAATATGTTGCAATAAGGCTGCAGGCAATGGAAATCTTCCTAACAATGACCGGTATAATAATATTCCAATATTTTGCTGTATTAATAATTCTACCAGCAGTTGCAATGGATTGCCCTGTTCTATATCTAAACCACGGCTATAAATAGCTACTTTCATTTGTTTATTATTTATTTTCTACAATAGGAAATATTCCTGACTTGTATAAATTTTGCTTTCAAGAAATGGTTGGATTTTTAAAACCGCTACAATTAATGATGTGATTTTTTAATTCTAAGTTTTAGGGATGACAGTCAACAAAGGCAGGTTGCACCATTTTGTACATCAACGCCATCGGCTAAAAACTATTATTGGCATGTAAATATAAACCTTTGCCTCCGAGTTGATTAAAACTGTATTCAAAACGAAATACAAAATCGTAAATAGATACAATATCCAATCCAAAACCCCATGTATGCAACAGTTTGTTGTTTAATAAATTATTGTTCACATAAGGGTTATAAGCATACCCTACATCCGTATATATTTTGGCATAAAACCGAAAAGGTATTTTATCGTGTGTTTTACTTTTTATAGGATTTTTGAAAATATAGGTAAACAGTTGCCTGTTTAAAGAAAAATGTGCCAATCCACCGGCCATCCCATCTGCCACATAATATTCCAATCCGCTCATTTGATAGCTGCCATAACCCAATAAAGCCTGACTGAAAAAATAGGGATTATAAGGAAATTTAACAGTAGCAGAAGCATCGGCAACAATAAAAGTTTTGGGCATAATGGGTTTTGCAAACAATCCATATAAACCAAACTGCCATAAGTTGGTAGTTTTATCAATACCTCTTTTATATAAACTACCTTGTGCCTGCCAACCATCTGTGGGATAAACATTATAATCGGTTTTAAAATATTGATAGATGTACGAAAAATCAATATACTTTACCTGGTTTAACCCATTGGGGAAGAACTGCGGATTTAAAGCCGCAACGGTATCGGCTATGGCATCATGATCATATGAAACCCTGAAATAATGGCGCTGGTACTGATCGGGACGATAAGAATAGGTGGCATCAAAACGGTAAAAGGTACGGGCATAATTGTTATCATTCTTAAAAAATAATTGCTGATTGGTAAGGCTGGTGGCATAATTCACCTCACGTTGGTTAGAGTATGCAAAGCCCACATTAATGCCCTGCTTTAATTTTTTATCGAAAAAAGGCAAATTGTATCGCAGTGCCACCTGTTGGTTATAACCATTAATCAACCAGATATTTAAATTATCGTTCTGGCCTGTAAAATTGTTATAATTAAATTTAATACCATAATTCACCCGGCTAAAACTGCGGTGTTGCTGCACCCACCATTCATTAAAATTTCTGTCTACCAACCGAAAATAAGGCAGCGGCAAAAAATACAATCGCTCTTTTACGCGTATATGAACAAAGGCAATATTACCCTGTAAACGATCTACATAAACACTATCATCCACAAATAAACCGGTATTATAAATCAATTCTTTTGACTCAATTAGTTTTTGCTGTAACTGTTCAGGGGTAAGCCTGTCACCTTTTTTCAATGTTGCTTCCCGCAAAATGATATAATCTTTTGTTTTTTTATTTCCGAAAATAGAAATGCCCCCAATAATGTATTCAACAGGTTTTTGTAAAGGAAGTCTTTCAATGGGTTGTGCCTGAATATGAATGAAGCAGAATAGTAAAATAACAAGGCACAAATAGCGCATAACAATAATAGATGGTTTTGCCGGATGGTAAAAGTAAGGTTTAGCTGTTATTTGCGTAAAAACACTTAAAAAAATTAACAACAATACATATACGTAATATACAAAGAAATGGTTGTGCAGGGTATGTTACACGTTGAGATAAGCCATAAGGTTATCGTAATTGTCTTTTATTTCGTTGGCATATAATTCCTCGCCAAAGTAATAGAGAATAGCATATTCATAACGCTGAAAAGTAGCAACAACATCACTTATTTCTGTTTTATTAATTTTAATAGCTACCTCTAAAAGACCGGTATCGTTATTAAAATAAGAGTTGAGTTGAGTAATAAATGCATCATTGGTTTCAACCAGCCGGTTAATTTCACCAAAAGAATAATTTTTTCTTTCCATTTGTAAAACAAGGGTAGCACCAGGCATATCTACGCCTATATAATGTGCTAAAATGCCGAGTAAATCTTCCGAACGAAGTATGCCTTCTAAAATGTTCTGCTCATTTACTACAGGAATTAAAGATAAATGGTGGGCAGCGGCCTGTTTTACTGCGGTAAGAATGAAATCGGTACTTTTAACAGCTACTGATTGTAAACCGTTTTGCAAGTTGCCAAGTATGGCATCGTCGGTTACATCTAACAACGCATCTTTATAAATAAGGCCAACATATTTATCATCCGCACAAAGGGGCCAATGGCGCAGATCGTAAGATTCCATTAACTCTAAAGCTTTATAAGCTTTATCTGTTAATTGTAATATTGGATAATCGGTATGTATGAATTGTTGTGCTAACATGCCAGTTGGTAACGTATTAAATATATTGTATTAACGTAATTGTTCGGCAGATTGTTTTATTTTAAACAGAAAGGATTCCAATATTTTATTGAATGCATCCGGCACTTCCATCATGGGCGCATGTCCGCATTTATCTATAAAATGCAATTCACTATTGGGAATCAGCTTGTTAAACTCTTTGCCTACAAAAGGTGGTGTAATGGTATCATTATTTCCCCAAATTAATAGGGTTGGCTGTTGAATCTGACTTAGTTCTTCACCCAAATTACTTCTGATGGCGCTTTTAGCCAGTGCTATTATTTTAATAACTTTTAAACGGTTATTGGTAATTTCAAACACTTCATCTACCAGTTCTTTGGTAGCCATGGCCGGATCATAAAAAGTTAATTCTGCTTTTTTTCGAATATATTCATAATCACCTCTTTTGGGGTAACTATCGCCCATTCCATTTTCAAAAAGCCCCGAACTACCTGTTAAAGTGAGTGTTTTAATTTTTTCAGGATGTTTTAAAATGTGCACCAATGCAACATGCCCGCCAAGCGAGTTGCCCAGCAAATGAATATTATCATAACCACGCATTTCAATAAATTTATGTACATGCTTTTCAAGGCCATGTACGGTGGTATGAAAAATATCTAATTCAAATAAGGGCAAAATGGGTACAATAACTTTGTGTGTTTTTCGAAAATGCTCTACCAAATACGTAAAATTACTCAATGCACCAAAAAGGCCATGCAACAACAATAATGGTTCACCTTCTCCCTCTTCGAGAAATTTAAACTTATCTATTTGTTTTAATTGATACTCCATGTTATGATACTTAAACCAAGTTCTACTGCGTGTTTGTTTACAAATAAAAGCAAAATATACCGAAAAAATAAAAGTCATTCCTCACTTGTGCTGCTACTTAGAACAGCAATCTGTTCGCTAAGTTATCATATTCCTGTTTGAGCTGAACAGATACCTAAATATAAAGAAAAAAAGTTGTTGCGGGCATCTGCCATTTTAAATGTGCTATATAGTTCTTAACTGATGTATGCTTTGTTCTAAAAAAGGAATCACCATCCCTGCTTTGTGCAGTAATATAGGTACATTTTTTTGAATATAAGGATAGCATTTAGAAGTTTGGATGACTGTATTGCTTAATACATGCACTTTAGCGGCATAATACATAATAATGGCACCAATACTTACATATAAAAATACATACAAAACCATACCCAATAACTTGTTCAACAAACCCATCCACAACAGTTCAATGGTTTGTTGCAGCAAATTGGCTAAAAAATGTACCACCACCATTACAATAGCCAATACCATCAAAAAGGCTACAAAACTCATCCACTGGCCACTTAATGTGGTTTGCGTTTGCAGCCAAACAGCTACCCACTCAAAGGTTTTAAATGCAATGACCAAACCCGCAATAATAGCCGCCATTGAAAATACAGCTACAATCAGGCCGCGTTTGTATCCTTTATACAAACCCAACAGTAGCAGCAATATTACCGGCACATCAATCAACATGATACATCCTTTTCAGTAAAAAATATTTTTCTGTAATGGAATGGTATTTATAGTAAAGCATGTTTACCATTAAGGTACCAGCACATTTATGAAAACAATAAACAAGCCATGCTATGATTGCAATAATTCTTTTACACAGGCTGCAATGGACTTTCCATCTGCCTGTCCGGATAGTTGTTTAGAGGCTACACCCATTACCTTTCCCAAATCGGCTGCAGTAGTAGCACCGGTGTCAGCTATAATTTTTTGAACGGCCTCTTTCAATGCTTCAGGCGATAATTGTTGGGGTAAAAACTTTTCTATAACGGCTATTTCTTCTTCTTCTTTTATTGCCAAATCGGGACGGTTTTGTTTTTGATAAATTTCTAAAGAGTCTTTTCTTTGTTTCACCAACTTCTGCAACAGTTTCAATTCTGCTTCGCCTGAAATTTGTCCGTTGGCCCCCGGTTCTGTTTTTGCTTTGATGATTTCTGCTTTTATGGCTCTTAAGCCTCTTAACAGGGCTTCATTTTTAGCTTTCATGGCTTCTTTCATTTCTGCCATTATTTTTTCTTCTAAGTTCATATTGTAAATGTTTTTTAATTTAAAATATCATGCTTACACCAACTTGTTTTGTTGCAGTTGAATTTCTCTGAATTTTTGATAAAAGCTTTTGGCAAATGCTTTCATATCTTCTACTAATTCCTTCTGCTGGGTTGCACGGGCAAAGGTGTCGGCCATTGACATAAGGTTTTGATAATAAAAATCGGCCATTTCATCTACCATCATTTCTTTGGTCCACAAATCAATTCGCAAAGCACTTTTATCAATCCCATCCCAAAAAGCCATCATCATGGCTTTTGCCTGTTGTGGCTCTTCTGCTGTACTATCACTTGCATTCCATTGAATATTGGCCGGAATTTTATCGGCATCTAAGGTAACTTTAATGTGAATATCTGATTGATGCATAATTGCTGATTTATGTAGCATAAAGTGGCAAAAATACAATATTCGGTTAAAGCCAACATGCAATTAACCGTGCATTGGCATAAAATATTAAAATGTATTATTTTTTTGTAAGCTGTTGCATTACCTCCCAGAAGCTTTCTGCGCTTGCCTCCCAACTAAATTTTGCGGCCTGAAGTTTTCCGGCATCAATCAATTGGTTGCGTTTTATTTCATCTTTATATATCAGTTGCATTTGTTGCGCCAACTCCTTTACATCATCGGGTGCAGCCAATAATGCCGCATTTCCTGCAATTTCGGGTAAGCTACCTGTGTTACTGCAAATTACCGGAGTACCGCTTTGCATAGCTTCAATTACAGGTACACCAAATCCTTCAAAAAAAGAAGGATAAATCAGTGCATAAGCTGCGGCCATGACATTTTGTAAAACCGCATCACTTACATAATCCAACAATACCACATCTTCGCGGTGTTTGTAGCTGTCTAATTTTTCAATAATATCATTGTATTGCCAGGCCAAACGGCCCACCACCAGTAATTTCATATTACTTTTCTGCCATTTTTTAAAAATGGTAAATGCTTTTAACAGATTCAGCAAATTTTTACGCGGATGAATACCACCCACAAATAAAAAATATTCACAACCATTGGCATATTGCGTTTTAATAGCCTGCCGCTCCGCAAATACTAAAGGTTGAAAACCCGGTTTGGCAGCATTGTACACTACTGTAGTTTTAGCTGCTGCAAATGGGTAATGTTGGGCAATATCAGCCTTCGAAAATTCAGAAACCGTTACAATGCTTTGTACTTTTTTTAAAAAGCGGGGAGTAAAATAGCGGTAATAATACAAATGATGTTTTGGAATAAAGGAAGGATGGTGTTTAAAAGCCAAATCATGCACCACCAGCAATTGTGGTATTTTTGATGTAAGCGAAGCAAAACCATAGGGCTGCACCAATACATCGGGCGAATATTTTCGCAAAGCCAATGGCACTTTTACATCATACCAATATTTAAATGACAGTGCATGCCTTGCCGCCGGGGTTATTACTAACGGTATTACATTGCTGCCTGTTATAAAAGCTTCATCATAAGGCCGGTCGAAAATAAAAATGAAATTTGTTTCCGGATGTTGCAGTACCAACCGTTTGAATATTTCGTGCACATAATTTCCATATCCTTCCAAAACATCTGCCCTTAAAAACCGGGCATTCAAAGCAACACATTTCATAACTAATTGATTAATGCAAGCGAATATTAAGCACTATGATTATTGATATTGATAAAACCCTGTTCCTGATTTTTTTCCTAACTGTTTTACTTCCACTTTTTGCTGTTGTAAAGCAGAAGGTGTTAACCGGGGAGGCTTTCCTAATGCTTCCCAAACAATACAACTTACACTGTAATTGATATCAATACCAATTAAATCCATTAATTTGAATGGGCCCATTTTAAAACCGGAAGCTTCCATCACGGCATCTACCTGTTCAACAGTAGCCAGTCCCTGCTCAACCAAACGCAAAGCCTCCAGATAGTAAGGCCTTGCCACCCTGTTTACAATAAAGCCGGGCGCATCATTGCAAACAACCGGCGTTTTACCCAATTGTTTACTTAATGCCAGCAATGTTGTTATTACTTCGGGTGCTGTTTGTTCTCCTTTAATTACTTCTACCAATTGCATAATGGTAGCCGGATTAAAAAAATGCAAGCCGGCCAGACATTGCGGGTGCGACACCGCCGCTGCCAACGCATTGATGGAAATAGAAGAGGTATTGCTGGCAAGAATCGTTTGGTATTGATTGATGGTTAGCACCTGATTTAACAAGGTTGCTTTTACCTCTTTTTGCTCAATAATTGCCTCTATCATTACCGGTGCAACACAATCGCTTAATTGATGTGTAAAATGCAATCGTTTTTGTATGGCGGCAAGTTCTGCACCTGCTATTTTACCTTTTTGTTGCAGGCTATCCAGATTCATCCAAATACGCCGCCGGCTGTTTTGCAAAATTGTTTCATTTACATCAAATAATATTGTATCTATCCCTTTTTGTGCACACAACTGTGCAATACCACTACCCATAGTACCGGCGCCACATACTGCAATGGTTGAAATTGTTTCCATATATGCTGCAAGATAATTACAATCTTTTATTGTGCATAGGATGCACAATTATATAATAGTTGCTAATTTTACTGCATGGCTTTACAGCAGTTAGATTTATTTGGTAACCCCGTTCCCGATGCAACCAGCAAAGGCAGGGTAATTTTTGCCAACGATAAAATTCAGGTAAAAATAAAAGCCAAACAAGTTTTTTCGCCCGATACGCCGGAAGCTACCGCCTCTGAATCCAACAACAATGAGATACCGTTAGTAGAGGCTACTACTAAAAATAAACGTGGAAGAAAATCATATAAAGTTTTACTAACAGCAGCCGAAGCCATAGAATTGCCCGACGATGCCACTTTGCAGCAAAAATTGTATCATCCTATAGGCGATGTGGCCAAATGGTTTAATGTAACCACTTCATTAATACGTTATTGGGAAAATGAATTTGATATTTTAAAACCTCGCAAAACCAGAAAGGGCGACAGGCTTTTTCGGTATGAAGACATTAAAAACATTGCCCTGATTTATTATTTGCTGCGCGATAAAAAACTAAGTATTGAAGGGGCCAAACAATACTTAAAAGCCAATAAAAACAAGGCTACAGAACAGTTTGAATTAGTGCAGTTATTAGAAAAAATGCGGCAGTTTTTATTAGAAATACAAACCAACCTAAACAGCTAGTTCTGTGGTGTACTGCTTATGTTTTTAACATGCACCTCTGTGTTGGCTGCCGCCAAATCAATGCCCAATTCCTGCACTTTTTGTATGGCAAATAAATTTACACTTTCGCACAGCAATAAAAAATCGCTGTACTCCTGTGGCATTTTTACATAATACAATGCACTAATAATATGTGCTTTTTTGCCCGCATCTACCAAATTCACCATACTGCTGGCTACCTGATTATTTTGCTGCAGGTAAGTTCTGATGGCATTCAGCAAATCATTCATCTGTGTTGGGGTTGTGGTTAAGCCCAACTCCATGCGCAATTCGGCCATACGCTGCGTGGTTAATGTAACATTATCTACCACACTATCTACCATTTGCTTATTGGGAATGGTGAGCAATGTTTTAGCAGCCGAGCGTATTTTGGTGCTGCGTAACCCTATTTTTTCGACCGTACCGGCAAAACTTTGCACTTTTACAAAATCGCCCACCCTAAAAGGTTTATCGAAAAAAATAATAAAGGAAGCAATTAAATTTTCAATGCTTTCTTTGGTAGCAAAAGCTACAGCTGCACCTACCAGACTTAAGCCGGTAAGTAACCCGCTTACATCGCGTTGAAAGGAAAATTTCAACACCATTAAAACACCCGCCAACACCAACAGTACTTTCAAAAAATCTTTAAAAAACAATAAAACCTGCCGGTCTGCAGATTCTTTTGATGTGGCTGCTTTATCGGCCATTACCAATGTAATAAAATCAATAATACGCAGGCAGAGCCAGATAAACACAATAATAAGTGCAGCATTGGAAAGGCTGTCAATCGCTTCAAAAAAAGTAACTTTATAAATGTGAAAATCAAACTCTTTCGGAAAATTTAATGCATCAAAGGCAGTAAAAGCAATAAACAACAACAAAAACAATTCTAAAGGCGGTAAAATGAGACTGATAAATGCATCGCGATGATTGATTTTGCCCTTTTTAGTAAAAATGCGATAAATAATTTTGGCTAAGTATTTAGAAATAAACCGTTTTACAATAAAAGCCAGTATAATAGTAGCCAGCACTACCATATAACTGCGTATGCTATTACCCAAAAAAACTTGTTTCAGAAATTGCTCCATAGCCTTTTATAATTGCTGTAAATCTACTGAAAAGAGGGAAAGTAAATATAGCAAGTGTAAATATCAATAAACCAAAATTTTAAAATACAGATTCAATCCAAAACAACCACAAGCAAAAATTTTCTATTTATATTTTGTTTATAATACATATTTAAGCTATATTAGCATAACAAAATATTTACTTATGAAAAAATATTTACCCCCCCCCGCACTATTTTTAAAAAACGATGGAATAAATGCGGTGTTGATGCTGAAGTTAATAAAATAAGGCTGTTCATCATTGCTGTCTGCATTTTATTTACAACCTGTACCAAACAAACTAATGATAAGTTATACGAACAAAAGAATACTTTTTTTGAAAGAATCGATTCATTAAAGCAGGTATATAGTTTGATAAATGGAAGCTTAGCTGATGAAGATTTACTGAACAGAACCATTCTCCACTTTAAAGATGATGATAATAGAACCGGTATTATTGCTGTAATTGAAAACAAGTATGGAAAAGCGTTTTGGGATTTGAGCGTAGTATTAAAAGATAAAAACGGAACCTTTACATTGGCTACTCCCATTATTAATTCGAAAAATAAAGTAACGGCATTGTTATTTGGTTCTGAAAGGAACAGGGATTATACATTTTTTAGATTAATTGATAAAGCTACTCCACAAAACTATCTGGCAAAACATGGCGATATCAAAGCCACTGCATTTACACAATCAACTTTATATGGAATTTTCAATGCCATTGAATCTAATTGGAAGCATATTGTAAATAGGGGTGCACCACAAGAAACCCAGAATAGGAATGCTGCTACCATGAGCCTTAGGCATGTAGAAATGTATGTGGCAGTTTTTACCGATTGTTGGACTTATAGTTATACTTATCCAGCAGATTCATACGGAGGTATAGGCATTGCAATAGGCACGCAGTGCCAAACCAATGCTATGTATATTGATAATGGAAGTAATTCTTCCGGCAGTTCAGGTTTAGGGGCTACAACGCCGGTACATAGTGGGGGAGGTGGAAGAGGCAGTATCACTACCCCACCGCCACCCATGTTATTAGCTGATATTAAAAACGAGTTAAAAGACCCATGTTTAAATACTGTTGCAAACAACTTAATAACTAGTACCTTCAAAAATACCGTTACAGATATATTGCAAAATATTTTTAATGTTAACGACAAATTGAATATATACTTTCAAGAAAATACAACTAGAGAAAAAGAGGCCTGGACACAACCAGGAACACTTTCAAATAGGATTTTAGATGAAATTGTATATGTTAATCCTAATTTATTACATGATGCTTCTCAGGAATATATTGCAAGTTTGTTAATTCATGAAATTATTCATACCTATTTAGATGTTAACACAACTTTAAGCGGAAACATGCAACAACACCCTGAAATGTTAAAAAATTATATCGAAAAAATGTCCTTATCATTGCTTGATTTTTATAAAAATATAACATTAGATCAAGCAAGGGCGCTTTGTATTGCCGGTTTTGGTGATCTCCAAAATTTCCAAGATTTTAATAATATTTTGGAGAGCTATGGTTTTAATACAGATCCGGCTAGCACAAGAAATATTGGCTTTTTTATTCAACCATTACAAAGCGGTTCAGCCGGCACTAAATGCAATTAAATAAAATATTTATTTTATGTTAACACAATATACTCAAAATGTAAAAATTTTATTCATTATTGCTATTGTATTTCCAATAGCCGCTATTAGTCAAATAGATTCATCACATAATATTGAAATCGAACGATTTTTAAGTAAAAATTTGCTTCATGGAGAAAAAATAATTCAAAATTTTACTAAGCCAGGTATTATTACCGATTCTAATAGAAAATATATTCGAGATACCTTGTTTAAACCATTTATGTACTTAAATAATATTGCTGCTTTTCCCAGTTTTATTAAAAATGTAGATATGGCCATTGTTATAGATTCAATAAAAAAATTTTTGCATTATAAAGGTGAGGCTTTGCAAACAGATATTAAATCTAAATATGGCAGTTGGTCATCAACCTCTTATTTTGTGCTTAAAAATAAAATTAAAAATGTACATTTTATAAAAGAAAGCGAGTATGTTTTTAATGGTAAAAACTGGTTTTATCCTGGTCTATCCTGGATTTTTTATATACCCATTTTTTTCAATAACAAATATTGTGCCATTCAAATTAGTGCAGTTTACAATGATGAAGAAACCCGAAATACAATAACAAACCTTTACATTCTTGAAAAAAGAAATAAACACTGGGTGTGGATTAAGAACTAAACAAACATTATTATAAAGGATTTAAAAAAATGGAAAGCAGTTAACAAAATTTTGAAGATTACAACTTATATTCAATTGTACCAATTTGACACTGCTGCAAGTCAGAAATTTAAGGCAAGTATCTTAATTCATGCAATTATTCATTATGTGTATTTTCGTATAGATCTGTTGTAAAACCTGAAGGTTCAGAGCAATGGACATATATATATAAAAAAGAAAAGGAAAAATGGAGTAAATTATTCCTGATGTCTAAAAGTGCATATTATTAAAGCCTAAGTTGCACATCTTTAAGTATGTGCTCTTTGGGGAGATATTTCCAATATTTCAAATTTAAGTGCCACAAAACCAGTGCATAATGGAGGTTGGGATGTTAGTATTAGCATGCCTCCACTTCACTACACCCAACCGAATGATTTAAACTGAGTAGTAAAATGATAAAATATTCTACTCTTGAACTGTACTAAAAAGGGGAAGCCTACAGTCAGTCGTACTATACACCACCTACTACAAACCCAATAACAGGTCAAATTAATATTACATAGCAACATAACGCAAAACAACCAATACTACCAAAAGCCTGTTGAATTAGAGCTTAGAGCTGTGTTAAGGAGGTGAGTAAAAAAATAATGACATAATTAATTGGGAGAACAAAAAAAGTATTTTGTTCAACTATTACTCCCATTTTTTCAAAGCAACAGTTGCCCCATCAAAAACAGCATAGGTAGAATATTGTATCCAATCGCCGAGGTTAATGTAACGGCTGTTTTCGTTTAAGGCATAATCAATAGGAAAATGCCGATGGCCAAAAATAAAATAATCGTAATGCCGCTCTGTCAACAGTTCTTTGGCATATACAATGAGCCATTCGCTTTCTTCACCCAAAAAATGATCCTCACTACTGCCTGTTTTGGCGCGGCTTTTTCTGCTTAAATAATTGGCTAAGCCAATACCCCAGGTGGGATGCAACTGCCCAAACAACCACTGACACAAGCGATTACGAAAAATTTTTTTGATGAATTTATAGCCATAATCGCCGGGGCCTAAGCCATCGCCATGACCAATATAAAAGCTTTTGCCATTCCACTCATACACCTTCGGTTCAAAATACACAGGAATGTTCAGTTCTTTTTGAAAATAATCTTTCATCCACATATCATGATTCCCCACAAATACATGTACCGGAATATCGGCATCGGTTAATTCGGCCAGTTTTCCCAATAAACGGGTATAGCCTTTGGGTACTACTGTTTTGTATTCATACCAAAAATCAAAAATATCACCCATAATAAAAATTTGTGCGGCTTGCGCTTGTATGCTGTTTAAAAAAGCAACAATTTTCTTCTCTCTAATTAAGCTGCTGTTATAATCCGGTGCACCTAAATGAAAGTCGGAGAGAAAAAATATTTTTTTATTGGGGAAATCGTTCATGCTGTTTGTGATAATAAAAAATGGATGTTTAACCGGCATCTACCAAAAAACAAAACACTTCTTTGGGACCATGTACGCCTACCACTAATGTTTTTTCAATATCAGCAGTACGGCTGGGGCCGGTTGCAAAACTAACTAACGATGGCCAATTGCCGTTGTATTTGTTGTTCAATAATTGCAATCCATCTTTTACATCAAACACCAATTGGTGCGTGTAGGCAACACAAATATGTACCGGCGTATACACACTTACCGTTCTACCACTTTGCTGTGCACTACTCAGCACAATACTTCCGGTTCGAGCTACTAAAAATTCGCAGCCGGTAATACCAGCCGGGCAGTTCGCTAAATTATTTTGTTGCAAATGGGTAAACCCATGTTGCTGCAATATTTCACTCCATGCATCTTCTCTACAATACAAAGCGGGCCATTGGCGGGCATTAACTAAGGTTTGTAATTGTGTTACCAGTTCCTGAAGGTTGGCACAAAAAGAAAACCTACCTGTTAACTGTGAAAAATTTTCAGCAAACAATAATTCCAGATCTTCATTTGGCGTTGAAAACGAAGGGTCGCTGCCTTCAGTATGCGGAAAGGGAACAGGCACCGGTTGTACCAGTGCCTGCCTTATTTTTTTAAGCATATTTTCTTTTGCGGAAGAAATTGGCATCATTATACTTCTTTTTGTTCTGCTTCCTGATTACCTGCAATACCATCACTGCTTACGGCTGGTATATTGGTAGGAGGCACCCCGCCAATAGGATCAGGTTCAATTGGGTTATCCAATATCTTTTTTTCTTCAAAAGGCCGTTTGCCAATTAGTTCTTCCACATCGCTCTTGTGCAATACTTCTTTATCTAACAATGCTTTGGCTAATTTTTCTACTTCTGCTTTCTTCTCGGTAAGTAACTGAATGGTTTTTTGATAAGCCTCTTCAATAATTTTTCGCACTGCCTCATCAATCATTTTACCGGTTTCCTCACTATAAGGCTTGGTAAATGTATTTTCCTGTGAGGGGTCGTAGAAACTAACATTTCCAATTTTATCGTTCATACCATAAACAGTAACCATGCTATAGGCAATACGGGTTACTTGTTGCAAATCGTTGGAGGCACCGGTAGAAATTTTACCAAAGAAAATTTGCTCAGATGCACGGCCACCCAGTGTCATACAAATTTGATCCATTAGCTGGTCGGTGTTGTACAAATACTGCTCTTTGGGGGTGTATTGTGCATAGCCCAATGCAGCAGTGCCCCTGGGAACAATGGTAACTTTTAATAACGGGTAAGCATATTCTAAAAACCAACCGCAAATAGCATGGCCTGCTTCATGGTAGGCAATGATTTCTTTTTCATGCGGAGCAATGATTTTGTTTTTCTTTTCCAAACCACCAATTACCCTGTCAATAGCATCTTGAAAATCAATCATTTCAACTGCTGTTTTGTTTTTACGGGCAGCAATCAATGCGGCTTCGTTACAAACATTGGCAATATCGGCGCCTGCAAATCCCGGGGTTTGCTCGGCTAATTTATAAATGTCTAATGTTTCAGATACTTTAATGGGTGCTAAGTGTACTTTAAATATGGCTTCACGGCCTTTTAAATCGGGCTTATCGATGGTAATTTGCCTATCGAACCTACCCGGACGCAGTAAAGCGCTGTCTAATACATCGGGCCGGTTGGTAGCTGCCAAAATAATGATACCAGAATCGCCCCCAAAACCATCCATTTCAACCAATAGCTGGTTCAGTGTGTTTTCGCGTTCATCATTACTCATAATTGCATTCCTGCCTCTGGCACGGCCAATGGCATCTATTTCATCAATAAAAATAATACAGGGAGCTTTTTCGCGGGCTTGTTTAAACAAATCGCGAACACGGCTGGCACCAACGCCTACAAACATTTCTACAAAATCGCTACCACTTAGGCTAAAGAAGGGCACCTGTGCTTCACCGGCCATTGCTTTTGCCAATAAGGTTTTACCTGTACCCGGAGGGCCAATCAACAAAGCCCCTTTTGGAATTTTACCGCCCAGCGCTGTATACTTTTTTGGATTTTTAAGGAAATCAACAATTTCCATTACTTCTACTTTGGCCTCATCCAACCCGGCTACATCACCAAAGTTGATATTTACTTTGGCACCTTTATCGAACAAAGTGGCTTTTGATTTTCCAATGCTGAAAATACCGCCGGCGCCACCGCCACCACCAGCGCCGCCACCCATTTTACGCATAAATAAAATCCATACTCCAATTACCAATGCCATTGAAATGAGGGTACTGAAAATAGGACCGCCAAACCAGTCGGCATCATCTGTTGGGTAGGTGGGCACTTGTTGTACTTCCGGATGGGTTTTATAGAATTGGTCCATCTGGTCGTTAAACACTTTCCAGTCGGTTACTTTAAATTCAAATACCGGAACATTTTTGAAGTCGGCGGGATTCAGTTTTCGCTTAAACTTTTCGGTATAAAATGGTTTGCTCAGGCTATCGGGTTTAATGTATACCCTCACCAATTCTTTATTACGTACCAGGTCTAATTTTTCTATATCACCTTTGGCCAGCATATTTTGTTCCATATCCTGCTGGCTGATTTTAGCTGATTCAGGCGTAAACCTGCCCCAAAAAGTAGAGCCGATTAATACAGCGAAAACAATTAAATAAATCCAATAAATATTGAATTTGGGTGTTTTTTTATTCGAACTACCATCACCCCCCCCTTTATCTGTAAATGGGAATTTGGGTTTATTATCTTCTTGTGCCATATAAATTGCGCTTCAATTTTAAGTGTTTCTCTATAAAAATATTAGGGTTAAACTTCGCTGTGAGCCGTTGCTTCCGCATCGCTCCACATTTCTTCCAACTGGTAAAATTTTCTGGCATCAGGTTGCATAATGTGCACCACTATACTCACATAATCCACCAATATCCAATGTGCCTGTTGGGTTCCTTCCTGCCTGTAAGGCAATTCGTTACATACTTCTTTTACCTGAAAAGTAACAAAATCGGCTATTGCATTTACCTGTGTGGTACTGGTAGCTTCACATATTACAAAAAAATCTGCAACTGCTTCGGGTATATTACGCAGGTCTAAACTGGTAATATGTACGCCCTTCTTTTCCTGAATAGCCCCAATAATGGTTTTAAAAATTTTTGAGTTTCTGTTAAGCCGGGAAACTTTGTTTGTTTTGCGGTTATTGATTGCTGAAAGAGGTGCCAATAATCAGGTAAATTTTAGTTATGAAATAAAGGTTTATTTGTTGAATATATACAAAACAGCTGAACAACTAAAACAGTTCAACCTATTTACGAATCCATCGAAAACTGTTGTAAAAAAACTGTTTTAAAAGGCTTCATCTGCCTGTTTATATCTTTGTGTCAAAAGTAACAATCTTTTGTCATCTAACAGCAATATATCCGCCATTGGACAACGCTGGATTGAACTCAGCACGGTTGACAGTACCAATAACTATGCCCTTGGCCTTATTAAGACCAATTTGGCGGAGCATGGTACCGCTGTTTTTGCGCAGGAACAAACTGCAGGCAAAGGCCAGCGGGGCAAAGCCTGGATAACCGAACCCAATAGCAACCTGATTTTATCGGTTATTGTACAAACCGAATTTCTGCCATTGCACCAACAATTTGTTTTTAGTGCGGCAATGGCATTGGCTGTACAAAGTTTTTTTAACAATTATACAGCAAATGAAACTGTCATAAAATGGCCAAATGACATTTACTGGAATGACAGGAAGGCAGGTGGTATTTTAATTGAAAATATCATTTCCGGAAGTGGCAGCTGGCAATGGGCAGTGGTGGGCATTGGTTTAAACATCAATCAAATCCATTTTCCAGATTGGTTGCCCAACCCCGTTTCTTTACAACAGATTACCGGTAAAAGGTTGAATTGTTTGGAATTAGCAAAAGAATTGTGCAAATATCTGAACCATTATTATCGATTATTACAAGCAGGCGCCTTTACTGAAATATTGCAACAATACAACAACTACCTGTATAAAAAAGGAGCGATGGTAAAACTAAAAAAAAACAATGCCGTTTTTACCACCACTATTCAGGGTGTTGATCAATCAGGTAATTTACTCACCGGCAATACCTTTACCAATAGTTTTAGTTTTGGTGAGGTAGAATGGATAATATCAACAAAATAACGCGCATGGCAAGTTTTAATTTGAACGATTGGATTGGCTTTACCGGTGTTTTCATACTGCTGATAGCCTATTTACTACAATTGCGCAATACCATTGGCAAAGACAGCCTTTTGTATTTGTGGATGAATATCATAGGTGCAGGCCTTTCCTGCTTAGCCAGTATATTGATTCATTATCTGCCCTTTATTATTTTAGAAGCTACCTGGATGTTGGTCTCAGTTGCAGCCTTATTTAGAAAAAAGAATTATTCCATATAATGAATGAATGATGCATACAAAACAAGAACCCATTTCATTAGTGTATTTTTTTAATACCCATATTCATTAAAATGAACGCGAAGAATGGGGTATATTTTTTAAAGGAAAAAGAAAAGTAAACTGCGCCCCCGTATTTTTATTGTTCTGTACCTGAAACCGGCCATTTAAAACAGCCGTTCTTCTTTTCATGGAAAGAAAACTACTTTGCCGGGTTAATACTTCTTCAGCAATGCCTTTTCCGTTATCGGAAAAAACAATTTTCATGTGTGTGTCTTCACGGGTTATAGATAGTACGGCTGCAGTTGCCTGTGCATGCTTTAACAGATTGTTGATACACTCCTGTATAATCCGGTAAATATTTAATTGTGCATTAAAATCAAAATAATGTTCTAACGACAAATCAACATGCGTATCAATATGAATAGCGCTGGCCTCGGCCACATTTTGCACAAGTGTTGTTAATCCGGCAAATAATCCTTTATCAATTAACTCCTTTGGCCTTATATTGCTCACAATGTCTTTACAATCACGAATAGATTTTTCTAATAAGTCTACAATATTTTCTGTAATTACATTATTTTCTTTTTCCATGCTTTTTTTCAGGAAAGAAAAATAGACTTTTAATGCAATTAAATTTTGTGTTACTCCGTCGTGTATATCAGCGGCAAAACGTTCCCTTTCCTGTTCTTCTACCGAAACAATATTGGCATAAGCTTCTTCTAAGGAGCGTTTGAGTAAGGTTTGTTCTGTTACATCGTGTGCTACCATTAATGCGCAGTTGATACCATTATATTCAATACCGGAAGTAAGGATATTCACCAGTATGATTTCTCCATTTTTTTTACGGTGACTAATTACCACTGGAGCATCCAATTTATTTTCCAGAGATGCATTCGGTATATTAGCCGAAGCAAATTTTGCAAATTCATTCCCCAAAAAAATATCGGGTATATGCAGTTTCAAAAAATTATCTCTGCTATATCCATAAACAACTTCGGCTGCATTGTTCACTTCTAATATTTCAAGCGTGTTGGGTTGATATACCCACATGGGTTGCGGACTTAACTGAAACAGATTACTGTATTTTTTTTCAGATTCCTGTAAAAGGCTTAATACTTTTTTACGTTCAATAGCATAAACAATGCTTTTGTAAATAACATCGGCTTGTAAGTCATCTTTCAATAAATAATCGGCAATACCAAATGAAAGGGATGTAATACTGAATTCTATATCGGCATATCCGGTTAAAACAATAACTGGTGTATCCCCGGCTATGGCCATGATTTCTTTTACCAATGCTTCACCAGTTTTATCGGGCAATGATAAATCGAGCAACACCACCTGAAATACATGTTGTTGTTGTAATAAAGCCGAAGCTTCTTTACAGGTAATAGCTCTTGTAACCGTTACTTCGTCAAAGCGCTCCCGTAAGTATTCATCCAGCAATAAATAATCGCCGGAATTATCTTCTATCACCAATAATGTAACTGATTTTGTGTGCTTCTGCATAGGTTTCTTCTTATTTATTCCGGGAGCGTTACAATATTCATCCAAAAATTTTCAATTTCACGTACTGCATTCATAAATTCCTGCACTTCGACGGGCTTGGTAATATAGCAATTTACATAGTTTTTGTAGGCCAATTCCACATCTGTATCAGATGAAGAGGTAGTAAGCATAATAACCGGTATTTGTTTTAAGTAATCGGTATTTTTAATGAATTGCAATACCTGGTGCCCGCTTTTTTTTGGCAGGTTGATATCCAGCAATATTAAATCGGGCAAATTATTGTTGAACAGTGCCTCTTCGCGGGTTAAAAAATCAATCGCCGCTTTGCCATCTTTGGCAACACTAATCTGATTGATTACTTTACCCGAACGCAAGGCTTCGGTGGTTAACAATACATCTCCTTCATTATCTTCTACCAACAACAAATGCAAATTTTTCATTGGGCTGAATTTATGTAAGGTAAATATATGGAATATATAACATCAGGATATATCATACTTTATATTTATTTTGTATTGTTAACCAGGATGAATATAGTTTACCGGTTCTTTTATAAAGGATTCATTCCAACAATTCTATCATTGAATTTACTGATTAAGTGTAAGATACGAATGGGCAATTAAAATATTGAATCAGATAAACTTTCCGCTTCCGGCAGCCAGCAATAGAAAGTACTGCCGATACCGGGGGTAGATGTGGCCCATATTTTTCCTCCTAAATGTTCTACTATTTTTTTTACAATGGCCAACCCAATTCCTGTGCCAGAATAATTTTCGTGCGTATGCAGCCTTTGAAAAATAGCAAATATTTGTTCTAAATATTCCTGCTCTATGCCAATTCCATTATCAGTAACAGCAAATAGCCAACCGTTTTTTTCTTGGGTTGCAGTAATATCAATAACTGGAATAATATCTTTTTTTCGATATTTTATTGCATTGTTCAGCAGATTATTAAACACCTGTAACAAACTGTTGCGGTAATTGTTCAATTCCGGCAAAGCATGAATTTTTATTATAGCACTGGTTTCTTCAATTTGTACTCTTTGCATTATACACACTTCTTCCATCAGCGCATTCATATCAATTTTCTCTTTTTTTGCCCTACTTTTTCCTACTCTTGAAAGTTCCAGTACATCTAATATTAATTGCCGCATTCTTTTGGCGCCATTTACTGCAAAGCCAATGTATTGTTTTGCCTGATCATCTAACCGGTCTTTATATTTTTGTTCCAAAAAACCTAAAAAACTGGTAACCATACGTAACGGCTCCTGTAAATCGTGTGAAGCTACATAGGCAAACTGCTCCAGTTCCCGATTACTAATGGCTAATTCATGCACGTGCTGTTGCAGCAATTGTTCTGCCGTTTTTTGGGCATGAATATCCTGAATACTGCCAAAAATTTTAACGCATTTTCCCATAGTCCATTCTGAACGGCCAATACAACGTACCCATCTTGACTTGTTTGTATAAGTAGTAATAAAAAATTCCTCATCAAACTCTGTTGCATGTTGTATGAGTTGCTGCACTACCTGTTCTAATTTCATTCTGCTATCCCCTTTAAAGAATTGAATACATTTTGAAGCAGATGGCTTATAGTTATCCGGCACTTCAAATATTTCCCGGGTAATTTCCGACCAAAACATGCTATCGTTAGTATCGTTTATCAAATCCAACTCCCAACTGCCTATTCGCGCCATTCGTGAGGTTCGCTTTGCAAGTTCCTGCAGATTGTGTTTTTCAGTAATATCCATAATAATTGAATCCCACACAATAGAACCATCGGTTAGTTTTTGTGGATTCCCAAAACCTTCATGATAACGCAGGCTTCCATCATTTAACACATACCGCCAGGTGGCATGCCAGGGGGTTAAATGGGTAGCTGATTGTATAATAGATTGTTTTACTGCCTCAATATCTCCGCCGGCTATAATGCCTTTCCAAATGGTTTGGATATCTGCCATACACTCCTCAGGTGCAACACGCCAGATACGATGTGCACCCTCACTTACATATAACAACTGATCTGTTCCATCGGGTTTTAAATGATATTGAAAAATAACACCGGGTACATTATCAGAAATATTTTTAAGGCGCAATTCAATCATTTTTCTGTCATGAATATCCTGTATACTGCCATACATACGGATACATTGGCCATTGTACATTTCTGCCTGTCCAATAACACGCACCCAACGCTCATTTCCTTTGGCTGTTATAATGGGTGCTTGTATATCAAATGGTACACCGTTAGCCATTGTTTCACTGATTTTTTCCCTGACAACAGCCTGATACGCTGCACGATAAAAACCAATGGCTGTTTCCAGCTCGGGCTGATAATCGGGCGGTACTTCATGAATGGTTTTGGTTATTTCAGACCATTGCAGTTTGTGATGTATGGGATCCAACTCCCATGCCCCCACTTTAGATAATTGTGTTGCCAACTGCAATAATTCTTCCAGATGCTGCATTTCGGTAATATCGCGGCCATACGCAAACACCAGACCATCCTCTCCAAAGGGTTGTGATGAGTTCCAGGAAATCCAACGATAGTTTCCCGATTTGGTTCGGAAGCGGTTGATGAAATTATTAGATTTTTGATTACCCAGAATGGTTTCTGAAAAGTCCTGTTGGGTTGCTTTCAAATCATCTGGGTGTATAAATTCTGAAAATGGCTGGGTAGTTAGTTCTTCTTCTGTATAACCCAATAAAGCACAAAATGCCGGATTTACTTTTGCAAAATAGCCATTAGGTGCCACAATGGCCAAAATATCGGTTGCCGTTTCAAAAAACAATTCCAGTTGTTCTTCCTGTTGCCTGCGCACTATTTCTGCTCCCAAAAAATGGCTTAATGGCTTATATAGTTTTAGCTTAATATCTTGTTGCTTAATATTGACGTTACTGGTAAACAAGAGTACCCCAACCAATTGATCAAAATCAAATAAGGGCAGTGCCAGAGCCGATTTCAGTCCGACTCGTTTGGCTGCTTCTCTGCGAACAAAAGACTCATTTTCATCTATATTATCTAGCAACTGCCATTGTCCTGATTCCCAAACCAAACCCGGAATTCCTTCTCCTCTTTTGAATGCTTTTTTGCCACTTGCATGCGTATAAAATAAAGCTGACTGCTCATCGGCTGGAAAACTTGCTGTTAGTTGCAAAAAAGCCTGATTATAATTGAGCAACCAAATTTCTGCAGTTTTAAAACTGCCAAATTCTGCCAGGTATCGCAATACCTGGCGCATTTGCTCTTGCAAGCTTAAGTGCATTTTAAAGAACTGTGCCACCTGCTGTTGCACCTGTTGTTGTATAACAGTTGTTTTAGATTCAGAAATATCACGTAAAACGCCAATCATTCTAACGGGATGGCCCTGACTATTACGAACCAGATAGCCATTTTCTTCTACAAAAGCATAAGAGCCATCAGCACGCCTAAAGCGAAATTCTTTTTGCCAGCGATCCTGATTTGGATCTTTTAAAAACCCTTCCCAACCGACCTGGTGAATTTCTGCATCATAAGGATGCATCAGGATAGCCCAGTCAATCAGCCGGAAAGATTGTTCTTTTTTCGAATGCCCAAAAATGCGGTAAAAACTATCGCCCCAATAAAACACATCATTTTGAACATCCCAATCGTACATAGCATCGTTGGTGGCTTTATTCATTAACTCATAACGTTCATTCGTTTTTTGAATATGTTCCAGATATTCAAACTTTACCAGCAATACACTGATTAGGCGTTGTGCCCTGCTAATGGCTTGTGCTTCAATATTCGTTACTCCCTTATTACTATCAAAATATACCAATAAGTTTGCAATAGGTTCCCCTTTGGAATTTAATACCGGCTGCGCCCAACAAGAGCCCAAACCGAATTGCTGTGCCAAACCGGTAAAATTTGCCCAGTGCGCCTCAGTAAGCTGGTGAGTAGCAGTTGTTTTGTTTTGAGCAGTAGCGGTATTTGTGTGTACGCCCGATTCATCGCCAATGGCCATGCCATTGATGGTGGCAATATAGGCCTCCGGCAAAGAAGGCGAAGCCATATTGAATAGCTTGCCATCTAATACCCTTAATACAGATGCTTTGAGGTTAGGAAAAACAGATTCCAACTGCAATAAAAACTTTGAAAGCAAATCCGGCACCGTTATATCTTCCCGAAAACTGAGCGTCATTGCTTCTTTTTCAATTCTATCCAATTCACGGTAATAATGCTCCACTGTCATATCCTGAATAGCGCCTACTACTCTGATGGCCACACCGGCTTCATTTCTTTTAATGATTGCCCTGTCGCGAACAAAGGCATATTCTCCATTTGCTTTTTTAAAACGAAATTCTTTGAGCCAGTTGGTTTCGTTGGTATGAAATACTTTCTGCCTGAAATCGCTAAAAATTTCCTCTCGCTCCTCAGGATGATACAATGAATTGAAGTAATCATTATTACTTACTGTTTCCTGATTAGGCAATCCAAAGTTCCTAGCAAAATCTTCGCTTAAATACATTGCATGGGTTAACGGGTTGTAATCCCAAACACTTTCGTAGCCCGCCTGCAAAACCATCTCCAACCGTTCATTGGTTTCCTTCAATATATTTTCTGCCAACACAGTGGCAGTTATATCTTGAAACACACCCACCATTTTTATAGGGGTAGTCTTTTCATCGAATAATATTCTTCCTGTAGAACGTATGTATTTTATATGACCATTTTTAGTAACAAATCGCTTTTCGATTTGATAGGGATTACTGTTTTCAATAGCTTCCTGTATGGCATGTAAGGCATCTTGCCGATCATCGGGATGAATCATTTCTATCCCTTTATCAAATGTTACTTCAAATGCCTGTGGTTCATATTCTAATATTTTAAATACACCATCGCTCCAATACAAAACATTGGTAACCAGATTTAATTCCCAACTTCCGGTTTTGGCCAATTCCTCGGTTTGTGCCAACAATAATTTTTCTCGAGCAGTTAAATCGGTTAAAGGCTTCGTATTTTTTTTATCCATTGTATATTGCTTATGAATGGCCTATAAAAAAATTGGAGTGGTAATAACCAAAACATTTATGCTATTTTAACCACTACAAATTACATCATTCCCTTTTTTTAGAAAAAAACAGTACCCTATTTCCCGTTTGTGCTGTTATGAAACAGCATTGCTTAACCCATCTGCGCAGGCAATTGCACCAAATTAATCCAGAAATCTTTTATTTTCAATACAGCAGCCATAAAATCTGCTATTTCAATGGGTTTTATAATATAACAATTGGCATATTTGCGGTATGTGCTTTTAATATCTGCTTCTAAAGCAGATGTGGTGAGCATAATTACGAGTATTTGTTTGGTACGTTCTGTATTTTTAATGAATTTTAATACCTGATGCCCGTTTTTTTGGGCAGGTTAATATCTAATAAAATTAAATCAGGAAAGTCTTCTAGTAATCCGTATTCAAAAAAATGAATGGCCGGCTCACCATCACGCAACACCGAAATAGTATTACTGATTTTACCTTCCCGAAGAGCTTCCATCGTTAACACATTATCGCCTTCATTGTCTTCTAACAATAAGATGTTGATGGGTTTCATGTGTTCAGGTTTTGTTCATCAATACCCTTGCCATTGGTAAGGTTGTTATTTCATTATTCAAAAACTGTTAACCTACCAAACACATTTTCTAATTATCATTTGACTGCAAAGCCGATTTAGGAATGGTAAAATAAAAAATACTACCTTCTCCAGGTTTTGATGTTAACCAAATAGATCCCCCCATATTTTCAATAATTTTTTTGGTGATGGCCAAACCCATACCACTGCCATCATATTCATCGCGGTTATGCAAACGTTGGAAGATGATGAATATTTGATCAAAATAATTTGCATCAATGCCTATTCCGTTATCCTGTATACTAAATTGCCAGAACCTATCCATATTGGTAGCATGTATACGGATAACCGGCGGAACAGATTCTTTACTGTATTTTAGTGCATTCTGAATGAGGTTTAAAAATACCTGCCTCATGGGTGCTTTTGGCTGAAACAATACCGGTAAATGGCTGTACAGAATCATCGCCTGTTTCTGTTCAATTTGCTCTCGGTACAATAGTTTAATTTCATCTATCAATGATTTTACTGAAATTGATTCTGCTTTTTGTTTCATCCGCCCAACACGTGAGTATTCCAATAAATCTAAAATAATTTGCCGCATACGCCTGGCACCATCTACTGCAAAGTGAATGTATATTTTAGCCTGTTCATCTAATTGTTTGGCATATTTTTTTTCTAAATGGGTTAAAAAGCTGGTAACCATTCTTAAAGGTTCCTGCAAATCGTGTGACGCTACATAGGCAAACTGTTCTAATTCAGCATTGGATGCGGCTAAAGCAACAGCCTGTTTTTTCAAATCTTCATTCAACAATTCTAATTGTATGCCGGCTTTTTTCACTTCTGATATATCTTTGGCATAACAAGCTATGCCAGTTATTTCGCCATTGGCTTTTTTTATAGGGGTTAATGATACCAAAGTATAAATCAGATTACCTGTAATTGGGTGAGTTACTGATTCTTCAAAACTAAATGCTTCACCTTTTAAGGCACGCCGGTACAGTAATTCCCATTTTTGTTTCATGGCATCACTAAAAGATGACCGGATAACGTCATCGCCTTCTTTAGGTGCAAATCCTTCCATGCCTTCAATAAAGCGGCTATAGGTATTATTGGCAGCAATCAATTTTAAGTTTACATCAACCGACCAGATAAAATCATTAGTAGCATTGATGAGTGCATCTAAATTATGTTGTATGCGTTTAATTTCATTGGTATGTTCTTTTTCGCGGGTTATATCGCGAGATGCCCCAATGATACGAATGGCTTTCCCTTCTTTATTTCTGATGATAAAGCCCCTGTCATATATGATAGCATATTGCCCGTCGGGCTTTTTGAAACGGTATTCATCTTCCCAAAAATTTTCATTAGGGTTTTGATACAATGCAGCACGTTCGTCACTTATCCGCTTCCAATCTTCGGGATGCACATGCAATGCCCAAAATGGGTCTACCTCCTCCGGTGAGAGGGGTTCATAGCCCAATAATTGCTCTAATATTTTACTGGGGCGTACCACTATATTTTTTTCCAAATCCCAATCCCATATACAATCGTTGGTAGCTTTGGAAAGTAAATCGTAACGTTCATTGCTTAAAGCAATAGCCTGTTGTGCTATTTTAGATTGGGTAATATCTCTAAAATAAACCGAGAGCCCTTTTGAAGTTGGATAAACACTAATATCAAACCACTTCTGTAATCCGTAATGAAAATCTTCAAAATGAACAGATTGTTGTTCAGCAAATGCTTTATGATAATTGTGCCAGGAAGGTGAATCTTTATAATCGGAAAATAAATCCCATAAATTTTTACCTACTATTTGGGTTTTAGGCACTTTTAGCAACTTTTCGGCCATTTTGTTCCAATAAAGCACTTCCCACTTTGCATTCACAGCAAAGAAACCATCACCAATACTTTCTAAAATAGTGTTTCTTTCTTCATACAATTTCAACAATTCTTGTTCTGTTCGTTTTCGTTTATCAATATCCTGAAAACTGCCATACACCCGAACGCACTTTCCATTCTGAAACTCGCCACGGCCAATGGTTCTTACCCATTTGGGGTTGCCTTTCTGGGTAATAATTTCCAATTCTTCATCCCAGGGTGTTCCTTTTTCAATACAATTGTATACCCGTTGCGCAATAACAGATTGATTTTTTTCGCCGTTAAAATAGCTTATGCCGGTTTGTAAATCGGGTTCGTAATCGGGGGGCACTTCGCGAATTTGTTTGGTTATAGGCGACCAGTAAACTTTATTATTTATTACATCTATTTCAAAACTACCTATTTGGGCCAGTTCATTCGATTCATCTAACAGCGTTTGTAATTTTCTTTGTTCAGTAACATCCCGCTCCACTGCAATCCATTGGGTAAACCAGCCTTGTGCATTGGCAATAGGCTTTATTTGCATATTACACCAAAAAGGTTGTCCGTTTTTTTTATAGTTCAATACCGTTATTTCGCAAGATTGCCAGCTTTTTAGTGCCTTTTTTAACTTTACCAGTTCTGTTTTATCGGTATTGGGGCCTTGCAAAATACGGGGTGATTTACCCAATACCTCATCTGCCGTATAGCCCGTCATTTGGGTAAATGCAGCATTGACATATAAGATTTTCGGTCCGGGAGCATCTATAGGTTCTGCTTCTGTTATAATGACTGCATCGTTGGTGTGTACCACAACCGATTCTAATAATTTTAAGCGTTCCAGTTCTTTTATTTGTTGGGTAATATCCTGAAAAATGCCACATAATTGTAAGTTTTTTCCGGTTGCATCGTATACCAATTTACCGACAGACAGGACAATAATGATTTGATTGTTTTTATGAATGAAGCGCTTTTGCATGGAATAAGGTTGCCCGCTTGCAATAGTAGCCTGGATTTGCTCCAGTGATGCCTGCCTATCGTCAGGATGAATCAAAGACATTACTTTATCAAAATTCAATTCAAATTCATCCGGCTCATAACCTAAAATACGATATATGCCATCTGACCAAACCATGGCTTGCGTAACCAGATTAAATTCCCAGGTTCCAAAATGTAATAACTGTTCTGCCTCGTTTGGAAACATTTTTTTTGCGTTTATTAATATATGTACAACCCTTCCACTCAATAATTAAACCAAAATATCCGGGATGCTTTTCATTGTTCTATCCTACGGATATTTTAGACTACTTCATTTTTTACTGGTAAAGAACATTTTTAAACTCAATATGTGTAAAAATAGCCAATGAAAACTTTGTTTCCCCGGCAGCAGTAAAACATCCCATACGCAAATCAATTACCACCAATGGAAGGTATGTTTTGCTGATTAACATACCAAAATTGGCTATAATACTATAATACATGAATAAAAAAAAGTTGTTGGCATAAAATGAAAATACCGGCCAAATCTTTTGGTTATTGGTCATAATTATATTGGATTAGACTGCTGTTAAAAAAGGTAACCACAACTAAATAAAAATACATATTGGTACCCAAAAAAAGAAATTATCCCATTCCAATCTGGCCATTAAACGATTAAACAAGGCAAAATAGATGAAAATGAAGGTTAAAATAATGTGTTTTATAAGCGCGAACATACACTTGTAAAATGCCTTACCATAAAAAAAGGATAATTATAAAGGAAAAATGTTTTGATAAGTCGGAGATTAGCTGCTCATAAGCCACTAATAAACCTAACTATATTATATTGGCACGAATAATAAGTGGCTAATCATAGTATTTGAAGATTTTTTTCATAGAGATAGATAGGTGAAGCCCAACTTTTGTCAAACTATCCATCCATCAACTATTTTGTAATATTTAAGAAATGGCAGTTTTTATTCCCTACTCAATCATAGTTATTTTATCGGCCATCCAACAAGCCCTATATCAAATTTGTGCTGCAACAAAGAATAGATTGTTGTAACTTGAAGCTTGTTTTTTTAGTTATACGAACTAAAAAAATTGAAAGGCTACTTCATAGGTTTTCATTTCATTTTTATTCAGACATAGAAAGTATCGCACTTTTTGAATATAAAAACATATGCAACCAACCACATCAACCTCAAATACATCCGACCATCTGGCCAATGAAAGAACGTTTCTATCCTGGATACGCACCAGTATTGGCATTATGGCTTTTGGTTTTGTAGTAGTAAAATTTAGCCTGTTTGTCAAACAAATTTCACTCATTTTGGGCAAATCAGCCCCTGCCCCAACAGGTAGCTCTTCAGGCATCATTGGTATAGTGCTGGTAGCAGTTGGCGCAGGGATATTATTGTTGTCGTATGTACGTTACAAGAAAATAGAAAAGCAGTTAATCAATGGGCAGTATCGCCACTCATCGCGCTTAGTGAGTATATTAACCATTGGTATTTTTTTAGTGAGCATTTTATTACTGATTTATCTGATGGGCAGCATTTAATGTTTGATGAACGGCACAATAAACAGTTGAGGCTGTTATAGTAGATGACCCACTGATTGCACAAAAACAATTGAATACACTATTTTTTAAACCTCACAACTTTTTATCATGTTATTCCATTTTAGAAACATGCTACTCAAAAAATTAACGCTATTTTTTCTTGGCATGATGTTAGCCTTAGTAGTTCAGGCACAATGGTTGGTAGCGAATGTGGCCGGAAGGAATACCCAAAGCTTAAACGGAAGCTGGGCGGTTATTGTAGACCCGTTTAATGTAGGAGAAAGCAATTGGAAACCCATTTGGAAAGACCAGCATGCTACCGGTGCGCATGATTTTTTTGAATATGCATTTGACAATACCATTACATTACAGGTGCCTGGCGACTGGAATTCGCAACGCAACGATTTGGTGTATTATGAAGGAACAGTATGGTATAAAAAAACTTTTCAATACCAACCGCAGCCCGGCCAGCGCAGTTTTCTTTGTTTTGGCGGGGCCAATTATATAGCAGATGTGTATTGCAACGGACAAAAAGCCGGTAGCCATGAAGGTGGGTTTACCCCCTTTCAGTTTGATGTAACGCACTTGTTAAAAGCGGGCGAAAACGAGGTAATTGTTCGGGTGAATAATCAACGCAGGGCAGATGCCATTCCTGCATTGAACTACGATTGGTGGAATTATGGCGGCATTACCCGTGATGTAGATTTGGTAACTACACCGGGCAATTATATTCAGGATTATTTTATTCAATTGCAAAAAAATGATACTAGCCATATAGCAGGCTGGGTACAGGTTGCAGGAAGCAATGGCCTGCAAAAAGTAAGCATTCATATTCCTGATTTACACATACATTACACTACCCAAACCAATGCAGCAGGCAGGGCCAATATCAGTATTGCAGCACATCCTGCATTATGGAGCCCCGAACATCCGCATTTATATACTGTTCAAATTGCTACAGCCACAGATACTGTTGTAGAAGCCATTGGCTTTAGAACTATTGCAGTAAAAGGCACCGAAATTGTATTAAATGAACAGCCGATATTTTTACGCGGCATTAATATTCATGAACAAATACCACAACGTGCCGGCAGGGCTTATTCTGAAACAGATGCCGCCATGCTATTGGGTTGGGCAAAGGAACTGGGTTGCAATTTTGTACGGTTAACCCACTATCCGCACAATGAACACATGGTGCGGATGGCCGACAAAATGGGCATATTGTTATGGGAAGAGATTCCGCTTTGGCAGGGCATACAATTTAGTAACCCTGTTATATTAGCCAAAGCCAACCGGTTGTTGGATGAAATGATAGAACGCGATAAAAACCGCAGTGCCATTATACTATGGAGCTTATCTAATGAAACAACCTCCTCTGAAAGCAGAGATACCACTTTAACCGCAATGGCAGCACATGCAAGAGCATTAGACCCTACCCGGCTCATTACTTCAGCCTTCAATCATGTTGCTTACAAAGGCAATACCGTTACCATTGATGACAGCCTTAGTAAAGTATTAGATGTAGTAGGTGTAAATGAATACATTGGCTGGTACACACCATGGCCTGCGCCACCAAATAACATGGTTTGGAAAAACCCATTCAATAAACCTCTGATTATGTCGGAATTTGGAGGTGAAGCATTATATGGCCATCATGGTTCAAAAGATACCGCCAGTAGTTGGAGTGAAGAATATCAGGAGCAATTGTATAAAGATCAGGTAGCTATGTTTAAAAATATACCCTTTTTATGTGGCACCACACCCTGGGTATTGGCCGATTTTCGTTCGCCCAGTCGGCTACAACCCGTGTATCAGCAAGGCTGGAACAGAAAAGGATTATTATCGGATAAGGGATATAAAAAGAAAGCCTGGTATATTATGCGGGTATTTTATGAGGAGAAGGGACAAAATAACTTTAATTGATTAACCAGTATCAAAGTACAAAAAATTTTTCTGATTTTTTAATCAAACCGTTTTTTACAAATACAATACATTATATTCATAAGACAGTTCTGTTTTAATAACTTTAAGTTGTGTATAGCAAAATAATTCCTTCACTATTCAACGCATCAAGATGAGCATAGAACGCAGAAAATTTTTAAAATACTCAGCTGGAAGTGCTGCTTCCGTTTCATTTTTTTCGGGCATTATTGCCTTTACTAAAAAAACTGAATACAATGACCCCGATTGGAGTCAGTTACACAATATGACGGGAAATGTAAAACCCATTACCGTTGCCGAAAGACAACAAAGAATTGCCAAGGCACAACAACTCATGGCAAGCAACCAAATACAGGCATTGATTTTAGATGCAGGTACCTCATTAAATTATTTTACAGGAATACGCTGGTGGCCCAGTGAAAGAACCATGGTAGCCATTATTCCTGTAAAAGGGGAAGTGACTTATGTGAGCCCTGCTTTTGAAGCAGACCGATTGAAAGAATTAATTACCATTGGTCAGGGTGTACATATATGGCAAGAAGATGAAAGCCCTTATGAAAAAATAGTTGCGGTATTGCAACAGAAAGGCATTACCGGTGGTAGTATTGGCATGGAAGAACGTTTGCGGTTTTTTATATTGGATGGTCTACGAAAAGCCGCACCGAATATGAACTTTATTAGTGGTGACCCAATCAGCATTCCATGCCGGCTCATTAAATCACCTGCAGAAATTGCCTTGCTTCAAAAAGCGAATGACATTACCCTTGCAGCCATACAGTTTGCAGCAGCCAATGTTAAAGAAGGCATGTCGAACAATGATATTTCCGCCATTATTGGCCAGGCACAGCGCAAAATGGGTGCATCTTCAGATGGCGCTTTGGTTACAATTGGGCCCGCCTCTGCTTTGCCACATGGCAGCATACAACCGCAGCATTTAAAGAAAGGGGATATTTTATTGATGGACTGTGGTTGCTTAGTTGAAGGTTATACATCTGATATTACCCGTACCATTGTATTTGCTGCACCGCCCACACAAAGACAACGTACTATCTGGGATTTAGAGAAGAAAGCACAGGCGGCAGGTTTTGCGGCTGCACAAATTGGGCAGCCATGCGAAAAGGTAGACCATGCTGCACGTAAAGTTTTAATAGATGCCGGTTTTGGGCCGGGATATCAATTACCCGGTTGTCCGCACAGAACCGGACATGGCATTGGCATGGATGGACACGAATGGGGCAATATGGTAAATGGTAATCAACAACCCATACAGGTGGGCATGTGTTTCAGTGTAGAGCCTACCATTGTTGTACCCGGCGAAATGGGTTTGCGATTAGAAGATTGTGCGTATATAGCGGAAGACGGGCCACACTGGTTTTCTAAACCTGCACATAGTATTGATACACCTTTTGCCTAAATGAAATCATTGAGTTGCTTTGATATACCTTTAAATGCATGTTGGTAAATACGCCCAAGATTCATGCATAGGAAAATTGTTTTTATAAAAAGGGGATAATCATGGGAACACGTTGCTGATAGGAAATATATTCAGCACCAAATTCCTGTACTAATTTTTTTTCTTCAAAATACATTCCAATCCAAATATACAAGCTAATCATGATACAAGTGATTAAGTTAGTTACCAATGGTGAAAACAGAAACCATGCCCAAACAAACAAGAGTGTTCCTAAGTACAAGGGATGGCGTACAAATTGATGAATACCCGTAGTATCTAAATGTGCTTCCTTTTTTTTCTTCCAAAACACATCAATACCACTGAGATAAAAAAAATATTTACGGATGGTGATGCTCATTAACGTCAAGCCTGCAACACCCATTAACATTCCAAAAGTATAACTTATGTATTGATGCAATGCAATAGGTTTAGCAGGTATATGAAACTGATAATACAAAATACCACTCATACTGAATAATGCAAACAGCGCATACAACAGGCGATAATATGGAAACCATTGTCTCATGCACTTTTGCATGATACGCTTAAACTGCAATGACGCAGTAAGACTATGTATGGTGGCAAAGAGCAGCCATGCAATCATTAATATCCAGAGTGATTGGTTCATGTAATTGATGATGAATTAAGCAACATTTATTTCAAAAAAAAGTTATTGCACACTTTTTTAATGCTTCATTAAATACAAATTGTGCAATGTATCATACAAAAGTAAATATTGATTGGAGTGACCTTCCTTATCAAACAAAGCTTCCCAGGTATTCAATGGTTCCCAAATAAAAGTACCTTTCCCTTTTCCATTAGGTAAATGGAACACAATATTGTTCACCGCTTCTTTTCGGGCAGAATATTCTACTACCACAACATCTTTTCCATACCGCTGTACCAAATCGGTTAAATTATTCCTTAAATCATCTAAACTGCCATGCCATTTAGGATAATATGACAATCCAATTACATCAAAATGAACCCCTCGGGCCAACATATTATTGAGAAAGAAAACTGATTCATCATTTTGTCCGCCCAAAGCAATATGTAGCATTATTAACATTTCAGGGTCAATCGACTTTACCGCTGCAATTCCTGCATTGAGCAATTGTGCCAAACTATCCGGGTGTTGTATACTGCCCGCCGGCCAAAGTATACCATGATTAATTTCATTACCTACCTGAACCATATTGGGTAGTGTGCCCTGTTTTTTTAAAGCCAGTAACACTTGCCGGGTATATTGATACACAGCAGCTTTCAATTCCTGAAAATTCAAATGGCGCCAGCCTGCAGGCATAAATTGTTTACCGGGATCGGCCCAGGTATCGCTGTAATGAAAATCGAGTAGCCATTGCATGCCTGCGGCCTTAATGCGTTGAGCCATTTGCAAAGTATAAGCCAAATCGCAAAACCCTTTTCCGGGAGCATAACCACTATCGGTTGCTGGGTCATTAAAAATGCGTAATCGGATATAATTGAAACCATGATCTTTTAAAATTTGTATGGCATCTTTTTCAGTATTACCATCGTAAAATTTTTTACCGGCAGCGTCTAATTGTGGAAGAAAAGAAATATCGGCACCAATCATTTTACCCGAATTACGTGGTTGGCTTTCCGTAGCAGATAAAGTATATTTTGGATCAATGTGGTTATTTTGTAAGCTTGTTGGTGGAACCGTTATTATTTCAGTAGAACCCGGCCATAAACCAGCAGCTGTTGCTTCTACTTTTATCATTCCGGGTACTTTCCCGGCCTGTACAATAAACTGACACTTTCCATTAAAGGCACTACGTTGCCAGGCACCATCCATACATTGATCAGGTTCATGACTGCTGGGATCGCCATTTCCAACACCAATAATCTTGGCATCACCGGTAACAGAAAAACGAATCATATTATCGGTATTGGGCACTTCTCTTCCTTCTTTATCTACTAATGAAACATTCATAACGGCCACGGATTTACCATCGGCCAAAATAGTTGTTGAAGAAGGCGATAGCACTACTTCGGCAGGTACACCTGTAGTTTCAATGGCTGTTTTTAAAACCCTGCCTGCTTTATGAGCAATAGCAGATAAGGTACCCGGGTGATAGGGTACCGACCATTGTAAATGCCCATTGCGCGGCATTGTTTTTTTGCCAAGGCTTTTACCATTTAAAAACAACTCTACATCATCAGCATTTGAATATACCCACACATCAATAGGCGTTCCTGTTTTGCCCATCCAGTTCCAATGTGGTGCAATATGCAATACATCTTTATCAGTCCACCAGCTTTGATAATAGTAATAAATGTTTTTAGGAAAGCCGCACACATCCATTACCCCAAAATGCGAATTAATATTGGGCCAACGGAAAGGAGTAGGCTCTCCCCGATAATCGAATCCGGTCCAAACAAATCCGCCCATCCAATAAGGTGCTTCGGCTGCCAGCTTCCACCAGGTTTCTGCTGTACTTGCCCACCAAGGTGCTGTGATATCTTCATCGGGTAAATAACCCCTAATACTATCAACAGCATATTCACCTCTTGTGGTAACGGTACTACCCATTTCAGTACCAATAACAGGTTGTGTAGGATGGTCTTTATGATAATCGGCCACAGCAAATTGGCGATAATTAAATCCCCGGATAGGAATTACTTCATCTACACCATGAAATACATTGCCCAAATCGGCGGCATAAGTACTGGTTCTGGAAGGATCAAGTGCTTTTTGTTTTGCCAATAATGTAGATGCCATGCGTTTACCAACATCGGTAGTTTGAATCCAGCCTTCTTCATTCCCGATTGACCATAGGAAAACCGAAGGATGGTTACGGTCTCTTTTTATCAACGTTTCAAACTGATGCATATATTCCGGGCTGCTATTGAGTAAACGTTGTTCATCCAATACCAACATTCCCAAGCTATCACAAGCATCTAACAATTCGGGGGTTGGTGCATTGTGACTGGTTCTGTATGCATTAGCGCCCATATCTTTCAATAAACGGATACGATAATATTGCATGGCATCGGGCAGTGCACTGCCTAAGCCGGCATGATCTTGATGGTTATTGGTTCCATGAATTTTAATATTAACACCATTGAGAAAAAATCCTTTTTCCGCATCAAAACGAATCGTTCTTATACCAACACGATATGTAACAGAATCGATCATTACATTGCCGGATTGAATGATTGTGGTTACCCGGTATAAATACGGATCATCAATAGACCACAAATGCGGATGTATAACGGGAATGGATTGCTGTATTACAGAAGTGCCACCCGCCGTAATAGAAATGGTTTGTTTAGCCGACAGTGCCACCAGTTTTCCATTTCGTTCTGATAAATAGGTATATACTACGGCATTTTTTTGCGCCATAGTTTCATTGCTGATGGTGGCATTTACAAAAACGATTGCTTTATTTGCTGCTACTGCCGAATGTATGTAAACACCATTGGCAGCAAAATGAAGCGGATTCATTTTATTGAGCCAAACATGCCTGTAAATACCGGCACCTTCATAAAACCAGCCTTCATATTGTGTTGCATCAACCCGTACTACAATAACATTGTCAGCATTAAATTTTAAGAAATCAGAGATATCATAATCAACACCAACATACCCACTCATATTGGTGCCCACGAAAATGCCATTCACCCAAATACTGGCCTTGCGAAAAATACCATCCAATTGCAATTGAAAACGCATGCCTGAGTCGGCAGCCAATACCGTAAAATGTTTGCGATACCAGCCAATACTGGTGGCCGGAAATAATCCACCTACTGGTTTATACCCGTGCGATTCTACATCAAAATTATCAACCTGTGCAAAAGGCAACTCCACAGCCCAATCGTGGGGAAGGTTGAGAGAACGCCAGGCACTATCTTTAAACTTAGGATCAATAGCAGTACCATAAGCGCCACCTGTTTTAGCAAAAATATTGGCTACGCCATAATTAAAATCTTTAGATGGGTCTGCTGCATTACCAAAGTGGAATTTCCAACCCTCATCAATATTTAGATGTTGTTGCGATTTTGATGGCACAGGAAGTATAGCAAGCAATACAAGCAAAATAATACAAATACCAAAAGAACGGAAGTACGAAAACATGATTTTACCAATTTGCTGAACAAATGAAATGATTCAAACAGCAAATTAGAACAAAATAGACTGATAATGCAGATGCAACAAAAAAACAGAAGAATTTTTGACATTCAACAATTAGCCATTACCAGATCACTGCTTACCCTGTTTTTTAAGCATCTACTATTTTTTTCCCAAAAGGCATTAATGATAATTCCACTAATTTAAAATGCTGCCTACCCCAGGGAATTCCAACAATGGTTACAAACAATAAAGCGCCTATTACAACATGCATGATACAAGTTACCAGACCACCTGAAAGCAACCATATTATATTACAGAAAACCGAAAAGCAGCCCTGATGGGCGGAATTGCTAACCACCTTTTTCCCAAATGGGGCCAATACTATACCTGCAATTTTAAAACATTGCAAACCCCAAGGAATACCGATGATGGTAACACATAATACAATGCCGCCCAAAAAATAGCCTAAAGCAGCCAAAAAGCCACCAAAAATGAGCCAGATAATATTGCCGATTAAATTCATGTAGGAAAGTTACCATTGTCTAATTTTTAATGATACGCCATTGTTATCAATGGTTAAAATAAAAGGCGGTATGGTATTTTTATCGCTTTATAACAATAGCGTATGATTTTTATTCTGTTTTTATTTGAGTTGAAATAAAATAGCGAGAATACGGGGAACAGTATTCGCATCTCCTTCATCAAAATATTCATACGCTTGTTTCACTTCAAAACCACATGAAATACCTGCATTGATAAAATCAGCAACATGATGCACATAACAAGTTAACACTTGCAAACCATCCTCATTGATATATCTTGCTTTTGAACCTGTATATTGTTTAAAGGGATGTAATTCGCCCACATACACATATCCACCGGGTTGTAAAGTATTGGCAGCTTTTTTAAAAATAGCAGCTATATCTTCAATATGTTCTAATATCAGGCTGAACACAACTATATCAACCGTCTGCTGTACAAAATACCAAGGTTCTAAAATATTCGCTTGTACAAACTGTACATTGGGATCTTGTATTTTATTTCGGGCTTGTTGTAACATAGCTTCTGAAAAATCAACACCCATTAACGTAGATGCTTTTGTGTACAACCATTGCGTATTTTTACCTGTACCGCAACCAATTTCTAAACAGGCATTAAATGTAATTGGGCTTAACAATTTACGCAGAACCTCTGCTTCGGCATCGCGGGTTTTATTATCGTTGAAATCATATTGTTCTGCCCATTGATTATAGGCATGTTGTATACTCATAAAAAATACGTTTGGCAGTTCATTACAATCATTATTTAAACCAATGCTTCCAATAAAATTTCAACGGTATGTTTGGCTTTTTTACCGGTTCCATCTTTTATCTGGTGTCTGCAACTGGTACCGGGAGCAGCAATTTCAGTAATCGTATCTGCTTTTTCAACTGCAGGAAATAAAACCAAACTACCAATTTGCATGGATAAATCATAATGTTCTTTTTCATATCCAAACGAGCCGGCCATACCGCAGCAACCGGATGGAATCGTATTCACCGTATAATTTTCAGGAAGAGAAAGCACCTGAACAGAATCATTCAAATTAGTTAATGCTTTTTGCTGGCAGTGGCCGTGCAATTGAATATTTTTTTGTTCCTTCGTAAAAGATGCGGAAGAGATGTTGCCATTTCTAATTTCTCGAGCTAAAAATTCATCGATATACCAAACATTTTTAGCCAATTGTTTAGCGGCTTCCCAATGGGCATCATCCACCAAGTCAATATATTCATCTCTAAACGTTAATATGGCAGAAGGCTCAACACCAATTAAAGGTGTATCATTTGTTACAACAGCACTTAATAAATCAATATTTTGATGTGCAATTTTTTTTGCTTCAAGCAACAAGCCTTTTGATAACATTGCCCTTCCACTTTCCACATGCTTGGGTATTAAAACTGTATAGCCCAACTTTTCTAATAATTGAATTGCAGCAATACCAATTTTAGCATCATTATAATTGGTAAATTCATCGCAAAACAAATACACTTTTTTTTTACTATTTTCAATAGTTAATTGTTTTTTTCGTTTATTCATCCATTGCTGCACGGTAATTGAAGAAAGTTTAGGCATGGAGCGTTTTGTTGCAAAACCTGCCATTTTCTTAATAAGGCTTCCGGTAAATGCATTTGTAACTAATGCATTATACAAACCAGGCCAAACAGAACCTAATTTTGCTATAGTATTAAAATGGGCAATTAATTTAGATCTTAACGGAACCCCATTTGCATTATAATATTGCTGTAAAAACTCTGCTTTAAGTTTAGCCACATCAACATTCGATGGGCACTCAGATTTGCACCCTTTGCAGCTTAAACACAAATCCATTACTTCATAGATTTCTTTGTGGTTAAACTTATTTATTGCAGTTGAGTGGGTTAAAAACTCACGTAATATATTAGCTCTGGCACGGGTAGTATCTTTTTCATTACGGGTAGCCATAAAAGAAGGGCACATGGTTCCGCCAGATAAGTGTGTTTTTCTACAATCTCCTGAACCATTGCATTGTTCGGCATGTTGTAAAATGGTTTGGTTATTCCAACGAAATACCGTTGCAACATTCGGATCTTTTTGCCCCGGCGTGTACCGCAACATACTGTTCATAGGGGGAGTATCTACAATTTTTCCCGGGTTGAAAATATGGTGCGGATCCCAACTATTTTTTATTTGCTGCAGTAACGTATAATTTTTTGCACCAATCATTTGCGGAATAAATTCGCCGCGTAATCTACCATCGCCATGTTCGCCACTTAAAGAGCCATTGTATTTTTTTACCAATGCAGCTACTTCTGTTGCAATGATTCTAAACAAAGCATTCCCTTCTTCCGTTTTTAAATTAATAATGGGCCGCAGGTGCAATTCGCCAGAGCCTGCATGGGCATAGTGCACGGCATATAAATCGTACTTCTTCAATATGGCATTAAACTCCTCAATATATACAGGTAAATCATTTACATCAACCGCAGTATCTTCAATAACGGGAACGGCTTTATTATCGCCAGGCATATTACCTAATAACCCCAATCCGGCTTTTCGCAGGTTCCATATTTTTTTAGTGTCATTTCCAAACAACAAAGGAAAATGATAGCCCAAACCCTTTTCACGCATAGCCAGTTCTACTTCTTTTGCAATGGCCATTATTGCTTCGCGAGTATCTTTTTTAAATTCAACTACCAATATAGCACCAGGATCGCCCTGCACAAAAAAGCGGTTTTTTTGCTGCTCAATATTGCCTTTGGTGCACTCTAAAATATAATGGTCAATCAGTTCACTGGCAGTAGGGCCAAATTGCAAAGCAATTAAATTCGCTAATAATGATTCATGAATGGTATTAAAGTGCACACACAACAAACCTGTTTCTTTAGGAGGTAATGGTACCAGATTTAATTTAATTTCGGTTATAAATGCCAGCGTGCCTTCTGAGCCGGCAATGAGGGTACAAAAATTAAAATCTGGACCGCCTGCCATAAATGGCGCAGTTTGCATCAACAAATCAATGGCATAACCGGTATTTCGCCGTTCAACAGATTTTTTAGGAAATTCTTTTTCTATCTCTATCCTATTATCAACATTACTCAATAAATGCCGAATATTTTTATAAATGGCTCCTTCTAAAGTATTTAATTCGCATTTTGCGTGAAAATTATCGATATCTGTTTCACCAAACACAGCCTCGGTTCCATCGCTTAAAATAGCTTTTATTTCAATAACATGTTCTCTTGTACTTCTGTACACCACAGAATTAGAGCCACAAGAGTTGTTGCCCACCATTCCTCCAATCATGGCACGATTTGCGGTAGATGTTTCAGGACCAAACAACAATCCATAAGGCTTCAAAAACACATTTAAATCATCTCTAATAACACCTGGCTGAACACGTACCCATTTTTCAGTAGCATTTACTTCAATTATTTTTGTAAAGTATTTAGATACATCTACAACAATACCATTGCCAACTACCTGGCCCGCCAACGATGTGCCTGCGGTACGAGGTATTAATGAAGTGTTGTGTTGCAAAGAAAATGCAATTAGTTTTTTGATATCCGCTACATTTTTGGGAATAGCGACAGCCAAAGGCATTTCACGATAGGCCGATGCATCGGTAGCATACAAAGTACGCATAGTGGTATCATAGTACAATTCGCCGGTTAGTTGCCCTGATAAAGCTGCTAAGTGCTGGTTCATTTTAGTTTCAATTGGTGACTCAATAATACTGTAAAATTAAAGTTTTCTGATTGTCGCTTTATCTCTTGTTTTAGAATGAGGGGGCTTTAAACTGAAATGCCTACTCGGCTACTGTTCGGGCTGTTCGCTTGTTGTCCTCACTGCGTTGCGGGCTACCGCTTCCATCCCGTATCCCATCAACATTTCATCATAAATCATCACAAAAAACCACACATCCCTTAATAAAAGTAAGGCATGTGTGGCAACTATTCATGCACCATCTGCTACTGCAGATATGAATCATTTTCTTTAATTCCTATTACCGGCAACTGTTCTTTATTAATCAACGCATTTAATGCAGGTATATCTTTTTTCAAAATATCATCTAATAATAGTAACTGTTGATCGGCCTGTACTCTTAAATCGGCATACACTTCTTTCGATTGTTGGCTCGGCGCAGTGTATCCGCTGGCAACCACATTAAACAAACCGGCCAGTTTATCATTAATGCGAATAGGGTAATTTAACACATCCTGACTGCTTTTCGCTTTGGTTTGATACAATGCTTCTTCAATTTTTGTTAGCCTTTTATTGATGCTGTCAGTAACCGTTTTTAAAGATTTTGATTTTGCGGTATCTAATCTTTCAACAAACCCATTTATTTGTTCACGTAATTCACGAACATGTACTATTGCCATTTGCACTTCATTAAACTTATCTTTTATCTGCAATAAAAAGTTTACCTGTGCATCATAATCTTCCTGACTCATGTGCTGATCGGGTATCCCCTTAATAGTAAAAGGCACTTCCACTGAATCTTTCAGGAATTTAAATTTCGCGGTATATCTTCCCGGCGCAGCTTTTACATTACCAATGGTACCATTCCATAAAATCATGTTATCAATTTTTTTACCGCCGGGATAATTCATATCCCATACAAATTCATTCATACCCTCATTTACTTCAACCGGTAATTTTTTGGTACCATAGGTTTCAATGGGTTTGCCCTGTTTATCAAAAATGGTAATAGTTACCTTTGAAGTATCAGAGGCATTTTTAAGATAATACCTAAATACCACGCCGTTAGGTGGATTTGCTCCTATATTGCTGTTGTGGGTAGTAAAACTTCTTCTAAACCGGCCGCCACTTGCATAACGATAAGCGTCTGAAACAGAAAATACATGTATCGGTTGTTGTAATGCAGCTGCATCTTTTTGTTGCAACAAACCCAAATCATCTAATACCCAAAAACCACGGCCTTGTGTAGCCACAATTAAATCATTGTCTTTAATCGTTAAATCAGTAACCGGAACTTTGGGTAAATTTAGTTGAAAAGGTTGCCAGCTTTCACCATCGTTATAACTAATAAACAAACCATATTCAGTACCTGCATATAATAAACCCGGCCTTTGTTTATCGGTGCGAATGCAACGAGTAAAATAATTTAACGGTATGCCATTGGTGATGCGTTTCCAGGTTTTACCATAATCTTCCGTTTTATACAAATAAGGCGTATAATCATCCATTTTATATTTGGTTCCTGCAAAATAGGCTTTCCCTTTTTGTTTAGCATCGGTTTCTACACAGTTCCACATCATCCATTTACCGGCATCGGGTGGGGTAACATTTTGCCAGTTTTTACCACCATCCTTACTTACATGTATTAATCCGTCATCGCTTCCTGCCCATAACACATCAGGTTCTAAAGCCGACTCTGCAGCAGTAAAAATGGTACAATAATATTCAACCGAGGTATTATCCTGGGTAATGGGGCCGCCGCTTGAAGCCTGCTTCGATTTATCATTAGTAGTTAAATCGGGGCTAATCATTTGCCAACTCCGGCCTTCATTCTCGGTTACAAATAAATGGTTACCTGCGGCATATAATTTTTTAGGATTGGTAGGAGAAAAGAAAATAGGAAAATTCCATTGAAAGCGATATTTCAACACATCGGCTCCGGAACCCATGGGATTATCGGGCCATACATTAATGGCCCTGTTTTCGCCGGTACGATGATCTAAACGGGAAAGATAGCCGCCATAGTTACCTCCGTAAACAATATCGGGATTAAGCGGGTCGGCTACCACATAACCGCTTTCAGCACCTGCCGTGGGTTGCCAATCTGCTTCTCCAATGCCCGGGCCGTTGGTTCGGCTTTTAATTCTCAATGTAGTATTATCTTGTTGCGCTCCTAATATTCTGTAGGGGAAAGAATTATCGGTAGATACCCGATAAATTTGTGCAGTAGGCTGGTTCATAAGTGAACTCCAGGTTTGTCCACCATTGAATGAAACCTGCGCCCCACCATCATCTGCAACAATCATACGATTGCCATCTTCGGGATCTATCCATAAATCGTGGTGATCGCTGTGTGGCGTATTCACTGCCTGAAAAGTTTTACCACCATCACGGCTACGCATCATTTCCACATTCAATACATAAACTAAATTTTCATTTTTAGGATCAATAAACACTTTGGAATAATACCATGCCCGTTGGCGAATATTATTATCGCCACTTTGTAAGCTCCAGGTTTCCCCACCATCATTACTTACAAAAAGACCGCCTTTTGCATTTTCAATAATGGCATAAATTTTATCAGTATTAGATGGTGCTACTGCAACGCCAACAATACCCCAAACACCTTTCGGTAATCCTTTTTTGCTGGTTAAATTCACCCAGGTTTCTCCACCATCTTTACTTTTGTACAAGCCACTGCCCTCGCCGCCACTTATCATGCTATACGGTGTTCTTTCAACGTGCCACATACCTGCATACAATACATTGGGGTTACCCGGCTCCATCACTAAATCAGAACAGGCAGTCAAATTATTGACATACAATACGCGTTTCCAGGTTTTACCTCCATTGGTAGTTTTATATACGCCCCGTTCTTCATTAGGACCAAATGTATGGCCCATTACAGCAGCCCATACAGTATTCGGATCTTTTGGATCAATAATAATCCGGATGATATGACGACCATCTTTCAGGCCAATATTTTTCCAGCTTCGTCCGCCATCATCGCTGCGCCACATACCACCCATCCCTTCTGATACATTGCCACGTAATGAATTTTCGCCTTCACCCACATATAAAATGGATTCATCGCTTGGCGCCACAGCCACTGCGCCAATACTTCCACCAAAATATTTATCGGTAATATTTTTCCAGTTACTGCCACCGTCGGTTGTTTTCCATACACCGCCACCGGTAGCACCAAAATAGAAAGTAGTTTTATGGGCAAAACTACCTGTTACTGCTGCGCTCCTGCCCCCTCTGAAAGGCCCTATTTCTCTGAATTTCAACGCAGAAAAATAAACAGAATCGGTATTATCCTGTTGCACTACATTTTTCTTAACGTTTTTTTGTGCACTTAACTGCGTGGCAAAAAACATACCTGCCAGCAATGGTAAAAAGCCATACAATTTTCTCATGCTATTTGGTTTTAAAAGTTAGGTAATCATTTTTAATATAACTATTCAGATATAATTATTTGCCATTGATTTTCCAGTGACTTAAAATTAGTGGCTAATTGCTGAACAGCCAAGCCAATGGTATGAGTGGGCGGCATATCTGCTTCTTCCAACATGCTCATTAAATTTCTGCTTTGTTGTAATATATCATGATAGCTATTCTTATTACTAATAACCCTTCTGCCATTTGAAGCATTACCTGCTATTGTATTTAATGAATTTATTTTTGAAGCAGATTCTGTATTTTGAATCATTTGCTGAATGATTTGTAGCCGCTCTAAACATGTTTTGCTTATTTCATAACACTGATTGGCTAAATTAAACTGGCGTTGCAAATCGGCAGAAGTAGTAGCAACCCTTGGATCCATAACAACATTAAACTGCTGTTGCATTGTTTTTCCGTTTACTTCTAATAAAGCGGTATATTTTCCGGGCATTACCCAAGGCGAAGTAGCTAACGGTGCTGTATTGCCGTAAATTGCTGCAATAGGATAAACAGGAGGAAGTGGTAAGGGGGTATAATGCACATCCCATAAAAAACGGTGCATACCCGGTTTTGCCGATAATATTTGTTGAGGTAGTATCCAATATTTTGGAATGTTTACTTTAGGTATATGATAGGGGGTATCAGTACTGGCATATTGCCGTACTATGTTGCCGTTAACATCTTTAATGGTTAATTTAACTATACCGGTATCATTATCGGGTAAATAATAATCAATGATTGCCCCATCTGGTGGATTTTGTCCGGCAGGTTCTTCCTGTGGTAATGGGGTATCTGTATTCATATCCCAACGAATACGGAGTGCATTTTGTGGTTTGAACAAGTAGGCATTATTAACGGAAATGCGTTGCTGTGCAATTTGCCGCAATGGCGTAATATTATCTAAAATCCAAAACGAGCGGCCATGTGTACCAACTACTATATCATCATCTTTTATTACTAAATCGCGAATTGAGGTAGCAGGCATATTCAACCGAAGGCTTTGCCAATGGTTACCATCATCAAACGAAACATAGACCGCATTTTCCGAACCGGCAAATAACAGGCCTTTCACCTTGGGGTCTTCCCGCACTACATTAATAGGTTCATTATCGGGAAGGCCATTTACTTTTTCTTGCCAGATATTTCCTCCATCGTGTGTAACAAAAATATGTGGGTGTAAATCATCACAACGGATACGGTTTACCGCAGCATACACCGTATTATTATCAAAATGTCCGCAATCCATTAATGAAATTTTACTCCAAGATGTAATTGCTGCAGGGGTAATATTTATCCAACTTTTTCCCCCATCATGGGTTATTTGAATATAACCATCATCGGTACCACACCAAATGGTATTGCTGTCTTTATAAGAAGGCGCAATTGTATAAATAACACCCCTTCGTGGCATTGTTTTTAAAGCAGGCGTAGTATAGATACCAACACTGGCCGGAATATCCCATTCACTGCGTGTTAAATCAGGACTGATTACCTGCCAGTTCATGCCCCCATTATTGGTTTTAAACAACACATTACCGGCAAAGTATAACGTATGTGGATTGACGGGCGAAAATAAAACCGGAGCGGTTCTGATAAAACGATATTTTCCGCTACGAATGGCTTCCGGTGCAACGTTTTGTACCTGACCGGTACGCTTATCATATTTGGTTATTTTACCCCCATAAATAATATTCGGGTTTAAGGGATCGGCCGCTACATAACCATATTCTTCTACACCAACGGGATGCCATTCCCGAAAAGTAATTTGCCCGTCATTCCCTCTGGATGCAATACCAACGGAGCCGCTTTCCTGTTGACCGCCATACACATTGTAAGGGAAGGCATTATCAGTGCTAACATGATAAAATTGTGCAGTGGGCTGGTTGTACCAGGATGAAAAAGTTTCTCCGCCATTTACGGTAATAATTGCACCCTGATCGGCTGCAATTAAAATAATGTTTGAATGATCAGGATTAATCCAAATACGGTGATAATCATCTCCACCAGGTGCCCCTCTAAAATCTTTCCAGCTATGCCCACCATCTTCCGAACGCCATACCACCACATTCGCTGTGTATACAATGTCTTCATTTTGAGGATCGGCTTTTACTTCTGCAAAATCGCTGCCCCGGCCCCAATAACGGCCATCGTTGCTAATGCTATACCAACTTTCTCCTGCATTATCACTTCTGTACATACCACCATATTCACCTGCATCAACAGTGGCATACATTCTTTTGGGGTTACTGGGGGCAATGCAAAATCCAATTCTTCCCAAACCCTGTTCAACCGTTGGTAAACCACGGGTAATTTTTGTCCAGGTTTTACCTCCATCCACCGATTTATATAACCCGCTTTGTGGGCCATTCCATTCTCCATTTTCCCAAGGGCCTTGCCGGCCTGCCCATAAATCGGCGAAAATAATATTGGGATTTTTAGGATCAATAGCTACTTGAACCGCTCCTGTATTTTCATCTTTATACAAAACCCTTTCCCAGGTTTTACCCCCATCTAAAGTTCTGAATACGCCACGCTCTGTATTGGGGCCATACGGATGCCCCATTGCCGCTACGAATACCCGATTGGGATTTGTGGGATCAATGGCTACCGCACCAATTTGCTGCACATCTGTTAAACCAAGATGCTGCCATGTTTTACCGGCATCGGTTGATTTGTACATGCCATTACCTACCGACAAATCGGGCCGTTGCAAACCCTCACCAGAGCCTACATATATAATATCTGGATTGGAAGGCGCTACTGCTAAATCACCTATTGATCCTGTTGGCTGGTCATCAAAAATTGGAAACCAGGTTCTGCCATAATCGGTTGTTTTCCAAACACCACCATTGTTTACACCTATGTAAAACACATTGGGTTGTTGTGGCACACCCACTGCGCCTACTGTTCTACCGCCTCTGTGCGGGCCAATCATCCGCCACTGCATTTCTTGAAACAAAGCAGCAGAAACCTGTGCCTGAAGGGTTTGGAAGATTGTACAAAGTAATACCACCATCAAAAAACGAAAGCGCCATTTCATAAAATTTTTTATTTAGAATTGAAAAAAAACCGTTTGATATTTCAACATAATCATCTCTATTTTATGTGCATTCCCTGAATTTCAATGCTTCATTCAACTACAAACAGTGCAATTAATTTGCTTAATATGGAGGTAAAAGGTACGGATGAAGGCTTATTCACTCAAAATAAATTCCATCGGTGGTGTACCTATACATATTCATCCATAAATTCATCCGCTGTTTAAAAAATTTATTACCTTACAATCTGCAACTAAAAATTCAGGCAACATGAGAAAATTTTACTTCAGCATTCTGCTTTTTGCAGGCTGTTATTTTACGGCACAGGCACAAGAAATCAATCTGGCCACACAGTTTAAAAATTTACAACCCCGCACAATTGGTCCGGCAGGTATGAGCGGTCGTATTACTGCAATTGATGCGCTTTGGAGCGATCCCAATATTATTTATGCAGGTAGTGCCAGCGGCGGTGTTTGGAAAACCGAAAACGGCGGCGCTTCATGGAAGCCGATATTTGACAAGGAACCTATTTTAAATATTGGTGCTATTGCCATTACGCAAAGCAATCCTTCTGTTATTTGGGCAGGCACCGGCGAAGGCAATCCGAGAAATTCTGTTAGCCTGGGAGATGGCATTTATAAAAGTTTAGATGGCGGACAAACCTGGAAATGCATGGGTTTGCAAAAAACAAAAAATATTCATCGAATTATTATTGACCCCAATAATCCAGATGTTGTATATGCAGGCGCCATTGGCAACCCTTATGGTGTGCATGGAGAAAGAGGATTGTATAAAACAACCGATGGCGGACAAACCTGGAAATTAATTTTACATACCAACGATTCCAGCGGTGTGGCAGATATGATGATAGACCCAAGTAACCCAAACAAACTACTTGTTGCCATGTGGCAACACCACCGAACACCCTGGAGCTTTACCAGCGGCGGCTCCGGCAGTGGATTATACGTAACCTACGATGCAGGTAAAACTTTTAAAAAATTAGGTAAGGCAGATGGCCTGCCAGATGGCAATTACGGACGTATTGGTTTAACCATTTGCCGAAGCTTACCCAGCCGTGTATATGCATTAGTAGAAGCTACCAAAAATGGTTTATACAAATCGGATGATGGTGGCATGAAATGGGAATTGGTAAACAGCGACCCTGCTGTAGTTACCAATCGTGCCTTTTATTTTCAGGATATACGCGTTGACCCGGAGAATGAAAACCGGTTATACAACATTAACCAAATGGTGAGTGTTAGTGAAGATGGCGGCAAAACTTTTCGCATATTGATCCCGTACAGTGGCATTCATCCCGATCACCATGCCTGGTGGATTCATCCTTTCAATCCTTCATTGATTATTGATGGCGATGATGGTGGGCTGGCCATAACAAAAGATAAGGGAAAAACATGGCAGTTTGAAAGCAAATTGCCTGTTGGGCAGTTTTACCACATTAATGTAGATAATGCATTACCCTATCATGTTATGGGAGGATTACAAGACAATGGCAGTTGGTATGGCCCTGCTTATGTTTGGATAAAATCAGGTATTCGCAACAGTTATTGGACCGAAGTGGGCGGTGGTGATGGTTTTGATGTACTACCCGATCCGGATAATTACAACTGGGTTTATTCCATGAGTCAGGAAGGCGAACTGGGCCGTTATAATGTAGCTACCGGCGAACAATGGCGCATTAAACCACCTGATGTAGGCAGCACTCTACGGCATCGGTTTAATTGGAATGCAGCCATAGCGCAAGACCCATTTGATAATAATACCATTTACTTTGGTAGCCAGTTTGTTAATAAAAGCACCAATAAAGGTATTTCATGGAGCATTATATCGCCCGACTTAACTACGAATGATACCGCCAAAGAAGATCAAAGCAACAATGGCGGCTTATCGATTGATATTACCGGAGCAGAAAATTATTGTACCATTTTATGCATTGAACCTTCACATGTACAACGGGGGGTAATTTGGGTAGGAACCGATGATGGTAATGTACAATTAACACAAGATGGCGGTAAAACCTGGACCAATTTCAGAGGAAAAATTCCGGGAATGCCAGAAGGAAGTTGGATACCGCAAATCAGAGCCTCAAGATACAAAGCAGGCGAAGCTTTTGTAGTATGTAACAACTACCGCCTGGGCGATTTTAAACCTTATATTTTCCGAACCACAGATTTTGGAAAAACATGGACCAGAATAGTAGATGAAAAGAAAGTAACGGGATATGCCTTGTGTATGATTCAGGATCCGGTAGAACCCAATTTAATTTTTGTAGGAACGGAACAGGGGCTTTGGATAAGCTTTGATAATGGCAATCATTTTCAACAATTCAAAAACAATTACCCTTCCGTTTCAACTTACGATTTAGCCATTCAGGAAAGAGAAGCCGATTTAGCCATTGCTACTTTCGGCAGAGCTATCTGGATTTTAGACGATATAAGGCCATTGCGTAAATTAGCCGCAAATAACGGTAAGGCATTTCCGCAAAAATTAATAACTTTCCCCATACCCACCGCATATCAGGCTAAAATAAAAAATCCATCCGGAATTGAGTACAGCATTTGGGGTACTTATGAAGGAGAAAACAGAAAGCCTGGCGCCTCTATTAGTTTCTTTACCGAAAAAACCGCCGGCGATACCGGCAAATCAAAAACGCCCGACTCTGTGCATGTGCACATATACGATGCGGTGCACAACAATGTACGCAATTTAGTAGTAAAAGCCGATACGGGTTTTAACCGGTTTTTCTGGGGCTTAGAAGGAAAAGGCATCCGTAGTGCAGGTGGCAGAAGAGGAAGAAATTTTGGAGGTGGCAGTGCTGAACCCGGTGGCTTACTGGTAGATCCCGGAACCTATACCGTCGTATTGCAATGGGGCAAATTAAAAGATTCTGCAACCGTTGTGGTGAATGATGATCCCAATGCACCTACTTCGCCGGAAGTAAGAAAAGCACAACGTGCTTTCAATGCAAGATTAGATTCACTAACCGTAAAAGTAAACCAGTTAACAGAACGATTAACAGATGCAGATTCCATTATGGCCAATATAAAAGCAAACCTGCCCAACATAGATAGTAGCAGAAGAGACAGCATACGGCATAGTATGAAAGCATTGGAGCAATCGATTAAAGACATTAGAGAAACTTTAAATGGCAAACCACAGGAAAAGCAGGGTTATGGTACTGTACCTCAGGTAACTGTAAATGGCAATATTGCAAATGCCCGCTTTACGGCATTATATAAAAATGCAGCTCCCGGAGAACAGGAGGAAACCCTGTATAAGGTTGCAGAAGAAAGTGTAGACCAGGTATTGCAAAAAGCAGATAACTTCTTCAACAGTAAATGGAAAGCCTTCCGTAATTTGGTAGAGTCCTCAAAATTAGATTTGTTTAAAAAGGAAGAAGACAAAGAATAAAACTTTACCATTTCAGCATTGTTTTCGTATAAAATAGCGAAACCTGATTACAGAAGCTGCTATCAGAACCAACCCACAAATTTCTGATAGCAGCTTTTCTGCATCTAAGAAATCGACAGGCCGGTCTTTTAATTCCGGATCCATCCAAATGCCATGTATTATAAACAGCAAGGCAGTACCGTATGAAATTAAATGTACATTCTTCCAAAAGCGAAATCTCATTTTATTTTTAATAATTTTTTGGGTGGTAATAATTACCAGAATAAGTGCATAGAATGACAAACTGCCCAACAAAGCCATATATGGCTGGTGTTGAGCATTCAATGACCATAGCAATTGCAACCACGAAAATTTAGAAGCAGAATCAATAGGTATTAATACAATATGCACCAACACCAATAACAAAGCCAAATAGGCGGTATAATTATGTATATCAGTAATATTCAGCTTTTGAATAAAGGCAGGAACGCACTTCCAATAAACAGATTTTTTATATGCTGAACTAAGCAGCATACCCAGCAAAATATTCAAAGTTAAAACAGCGGTAGCTATAAGGCCAATGGTTCCAGATATATCAATGGTTTGCACGAATAGGGTTGTTTTATAAATAGAAAATTTATTCGGGTTGAAAATAAATGAAAGGATGATCTAAATTTTGTTGTTCCAATTTTATGGCATGCACATCAAAAATATTTTTTATTAATGCAGCATCAATATCAACAGGCTGCTGTAATGAGTATAGCAACTGACCACTTTTCATAAAATGCAGGGTATCTGCAAATTGTAAAGCCAAATTCATATCGTGCAATACTGCCACAACGGTTACATGTTGCCGTGTTAACGATTTTGCTGTTTGCATTAGCTGGTACTGATATTTAATATCTAATTGAGAAACCGGTTCATCTAAAAACAAATATTTTTCCTGAGTTTCAGAGGCTTCTAAAATTTGAGCCAACACCCGGCTCATTTGTACTTTTTGTGCCTCACCTCCTGATAAGTTTTGATAGAGTGTATCGGCTAAATGTGTAACATGCATTTGTTGCATGGCATGATTTACCATTGCAACGTCAACAGCATGAGGCTGGTTTCTAAAAAAAGGATAACGACCCATCATTACCACTTCACGAACAGTTAATGTAAACGGCAAATGATATCGTTGTGATAAAACGGCTCTTTTTTTTGCAAGCATCTCTGGCGATAAGGAAGCTATATTACTACCATCTATGGCAATTGTTCCCGAAGATGGCATTAAACTTCCGGCCATTAACTGCAAGAGTGTTGTTTTGCCGGCTCCGTTTGCGCCCATAATAACGGTAAAACTGTTTTTTTGAATGGTTAGATTTACATCTTGTAACAATTGCTTATTGTGGATGGCATAACTTAAGTTTTTTACCTCAATCATAGCTCCCTCCTTTTTGCAGCAATTGCGTTTGTTTCAATAAAATAATGAATACGGGTGCCCCCACCAATGAAGTAATGATACCAATAGGAATTTCTCCCGGAGCAATCAATAACCGGGCAGCAATATCAGCTACCGTCAATAAAATTGCGCCAGATAAAAAAGCAGCCGGTAATAAAGTTCTGTTATTTCCACCTATCAATAAACGCATCATGTGCGGTACAATTAATCCCACAAAAGCAATTACACCAACAAATGCGGTTGCAATAGCAACCATGGCAGTATTGAGCAATAAAATCTGCCATTTTAAACGCTCTGTATGTACGCCCAAATAGCCGGCTTCTTTATCGCCCAACATCAATGCATTCAACTGATTGGCATAGCGCAATAAAAGAATCATTACCGGAAGTGTAACAATAGCAGTAATCAATATCTGCAGCCAGGATGCGCCGGCAAAACTGCCGAGGTTCCAAAAGGTAATGCTTCTTGCCTGCGGATCTCTGGAAATAAAACTTAAAAATCCGGTTCCGCTTAAAGCAATAGCATTCACAGCAATACCAATTAATAACAAATTGGTTACCGAAACCCGATTAACCGATTTAGCCAATGTATATACCAGTACCGTTGCAAGAACACTACCCACAAACGCAAATACCGGAACCAGCAGTATGCCGGAAAAACGCTGCAACCAAAAGGGCAAAATATCTGATAAAACAAATATAAAAGAAGCACCAAAAGCAGCACCGGCACTGGTTCCTATTAAGCCCGGCTCTACAATTGGGTTTCTAAATAAGCCCTGCATCATTACTCCGGATGCTGCTAAAATACCGCCTGTAATGGCGCAGAGCAATACACGTGGCAACCTAATTTCAAGAAATACAGCTTCATGAATATTTAAAGGAGCATCGTTCTTTATTGCATGTAGTAATGCGCTGTACATTTCATGTATATGAATAGGCACAGCGCCAAAATCAATGGCCATGATGATGGTACCAACCAATAACAATATTAAAATACTAAAGTACAGTTTAGGGTAGCGTTGCATGAATATTGGGATGAAATATTTTCATGAGTGATAAAATGTTATTAGCGCTTCGCGGACCAAAATATACAATATCATGTTCATTAAACCGATATATTTTATTGTTTTTGGCTGCATTGGTTAAGGCAACACCCGGTAATTTTTTCACACTTTCCATGCCACCCAATTTATCAAATCCAAAATCAGTAACAATAATAATATCGGGATTGGCCGCAGCAATGGCTTCAGCACTTAACTGCGTGGCTCCTTTTGCCTGGTATACTGCGGATTTTCCAACTGCCATACGTATCATGGCATCTGCCGGACCATTCCTCCCACTCATCACAAAGAAAACATTGTTGGCCTGGCCAAATTGAATTACCATTACTTTTGGTGTATCTACGCATTGCTTTTGTGCAGCATATACTACCTGCATTTGTTGTTGTAGTTGATGACTGAGTGAATCGGCCACAGCAGATACCCCAAAATAAGTACCCAATGCTTTTAATAAAAGCTGTGCACTATCCAAAGTATTCGATTCAAAAAATTCTTTACAACGTACCCCCACTTGTTGTAATTGTGGAATGACTGTGGCAGGCCCAATATTCTGACTATAAATTACAATATCGGGCCGCATGGATACAATTCCTTCTGTACTCAACAAACGATGGTAACCCACTTTAGGCAATAATTTTGCGCTATCGGGATAACTACTGGTTAAATCGCAGGCCACTATATCTTTTCCTTTTCCCAACGCAAACATCATTTCTGTTAATTGTTTTGAAACAGAAACAATTCGTTTGGCATTGGCAGGATTCATCTCTTCCTGTTTACCTTGTTTACATGACATGGCCAGCCATACTATTACAGGCAGCCATCGAATTATATTTTTTCTAATCATACATCAATTGTTTAAAAATGATAAGCCAGTTTTAATCCGCCATACCACATGGCAGTATATGGCCCGGGTATAAAGTGCGGATCGGTTTGTGAAGCTAATGTAGGCGATAAAAATAAAAAAGTATAATAAGTATTGTTCAACAGATTATCTGCACCTATAAACGCATCCACATCAAAATGTTGATGCAGCGTTTGGCGATAACCGAACTTAGCACCCAATAAACGATAAGCTGCTGCATTATTCAAGTTATCGAAAGTATAAGGCACTTTATCAACATATTGAAACGTACTGTTGAAATAAATACCAGGCGCTGTTACCACATCCAACCCAATATTTAAAAAATTAGGTGCTACACCGGCAACTTTATTACCTGAAAAATTAAGGGTGTTGGCATTGTTATTATTATCACTCTTAAAATCTACATATTTAAAATTAGAGTACGTGTAGGTTACAAATGGTTTTACAGAACGGAAAAAACCCTGGTTACTTTGTAGGGCAAGATAGTTTAACGATAATTCTACCCCGTTATTTCGTTGTTTGCCAACGTTTACTGCAAAAGTATAAAAAGGCGTGGTTTGTGTAGCAGCTACCGACTGATTCACAATTTTATTGCTTACATCTAACTGAAACAATGCCATTTGATAAGATAATTTATTATTGAAAAAGCTACCCTTGGTACCCAATTCATATTGAATACCCAATTCAGGTTGCAGGCCTGTGTTTACTTTTCCAATAGCCGGTATCACTACATTACTGGTGGTAGGCGGTGTATAGCCGGTACTTACATCCACATATACCGAACTGTTTTTATTCAACATTTTTAAAACTGCAATGCGTGGTTTTAGTACGGGGGTGAACCGTTTGTAACCCGACTGGTCGGCATGTGTTGGGTTGGCATTGTTCGTAAGCATATCGCGAATACTGTATTCAATAAAGTTAACACTACTTCCTGCTGTGAGCATAATTTGAGCAGGCAAATTCAACTTCCATTCGGTAAATAGATTGTAGGTAGATGCCTGTATTTGCAAATCGCCTCTAATGCCACCCATTATACCATTGGTTAAATTATAGGTTTTATTAAAAGAAAGCGTTTTCTCAAATTGTCCGCCAATAATACCATGAATGCCCACTGCACCCGACTTTCCATTATAAATAAATCCCGTTCTGCCGCCAAACGTTAATACTGCGTTTGAGTTAAGGCCTGCGGCAAATGGCTGATCCAATGTATATCCTGAAGTAAATACGGTGGTTTGATTATTGAAGTGCTGATTGATTTTAATATCATCTGTAATACCTGCTCTAAAACTTTCAATTAATACATGGGCATTGTTATTAACATATTTCGGATCGCTCCAGGTGATACGGCGGTATAATGTATCACCTGGAATTTCGCCGGCCAGTTCTTCATAAGAACGGCTATATGACAAATAGGTTGAAATGGTTTGTTGATCGCCTACATAAAAATCGCCTTTAAAGGAAGCGTAATCTTTTGCTGATGCACTATGGCTACGGTAACCATTTGACGTTTGATGGCCGTAATTAAAAAACAAAACAGAATTACTGCCTGCCGATTCAATACGTGTATTATTTCTATACAAACCGTAACTACCTACTGTATTTTCTTCCAAAATTTTTGTGGTATTGGGTTTGGGTTGAATAGAATACAATTTAACCACACCGGCAATACCCGAACCATACAAACTGGATTCTGGCCCTTTAAACACCTCCACTCTACCAATGGTAGAAAAATCAATATCATCTAATATGGTTACACCGGTGGCATCGGTTAATGGAATATTATTTAAAAAAACCTGATAGCCTAAGCCATTAAAATTAGTGGTATTGCCATATCCTCTGATGATGATACGCTGGCCACCGGAAATACCTCTGGTTTGCATAAATACACCCGGAATAGTGTTCATTTGGGTTTCAGGAAATAAACCATTGCCACGTTGTAAATCATGATATGTTAATACACCTACCGATTGTGCTTCGGTTAATTGGTTATCGCGTTTACCCGTTGCCCAACCCGTAACCTGCACCTTATTTAAATTATCGGTAGTAGGGGTTAATAAAATCAACAACTCTTTATTGGCAGGTTTTATGGTAACCTGTTGGGTTTCATAGCCCAAGCTGCTAACGGTAACAACAAGATTATTTGTTATCTGATGTAATTGAAATTTACCATTATCATCCGTAATTAGTTTTTGGCCGTTTGGTAATGTAATTACTGCACCTACTAATGGCTGATTGGTGATATTATCGGCAACACGGCCCTGAATATTTTGTGCCTGCAGTTGTTGCAATGAAAACAGAAAAAGGAATATAACTATAGTTTTTTTCATAATGTAATATATAATGATGAATGGAATGAACAATTCATTTACCTAAATAAATAGAATTCAATAGCACTCCAACAACGAATGCCATTTTAATGAAGAAGGACTAACAGATTGTAAATCGGGGAGGAGGTAACACTACAGAAAGTGCGATGTAATGCAAATAATATGAATGAAAAGTAGACCAGCAAATATTGACGGGTTCAGGAAATAAGATTTGAAAAAGTTCTGGTTGATAAAAGAATGAGAATATCTGAGAAAAACTTAGCCGGTTTTGTTTGCCTGCATCCTGTTTGTTTTTTTGAAGGGCAAAGTGTTGCAAATCTGTGCTGTTTTCAGCATTATCGGGCAAACCGCAAATGGTTACCGTTGTTTGGTTATATTGAATATGAACCACATCATACAATAAGCCATTCAATTTAAATTCATGATTTTTTTCTTCCCAGGAGAATGAGGGGTCAGTAATGTTTCCGTTTGCATCTATACTCCATTGAAAATGACAGGCAGCTTTTGTATCGGGATGAGAAGCAATAAACAACTTCATCTCCGTTTTTAAATGCACTTTATACAGCACATACCACAAATGGTAACCACCCATATAAGTGAGGAGCACAGTTAGGAGTAATATGGATAAGCATTTTCTCATGTTGCAGGCATGAAAATTAGTGAAACCATTTATGCCGTGCAAATATTTTAGATAAACGCTTTATCGAATACTACTCCTACTGCTCATTTTTTTATTCAGAAGGCTTTGGTGCATCCAATTGGGTAACCTTTACCCAGTCAACTACCATTTTTGCCTTATTTTGCTTAATTTGTTGTAATGTTTTTTCAGGCAGGCCAAAATAGGGCTCTTTTGCGCCATTCACTCCTGCGGGATAATTACCGCCCAAAGCAAAATTTAAAATCAAAAACTTTTTATTGCTAAAAGCCCATTGTCCATATTTATCTGTCATGGCTTTTGTAACGCGGTACATGGGTTTACCGTCATATTCAAAAACCATTGCATCAGGCGTCCAGTTTACAGCATATACATGCCACTGCGAAGCATCATTGTTTTTTGGAAAATAGTAACGTTCTACAAATGGCGTTTCACCGCTGTATCCGGGGCCGTGCACCGCAGCACTTGCCCATGCAGCATCGCCAATATTTTCCATAATGTCAATTTCGCCGGTAGCCGGCCAAGGCCCATTACCCAATATCCACCAGGCAGGCCATAATCCGGCACCGTTGGTTAATTTAATTCTGGCTTCTGCACGGCCATATTCAAATTCAAATTTATTGCGGGTATTTATTCGGGCCGAAATAAAATCAAAATGTTGCCCATCTTTTGTTACAAAACCCGGGGCATACAATGGCTGCAATATCAGCTTGTTTTTTTCTATGTACAATGTTTTAAAAGAGTCTACATAGGCCTGTAATTCATTGTTTACATGAAATCCGGTAATTTCAATATTCCACTTAGCCGTATCTAAATGTTTGGTATTAAAATTATCAAAAAAAATTACTTTTCCTTTCTGGGCTTTTTGTGTTTGTGCTATTCCTGAATGCAGTATACAAAACACAAAAACGATACATTTAAATAAGGATTGCATAAGTTGGTGAAAGGGGTTTTGAATGGGAGAATGTAGGTTTGGTATAGAGCAATGTTTATGAATGGAAGTTAATGCATTTCAATAATTATTGGTATACCCTCACATAATCAATTTCCATTTGGTTGGTGGTAAATGCCGGGTCTATGGTTCCACCCAATGTACCACCCATTGCTACATTTAAAATAATGAAGAAATTTTGATTAAAAGGGAAACTGCTTTTGTTGGGTAAGGTATAATAAACCACATCATCTACCAGCAACTGAATCGTTGCAGGCGACCAAATAGCAGAATATTTATGAAAAGTAGTTGCTGCATTGGTGATAGAGGTAGTAGCACCATCACCATATTGATTTACCTGTGCGGGATAATGCAATGTGCCATAAATAATATTTTTATTTTTCCCATTCTGTTCCATAATATCTATTTCTCCACAAGCAGGCCAGCCTGCAGTTGAAATATTATTACCCAGCATCCAAATGGCCGGCCAGGTACCAGTTGAAGCAGGCAGTTTGGCGCTTACATCTATCCGGCCATATTTAAAACTATATAAACCTTTGGTGAGTAAGCGAGCCGAAGTATAATTGCTACCTGAATAACTTTCCTTCTTAGCAATAATCTTTAATGTTCCGTTTGATACCACAGCATTATCAATACGTGAAGTATAATATTCCAATTCATTATTACCCCAACCACCGGCTCCTAAATCGTATGTCCATTTTGTAGGATCCGGACTTCCGGGTATATTGAATTCATCTGACCAAACCAAATTCAATTTTACAGCTACGGTAATTTGTATGTTGGCAGACGAAGTAAGGCCCGATGCGCTTTTTGCAATTACATTCACGGTATAGGTTCCTGAAGCAGTATACTTGTAAGTTGTTATTCCGGAAGGGATGGTTTGAATAATGCCATTTCCAAAGTCAAAATCATAAGATACAGCATTGCTTGCTGAAGCAGTAAAATTTACATTGCCACTACTATCGGTAGAAACAACAGCATTAATTACCACATTGCCAGGTGCAATAGCAGGAGTAGAATTTGAAGCTTTGTGGCAACTTGTGATTGTAATCACTACTAAAAGCAAGCTTAATCGATTCATGCTTGTAATATACAAATTAATTACAAATAGAATTATTATCTGAAAATAATACATTCATTTAACTGCAAAACCAAGGATACAAATCAATAAAATTAAACTATAACAAATAAGGCTCTAATATTTTCTGCCAGATATGATAACCCGTTGCATTCATGTGCAGGCCATCATGTATAAAAATGGTTTCGTTAATGGTGCCATTGGGGTTTAACATAGCATGATACACATCAATAAAACGAGCATTGGGTTGCTTTTGTAAATATTTTTGAATCAATATATTAGATGCCAGCATTTTTTGTTGCCATTGTATGCGGCTTGGGCTGGGCTTAATAGAAATATAATCAACAGGTATATTTTTATATTTTTTCCGGATAATATGTAACAATGTTTTTACCCTGCTTAATACCTGCTGTGGGGTTATGGAAGTATCTTCCGCAATATCATTTTCACCACAATAAATTACAATTTGTTTGGGATGATAGGGCAAAATAATATCGGGTGCATACCGAATTACATCCGGCAATGTAGAACCACCAAAACCCCGATTAATAATAGTGTGTTCAGGAAAATAATCCTGAACATCCTTCCATTTTTGAAAAGAAGAACTACCAACAAACAATATGGCATTGGCCGGAGGAAAATGCAAGCTATCCTGGTGTTTAAATACCTGAATTTCCTGATAAAAGCGTGGTGCTTGCGCCATGGCACCGCTAAAACACCATAAACAAAAAACAAGCGTTTGAAACAATATTTTTTTCATATACATATTTTGTAAGTTCGATTATCATTACCAAACATAAGTTGCAACACTGCCTGATGCTAATATTGATGAAGCATATACATTTTTAAACTGAATACTAAATGCCTGTGTTGTTGCAGTGGTATTTAAAACGATTAAAACTTTTTTCCCTGCCGGTGTAAGAAAAGCCACATTGGGTAAGCCATTTACCATATTTGAAGCAATTCTATACGAACCGTAAGGTACAAATTTAGCAGCATGTGCAATAATGTAATAAGCCACATTTCGCGTAATGCTATTATCCTGAATCGTTAATGCACCCAAACATTGGGTACAACCACCGGGAGTATGTGGTTCATATTGTGCATCAGCAGCCAGGTTCCATTCCAATACGGTTTTACTCCAATTGCGTGGCGCACCAATAATTAAATTCTCTACATGCCATGTTAAATTAGATGGGAAATCACCGGGAGCACCTACCCATTGTTCCGTAAAATATACATTTTTATTAGGGAAGGCATCATGCACCTGAGATAGTACATTAATATTTCCGGCATATAAATGAAAAGCTGAGCCATCTACATATTGTGCTGCTGCAGGATTATTTAATATGGCGATAGGATAATCGGGCCTGTCGCAATTATGATCATACAACAATATTTTGGTTGTAATATTTTCTTTTTTAAAAACGGGGCCCAATGCATTTTGAATAAAATTAGCCTGATCGGCAGACTGCATAACCATGCTGGGATTGTTATTGGGATTGAGTGGTTCATTTTGAATGGTAATAGCATGCATGGTAATGCCTTGCTGTTGCATGGCCTGGATATATTTTGCCAGGTATTTTGCATATACCATATAATAAGCGGGAAGCAAACTGCCACCAACGGTACCGGCATTGTCTTTCATCCAGGCAGGTGCCGACCATGGCGATCCTAAAATTTGAATGTTGGGATTGATTTGCAATATGGCTTTTAATACCGGAATTAAATCAACCGTATCAACACCTAAGCTAAAAGCAGATAAAGTGGTATCGGTTTTCCCCACAGGCATATCATCATAAGAAAAAACATGGCTATTTAAATCAGAAGCACCAATACTAATGCGTAAATAATTGATGCCGATACTATTGTTATCGTTGCCAAACAACTCTTTTAATAAAGCAGTTTTTTGTGTACTGGGTAATTGATTGATTAAAGTTGCACTACCTCCGGTTAAAGTATACCCAAACCCATCCATGGTTTGATAACGCTGCAGGCTATCAACCACAATAATAAAATTGGTTTTATTGACAGTATCGAAATATAATGGCGTTTGTTGTTGTAAACGCACAGAACCATTGGCATTGGTGAGCCATACAGATATTGAATCTTTTAAATTAACAACCGTATTTGGAGGCCTATTAGGCATTTCAGGCGACTTTTGAGCCGAGGAACAACTCATGGCCAATATCATACAATTGATAAGCAGAAAATATTTACAAAGTTTTTTCATTGTATAATTTCATATAAAATTTAAAAATTGCATCAACCTACTGAAAAATGCTTTATCTAAAAATAGAGTAATGTACTGAAAAAAGCACCCACAAAAATCTGCAGGTGCTTTTGTATGTAACCTAAACGACTAGTAACCCGAATTTTGTTTCAACAAAACATTGTTATCAATTTGATTTTGCGGTATGGGAAATACCAGTTGATAAGGTTTAACATTGTAATTTAAATTATTACCTGCACCATCTTTTTGTGCATTCATCACTGTTATGGCTCTTCCGGTTCTCACTAAATCGAACCAGCGATGGCCTTCAAATGCCAGCTCCAATCTTCTTTCTTTTTCAATTGCCAATGCCATATCACCTTGCGAAACTGCTGTTGTAGGAGGCAGATTAACTCTGGCACGAATTAAATTCACCAATGCACCTGCGTTGGTCGTTAATCCTTTGGCATTGTAAGCTTCAGCTCTCAGTAAAATAATATCTGCCAAACGAATCATATAAAAATCATTGGTACCATTGTTTGGATCATTATATTTTGACAGGATAGGATAATTGTTGACATCTTTCCAATATGGATCAGACCATCCATAATTTACAAAAGTAATAGAAGCGTGTAAACGAATAGAATCACCCTCTGTTCTAAAGGTATTCACCAAATCATTGGTGGGTGTTTCAAATTTTTTCCAGCCGCTGCCGATAAATTGAGATGGTATCCAATTGCCAATCACACTCCAGCCTACATAATTAAATTCCCAGATAGATTCACTATTGTTTTTATGATTATTATCCCATAAAAAAGTATAGTTGGGCATTAATGTATAATTGGGTATCACCTGGTCGCAATAATAAGCAACAGAATCCCAATTAGGAGTAGGCATGCTGGCATATACTTTTGCCAAAATTGCATTCACAGCACCTTTTGTTACCACCATTTTATTGGGAGGTGTATTGTCGTTTTGTACATTATCTTTTGCAAACCATAAATCCTGTAAAATAGCCTGGTATGCAGTATCAGCAGAAGATTGTGGCACCAATGTAGATTTAATTAGTGTTTCAGAATTGGTTTGATCCACCGGCTTTAACATTAAAGGTATCCTTCCAAACAAACGAACCAAATCAAAATAAGTAAATGCCCGCATAAATCTGGCTTCACCCAAAATTTGATTTTTTCTGGTTGCAGACAAAGCAGGATCTGTACATGCCTGCATCTGTGCAATAGCAATATTAGCAGTTGCTATAATACCATATGCATCTTTCCAGTCACGATTGATATTGCCATTGGCTGCATTGGCTGTAAACAAATCGATGGCAATATTGTCAGGATTATCACCACCTGCATAGCAATTATCAGACTGAACATCAGCATTGGTAATTCTGTCTAACACATTGAACTCTAATCCATAACTATAACCAATTTCAGCATTATAAACACCAGACAGTGCATTTTCTGCTTGAGAAGCAGTAATAGAACTAGTACCTGTATTTGTTACCACTTGTGTAATGGGCTGTTTATCTAACAATTTGGTGCAGCCTGGCAAAATCATGAAACAACCAAGCGAACCAGTAATTAATGTTATTATTATTTTATTTTTCATATTCCTGATTTTTAAATTTTCAAAATGGCATATAAGCAACGAAAATCATTTTTATTTCAACGCAACATTCAAACCAAATAAGAACATTTTTGCCTGTGGATAAGCACCATTATCTAACCCTAATGAAATATTTCTATTGTCGTTTGAATTTCCGGGATTGCCATAAGAATTTACTTCCGGATCAAAACCTTTGTATTTGGTTAATGTTAGCAAATTATTACCTGAAACATAAACAGAAGCCCTGCTTAAACCAATATGGTTTAATACTTTCGCTGGAATATCGTAAGAGAGTGTAATTGTTTTCACTCTTAAATAAGAACCATCTTCTAAAAACCGTGTAGATATCAACGAATTATTAATGGTTGCATTGGTACTTACGCCTGGAATATCAGTAATATCGCCGGGTTTTTGCCATCTTCTTAATACAGCCGAACTTTGATTAGCGGAGTTTACCATAGCCTCGGCTTCTAACCTTCCTGCATTAAATATTTTGTTGCCCTGTGAACCCTGAATAAATACAGTTAATGTAAAATTTTTAAATGAAACGGTATTATTCAACCCATAAATAAAAGTGGGCAATGCACTACCTAAAATTCTTCTATCGGTAGGTGCGGGATTATCGGTTGCTTTACCATCTTTTGTTAAATACAATTCATGCCCGGTATTTGGATCCACGCCTTGTGCTACATACCCATAAAATTCACCGAGTCCGTAACCTTGCGCCAATGCTATAGCGTTACCACGTGCATAAACACCGCCAAATGCATTCAGGAAGGTTACTCCTTCACCAATATTTAATATTTTATTTTGATTGAATGAAATATTGAAATCTGAATTCCACCTCCAATTGCCTTTTACAACATTTTTAGTAGAAATAAGAAACTCTTCTCCAATATTCTGCATGGTTGCCGCATTGAGTGGAGCAGTTGCAAATCCTGCTTGTGAGGGCAAAGGATAATTCACCAATACATTCTTGGTTTTCTTCACATAAAAATCTCCTGTAAATGAAATTCTTCCATTTAAAAAGCTCGCATCAACACCTATATCTGTTTGTGATGTAGTTTCCCATGTTAAACTGGCCGGCGCAATGGATACAGGAGTTACTGCACCCGTAACCGGATTGATACTGGACAAAGGCAGGTAACTATAGCTGCCAATTCCTTCCTGATTACCATTTTGGCCCCAGGCTACTCTTAATTTTAAATCGTTAACCGCACGTACATTTTCCATAAATGCTTCTCTCGACAAACGCCATCCTGCAGAGAAAGAAGGGAATACGGCTGTTCTGTTTCCTGGTGCAAACTTGGAAGAATTATCAGAACGGATATTGGCCTGAAACAGATATTTACCATCAAAATCATAATTAATTCTTCCTAAATATGAAATCAAAGCCCATTCATCAATTCCGGTGGTTCCGGGTTGCTTAATAGAATCTCTTAAATACGCCTGATCCCAGGGCAGTAACCGGTATTCCGGTTTTAAGAATGACCCGGAAATAGTTGTTTGCTCTGTATGTGAGTTTTGGGCTGTCCAGCCGGCCAGAGCAGAAAAATGATGTTTACCCCAATTTTTGTTATAGTGCAAAGTTTGCTCACTTAACCAGGTTAAATTATAGGTTCTGGTTCTGGATTGCTGACCTCCGGTTTGTCTTCCATAAATGGTAAGAAAAGGATCCAAAAAATAAGTGCTGGTATAGTTCCCATAATCAATACCAAATCTCGATTCAAATACCAATCCTTTTAATAATTTAACATCGGCACCTAAGTTCGTTAATAATCGGTCGGCAGTTGATTTATTATATCTGCCCAAAATTGCGCCATATGGATTTTCCCACCCTGTTAGGGGATTAAATCCAATGGTTCCATTTGCATTAAATTTTGGTATAATAAATGGAGTTTCCAAAGCAGATAAAACAACCCCGCCTCTTGCTACACTTTGGTTATCGGTAACATCATTACTTTTTGAACGTGAAAGAACTGTACTGGATATGATGGTAAGCCAACTACTAGCTTTGGTTGTTAAATTCACCCTGCCGGTTAAACGGTTATAAGTTGCGGGTTTAATCATCCCTTTCTGATCAGTATAATTTAAAGAAATATAATGGGTTGATTTATCGTTACCGCCAGAAATAGACAATTGATAATTTTGCTGTGTGCCATCCTGAAAAATTTCTTTAGGCCAGTTTACGTTATTTGCATTCACCATTGAATCGGTTACAACGGTAGCCCCTTTCTGTTCATTTGCGTAAGCCTGATATTGCTTGGCATTTAAAACTGACAACATTTTAGTTGGAGAGGTAGTACCATAATAAGTACTAAATTCAATTTTAGATTTGCCGGCTACTCCTTTTTTAGTAGTAATGACTACTACACCATTTGCTGCCCGGGTACCATAAATAGAAGCCGATGCGGCATCTTTTAAAACAGAAATAGATTCAATATCGCTCGGACTGAAAGAAGAAATATCCGTCATTGGAATACCATCCACAACATATAATGGGTCATTCCCTGCACTGATGGAAGAAGAACCTCTTATCCTGATAGATAAACCAGCACCGGGTTTTCCTGAATTGGAAACCACCTGTACTCCGGCGGCCTTTCCCTGTAATGCCTCTCCTGCATCAACAATTGGTCTGTCGGCAATATCGGCTGCTGTAACTACGGAAACAGCTCCGGTTAAGTCTTTTTTACGCTGTGAACCATAACCTACTACTACAACCTGATCTAATTGAGCATCAACGGGCGTTAGCTGTACTTGTATAGTGTTTGTTGCGCCAACTACAATTTCTTTTGATGCATAACCAACATAAGAAAATACAATGGTAGCACCTTTTTCGGCTGTAATAGTAAACTGCCCTGTATTGTTGGTAGAAGTACCCTTATTTGTACCTTTTACAACCACACTAACCCCTATTAAAGGTTGTTGTGTAATTGCATCGGTAACGGTACCGGTTATTACATTGGCCTGTACCGAAGCATTTGTAAAATTTGGATCCTGATAAAGGGCTTGTAAAATTTGTGGATTATTAATCAAATCTTTGAGCGTTTCAATTTTAGTGTTTTTACTAAATAAAACATAGGTTTGATCCAGAACTTTTTTATAATGAATACCCAATGGTATTAAAATGCTGTTCAACGCCTGTTCTACATTTTTAAATTTAGTAATTGAAAAAGCTACTTTGGTGTCGGGCAATGTATTACTTTCATACACAAAATCAACCTGATAAACCTTTCGCAGTTCCGAAAGAACATCCACCAACATTTTAGTATTATTGGTATCATCTTTCCTGATTGTATGGTAAAGTGTACCATTTTTAAAAGGAACTGGCGTTTCTGAAAAGGCAATGCCAATAGACATGGAAAATAGTAATAGCTGCAATAGCAGTAGTTTTCCTACATTTTTTCTCATAATACAATCGTTTTAAAAATTAAAATGCTTATTGTTTGGGATATATATAAATGGTGTTTCCTTTCATTTCAATATTTACATTCATGGCAACAGATATTACCTTAATAAAATCCTGAATGCTTTTTGCTGTAAGATCTCCGGTTAAAAATTTTGTTGTAATAAGTTTTGCATCAATCACAGTGTGGTATCCATAATTATCCTGTATCATCTCGGCAATATCAGTAATGCTGGTATGCTCAAAATGATATTCATTAAATTGCCAGCTACTTCTAAAGCGCACATTATTATCAGACGCTACACTCATTTTTTTATCTTTTGTTACAATAGCAACCTGTCCCGGAGTAATTTTCGTGAGTACTTTATTTTTGTCGGTAATTAATTGTATAGACCCTTCCTCTAATGAAATCACTGATTTATCTCTGCGGTCTTTTATATTAAAAATAGTTCCCAAAACCTCAACATTGGTTTGTGGCGTATGCACAATAAAATTCTGTTTTGTTACTGTTTTTTTTCGAACATGAAACCAAGCTTCCCCTTTTATCCATACCTCTCGTTGCGCATCATCAGCCCAAACTGCCGGAATTTTTAAAGTTGAATTTGCATTCATCATTACTTCAGTACTATCGGGCAAAACAATTCTTTTCATTTCACCAAAACCGGTTTGAACAATAGCATACTGTTCAGTACTATGCAAATTTTGATTCACAAAAAAATAAGTAAGGGTAACTAAAAGAAAAAAACTTGCAGCGATAAGAATGTGCTTCAGCATAGGATAAATGGATCGAAGCTGCTGACCGGTTATTCTATTTTCGATAGATGACCAGTTGGCATTTCGCTGAGCTTCAGTTGAAGGCTTGTGTCTGAATTGAAAAGGAAAATTTTCGCCACTATTTTCTTCCCAAAAATTATCGGGCATAGCAATCTTTTAGTGTAAGACACTCGATTTTATTTTTTATACCCTTTTTTTAGGATTAATTTTTCACAAACTGAAAAAGAAAAGATAATGAAATGAGGGTAGATAACATTTTAGCATCTCGAAGCTTATGCAGTGCTTTTTGCGTGAGATTTGAAACGGACTGATAATTAATTCCCATAATTTCAGCAATTTGCTGATTGTCCATATTTTCGAAATAACGAAGGTAAATTACCTCTTTTTGCCTTTTTGGCAGCTGATTTAAAAGAATTGAAATTTTTTGTTGCAGTATAAAATCACTTTCTTTTTTTACAATAATTTCTTCCGGAGAAAATTCAATATTGGGTTGTTGAAAGAATTGTATTTTAATATTTTTTAATTTTAAATCGCGAAAATAATTTAAAATCTGCTTTCGCAAAGCAGCATAAAAATATGGCTTTACCTGCTGTATGGAATGAAGTGACTTTTTTTTGACCCATAATTTCACAAACAAATCCTGCACTGCTTCGTTTGAAAGGGTCTCATCATCCAGCAACTTCAAGGCATACGCATACAACCCTTCGAACAAATGATGATGCAGTGCTTTAAATGCATGCACATCACCTTCTCTGGCTGCCCTCCACCATTGCAATAATTGTTCGTTATTATGACTATCCTGCAGCATTACAGGATAAAAGTAACTATTCTCTATTTATAAAACCGATACGTGGGTATAATCAATATTAAATGCCATTGTATTATTCAAGCCCATCCATTTCAATTTCAAAAAATTTTAACTCTACTTAAATTTTACAAATAAATACCGGCTTTCATTACCTAAATGCAAATGCCACCCCTGCACCAATACCATTGTATTTGGCAAAAGTATAGTCGGCATAAATTTTTAGAATAAATAAATTGAAACGAACCCCCCATGTATTTGAAATACCGGATGCTGTATACGACATTGCCAATGGATCGGTAGCATTAATGGTAACAGTGTTATTCGGCGGTGGAAAATTGGTATTTAGTGTAGCCTGATACGTACCATTTACATTGATATTAGATTTACCCGAATTATAACCTATAGCTGTGTAAATTTCTAAAAATGAAAATTTTACAGATGCAATGGCCTGAACAGTATAGGCAGAGATATCATACTTCAAATCTGCATTATTGCTTCGAACAGAACCGGAATTGGTTAAATTAGGATAATAATCGGCTGAAAGGTGGTTATAGGCAGCCAAAGCCGACAAATGCAGAAATGGCACTTTTTTAAGAAATGGCAGGTAATTAGAAAATTCATGCTGCAAGCCTATGCCAAAAATGCCCATTGAAACATTACTTAAATCTGTTTTTGGGAAGTAACGCACTTTTAAATCGGTATGCTTAAAAATACCAATGCCCACCTGTGCTACCGGCAGTGGAACAGATACCGGCAAAAATGAAATATTCTTTTTAAAATCGTTTCCTATACCGGTTGGGGTTGTAAAATCGGTGTACGCCTGCTGTCCGTTTTCGGTAACATTTACATGAATGCTTTGTGATGAGCTGCCTCCCATAAACGTGGGCAGACTGGCGCTCGTTGCACCGCCATTTAATTTAAAGGTTGAATAATCAGCATTATTAAATGTAAAATTTTGTTTATCGGTTGGCACTACAGCAGCCTGTAAACTAACGGAAAGATCAAAACCCAATAGTTTATGAGCCCTTGCCGTACTATACCAGCCGCGATTCATATTGTAAATTTCTCCTTCGCCAAAAGGTTGTAAATAATTGCCAACAAATTTATTGGCATCGGCAATGGCCGCAGCAACACCTTGTGCATGAGATGGCAACATAGCAATAACGGTAATAAATAGCAGGGCTATCTTTTTCATATCAACACATTTAAAATTTAAAAATAGTGTTTATTTGATACAGCAAATGAAAGCGCTAAAATAGTTCAACAGCAATAAATATCATGATAAACATACTACAAATTGATGATTATTGATATTTTTTATGCAAATAACATGAAAAAGAGAAATTCAAGCTGTATTATGCTGCTTGAAAGAGAAAAATATTTTATAAAACAATAAAAATTTCTTAAGGCTATACAATTTCGTTTATTTTCTCTTCAGCCAAACCAAACGAAAGGGTCATTCCTGCTCCGCCCAATCCATTTAAAACATATACACCCGGCAAGGCCTTAAAAAATACTTCGGTATCACCATTGGTCATTTTAGGATAAATGCCATTCCAGCTTTGCAATAATGTCCAGTTGGTACAATGAGCAAACTGTTGTAAATATTGTATTACCAGATTGTTTAAATGTGCAGCATCAAACGGATCGAGTGTTAAGCCATACTCATGTGTATCACCAACAGTAAGCTCGCCTTCATCATTTTGTGAAACCATTACATGAATACCCCATTTTAAATATTCGGGCATATCGTTTTCATATCTTGCCTTTAATTGTGGCAAAGAGGCGGCGGCTTTAAAGCTTTGGTAATGAATTAAAGATAATCCGCCACATAATGAAGTACCAATATGCATACCATCATTACCTGCACTATAACGAAGCATTTGTAACTTACACTTTGTAATAGCCAACGCCGCAAATGCCTCTGGAAACAAAGTTTCAAAATCGGCACCACTGCATACCATCACCAAATCGGCCTGCAGGGTTTCATTCCCCATCCATACTTTACCCGATTCTACCCGGTTCACGGCCTTGCTCCAAATAAACTGAACATCTAAATATTCTGATAAATAAACAGGTATGGTTGCAATAGCTTTACGTGGATCAACCACCATTTCAGTGGCACTGTATAAACCACCTAATAAACCCAATTCAACTACGCCTTCAAATTCCTCAATAATATCTTTTTTACGCATTAACTCTACCGGCCTCCCATTTTGATGAAAGGTATCAAATAATTCTTCCAGCACCTGCATTTCATCTTCATAATAAGCAACATGTAAACTGCCGGATTCTCTATACCATATATTGGTACTATCTGCCACTTCTTTCCAAATTTCCTTACTCCGCATGGCTCTGTTATACAATACACCATCGGGTTGCCCTACAGGCCAAACCATTCCAAAATTACGAATGGATGCACCAACTGCTTTTTCGCTACGTTCTATTACAGTAACGGAATATCCTTTTAAACTCAAAGCCCTTGCCGTTGCCAACCCAACAATACCGGCGCCAATTACAATTGCAGACTGATTAGGCATACACAATATTTATTTTATTATATTTCGATTTAAAATAGTACAAAGCAATGGCGGTAACTGCAACACCTATTACAGAAAAAATAATAACGCCGTTTCCGTACAGAACAGACCATTCCATATGTCCACTAAAAAATGTTTTGAGTATAATTACACCTACACTTCCTAAATATCCGAACGAATCGGCCACATACATTAAAAAACCTACATTACCCATATACCGATAAGTGGCAATCATTCTATCAAATAATATACAGTTAAAGGGAATATAGCCCACATACAAACCTAAACCCACCAGCGTCATCCAATACAATGGCGGTAAATGTTGATATAAGAAAAGCCAGGAACTGACACCGACTATCATAAAACCGGCAATAATTAAATAATGCGTTATAAAAAAAGCACGTGCATTGTTTTTAATAAATATCATACTGCTAATCAAAATCAGGACAATAATTGAAATGGGCGTTTCTGTTTCAGTAAATACGGCAGCATTTTTACCAAAACCCATTTCGCGGAACATATCTGCCGCAAAATTGTCACGGATATCACGAAACACCGTTAATATTACATATACTAATACCAATAGCACCAATCCGGTACTAAAATTTTTAAAAAAGATTTTTCTTTCTGCTTTGTTTAATGAAGCCCTGATAACGCGTTGTGCTTTATCTGCCTCTGTTGGCGGCGGAATTTTTTCTAATAACCATAACAGTATTATCATGGGTATAGCAAAAACCAATCCGGTTACAAAAGGCATCCATAATTCTTTAATGTGAAATTGCACCATCAAAGTTTTACCTACCGATTTTACAAAACCGGAGGAGAAAATAAAACTAACTGCTAATGCTGCTCCAATAAAGTCGGTTGCCTTTCTTCCTTCAACAAAGGAAAAAACAATTCCCCAGATAATTCCTAACGGGAAGCCATTGATGAATAAGAAAAGAATATTGTATGGTGCCGGCACAATGGCAAATAGCAAAAGTGCCAACCACGAAACACCTACTAACATTAATATTAACTTGCCTCTTCCAAAATGTTTAAGCTCGGCAATAAATTTAATACCATAAAACTTACTGAACATATAACCTAATACCTGACTAATTACTAATGCATCTTTATACGCCAATCCAAAAATTGCAGGCATATCATGATATGTACCGGCTGTAAAAGGCTTACGGAAGGCGTATACCGTTGCATAGGTAAGAAAAGTAATTACGGCAGCATATAAGGCTACAAAAAACTCCCGATGCTTTTTAATATAATTTACTACCATTGCGGTTGTATAATTCCCTTAAGTTCATTAAGTGAATGAATGATATAATCGGGAGCATAGGTACGCAGTTGCAACTCGGTATATGTGCCTGTTGTAGTGGCTATTACAATACCACATTCTGCATTTCGCCCTTCTAATACATCTACCTTCGTATCACCTACTTTTGCTATATTTTTAGCATCCTGCACACGGGTTTTTTCCATAATAGATTGTATCATATAGGGTGCCGGCCTGCCTTCGGGCACTTCATCGCTGCAAACTACACAAGCAATATCGGGATGATGATTCCAATGTAATCTGTTTAAAATTGCATCCGTAATAGGCCTGGTAAATCCGGTATCTAATGCAACCTGAATACCCAAACTATTTAACCAGGAAAAAATTTGTTCTGCGAAAGGCAATGGTTGTAAGGATGGTGTTGTTTCATAATAATGCACCATACGATTGGTAAAATCGGTATGAATAGATTCGATGCTATGGCCGGGCAATAAAGGTTGTTTATATTGGCGCAGAATAATTTCAATGGCTTCTATTTTCTTATACCCCATTACTTTATCTACATCATCCGGTTGCACGTTTAATCCTGCTGCCTGAAAAGCATCTCTAAAAGTTTGATTGATGTTGCCATGATCGGCTACAGTTGTTCCTGCAATATCGAAAACTACTAATTGAATGGGCATATTAATTTTGTTGTTTTAAGTGTTCTATGATGCGCTGCTGATAAGTTTCTAAATCGGGTAATGATTTGTTGGTTACTTTGGCCTGTTCATCCCAACGGCGTAGTGCTATATATAATGGAAACAAGGGATCTGCTTCAAAAGCTGCAGCTTCTTCAGGTAACATTACCCCTCCCTGAAATTGAAGGGTTTGTTTACTGGCTTCAGATAATTGTGCATAATATTCGGGATCTTTATAAGTTAGGTATCTTTTTGCATTTACATGCGATTCAATCAGTTTTGCAATTTTCAAAGAAAAACCCATTTCCAAAACATAGGCTGCACCTAATTTTTCGTGATCCACCAATCCAAAATTATCCATATGGCCGGCAGCACTCCCTTCGGGCATTATGTGTTCATATAAATGCCCAATATCATGAAAGAAAGCAGCCAATATTACCTCATCATCATACCCGCCTTCTTCAGCCAGTTGAGCGCATTGGCACATGTGCTCTAATTGTGAAACCGGCTCACCTATATAATCTTCATGCCCATATTTTTTATATAACTCAATTATTTCATGGGCCATTTGTTCAATTTGTTCTTTGTTCATGCCGTTTATTTTTGTAACAGTTGCTCAATTGGTTTTGCAACGGGATGATTGGCTGTAAAATGAAATCCCAACATAGCCGCAATAGTAGCAGCAATTTGTTCCTGATACAATTGCATGTGTGTTTTTACTTCTCCTTCCGGTGTAATATCCGGCCCCATTACCGCCATCCAAATTTGTGAAGATTCCGGAATACGTGAACCATGACTGCGCCAGTTATCTTTATTTACATCACCTCTTCCATGATCGCAGGTAACAATTAAAGTGGTTTTGTTACGATATACAGGATTGGATTGCAGATAGTTCCACAAATCGTGTATCATGGCATCTTCGGCATGTGCACTTTTTAAATACTGATCATACATTCCGCCATGTGCAAAATCATCGGTTTCATCGAAAGCAATATACAATACCTTTGGCTGATAAGCTTTCAGATATTCGCGGGCTGCCATATAAGTTAAAATATCCGGGCGCACACTCAAGGGCTGTGCCGTTAAAAACTGCATATCATTAATTAATGCTAAGTTACTGTTTTTAAAATGCAAGGTATCTGTATCTGAATTTACATAAATGCCACTCCGCCATTTATTTAAAATATAAGGAAACACATCCCAGGTAGAAAAGGCAGCCACTTTTCCGTTGAATCCCTTCTGCTTATTCAAAAACTCTAAAACATTTTCGTTTTTATTTTTGATTTTATCGTTTGAATTAACCGTTGTGTCTGGATAACCGGTCATTATTTCATTGTATCCCGGATATGAAAAATGGTAGCGGTTGGCTACGTTCATATCATTCTCATATAAACGGTTGCCATAAAGCCGTCCCCGTTGTTCAACAGTAGACCAAAGAAAAGGAAATAATTTAGCCCTGCTTTCAGCGGGTGTTACCGCTGTAAACTTTTCAGCTATATAGTCGCTGTCGTGCATATAGTTTTTGTCGGCCAATAAATAAGAATCTACCCCTTTAAATACTTCCTGCCAACGTAATCCGTCTAAGGTTACAATAACCACATTTTCAGTTTTACGTTGTGCCAATAACGGATTTGTACAAAAAACCGCTAATAAAATTGCCAAACAAATCATACTTCTTTTCATAAATGCGTTTTAAAGTTATTAAATATTAGCTATTCGTTCATTGAATTTATTCAAGCTCCATTTGCCTTTGAGTTATGTATTTCAATAGTTGTTGCGGGTGGTCGGTTTGTAAACCATCCACTCCCATTTTCAAAAATTTATCCCAAATTGCTGTTGATTCTTGTGGGCTTTCTACATCTAACCAAACCTTTACATGATTTACATGGGCTATTTTAATTAAGTTTTCATCATACAAATTATCTACAACAGCTACATGCATGGTTATAAAAAATTTATTTAATTTTTTTTCTGTTGAACTTGTTTTGGGTACGCTGGTAATGATAGGTACTTGTGGTGCTAACTTTTGCCATTCATGGTATTGTTGTAAGGTATTGGGATATACAATAATTTGATTTTGCATGCCTGCCTGTTGTATCATGTTCCATGCTTTTGCAACATTGGCATTTTTAAAATCAAGGTAAATATTGATTTTGTTTTTACAAAGTTGTAATACTTCTGAAAATAACGGGATAGTATATAATTGCCCATCTTTAGCCGTTGTATGTAAAGCTTTAATTTGTGCATAACCCAAACTGCTCACCGCACCTTTACCATTTGTTGTCCTGTCAACTGTTGCATCGTGCATGAGTATCATTACACTATCAATGGTTTCTCGTAAATCTATTTCAACATATTGCGCACCTGCCTCTATAGCTGCTTGAATTGCGGAAATGGTATTTTCAGGATAAAACACATGGTTACCTCTATGCGCTATTACAACAAAAGCAGTTGAGGAATGAGGTAGTGCCCCATTCCTCTTCTGCGCTTGAACAGAAAAACTACTACTAAAACCAACTACCAAAATCAGTACAATATATTGATACACATTTTTCACTTTTATCATTAATGCATCAAAAAAGTTATTTCAACAACCACATTTTTTGGTTCAAATCATCGGCTGAAAATTGCTGGCTTTGTAGTGCAGTTTTCCAGTTGGCGGCATTTTGTGCCTGTTCAGAAACCGGGTAAGCCCATCTGATTGGAATAATGCCATTGTTACCCACACCACTGCCCCCTTCAAAAGCTGGAACGCCTGTTCTGCGCCAATTGTAATATGCCTCATAGCCTGAATTTTGGAACATGGCAATATATTTTTGCAATACAATTTGTTGTATAGCAGTTGCCGGATTTGAAGAAAGTTGTACTGCAGGCTGTGCATAATAATTGGCAAAGTTGAACGAAACATTATAAGGTGTTACCTGTGTGGTTGATGTTTTACCCGGAGGAAGAAAGTAAGCATTAAAGCCGGGCTGTGTTACATCTATGCCATAAAATTTCATCGACTCAATGATGCCTGTTTTATAATAGCTTTCTGCATTTCCTGAAACCCAACCTCTTTCAATACCTTCGGCAATATTGAAGTTTTGTTCTTTAAAACCAACCAATACATCAGGTTCACCGGTAAAAGTTGAATAATATCTTTTACGGTTTGGAAAGGAGTATAAATTGGCAGAAGCATTACCATACATAATTGAAAGTGGTAAACCTGTGCTGGCACCCACAAAATATTGAAATTTAGCAGGCTGTAAGGTATCGCTTCCAACCAATGCCCATGCCGGTTCGCAGGTAACAAACACACGGGGATCGTTGATAGTGGTTAAAGCTTTTACATAAGTATCGGCCATGTTGTTACGCTGTGCAATAGAACCGAAATTGCTGGGATTGAAAGGATATTGCAAATAAGTAGCATCATATTTTGCTGCCATATCATCTGCCTGACTGGTGAAGATGGGGTACTTGGAAGGATTATTGACAATATTTGCAAACTGTGCAGCAACATTTAAAGTTGCATCTGATGTTTTTGAACTTAACTGAATCAACACCCTTAACTTAAAAGCATTGACCAATTTTTGCCATTTTGATAAATTGCCCTGATAAAACAAATCTTGTGAGGCAGATAATGTTTGATCGTTATTGGCAATTAATGTTGCAAAATGTGTATTGGCAGTATCTAACTGATTCAATATATAAGCAAACACCTGTTGTTGCTGGGTATATGACGGGGTAGGATTTGCGGAACCTTGTAAAGCCTGTGTTAATGGAACATCACCAAACAAAGAAGTAAGATTGTAAAAGTAATAAGCACGAATAAATCTGCCTACTGCTTCATAAGGGTTAACAGATGAAGCGCCTTTTACAACAGCCTCACGCTCCATTTGTACCACATTTTTCAGAACTAAGTAGGGGTCAAACGAACCATTGGTCCAAGAGTAAATATTATTTCCATAATAGTCGTAGTTATTACAGAAATACTGGTTCCAGTTGTGCACATTATTCCAGGAATTGAGGCCACCTAAAGAACCGGCACTGCCATTTCCGGCCATATCTGTTAATACCGTTCCTAAAATTAAGCCCGCAGGAACGCTGGTAGGTTTATTGGGGTCGGCCTGAAGTTCCTGAATTTTTTTAGTACAGGAAGCCAGCAGCAAAACACCCAATAAAAAAAGAGAAATATTTTTTATCTGTTTCATACAATTTGCTTTATGAATTAAAAGGATAGGTTTACATTAAAACCATAACTTCTGGTGGTAGGTGTTTGAAGACCGGAACCACTGTCTTGTGTATACTGGTCTACATCTAAATCTTTATACCGATTGGGGAAGAAGTACAGTAAATTTCTACCCACCAGTGAAACACTCGCTCCGCGTATAAATGAAGTAGGTTTCAGTTTGTTTGCCGGAATGTTATAAGTTAAAGTAACCTCTCTTAATTTAGCATACGTTTTCTTAATAATATCTAAATCGGGGATAGAAGCCATACGGGTAACAAAGGGCTGAACCTGGCTTTTGGTAGTATTTTGTGTTTCGGTTAAACTTTTCATATTATTAATTTGCCCGGTAATGGGGTCTAAACTAATTGGTGCTCCGGTTAAATTAACGCCTTGTCCGGTATAGGCTGCTATGTTGGCCTCATCAAAAGGTCTGGCTACACCAAATGCACCTGTTGCACTTTCAATATGTCTTCCACCCTGCAGTGTTTTTTTACGAACATAATCTTCCATTACACCTCCCACCATTCCATCAAACTGAAAGCGGAGGACAAAGTTTTTATAGCTGAAGGTATTGATGGCTGCCCATTGAAAATTGGGATCAGAGTGGCCATAAATTTTTTGTGCAGAAGAACCTAAATCTGAAAAACGCAAATAAAGGCCTGATGCAGGATCAATCACCATTTTACCATCGGGTGTACGCACAAAGGCATTACCGTAAACTAAATCAACCCGGGTACCATTTTTTGAATAGTTGTTTGGATTAGAATTGTTTACCCATTTTTTTACATAAGTAGATACATTGGCAACTACATTCCAACTAAAACCATTGGCATTGCTAATGGGGTTGGCATTCATGGTAAATTCCCATCCATCATTGGTATAAGCATTACCATTGGTTAAGAAACTAGAATAACCGGATGCTGCTGAAGTTCCCTGATTTACAATACCTGTATTCAGATAGTGATAATGGGTTACATCCAATCCTAATTTGTTATCTAAGAAGCGAATGTCTACACCAAATTCTGTAGCTTTTCGTTCAGCTGTTTGTATATTGGCACTTACTGTTTGGTTGGTATAGCTGGCACTATTGCTTAACTGATTGGTAAATGTTGGGCTTAAAGTATAAGGCTGTGAGAACTGATAACTAGGGCCGCCATAGGGAGAATACCAGTTGTAACCATAACCTGCTGCCGGTGTTGCACTAATATCGGGAGTAAAGAATGCATTAGTGCCTCCACTTTTACTTTCAGCATAAGAACCTCTTACTTTTAAGAAGGAAATGGCTCTTGGTAATTTAATGTAATCAGATAACACTGATGCCAGGTTAAATGATGGATAAAAATAGCTGTTGTTATTGGCAGGTAAAGCAGATGATTTATCAACCCTTCCTGTTACGTTGGCTATGAGGTAAGATTTATAACCCAGATCAACGGAATAATAAGCACTCAACACTTTCATTTGCGAATGGAATGTACTTCCTGTTAAAGGATACAATGAGTTTGAAAATGAGTAAATACCCGGAACATTCAAATAGTTGGTAGAAGTGAAGTTGGAGTTGAAATTAAAGCTACGCACTGTTCCTCCACCCAAAGCTTCCACATCTAAAAATCCGAATAAATTCTTTTTATAACGTACCTGACCATCCACATATGAATCGTATTGTCCTCTTCGGTCTTCTCTGTAATCGCCCATACGCAACTCTCTGCCATAAGCACCGGCAGAATAAGGCATTTTTTCAGAATTGAACATATCATAAGTTGAAACACTGGGCCTTAATTGAAATTCAAGATTTTTGGTGGGTTTATAGTTCAATGAAACATAACCATACATGTTGTTTTGATAGTGGCCTCTTAACCACTCATACGACATAAAGTAAGGGTTATTATATCGATAAAACTCTTCGTATTTTTGTTGAATACCTGCTAAACCCGGTTGCCAGTAATTTCGCATATCACTCATCGCCCAGTCTGCACCACCCCAAAGAATAATATTATAAATAATGCTGTTTGGACCATACTGTACATCCGGAATATTTGGAGTAGATTGTCGGCTGTAGTTAATGTAACTACTCAATGTTAATTTTGGATTGAAGTGTTGTGTAACACTTGCAGTTACATTAAAATTGTTTAACTGCGTGTTGGGTACAATCCCTTTTTGATAAGTATTACCTACAGAGAAACGTACATCTGTTTTTTCGGTAGAAGAAGAAATAGAAACGCTGTTACTGGAAAGCAATCCTGCCTGTATAAATTTTCGAAGGTTATCTTTACCACGGGCAATCCATGGTGTAGGCTGTACATGGCCAATATAAGTTGAGCCATCTGCAAAAGTTGTGGTATAATTTTGTGTAGGATCGTATGTACCATCGTACTGCGGCAATAACTGCCCTCTGAATTGAGGACCCCAAACATCATAATCATAATCGTTAACACCTACGCCAATGGCACCGCCGCCACGATAGTTAGCCGGACCGGAACCACCACCACCAAATGCATATTTACCATTATCACCGGGGCCATATAAATCCTGGTATTTCGGCAAAGCAATAAATCCTTTGTTAATCTGTGTGCTTGAATTAAAATCTACATGCAGGCCCTTGTTTTTAGAACCCTTTTTTGTAGTAATAATAATGGCGCCATTCTTTCCCTGAAAACCATATAAAGAGGCGGCATTAGGACCCTTTAAAATTGTAATCGTTTCAATATCATCGGGATTGATATTATAAGTATCCGACGTAAATGGTACCCCGTCAACAACATACATAGGCTGATCGTTGGCCCCATTCTCACCACGTATAATAATACCGGGTGAATGGCCAATTTCTGAATTGATATTAATGGCAAGACCTGCAGCGTTGCCTTTTAAAGCATTAATAGGATCGGCCTCTCTTGCTTTGGTAAGTTTGGTAGCATCAATAGTTTGTACTGCATAACCCAAACGCTTGGCTTCTTTTTTAATACCTGTAGCAGTAACAACTACCGCACTTAAATCGGCATTTTGCGGATTCAGTGCAATGGCAACGGCATCGCCATTGTGTACTACCAATCTTTTACTTTCAAACCCTACATAAGAAAACTCAATGACATCATTTTTTTCAACTGAAATGCTAAAATCACCATCCGCATTGGTAGTAGTGCCTCGATTGGTTTTTTTAACAGCAATGGAAACACCTTCAATAGGTGTTTGTGAAACCGCATCTACAACACGTCCTTTTAGCACCATACTCTGCGCCTGAACGGTAGAAGCAGTGAGCAGACCAACTGTTACAAACAACAGTAGCCTGAAAAATTTGGGGACAATTTGCTTCATAAACAATATGTTTAGTTATAAGGCAAAACTATCCGGCCAATGTTATGGAATTATTGCGGGAATATTAACAAATAGTAAAGTAATATTTAACAAAAGAAGCAAAATGAAGCATACAGTTAACCAATATTAAACTTTTATGAATTAATTGTTAACAACATCGGCAGGTATTATCCCTTTTGAAGAAAAAAATACACTACCAGCAACAATGCATCTTCCTTTCCGGTATTTACAGGATTATGTAGTTCTGTGGCATCAAAAAACAACGAATCGCCGGCTTCCATATCATAATTATCTTCACCAATGGTATAACACAAATTGCCTTGTAGTAAATATTTAAATTCAAATGCCTGCGTACTCACCGGCTGGCGCTGAGCACCGGGTTCTATACGCAACAAAACAAAATCTAAATGATACTCTTCAAAAGTAGCTGTGAATATGCGCTGGTAGTAAAAACCTACAGCGTTTTCTTTTTCAAAATATTGATATGCTGATTTCTTTTTAAAAATTACTTTACTGCCGGATTGAAGATTGATATTCTTAAAAAATTCGTTCAGGTCAACTTCAAGCCCTTTAATTAAATTCAGCAATACACTTAACGAAGGAATACTTCTGCTGTTTTCAACCTGACTTAACATACTTTTAGTGATACCCGCTTTTTCGGCCAATTCCTGCAGTGTAACATTTCTGTCTTTTCTAATTTCTTTTAATCGGTTACTGATTTGGATAATAATATCTTCCTGCATGACAATTATTTTAACCTGTGTTTGAATTTAAGGCTGTAATATATTTAATCCATTTTAAACAGTATTCCGCAAGTTGTACCACACATTATTTTATTGCATTACTTATTAAATTATGCTTAGCATCATAATTTTAGGTAGGTTTAATCATAATTTTGCCACTGATGTTGAAACCCCTGATCATAGTTTTCATGATAATTGGTATTGGAGCAGAAAGCTTTCAAACCAACTTAATTGAACTGTATTACAGACTAAATACTGCTGCCATTACACAGGAATACTGTGTTAATAAAAATAAACCACAAATGCATTGTAATGGCCAGTGCCATTTGGCCAAAGAGCTTAAAAAAGCGGCACAACCTGCCACTAATAGCAATAAAAGTTTTAAAACAATTGATTTATTTGCTTATCAGCATTACCCGCTTCATATAAATCACGCCTTTTATACTGCAACTTCATATTTTCTGTATGCAGCAACACTCAATAAAGGCGTTACTGTGCCTTTATTTCATCCACCTGCAATGCGGGCATAATTTTTCTGTTTTTTCTTTCAGCAATATTTGTAATGGTTTGTTTTACATGCAATGATGTACAACACAGTTACAACACTGCCTGTATTTCAATTTCTAAAAAAAGATTTATGTACAAAAAATACATTACAACAATTTTGTTTTTATGTATTACTGCATCATCATTTGCATGCGCTATTTGCGGGTGCGGCGGCAGTAATTTTTATTTGGGGTTAATGCCCCATTTCAGAACCAAATTTATTGGCATCCGATACCAGTATATGAACTACAATACGGTATTGGTAAACGATCCTACACAGTACAGTCATAACTATTACAATACTATACAGGTTTGGGGTGGGTTTAATGTAGCAAAGCGTTGGCAATTATTATATATTGTGCCAGTTCATTTCAACAAACAAATAGATGATGATGGTATTACCAATAAAAATGGTTTGGGCGATGCATCACTCATGGCAAATTATTTGTTGTTTCATAAAATAAAAACTTACGAACACAGAGCTGGCATTGAGCAACAGTTGTGGGTTGGCGGAGGTATAAAACTACCCACCGGCAAAATGGATGTAAATTTAAAAGACCCAAACATTACCGTAGCTGATGTAAATGCACAATTAGGTACCGGCAGTATTGATTTTATGTTGAACACCATGTACAATATTCGTATTGGCAACTGGGGCGTTAACTCCACCCTAACCTACAAAGCAAATACTGCAAAAAACGAATACCAGTTTGGCAACAAATTTACCGGCAGCGCCATTGGTTATTACAACATTTTGCTGAAGAAAATGAACATAATGCCCAATGCCGGTATGATGTACGAAAATACTGCAGCCAATACCCTCAGTAAAATGAGCGTAGCTGCTACCGGTGGTTATATTACCAGCGCCATGGCAGGAGTAGAAGTGGGTATTAAAAAAATGAATGTTGGCATTACTTGTATGGCCCCTGTAAGCCAGTATTATGCAGCAGGACAAACAAAATTAAATTGGAGAGGTGATGTACATGTAAGTTTTAGTTTTTAACTTTACCCAAAACGATGAATATGAAGCAATTAATTGTAGCAGCATCGGCTTTACTTTTTTTAGCAGCTTGTGCTAACAACAACGAGAAAACTGAAGTGAAAAAAGATACTGCCGCCGCCATGGCACCCATGCCTATGCAGGCTAAGTTTACCGCAGATATGGTAGATAACCAGCGCGACCCCTCTTGCGGCATGCCTGCCAGAGCAGGGTTAGAAGACACCGTGCATTATAAAGGCCACATAATTGGTTTTTGCAGTAAGGAATGTAAAGATGAATTTATGAAAGACCCCGAAAAAGGTTTAACTGCAGCAGATTTAAAGAAAAAATAAATAGTATGGATAAAAGCTGCTGAACATTTATTCAAGCGGCTTTTTTAATAATCCCAAATTTTTCAGCGCTTCATTATACTGCAAAAATACTTTTTGGTATATCTGATGTGAAGCCGCTTTGGGCATATAGACCGTTAAATTATTTTTTGATGATGCTACGTTGGCATGTCCGGTAGCTTTGGCACCTATCATAACAGCACCCAAGGCAGATGTTTCAACAGTTGCAGGTAATTGAACGGGTAATCCACATATATCGGCCAGCATTTGCACCCATTCAGCACTTTCAGCAAAACCACCTCCGGCGTAAATACTTTCCACATTGCTATTGGTTTTTAGCAAAGCCAGTATAATGGTGTAAACATTCAATAAAACCCCTTCCATTACTGCTTTAATACAATGAGCACGGGTATGCTGTTGGGTCATTCCTAAAAAAGCTGCTGTAGCATTTGCATTCCACAATGGGGCTCTTTCTCCGGCAATAAAAGGTAAAACCAATAAGCCATTGCTTCCCGCAGGTATGGCTGCTGTTTCTGCTACAAGTGTAGTATATGTGTTATTTGATTGCAATATTGCCTCTTTCAACCACTGTAAAACACTGGCACCATTATTAGAAGCACCACCCATTACATAAGTAGTATGTTGAAGATGGTAACAAAATGTTTGCATGCCATCATCTAACTGAGGAGATTGAATTGTCCTTCTGGCCGCAGCACTGGTACCAATAGTAACTGCTATATTCCGGTCATCAATAATACCCATTCCTAAATTAGCCAGCGGGCCATCTCCGGCACCAATTACCAAAGGAATGGCATTTGCCCAGTTGGGGAGCACTCCATTTTTTACATAAAAAACGGCATCTGTTTGCACAATTTCAGAAAGTTGTTGTTTGGATATATTGGCCAGCGATAAAATACTATCATCCCATTGTAACAAATAAATATTACACAAGCCCATTGCCGTTGCCAATGAAGTATCAATAGCATATTTACCTGTTAATGCATGCAGTACATATTCTTTCATTCCTATAAATCTGGCTGATTTTTTAAAAACATCCGGATTGTTTTTTTGAAGCCAAAACAGTTTGCAAAGCGGTGTCATGGCATGTACAGGAACGCCTGTTTTCTGATAAATTTCACTTGCTATACCGTTTTGGTGCAAGGTCAGCGCTTCTTGTGCAGCTCTTGTATCACTCCATAAAATGCAATTGGTTAAGGGTATACCTGCGGCATCAATGGCAATGAGCCCATGCAGTGCCGCACTAAAACTGATACACAAAGGTGGCTGTTGCAAATAAGCTGCCACTTCCAACACACAGTTGATTACGGCCTGTAAAATTTTATCGGGATGCTGTTCTGCAAAACCGGGCTGAGGATATAAAGTTTCATTTTCAATTGCATAACGATACAGCATTGTAGCATTTTTTGAAAATGCAACTGCCTTGATTGAGGTGGTGCCCATATCTATCCCTAAAAAATATTCCATATCTGCCAACTTTATGAATCAGGAAACAATTTACAGTAAGTTATTGCATTCCGGCAAAATGGTTGTTCTCCCTGTTTTAAAAATTGATAAAACTCACTTTACTGATTGATAAGGTTTACCACTAAAGCTGCCTGCCTGTGCTAATTTTGTGGAAATCATTTCTAAAATCAATTTTATAATATGTTTTTTAAACCAAAAATATTAGATACGCTTCAACATTACACATTACAGCAATTTATAAAAGATTTACTGGCGGGGTTAATTGTTGGCGTTGTAGCATTGCCCCTGGCAATAGCTTTTGCCATTGCTTCCGGAGTTTCGCCGGAAAAAGGATTGTATACAGCTATTATTGGTGGTTTTATTGTTTCTGCTTTAGGTGGCAGTAAAGTGCAAATAGGAGGCCCTACCGGCGCTTTTATTGTAATTGTATATGGCATTGTAATGCAATACGGTATTAGTGGCTTAGTGATTGCAACTTTTATAGCAGGCATTATTTTAATTATTATGGGCTTAGTGCGTTTGGGTACCGTTATTAAATTTATACCTTACCCATTAATTGTTGGCTTTACCAGCGGTATTGCTTTAATTATTTTTTCATCGGAAGTAAAAGATTTTTTGGGCCTTAACATGGGCAGCGTACCGGCAGGATTTTTATCGAAATGGTATCAATTTAGTTTACACATAAACACAACTAACGTATATGCATTGGCGATTGGAGCAGTAACACTACTGATTATTATTTTCTGGCCGCGTATTTCACATAAAATACCCGGCTCACTAATTGCCATACTTCTTACTACTACTGTAGTGCAGTTTTTTCATTTACCGGTTGAAACCATTGGTAGTCGTTTTGGTGCTATCCCCAATCATTTACCGGAACCCATTATTCCTACCATTAACTTTTCCGTTATTAAAGCATTAATTCAACCTGCATTTACCATTGCTTTACTGGGTGGAATAGAATCATTGCTTTCTGCTGTGGTAGCAGATGGCATGATAGGGGGTAACCATCGCTCCAATACTGAATTAATTGCACAGGGAACCGCCAATCTCTTTTCAGCCATTTTTGGTGGTATTCCGGTAACCGGCGCCATTGCACGTACAGCTACCAACATCAAGAACGGCGGACGTACACCTATTGCGGGTATTATTCACTCCATTACACTTCTTTTAATTCTGGTACTGGTGGGCAAATGGGCTGCTTTAATACCTATGCCGGCCTTAGCCGGCATTTTGGTAATTGTTGCTTATAACATGAGTGAGTGGGAAAACTTTGTATCTATTTTAAAAGGCCCTAAAAGCGATATGCTGGTTTTATTGGCTACTTTTTTCTTAACGGTTTTAATTGATTTAACTGTGGCCATTGAAATTGGGATGGTACTTGCTGCTTTTCTGTTTATGCGCAAAATGATTCAGTTTAGCGAAGTAAATCTGTTGCCAAAAGAAATGGAGAATACTGATGCCGACAATGCCTCCATTGGTAATTTTTCCATACCGAAAGAAGTGGAGGTTTTTGAAATTTCCGGGCCTTTATTTTTTGGCGCAACTTATAAGTTTAAAGATGCCATCAAATTCATAGAAAAAACGCCTAAAGTGCTTATTATTAGAATGCGGCAAGTACCCATGATTGATGTTACCGGCATTAAAACATTACAGGAAATTTATAAAGAATCGAAACACAGAGGTACAAAACTCATTTTATCGGAAGTAACCAGTGCACAGGTAATGCAAGAAATGAAAGCAGCCCGTTTATTGTTTGCAATTGGAAAAGCCAATGTTACTGAAAGTTTTGAAGGAGCACTAAAAAGAAGTCGAACAATTTTACAGTCCTAAATAAGGCTGTAAACAAAACTGTGTCGAAGTTCAAAAATGATTTATTTTCTATACAAAATGCAAAGCACCCTGCGTTTTGACAAGGCGCCCACATCTTTTATTTAACATAATCACATTTTCCTGAAAGACAAAGACGGTGTTTTCGGGCTTTTTTTAAATTTCCTCGACAGGTATTCGAAACATCTTCGAAACAATCCAATATTTATGCAGGTTCTATCGAACCAGTGTCGAAAATGGCAGGGAAATTGCTACTTTTGTATTTGCTTTGGAATATGTTGAAAAACCAGACAGATTTATTTGGCAGGTGCATTGTTAATTTAAATCGCTTCCAGAAATACAATTGTTTGCTATAAAATTAGTGAGAAAAAAGGGACGGTTATCAAATGAATTTTTTTATTTTAAGATGAACGTTTTGTAACAAGGAAGTTACTGAAATCTTCTACCCGTTCACAACAAATTTGCTGCATTACTTGTTGCAACTGTGTTTTTAGAATAGATATCGAATGATTGCCCCCCTCTTTGCCCAATGCTGCTACACCATACATAAATGATCTTCCAAGAAAGGTAAATTGTGCGCCCGAAGCCAGTGCTCTGGCAATATCGGGACCTGAGCGCAAGCCACTATCTAACATAATTTTTATTTTATCTCCATAAATTTTAACCACTCTATTGAGTGAATGAATAGAAGACTCTCCTGCATCTAATTGTCGGCCGCCATGATTAGAAACAATGATACCATCGATACCCAGTTTAATAGCTGTTTCTGTATCTGCTTCACTTACAATACCTTTTAAAACCAGCTTTCCCTTCCACAGATCACGAATGGCAGCTACTTTTTCTTGATTCAACCTACCATCAAAAGTCTTGTTCATAAATAATCCCAGATGATGCATATTCATCTTTTTCGGTATATATGGTTTTAGCACCTGAAAAGAAGGCTGGCCGTGTATCAGTGTTTTAATGGCCCAATTAGGTTTGCCCATTATTTGAAGTATATTGTTTAAGGTCATACGCGGAGGCATGGCCAATCCATTTTTTATTTCTTTGGGACGATAACCAAAGGAGGGCACATCACTTAAAATAACCAAAACCGGATATTGTGCAGCTTCAACTCTTTTAATGATTTGATCCCGCAGACTGTTTTCTGCCGGATGGTATAACTGAAACCACGCTCTTCCTTCTGTAATTTCACCAATACGCTCAATACTACTGGTACTTACTGTACTTAATGTAAATGGAATATTATGTTCAAAAGCTGCTTTGGCCAATATTTCCGGTGCATTGGGCCATATTAATCCTTGTAATCCTATAGGTGCAATTCCAAAAGGGGCATCATAGGTATGCCCAAATAATTCTGTTTTCATGTTAATACCTGCATAATTCTTAAGGTATTCAGGCAGCAACTCTACCTCACGGATTTCAGCGGTATTTTTCTGAAGATTAACTTCTTCATTACATCCGCCATCGAGGTATTCAAAGGCAAACCGGGGTATTCTTTTTTTTGCTTTTTCCCTTAAATCTTCAATGGAAGGAAAATTAGAATTATAAATAAATTTCATTTAAAAATATTTTACTTTAAAATTTTATTTGTTGCCCAATTATTAAAAAATTGATTCAATTTATTTTGAAGCATTATCGCACTGCTTTTATACTTTATCATCATGAATTCCGGAATATAATTTCAAATCAAAAATATCGGTAGGTAAGGGTTTGGGATTCCAGTGTTGATGTATGGCTAAGGCAGCGCCTAATGCTGAAGCCTGAGGCAAACAGGTACTATAGACCTCCATTTGAGGATAGGCCATTGCCAGTAAATGCATGTAAATCTGATTTTTACTAAACCCTCCATCTACAAACAATCGCTTTACAAAACAATTCTCTAATACCAGATTGGTACTTTTTATTTGTTGCACAATTAAATCGGCCACAAACTGGTGATATGCTTCTTCATAACTGCTAAAATCATTTAAGTTTCTTTGATCAAATCCTGATTTAGCTCTCATCGCTTCCTCTGTAAACTTATCTGAAAAACCATGTACAGTTTTCAGACTATTATATATGTTCAAATCAAATTGAACAGTTTTATAATAATGCAACGGTTTATGAAAATGCTCCGCAAGTGTTTTTATTTGCTGCTCATGTTCATATCCTGCGAATAACCGAGACGCTTTAACAGGGATTCCTTTATAAGAAAGATAGCAAAGGCAATCTTGTTGCAATTCAAGATCACTTAAAGGAGTTTGATTAAATGGGTTTAAAGTAATACACCAGGTGCCGGTTGAAAGAAGCAGGAATGGTTCATTAAACGAAATAAGATAAGGAATTAATGCCGCAGAGCTATCATGCAAACCAATACCAACTGGTATGGTATTGTTAATGTATCCGGCAATACTGTTACTACCAATAACAGGTGCCATTTTAGGCAAAATGCCTTCTTCTTTTACCCAGGTATGGTATTGATTATTTTGAAAATCCCAAAGATGGGTATGGCAACCAATACTGGTTATGTCAGAGCCAGGATTGCCTGAAAAAATAAAACTTAAATATTGGGGAAGGTGCAACGCATATTTTATATTGGCAAACACCTCCGGCTTTTCATATTTCATCCGGTATAGCTGCATGCCAGAATTAAGATTTCCCAATATGGGCGAAGCAGTTTGTTTTGACAGAGCATTTTCTCCACCATAAGTTTTATAAAATTTTTCTCTGAGGCTGGGAGGATACGGTTTCAGATAATTATATAAAGGAGGAATTATCTTTAATTCTACATCCAGATAAACAAAACTGGCACCATATCCTGAAATATTTATACCCTTAATTTTATATTTTTTATCATTTAATATATCATTACGAGAAATTTGAATCCATTTAGTTAACGCCTCTACATCTTCGCAGGGAAAATCATCCTTATCTTTTATTTCTTTCAATTGGGTACTTTCTTCTTGTACCAGTTTATATTGTTCATCAAATAGCAATCGTTTTTTATTAGTTTTACCCACATCAAAAATTACAATTACATTTTTTTTGTTCATATGGTTTAGGGTCATCTAAGAAATCATATTAAAAAGTATTCTCAGTGCATTACAACTTTAAATTAATGTTCTATTCTTCTCTGTAATTTACAAACTATTACATTATAATGGCTTTATATTTAAAGCTTATTATAATCCTGTTGCTAAAGTTTTTATGCCTCTTTCCTTAATTAATTGTTTCCTTACCTTTTGGCTACGGTACAATGCTATCGGATTTATGGCGCCACCTGCCCGTACCCTTGCTTCTGCTACCAATGGCCGAACATCCGTTCTAAATGCATTTTGTAGAATTTCTTGTGCGGTTACTACATCATTGCACTGTTGTGCTTCCACTAATTTTTCTCTATCCACCAATAATGCCTGTGCATAAGCAATCATAATGGCTTCTACTGACTGCAATAAATCTTCTAATGGGTCTTTAACATTGTGTGATGCATCAATCATCCATGCTAAATCAGAAGCATGATTCATTTTATTTGCATCCATTCCTTCTATCAGTTCATTAAAAATTAAAAATAACTGATAAGGTTTTATGCTTCCAACAGTAAGATCATCATCACCATATTTTGAGTCATTAAAATGAAAGCCCCCCAGTTTTCCTTCCATTAATAATAGTGCAACAATTTGTTCAATATTGGCATTGGGCAAATGATGGCCCAGATCAACCAATGTATATGCTTTTTTGCCCAGCTTTGAGGTATATAGCAACGATTGTCCCCAATCACCAACAGTAGTTGAATAAAAATTAGGCTCAAAGGCTTTGTATTCTACAAACATCTTCCAATCATCCGGTAAAGCACTATAAACTTCCTGTAAACTTTCCAATGTATTTTGGAAGGCTTTTCTAAAATTGAGCTGCCCTGGAAAACAGGAGCCATCGCTTAGCCAAACGGTCAACGATTTTGAACCCAGTTCAATGCCATGATGTATTACCTCTATGTTGTGATCAATGGCTTGTTTGCGAACAGCTTTATCAACATGTTGCATTGAACCAAATTTATAGCTCAATTTTTGATGGGGTTGATCCTGAAAGGTATTGGAGTTCATCGCATCGAACTTTAGGCCATGCTGTGTTGCAAGTAATTGAATATTGGATGCATTTTTGGGAATATCCCAGGGGATGTGCAAGGAAATAGCACCGCTTGACTGATTTAGTGCATGAAGCAACCCGATATCTTCTATCTTTTCTTCGAGATTACGTGGTTCTCCACCTCCGGGGAAACGACCAAACCGGGTACCTCCTGTCCCTAATGCCCAACTTGGAATAGCGATCTGAAAGTCAATTATTTTTTTAATTATTTCGTCTATGTTGGATATGCCGGCTGCAACAAATTCATAATTACGTTTATGTACTTGACTGTAGTTTTTGTTGTTTTCCTGTATTAAGGTTTTGTTGATTATCATGGCTGCAATTTTTCATTATCGTTTTTTCAAAATATCAAGGCAAATAAAAAACCTCCTGCAATGGGACAGAAACCGGAGAATTATCTGTATTTGTTTCCATTATATCTTTCATATAATTCCACCATTTTTGCATAACCGGGTGCAATGCTAAATTATCCGGCTTTCCTGCATTATTCATTTTCATTACCCCAAATAAGTTATAAGTTGTTTCATCTAAAAAAATAGAATAATCGCTAATGCCGTTAGATTTAAGCAGAAACGAAAGTTCCGGCCATAATGCTTCATGCCTTTTTTTATATTCTTCCTTACAACCTTTGTTCAATTGCATTTTAAAAGCAACCCTAACGATTCCTGAATACACCGGTGATTGTTTTTGAGTAGAATTATTTTGTATTTCATTATTAACTTGCATATTATAATTAATTAAACAAGCATACATAAGAATCAAAAGGTTGACAGATTAGAAAATCATCAACGATTTGAAACTAGCTTATGCGAAAAAAATTATCTTACAAATGCCATAGCAACGCCTCCATCTACATTTAAAATATTTCCGGTGGATTTATTGAGAAGACCGCTCACAAAAGCAAAACAGGCATTGGCAATATCTTCAGGTAATATCGTTTCATGTAGCAGAGTTCTTTTAGCATAAAAATCCGGAAGTTCTTCTACTTTAATTCCATAAGCTTTAGCCCGCCCTTCAGCCCATCCATTGGCCCAAATATTAGAATCGCTAATAACAGCATCGGGATTCACAATATTAACCCGTATTTTATCCCCTCCTAATTCAGCAGCCATTAACCGGGATAAATGAGCCTGCGCCGCTTTTGCTGAACCATAAGCGGCATTATTAGCACCTGCAACAATTGAATTTTTTGAAACAATATTAATAATATCACCACCTAATCCTTGTTTTCGCATCATGTCGATTGATGACTGTGAAACCAAAAACTGGCCTTTCACCAATATATCATATAATTTATCCCAATCTTCTGTGTTATGTTCTTCAATGGGTTTAGAAATACTGATACCTGCATTATTCACTACAATGTCTATCCCGCCAAATGTAATTGCGGCCATTTTCAATGCTTCCGATATTGATAGCTGGCTGGTTACATCCAACATCACCGAAGCGGTACTATCTTTTCCAAAAAGCTCTTGAAACTTTTTTGTAGTAGTGGATAATCTTTCATCATTAATATCATTCAGAATAATACAGGCCCCTTCTTCTGCTAACTTTTTTGCAATTGCTTTTCCTATTCCCCCGGCACTGCCGGTAACCAGTGCGATTTTGCCGGTTAATGCTTTGGGGGTTGGCATACGTTGCAGCTTCGCCTCTTCCAATAACCAGTATTCAATATTGAATGCTTCCTGCCGGGGCAATGAAGTGTAGGAAGAAATGGACTCTGCACCTTTCATTACATTAATAGCATTAATATAAAATTCAGAGGCAACCCGAGCGGTTTGTTTGTCTTTTGCAAAGGTGAACATACCCACACCCGGATATAAAATTACAACCGGATTGGCATCACGCATAGCAGGGCTATTGGAGTGCTTACAAGTATTATAATAATCTGCATACATTTTCCGGTAAGCATCAAATAAGGGGGCTAATTTTTCCTTGACTGATTTTACATCATTTAGTTTTTCACCTGGTTCTAAATTCAGTACTAAGGGGCTGATTTTAGTGCGTAAAAAATGATCAGGGCAAGAAGTGCCTAATGGTGCCAGCCTGTCAAGGTCATTACTATTAATAAATTCTAACACATTTTCATTATCTGTAAAATGACCAATCATATTGGTTTTTGATGAGCAAAAACCACGCAATATCGGTGCTAATTTTGCAGCCTGATTTAACCGTTTTTCTTTTGGTAAGGCTTCTAATTTTTTTCCGCCAAAAATTGATTTGTTCTTTTTTAAATGGTCTTCGATATAGGAAGCACATTTTTCTACTACATCTAATGTATTTAAGTAACATTCATATGCCGTATTGCCCCATGTAAATAAACCGTGTGAACCGAGCATAATGCCTCTAATACCAGGATTTTCATCTAAACATTGTTTTAATTTAAGGCCCAAATCAAATCCTGGTCGTTGCCATTCAACCCAGCCAATTGTTCCACTGAATAATTCTTTGGTAATTTTTTTACCATCTTTGGCTGCTGCTATGGCAATAGCTGCATCGGGGTGTAAATGATCAATATGTTTAAATGGAAGAAAGCCATGCAATGGTGTATCGATGGATGGCGCTTTAGAGGCTAAATCGAATATACAATGATTAAACAGCTCAACCATTTCATCTTCGTGCTCAATACCACGATATACCTTTTTTAAGTTACGCAGGCGGTCAACATATAATGCAGCTAAACCACTTTTCTTTAAAGTACCAATATCTCCGCCACTGCCCTTTACCCACATTACTTCTGTTTCGTTGCCTGTCAGCGGATCTTTTGCAAATGTTTTGCAAGAGGTATTGCCACCGCCATAATTGGTCAATCGTAAATCTGCGCCTAATAAATTTGACCGGTAAATTAATAATGCCACTTCATCGTCTTTCATTGAAGCTGCCACTTCATCATTCCACAAATAACTTACATGTTTAAATACAATTGTTGGTTCTACCATAAAACTATTTTTTCTTCGTTAAATTATTTGATTGAATTGCCATAACCTACCATAATAACTGAAACAATAATGGTAATGATGCCAACAATAATGGTTGTTTGGGTTTTTTTACTCACTTCTTTCCATTCTTTCAATGCAAAACCCCACATATTAGCCACTAAAATGATAAACGACATGTGCAAAATCCATGAACTGGCTCCGTTACCCAACTTGCTTTCGCCCATGCCATAAAAGAAAAATTGTAAAAACCAAAGTGTGCCTGCTAATGCACACAAAAGATAATTTTTGATAAGTGGCGTTTTTTTATTGGTGTAATCACCAAAAGTTTTATTACGAATATTTAAAAATAATGTCCAAATTAAGTTAGTGGTAAGTCCACCCCACAATAAAACAATATAAATTACATTATTGCGATATAAAAAATTACCGGTTTCTAAAGGATTGGATGCCTTCCACGCCTCATTAGCAGCATCTGCCATTTTAGAACCCGCTTCAATGCCATAATTAAAACAAGCGCTAAGAATACCTGCCAGGATGCACACAATTAATCCCTTTACTAAGTTGAATTCTTTTACACTTTCTTTCTTTTTTTCTTCTGATAATTCATGTTCTTTTAAAACACCTGCTCTTCCACAAATAAAAATACCGACTAAACAAAGCACTACACCTATCAGCACAACTTGCCCCCATGATTGAGTTAGCAGGTCATGGAAAGTAGTCTTGCCATCTTGCGGGTAAAAGTTATAATAAATAGATGGAGCCAAAGCGCCAAAAGCAGAAGTAAAACCAAGTAAAACAGAATTGCCCAATGACATGCCCAAATAACGCATACCCAAACCATACATTAAGCCACCGATACCCCAAAGCACTCCCCAAAAATAAGTCCAACTAAAAGTAGAAAGCGATGATTGTGAAATAATTTCTGCAAAATGTGGAATGGTAAGCCAGGCTGCAATGGGTGGAATAATTAACCATGAGAACAAACCACCTACTATCCAAAAAGTTTCCCAATGCCAGCCTTTTACTTTAGTATAAGGCACATAAAAACTACCCGATGCCCCACCACCAATAAAATGAAAAATAATGCCTAATATTATTTGCATAATAGCTATATGAATATTAAATTTAAGTAAAAATAATCTATCCATTTTTACCTCTGTCCTGCACTATGCTGATTCGTGCATCCATCCCTTTTTACAGTTTATATTTGTTAAATTATTGTATTAAAGTATTATTTTAACCAAAAGATGTCTTACTTTTTTAAATTTATAGAATTAGATACTTTATCTGCCACACCCAAATATTTGCAGATTGCTAATTCAATTATAAAAGCAGTAATTAGTGGTAAATTACAAGACAATGATATTCTTCCCTCTATCAATGAGTTTAGTAGTGAAATGGATGTATCTCGCGATACAATTGAAAAAGGTTACAGCTATCTAAAAAAAATTGGCATATTGGCTTCTATTGCAGGTAAAGGCTATTTTATTAAAAACTCAAAATTATTGCAGTTTTATAAAATTTTCCTATTGTTTAATAAACTAAGTACCCATAAAAAGATCATTTACGACTCCTTCATTGAAACCTTAGGCCAGTCGGCTACTGTTGATTTTTATATTTACAACAATGATTTCAATTTATTTAAAGAATTACTCAGTAAAAGTATTGATAATTATACCCATTATGTAATAATACCTCATTTAAGAGAAGACAATAAAACATCTACAGAAATTTTAAAACTTATACCAGCTGGGAAATTGATTTTATTAGATAAAAATATTGACAGCATGTGTGGGAATGCCAGTACAGTTTATGAAAATTTTGAACAGGATATTTATAATGCATTGGAAGAGGCGCTTCCCCACCTCAACAAATACCACACTATTAAAATAATATTCCCAAATTACACTTATCACCCCAATGAAATTTTGAATGGATTTGCCAGGTTTTGCAGCGAATATGCCTTTAACCACACTGTTATTGATGAAATAGAGGAAGAAAATATTGAGGATGGTATAGTATATATTAGTTTAATGGAAGATAATCTGGTAACGCTAATAGAAAAGATTATAGACAGGGAAAAAGTAATTGGAAAGGATGTTGGCGTTATATCATACAATGAAACACCTTTAAAAAAAATTATTCTCAACGGCATTACTACAATATCTACAGATTTTAAGTTGATGGGGGAAAAGGCGGCAGAGATTATTTTAAATAAAGAGCAAGCTCATTATGCCGTTCCGTTTCAATTAACATTAAGAAATTCATTGTGAAACTGTATGAATTGAATATTGTAAGCAAAATGGAAATACAAGCATATTAGCGTAAACATCCTAATTTAGTAGTAGGGGTAAAACTGTTAACTTTTGTCAGCAATATTTAAACAGAATGTAATTTTGAAATTTTAAAAAGGGGGCTACTACAACAACCTAACAATTAAAGGAAAAAAGATTAATGAGCCCCCTTGCTTTTCATAGGATTAGGGAGTATTTATTTTAGCTGTGATGTAAAATGATAATGACCGGAACCTGCATTAATTACCATATATCCTCCTTTCTGGCTGATAATTTCAAGGTCTTTTGAATCAGAAACAGGTAGGTCGCCTTCCCAAATTGTGGTTCCGTTTTTTGCGGGAACAAATATTGTTGCTGATGTGTTGGCTGGTATTTCAACATCCATGATTATTTTATCCCCTTCAATTTTCCAACTATTACTAAGTTTTCCATAATAAGTAATCAGGCTTGCTGATGCAAAACTGAAACCACCACCAATATGCGGTTTTATTTTGATGTGCTTATACCCTACTCCGTCTTCATACGTATCCAGCCCCACCATTTTGCGATACATCCAATCGCCGATGGCACCATAAGCATAATGATTAAAAGAATTCATGCCTGGGTTTTCAAAAGTTCCATCAGGTTTTTCTCCATCCCATCTTTCCCAAATAGTGGTAGCGCCCATCTTTACAGGATATAACCAGGAGGGATAGGTTTCCTGCAACAATAATTTATAGGCTATACTATCATAACCAAAACGCGTTAACACATGGCATAGGTATGGCGTGCCTAAGAAACCTGTTGTAAGATGAAAATTGTAACTCTTAATATTTTCAGCCAGTCTTTCTGCAGCCTGTACCCGCAGGTTTTCTGGCAACATATCAAAATTGAGTGCCAGCACATAGGCCGTTTGTGTACCAGAAACAAGGCGCCCGTTGGGGGTCATGTATTCTTTTATAAAGGCATCTTTTATTTTTTTCAAAAGGCCGGAATAAAAAGAAACATCTTCTGTTTTGCCCAAAACATTTGCAGCATTCATTAATAATTGTGTGGAATGCGCATAAAAGCATTGTGCAATTAAATATTTATCAGTAACAGCAGCACGGCCATCATTATCATCATCGGGGCGATAGAATAACCAATCGCCAAAATTAAATCCGGTATTCCAAAGGTTATTAATACTTTTTTTGTGCATGTATTCTACCCAAGCTTTCATACTGTTGTATTGATCATCCAGTATTTTTTTATCGCCATAGGCTAAATACATGTTCCAGGGAATAATTGTAGAAACGTCGGACCATCCGGCAGAGCCTGCTGATTTGAGCCCAAGCACATTTGGTATTACAAAGGGAACGCTACCATCCGGCAATTGGTCGGCTGCCACATCTTTCATCCATTTTTCAAAAAAATTATACACCCCCATATTAAAAGCAGCTGTTCTGGAAAATACCTGGGCATCACCAGTCCAACCAAGTCGTTCATCGCGCTGTGGGCAATCAGTTGGAACATCTAAAAAATTACCTTTCTGCCCCCACTGTATATTATGTTGCAATTGATTAACCAGGGGATTGGAAGTAATAAATGTGCCTGTTTCTTTCATGTCTGCATAGATTGCAACGGCCGTAAAATCATCAGGATTCGGATCTCCTTTTATCCCTTCAATTTTTATATACCGGAAACCATAATAGGTAAAATGCGGTTCAAAAAATTCATCCCCATTCCCATTAAGGATATAAGTAGAAGTGGCTTTGGCAGCCCGAAGGTTTTCGGTATAAAAGTTGCCTGCCTTATCCAATACCTCGGCATGCTGTATCACTACCGTATCACCCGCATTCCCCTTCACATGAAGCATTACCCAACCCACCAGATTTTGTCCAAAGTCGATTACTTTTTCTCCTTTGGGTGTAGTGATAACCTTGATGGGTTTAAAAGTTTCATGTTTTTTTGCTGGTTCGTTATAAGTAGCCACGAGGTTGCCGTAGGAAAAATTCTCCACTTTTACGCCGTTCCATTTTGTATCATCATATCCGGGCATTTCCCAGCCTGCTTTATTTTTTCGGGCATCGATGGTTTCCCCATTGTAAATGCTGGAGCTGATAATACTACCTGTGGAGCATTTCCAACTTTCATCAGAAAGTATGGTTTGCTTAGATCCATCCGCATAAACAATTTCAAACTGGAGCAGAAGGGAAATGTCTTTCCCATAAATATTCTTATTATTTTCCCATGCCAAATGCCCGCGGTACCAGCCACTGCCCAGCGTTACACCAATGACATTACCGCCTCTTTTTATCAAATCGGTTACATCATATACCTGGTACTGAAGCCGTTTGTTGTAGCTCGTCCATCCGGGTGTAAAATAAGCATCTCCTACCCTTTTGCCATTTATCTGTGCTTCATATAAACCATGTGCTGTAATATAGACAGTAGCCGATTTTATTTTTTTAGAGGCATTAAATTGTTTTCTAAACATGGGGCTTGGGCGCAGAACGGAATCTTCTATATAACCTGGCGCAATCCATTTTGCTTTCCATTCATTATTATTTAAGAGTGCCATTTGAAAAAATGCAGGGGCACTCCATGCAGAAGATTTTCCTTCATTATCCCAAATCCGAACCTGCCAGAAATATTTTTTCCCCGATTGCAAAGCTGCTCCATTATACATTACATGAACTGATTGATCAGAAGTGATTTTACCGCTATTCCATTGCAACTTTTTCCCTTTTTCCAATGTGGATATGTTTTCGCCCACCCTTATTTCATAAGCTGTTTGCATTACCTTCCTTTTGGGGGAATTTAATTGCCAGCTCAATTGTGGTTGTATAATACCAACGCCAACAGGATTGGTAAGGTTTTCTGTAAGCAGGTTCTCAACTTTTATCTGAGCCACAGATGTATTTACTAACAGAAGAAAAATAGAAAATAATAACAGAAAAATAGAAACCCGAAAAAGTGAATATATTTTAAGCATCGTAAAATAGATTTAACAGTGAAGTATCAAACATAATGAATCTAAAGTGAAATTAGTTTAACATTTAATAATAACCATCCTGCACTATCCGGCTTATTAATTCAGATTTGGCAAATAAAAATATCATTGTTGCCCGATTAAAATCGGGGTTAACTAAGCTGTATCCCATTTCAATAAAGGATTACAGCTAATAAATTAATTGTTTTAAATTTAGTAGTAGTACCCCTTTTAAAACCATATCATCTAATTAGTCGTTCCTCAAAAACGAATAGAACACAATGGGATCAATAGTTTATGAACAAATGCGGATAAAAAAGGTTGCAGGAAAAGAAAGAAAAGGATAAAAAAGCTTGCAAATTTGTAGCATGTTAGCAAAGCAAAAATCAACAAGCCAACTTGGTTTTTACAGTACGTTTGAAGAGCAGTTAAGCCACGGGCATCCGCTGTATATTTTAGCAAATAGGATTGATTGGAAAATATTTGACGAAGCGTTTAAAAAGCATTACAGTGCCTCTCAGGGAGCACCTGCCAAACCAATCAGGCTAATGGTATCACTACTGATTTTAAAACAGCTTCGCAATTTAAGTGATGAGAGTGTGGTAGAACAGTGGGCTGAGAATGCGTACTATCAATACTTTGGTGGCGAACAATTATTTTCAGTTAAACCACCATGTGTTGCAACGGAGTTGGTGGAGTTCAGAAAACGTATTGGTGAACAAGGTGTAGAATTAATTTTCAAAGAAAGTATGCGCATCAATGGTAAAGATGCAGATGATGATAATCTAAGCGGTGATACAACAGTGCAGGAAAAGAATATCACTTATCCAACCGATGATAAGTTGTACAAAAAAATAATTGTAAAATGTCAGAAGATAGCAGCAGAAGAAAACATCGAGTTGCGTCAGAGTTACAAGTTTACAGTAAAGAAACATAGCACCATACAACGGTTTAAGAAAAACAAAGGCGGCTTTGCAAAAGCAAGAAAGGCAAGCAAAAAAATTAAAACCATAGCAGGCAGATTGGTTCGGGAGATAGAAAGAAAACTTGAACCCGATGATGCAAGTAAGTATGCAATGGATGTATCATTGTTTAAAAAAGTATTAGCACAAAAAAGAAGTGACAGCAATAAAACCTACAGTCTTCATGAGCCAGAAGTAAAATGTTACACCAAAGGCAAAGAGCATAAGAAGTTTGAGTTTGGTAGCAAAGCATCATTTTTAATCACACAAAACACCGGAGTAGTTGTAGGTGCATTAAACTTTAGCGATAATGTACACGATTCAAAAACATTACCGGCAGCAATACAGCAATATGAAAGATTGATGAAAAAAGAACCCAAGAATATTTTTTTAGACAGAGGTTACCGAGGTGCGAAGATGATTAACAATACAACATTGCACACGCCAAAGCCTGATAAAAACATTACAGCAACGAAAAGAAAAAGACACAGTCGCAGAGCCGCAATAGAACCGGTGATTGGTCATCTAAAACAAGATTACCGAATGGCAAGAAATTATCTGAAGGGAACAGTTGGGGATGCCATCAATGTAATGTTAGCAGCATCAGCCATCAATTTTAAACGAATGATGAACAAATGGAAAGAGCAACTTGCTATTTGGGCACTCAAATTTTTGCAACTTTTTAATTTTTATTGCAACAATATTTTTAATCGAACATTGAAAATTACTTTTTGAGGGTTGACTAATTATGAAAAAATCGTGTTTTTATTTCGCACCAATACATTCATTAAAAAACCTCTCTTTGAATGATAACCGGCCCAATCAATCCTGATTCTAATAAAGGGGAGTTTTTGTTATATGGGTCATAAGTTGTAAATGTATATCTTTCACTTGTTCGTTTTTCACCTTTTAAAAGCCATTCGGGAAATTGCCCATCTTTTACACCATCATACGGCAAATGATCATCACCAATCAAACGGTTTGGCCATAGATTAGCTACTGATATCTCCAACTGATTATTCTTTTGTTTTACTATTCCTGTAATATCTACTTTCCATGGGGCGGTCCATACCACTCCCAAATCATGTCCGTTTATCACTACATGGGCCATGTTTTTCACATTTCCCAAATCAAGGTAAAGCCGTTTATGATTGCTGGTATCGCCTGCTGTAGGGAGATCAAAATTCTTTTGATAAACTGCTATTCCCGAATAATATTTTATACCATTTTCCGAGCGGCAAGTCCAATCCATAAGGGTATCAAATTTTACTTTTTCAGGTCCTCCCAATTTAGAATCGAAAGCTAACATCCAAGGCCCATTTAATGTTGCTATTTTTTCCATTTCAGGAAAATTCTTTCCCCGGACTGTTGCTCCTATTGAGCCTTTTGCAAATACGATGAAGTAACTCTGGTAAGTATCAAATTGCAATGGCATGGTGGTTTGTTCATCATTTACAGAAAATTCAGGCAATCTCCTTGTTTTGCCGGTTAAAGGATCCCAAAGTTCAGGATATCCCTTATTCGAACGGAAAATACAATTAGCTTTTACAGGATGATTGCTATAATTAGATACAAAATAAATATCCCAGTCTTTTGAGGTTCGATGTGTATAACGAAGCGATGCAGATGATTCAAAATCTTTTTTCACATCCATTTTATTTAGTAGGTTGGAAGTAAAATCATAATCAGGATAAAGCGTCCCCAACTTTTGATTGATAAGATTTTTACCCCATATAATTTTCCCTTTTCCATAAATACGATCAGACACTTCATCAGGAACCTGCATACTTCCCCACAGTTCTTTAGCCATTACCCCTACTTGGTGGTCACATTCTGGATAATTAGATAAACCTGGTGATTTTCGGGGAGGATTGCCTATAACAACAGCGCCATCTTTAATAAGTTCTTTAACTTTTCCAAGCAACGCTGGACTCATAGTTGCAACAGCTGGCAAAACCATTAATCTGTAGGTAGCACCACTTGGGAATATGATTTGATGATTCTTTACCGAAGCAGAATATAGTTGCCCGGGAGCACATCCATCAAAATTATATCCACGCCTATCGGGAAGAATAGAATCACCCACCATTGCCGATGATGGCGGAAGAAAAACCTGCGGGGCGCCTTCTGGTGTTAAGTACAAAATGTCAGCAACTGATTTTCCTTGTTGTAAAATATACTGACAACGGGAAATATAAGTATGATAATCAGATACCATCGGCCACCATGTCTGTTTTCTATCCCAATGAACTCCATACGGACCCATCGTCATGCCGGGACGTAATGAATCAGCTAAGGGTTTGTGTTCAAAAGTGTGATAAAAAAAACGATTAATACCGGCTGCAAAAGCCCAGTCTCCCTGGTTCTTCATAGATCCGGGATATTGTTTCCACGCTTCGCTTCCTCCGGCGGTAAAGGCTTCTGCCTGAACGACCGGGATTCCTTGAATGTGTGCAACAGAAGTCGCTTCTATACAACTAAACGAAGAGTTAAATCCATACCCTTTGCTCCAAAACTCGCACATTGGATTATCTGCTACTGAGCCAAGTTCCAGGTCTGCAGTTGGGTTCATATCATAGGGTTCAATAGATAATCTCAACCCGTGTCGGTGCGCATATTTTTTTACTTGCCAGGCATGATATGCTAAAACTAATTCCTGACTAGTTTGCCGCAAATCCCATAAGAACCGTTCACTTACCTCCCGGTTCTCTACAATATTGCCAGCATAAACGGGAAAAAACGGTAAAGGATCATATCCTCTTCTTTTAATAAATTCCTGCCGGAATTTTGGTGTCCAATTTTGAGATCCCATTTCCCAGCTATCTATGTGGAGTACATGTAACCCTCCGAACTTTGTTGTATCAATAGTTCCTATATTATTGAGAATGGTACCTACGTATTTTTCAAGATGAGCATTTAAAGCAACTGTGTCAAATTTATCAGCTTCAAATCCTAAACCCTGGACAGGTGCGGGGCGGGTAACAGCCCCATTGTTGCGACTTCCAAATCTCATGATCGTCCAGTTACCAACAGGAGCTACCCAGTTTAATGTTCCATCAGGCCGAAGTTTATCCGTAAGGTCAATAATCTGATTTTTTTTGATGTCTGCAGCAGGTGCATCCGCATAATCACTAAATGAAGCTAAAAACGGTTTAACGCCTGGTTTTGAGCTAAATGGAGCACGATAATAAAGTGCTTTTTCATCAATGTCTTCTATTTTTTTATTAAGCGCAGGAGTTGGAAAGGCAAGCACGGCAACATCTTTATAGAAATCATTCCATTGTTTTTTTAATTCCGGAGAAAACACTCCTTCACCAAAATATGGCTTTTTGGGTAATGGTACGGGGAGTTTAATTTTATGGTTACCTGGTCCTGAAACATAAATTGTACTGGAAACCAAATGTTGCATCGACTGGTCAGGAGCAACCCAAGGCCCGCCACTTCCGTTCCATCCAGGCCCTATTCCCAATGTCATTCTGATTCCTAACTTTTCACATTCAATCACTGCGTGCTTAAACAATTGCTGCCATTGGGTACTTAAAAAATCAACAGGGCCGCGGGGAATTCCTACATTTACTTCAAGGAATATGACATTTCGAATACCGGCCTTTTTCATTGATTCTAAATCCTTAGTCATGCCATCCTGTGAGAGATTCCCATCCATAAAATACCAATAAACGCCAGGACGGGATGAATCAGGAGGATTAAGAAAAGCCTCTTTGAAAGTTTTTATATCAGACTGAACAGGTTTTATACCACAACCATAAAAGAGAAGCACTACAATTACGAAATAAATACTAATAACAACTATTTGAGTTTTTTTATTTACTGTCATTATGATTTATTTAAATGGTTACTATTCTCAATCGTATTTTTCTATAAAAATCATGGCTATTTAGAATATTTTAAAAAATCAACTAAATTGTGTGTAGAATCAATTTCCCTTTTTCACAGCATCCAGAAATTTCACTATGTGAAATATATCATGCACATGATAACTTCCTTCCTGGCATTCCTTCTATCCATTGATGTTGATCAGCTTTGATTTATAATAATTGACTGGCTCAAGATTCTCAATCTTTTAAAAGATATTTCTTAAATTTTTCAGGTGGCCTTAAGTGTACCCTATAAAATAAGTGATCAACACACCTTTACCACTTCCATATTTAATAAATCTCCCAACTTCTGAATTTTGGAACTAATGTGGCCAATACCCACAGCACAATGATGAGCAGGGCCATTACTATTCCAATCATTTACAAATTTTCTGGCACCGATTGAAAATTTATACCGGCTGTTGGTGTTGCCGATCTCCAAAATGGGTCCTGGCACCGATTCTGCTTCTGCTGTCAATAACATGAGTCTCCCATCTACTTTTTCTACAACCGATAGCAATGTTACCGGCCCATGCTTCACAGACATCTCCACTGATAATCCATTCCCTACTTTTCCATGATAAACATGAAGAGGACGTACTTTTGTTTTCCCTTCTGCTATGGCAATATGCCCCGGCCCATCATGACCCATCAGTACTATATCATCTTTAAAATCCATGGCATAATACTCTGTAAAAGATCCTCCGGCTCCAAAGCTGTCCATTATTTTCATTGCCTGGGCGTTCTTTATCTCGTACTCACCTGCTACAGGAATACCCTTTGCGGTAAGTAAAGAATTACCCAAAATAATAGAGCTAATCGCATCTTCATTTGCTTTATTCCCTGTTCCTTTATAATAATAAGCCATTGAACCCAAGTCGTATTTTTCTACTAACCTGTCTAAAGCAACTGAGGTTTTTGCTGCTCTTTCCAGCTCTTCTTCTGCGCAATCCTGCTGAACATCAAATTCGTTGTAAAAAAGTTTTACCCTTCCCCTAATTTCTTTCTTTGAAATATTTTCACGAAGTGATACCAGTTCATCTACTTCAATGAGTTCTATGTGCCCTCCAAAATGCGCATATAGTTTCGCGAGATCGGTATAAATATCCAACATCCCGCTATAATAATGCCCCATACATCCCAAACGGTTGTAATACATGATGTGGGCTACCTTTGCCGCTGCAACCCATTCTCTTACTTCATTCCAGCATGCTTCATCATCATGCAGCATACCGGTTATCTGATGAAATTTGATGCCTACACGATGGAATACATTGGCTATTTCCGGTACCGGACAGGCCGAACAGTATGCCAGCCATTCCCCGGTCATCTTTATCCGGTCTTCCATCTTATTGAATGCTGCATAATCTATGGCCGCTTCCGGAGAAAGATTCAAAATAATCACAGGCACCTTAGCCCTTTGCACTACCGGCAAAACGGTTGATGACAATGCATAAGTGGTTACATACAAAAAGATGATATCCACATCTTCTTTCCGAAACAGGCTGCCTGCCTCAAATGCTTTTTCGGGAGTATCTATTAAACCCAGGTTGACTACATCACATTCATAACTTTCAAGGTTAGACGCTACAATGCTGATATAATTTTCCAGCCTTGTTTTTAATCCTGCAAACTGCTCCCAATAAGCTTCTAAGCCTATTCCAAACAAGCCAGTTCTTAATGTAATATCATTTTTTTTCATTTACCTTTTCCTGCTTTTAAATATTTTTATTTTTCAGAACCTGTTTCTCTCCCTAGAATTTTAAGTGGTAATTCAAGCCAGGCTAATCCGATATTTCTTTTCATGTGATAAGTACTGTAACCTTCAAAGCCATCGTACAATATAGCAAGCCTGTTACCTGTTTTTATTACAGAGGGCATTCCAATAGCGCCTTTCGACCAAATACAATTGCTGCTGTCAAGAACAATCGCCTTATCAGCGGCATTCCATTTATTAATATCTTTCGACCAGTAAACCCATATAGCGTCTGTATATTCTGTTTTGTTGGTATCAATACCTATATGGTTAGTAAATAAAAACCAGTATTTACTGGTTTTGTCATAATACATGGATGAGTTTTCAATTTGCTCCTCTGATGAAACAACAGGCAAACTATCAATAATCCATGAAGCATTTAAATCCTGTGTACGTGCTATACCCAGTGTTCTTTTTATTCCAGTACTATCTTGTGTTGCACCACTGAAAAATTGGACGTATTCATTTTTAATTTTTACAATAAAGCCCGGACTGGCTGTAACGGTATAAAAACTTTTCTCCCCGAGTGGAAAAGGCGTAACATCATATTGCTTTATCCAGGGGCCTTCCAAAGATTTGGATTGAGCCTTCATAGTAAGATATGGGAAAGCAGGGATACGATCTGGTGCAGGGGTAGTATTGGGCGTTCCCAAATAGAACATGTGCCAGGTATCTTTTCCCTTTATAACCCAGGGTGCTGATGCACTTTTTGAATCATCAGTTCCCGGCTCGCCTAATTTCAGAATAGCGCCTTTTTTGACCCATGATTTTAAATCTCTGCTCTCTGCAAGGCAGGCCCTCCAGCCATCTTTGCCAGCTCCATCGTAAAATAAATAATAGACTCCATTATCTTTATTTACAATAGCTTCTCTGGCTCCATATACATCACAACTATCCGGACCATTACCATATCTTAAAACAATTCCCTCGTCAATAGCGTTCATTCTAAGATGAGCCTTAGGCCGCTTATCAATATAACCTTCTTCCTGCGCTGTTATATTTTGACAAAAAATTACTGAGAGCAAAAACATAATAATCCGGTACATCATGATTTGCCTTATTTTAATTGCTTACGTGATAAATCTTTTTTACAATAAATCTTTACTAATGCAAATAGAGGTAATAAATTTATAAAACCAAGTTTAGTTCCTGAATTGAATAACTGCAACAGAAAACGGGTTAAGCAGGATGCTATTATCATTTAATTTAATTTTTTGTGGTGGGTTTTCACCGGTGGTTATATCCACATAGTTAGCCCATCCACCTGATGCATCCGACAGTTGAAGGCGGATAGCCTTATTCCTTTTATTGATTAGCAATAGTTTTCTTCCTTCCTTTGTTTCAAAGGCCTGCGTGCTTACATCTGAGGTATTGATACCGGTAGCTACTAATTTATCACCGGGGCCAAAATTTTCTTTTAAAAGTTTTAATACCCAATAGCGGGCATTAGGTTTCCCATTTTCCCAGTCCATCATGCTTACTGACGGAAATTGCGTAGGATAGCCAACAAGTTGCGACTCGCCTGCAGCATCAATACCGATCTTTGAAAGTTCTAAATAAATATAGGCGTACATGGCTCCGGATAAATTCCAATAAGCATCCGGAATGGGCTTATCGCCGTCCCTAGACAGTATGTTCCCTATTTCGTCTATGGTAGTAAAAGTGTGTGGTGAAAGCCTTTTACGAATACTCTCGATATAGCGGACTTTATTAATAAACCCGTCTGCCTGGTTGAAGAAAGAATATTGATACACATCCAATGGCTGATCAGCAGCATCTCTGCCTCCATAAAAATGATAAGATATACCATCTAATGGAACACCTTTTTTATGGTTTGCAGGATTGAGAAAATATTCAAACCATTCCGGATTATTTGAAAAGGCTAGGGCCATCCCCACAAATTTTGTTTCCGGCGAAACTTTTTTTATGGCCATAACTATTGCATCATACATTTTTGTATAAAGTTGTGGAGAAATGTTGTGCTCTAAGTCCGGCTCATTAAGTACTTCCCAATATGGAATTTTATAATAATGGCCTGACTTGTGATATTTACCCAGTTCATCAGTGAATCCTCCTTTCGTATACCAGCTTACCAACCGGGCAAAGTAACCGGCTACCTCCTTCATGGTGGTATCCCTGAGCTGGGTTCCCTGATTATAATCCCAACAGGTTTGATAAGGATCCTCCGGATATTTCACCACTGCATCTGTCTTCCACATCCAAGCAGGAGTGGTACTGAAATTTATTATTACGGAATGCCATTGTGTGGCTTCCATAAAGGCCTGCATGGTACTATCCAAATAAGTAAAATCCCAGAAGGTTTTGTTACCAGTTGGTGGTTTTAATTCTGCTACGGCCATTTTAGGATAGGGAAACCACGGAACATATCTAACATAATCGGCCCCTAATTCTTTTAAAGCCTTAAAAGTTGGTTTATGTATGGGCGAACCGGGACGCACCATTGGATTTTCAACTAATTGTAACGTTGGAGTAGTTTTAGATATAATTATCGTTTTGTTCCAACTAATCGAGATATTATTATTTTGTGCTTCCAAATGCTGAATGGATAAAAACAAACTAACACCTACAAATATTGTTCTACAAGAATTATAAAAAAAAATTTGTTTCATAATTTACATATTTTTAGTACCCAGGGTTTTGAGTTAATTTACTATTAATTAAAATTTCATTACTAGGAATTGGATATAAACTTTGAAAAGGCTGGAAAATGTAATCTCCGCTAGAATAAGGAATACCCTGTCTGCTTACTGTTGGATTAGCCTTTTCGGTGGCTCCATAAGAATTAAGAAATTGCGAAAGTTCTTCTGGGGTTTTTGTTCGTTTTAGATCAAACCAGCGCCAGTTCTCAAATGCCAGTTCAACCCTCCTTTCGTGCAGTACTGTATCACGGAAAGATTGTTTGTCCAGTCCGCTTACTGCGGGAAGGCCTGCCCTTTGACGTACCTGATTTAGATAGCCATAAGCTTCTGAGGTAGGCCCAGTTTGTTCATTGATGGCTTCAGCAAGCATCAACAATACATCAGAGTATCTTAACACAGGCCAGTCATCATCTGTACGGCCGTATATAGTATGTGGATGATCATATTTTTTAATATAAGGAACCACATCTCCAGTAATTGGACTTCTAAAGTCTAAACCAATGGAGGAATTTTTACGTAAATCACCAGGCTCATAAGTAGCAATCATATCATTAGTCGGAATGTTCCACCCACCCGGATTACTCTGAGGCCATCCTGTAACTGTACCTTGTGATAACCTTGGTGCAAAAGTATAAATAAAACTACTCCACTCTCCCAAATCATTTCCACCCTGGTATTGTACTTCAAAAACAGATTCAGGACCATTCTTTTTTTGGGGATCAAAAACATCTGCATAGTTAGGTACCAAAGAATATCCCAACGGTAGAACCTGGCTAAGAGCGTTGACGGCATCCGGGTACTTTTTTTCAGTAAGATAAACCTTGCCCAATAAAGTCAATGCAGCTCCTTTGGTTATCCGACCTACATTTGCAGAATTGTATTTCAACGGAAGCGACGAAACGGCATCTTTAAGATCTGTTTCAATTTGGGTATATACTTTTACCTGAGGCTCTCTTAAATAATCCCATGCTTTAGAAGGTACATCTAATGGCTGAGTAATAAGAACAACATCTCCAAAATATTGGGTTAATTCAAAATAGTAATATCCTCGGAGAAATTTAAGTTGTCCTTCAAATTGGGCTTTTATGGAATCGGAAATAGCTGTGGTGCTGGCGTTTTTAAGTTTTGCCAGCGTGTTGTTGATATTAAAAAGTGCGTTGTAATAAGCAATATACATCCCATCAATATTACCAGTTCCAGAATTAAAGGTCCAAAATTCAAACGCCTCTATTGAGGGTGCTTGTCCACGGTCACCCGGATTAAAGTCAATCGTTGTATTATCTGAGGGTAATTCATTAAATAGCCACTGGTCGTTAATGATCCCCTGTAATTGCCCATAGACCCCATTAACCGCCTGTTCCAGTTCAGATTGATTTTTATAAAAGACGTCTGTCCCAATTTGGGTAGGATCTGTTTTATTAAGGAACTCCTTTTTACATGAGCATTCAACAAAGCAGAGAGTAATACCAAGCAAAATTATTATTATATTCTTCATTTTTTTAAAATTTTAAAATGTTAGATTAGCTCCAATAGAGAAAGTTCTGGAAACAGGGTAAGCGGCATCGTCAAATCCTGGTCTTGTGCCACCCAGGTTATTAACATCAGGGTTATTCCCAGGATAACTTGTAATTAAAAATAAATTCTGGGCACTTACAAAAAGCCTCACACTATTAAAATTCAAGACCGATTTAGGAATAGAATAACCCAAGCTTACATTTTTTACCCACATATGACTACCGTTATAAACATAACGTGAATTGCTTTCACGCTCCCACTTCCATGTATTAGTAGTAGCGTAAATCCCATTCCCTGGTTGTTGTGCCGATCTGAACCTATCTTTACTTACGGTTAACACATTAAAAACCCCATCCATATTCATAGTGGACTTCTGTATTTGTGCCACTATATCATAACCATAAGCACCAGTTAACAAAACGCTTAGATCGAATTTTTTATAATCTCCGCCAAGTGTGAAACCCCAGGTACCTTTTGGCCAAGGATTTCCTATCTCAACCATATCCTTAGTATCATAAGATATTATTCCATCACCATTAGCATCATAATATTTATAAACACCCGGAATTGCACCGTCCTGTTTAGGCGATTTATTAATTTCATCTTGGCTTTGAAAAATACCAAGTACTTTAAAACCATATATCATACCAATGGGCCGGCCAACTTTTGAAACATTATAATCACTATACAAATCACCTTGCCAAATTTCATCATTAACACCACGGATAGCAAGTACCTTATTACGATTAAATGAAATATTAAAATTAGTCCAAAAACCGATTTCGTTTATTTTAGTTTTAAAATTAGCAGAAAATTCCAATCCTTTATTTTCCACTTTTCCAACATTACCTAAACTACTAGTAAATCCTGAGATTGCAGGCAACTGAATTGATAATAACATGTCGCTTGTTATTCTTTTATAATATTCTACAGTAAATGTTAGTTTATTTTCAAAGGCAGAAACATCTATACCAATATCTGTTTGCGTAGCTCTTTCCCAGCCTAACTCAGAGTTTGCAAAAGATCTCACAACCAATCCGCTAACATAATTGTTATTGAAAACATAATTACTTGGGCTCATAAAAGATAAACTTGTATAGTTCCCAATATTATTGTTACCTGTAATGCCCCAGCTTCCTCTTAGCTTTAAGTCATTTAACCATCTGAATTTAGGCATAAACGACTCATCTGAGATTCTCCATCCAACAGATAATGCAGGAAAATTTCCCCATTTATTTTGTAAACCGAACCTGGAACTTCCTTCCCTTCGAAAAGTGCCAGAAAACAAATATCTACCTTTATATGAGTAGTTTAACCTACTAAACAAGGCTGCCATACTCCAGCCATATTCTGTTGAACTAGCAGATTTTATTATCGCCGCATTCAGAAATGGAACCAAATCATTAGGAAATTGATCCCCACTACCAGAAAGTCCTTTTGTAGTTTCCTCCTGCGCTGTGTATCCGACCAATACATCAAAATGATGATCTCCGAGTTCTTTATTGTATGTAAGCAATTGATCAGCCGAAAGATTCATTCTATCAGAGTAGGAATCATTTTCATAAGCATCTCTGGGGGCAGGAGCATTTTCCCCGGAAATAGTAGATGGGACAAACTGCTTGACAGAACCTCTATAGAGGCCAACATTTACTGCTGTTTTAAATTTGAAATTTCGTAAAAAAGAAAATTCCAAAAATCCATTCGTTGTAATATTAGTATTGGTATAATTTGAATTTGTCTTTTTTAAAACCATAACAGGATTGGGAAATCCAAAAATTCCGTCATGGCCACCGATGTAACCATTGAAAGTACCATCTGCATTATAAACAGGTTCTCTTGGATCCATCAGCAAGGTAGAACCCACTAAGTTATCACGCCCTTCAGTATTAGCTTGATTCTGATCAGAAAAGGAACCATTTAAATTCAGTCCCATATTAATAAATTTATTTACTTGCCCACCAATATTAGCACGAACAGAATAAAGTTTGTAATTAGTATTAAGTAACAACCCATTCTGATCAATATATCCAACCGAAACTAATGATTTAATAGGTCCTTTCCCACTAGAAAGTGTAATATCATAATTTTGGTACAATGCATTTTTGTTAAGGATTTCATTAAACCAATTTGTAGAATATTTAGTTTGTTCAGGATACCGATAATCCAAAGGAACTTCGTCAATAGCAGGCTCCCTGTTCTCGAAATATCGAATTTTATCCATAAAAATATCCTTCTTAAACTGGGCAAATTGCACACCATTTAACACCTTTGTTTTTCTAGAGTCTGGTATGTTTTGGACACCATAATTTGCAGAAGCCTTTAAACTCACTTCACCGCTTTTAGCATTTTTAGTGGTAATCAAGACAACACCGTTTGACCCCCTGGCTCCATAAATGGCTGTAGAAACAGCATCTTTTAATATAGTAATTGATGCAATATCATTCGGATTTAAATTTTGACCAATAGAAGTACCTACTGGAAATCCATCAACTACATATAAAGGTGCACTTCCTGCTCCCAAAGAACCCGTACCCCTAATGGTAACCGTAAATTCCCTGCCGGGAGAACCGGTTGCCTGCTGTACAGTCACACCAGCAGCCTGCCCATACAATAATTGCGATACATTCTGCACAGGAACATCCTTTAATTTTGAAACATCAACAGAAGATACAGCAGCAGTTACATTTCTTTTCCTCTGAGTTCCATAACCCACTACCACCACTTCCCCTAATGCAGCAGAAGCTGTTGAAACCATCTGAATATTTCCAACACTTCCTCCATTATTTACTTTTACTTGCTTTTCTTCGTAACCCACAAACGACAAAACAAGCGTAGCACCTTTATTAACTTGCAACGTAAACTTTCCTTGCGCATCCGTAGTGATGCCGGTTGTAGTTCCTGCTACGTGCACAGACACACCTGACAATGGAACATCATTTTCTCCCACAACAGTTCCATTTACTGTAATTTTTTGCTGGGCAATTGAAAATGATGAGAAAAACAGAAAGAAAACAATCATTGAGCCTCTTTTCTGTTTTAAAAACAGAAGTAGTTTTTTTAGCATAGCAATCAGTTTTAGATTAATTATTAAACATTAAAATAAAAATATTACGCTATATAACTAATAATTAGTAGCATTAGTCAGATAAAAATCAATAGCGATAAATTATTTTAATTACCTAAAAATAAAAAATGTTATTTTACCAACTGTCCTGCACTATGCTGTAATGATTTATTCCCCCTAATAAAATATTCTTTTTTATATATATCAATTTAACGTAAAGAAGTTAAAAAATATCTTAACTGATAGGAAACTGAATATTGAAAATTAAAATCATTTCAATCAGATAGTAAACTTACACTCAGTTTTATTTCTATGAAATGATTTGTAAATTTTGTAGTGCTTTAGCTGCATCCAAACTTCATTTCAATTGAACCTATCCAAAAGTCATTTTAGTTTTTTGGGCAAGTATATCAGATCAAGATTGTTAATGACATTTAAATTAAGCAATCGCCCATCATTCCGGCAGGCAATTACGGAGTTACAGCGTTGCGCAACGCTGTTGTTTTGAAGCAGTATCGAAGAGGGGTGCTACCGGCCGGGTAATTTTTAACCGATGGGTTATTCAAACCGCGCCTCTTTTTCAATGTTGCGGTAGGGTGTTTTAAAAAACAAATCGACCTGCCGGTTAAAATCGTCTTTATACACAATGGGGGTGGAATGGCCGGAATTGGGTAAAATCCATAAATACGATTGGGGAATGTTTTCTGCTATCAGCAGGGTTTGAATGGGGCGTATCACATCATGATCGCCACCAATCACCAATGTGGGACATTGTATGGTATGCAGTTGTGCCAGGGTAATATGCGGTTCGTACGATAGCAAATGTGCCAACTTGCGTTCTCTTTTTACCGCCGGGGTGGCGGGCATTTTGGCCAAAGTATCGTTTAAATGTAGTGCCCATTGGCGTACCCAAGGGTCAATGGCGGTTGTATCGGGCCATAAATTGGCGCCGGTTACGGCTAATTTTTTTACTTTATCAGGGTGGCGAATAGCCAGCAACAAACCGTTAATGCCGCCATCGCTCCAGCCAATTACATAGCAGGAGTCTACTTGCAGGGTATCGAGCAGGGCATTTAAATCATCAGTCATCATTTCATAACTTAATGAATCGCCGGTATCGGTTGTTTTGCCCTGTGCCCGGCTATCGGCTAATATTACCCGATATTCTTTTGAGAAATAAGGTATTTGATATAGAAAATTATTGATGGAACCGCCATTGCCATGTATAATCAGCAAGGGGGCACCGTTGCCATAGGTTTCATAGTACATATTGATACCTCTTGTATGCACATAGTGTCCGGCTTTTTCATTTCGACCATACATGGTGGTATCAAACGGAGAAGTGACTGCACTTTGTGCCATTACCATTTCAGCGGAAGTAGATATTAAAAGCAGTAGGAATAAAGCTTTGATGTATTGCATATCGTCTGTTTTAAGCAGCCTGCCTATTTAAAAGGAATAGCCGCAATGTTTGAACCAGTAAAATACATCAAGCTGTTTACATTAGGAAAGAAAAAATGCTTTTATTGTTTTTGAGTGCGTTTAACCTGCATCAAATTATTTATCTGCTCAATGGTTAATTGTTTGGCAATGATGTGCTTTTCATCATCTAACAAATACAAAGTAGGTGTTTTAAACACATCATACAATTGCCGGTAATTGGGTTCATTGGCTTTTTGTTCAGCTAACCGGGCTTCTTTGGTTTGATAGGTAATCAACCAATCGGGACTAAAATGATGCTCCTGAACAAACTGCTTCATATCATCCATTCTTGCTTCATTTACATTTACGCTGTATAATTTTACCCCCATCGCCTTCCAGCGTGCTTTGTATATAGAATCAATACGGGGCAATTCTTCTTTGCAGTGACCACAGGTGGGATCCCAGAATACTACTACGGTAAATGGCGCCTTTAAACTGTATAAGGAAATATTTTTACCTACTGTATCGGTTAAATTCAGTTCGGGTGCCTGTGCACCAATTTGATTGGCCATCATACTATAAGCCCTGTCCGTAATCATTTTTTTAGATTCGGCATTCAGAATAACGGTATCGCCTTTGGCATAAAAGTTTTCATATAAAAAAAGAAAAACTTTATCCTGCCCCATGTATTCGGGATTGAGGTATTTGTTGGTGAATTTGGTAAGCAAATACGGATATATTTCTTTACCGGTACGGGCAGAGAGTAACATATAATTTACTTCATTGATAATAGAATCGGGCGCTGGTGATACATAATACTTAAAATAATCATCTAATTTTGGTTCGAAGAAGGGTGTATGCAGCAAGCGGTCATCATTAAACAACACATCATCCCAATAATGTTCTTTTACATATCTGAAAGGATACAACGAATCGGGCTTGCCGTTTACTACCGGTATAGCAGGTATTTCGGGGCGCTGCATGGCTTGTAATAAAAAAGCGAGTAATGAGTTAGGGTGTTGATGAATAATATTTTCGCGGCTCTGGTGTAATTTTTCAGAAAGGCTTTTTAATTGTGCTTCTATCTTTAAAGAATCAGCACGGGTATGTTGCAAGGCCAATGATTTTTGCAGGGCATCTATATCACTACCCAACCGGTAACTTTCTTGAGAATATTGCAAAAACAAAGTATTATCGGGTGAGCCGGTAATTAAGGGATGCAATTTATTAGCTGAATCGGCCACAATGTTAAAATGCTGTTCTTTACCAATCAACACTTCAAATTGTATGGTGTATTGGGGCGATACCACAAAATAAATCCCTTCCGTTAAGGACTTACTGCCTTTAAAAGCACCTTCGCTATTGCTGTTTAGCACGGCAGAATCGGCTAATGTTTTACCCTTGCCATAATAGGTACCCAAATAAATAGTGGTGTTTTTAAATGGTTTTAATTGTATATGTATGTTATGCCCGGTTGCAGAAGTAGTGTGAACGGGTGTTTTTTTTTGTTGTGCTATGACACAAAAGGGTAACAACAATGCGATGCAAAAAACGAGGCGGAGGTTCTTCATACTGTAAAAATAGATATTGTAAATGTAAGGAATGGTAGTAAAGGTTGCGTTAATCCTTCCATAAAAACCTTTTTTAATAGTTGTAAATACGCAATCAAAGGCTTAGGATGTTATTTTTGCGCCTGTGAGAAAAAAGAAGGAAAGAATTATTCTGGAAAATATTTTGGTAGAAGATTATGCTGCCGAAGGCAAATCCATTGCTCGTATAAACGGGAAAGTGCTGTTTATTGAAAAAGCAGTACCCGGTGATGTGGTAAATGTATTATTGCACAGAAACAAGAAAGATTGGGCGGAGGGTGAAGCGATTGCCTTTACACAATTATCGCCTCAACGCGAACAACCTTTTTGCAGTCATTTTGGTACCTGTGGCGGATGTTCCTGGCAAATGCTGCCTTATGCCTTGCAATTACAATACAAGGCAAAACAGGTTAGCGACCATCTTATCCGTATTGCCAAAATTAACCTTCCACCGTTTGATCCCATTGTGGGCGCTGCCGAAACCAAGGGCTACCGCAACAAATTAGAGTTTACTTTTTCCAATAAAAAATACATTCCCAAAGCCGATTTTAAACAACTGCCGGCCCATGAAATTGCCGGGAACGAAGTAGCCGGCTATGGTGGTTTTCATGCCAAAGGAGTTTTTGATAAGGTGGTGGAAATAGATACCTGTTACCTGCAAAACGAACCGGCCAATGCCATCAGGAAGGCCATTGTGGCTTTTGGCCGGCAACAAAACATTCCCTTTTATGATGCACGCCTGCATACCGGATGGCTGCGGAATGTTATGATTCGTTTGGCCCGTTCGGGCGAACTGATGGTGAATATTGTAATGGGCTATGAAGACAAACCGCTGCGCGAAGCTCTGCTGCAAAACATTGACCGCCAATTTCCTGAAATTACCACCCTGCTGTATACCATCAATCCAAAATTTAACGACAGCATTTATGATTTGCCCGTGCATACCTGGAAAGGGCCAGGTTTTATTATTGAAACCCTGGAAGATTTTCAATTTAAAATTGGGCCTAAATCATTCTTTCAAACCAATACTGCACAGGGTGAACAACTGTACCGCCTCATTCGCGAATTGGCCGAATTAAATGGCACGCAAACCGTGTATGATTTATATTGCGGAACCGGAAGTATTGGTATTTTTGTAAGCAAACAGGCCAAAAAAATTGTTGGGGTGGAAACGGTTCCCGAAGCCATTGAAGATGCCAAAGAAAATGCTGCCATAAACGGCATTCAGGATGCCGCCTTCTTTGCCGGGGATGTGAACAAAGTTTGTACCGATGATTTTTTTGAACAAAATGGCCGTCCTGATGTGATTATTACCGATCCGCCAAGGGCAGGCATGAACGAAAAATTAACACGGAAATTATTGGATATTGCTGCCCCTTTGGTGGTATATGTAAGCTGTAATCCGGCCACACAGGCAAGAGATTTGGCTTTGCTGGATGAAAAATACACCGTTACAAAGGTGCAGCCGGTAGATATGTTTCCGCATACCTTCCATATTGAAAACATTGTGCAGCTTCGGTTAAAAGAAGCATTTATAAACCCATAATATTGTAGCATGACAGAATTCAGGCCCGGACGATTTCAGATTTTACCATTGGTGATTAAAAACCTGATCATTATTAATGGTTTGGTATTTCTGGCACAAATAACGATTGGCAGGCAAGGTTTCATTAATATGGATGATTTGTTTGCCCTGCACACCTTTCAAAGCCCATTGTTCAAACCCTGGCAATTGATTACGCACATGTTTATGCATGGCGGATTTGAACATATTTTCTTCAATATGTTTGCTTTATGGATGTTTGGCTCTGTATTAGAAAACCTTTGGGGGCCCAAACGTTTTTTAACCTTTTATATTATTTGTGGTTTGGGTGCCGCTTTTAGCCACTTAATTGTGTTGTACTTTCAAACCCAGCACTTAATTGATGCTTTTAATAGTTTAGACCCCACCACCCAACAACTGTACAAAGTTAATTTCTTAGACCGTCTTAATGAAGCTACCATTGGTGCATCGGGAGCCGTTTTTGGCTGTTTGGCTGCCTTTGGCTATTTGTTTCCCAATACAAAAATTTACTTATACTTCTTTGTACCCATTAAAGCCAAATGGTTTGTAATCATGTATGCCGCATTTGAGTTGTACTTAGGCATTAAAAACTCAGCCGGCGATGATGTGGCCCATTTTGCCCACTTAGGCGGTGCTTTGGTAGGTATTATTTTGGTGTATTTCTGGAACAAAAACAACAGAAGTTCGTTTTATTAAAGCAATTTAACCTTCTAATTGCGTAATTTTTTGCAATTTTAATGTATGAACCTGAGCGAAATGCATAATACCCGCAGAAGACCTTTATTAGGTGAAAACAATAATGCACTGGTTTTTTTGATTATTCTGAATGCACTTTTTTTTGTATCGCTTACTTTCATCAAAATTGTTTACTTCCTTTCTTACGATAGCAATGCAACCGCAGGCCTGTTTTTTCAAAAACAAATTGTAAACTGGCTGACACTACCCGCCGATACAGCAATTTTCTTCCCCAGAATATGGACCATTCTTACCTATATGTTCACCACCTACAGCGTTTGGGGTATTATCAGCACCGTTTTATGGATATGGGCTTTTGGTTATATTTTACAAGATTTAGCCGGCAATAAAAATATTATGCCCATTTACTTGTATGGAGGCTTTTTTGGCGGTATTGCATTTGTGTTGAGTGTTAACTTAATTCCTGCATTATACCAAAACATTGCATTTACTCCTGCATTAATGGGCGGAGGTGCAGCGGTAATGGGTATTGCCGTGGCAACTACCACCTTAGCCCCCGATTATAGAATTTTTCCACTTATTAACGGAGGTATTCCCATTTGGGTACTAACCTTAATTTTTGTAGCCATTGATTACGCAACCATTGCCAGCCAAAACGGCGGTAATGCCATTGCTCATTTAACAGGCGGCATGGTGGGTTTCTTATACATACGCCAATTAAAAAGAGGCAAAGACTGGGGCAACTGGATGCACCGTACGGTACAATGGGTAGATGATCTATTTAATCCGGAAAAGAAAAACAAAACTGCAACTATCAAAGAAAAACTGTTTTACCAGAGCAATACAAAGCCCTTTCAAAAAACACCGAATATTACCCAACAGCGTTTAGATGATATTTTGGATAAAATTAACCAGCATGGCTACCACATGCTGAGTGAGGAAGAAAAAGAATTTTTAAAAAAGGCCAGTAAAGATTTATAACCCATTATGGCTTTTTTTGCAATAGCTGTTTTCAAAAAATTTACAGGAATTGTTTGCATAGGCTATAGTGGTGTGTATGCGCTATCGGTACTTACACCCTTTGTAAACCCGATTCATTTTTGGCCTATGACTTTTCTATCGCTGGCTTTCCCATTGCTGTTGGCAGGGATGATTGGGGTTTGCCTGATATCATTTCTGCTATTTAAAAAATACAGTTGGTTGTTTTTCTTAGTATTGGCTTGCGGATATACCAATATTCGTTCGGTTTGGGGGTTTCATCCCGGAAAACCCTTTACAATGGAAAAATCTGCAGGCAGCATTCGTATTGTATCATGGAATGTGAACGAATTTTTAAATGCTTCCATTGCAAATGATATACCCGGCAATCCCCGTCGGCAAATGCTTGCCTTTATTCAACAATCGAATGCCGATATTCTTTGCTTTCAGGACTTTGCAACCGCTACGGGGAAAAAATTTCGTTCCACCTTGCCTTATATCCGCGATTCTTTGCATTATCCCTACACAGCTTTTGTCAATAATTTTTCATTTGGCATTGATGGGAATAACCTACAGCAAAATGGTATTGTCATTTTTTCGCGTTTACCGATTGTTGATTCTGCCGTCATTCCATTGCCCAATCCCGAGCATTTTAAAGAAGATTTTCAATGGGTTACCATTCAATATGGGCAACAAAGGTTCCGTATCATCAATGCCCATTTGCGTTCCATGAATTTGCACAGCAGTCAGGCCATGCCGGTTGAATCGCAGTTCTATAAACCTGATACTACACTTTTTTTACAAAAATCTACCTTTGCAAAACTGCGTTATTTTGATAAGGTGCATGTAGCTCAGGCAGTCCGTATTCGTGCAGTGATGGATACAACGGGGCTACCCTTTGTGTTTTGTGGCGATTTAAATGCAGTGCCTTCTTCTTATGTATACCACCAGCTCAGTAAAGGATTACAAGATGCCTTTCTAAAAACCGGATTTGGCTTAGGCAATACGTACGATAGTATTTCACCTACCCTGCGTATTGATGTGATGTTGCTTCGCAAACCCATCATCCCCATTCAACACCAAACATTCCCCCTGCATTTATCTGACCATTATCCCAGCATTAGTGATGTAATGATGAAAGAGTAGGAAGAAACTATTCATTTATCATTTTTTTACACTATTGTCCGACTAAATTACAAATAAAAAAGGGCAGTTCCTAAGAACCGCCCATATTAGCTAAGTTTGAGTTACCACACCTAAACTTTACTAATGATGTATAATGTGCCTGACTTGGTGCGTCTGCTAATTTTCTTTATCACCATTTAATAAATCTTCAGCAAGCATCTTTGCCTGTGTGATTACTGTCTCAACAGCTTTCTCTTGCAAGTCTGGCGGATAACCGCGTAAGCGTAAAATCCTTCGGATGTTTCGTCTTAATGCTGATTGCACGCTTTCTTTAATTGTCCAGTCAATGGTCGTGCGTTCTGTTTCTTGCTTTACCAAGTCAAGCATTGCGTTTACTTCACGGTCACTTGTAAACACTTCTCCATGGTCTGCAACCCGCTTTTTTGTTTTTACTTGTTTGGTATCGTTCATATCACTATATGCTGTGTCCACTTAAATGTTTTGTCGCTAAGTTAAGTTTTTATAACCTGTTTGCTGTCATTGTCAAAGGCAAATTATTAATTGTCTGCCAGTTGGGTGGTGGGTAGGCTTGGTGTATTGAATAAAGATATATTGCTGAAGTGCATTGCTACTGATGATAGATATTCGTCAGCTGGGGTGGGTAGGCAGTGTGTTAGCATTTTTAGCTCTTGGCAAGGTTGGCCTTGTGTCTGGGTTTTGTGTGCCTTGCCATGTGCTAAAAATAGCGTTGGGTCGGGTGGCAAAGTCATGGATGATTGTATATGTGCAGGATGCTTCAATAGGGTGACACATAACGTTTTGCGGCTTTGCGTTCGTGCGGGATTTCAGGGAACAAAACTGTCAACCCAGCACTAAAGTTAAATTGAAAAACTGCACTTGAATTTAAGCACTTCACCCCGCATGACGCAAAACCGCTGTTACCAGCTGGCGTTCTTGTCCACCGTGTCTGAAAACCATTGTCGTTGAGTTTCACTGTCATTGCCCGTGTCGTGTTGGACTTTGCGGTTGCGTATTTTGTTTTCACTAGGGGAGAAGATTTTTTAATTACTCACTTCATAATTGTTTTTTAAAGGTGTTCGTGAACCGCAAGTGGTTTCAATTTTGTCTGCGAGGGAAAGGTGGAAGCTCTTTTGCAAGCTTTGCCCTGAGCTTGGGCTTGTGCGGCTTGCAAATGTGCTTACACCTGTGCGTTGGCTTGTTCTCATGCTGTTAAATTGTCTGCTAATAATTCTGCTTGCTTTAATACTGTGTCAATTGCCTTTTGTTGCTTGTCTGGTGGATAGCCGTATTTGTTTAATGTCCGCCTTACAAGCACCATGAGTTTTGCTCTTGCACTTTCTCTAATTGTCCAGTCAATTGTTGCGTTTGCTCTTACTTTGTCTGCGATTTCTCTTGCAATTTCTTTTAATGTGTCGTCACCCAAAACTTGAACTGCACTGTCGTTTATTTCGAGGGCATTGTAAAAAGCAACTTCATCATTATTCAGACCGAGTTTTTCTCCTTCCTTGTCAGCTTCTTTAATTTGTTTGGCAATGTTGATGAGTTCCTGAATAATTTCAGCCGTTGTCAGCAAGTTGTTTTGATAGCGTTTTATAGCACCTTCCAACATTTCTAAAAGTTTCTTGCTCTTTACAAGATTTGTCTTGGCTCTTACTTTCAGTTCGTTGTTCAGAATCTTTTTTAGCAATTCGATTGCTAAATTTTTATGCTGCATTCCCTGAACTTCCAAAAGGAACTCGTCTGATAATATTTCTAGTCCTGAAATTTCGGGTTTGTCAATTCCTGCTGCATCAAAAATGTCAATTACTTTATCGCTGCTCAATGCCTCATCAACTATTTGCTTAATCGCAGTTTCAATTTCTACATCTGATTTGCCACCGCCAATTGGAGCATCAAATTTTGCCAACCTTGCTTTCATGGCTTGGAAAAACGCAACTTCGGGTAAATGTGGTTGAACTTCTTCTTTGGTAATACAAAGTGAAAGTGCCTGACTTAACAAACTTACTTCTCTGATAAATCTTTCTTTGCCATCCTGTAAGCCTAAAATGTGTTCTTCTGCTTGCAGAATGATGGAGAGTTTTTCCTGTGCATCTACAACAAAAAATCTGCGGTAGTTGAATTTGAAACTGCCTTCATAATATGCTTCGGGTTCTTCAACTAAAATATCGTTACGGGTGATGCTGTCTTCATTGAACATTTGCTGAACGACTTCCAATTTCTCTTTGAAAATTTCAAATGCTTTTTCAATGTTCTCGGCAGGGTCGCCCTTTCCACCTGCTTCACCATAAAATGAAAGTGCCTTTTTCAAATCTGTTCCAATGCCTAAATAGTCCACAATCAAACCGCCTGGCTTGTCTTTGAAAACACGGTTTACTCTTGCAATAGCTTGCATTAGGTTGTGTCCTCTCATGGGCTTGTCAACATACATAGTATTCAAGCAAGGAGCATCAAAACCAGTCAGCCACATATCCCGAACAATTACCAATTTCAATTCATCAGCAGGGTCTTTCATCCGTTCCGATAAATCCCTGCGTTGTTGTTTGGTGGTATGATGTTTTGAAAATTCAGGACCGTCTGCACTGTTGGTTGTCATTACCACTTTTATAGCTCCTTTGGTCAAATCATCATTGTGCCAATCGGGGCGAAGTGCGATAATTTCTTTGTAAAGGTCGGCTGCAATTCTTCGGCTCATGGCTACAATCATTGCTTTGCCTTCAAAAACAGTTTGCCGTTTTTCAAAATGCGTTACAATGTCTTTTGCCAAATTTTTTACTCGGTCGTGATGCCCAACAATGGCTTCCAACTTTGTCCATTTGGCTTTAGCTTTCTGCTTTTCGGTGAGTTCTTCGTCTTGTTCTAATTCCTTATCAAATTCTTCAATCAATCGTCTGCCTTCTTCGTCCAGATTTACTTTAGCCAATCGACTTTCATAGAAAATTTTAACTGTTGCTCCATCATCAACAGCATCTTTAATGTCGTATCGGTCAATGTAATTGCCGAAAACCTGCGGAGTGTTTACGTCTGTGCCTTCAATCGGTGTGCCTGTAAAACCAATGTAGGTAGCATTTGGCAAAGCATCACGCATATATTTGGCAAAACCATAAGCAATGCGTTTTCCGATTACTTCTTTGGTTTCTTTATCTTTTTCATCAACTAATTTCGCTTCAAAACCGTATTGTGTCCTGTGTGCTTCATCTGCAATCACCACTACATTTTTACGGTCAGAAAGTTGGTCGTAAACGGATTTATTGTTTTCGGGCAAAAACTTCTGAATGGTTGTAAATACAATTCCACCACTTGCCACTTTCAACAATTCTTTCAAATGTTCTCTGTTTTCTGCCTGAACGGGTTCTTGTCTTAGCAACTGAACTGATGAAGCAAAAGTGTCAAACAATTGGTCGTCCAAATCATTACGGTCTGTAATTACCACAATGGTTGGATTTTTCATTTCGGGTGAAGTAATAAGTTTTCCAGAATAGAAAACCATACTCAAACTTTTGCCCGAACCTTGTGTGTGCCAAACAACACCGCCTCGTTTATCTCCGTTTTCACCTGATGCGTTTACAGTTGATTGAACGGCTTTGTTTACAGCAAAGAATTGATGATAGGCGGCTAATTTCTTTACAGTCTGAATTTGTATCAATCCTGTTTTTGCATCTTCCTTTTTCGATTTTTCAAAGACAATGAAGTTGCGAACTAAATCCAAAAGAGTTGCTGGCTGCAACATGCCTTTCAATAAGGTTTCTAATTGTGGCTTAAATCGTGATGCTTCTTTTATACCGTCAGCCGTTTTCCATGTCATGTATCGGCTCAAATCTGCTGAAACGCTTCCTGCTTTACATTCCAAACCGTCTGATAAAATGCAGATGGCGTTGTAAGTAAATAAACTTGGAATAATCGATTTGTAAGTTTGTATTTGCTGATAAGCACTTTTGATGTCTGCATTTTCACTGGCTGCATTTTTCAGTTCAACCACTACCAAAGGCAACCCATTTACAAACAGCAAAACATCAGGTCGTTTATTCTGATTGTTTTCAATGATGGTGTATTGATTCACTACCAAAAACTGATTGTTGGCAGGATGCTCAAAGTCAATCAATGCAACTTCGTGGCTGCGTTCATAACCGTTTTCCTGATAAGGTATTTTTACTTTCTCCACTAACAGACGGTGAAATTCTTCGTTGTTGTGCAACAAGTCAGGTGAAGCAATACGCAACACCTTTTGAACGGCTGCTTCTTGTGCATCTAAAGGAATTGTAGGATTGATTTTGGCAATGGCAGTTCTCAACCGATTGATCAAAACAATCTGACTGAAATTTTCTCTTTCACAAAAAAGCCCTTCGGGTGAAATCTCTTTGCCGTTGGCGTATTCCCATCCCTGCGATTGCAAAATTTCAATCGCTGACTGCTCAATGATATTTTCGGTGATGGGTTTGCTCATTTCTTCTTCTTGGGAGGTGTTATCTTTTTTACCTCTTTATCAAAATCGCTTTCAAAAGTCTTGTCTTGTTTGATGCGGTATTTCTCATATTCTTTTTCAGCTAGTTTCTTGGCAACTTCATGGCTTACTTTTCCTGCATCCTTCAAAATTTTGTATTCATTGAATTGCAGAAACGCATCAATTTTCTGCACCCAATCAGCCATTTTCATCGGTATCTGCCTTGCAGCCTGATTTTCGGCATAGTCCAGATACATGGTAACCACTCGTTCCAGTTCTTTGATTTCCTTTTCAATCAGGTAGTTTTTGGCAATGCTCACATCGGTTTTCATAATCTTGCCTGAAGGTGCATTTTTCCAAGTTTGTAAGCCCATGTTCGGCTCTGATGCTTTGGCTCTTTCGGCAATGATTTGAGCAGCCGTTTTGCCCGTAATTGCCCAATGCAATTTGTTCTGAACGGTTTTGAAAAAGGTTTGTGTGATGTCCGCTTCTTTATTGTAGTCAATGCTGCACTGCTCGTAGATGTCGGTAATTTTTTGATAAAAACGCCTTTCGCTTGCCCGTATCTCACGGATGCGTTCTAAGAGTTCATCAAAATAGTCCTTACCAAAGCGTTTTCCTTGTTTCAGGCGTTCATCGTCCAGCACAAAACCTTTGATGATAAACTCCCGAAGGGTTTTGGTAGCCCAAATTCGGAATTGGGTTGCCTGACGGCTGTTTACCCTGTAACCCACAGCAATAATGGCGTCCAGATTGTAAAACTCCATTTTTCGGGTTACGTTTCGGCTGCCTTCCTGTTGAACTATTTCCAAAATGGAAACAGTTGCCTCCTGAACCAATTCGCCTGATTCAAAGATATTTGCAAGGTGTTTACTCACGGCTGGAACTTCTACGCCAAAAAGTTCAGCCATCCGTTTTTGGGTTAGCCAAAAGGTTTCCCCCGAATAAATGACTTCTACCTTTATGTTTCCTTCGGGGGAACTATACAAGATGATGTCGGATGAATTGTTTTTATTTTCTGCCATTGTCAGAATTAGGATTTTGAGGATTTTGAGATTTTAGGATTGTTTTTGATGTAGTCTTTATTGTCAGGATGATTGACATTATACACTCTCTTGAACTCTAAACTTTTGGCACCGAAATTTATCAGCAGACCTATTGGCAGGTTGTATGCCTGACAATAGTTCATAGCTTGTGCCAGATGCACATCTTCCAGTTTTATTAATGCTTTCAATTCCACCATAATAATGCCTTCCACAAAAAAATCCACTCTGCGGGTGCCAATATCTTTGCCTTCGTAAAAAACAATCATTTCCATTTCACGTTGAAAATCCAAGCCTTGCTTACTCATTTCTATGGCTAACGCCCTTTGATATATCACTTCCTGAAAGCCATTGCCTAATGTGCTATGCACTTTCATGGCACAACCAATGATTCTATGAGTCAATACTTCGTGTTTCATATTCCTATTATCCTTTAATCCTTAAAATCATAATTCAGACGTATTTCCCCGCTCATCAACTTAGGCAGCAAGGTATCCCGCAGCTGGGTTAGCGTGCGGATTTGTTTGTGGTTTTCAAAAATTTTTAAAGTAAGTTCTTTCGCATGTTTTGTAAACTCAATTGCTTTTTCTTTATTAGGTTTAACGAACTCAAAAGTTGGTATTGCTTGTTTACTTAGATGCAAAACAGTTGAACCATTTGCGTTTCCTTCACAATGTCCCTTAAATTCTCTTGTTCTCATTAAGTAATATAGAAACTCAATAGATATCCAATCAATTTTAGGAATAACTTTTACCATGTCCATTGAGATTACCATTGTTTCATATTTGGGATTGCCCAATACTAATGCTGGATTACCAATAACTTCAGCATCTTGAGTAATGTCAGTATGAGCAACAACTAAATCCCCTTCTTTTACAGTTTGTTGCTCCTTATATTTTCCTGTGAATTCTTTAAATCCATCAATTCTAAAACCACCATTTCTATCAAAGCTTTTCAATGAAACCATTGCAGTTGTTGATGGATTTAGTTCAGTGCTTTTGTATGAAACTCCGTTTATAGTGTTAACCAAAGAACCAAGTTCAATAATTTCAGTTGAAGTATTACCCTCCACAAACCACTGCCTGAAAAGCGTTTCGGCTAATTGTTCTAAGGTTTTGTTTTGGCGGTGCAGCAGGTCTATTTTGTCGTCTAAGCTGCTTAATACTTCGGCTATGGCGGTTTGTTCGGGGAGCGGGGGGAGGGAAACAGTTATCTGTTCAAATGTCTGTTTGGTAATAGTATCAAAAACAGCACCATAAGAATTCGAAATGAACTGTGAAATGTTATCTTTTAATAGATAATAAATAAAATCATTAGTTGTTAGTCCTTCCTTTGCATTGATTCCATAGTTAGATTGATTAAATGCCATGTCCCGTCCGAGCATTGATATCACTCCAACAGTTCCTCTCGCTGAGATGATTATTTGCCCTTTTTTCAAAATTTTCGTGCTGCTTTCTTTCAATCCCTTTTCAGTAATTTTTTTCTCAGCATCATAACAATATTTTCTCCCCGTATTAAAGTCAGTTACCGATAGCCAAGGAATATCTCCATTCCAATATTCAGGAACGGACGTTTTAGGTGTACCACCTCCAATAAGCTCACATAGATCAGATAGTTTATATTCCTTCCACTCACTCATGTTATGCAGCTATTTTGAGTTTGCCAATGTTTTCGGGAGTATGCCTTTGGCTCCAAAGTATGAAATCCGCATTTTTGCTTCGTAAAGCATCCAAATATTCTTCCTGTATTTCTTTTTCTTCATCATTAATTACAGCCAGGCCTATTACTTGCTTATTAGTTACTCTTTCCCTCACACTTTTTATGTCTTCCCAAGTGAATAAAAAATTGGGCAGGTTGAGTTTATTCAAAGTATTAAATGACTTCAAAACAATTTCTTTTTCACGGTAAGCAATTTGAAAATCAAAAGTGAACTCCAAACCTGTGCTTCCTTTGGAAATAAACTGTGGTGTATAAATGATTTGCTGTTCGTCTAAATATCCCTGCACATCTTCTTTAAATACGGAAGCAACCGTATGTTTAGCCATCATATACATGTCATTAATTTCTGAAATGGCAGAAATTAAATTATGCTTTTTTTGGGCAAAATTGTTTTCTGTTGCTTCAACAATAAGCTCGTCATCTTGTAATTGAATGCCGTAAGTCAACAATATTCGTTCAAGCAAATCTTTTCGCTTTGGAGAACGGGAAATAGGTGAGCCAATTAAATCCAAATTTTTAATTGTAACTCCATCATCTGACATAAGAATTTTGCCGTTATCCTTTTTAGCATAAACTTCCAGTGTGTCATTGAATAAGCCAATGAACGGAGTGCTGATTACAGCCCAATTGCTTCCTGTTTCGGTAATTACCGAAGTTCTTCCTTTAAGGAAGTCGTAGTATTTATCTATTAATTCGTTTACCCAGTTGTTCATATCAGTATGGGATTTATTCTAAATATCGTTTTTAAATTTATTATCTCATTAAAGCGTTGAAAGACCTCTAACACATCGGCAGATGCCGTAATGCTTTTAACCGGGAAATTGTCATTTGTCAGTGGCAAAGCCCAATCTAAAGTTGTTTTATATCCTTCCACATAGTAGTGAATGTGATGGTCGTGGTAGTCAAAAAACATTCCTGCAAAAGGATGAAAAATTTCAGGGACTTTATCAGTTATTATTTCAGGGTTTTTGTGTTGACCGCTGTAATCAACTCTTAATAATCCTATTTTGGTTTCGCCTTCCAACAGATACAATGAAAGTTTAAATTGGTTCTTTTGGCTTTGTGTTATATCATAAATAAAAACAAAGTCTGCATCGTCAGGCGAAATAAGTGTGTATTTCTGAGTAAAAGGAAAAGGTTGTGTAAATGAAATTTCATCTTTCAACAAACCATTCGTTTCTACCTTTTTAGGCAGTTGCAAAAGATATTGTGCTTGTTCTGTTGTAAACATGTTTTTCAATTATTTGGTAAATCCAATTTTTCCAAATTCCTTCTTATTCTTTCGTTCAATGCATCTTCTTCGGCAATTTGTTTTTCCAATTCTGCTTTTAAAGAAGTAAAGCGTTCGGCAAAATTGAAATCGTCTTCTTCTTCAGCCAGGCCTACATATCGGCCGGGAGTAAGGGCATAGTTTAATGCTTTTACTTCTTCCAGCGTGGCGCTTTTGCAAAAGCCCTGTTCATCGCTGTATTTGCCTTCGTCTGTGCGCCAGTTGTGGTAAGTCTGCGCAATTTTTTCAATATCTTCTTGGCTCAGCTCCCGTGTTCTACGGTTAATGAGGTGGCCCATGTTTCGGGCATCAATAAAAAGAATCTCACCCTTGCGCTGCTGCTTGTTCTTTTTCATAAACCACAGGCAGGCGGGTATCTGCGTGTTCAAAAACAGTTTGGTAGGCAGGTTTACAATGCAGTCAATCAAATCGCCATCTACCAGGGCTTTGCGTATCACATCTTCGCCACTGCTGTTGCTGGTGAGTGAACCTTTGGATAAGACAAATCCGGCTTGTCCGTTGGGCGCAAGATGATAGAGGAAATGTTGTATCCATGCGTAGTTTGCATTGCCACTCGGAGGCACGCCGTATTGCCAGCGTGCATCTTTTTGTAAGAGTTCACCGCTCCAGTCGCTGTCGTTAAACGGAGGATTGGCAATGATGTAATCGGCCTTCAGGTCTTTGTGTGCATCGTTTAAAAAACTGCCTTCGTTGTTCCATTTTACATTACTGCTGTCAATACCTCTAATGGCAAGGTTCATTTTTGCCAGTCGCCAGGTGGTTTGGTTGCTTTCCTGTCCGTAAATAGAAATATGGTCGGCAGGGTTTAATGAAAGTTTTTTGCCTTTGTTTTTCTTATAGTAATCCTGATGGGCTTTAATGAATTTTTCGCTTTGCACAAACATGCCACCGCTTCCGCAGCAAGGGTCAAAAACTCTGCCCTCATAGGGTTCAAGCATTTCAACCAATAGTTTTACCACACTTTCAGGCGTATAGAACTGTCCGCCTTTCTTGCCTTCTGCCAAAGCAAATTCGCCTAAGAAATATTCAAACACTCTGCCCAACAAGTCTTTGCTTTGGGCTTCTTTCGTTCCTAAAGTGGCAGTGCTAACCAAGTCAACCAGTCCACCTAAACTGCCTTTGTCTAATTTTTCCTGTGCATACACTTTGGGCAAAACGCCTTTCAATGATGGATTGTCTTTTTCAATGGCATCCATGGCATCGTCAATGTCTTTGCCAATGGTGGGCAATTTGGCTCTGCCTTGCAGCCATGTCCAACGGGCAGAAGGTGGCACATAAAACACTTTTTCGGCTACATATTCATTTTTGTCTTCGGGGTCGGCTCCTTCATAGTCGCCTTTACCCTCTTTCAGTTTGTTATAAAGCTCTTCAAAAGCATCAGAGATATATTTCAGGAAAATCAGTCCTAAAACCACATGCTTGTATTCGGCAGCATCCATGTTTTTACGGAGCTTGTCAGCCGCTTTCCAGAGCTTCTTCTCTAAGGGTTCTTCAATATTTTCTTTTGCTTTTTTCGCCATTTCTCGGTCTTAATATGTAAAGATTTTATAGTCTGCTAAGTTAAGTTTTATAGTTGCATTGTCGTCATAAGTGCGTGGGCAAAAAAATGGCTCTTTTGGTTTTGCGAAGCGTTGGCTTTTGTGTCGGGCAAAACCAAATGTGCCATTTGTGCGGTGGCAATAAAATTGAATTAAAAAAATGTGCGGTGGGGAAAATAAAAAATACGGAAGGGTAGGCAATGAGTGTCGGCTTACTCGCTGTCCGTTTGAAATATGGTCTGTATGTTGGTCACCTGTTGTCAAAATGGTTTGTCCTTGTATTAATGTTCAATTTTTAGTCGTCTGTTTCGTTGTTGCGCTGTCGTCATACGCTTGCAGGTAACGAACAGGGCTTGCTGCAGGTGTGGCATTAGGTCTTATGTATGAGTTGACAGGATACTCGCTTAAATTTAAGAGTAAAATATCCGCTCATTTTAAAACTTCATTTCCATGGCTAAAGTTAATCAATTAGATTTCACAGGTAGTACCATTTTCTGTGGCCTTGATGTACACAAAGAATTCCGTCAAGCCCGGACTGAAGCCGAGTAGCGAACTGCTGATGATGCTAACAACGTCCAGCCACACTTGCAGCACAGTTCATGTTAGCGGTTCACCCTTCTCTCTCAAAATGGCAAGTCGTCTATTTCTTGTACTACTTGTGTTGGTTGTGGCTTTGGAAACTTTGTCTTGTAATATGAATTAAGAAAAAGTCCAACCGTAGCAACACTGTTGATGATAAAATAAGTGTAAACCGTGTCATTGATTAGATAATCATCTTCGGTCTTTCCATGGAAATCTGTCTTTTCACTTCGCAATTTTTCAATGGTCTGGTTTATCGCTAAAAGTGAACTTGCAATAGTCTTAATCTCTTTAGGATGTTCATCGTTTGTCAAGTTGAACTCCTTTAAAATTATTGATGTCAATTTATAAAGAGTTTCGCCGCCTGTTGTTTTACTAGAAATCCTATCGTCTTTTAAAATTTCTTTGATAATGCTTTCAAGTGCTGAATTAGCAAGTCCAACAGCTAAACTTGGGTCTGCCTCAATTTGTTTGTAAGCTTTTGAAAAAGTGTCATAAGCTGTTTTATATTCGGATTTAAGTTCGTTTTTAAATGTCGGAATTGAGGGAATGAAATCAGGTGTATCAACTCCTAAGTCAATAGCAATTTTTAGCAGCGTTGTACCATCCATTGAACTAAGTGTCGCAAGTAAATCTATTTTCTTATTGTCCTTTTCTATAACTCTAAAGTTCTCCCAATAGTTATTGTTGAAACCATTTGGTTCGTAATTGTCTTCGTGCCATTTGTCAATGTAATATCTAACTTGTTCGTAAGTTGGAAATTCTAACCAAATAGCTTCACTAACCGACTTAACAAGTTTCATCTGATATTTTGGAGAAATCAAATCATTCATCTTCGCAAGTTAATTTTTTTGTAGGATGTCGCAATAGGGTGACCGCTAACGGTTTCGGGCTTGGCGAAGGTGGCGATTTTCACCACGAATGTTGATGCGGAGAACCAATGTTTGATTAACCACAAAACTGTCTGCGGAGCACTTAACCGCCACTTTTGCCAAACCCGTGTTACAAGCTGGCCTTCTGTCCTCCGTTATTGTCAAACCGCTGTCAGTAAAGGTTTTCGCTGTTTCTGTCCAACCGTTTTTGTTTCGGCTGAGGGTGGCGAAAAAATAAAACACCGAAGGGAGGGAAGAAAAAAATGAATTTCTTTTTGGGCTGGTGAAAAGCACACTCTTTTGCAAGCTTTGGTTTGTGCTTGGGCATGTGCGGCTTGCAAATGTGTGTGCTTTTGTGCGTAGGCTTCTCATGCTAGTAATTTTTCTAATTTCATTTTCCACTTTTCCCAGTCTTTCATTTCCTTAGTCTGTAAATCTATAAATTTCTGTGTATGGTCGTGATGTATTAAGTGACAAAGTTCATGTATAATCACATATTCAATACAGCCTTTGGGTGCCTTTATCAATTCAGGATTTAAAATGATTTTTCCTTTTGGTGTGCAACTGCCCCAACGTGTCGGCATGTCACGCAAGACAATTGAACTTGGTTCAACTTTGTGTTTTTTGAATTTGTCAATCAGTGGTTCAGCAATTGCATGGAACTTTGTCCGTGCATGTTGTAAATACCAATTGTCTAATAAGTCCTTTGCTCTTGATTTTTCACTCGCTGTTACTTCAATGAATTTGCCTTTTAGTTTTACAGATTCCTCCTTAGCAATTATAATTTGCAAGCGGTATTGTCTGCCTAAATACAAATGTGTTTCACCGCTTATATATTTTCTTTTCGGTGTTTTTGGTTGAAAGGAAAGAAAGAAGCTTTGTTGTTTAATAATCCAAGGTGCTTTTTTTCTGATTTTCTCTTTCACTTTTTCAATGGTTGTGTCTGTTGGTGCTTTTACCAACACTTCCATTTCAGGTGTTACAGTAATACCAAGGGATTTTCTGTCTGAATACTCCAAACGAAAATCTATTGTTCTGCTTCCAAATTGTATAGCTGCTATCATCATTTGTAACGGATTTTAGCTACTTCAATACAATCTTCTGCAATCTTGTCCATGTCTTTAAATGACAAGTCAACGTTGTATTTGTCTCGTACTTCATCAATCAGATAGTCGCCAATTTCAATCAGCAATTTTCCTGTAATGTTTGTTTTGAATTGCCAGTCAATAATGGGTTTTCCGCTGTCTAAAACAGAATCTTGAATCAGGTCGTCAATTTGTAAAGCCGTTTGTGTTGCGACCTCTTTGCGAACTATATTGTCTTGAATTTTGTCAGAAAGTGCTTCAACTGTCAACCCATAAAAAGCTTTGGCTACATCTCTGTTCTTCAATTGCTCCGGTATATCATTGTCGGTATGAGCCAAAACACTGTTCATAATATCTTGAACTCTGCTCAGGTATTGTGCTTCACTGATTCTCTTGGCTTCATAGTCGGCAATCGTTTCTTTTAGCATTTGCGAAAACTTCTTGTAAAAAGCAGGGTCTTCATCCATTTTCTCCGTAATGTGCTTCGCTGTTCTGCTCGCAATCTTATCTGCTTTGGCTGCTTTGCCAGTGGTGTTTTCTACTTCTTGCTGAAATTTATCCTTATCGAAAATGTTTATCAGTTCAGTGATGGTTTCAATTTTTTCTGTAGTGATGTGTGTGTCAATCAGTTTTTGAATTTGTCCTTCGTATTGTTTGTAGTCAATTTCATCGCTGTATCGTTCAACTACAGCCAATCGTAACTTCAAAAACATAGCTAAATCTTCTTTGTAACGATTGATAACCTTTTCCTCTACTTCCTTATGAAATTGGATAGAGGACAATGCCAGTTTCAAACTCTTGGCAAAGGTTGCTAGTTTATCGTAAAACAAAACCCGTATCGCTTCATCTTTCAATAATTGCTGATAGGCTTCTGCATCTCTTTTGTTGGCTATGGTTTTAAAAATATCCCAAAGGTCTGAATGTTTTTGCGGAAGCTTTTTAATTTCCTCCGAAATATTGGTGAGTGTTCCTGCTAAATCTTCTTCATCAAAATCTTCAAATGAAGAGTACATCTGCAAAGCATCATCCAGATTTTCAATCACACCATAGTAGTCAATGATGTAACCAAATTCCTTGTCAGGATAAATACGGTTTACCCTTGCAATGGCTTGTAATAACTTATGCCCTTGTAAATTTCTAGTGAGATATAAAACGGTGTTTTTAGGTTCATCAAAGCCAGTAAGCAATTTGTCAACTACGATGATGATTTCCGGGTCTTTTTGATTCTTGAAACGGCTGATGATGTTTTTCTCATAGCTTTTTGAATTGCCATGTTCGTCCATCATTTTTTTCCAAAACTGATTTTCCTTTTCAGTTGACTTCTCATAAGCACTTTCTTCACCCTCTCGTTCATCAATAGATGAAATCAACACTTCGCTACTTACAATACCTATTTCATCCAAATATTCTTTGTACTTGATGGCATTCACTTTTTTATCACAAACTAATTGCCCTTTGAATGGTGTTTTTCCTTGCCAATTGTCTCGAAAATGATAGCTGATATCCCAAGCAATCATTCGCATTTTTTGCTCGGCTGAGTTTAGGTGGTCGTAACGAGCAAACTTTTTCTTGATATCTGCTTTTTGATATTCGGTTAATGGCTCTGACACCATCCCGAAGAAAGTGTCTATCGGACTGGCATTTACATCCTGCAAAGCCAATCGTCCTTCATAGAGCAAAGGAACAACTGCTTTGTCTTTAACTGCCTGGTCAACAGTGTAAGCATCAATTACGCCACCAAATTTGGCTGCTGTGCTTTTGTCCTTTTTGAATAGCGGTGTTCCAGTCATGGCAATAAAACATGCATTGGGCAATGTTTTCTGCATGTCCACATTAAAAGTCCCGTGCTGTGTTCGGTGACCTTCATCTATCAGAACAAAGATGTCATGGCTTTCTAATGGTTGATTGATTTTCTTTACTGCAGCCACAAACTTGTTGATGATAGTCGTAACCACTGCATCGCTTTTGCTTTCCAGTAATTCCACTAATCGCTGTCCAGTAGTAGCGTTTTCTACAAACTTGCCACACTTCCTGAACGTGCTCGTAATTTGGTTATCTAAATCGGTTCTATCTGTTACCAATACTATTTTTGGATTGCGTATGCTGGGTTCCATGGCAATGGCTTGTGCCAACATTACCATGGTCAACGATTTTCCACTTCCTTGTGTATGCCAGATTACGCCTCCTTTTCGTTTTCCGTTCTCCACATTTCTGATGCGTTGCATAGATTTTTTAATGGCGAAAAACTGCTGATATCGGGCAACTTTCTTTTCTCCATTGTCAAACAAAACGTAATTGAAAACAATATCCATCAATCGTTCAGGACGACACAATCCATACAAATAATTGTCCTGTTCGGTGGGCAGAATTTCTTCTTGCTCTATTGCATCAAAGTACTGGCGAACATATTTGAAGCGGTCTGAAAACAATTGTTCTTTTATTGAAACTGGTAGTGGCTTATTTTTGAGTTCATGTAATTTGTTTTTATAGTTGCGTTCTTCTTCATCATTGCTAAATTTCTCCTGCCACTTTGCCCAGAACTTTTCGGGTGTGGCGTTAGTAGCATAAGCCGCTTCTTGTGTGGCAATACTCAAAGTGAATTGCGAATACACATACAGGCTTCTGATTCCATCTTCTTGTTGATTACGCAAATGCTGACTGATAGCCTGTTTCAAGGGTTCTTTCATGTCAGGTCGTTTGCATTCAATTATGCAAAGCGGAATGCCATTTACAAACAATACCAAATCGGGGCGGTAATGCTCTTTACTAGTGCTTCGCATTACACTGAATTCTTCTGTTACGTGAAATACATTGTTGCTGATGTTTTTCCAGTCAATGTATTGAAGGGTGAAACTCTTTTTGTCGCCATCTACACTTTGTTCCAATGCCTGACCTAAGGTGAGCAGGTTGTAAACCTTTTCACTGGCTGCTATGTAACCCTCGTTCATGGGCAGATTCTTCAAAGCCAATATGCCCCGTTCTATATTCTCGTCTGTGAAAATGCTGGTTTTGGTAGCACTTACTCGTATGCTGTTTATTTCCTTCAATTGCCTTCGCAGTACATCTTCCAGCAATACATTGGTAGTTTTTCCACCTCTTAACCTTTCCGCTTCTGCCGGACTTAAATAGGTATAACCCAAATTCACCAGCATTTGCATTGCCGGAATCTGGCTGATATGGTCTTCTTTAAAACTTGGAGTGTCCACTTTATGAGTTATGAATGATGAATGATGAGTTATGAACCGTATTTATGTATAGAAAAGAGCGGTTTTCTTTACATGTTGGGTTTGTCATGTATAGGTTTTGGGCATTTTCTATACACGATACCTTGCTCATGGATAATTTTTCCCTGTTTTTGCCCTTGAATCGATTTTCATAGGTAGAAAATCGAATATTTTACCTATGACAAGCCCTTCATGGGTAAATTCTACTGGTACTTGCCAATGACTATAATTTGCTGACATTTTGTAAAAGGTTGTATAAATCGGAATTAATGTAATAGTTATCCTTCCAAATCTTTTGTTTGCTTACTATGCCAAGCTTATCCAATTCATCAAGGTATTTGGCGGCAGTTTTGCGGCTTACACCAGTTTCTTCCATCACAAAGTCAATCTTGGTGTAGGGGTGCCGGAATAAGTTGTTCAACAAATCCTGACTATAAATTTTAGGGAGCTCCGTCCTTATTCTATCCTTATGGCTTTGCATTAGCTTCTTAATCCCTTCAATGATTTTAATGGTTTGTAAGGAAGTCTGCTCCACACCATCCAGGATATACAGTACCCATTCTTCCCAGGCATTTTCGGTACGGACTTTTTGTAGCAGACGGTAATAGTCGCCTTTGTTTTGGTTAATGTAGCGGCTTAAATACAGGATGGGCAAATTCAGCATGCCTTCTTTTACCAGATATAGGATATTGATAATCCTGCCCGTTCTTCCGTTGCCGTCATAAAAAGGGTGGATGCTCTCAAACTGATGGTGGATAATGGCCATTTTTACCAGCGGGTCCCAATCACTGAGTTCACTAACATTCATAAACTGCTCCAGGTTGTTCATGTGGGCCACCACTTCATCGTGGGTTTGAGGCGGGGTGTACACCACTTCCCCGGTTTGTTCGTTTTTAAGTTCCGTTCCCGGAACTTTGCGAAAACCAGCCCGGTTTTCTTCTATGGTTGCCTGTATTTCTATGATGTGGTTGTTCGACAAAAATCCCTGTTGCCTCACGGTTTGAAATCCCCATCTTAATGCCTCTGCATAGTTGTGTACTTCCTTACTAGCAAGGGTTTTAAAATTCTTTGCCATAAAATCCGACTGAAACAATTCATCATTCGTGGTGATGATGTTCTCAATGGCCGAACTGTCTTTGGCTTCCTGCAAGGAAAGGGTACTGATAAGAATACTTTCATTCGGAATGCTCATGGCAGCCCCTTTCATCTCGGCCAAGGCACTGCGGGCAGCAGCCGTTTTTTTTAGGATGGCTTTGGTTTCTATATCGAAATCCAAAGGGAGTTGTGGTATTTTATATGCCATAATTATGTTCTTATCATTGATATAATTTATCGTTCTCCCAATTTTTCGGGTTGTTGATGATGTATGTGGCAATTCGATGATGGATGATGGGATTGTTCATCACGAATGATGTGTTCCCAATAATTGCGTTGCCATATTGTATCCATGATACCATTTTCACGAAACCATTTTGTAACGCCAATTTTATACCCCCCAACAATGGACCCAATGGTTTTTGACGGTGACCGTAGGGGCGAAAAATATTTCGCCCCATTTTCATTCGCCCTGGTTTCGGGCGAATAATTATTCGCCCCTACCAATTCGATGATACCGTGAACGTGATTGGGCATTACAATGTATTCATGTAAAATGACATTGGGAAAATGATTTGGAATTTGTAACCAACATTCATGGGCGTTGCATCCCGCATCATTCCATACCATTTCCCCGTTTTCAATTTCCCCGAACAAACACAACCTGTCCTGTACACATATGGTAATAAAATACAATCCCGCCTGTGAATAATCGTAACCTTTCAGGCGAATGGATTTGCGGTGGTGTATGTTTGGGTTGTATGGCATAATCTATCTCTTTTTATCCTTTGGTGGATTGGGATCATTCCCATAACTGTTTGGATTCTGAATCTTTCCATCCTTTCCGTGTGGTATCAATTCAGATTTTTCCTGTTTCGCCTTTTCCCGGCTCCAGTCCATGGCTTCCTTTTTGGTCTCAAAATGTTTGAAAGCTCTCTTTGCATTTTCTCGTTTTGAGTCCCAACCGCCTTTTTCGGCATTGGGAACTATATGTCTTTCTTTGCGCGGCATAATTGTCTGAACTATGATTTATTTGATCCGTGTGATTGCTGTGATTTATATTTCTTATTGGTAAGCCTTTTGAAATTCAGGCTTGTTTCACCGAAGTTTATCAGTAAACCAATTTCCAGATTATAGGCTTCCAAATAGTTGATGGCTTGGGCAAAATGGACATCTTCTAATTTAGAAATGGCTTTCAGTTCTACGGAAATAACGCCATCCACCAGGAAATCAACTCTACGGGTTCCTATTTGCTCTTCTCTGTAAAATATGGGCATTTCAAATTCTCTATTGAAAGCTATACCTGCCAAACGCATTTCAATTTCTAATGAACGTTGGTAAATCACCTCTTGAAATCCATTTCCTAAAGTTTTGTGCACAGTCATGGCACAGCCAATAATTTTGGAAGTGAGTTCGCTGTATTTGTATTGCTCATTAATCATTGTCTGAACTATGATTTTCTTGATTCGTTTGATTGCTGTGATTTTATATTCTTAGCATCCGAATCATGGCCATCATAAAAATCAGATGAATCATAGTTCAGACGTTTTTTCCCCGTCAACAATACCTGCATCAAGCCCTTCTTCTGCTCCCGCAACTTCTCTGCTTTAGCTTTGAGCAGGCTGATTTCTTTATCTGCCGCTTGCAGCACCTGGGCAATGGCGGTTTGTTCTTCGATGGATGGGTAAGGTATTTTTACAGTGCAGAAATCATCGTAACTGATTTGTTTGCCATCACGTATTCCAATAACAGCAATAGCCAGATGCCCAATAAAATCATAGCTCTTGAAATACTGCTTGTAGAATTCTTCATTAATAGGCTTTTTCGGTTTTAGAACCGTATAAGCCGGACTTACTAAACCTCTGTAATATGAATATTCCAAACCACCTTGAAATGAACGCAAGCTGATAACAAAATCTCCAACTTCAACTAATTTGAAACCTTCTGTACCTGTTGTTGGCATAGTTACTCTACCTTCCAACATTGTTCTTGGAATCATCCCTCTGTCTTGTGTGGCTGATAGCAATTCTTCATCAGCAAATCCTTTCTTTGTTACACTTTTGAAAACTTCACCTGCACCCAATTTTTTCCACTCCCCCTTAAACCCCCTCAACCTTTTCTTTCCCGTAAGCAATTGCTGCATGAGCCATTTTTTGCAGAGTTCTTTTTGGGCAATGAGTTTTTCGGTGGTGTGGATGGCTTTATCCCAGGTGCTTAGGCAAGCGGCTATGGCTTTTTGTTCGGGGAGGGGAGGGAGGGGGATTTTTATTTTGTAAAAATCTTTATGATTAAGGTCTGGTATTGTACTCGTTCCTGCTTTTACTAGAATGTCATGTTGAGTTTTATTTGCTCTTAAATATGCCTTTAAATAATCACCATCGACTAATATCTTATCAAAATTGATTTTGAAAAAGTTGTTATGAAAAACCCCAGAAACAACTATTCCAGTATTGCCAGTACGAGTCATTAAAATATCATCTTCATTGCAACAAACGCTTTGGTTGTATTCCTTTATGTATTCTACATCTTTTCCATTATTAAGGAATTGAATTGTAATGTAAATTTTCGAGTTCGGTTCAAAAACTTTTAACCTCTCTTCAATAGGAATTTGCAGCCCTTGATTAACCTTACATATTTGACCCATTTCTTTAATCAGCCAATCACTCGGAATTTCCCATTTTTCTGAAGCAGAATTTTCAGAATGAGCGGATTTTCCGGATTTGTTATTATTAATCTTGTTCATTCTAAAATCCCGTAAATTCTGATTCGGACTATTTTCCATCGCCCAATTTTTTAAGGTTAATATTTCCTACCAACGATTTCAGTTGCTGAATGGCTATGGCATTGAGTTTTTTCAGTCGTTCGCCTTGTGGTAAGCCCATGCGGATAAACTCGGCATTCATACTTTCAAGGTTGGCTAATACCAATAGTTGTTCCACCGTGCTATAATCCCTCACATTGCCTTCTTTGTTTGGGTTGGCTTTTCGCCATTGCTGGGCAGTTTGGCCAAACAGGGCTACATTCAGCACATCTGCCTCATTGGCATAGATGTATTGCTCTTGCTCCCTGGTAATATTGGCAGGGATGATGTTTTCTTTAATCGCATCGGTGTGGATTCGGTAATTTACTTTGGATAATGTGCGGTTTAGGTTCCATTCCAGCGAAAGTCTGCGGTTTTCATCTTCTTTTAGCCGTTGAAATTCCTTAATCAAATACAGTTTGAACTCGGGGCTAAGCCAACTGCCAAACTCAAAAGCCAAATCCTTATGGGCATAGGTACCGCCTCCGTATCTGCCAGCACGGCTCTGAATACCAATGGCTTGTGTAGCTTCAATCCACTTCTTGGGCGTAAGATGAAAACTATTCAGCCCGGCTTCTTTTTTAAAGGTCTCGAATTCGCCACCTTTAAAATCGGGGTTGTGGATTTGCTCCCAAATACCCAAAAACTCCAACGTATTCCGATTTCGCATCCAGCTGTAAATCAAATCATCGCCACCAAACTTTTTGGCCATGTCGGTCAGGCTAATAAAATCATCTTCCTTGTGGCTTACAATGGTGATGGCAGTCCCCTGAACATTAATGGTTGCTTTTTTCTCGTTAGCCATGAACTATTGCATTAATTGTTTTAGATAAACCTCAATCTCACTCTGCACTTTCACCAATTCAGCTTCCAGTTGCTCAATCTCCATTTGCACGGCAGCAATATCTACTTCGGCTTCTTCTTCAAAGGTGTCTACATAGCGGGGAATGTTCAGGTTGTAATCATTTTCCTTTATTTCTTCAGGAGTGGCAACATAGCTATACTTATCTTCCACCACACCGGGCTGTAATTTGCCCGCAGCAAAATTCCGGTAGGTTTTTACAATGTGTTCAATATCGCTTTCACGCAGCTTGTTTTGGTTTTTGGCACTTTCATATTGCTTGCTGGCATCAATAAACAAAACATTGGTGCTATTTTTTTGCTTGTTAAACACCAAAATGGCTGCCGGTATGCCCGTGCCGAAAAACAGGTTGGCAGGTAAGCCAATCACCGCTTCCAACAAATTTTCTTCAATGGTTTTCTGCCTTATTTTTCCTTCGCTGCTGCCACGGAACAATACACCATGCGGCACTACTACACCTGCTTTTCCGTGTTCGTTCAGTGTTTCTATCATGTGGCTGATAAATGCCCAGTCGCCTTTGCTTTTGGGAGGCACGCCCCTCCAAAAACGGTTGTACTTATCGCTTTCCGGGTCATAGCTCACAGTGGTTTTTTCTCCATCCTTATCTTCTACCTTGCCCCATTTGTCCAATGAGAAAGGCGGGTTGGCTACTACGGTATCAAACTTCATCAGCGCATCGCCCTCTTTCAGTTTAGGATTGCGGATGGTATCGCCCCAGCGAATGGTAGCATTATCAAAGCCATGCAAAAACATATTCATCACCGCCAATGCCCAAGTGCTGCCGTTGGCTTCTTGTCCGTAAAGTGAAAAATTATCTGAGCCCACTTCTTCACCTGCTTTAATCAGAAGAGAGGCAGAACCACAGGTAGGGTCGCATATACGTGAGCCGGGTTTACTTTTGGTGAGTTTGGCAATGAGTGTAGAAACTTCTTTTGGTGTAAAAAATTCACCTGCTTTTTTCCCGGCATCACTGGCAAAGTTTTCAATCAGGAACATGTAAGCACCACCAATAATGTCGTTCCCGTCTAAATGCGAAGGACGCAAATCCAGTTTGTCAGATTTAAAATCAATCAGCAAGGTTTTCAAGCGGGTGTTTTTATCCTTAGGCTCACCCAGCTTGCTGCTGTTAAAGTCTATGTTTTGGAAAATTCCTGCACCATCTTCGCTGTACAGTTTTTCACGGTTGGCTTCTTCCAAATCCGTCAATGCAATATTGATGAGTTCTCCAATATTGGCTTCATTACGGTGGTCGTATAAATACTTGAAATGACTGTGTTCAGGTACAATAAAACGTTCATGTTGCATGGCACGTTTGGCACGTTCTATATCACCGTTGTACTTTTTCAGGTAGCCTTCCATTTTATCGTCATGCACATCGCTGAGATATTTCAGGAACAGCATGGTAAGCACATAGTCTTTGTAAACGCTTGGGTCGATGCTACCTCTAAAGGTGTCGCAAGCTTTCCAAACTGCATCGTTGATGTCTTTTTGAGAAATTTTCATTGGAATGATGAGTTATGAGTTATGAATGATGAATATTTTGTTTCGTTGTTAGAATAGAGCTACGGAGCATCTTTAAAAGCTCGTTGGCGTCCTTATGAATGGTTGTGAATTCTTCTTCTGGAAGAAGTCCAGATTGATGAAGCAATTCAAGCCAGTAAAGTGTTTCGTCACATTCCTTTTGTGCAATGGAAAATTTATGTATGAAATCAGCTTTACTCTGTGCGTTTTGTGCTTCCCGAACATTGGCTCCAATGGAAGTTCCTGAACGTAACAGTTGCTTACTTATTACATATTCCTTCTTTTGTTCAGAAAGGAACTGAAATAGATTTACAATTTTCAGGGCAAACTGAAACGACTTGTCTTTTAAAGGATTCGGTTTTATATTTGTGTCTCTTTCGTTCATAATTCATTTATTTATCATTCATCATTGCGAAGCTGCCACCAGCAGCATCGCCTGAATTTGTTTTTCTCTTAGTGTTTCAATTTTCTGCTTCAAAGACTTTTCCTTGTTGCGGAGTTTGGTGATTTGCAGAATCGTCTTTTGGGTTTCAATGCTTGGTATGGTTATTTCCAGATTCTCTAAAACCTGTTTTGAAATAGAAGGAATGGAAGTTCCGATAGCTTGCCCTTTTAAAAGGGTTTGTGTGGTATGGTTATTTAGAAACCAAGCCAAATACTGGGGCAGCACTTTGTTGTCAGTTGGTCTGATAACAAAAAATGAAGTGGAAGCCACAGAAGGTTCGTTGTGGTTTTCAAAAACGGCTGCAAAGTTTTTAGTTCCCTTGGCAGCAAAAAGCACATCACCGTCTTTCAGCAAATGCTTTTCAGAAATCCCCTCAGCCAGCAAATCGGGGTGAAGAACCGAATGCAATTGCCCAAATTCGTCAAAATGCTTGGATTGTAAATACACCACTTCACCAATGCTAGAAGGCCTTGCAAAGAGTCCGGTTTGGATGTTTGTGATATCTTTTATCAGCTTTTTCAAATTTATACCTTTGTAATGATTCTACAAAAGTAGGCAAAGTTTCCTAACTTCCAAACATTTTATAGAAATAATTTTAAGTAGCGTGTCTACAAAATGAGATTATGTGGTCTGTACTGTCTTAGAGCGTGGGGAAAAAGTGGCTCTTTTCGCTTCGCTGAAGGGTTGGCTTACCGGTAGGGCAAAGCCAAATGTGCCACTTGTGCGGTGGCAATAAAATTGAATTAAAAAAAATGTGCGGTGGGGAAAATAAAAAATACAGAAGGGTCGGCAATGAGTGTCGGCTTACTCGCTGTCCGTTTGAAATATGGTCTGTATGTTGGTCACCTGTTGTCAAAATGGTTTGTCCTTGTATTAATGTTCAATTTTTAGTCGTCTGTTTCGTTGTTGCGCTGTCGTCATACGCTTGCAGGTAACGAGCAGGGCTTTGCGAAGGTTGGGCAATAGAAATCCCACTGCTTGCTTGGCCACTACAGACTCGATTAGCTAAAGCCAAATTACAGAAGCTTGGCCAAAAATCCTACAGCCGATGGGCCAAATACTTCAGCCCAACTTTTGCCAACACAATGTTGTAGGTAGCCCTTATAATAATTTACACTTTTAAATATTCTAAGTCATACAATATTTGTTCAAAGAAAAGAGTAACAAGGCAGGCTCTTTTGCAAGGGTTGCCTTTGCGGGTGGCTTTCGTGTGCCCTGTAAATGTGCCTGACTTGGTGCGGATGCCTTATTAATAAATGCGAATAAAAATTTTGTCTTTGCAGAAACTAATTAACCCAAGTTTCCTAAAATAGAAGCATTTGAAATAGGAATAATTTTGAGTTGCGAAAACAAAACTTCTACTCAAATGCTTCAGGACAAAGTTATTGGAATTTACTGTTTAGTGGATGATATATTGAAAGGCATCCATCATCATGAACACAAGGAACGAAAAGTTAGTGATAGCGAGATCATAAGCACGGCAATAGTGTCAGCTCTTTATTTTAAAGGAAACCAGTTTCATGCTATTAATTATATGCGCACACATGCTATGATACCTGGTATGATTGGCAAGAGTGGTTTTAACAAACGGTTGCATAAGGTTGCCTCGCTGTTGATGTGGTTGTTTTTACACATTGGCAGAATGTTCAAATATTTGTGTGCAGAGTTGGAATATATCATTGATTCGTTTCCATTAAAAGTCTGCCATAACATACGTATTAACAGGAGCAAATTATTAACAGGAGAACAGTGGAGAGGCTTCAATGCCAGTAAAAGGGAATATTTTTATGGGGTAAAGGTACAGTTGATTACAACCAAAAATGGTATACCGGTTGAAATTTGTTTTTCACCTGGTAGCGAACATGATGTAGAAGCCTTGCAGAAAATGTTTATGGATCTGCCGCCAGAGAGCTCTTTATTTGGAGACAGTGCCTATACAGCATATGAATTAGAAGAATTATATAAAGAAACTGAGCTGATAGAGTTAAAAATATGCAGAAAATCAAACAGTAAAAAACCAGATAAACCTTATCATGCTTTTATTAAAAATGCAATGAGAAAACGTATAGAAACCACTATTAGTGAAATTGTAGAAATGACACCCCATTCTATTCACGCAGTCACTAAAGATGGATTCTTACTTAAAATATTACTATTCGTTTTAGCTTTTCAAGTAAAAGCAATCGTTTAAAATAGGAAACTTGAATTAATTATATAATCGCCATCTGTAGCATTTGTCAATGCGGACAACAATTTTGAAAAAGCGGGTGATAATTTTGTATTATCTGCCTGCAAAATGTGTCTATTGCCTAACAATTATGGCAATTAGCTCTACTGTGTCTTTAAAACCATGTGTCATTTTACTTTAGTTTTTTCCTCTTTTAAACTCTATTCCTTTTACTTGTGCAAATTGAGGGCTTGTTGCACCGAATAATGATTTTACATAACCTTTTACGTTCAAAGCTGTGTCTACCAAGCCTGTTGTATCGGCATAAAGAACATTGTCTCTGGTGAGACGGCTGTTACTCCAATCGGTATGGGTGTTAATTACGCTTATATTGTCGGCTTTAAGTTGTGTCAGTAAAGTTTGTAAAGCCGTCACTTTAAGTTCCTCTTCATTGGGATTGTATTCGGTATGAGAACTTACCAATTCAATCAATCCGTTAAAATGTTCTACCAATGTCAGTAGCATTGTCGAAGGCAGTTTCTTTGGTTTTGCAATCAGCAAGGGCTGCTTTGGCTGTGGTAAGCTGGGATTGTGCAAATTAGCGATTTTTAAACTGTCTCTCGACGGATTGTAAGCTGCACCATAACCGATGCAAAATGAAATTAAAGTTTCAAAGTTGGCTACGTTTTTAGCGTGCCCTGTTTCTGCTGTACTTGGCATAATTCTGAATTTTGATGATTAAAAAAAGATTGTAAAAAAATTCAAAAGGGATATTATGCAAATGCTGATGTAAATGTAAAACATTTTTTGAGCAATTAAAAGCTACTTAAATAAAGTAATTGCCTTTTCAAGTTGAAGGTCAATGTTATTTTGTAATGCAGAAAGGTTAAAAGGTACAAACACATCAGGTGAGAACCCTGTTCCTTCATAAATCTTTCCATCTATATATTTAAACTTTGCCAATGATGTTTGTACGTTCATGAAATTGGGAACAGTAAAACTTCCGTCATTATAAACATTATTGTCACTTATGATTGGACCCGTAGCTCCAAATGTAGTTTCGCCTACAAAAGTTGAATTGGACATTGCTTTAATAGCCATTACAACTGCTTCAGATAAAGATGCTGAAACATTATCTGCTAAAATTATAATAGGAACTATTAGAGCTTTTGAATTAGCTTGAGGATTAACATATGATGGAATCCATGCCGAATAATCTAATTTTCCATTCCCAATTTTATATTGTGTGTACCCAAATAATAAAGGTTTATCAATAAACCTACCCGCTAAAAAATTCAAATCACTTAAATCACCACCATAATTACTTCTCACATCAATTATTAAACCTTTAATATTAATGGGAAAATTATTTAGAGTATTAAAAAATGAATTTAAAACAGGTTGTATTTTATTTGCTGTTGTTGAATTATAAGCCTTTGATAAAGAAAAATCATTGCAAGAAAAATATAAGATTGAATTATTTATCGTACCGTATAAAACAGCCAATGGCTGACCAGCAAAAGAAAAATTATAATCAATGCCTAACTGAAAATTAGCATCTAAGTAATTAGTATCTACACTATAAAAAGAATAGGGATTATGAAAGGTTTGGCTCATCTTTTTTCTATCATAAGCAGGATATGCAAACGAATCAATAATACTGTTTTGAGTAAATGAAATATAATAATGAGCATCAATTAAAGTGCTTGTCATTTCTTTAAAATAAGAAACACTTTTTTTAATATCGGCAACATTATTCAAATCTAATTTTGCAAATAAAGGTTTGTATTTTTTATAAATATTATCCCAGTTGGTTGTATCAACATCCCAATAAACATAATTAACATTCATCTTGTTCCAATATTGCTCAAATACATCACTGAAAGTTTTTGGGGTGGTATCGGCAAAAGGTGGAGAGATTTTTTTGCACGAAATATTACAAATAAGTGAGCAAGAAACTAAAAATGCGAACCAATATTTTAAAAATGATAATGACATTACTTTGAAAGTATTACACATGCAAATGAAACATACAGCCTATTGAAATAAAGATGGTTTGATTGTATTGCATAGTTTGATTAATACTATATTTTTTTTGCTGTGAAGTTAGGGACTGATAATATATTGCATTGATAACTAAGGAATATTTTTGATTAAACTGATATGATGATGATAAACCTGCCGATGCTCCAAACTCAAAACGATTATCTTTTTCTTGATTGAATTGATAATTTTGTGAGTAACCTGTATAAGTTAAATAATGCGTAATCTGTCCTAATGTGTTTATGCTATCGTAGCTGTTAAAAACATTAGGGAGTACACCTTTTATTTTTCCAAATGCCCAATATGAAGCATACAAACCTACATCGGCAAAAATTTGCCATTTACTTTTTTGAAATATTTTATATTGAAAAATGAACGGCCACTGCAAATAAATATTGTTATACCTTGTATAAATACCTGCATAATTACCTGTGCGAATAAATGAATAATCTTTATTCAAAAAATCAATTTCTGTTTGAAAATTTATTTTATTACTGCACTTGTAATTTAACGGGAAACTTATACCCCAACTATTGCCGTTTTTATTTTGAGTATAAGAACGATTAGAAATGTTGGTGTTTAAATGGTTGTTAGAATAAGCTGCCGATAAGCCTGTACTAAATTGTGAAATACCTTTATAATAGAGGCTCAACAAAGAGAATGCAAATATTATTCTACAATTTTTGTGTAATAAATATTTCATGTGAATTAAGTGCTTCCAATAAAAAACATTGATATTTTGTTTTGGGAAACTTGTAATCTTTTAAAGTTAAAATATACCAAATACCATATTTTTTTGTCTTTCTCACTTTTATTTTTTTTACCATCACACTATCACCTTTGTGTATATAGCCTAATAATTTATCATGTTCTCTTGAGACTGAAGCATCATAAGGATAATTATTTTTGTAGCTTTCTAATTCGGCATCTCTGAATAACCACAAAGACCAGTTAAACGGGCTTTTAAAACTTATATGATTATACCATCCATATAAAGTATCCGAACCTTTGCCGATATACAGTATTGAACCTACTGTAATAATTTTATTCTTGCTTAAAATAATAGTATCATTATTCTTAGAGACATAGCAATTTTTTATAGAGTCATTATTAGACAAAATATTACTTTGAGCATAGGAAAAAATAGCTCCTATGCTCAAAATAAATGAAAGAATGCACTTTTTACTTATACTCATTTGAAAGCGAATTTACAGATTTACTAATTCTTAAAATGCAAAATGAGTGCAACAGGATTAGTGCCGTCGTTTACCATTACTTTCGCAACATTATAATAATCTAAATATAATAAATTAAAAGTTTGTAATTGGTCTTGAATTGAAATAAATCCATTTGAAAAGGACCATGTTGTACCTGAAGTGGGTGAAATATTTGTTGGAAATCCTCCATTATCTGTCCATGCAATTATTCTATTTATATTATTATTCTTAATGACTTTTTGTAATTCTATTGTTATTTCGTCGGCAGAGGTTTGTTGTACAATAGTTTGCTTTGTACATGAAAAAGAAAGAAATAATAAAAATAAGATGAATAAGAATTTAATTTGTTTCATACAAGTATATTTTAATTATTTACGAGATTAGCCAAAAAAGTTTTTACAATGGTTGATGGAGGAGCTCCATTATTTGGCACAACATTAAATTTAATTCTTATAGCTACATTCGTGTTAATCGGCTGCACCCTCGCAACAATATAAGTTGTACCGACCTGAGAACCAGTTATTGCTGTATGAGTGCCAATCGTTTCTTCTTGTCCCCCAATTAAAGGTTGATATGGGAATGTAGATAAATCAGGGTCCAAAAGAACAACTTCGGTTGTTAAATTTGTAATTGCAGCACCTGTTGATGAGGAATTTATAACCGCAGAATTCCACAAATAGTTTAATGAAGCCGCATTTATTGTATATAGATTTTCGTATTGATAATAAATACCCCCATCTTTTGTTATCTGCGTTTTTGTTGTATGAACATTAACCGTTGGTTTTGCTGCCAAGTTAAATACACCCATTGGTTGATTATAACCAGGAATGTAACCACTAGCAGACTGACTATTTGAAATACCAGGAATACCTATACCTAAACCAGGATCCGGTATAAAAGCTCCACTTTGAGTTGAATTACCAGTTAATTGAATTTTTGTATTCATTGTTAAATTTACTTCTTGTGTATTAGAACTACTTCCACCAAATATTCCATTGAAAATATTTTTCACGACACCAGATAATCCGCTTTGCAATCCGTCTTGAATTGACTTGAATATGTTACCAGGCAATCCTAATGTATTTTGTGTATAATTCGTTTTATCACCTCCAGCATTGTTGCTAAAGATAGTCAACCCTGTTGCCTCTAATACTCCTTGTGTGAGGAGCCCTGATATATCAAAGCTAGGAGTAGGTGTTGATATCGTACCATTAATTGTTCCTTGTTGTGTGCCTCCTAGAGATATACTTGATACACTTGTCCACTTCAAAGTCCAATTTAATCCTAATTGCTGGTATGTGCTTGTTGCAATATTAGGGTCATAGGCAATTTCATATTGAGATGCATACCATGTGCCCGTAGCCAATTGAGTAGGCTCGATTTTTGAGATTGAAGTTTGATTTTTTGTTACATCAACTACATCTTGCCCTATATAATTTAGCATAGAAGAAGAAATGGAGTTGGGTGCTAAATTCAGACCACTTGTTAAATAATCAGATGCAACGAAACCATTATCCGTTACATAAACATAAATCCGTAACAATCCTCTATACTGATTATACAATGCAAACCAAGGATTGGCAGGTAAAGAAGTTGTATTAAAAACATTATATACTAATGTCCAACCATCACTACTTTTATAATCATACCAAATATCAGGAGAAAATCCTTTTACTGAACCATTTGCCCAAGGCACTAAAATAGTTGTACCAAAAGGCGTTGGCATATAATCAGCTGTTTCCCAATTTAATGGGAAGGGATGTATTCCGTCACTTCCATTAGCAGAAATAGAAGAATTAAAATCTTTTTTGCAACTTGTAAAAAAGAAGATAAAAATTAGTAATCCAATTGAGAGAACATTGCTACTGCTTGCAATTAGTGTGTTGATTTTTTTCATAAATCATGAATTTTAAAAGTTAAAGATATTGTTTAATTAGTTGAGTAAAGTTGCGTTTGCAACTCTTTATAAGGTTAGCATTTGAATGTTGCTATGTGTGCCTTGTAAAGTGTTGCAAACATATTGAGAATTTGTTTTAAAGTTCATAAGTAATCATTTAGTTTGTTTATTGCATTTAATATTATTACGCTAACATTTTTTGAACATGTCTTTTAGGGTTACCTACAACGTTCGGGCATTGGCGATGTGGCGGAATTTGAAAACTGTCAGTCGGGAACAAAAGCAGAATAGAAATACGAAAGATTAATATACAAACCACAGCCCAATAGGATGTCGTCTGTTGTAACTACAGATGATAGATAACTACAGCCGAGCCATTGTGTTATCGTCCGCCGACATATAGCCAAGCCTTTTGTTGGCAGAATTATTCTGATTCAATGAGGATGAATAAGAAACATTAATCCTCATTTAAGATATTCAGATTAATTATTTGTCTTGTCTATTTTTTTTAAGTATAATATAAATAAATGACAGAGCACACAATGGAATAAAAAAGAAAAAAAAGATATCAAATGGCCTTGAACTATTTTTAAATAATTTATTATAAACAATTGTCAAAAAAAATGTAATTATAAATAAAACTAAAAATATCTTCTTTTTATTTTTTATTGAATGAATAAGTTTGTTCATGTTATTATAATATTTTAAGTTGTAAATTAATTTTACCACCAGCTAAATAAACAGCCCATGACTTGCCCTGCTAAGTTGCCTAAGGAAGCTCCTGATGAACCAAGTACACCACCAGCTAATGCACCACCTGGTCCAAGGGCGGCTCCATCAATTGCACCACTAATTGCACCTCCCACATCTGCAGCACCAAGTTGTCCAAGACCTATACGACAACCAGCACTGTTTACGCTTACCGAAAATGTATTAAAATTATGGATATTGGTAGTTCTGTCTAAATTTTCTGATTTTAAAATAGATTGCCACTTTTCAGCATTAGCTTTCCAATAAGTAAATGAGCTTATAGCTATCGAAACTGAAATGCCAACAGTCATTTTTTCATTAGTATTTTTTAACTACAATGCGCTTGTTTTTAATTTTTTTAAATCGTAAAAGAAATCAGTAGCGTCTATATTATTATAATTTATAAGTAAACTCTTTAATTTTTCTAAAATTTCATTTCCTTCTATTGAATATTTTGATTTATTAAAACTTATTTCAATAGGCATATAATTAAAACCATTTGTATATAAATTCATATTTGAATTGATACCTTTTTTATAAAAGAATTCTGAAGATTTAATTTTAATGAATTGCTTCAATTTAATAGTATCTTCAAGACTTTGTTTTTGGGAAACAATTGCTGTTAATAAATAATCTTGGTAGTCATTATGCCACTTTCCAACACTATCTAAAATACTAGAAAATGATTTTCCTGAAAGTCCAAATTGAGAAAATTCATTACCAGCAATCTGATATTTAGGACTACTAGGTTCCGTCAAGCCGGAACTGAAGCTGAGCAGCGAACGGGGCGATGACGAACGTAGTTTGTCGAGCCCCAATGGCACAAATGCACTTGTTAGCTGTAGCTTTTGTTATTCCATAAGTGTTGCTTGAAGGCCAAAGTGAAATTCCATTAGTGCTTTTTCACTATCATGCCAGGGGAATTCTTTTATGTCATACCATCCACACTTGCCTGTTTTTGGAATCAAAGGAATATGTATTCCTCTGCATAGAACAGGAAAAATATTGTCCAATGGAATATATCCAATTAATAGCATGAGTTTTCCGAATTGAAATGCAATTTTATAAGACTTGTCTTTTAATCTTTCCCCTAATACCGATAAGGAATCTGAGTTTCCATTTAATATCCAAGTGGGTGATTGAATCCAATAAAAGGGTCTTGTCCCATGATGTTGTTGAGCAAATGAAAAAACTCCACTTGGCAAACTGCCTGCAGTTGTCATTGTATATTTATAATGGTCAGATGGGATGTTTTTTAAATAATTCGATGCTGAGTTTAAGGTTAATGCAGTTTTTGCTGTGCATCTACCAATTATTTGTCGTTCGGTATCGTTGAGGTCTACGACAACTCGATCACCTGCGATTAGAGATTTTAGAATAGGTATTGCTTCTTGTTCTAGACGGCTCATCCAACCGTTGTTACACTTCTCACAAATTTGTCCCGCTAAAAGATTGTCAAGAGTGTGATGTCTTGTTGAATTAGTGTGACCTTGACTTGAAAAGTGTGTTGGCTGTATTGCCTCTTCTCTTATCTCTAAAAAATCTAATAGCCATTGTGGGATGATATGTTCCCTGCTACGGTTTTCTTTAGTTAATTGATTGTCGCAAAAAACACAAAGCTTTAGTTTGTTTGTCGCCATAAAGTTACAGCTAACGTTTAGGCATTGGCGATGTGGCTGAAATAGCGTTCTGTCAAGCTGGGAACTGGTGCTGAACAAAGATAAGGTGTTGATGTTTTATTCTGTTGCTAGGCGATATTCGTCGAGCCCGAACAGAAGTTGAATAGCGAACTGCTGTTGATGTTTACAACGTCAAGCAGCCATATTGCCAAACCTTTTGTTGGCTGTCAGGGCTTTATTCCGAACTGTCCAAAAATAAAATTAGTCCCTTTATCCTCTGGAATAATTATTACATTAAGTTCGTTGTTTGGCTTAATAGTTTCAGCAGTTACATAATGTGGCAATACAGTTTCCGATTTGTTAAGATAAAAGAAATAAAAATATCCATTTATCATGAAAGAATACGTTTGTAATTCATCGGTCGTCGCTATTTGTCTTGGTTGTGCTATTAGTTGTTTAGGCAAGTTTAAATTATTGGAATAAGATAAAATGAAAATAGGGTATTTTGATACATCGCCTCCATCTTTGGTTAAAATCATTTTCCGTATTTCTTCTTCATGAATTGGGTCTAACTTGATTTCACTAAAAAAAGGTCTTGTCGAAATACTTGCTCGCCAAAGTATTGATAAAAGAAACAGTTTGTATTTATGGTAGTTTAGTCGCTCACATTTAATAAACCCAATTCCATGCTGGCTAATACACTTTTGAAATGTCGGGCATTCACTTGCTAAAAGTTGTCCTCCATACATTGCACGACTTGCATAATCTTCATAGTAGTGACCTAAAAGAGCATTATCACATTCGTCGCACAGTAACCCACCTTCGTATTCTCCGTCTGAAGGTTTTTTAATTTCCCAATTTTCAACAGTCCCCTGTCTAAACGGTTGTAGAACAAGTTTATGGTTTTCGTCAAACATTCCCTTGTACATAAAGTCAGGAATGATATGCGATTTTTTTATTAATACTTTGGGAAGTCCGCAGAGTTTACAAATTTTCATACTGGTCGCTTTAGCCTTGCAGCCAACGTTCAGGGATTGGCGAAGAACTGGTATTTGAAATTCGTCCAGCCCGAACCGCTGCTAAATTTATAATTAAAAGTTCATTGTTATTGATGCCGCCAAATTTATAGAGTCCAGCCGATAACTGCTGCTGAATAGAGAACATACAGTTGAAGTTGCGCTCCGTCAGCCAGTTTTTTGCCAAACCTTTTGTTGCACGCCGTTTTATTTTTTCGGAGCAAAGGTCGCTGAATTAAAGCGTACAAGTTTATCCCAATCTATTGAACCGTTGTCCATGCAAAAAGTGTCCGCAAATTCCTTTGTAAATTTGTTTATCATTTGCGAATATGATTGGATGAAGTCGTCATTCCGTTCTTTAGCTTGATGACCTAATGGCTCAATGATTTTTGTGTAAAGGTCTGTGTCGCCTGATACAAACTCCCAAAATTTTTGACCACAATATTTGAAATAGTCGCCTTTATCTGGATTGTTGTCCCTGCCGTAACAGCAACCGTTTACTGCTGTAATGTTCAGTTGTGAATTACTTGTACGAAGTGTTTTCTGTGCAGTTTTGAAGTCTGCCCGCATTTTGCCTATTTGTGAACTGTTGCCCCAATTTGGGCCGGATTTTATTGTTACAATGTAGCGAATGCCATCTTTATCAAACTCTAAGTCTATGCCGGGAATGCCAGACTTGCGACCATCATATACTTTACCATTGATAAAAATCGCAAGTCCTTCAAGCCAATCACCGAAAATTGTTTCTTCCTGTGATGAAATAAAAGCATCGGTCAAACTTTTTATAATATCCTGCGCCGTGAGAATGTATTTTGCTTTGAAGAGATAAGGATTTTTCTTTCCCAAGACCTTCTTCAACTTCAAATCATTCAGTCCGGCAATTCTTTTTTGGTGAAAGGTTCCAATGTTTTCTTCAACGTACTGCGTAACGTCTTTTAGATTTAGCTGTTTCATATTTTACTGTCGGCTCTAATAAATATAATTCCACTGGCTTAACTTGTTCTTTAACCATGTCATAGTATTCAGGAACGATGTCAATACCAATTGAGTGTCGTTTCATTCTGTTTGCAACCAATACCGTTGTTCCTGAACCCATAAATGGGTCAAGAACTGTATCTTTTTCTTTTGTAAACAGTTTCATAAACCATTCAGGAAGTTCTTCAGGAAAAGCAGCACTATGATTTTTATTGCTGCACTCAGTCGCTAAATGTAAAACGTTTGTTGGAAACGCTTTTTCTCTTGTCAACCAGTTTGAAATGTTTTTACCGAAACCGCTACCAACTTTTGAGTTGTCTCTTATTTTATCTGTGTCGCTTAGATTTTTAAGCCTTGATTTAGCCCAATCGCCCATTGGAACCATTACTTCTTCTTGATACATTTTGAACTTCTTATCCTTGTTAAATTGAAGAAGCCTTTCCCATGCGTCACGAAAACGATTAGGCCATTTGCCAGGGTAACAGTTCTTTTTGTGCCAAATAAATTCCTCTGTCCATAGCCAACCTTGTTTACGCATTTCAAGAATTAATTCTATTACATAGGTGCTGCGTTCACCTTCAACAACCTTTTCTTTTATATTCAGGATAAAAGTTCCAGTCGGTTTTAAAACCCTAAGAAGTTCCTTTGTTATTGGAAGAAACCATTCAACGTATTTGTCAGGATGGATGCCGCCATATGTTCCTTTACGCTGGTCTGCGTATGGGGGAGATGTCACGATGAGATCAACAGAGTTGTCAGGAAGTTTTTTGAGCATCGTTTTGCTGTCGCCTAAGAATAAATCTGTTCTTATCTCCATAATATTGTCCTGTTTGTACAAATATAAAGCCTTTGTCCCCGAATGCCAAAAATCTTAGTATTTTTAGGGTGTCACGAAAAATTCTGACTAACGTAGAAATCGTTTAAGTTGTTAAAAGCCCCAGGTCATCATTAGTCAGTCCAAATTTATCTATTTGTTTTCGAATGCGTTTAACCAGGCCGAGCTTTCTTTTTTCATCGAGGAAAAGATAATGTGTGGGTGGCTGATAAGGAATTTTTTTGACTACCATATTCCAGATGATGACAGCCAGCTTTCTGGCTGTGGCGCTGACGGCTACGGTTCTGCCTTTTCGGTAACAAACTCTTTTAAAAAAGTTAGACAGATGTGTGTCTTTTAAATTTCCGATAGCATTGGCAGCATTACGCAATGCTATTTTTAACCGGTTGCTTCCTTTGGGAGTTTTGGTGCTGAGTAGCTTGCCCCCGCTTACTTTATTGTTGGGAGCCAACCTGAGCCAGGAAGTAAAATGTTTGGCTGTTTCAAATTTAGTAAAGCCATCCGGTCCCACTTCGCTGATGATGCTTAGTACAGTAGCATGCCCAAGCCCTTCTATTGTGAATAAGTCCACTCCTTCAAAATATTGACAGGCTGCCTGGTTAAGGTCAATACCGGTAATAGCATTTTTGTTGAGCCGCTTATGTTTCTTTTCCGGGGCCTGAAGTTTTTTCTTTTTCGGGCTGCTGTTGATTTGTTGTTGGAGAAAGCTGCTGATTTGCTTTTCGCATTCAAGCATTTTATTTTGGATAAACAGGTAGGCATCGTATTCCTGGCGTAGCCCGAATAAATAGTCCTGCCGGTTATTTCCTTTTAGCGCTTTTGTAATTTCCTCTTCACTTTTGCGGCAATTAAAGTGGCGGTGTTTGGCAAGCGAAGCAGCATCCAGGTTTCCTTTGCATATATCTTCAATAATTTTTAACCCGGTAAGGCCGCATACATCCCGAACGACGACATCAAGCCTGAAGTTAAGGAGCTTTAAATACTTTTGCATTTTATGGGTAGCTTCTACTGATAAGTCCTGCCAGTTCTGCCGCTGCCGGCAGTAGGTTCTTAATACTTCGGTAGTTTCGTCGGGCAAAAAACTGCCGCTGAGCAGTCCAATGCTATGGAGTTTTTGTATCCAGCGGGCATCTTTTACATCGCTCTTTTTGCCTTTGATGTTTCGGGTGAATTTACCATTGCAAAGCACTACTTCAAAGCCGTGTTTGATTAATTCCACGTAGAGGTTTTGCCAGTAGCTTCCGGTACTTTCCATAGCAACAGAGGTAATGTAGTGTTGTTTTAGATGTAAGCAGATTTGAGTGAGGTCATCGGCATAAACGCCAAATTCTTTGACATCATTTTCATCCTGGCCTACCGCTACAAAATGAGAACGGCTGCCGATATCAATACCGGCAGCGTGCGGATGGATAATATCCATCTTCAGTTTTTTGTTTGTCATAATAAAATATTTTAAAATGACTCTAAGGGAATGTAGCTTTGACTTGTAATTATTCTGAACGGGCTCTCCACAAGGGGGCACCACTGAAATTATCACATCCCGGTGCTTAGTACACCGGGATTTTACATTCCAACCAGAATGACGCACGGGCTTTGATGCACCAATGCTTAAAAGGGTCTTGCAAAGAGTCGCTTTAAAATTATTGAGGAAAATCCAAACCGTGAATTCCCGTTAGCACCAGAAATTATTTTTGTTTCGGAAAATGGGGAATGACCGCCAACGTTCCGGGTCTTGTTGCTGTTGGCATAAATTTAAGCAACTCAATTCAATAATCAAATGCCAATAGCAACAAGACCCTGTTGTAGGCATGGCGTTTGGTCAGACCGAACCGAAAAGCTCTTTGATTTGTCGGAAGATAGGCTCATAGCCATTGTCTATGTAATAAGAATATTTCATAAATTTGGTCTATAAATATCCAATATTAGACGCAAGTTCGATATTTGGTTAAAACGTCTTGTAAACTTCGAGTCTCTTCCCCTTGTATCATAGATTTACTATGTCTGGCAAGTCCAGAGGGGAAGACTATTGTTGTTTCCTGCTTTGATTTAGCATATTTAGAAGATTGGTTAGCTTAGTTATTTTCTCCATAACTTCTTCAAGCTCTTTTTTCGAATGAGTAACAAAGTCGTTTGGGTTTGATAAGTTAAGAAAAGTGATAATGTTCCCGTCATACGCATTTACCGTTTCAGTTCTGGTGTCGAGCATTTGGTGAGCATACATATTGCGTGTAGCAAGAATAGTCTCAAAGGTTGTTTTGATACCAGTATGTGTTTTGTAAAACTCGGCGTCGTGTTTCTTTAACAAAGCCAACAAAACCTCCACTTTGTCTTTTGCTGTCATTCTTCTTGAAGAAATAATCAATGATAAAAGGTCAATGCGAGCATCTTCGTCACTGCAAAAGCGATGAGAAATATATTCATCCATTTGACGCTCTAAGATTACTGTTCTATCAATCAGAAGTCCACGTCTATGTGCCGCATCATAAACATATCTGGCATATTGTGGATAATTATCCATAAGCATTTAGTTTGTCTTGTCACCCAACAATGAAGGAAATTTAAAAAACAGGTAGGCAACGTCAACTGTGAACGGTCTGACCGCTTGCCTACAACGTTAAGGCATTTGCGATGGCATGGCAATAGCGAACTGTCAGCCGGGAACAAATGCTTAATTGTAAAACTGAAGTTGAAGGTATGAACTAATGCTCAACAGCGTAATGCCTGCCGAAACTAAAGCTAAAAAATGATTTGCCGCCGATTGCTCCAATGTCCAGCCATGCTATTGCAAATGCACTGTTAGCTGCGGTTTTATTCTTCAGAGTTTGATGGATAATTGTACTTGTCCACCTAACCCAACTTCTACAATTTTTTGCAACGTTGAGATGCGAACTTCCTTCACGTCGTTTTCAATTTTTGAAATGTATGATTTTGTTGTCCCGACCTTTTCAGCAAGTTCTTCCTGTGTCAAACCTTTTTCAAGTCTTGCTTCATGTAGCAAAACGCCGATTTTAAAGTTTTCATAACCAGCTTCCAATTGTTCACGTTTTGCTGTCCCACGTTTGCCATAATGTTTGTCCTTGAACTGGTCAAGTGTGATGATGTTACTTTTTTTCGCTTTCATACTCTTTTTTAATTTTAAGTGCTTTATCAATTTCTTGTTTCGGTGTCTTTTGTGTTTTCTTTTGAAAACCGTTAGCAAGCACCACAAGTTGTCCCTGGTCAAAAAAGCAAAAGATGCGAAAAATGTCGTTGCCTGACTGAACACGAATTTCGTAAAGCCCATCGGTACCCTCTATGTGTTTAAGATAAGTTTCAGGTACTTTATCTATTTCTTCAATCAGGTCAAACGTCCAAACGATTTTCTCCTTTACCTTGTCACGCTGCTTTACAAAGAAGTCCTCAAAGTATTTCTTGTAAAAAATAATGGTTCGTTTCTTTTGTTTTTTGTCCACAAAGCGAAGATACAAAAAGTTGTCCGAAAGTGAAACTTAAAATTTTCCAGAAACTGTTAGGGGATGTCCACCGAATATCGCAGCTTACGGAAAACGGCTTGCTGCTGTGCCGGGATTTTATATTCGTCAGCCGGGAACTGCAGATGAATAAAGATATGTTGCAATGGTTATTACAAAAGCCGATTAGTGAACGTCCAGCCGAAACTGCTGCCGAAAGTTGAACTTAATACATCAGCCTGACCTTGGTTCCAAGCCCAATTAATAGCGTTTGCAATATCTAATGTAGTTTCACCGCCATAAAAAATGTTTACAGGAACAATCATACAATTAGGTGCTATGCCCGCAATGCCAATACTATTGTCTTGAGTTGCTGCAATAATACCTGCACATGCCTCGCCATGTCCAATACCTGCTGCATTTGTTGGATGTCCATTTCCAGTTGGGTCTCTTGGAGTATGACCATTCAACACCCTTCCTGATATGTCTTCAACACCGTCATCAATGACGGCAACCTTAATTGAGGAACTGCCTTTGGTTATATTCCATGCTGGTTCCACGTTAATATCAATGCCCGCAGTACCTCCACCTTGTCCTGTGTTTTTTAAATAAAATTGTTGTGCATACAAAGGGTCATTTGTAGAATGTTCTATAGGTACAAAAAAGTTTGGATGACACCACTTTACCTGCCCACTTTCATAAATTTTGTTTGCAATTGCAAAAACATCTTCTCCTTCTACAATTTTCAATACTGTTATATCAAAGGCTTTACCAGATGATTGAATTTTAGTTGCTAAATTCAGGCTGCTCAGTAATGCAGATACATTTGCGCCTTCTTTTGGTAATAACAAAATTTCACCTGTTGTGATGTATGGAACATTCCCCCCTTTCAAAAGGTTTGAAATATAAAGAATGCCCGTATCTGATTTAAGTAAGTTTAAATTCTGATATTTTACCAAAGGTGTATTGAATTTTATTAGTGCCAAATCTTTTAATGCTGTCGTATCAAAGAGTATAAGTTTATCATGGAGAAGAGTTGCTATTCGATTATAAGATGCTTTTTGTGTTCCTTTTATTATTATTGTAGTCGTGTCTTCTGAAAGAAAGACTTTTGTGTTCCTTGAATAAAAATATTTTTGCGCATTACTATGAATGCAAAGCAGAAATGATATTACGACAAGAGCAAATAATTTTTGTCTCATGTTACTGTGATTTTACGTTATAAATAACTTTTTGTTTCGGTGGCGTAATCATAGCGTTACAAAACATTATTTCATCTGTGTTGTTTAAATCTCTCATTTGAAACTTAATTTTTGTTCCTGACAATTTAAATTGAGTGGGCAGAGTCAGTGTAGATAAGCTGTCTTCTCTGTTATTTTGATCTGAATACTTTATAATATAAACAAATCCTGTACTTCCTGAACATCCGTTGATTCCTCGGTCTACATTACCACTAAAAAATTCAGGTGAATTTTTGCGGCATGAAAAAGACAGCAAAATCGCAACAATAAAAAAATAAATAAGTTTCATAACGTTTGATTTGATTTTCGAATAATATTTTATTGTTTGTGGTGGACTATGTTCTCGTAGCAGTTGATGATTTTGCGTTTTCATGTCCGTTGAATTTGTTCCCTTTTGTCGCTCCAGATTATTAGAGTGTTGCAATAGGGTTGCTTACAACGTTCGAGGCTTGCCGCAGGGCTGGTATTTTATAGCTGTCCGCCTGGCAACTGAAGCCGATTGAAATACTAAAGTTGAAGTTAACAACTAAAAGCCAAATAGAATTCGGTCAAGCCCGATATTAGATGATAGTAGTACAACAGCCGATTGTTATTACGTCCGCCAGACTTGCGGCAAACCTTTTGTTGTATGTTCGCCCTTTGTCTTGTCACTTCAAATTTTTAGTCTGTGTCTACCGTGGCAGGGTGTGTCCCGGAAGCGTCGGAACAAGGCAGGCTCTTTTGCAAGGTTAGCTTATGTGTGTCGGCTTTGTGCGCCTTGCAAAAGAGCCTGACTTGGTGCGTCGGCTAATTTGATGAACCCCGATATTCATTCGGTGATTGACCAACCTTTTGCTTAAACAGCCGGGTAAAGTGCTGCGGATACCTAAACCCAAGCTCATACGCTATTTCGCTAAGTGATTTGCTTTTGTCAAACACCTTTTCTTTCGCTACGTCAATCACCTTTGTTTGTATATACTCTTGGGCTGTTTTGCCCGTTTCCCTTTTTATCAGGTCGCCAAAATAACTTGCTGATAAATTCAGTTCCCTTGCAAAATAGGCAACGGAAGGCAAACCAATCGTTTGTGGCTTATCGGACTGATAATACACGGTCAACAACTGCTCAAATCTTTCCAATATTCCTTTGTGCACATTATCACGAGTAATGAACTGGCGGTCGTAAAACCGGATGCAATAATTTAACAACATTTCGATATTGGAAACAATCAACCGTTTGCTGTGCTTGTCAACGGAATGCTCCAGTTCGTATTCTATCTTGGAAAAACAATCCAACACAATTTTTCTTTCCCGCTCTGACAAGTGCAGTGCTTCATTTGATTGATAGGAAAAGAACGTATAATCCTGTATATGCCGGCCAAGAGAAGTGCCGTATATTAAGTCAGGATGAAAAACCAATGCATGCCCTTTGGGTTGGTAGGTTTCGCCATTGCTGTCAACAGTAACAACCTGACCCGGCGCAATAAAGACCAGCGTCCCTTCTTGGTAATCATACATTGCTCTGCCGTATCGCAGGTCACCACATTTCACATCTTTTAAGAAAACAGTGTAAAAGCCAAAGTACATATTGGAGGCTTGCCTTGGCGCCGCCTTCGACATATCGATAACGCTTACCAGCGGATGCAACGTTTCTTTTTGGTTGAAGATGTTATAATCATTAATTGTCTCGAACCGTCTTATGTTTTCCATAAAATTCCATTTTCAAAGTTTAAAACTACTGTTTTCCTGAGCCTTTCATTGATGCGCATTCCCCAATCAGCAATAATGGTATGTAAAACCGTAATCTGTATACAAGTGGTCAGGATAATTAAGGTAACCTTTGCGCAATAGCAATTAGGCTATTGATTGAACTTTACCAGGTATCATAAATCTCATTAAGGAAACCTACATGGATAATACAAATCAAAAAGCAACCGGTTTCAACCGCCGTGACCTTTTCAAAACCGGCTTAGTGCTTGCAGGTGGGGCCTTGCTGCCCACCGCTTGTTCTGTGCCAGCAACCAGCCAAACTGGTATGTCTGGCAATCAACCGGCGAAGCTTTCGGACAAACGCAAGCTTGGGAAGCTCGAAGTTTCCAGCATTGGAATGGGCGTGCAGAACATGCATCGCCAATACAATACGCTTGTGCCCTACCGTCAGGAAATGATAGAAATTCTACGGGCTGCTTACGACCAAGGCATCACGTTTTTTGATTGTGCCGAAGCCTACGGCCCGCACGAAAACGAACGGATACTGGGTGAGGCCATTCAATCCTTTCGGGACAAAGTGGTAATTACTTCCAAATTTGGCTGGAACATTGACCTCGAAACCGGAAGGCGGCTTCCCGGGCTCAATAGCAAGCCTGCGCACATCAAGCTTGCCGTTGAGGGTTCACTCAAACGGCTCCGTACCGACCGTATTGATTTGCTGTATCAGCACCGGGTTGACCCTGACGTTCCGATTGAGGACGTTGCCGGTGCCGTAAAAGACCTGATAGATGCAGGCAAGGTGTTGCATTGGGGATTATCCGAGCCGGGGCTGCAAACAATTCGGCGGGCTCATGCCACTCTGCCGCTGACAGCCATACAAAACGAATACTCGATGATTTGGCGGGGGCCGGAGAAGGAGGTGATGCCGCTATGCGAAGAGTTAGGCATTGGCTTTGTTCCCTGGTGGCCGCTCGCTTGCCAATTGCTGACCGGATGGATAGATGCTAACACAAGATTTGCTCCCGGCGACATACGGGCAAGCACCTCGAGATACGCACCGGAAAATTTGCCCCAAAATTTAAAGCTGGTGGATTTGATAAAGACTTGGGCGGAGCGCAAAGGGGCTGCTCCGGCACAGATTGCCCTTGCCTGGTTAATGGCACAAAAGCCGTGGATTGTTCCCATACCCGGAACAACCAGTATGGCGCACATGAAACAGAACAGCGGTGCCCACGCCATAAAATTTACGGCCGATGAACTGACAGCGTTAAACGCAGCAGTTAGAGCCATTGAAATCAAAGGGCAGCGCCTGCCGGATGCGGTATTGGCTTTCTCCGGCGTGGAAGCACCCCTAAAAAAATAATTTGGAAAGAACGATTTTTAAACGAAAAGAATCGATACACATGAAATCATCTCTCGTTGGGCTGTTTCTTTTACTGGCCAGTGTACCATCCGCCTTTGCACAATCAGCACAGGACAGCACTTCAAAGAAGAAATACACTAAGGCAGAACAGGAACTCATCAACCTGTCAAACGCCAAATGGGCCTGGATGGCCGATAAAAAGATGGAACCCCTGTCAACCTTGTTTCATGAAAAATCCATGTTCGTACACATGAGTGGAAGTTGGGGAAAAGACCAGGAACTGGCGGTCATCAAAAGTGGCAGCATTTGGTACAAGAAAGCGCAGGTTTATTCGATGACTGTGAACCTGATTGGCAACACGGCAATTTTGCTAAACGACATTGACCTGGTGGCTGTGGTGGGGGGAAATGAAGTGGCCAATCCGTTCATGGTTACAGAGGTGTACCTGAAAGAAAAAGACGGCTGGAAAATGGGGTCACTTACCTTTTCAAGGCTTGCAAGGCCCCTCCGGTTAACGAAAAAGATTGCTTTGGAAAAGGTTTGGGAGTCCGATTCGCTTACCCTGAAAGGGCCGGAGTCCGTTCTTTATGATTCGGCATCAAACACGCTGTATGCCTCCAGCATGAATGCGGGTGCCATCGTCCGGATGGATACCGCCGGAAGAATTATACAGAAGGATTGGGTAACCGGGCTCTCATCCAATAAAGGCTCGGCTTTGTACAACGGGTTGCTTTATACAGCAGAAACAGCAGCGGTGGCTGTCGTTGACGTTAAAACCGCAAAGGTGGTAAAACGCATTCCGGTAGAAGGCGCTGTCATGTTGAACGACTTGGCAATAGATACAAAAGGAACAATCTACGTGACCGATACTCGTGCCGGTAAGGTGTACCGGATTGAAGGCAACAAGCCCGCCGTTTACCTCGAAAGCCTGCCCGGTGCAAACGGTTTGTTGACGGTTGGCACCGACTTGTATGTTGTCACTTCGACCAGCTTTTTAAAAGTGAATGCCAGTAAATCGGTCACCACCATTGCGGACGGTTTTGAAAGTGGCCTTGACGGTATTGTGATACTTGCCGAAAATGAGTTTATCATCAGTAACTATCGAGGCATCCTTTACCATGTTAAAGCAGATGGAACAAAACAGATTTTGTTAGATACCCGTGCAAATGGAATTATGTCCAACGATATTAGCTTTAACAGCAAAACAAAAACGCTGTATGTTCCTTCATTTAGAACAAATCAGGTAATTGCCTACAAAGTGCAATACAATCAATAATCAACCTTCGTCTCGAATTTTTTAAGTCGTAACCGGTAACAAAAAAATAGGAAGACTCATAAATGATGATTGCGTCCTCGGTGGGCAGATTGTTCGTTGGCATTTTTAGCTCTTTGCAAGGTTGGCTTTTGTGCTGTTGATTTGTGCGCCTTGCAATGTGCTAAAAATAGCGTGGGGCAGCGTCGGCAAGGTTTCAGAATGTGTCAACAGTTGCGCTGTGTGTAGTAGGGTGACGTACAACGTTCGAGTATTTGCGAAGGCAGGGAATTCATTGATTGTCCAGCCCGGTACAGATGCTCATTTGAAAATATGTTGTTGAAGTTATGAACTAAAGCTGGAAATTGAACGTCGAGTTGAAACCGGTGCTGATGCTTGCACATAGCTGATGTTACATTGTCAAGCCCTGCTTTTGCAAATATTTTTGTTGTAGGCAGGGGAATCAAACATTTTTTAAGTTCGATATTATATTATATGTAAACCACCCGTCCAACCCTTTAAATATTTGCGGTTTCGCACTTGCTCCGTCTTTTTGAAGTCCAATGCCGTCTGAATATTGTGTCATTGAAATTAGTTTAGCATAAGGAATTTTAATACTTTTTGACGCAGAAGCAAAGTAGATATTTTTATTTGTCAGGGCAAACATGCCATTCGCAATTAATGTCATTTGTGTTGTTGTAACTGGATTGCCTTTGAATTGTCCAGTTCGATAATAAACTCCTTTTGCAATCTTAATGCTAATTCCTTGGCTTTTCCCTTCAAATGTAGTTTTACTTCTCTGCTCATAAAACTCTACGGTCTGAAAAATCCAAATGAGAGTTTCTCCTTTGTCTAATAGAAATGGAGAATTGCCCGAGATATTCAATCTATTCTCTGGTAATTTCCCTTGAGAAATATCCTTGAGTATTAGTCCCTTTGCAACTTTTTCAAAAGAACCATTTTTATTAAGAAGGTTCTGGTCAAGGTCGAAATATTTTTTATAGTTAGAAATTTTCTCTTCTTCTTCCTTAGAAATAATTCCATCGTCAAGAAAGGTTTCTACTGCTTTGTCAAATCCTAAAGTGTATAACTCATTCAACTCAGTCTGATTGATAAATCCAGTCTTTGCAATGGCTGCAACTTCATTGCTAAGATTGGAAAAGTCAGATGTCGAGGTAATTGATTTGCTTATTTCATTAGGAATAGAAATCAGTGCATTTGAATGAGCAAGCTCACATTCTTTATGAACGCTTCTCAAAAAGCCTGCTGGTTGTCCGCAAAATTTACAAGTCATATTTTTTCAAAGTGTTAGTGTTGGTCACGCCTTGCCTACAACGGTAGGTATTGCCGAAGGCGGGGCAATAGCACCCGTCAAGCTGGCTGCCGAAGTTGATTAAAAAAATAAAAGTACAGAAAATGATAAACATCTTAATTGAAATACGTCAGCCGGATATGTGGCTGAATAAAGTTCCGCAGTTGAATTGCGGACTGTCGCCCCCTGCTATTGGCAATACATTTGTTGCCTGTTCGTGCCATTGTCAAAACAAGTTCTTTTATTTATAGGTTTTATGCTTCGCTTACAGTCCAAAGCCGACTGCCCAAAAAGTGTTGTGTCAAAACTGAATATTTTAATAACAAGTTTGGGCAGTCGCAGAAAAATCATGTCAGTTGAAAAGTTTGTAGATGTAAAAATAATGTGTCTTAGAATTGCTGCAGAAGCATGTAAGCATTGTCCTGATAAAATTCTTGATACCGCAAAGAATTATTATGATTGGATTCAAAACTTTCCAAAAGAAGTTAATCCTAAAATCCTTAATCAATAATTTTTAAAACACTTTTGATTTTGTTGATGTCTTTTTGCATTGTTTCAAGTAAAACATTTGTGTTATCATACGGAACCATTTGTAAAAAAGTTTTACAACTTGAACATCTTAAATAAAGATGCACCCATGTTGTCCCAGTAGGGACATCTTCAACAAGTTCAAATTGTGTTTTGTCGCACTTGGGGCATTTTGTCCAACTGCTGTTAGGCGAATGAACCATATTATTATGAAATTTTAAAAATGAAAAAATAAAAAGTTGTAAATATCAGCCGTGAACTTTAAACGGGTTGTTGGGCATGACAGGCAACGATCAGGTATTTGCGAAGTGCGGATATTTTTTATTCTGTTGCTCACAACTCGCACAAAAGTAAAATAGCATTACTAATGTTGAGCATTTAACTGCTCTGCCCCGCATTTTGCAAATACTATGTTACTTGCTGTTTTTCTTCGCTTCTTGTCTGTTTAATTGAAATACAAAAGTTCATTGTTCGTACTTGCAACCTGTTTGTAAAAGATAGCATCTGTGCTTTGCTTTGTGGGCTTTTGCAAAGTGGTTGCAATGCTCATTTGTGTATCTGTCGTTTTTATTGGTCTAATATTGCTGCTTACCCTGTCAATGTGTCGAAAAACATGTGTCTATGTTATGAAATTGAATATCTATGTCTTGAAAATGATGTTCGTTGTCTGTTTTATTGATGTAACAATACTGAAAACCTGTCTGACTGTGCTGAAAACGATGTTGATTGTCCTGGTAACGCATCTTGTATTGACGGAATTGCATATTGTTGTCGTGGAAATGAATGTCATTGTCTTTGGTTATTCGTCTCTATGCGTTGGTTATTCATCTCTCACCAATTTTTATGCGTCTGTGTGTGCCGGTTACCTGTCTGTTAGTGGCGGATACGCTATTTCATTCGGTTTTTATGCCTCTCTTTGTCAAGTTTATGGTTCTGTCAATGCAGGAAACAGTTGTCTATACAAAAAATATTCGTCTCTCACTAATTTTTATGTGTCTATTGGTTAGGGTTTGTCTGTTTTAATTTCCTAATTCTAACTGATTTTTTACTAATTCAAAATACTTACCTTTTTGTTTGGTGAGCGTTTCATGATTGCCAATTTCCACAATTTTACCTTGTTCTAATACAACAATTTGGTCGGCATTTTTTACAGTACTTAATCTGTGTGCGATAATTACAACTGTTTTGCCTTTAAAAAAGGTTTGCAAATTATCGTGTATTACTTTTTCATTCTCAGCATCCAAAGCACTGGTGGCTTCATCCAAAAAAATATAATCGGGATTTTTATAAATGGCTCTTGCAATTAAAATTCGTTGCCGTTGTCCGCTGCTGATACCAATTCCCGATGCTCCAATTTTTGTTTTATAATGTAATGGCAAATTTCCGATAAATGTTTTAATGTTAGCCATTTCTACTGACAGCGCTAATTTTTCATTATCAATATTTTCATCACCTGTTGCAATATTCCTTTCAATGGTATCGCTAAAAATATATCCGTCCTGCATTACTACTCCACAACTTTTTCGGAGTTCTTTGGGTGATAATTCTTCTAAGTTTATTCCGTTATAGAAAATATATCCTTCAACAGGAGCGTAAAATTTAAGCAACAATTTCATTAAAGTTGTTTTACCGCTTCCGCTTGTGCCTACTATTGCCGTTACTTTTCCGGTGGGTATTTGCAAACAAATATCTTTTAATACAAAAGGTGAATGCGGACCCTCATATTGAAACGAAACATCTTTTAAAATAATTCCTTCATCATTATTTTTGCTAATAATTTTTTGTGCCTGTGGTTCTTCTTCAAGAAGATGATTTTGTATTTCGTTTAATCTTTCTAAACTTATTTTAGCATCTTGTAAAGAGCGAAAGAAATTGACTAACTGATTAACAGGCGAGTTCATTTCGCCTACTATATACGATACGCTTAACAAAGCACCTAATGTCATTTTATCGTGTACTACAAAACTGGCTGCTAAAAAAGTTACGAGAATATTTTTTATTTGATTGAGAAATTCAAAGCCCGAAAGTTGCAATTGGTCAAGTTTTAAAATACGGATATTTATGTTGAAAAGTTTGTGTTGAATTTCTTCCCACTTGTTACGCTTAAAATCCTCGAACTGGTTTAATTTCATTTCTGTAACACCATTCAGCATTTCGTAAATAGATTCCTGATTTTCGCTGCGTTGTTGAAAACGTAAATAATCTAATTGCCTTCGCTTTTGTAGCCAGTAATACGACCATACAACCGATAACACAGTTAGCGTCATATACACCAACAATATTATTATGTTGTAATACCAAAGCACACCAAAGAAAACGGTGAATGTGAGAATTGAAAAAAACGTGAGTAAACTTTGTGATGTAAGAAAATTTTCTATTCGTTCATTATCCTGAATGCGTTGATTAAAATCGCCCATCGTTTTGGTATCAAAAAACTTAATGGGCAATTGCAACATTTTTTTTAGAAAATCGGAAATAATTTTAATACTCAGTTTTGTACCAACAAATAATAATAACCAGTTGCGAAAAATACTCATGGCAATGCTACCCATATATAAAGCCAATTGAGCCAACAAAATAGTAGTGATGATATTAATATTCTTTGCATGAATGCCTTTATCAATAAGGTTTTGCGTTAGGAATGGAAATACTAAAGTAACAGCACTTCCTAACAAAAGCAATAAAAACATCCAAGATAATTGCTTAGTGTAGGTCGTTAAATATTTAAAAAGGAATTTTATTTTAACCTGAGCCGAAGCAGGTGGTTGCAGTTTATAAAATTCTTCGGTTGGTTCTAAAAATAAGGTCACGCCTTTATCTTCTTCACTTAACCAACTTTTTTTAAAGCGTTCTTCGTTTAATTTTACCAATCCATGGGCAGGGTCGGCTATGTAGAATTTATTGTTTTTAATTTTATACAATACAACAAAATGGTTTTGATTCCAATGAAGGATTGCAGGAAGAGTTTCCTTACTTTCTTTAAGATTATTGATAGTTAGTTTTGCAGAAATAGTTTTGAAGCCAATTTTTTTTGCAGCTTCAGTAATACCTAATAAGGATACACCCTCGCTAGTGATGGAACAATTTTCTCGTATAAATTGTAAGGAATATTTTTTACCATAAATACTTGAAAGCATGGAAAGGCAAGCGGGTCCGCAATCCATAGTATCGTATTGAAGCTGCACTCGGAAATAATATCTTGCCATTAGGATGATATTTGAGGTATACTATTCCACATGATATTTCAAGGGGGGGGCTTTTGAACAGGCAACATCGGGATAATACCATTTATCATTACCGTATGCTTTAATAACATCTTTCCAACATATTTTATTCAAATCTCTACATAAATCATATTCGGCACAAGTACTACACGCACTATCAAATGGTATTTTTTTTTGTGGAATTTTTCGAATGTATTTAGCAAAATCTGAATTCCATATTTCCAACAAACTACTTTCAAGTACATTTCCTACTATAAATTGATCATGCCAATATAACTCTTCACAAACAGTAACATTCCCATCAGGTAAAATAAATAATTGCGAATAATTTGCGGAACAAGATGCCCTCTCTCTTCCTTCTCTGATTGCTGGATTTGGACTATCATTAATAGCTATTGGGTTTACACCATCAGGCAATATTGCAAATTTCGTATATTGCTCGCTTAATTTTCTAAGATATTCATATGTTTCAGTAGTTTTATGTTTATTTACTCTGTAATTTTCATAGCTATCCTCACTTAAATACAATGAAGGCCCCGCCTTGTCAATTCTCCACGTAACAATATTATTCATATCTTTTATGAAATCGTAAATTGATTTCATGTCATTAGGTGATTGATTTTTGCTATTTAAAATTGTATGCAAGTACACTCCAACATTTGATTTGTTCAAGTAAATTAAAGCTTCTTTAATTTTTTCAATATATGCTTTATCTACATTGAGTATTTCTGTCAAATTATTAGGAACTAATGTATCCAATGAGACCTGTATATCAGTTATTTTATTTGATGCTAAAAAGTCAATAGCATCATTTGAAATAGGGACTTTAGTTGATATATAAGGATGAAATCCACTATCATATAAATAAATCAAAACCTCTTTCCAATTTTTATAAAGGAAAAATTCTCCGCCAATAACTTCAAAACTTCTAGCATGAAATGATTTTGCTTCATCAATTAATTCATAAACTCTTTCTAATGGTATTTTGCAACTTGTCTTAATTCTTCTGTCTGCATAGCAATAAAAACAATTTGTAGCACATGTTGTATTAACCATTAATGTAATATCTGTTGGCGTTTTATGTCTTTTATGAGAGATGTCTACACTTTCATAGATAAAATCCTCTGGATTATATTTTTTACTATTCTCAAGAATGTTTCTGATGAGAGTTTTTCTTGGAAAGACTATGTCTAATTGATTATCGTTTTTAAAAGAAATAATATCATCATTTTCAATTAAAGGGTCAATAAATTTTTTAATGAACTCAATACTTACATTCAGATAGTTCGAAGCATTTCTAATTCCTTCTTCATATTCAGTATTATTAAAAAACGCCAATATCATAGCATAAATGGGGTGTATAACAGACTCGTAGCTATTATCCGATCCGTCTTGCAATGAACGAAACATTTCGCTTGGCATTAATAAAACTCTGCCTTCATCTGGTTTAAGATGATATTCTGGATTAAATGATATATTCATAATATTTATATTTTAAATTGTAAGAAGAGAGTCGAATCTCAAAAGACTCAACTCTCGCATAAAGCTAAAAGCAATTTCTAATTAATTGCTTACTTGACCTCCGCTGATACATGCTGTTCTGCAACCAGATTTACATGCACAATCAACAGATGCGGCTAAACCACCTTTTAATTTTTGCATTTCTGCGTTTTCAAGCAATTTAATTGCATCTAATTGAAACTGCTTTTTTTAAATTTCATTTTTCATAAAAAACATTTTTGAATTTAATGCCTACTCTTTTTAGGGATTTTCGGCAATTTTCCCATTGTTGGCCTACAATATTTTTAATTACTTGTTCTTTGCATTTCATCGTTGTTACTTTTTTCAATTTGCTTGTTTTCTTTCTTTAATCCCTTTTTAAAATTATACCTTATGCCTATAAAGAAACCTCTTGTATCTCTTTTAAATAATGTGTTTGTAATTTGTCCTTGATAGTTTTCAGTTAAACTCATATTTCCTTCTCTATAAAAAATATCATTCATTCCTATTCGGCACAGTAATTTATCTTTTAAAAGTTTGTATTGAAATGCAATATTTAAAACAGCTGAATTGTAATTGCTTGTTGAAAATCTGTCATAGCCTTTTGACGAAAAATTTAAATCGCTTTGTAAACTTAAACGAGCATTAAATTTTATGGCATTTGTAGTCGAAAAATTGATGCCTGTATAATGTTGCTCAAAATCGGGTGCACGAAATCGAGAAATTACAAAAGCTACATCTACCATACTGTTCCACCATTTTGTAATATCATTTGTGTAAGTCGTTTCAAGATAGTAGCCATCTGCTGAACTTAAATTTGCGAAGGTTTCTATTGTATAATTTCCCTGCGAAAGATAAACATCTGATAAAGCATTTTTACTAAAATAATAATTCAATGAAAATGATAACTTATTGTTTATAGCATAATCTGCAGCAAGAGAATATTCAATTGTTGGTTGTAAAAAAGGATTACCTTGTTTAATAGTGTATTGGTCATAAAAATATTTGAACGGATTTAGAATAATATAAGGCGGTCGTGAAATTCTTTTTGAATAACTCAAAGAAATATATCTGCCTATACTATCGTTTAATGAATATTTTAAAAACACATCGGGAAAAAATTGCGTGTAATTATCAGCCACTTGTGTATTGGTTGTTGTTGAAATACTTTTTGATTGTGTGTTCTCAATTCTTAGCCCTGCTTCATATTCTAATCGCTTAATTTTTGAATTAAAATTCAAATAACCTGCAAGTATATTTTCTCTGTAACGAAAATGATTGGTTTGCGTTGTATCACTTTGCCATTCTGAATTTGAGAAGTTATACAAAAAGTAATCGTTACCATTAAAATTATTAGCATTGCTGTATTTTACGCCGAATTGTATGTTGCTTTTTTTATCTCTGAATTTATAATTCAAACCACTTTGTACAGTAAAAATGTGCAGCGAATCTCCAACATTCCCATATCTATTTAACTGATAAACAAAAATATTATTCTTATCATAATAACTATTTAAACTTGTATCATTCGATAAAGAATTTGAAACAGAATAATCTGATAAAACTTTAAATGTACTCCCCAAAGCATCAATTGTCCAATTATAGTTGAATGAATAAGTAGAATTTTTTGATTTACCATTATATGGGCTAAGACATTTAACTGTGGTATCGAGAATGTTATTTAAAAATACTTGTGTGTTTACTAATGAGTTCAAAGTATTTCTATTACCTGAATTAGAAATAGTTTCAAATTGGATAGTCTGATTTTTTGCAATGTCAAATTCAAAGCCGCCACGCCAACCAAATCCATTTCCTTTTGAAGTTGCATTGTTATATCTGAAAAACGAATATGGATTATTTTCAATTGTTCTTGTATTGATTCCTTCATAAAAATTTTTAGAATTATTATTATTTAGCGAAACATATACAACCCATTTTTCATTCTTAAAACTTACACTCGCATCTTCAAGAAATTTGGCATAAACACCTTGCTTGTAAGTGCTGCCCACACCCAATTCTATGCCCTTACTTCTTTTCTTTTTGATTATTATTTTAATTATACCGCCTGCACCTTCGGCATCAAAACTTGCAGATGGGTGTGCAATTATTTCAATAGAAGAAATATCTTGCGAATGAAGCCCCTGCAAAAAAGAAACCAACTCAGTTCCCTTTAAATTTAATAAATGATCATTTAACATTACAGCAGCACCCGAAATGCCATTAATACTTATAGTTCCTAATTCATCAATTTTTACTCCGGGTATTATTTTAAATATTTCATCAGAACTCATTCCTGTTGTAAGCAAATTATTTTCTACATTAAAAACCAACCTATCAACTTTTCTTTCAATCAAAGGCTTTTTACTGGTTACTGTTACTGCTTTTAATTGTGTGTTGTTTTGTGTTAAAACAAAATTGAAATTTTTATTTGAGTTAGCAATAAAAGTTGTGTCAATAGTATTAAACCCAATAAATGAAACATTGAGAGAATATTTTTTATTCAACGGGCAGTTATCAATTATAAAATTGCCGACCGAATCTGTTAACGCAATTTTGTTAAACGTTGTATCGCATTTTAAAGTAACAGTTACAAACTCCAAAGGATAATTATTAATGTCTGTTACTTTGCCTTTTATTGTTTGGCTATTTACATAAGTTGAAATAAAAATTACTACTATTAATGAGATAAACTTTAAGTTGGGTTTGCTGAATAAAGCCGTGTTTGCACCTCTTTTGCAAGGTTTGCTATTGTGCAAAGGTTTTGTGTGCCTTGCAAATGTGGTGCAAACTTGTTGAGGTTTTATATTAAAGTACATACTTGTTTTATTGTTTGTCTTTTATTCAGCACATACTATTTGTTACATAAATCCCGCTTTGTGTGTCAATTTTTAAAATAGCAAGTAACGGTTTGCGGCTTTGCGTAGTGGCGGATTTCGGAGCACAAAACTGTCAACCCACCACAAAAATTGATTTGAAAAACTGACCTTCAATTTACTACTGCACCCGCCATTATGCAAAACCGCTGTTAGCACTTCGCCCTTCTTTTCTGTCGTATTTGTTCGTGTCATTCGTGTCTGTTTTGGTGCGTTGGCTTGGTGGCTCTTTTGTAAAACTTGGCTTTAGCGTTGGCTTGTGCGGTTTTGCAAATGTGCCACCAAAAGCGTTGGCATATTATTCAATCATTGTCCTAAAGTAACCAAAATCATTATTTATCACTAAACTTCTGTCTAAGTATAAGTTTGAAAGTTCACAAGTCGTTTCAGGTGTCAAAGTGCAGGAATGGCAAGCAGCTAAGTTAAGTTGTCCCACTCCTTGTCCTTCTGATTCAATACAAATAGGGTCAGAAGAACAGTCTGTTGCTCTGAATATAGCACTTTCAATAATTTTCCTCAAGTTGTCCAAGTCGTTGCATAAGTTTGAAAGACCACCTAAATACCCGTCTGTTCCGTCAAAAGCTGAAATTAAAAATCCGTGCATTGTGTCACTTACAAATAGTCTTTCAGAAAGTGATGATGTTGGATAGCCACAAACGTATTCTAATTCTCTCATTAGTAAATGTGAAAGAGTATGAATTAATACCTTTCTTGGAGTAAGTGTTTTAGCAATTATCTGATGAGATTTCCAATCTGCATTTTTAGCGTTATTTTTTATTTTGTCAGTTCTTTCAATAACGACTTGTTGTTTTTCCCATTGTTCTAATTTGTTTTTGTCTAAAACGAATAGAATTCCCTCACCATAGCTTTCTAACGCTGGTAATGTTTTTGAGTCAAAATTATTTTTTGATACAGATTGTCGTTGAACAGTGTATTCGTATTCGGATTGGTTTTGTAAGATTGAATCTATGTCTATTGGTTCGTTACGAGTAAATGAAGTTTGAACTGTTGTTTTTTTCAATTTGTCAATCTTTACCAATTTTGAAAAGCCATTAATTTGGTCTGTACAGTCAATTACTCTGAATTTAATTTGTTTGTTATCTGGCTGTTCTTTTTCTAGGAAGTAATCATATTCAGCTTGACGATAAACATTATCTGGAATGTATTGAATGTCTCCTGATTCTAAATATTGTTGGATTAACTCTTTGTCAATTTTCTTTTGAATACTTACTAATTGAATGATTTGTTCATTGGTAAATTGAGCACTTTCAACCATATTATCAATATCAATTCTCACTTCGGATGAAAGCGGATTTTGCATTTCAGGTATAAACAAACTACTTAATGTGTTTGCATAATAAACGCTATTACTCGTTTTGACCTTAACTGAAATACTTGGAGACATACTTATACCGCATTCTTCTTCGTGGAATTTACCGTTAAGTTGACCAAGCCAATATTTCTTGCCATCACACTTTTTTTCAAAATTGAAAATACCTTTAAGATTGGCTTTCTTTTTACAATTCTTACACTCTATCCAAATACCTGAAAGTTCAGTGTTTTCTCGACTTATTTTATAAATTAAATCTTGTTGATCACAACATTTTTTTGAATAATCTAATTGTGGCCCACTTTGTTTTTCATTTTTTTCTTCATCCTCAGTTTCTTCAACATTACTTTTATCTGATGGCAAGCGATTGTTCCAATACTCCCAAGGCAAGTCGTGAATATGTCCATTACTGCAAGTCAGAACAAATCTTATTTGTTCTAAATGATTTTCCTTGCAATCACGATTCGCACATTTAGGAGGATTAAAAAAATCTAAATTTTTGCCTGCACTTCGCCACCTATTTTTCCACTCAAAGTATGAAGCAAAGCGGTTACAATGAGTACAATAAAACCATTTTGGAAAATAATTTGCTTTAGGTCTAACCTGATGCAAAAATGAATCTCTATCTGTTGGTATTGCAACTAAATGTTTGAGATTTGGAAATCTATTTTTCAGTCGTTGTAAAAGCCTATCATCTTTAATTATGTAATGAGCTAATTTCTCATTTAAGTCTGAATAACCCCAATTATCAAATGTTTCAATGATAATTGAATTGTCTGTTGTTTCAATTATTGAACCAACTCCACCATAATTTGAAATATGCTTACTTCTACCGTGTTTAATTTTATCGTTTGGCATATATTCTAATATTGTCTGATTAATATTTCTGCACTCGGTTCTACGCTTCTCATAGATTGCATTGCAACTAATGTTTCATCATCATTTTTCTTTTCTTGCATTGGCACCATCAAAGATTCTTTAGGGTGGTTATACCAATAGTATTTCAAGTTTCTATCTGCTTCAACTTTGTATTTCCAATCTCTTAGGATAATATCTACCTTTTCCATTATTAGTTGAATATCATCTTGAGCGAACTGGTGATTCTGGAAAAGTTGTAAAAGGTTGCTTTTGAGTTCATTTTTCACTCTATCATCAATAATTGCATTAGCCGCATCATTGCTTGTGTATTGAGTGGTATGTCGGAAATAAGCTAGAATTAGCGTAAACAGCATTTTATCAAGTGCATTCTCCGCAAAAGGAGTTACACTTAATGGTTCAACTTGCTTATAAAAGGTTTTGTGAAACTGAACAAAATCCTCATAGAACGATAAATCTCTACTATTGAATGGGTCGTATAGAGTAAATACAACACCTTCATTTTTTCTTGCAACACGGCTACTAGCCTGAATATATTCGGCTGTATTTGGTGGCATTCCGTTCATTATCATCACACCTAAACGACCAACATCAAGACCAACGCTTATCATATTTGTTGCAAGCACTAAATCATATGCCTTATGGTCTTTCAAATCTCCATTAAACTGAATGTCGAGTTTATCTAAGTTCTTCTTAATTTTTTCATTGGGTATTCGGCTAGTTAATTCAATATTTCTGTATGAAAGTTTATTGTAATTGTTTGCTGAATTAAAGTCATCTATCAAATACCTAACTTGAAGCTGTTTGATTATTGGTTTTAATTCTGAATTTATCTTATTTGAAAAACGACCGATCTCCTTTAAACTTTTGAAATAAGAAAGCAAAGTCCAAAAGCTATCAGCATCAGCTTTTTCAGATGATTTTTTCCAAATTTCAAGCCTTGCAAAAAGTAAGGAAGCTAATAATTGAAGGTTAGTAATTACAGTAGTTTTACCGGTAGGTAAAACACCAATGTATTTTCTCTTGCTTTCATCAATTACTTTTGAGAAAAATGTGTCGTCCGAGTTTGTGGCATATTGGGGGAAAACTCTTGCTTCACGACCATATAACCCTAAAATTTGTTTATCAACGTTTTTTACTGTCGCAGTTGATGCAATTATTTTAGGATGGTTGCAAATTTCTAAAAGTGCATTTTCAAAAAGACCAACAAGACTCCCAAGAGTTCCATTTAACAAGTGCAACTCGTCCTGAATAATTAACTCAGGTTTTCTATTGTCACCATAGTTAAAAAGGGTAGTAGCTTCACCTCTCCAAGCGATTGCAGCAAACTTGTCTACTGTTGCAAATAAAATAGTTGGTGGTTTTGAATAAATATCATCATCAATCAATACTATTGGTAACCCACCATTTTGTTCAGAATAATGACAGGCTTCATTTAAACAATGGCTTTTTAAATGCCTATCAATTCTATGCCCAATTTGATATGCTGCATCATTTCCCGAAAGCTTTGAAATTATTTTAGTGTTGCACCATTGACAATTTGATAGTTGAAATGGATTTATCACAAAAGTGTTTCCTTGGTTTAACTTCTGTTGAGTTGATTGTAATTTTCTTTGTGCATCTGCTATACTGTTTGGAATTGTTTGTTTACCTACCCAAAAACCAATAGTGATTTTTTTATCTCCTAAATCTTTATGATTACTGCGAATAAACTCGCAAGCCAATATCATTTTAGAAGCTCTTTCAAATTGTTGAGCGGATAGAAGCCTCAAAGTATAGCGAATAATAATATTTACACCATCATAGCTTGTCGGATATTCTAATCTTCTCCAAAAAATTAAAAATGCTGAAACTGCTAAATATGCTTCTGTTTTACCACCACCCGTTGGGAAATAAAGCAAATCAATTAATTCCTTTTCAGTACTATTCTCATCAACAAATGATGCTAAACATTGAAGAATAAATGCTAACTGAAATGGCCGCCATTCAGGTTCTTTGATTTCTCCTTTGCTATTTTTTGGAAATTGTAAAACTCCATACTCTTCAAATTTGTGTTGTAAAACATCATTTCTTTCCCATACTTCAAAACCTTCCTTTTTGGTGCCGAAATGTTGAGCAGTTTGGAACATCTGCAAATAAATTGCTGTGTTCGCTAATTGAAATGCTCTTAAAGCCTTTTCATTCTTTTCGAGTTTGTTAATACCATTGCTAATTCTACTAAGAATTAATTCGCATTTAGATATATTTTTTTGACCAAGCTCATTTCCATTTGCTGCTTGACTTTCATTATTAATCCAATTTCTATAGGCATCTGCAACTTTTTTAAGGTTTTCGATTATCCCATTTTTATCTGAATTATAAATAGAAAGATTTTTGATGTTAAGAATCTCACCCTTTATTTTATCCGTTTCTGAACTTTGGCTTTTTACATCATAATCAGGTAAAAAAGTCGATTGAATCCATTGGGGGGTGTTTGGTGATTGAGCGTTTTCCCAAGTGCAAGCAGTATTATGTCCAATACCAAAAGCAAGTTTTTCACGGTATAGATAGTCTAACATTCTATCCTCATCCGTTTTGTATAAATGTGATTTATAGTCTCTAAAAGGTAAAAGCTTTTCAGTCTCAATTTTTATCTCTGTTTGAAAACAACTTACTTGATTGACTTTTTCTTTAGAAAGTGAAAATTTGTCTTTAGGGATTTTTACTCTGTTTTCAATTACAGCTTTGATGTAGTATTTGTCAGGGTAATTTGAATAAAGTTTCAGATGAAATACAAGGTTTTCCTTTAGCTCCTTGTGCCAATTATCAGAAATACAGTTTGGTAGTTCCGATAATTTTAATTCGATGTGTTGATTTTCGGCTGAAAGAATGTCGGCAATTTTTGTTTCAAATTCAATGCTGTTATCGTTACGTTTGTATTTGTCTTTGAAAAATAGTTTTGAAATGATTTTATATAAGGCGTGGTCGTAAGAAGTAGCTTTGCCTAACGATTTTAAGCCTTCTTGAAATGCCTGATATTCTGCGGTTAGTTTTCCGTCTTTGGTTCGCTGTACTTTTTTGCTTTGAGAAATCAATTTCGTTTCTTCATCATAGTGTACAATGCTATTCAAACCGTGTTCGCTCAGCAAATTAACACCTTCGCCATTGTAGGAGATTTTAATTTCTGCAAAATCTGCTTTCTTGTAATTTCCAAATCTTATAGTTGATTTAAACTTTTGACAAGACTTATCTACTGCGAAAGTTATCCCAAAATGTGAAGGAAAAAATGTATTCGCACTGTATTTTGGTTGAGTATCTGTCTTCTCGACTTCATCATCTTCTTCAAATATCTCTGTTTCCTTTTTTTCTTCATCAGGAAATTCAAGTTTCAGCTCTGTTAAATCGTCTTCATCCTCTTCTTTCATTTCCTCTTGCCCATTGTCACTACCATTTGTTTGAAGTTGCTTTGGAAAAAGTATCCCTGTGAAATATCTCTGTAATGGTTTTCCTTCTATTATCTCGTTTGCAAAATCATCATTGCAAACAAAAATATCAGAACCTGGACCTAATAGTTCTTTTTTAACCCTCTCTATAATTATATTTCGATTTTCTTTTACGCTCATAATTCAAATAGTTGTAATGTTTTTTCATCTAAAGTTTCAATACTGTCATTAAAGACTTCTTTACTTAAAACCGTATGTAAAGGCATAAACTCCTCTACGAATGCTCTCAAAGTGGATTCATTAAAATTTCGTTTTTGCAAAATCTCTCCAATTTTATTTTCTCTTAAAAATAATCTTAGCTCTTGTTTTAATCCTCTACCAAGAACAATCATTGTGCTATTGTATGTTGTTTTAGATTTTAAAATTGGCTTAATCAAAGTGTCAATTTCAATATCAGTTTTATCGGAGAAGTATTGTTTAAAAATTGCACGAAGGTCATTTTTATACATTGGAAACTTTCTAAATCCTTTTCCATATGTTGCAAGTGTATTTGGCAAAATTCTTAACCCCTTTTCTTTTAATTTTTTGTATAATATTTCGTCTCCGAATTTATTTCTAAGTTCATTTATTAGCTGTTTCCAATAAACTGAATGCTCTTCAACTTTGCCAAAAATATCGGGTTCAGTTTCAACTGCAACTTGATACAAATTTTCTGCAAGCTGCTCTTTCGGGTAAACTCTAATTTTATCTCCGATTTTAATTTTATAAGTTTTATTTAGTTCGCCTCGCTCAGTAAAAATGGTGTCGTTACTTTCAAGATACAAGTGAGATATATTTGTTCCAACCTTATAAATCAACTTTTCTTCACTATCATTTAGTAATACATCACATTCATTTTTATATCCTTCATAAGCTCTGTTCCCAAAATCGTCTAGTCTTGAAACTATGCCATTTATAGTCGAACTAATATCAACTGAGTAATTTCTTGATTCTTGATACTCGATTCCACATATTGAAAGCCTATCTTTAGATTTTATTTCTTCTTCAATTAGTTTTTTTCTATTGTCAAGATATTTATAGTAAAGATTTTTTTCTTGCTTATAAACAACTAAAACAACATCAGAATTTAGATTGTACAGTAAATCGAAATCTTTTTGCCCATTGAAACTATGAAATACCAATGTTTTATTTTCAATGGCTATTCTTTTTAAAGCAGAAAAGGGGTGGATTTCTACTTTTCGATTTCGAACGTTTTTTATTGCAAAGTCAATATCGTTGTTGTCGAAAAAGGCAATAGTTTTTTTGTCTGATTGATTTAAGAACTTTATAAGCGTTTCCTGTTTTGGTAAGGTTTTTTTGAGATACTCCAAGAGCCTAAACAACTCATCCTTTGGATTATTATCCGCTAAATATTCTATGGTATAGCCACCATAATTTTCTAAGCCGTGTTCTAATTCTTTATTGATCTTTAATCTTTCAATTAGATTTTCAATTGTGTCTGGTTGGATTGCATTAATTGCTATTCTTAAAATATTTCCATAAGACTTGAGTTCAATTCCAAACTCAGTATTTACAATGGAGATTTTATTATCGAGGTTCTTTATAGAGTTCTCAATTTCCAGACTTGGCATGTTCTTAAATCTTATCATAACGCATTTACTAATTCAACTTCTTCTTTGAACCAATTCCAACAAGGAATTGAGTTGTTTTTCTGTGGAGTTAAGCTGTTTGATAAAATTATTAAATTGAATCCGAACCGTTGTTTGTCAAGTAGCATTTGTTCGATACTCGTAGCTTCTGTATCAAAAACAATAACTGATTTTAATCGTTTATTTTGAAGTAAAATGTTTTGATAACAAACTTCATACTTTGGAGTGAAATAAACTAAACAATCTGTTAATGCAGGAATTGACTTTGTCTCACTTAGATGATTCTCTTCCCTAGGATTTGGTAGATAAATTGAGGGTATTTTACTCTTTACATTTAAACTGTCCCATAAAGGTTTTTTTGAAATAAATACAGTTTTTCTGTCAAAATTCAACCTTGGGAACTCACACTTTTCCTTATTTAGGTTTTCAAAAAAGTCAAAGTAATTTTTTATAGTTCTTTCACTAATTCCTGTACCTTCTTTTAATTTTACATAGTTTTTTGTTAGCCTTTCATAGGTAATTCCTGATAAGGTTGCAGGGGAAATATCCGTTTTTCTTTTTCTTAATATTTGTCTGATAGTGTAGTCGTTATTTTCAACTTTGGTAATCTCATAATATTGGTTGTCTTTTATTCTTTTCAACTTGTCACCGATAGCAAAATTGTCAGGAAGGTCGTAGTGGTTTTTATAGATGTCATTTGCCAACTCAATATATAAGTGTTTTGCTATTTCAAATAAGGAGTCTTTTGCGTTTTGGAAATTTATGTGAAGCGGTTTGTTGTCGTAGTAATGTTTAAGAATAACTTTTACTGTCAGAGCTACAACATTATTAGAAAAATCATTTTCAAGATGTTGAACATCCTTGAAATTTTCTATAAGTTTCTGATAATATGTCTCGTTCAATATCATTTTCTGTCGAGTTTAGTCAGCGGTTGGAGCAAAAGCAAATGTGCTGCATTGGTTTGGCTTTGTGGGTGGGGTTGCAGCTCTTTTGATTTTGCTGAAGCGTTGGCATCTTATCTATCTTTTTCTGTTCGTTTATTGTTGGTCGTGTCGTCTTTTAGGGTGAGTGCTAACGTTTTGCGGCTTTGCGTAGTGGCGGATTTTTAGCACAAAAGTTCAATCGTAGAACTGCACTTGAACCTACCACAAAACTGTCAAACGAAGCACAACACCCGCCATTACGCAAAACCGCTGTTACCAGCTGGCGTTCTGTCGTCCGTGTCGTGAAAGTCAAGTATGATGAGAGTTTCGATGTCATTGTCAGGTTTGTGTTTGGTCTTTATGTGTCGGTTATGCGGTGGCGGTTTTAAAAATTTTTGAAGGGAAGGAAATTTTAAAAAATATTTTTCTCTGATGGGAGAGGTGGAAGCTCTTTTGCAAACTTTGGTTTGCGGGTGGGCTTGTAGCGGTTTGCAAATGTGCTTACACCAGTGTGTTGGATATTAAAAATCAGTTGGTAGTGATTTATCAGTTTCATCTTCGGGAAAGAGTTCAGAGAATTTATCTAATTTCAAATTATTATTAAAAAAATCAATCGCTCTTTCGTTATAAATAATAATTTGACTTGCCTGTATTTTTAAAATATCTGCAATTTCCTCCTGTATTTTTTCATTATCTTTTTTCTCAAAGACATTTACAACAAGTTTTTTCTTCGGGTTATCTTTTAAACCTTGTTTTATCACATCGTTTATGTGATTGTCTAAAAAACCATATCCCGAACAAACAATGAGATTAGCAGCTAAACAATGTTCCCTAAACTCATAAAAGTAAAACAAATATGGGTCGTATGATTGTAATTTGTTACTGATACCGAATATAATTGCAAGGTCATCAGTTTTAATGTCACCTTCGGTTTTTACTAATTGCTCGTCTTTTGTTTTTTGCCAATTTATAGAACCGTGAAGTTTATAAAGGTAAAAACTAATTTCACTATTCGTATCGCCATAGTCATAACGCCTGAAACTCCATTTGTCAAATTCATCAAACCCTAATTCTGTAAACTCATCTTTTAGATTTTGCTCAACACACAAGTCATAATTTAAGGTGAAAACTTTCAGAGGAAATCCGCTAAGTTCATTTTTGAAGTCAATCAACTTTTTATAGTAGCCTGACTTGCTTTTCCAATCAGAAGGCATTAGCCAATCGCCTCTCAACTCCTTTATTATGCTTTCTTTAAAATCGCTTACCAAGCTAATTTCTCTTTGTTTAGTAATAAACGGCTGTAAATCCTTTTCCCAACTACCAACAAATGTATAAGTGTCAATTTCACTTTTAGAGATGCCGACAATAATATCCAAAAGACTTACTAGGTCTTCGATATTGAAACCGACATTGGTTGGATTTACTCCTTTGAAAATCTGCTTTTGATAGTGAACGCTTTTGATATAATGATAAAGGTCTTTGAACTTTCTCCAATCGTTATCACTAAGTTTATTCTCTATGCGGCTAATCATCTGGTCAGAATTTAATATGCCAGCATCACAGCTTGCTCCTGCACCGAGAAGTATTATTAATTCGCTATCTGTAAATTTCTTCATATCTTATTACAAAAACCAAGGTTTTAAATTTTCAAATTCAATATGCTCTAACTCATAGTCCTCAAATTTTTTCAAAAAATCAGCAATTTTTTGGCAATAGAAAATTGACACAGGTAATTGCTTTGCTTTGAAGCCCCTCCAATTAGCACCTGATAAATTTATACAATCTTGCAAGAGGCTTTTTCTATACGAAATATTTTGTAATAAAGTCTTGGTATTTGAATACCAAAAATCAATGTAAATAGGGCTTCCTATTGGCTTTGAAAACGGAGCATTGTTGTATTGTAAGCCCTCAAACCAAACCAAATATTCATATTCTGATAATGTAATAAAGGTGCTTTCATAGGGAACTAAAGCATTTTTAGATAAATCATATCCAAAATACTTATGGTCGGAGTTTATAAGAATTACAGAAACATTTATGTCATTAGATATTTTTTTAAAAATAACATCCCAAACCTTTTCTTTGCTAATTCTAAATGGAATATGAATGACTATATCTTTATATCCATCTTTCACCGCTTGTTCAATAATGGTGGTTAATTTCGTAATTAAGGTTTTATAATAATCCGCTTCATTATCTGTTTCACTTAAAATCTGTATTTCTTTGAATAAACCGCTACTGTCAGTCAAAACTGAATAGGTCAGATATTTTTCGATTTTTTTTCTTGTAAAGCCATTCTCATCCGTAATAAAGGCTTCTTTATTTTTACTTCCAATGCCAATAATCAACCCTTCTTTGATTGCTGGTTTTACTTTCCAAGGTTTACCACCTGCCTTTGCAAATATTTGAAGCCCAATATTACTCAACGACCAACTTAGAGATTTAGTATTGCTAATGAGGTCTTTGGTTACTACTTGGCAAGGGATATTATTTTTTGTAAAAGTGTGTTTGATTAGAAAATATAATTTGTCATCTGCTTGATTTACTCTTGAGTTTGTAATAAAAATAGGCAAAACGTTTTTTCCTTTTTCCTTTTCAATCTTTATTTCTTCAACGATAGAATTTAAGACCTCTAAAGAAAGTTCGACAACTTTTTTTCCTTTAATGCAATCGTTATTAAATGGTATTTTGAACAAACTTTCAATGCCTGAAAATGTATTAGGTGAGGTTATGCCTTTTAAACCATTAAGTAAATTAATAGCAATGTTTCTATCAATGTCCTTGAATACAAAAAGAAAATTAGTTTCTTTTTCAGGATTTTGATAAGGCTTGTTCTTTTGCAATCCAAAATAAGGAGAGGCGTTTTCAACGTCATTTTGAAATTGATAAATTTTGGGATTTAAAGAATGGGCACTTATTTCTGTTAGCGATTGCGATAGCTGAAAATTTACCTCACCTATATGAATACTGCTTAGGGGTTGATAATATTGGCTAAAGAATTTTTTCAACTTTTCAAATTTGAATTGATAAAATGCTTTATTAGAGTTTCCTCTACTGTCTAAAGTTCCAGAAAGTTGTAAAATTCTTTTATCAACAGGAGAGCTTAGAGATTTCTTGTATTCTTGGCTCACCAAAAACTTAAAGTCAATTAAAATCCCAAACGAGTTTGTCTGTTTTAAAAAATATGGCTCTATCCAAATGGTTTCAACACCTTCATTATGCTTTTCAATCGGTAAATAAATTCTATGGTATTTATCCTTGTTTACTTCTATATCTTTTATGCCCTTAGTTCGTAACAGTTTTTTTAAATTATAGAAAATAAGACGTTTTGTAATGTCAATGTTTTCGGTATGTGATATAACCTTTCTTTCAAATCCTTCTTGGGCTTCAAATACTATAGCAAATTTTTCAAATTTATTTGCGTCATCAGAAGGTTTAAGATTTCTGATATAATAGTTACGCCTGTTCTCATCTGGTATCAGGTCTAATTTTTGACAATAGAAAACCGCATCAAACTTTTTAGGATTGAACTCTATGAAATTTAATGAAATAAACTCTTTCTTCATATCTTAATTTTTTACCGCAAATCTGATTTTATAAAGATGATGCAAGGATGATTTTATTGCTTCATAATGTTCAGAAATCTCGAATGCTTCAAAAAGAACTCTTTCAAAATTTACTCTATCAGTTTGTTCAAATTCTTGGGCTAAAGGAAATCTGTTCCTTTCTGCAATTGGTTGAAAAGCATTTATGATATTTTGCTTTTGTTCATCTGATAATAGCTGAAAATTTAATAGTTTAAAATCACGCTCAAATTTTGTTGCTCTTAAATCAAGTGCACCTAAACCTCTACCAAAACCGAAACTTTCAATAAAAAACATACTTAGAACGCTGTTTAATAAGGCAAGCAGTAAAACTCTGTTTTCATCTTGATGCTCCGCTTTAATTGAAAGTCCAATCATTCTTTGGTCAATGAAAGAACGATTAACAAAGGTTGCAATGAATAAACTTTTATCGTAATTCACATTAGCGACAAAGTCAGCCATATTATCGGTTTTCATCTCATACCAAAACATGTTTGCTCTACGCAAAGATTGGGTAAGCGGAACGCCTGTTTCGTTGTTTTGATTTTCAAAACTTCTAATCCATTGCAAAGCACCTGTATGATTGAGTTGTTCTAATTCTTCAATACTTCTTGAACAACAAAATGCTTCTCCATCTGCTGAACAATAAAGTCCTGATGTTCCTCTTAGGTTTTTCAGAACTGGTCTTATATATTCCGCTTCAATGTTGTGACCAGATGCAGGATAAAATAAGGGATTCCAACCTCTTCTTTCACCACGAGTAAACTTGAAAATCTGATTGCAATCAATTAGTTTTTCTGAAACTTCTGTAAGCCAATTAAGATTTGCAAAGTAACCGCACCAAGGAACACCAATAGTTTCAAAATTGGTTATCTCATTTACTGAATAATTTTGAACAGCTACAAATTGATTATCAGTTTCCAACAAAATATTTTCGCTCAATTGTTTAATGTCAGGTATTTCGTCTATGCTTTCTTTTAGGGTGCAAAATGAAATTGTTCTGTTTTGGTCTATTGGAGTATTTGGGTTCCGCTTTTTTGCAATTAAGAAAGTAGTTACTACATCTGCATTGTCAAACCATTTTCCTTTTCCTGAAATTACAACAGTTTCAATGTCATAGAATTTTTGAGTGAGCTCTAAGAAAATTTCTCCGTAATCAGTTCCCAACCAAGCATTAGAAAGTATCAGCCCAATTTTTCCGTTTTCAGAAAGTAGTTGATGTAAATAAAATGGGATATAAGCGAAAATGTCGCTTTTGCCACTTAGTGATTTTGTAGTATCAGCTTCATCTTGAATGAAGTTGTTTATTTCTGTTATGTTCGGGTTTAGTACTTCAATTTCTTTACTCTTGATGAATGGTAAGTTTGAAACAACATAATCAATAGTTGGGAAAATTTTTACAATATCGTTTCCATTGTTTGGGTCTTTGAAAGTTACATTTTGCCCTGTTGCTAATTCAATCACATCTTTTCTAAAAATGTTAAGCACCTTGCCAATGTTGTTTGGCTTTGCCAAAGTAAGTGTAGACAATTGAATAGGGAAAGAATGTTTGTCTGATGCCCAAATACTGTTTATAATTTCGTCTTGATTAAACTCGTATTCTTGTTTGAGCAAATATGCTTGATTGATTATTGTTCCTGTTCCGCAACAAGGGTCAATTACAATTCCTTCTTTGTCTTCTATTGTTAATCTAACCAATAAATCCGCTAACTTTTTAGGAGTAGCAAATTGTCCGGCTACTTTACGTTTTGCTGAAACAATTGAAGATTGGAGTAAATTATGAAGGATTTCGATTTCAATTCCTGCAATGTTGATTGATGAAAGAAACTGATTTAACTGGATAATTTGTTTCCAAGCAGAATTTGAAATGAACTCAATTGCAAGGTTATCACTGAAAATATTCCAAAAATTACAATGCTCGGATATTGAGGCAATTATGTCCTTTGCTTGTTCAATCGAAGTTTCATTGTTTATTGATTCTATTGCTCTTGCTTCATTAAAATGCCTTTTCAGCACATTTGCGAAGATGATTTTGAAAACCCAATCGGTTAAAATTACTTTTGAAAGAGTAGGTAATTTATTTGAAGCGTCTTTTATTGCAGTCGGATTATAACCATATTCTGTTGCCGAGGATAGCCACCAGTAGTTTATTTGGGCTTCAAGTCTTGGATTTCTCCTAAAATTTGCCCTTATGTTTTCTGCTGTTGAGGATATATTTTCGAGAATAACATCAATGATTGCATCAACAGCTAAAATTTCTGTTGAAACTTCATCTGAAATTTCTCCTGATTCAAAATAGCCGTTTAAGTCTGAAAGTATGGTATGCAGTAATGATTTCCAAAGAGTTTCTTTTGGCTTTACTTCTGTTCGGTTATTAATGTCAATGTCATTCCAAGTTTTTAAAATTGAGAATGAATCTCCTTGTTTAGAATAAAGAACGGCACTCTTTACATTCCACAGAATAAAACTGTCTCTTTGTAAAATCTTAGCTTTTTTGATTGCATTGCTAATTAATTCAGCATCATTAATTGGTGTGTCAGGCATTTTCAATTCCCAACCCTGCAAAATGATATTTCTTGTTTGGTCTTTGAAAATCAACACATCAGGAAATAGACTTGATTTTTCGTTGCTTATGGTGCTTTCACCACCTGCACTTTTAAAGTGCCAACTTTTATTTGCAAGATGCAAGCTGATTTCACTTATAACATCTATTGCCCAGCTTCTTTCGTTGTATGTAACTTTTGCCATTTCAGGTAATTCAATTAATAAATTGCTGGACTTGCTTTTGCCTTTCCGTTTTTATAATTAAGTGTATGATATTTTGCAATTGGCTCATTGAATAATCTTAAAGTTGATTCTTCAATCTCCTTGCGTTTAAGTGTTTCTTGAATCCTATCAGTGCAAATTTTAATGTAATCAACTGGTTTAACTTTGTGAAGTAAAACATCTTCATTTTTCTCAATTCCAATAAATTGTCTGTTTTCAAGAATTGCAGAAAGTAGAAAGCTTCCACTTCCACAAGCATTGTCTAGAACAACATCTCCTAGTTTTGTAAAGGTCTTTATCAGGTATCTTCCTAATTCAATTGGCTTTTGTGTCGGATGCAAAACAGGACCTTCCGATTCTGCTGTTTTTATATATACAAAATCGTCTATTGGTTGTTCTTCGTAGCATACAACATCATTCGGGTATCTGTCTCCATTACTTTTAACGTGTCTTGGTTTGAAATCTCCATAACTACCTGTGTATTGGTCTTTTCTAATGCCTTTGTCGTATGCCTCTCCATTTGTCATTTGAGGATTATATGTAGGCTGTTTTTTATAGAAAATACAAATGTCCTCGTGTTTACGCAGTGGTTGCTTCTTTGCATTTAAGAAGTTTGTTGATTTAGATTTTATCCAAACGATTTTGTATTTGAATAACTTCTCATTACTCATAATCAATTTTGCAGTAAACAGTCCCTGTGCAGTCAATGCAATTGCTCCATCATCTTTGATGATTCTTTCATAATGTTCCCAAAGTTGGTCTAAGTCAATTACCGAATCCCACTTGTTTTGAGTTGTTCCGTATGGTAAATCACAAAGAATCATATCAATGGATTTGCTCGGAATATTTTTCATAACCTCTAAGCAGTCGCCTTGAATAACTTTGTTTAAGTATTGTTCTATTGATTTTGCCATTTCTTAAAATTTTAAATTTCCTTGTTTAACCTTTGATACTCTGTAGTATTTCGCTTTTTCCTCTGCCAGTGTCAATAATTCTGTTGAGTCCGGAACACGATAAATCATTTCTGCTATCTTTTCACTGAAAAATTCTTTTTCTAGTTTCTTGATGTCCAGCTTGAAAACTTTGGCAAGTTTGGGAAGTATTTCTTCTGGAACATTGCGTTTTTGATTTTCAATCTTGGAAAGCGTTGATTGGTCAATATCAAGTGCAGCAGCAAGTTTTGTCAGAGTTAAACCGTGTTCAACTCTCAAATTGTGTATGTATTCTCCAAATGTTTCTTTCATTACCTTGAAATTTTCGCCTTGACAATTTTGTCAAAAATACAATTTATTTTCATAACCTGAACAAGTGCGTGGGAAAAATTTTGCTCTTTTGGTTTTGCGGAAGGGATGGCATTGTGTGTCAGGGCAAAACCAAATGTGCAAAGTGCGGATAGGCATAAAATTATCTTTTAAAATGTGCGGTGGGAAAAATTTTTAAAACCATTTGGGTCGGCTTGAGTATCGGTAAAGTCAGGTCGGTCTGTGTCAAAGAACAGCGAAATGGTCTGTCGAGTTAAGGTCGTCTGTTGGTGGTCGTGTCGTTCTCTACGCTTGCTGGTAACGAACAGGGCTTGCTGCTATGGCGGCATTCATTGAACGTCCAGCCCCGAACAACAGCCCAATAAACATACAAAAGATGAAGATAAAAAACAAAAGCCCAATTGCGTTTCGCCAGCCGGGACTGCTGCCAAGGTAGCGGCATGTCGCTGAACCTGCGTTCCGTCGCCCCGCCATAGCAGCAAACCCCCTGTTGTGTGTTTGTGCTGTTGTCCAACAAAAGCTCTTTGTTTATAGGTTTATCACTTCGCTTATAGTCCAAAGTCGGCTGTCCAAAAAGTGTTGTGTCAAACCGAATTACTTACACAAGTTTGGGCAGCCGCAACAATGGTATGTCCGAAAAAAACAGTCAACCGATATACAAGACAGTCCCAGTTAGAGAAGCGGTCGCAACACTACACAATATTGAAGTAGGTCTTGATGGTCTGGAGAATGAATTTGAATATTTTGAAGTCCTCCAGCAAGCCAATTCACTTGTGTCAAGCATTATTCATTATGGCATGTCTAAACAAATACTTTCCTGTCAGCGGATTGAGTTACTCGATGGTGGCAGGAGCAGTAGTTAAAAATGCCGAAATCGTTTGCTTACCATTTACAGGCGCACCGTATTCGACTAACCTGATTAGGTAGCGATTGCCTTGATGGTGTAGAACATCACCTTCAAATGGTCTAAACTCAAGTTCGATGCTGTCTTTTTCGCTGAATGTTTTGTCGCCGGTCTTGAAGAATAATCTAACTGTCATAGTTGGTTTATGTGGTTTGTGAATAAAAAGAATGTGTCAACCTGTAAGAGGTCTCTAAGCATTCTGACTAACGTAGAAATCGTTTAAGTTGTTAAAAGCCCCAGGTCATCATTAGTCAGTCCAAATTTATCTATTTGTTTTCGAATGCGTTTAACCAGGCCGAGCTTTCTTTTTTCATCGAGGAAAAGATAATGTGTGGGTGGCTGATAAGGAATTTTTTTGACTACCATATTCCAGATGATGACAGCCAGCTTTCTGGCTGTGGCGCTGACGGCTACGGTTCTGCCTTTTCGGTAACAAACTCTTTTAAAAAAGTTAGACAGATGTGTGTCTTTTAAATTTCCGATAGCATTGGCAGCATTACGCAATGCTATTTTTAACCGGTTGCTTCCTTTGGGAGTTTTGGTGCTGAGTAGCTTGCCCCCGCTTACTTTATTGTTGGGAGCCAACCTGAGCCAGGAAGTAAAATGTTTGGCTGTTTCAAATTTAGTAAAGCCATCCGGTCCCACTTCGCTGATGATGCTTAGTACAGTAGCATGCCCAAGCCCTTCTATTGTGAATAAGTCCACTCCTTCAAAATATTGACAGGCTGCCTGGTTAAGGTCAATACCGGTAATAGCATTTTTGTTGAGCCGCTTATGTTTCTTTTCCGGGGCCTGAAGTTTTTTCTTTTTCGGGCTGCTGTTGATTTGTTGTTGGAGAAAGCTGCTGATTTGCTTTTCGCATTCAAGCATTTTATTTTGGATAAACAGGTAGGCATCGTATTCCTGGCGTAGCCCGAATAAATAGTCCTGCCGGTTATTTCCTTTTAGCGCTTTTGTAATTTCCTCTTCACTTTTGCGGCAATTAAAGTGGCGGTGTTTGGCAAGCGAAGCAGCATCCAGGTTTCCTTTGCATATATCTTCAATAATTTTTAACCCGGTAAGGCCGCATACATCCCGAACGACGACATCAAGCCTGAAGTTAAGGAGCTTTAAATACTTTTGCATTTTATGGGTAGCTTCTACTGATAAGTCCTGCCAGTTCTGCCGCTGCCGGCAGTAGGTTCTTAATACTTCGGTAGTTTCGTCGGGCAAAAAACTGCCGCTGAGCAGTCCAATGCTATGGAGTTTTTGTATCCAGCGGGCATCTTTTACATCGCTCTTTTTGCCTTTGATGTTTCGGGTGAATTTACCATTGCAAAGCACTACTTCAAAGCCGTGTTTGATTAATTCCACGTAGAGGTTTTGCCAGTAGCTTCCGGTACTTTCCATAGCAACAGAGGTAATGTAGTGTTGTTTTAGATGTAAGCAGATTTGAGTGAGGTCATCGGCATAAACGCCAAATTCTTTGACATCATTTTCATCCTGGCCTACCGCTACAAAATGAGAACGGCTGCCGATATCAATACCGGCAGCGTGCGGATGGATAATATCCATCTTCAGTTTTTTGTTTGTCATAATAAAATATTTTAAAATGACTCTAAGGGAATGTAGCTTTGACTTGTAATTATTCTGAACGGGCTCTCCACAAGGGGGCACCACTGAAATTATCACATCCCGGTGCTTAGTACACCCGGATTTTACATTCCAACCAGAATGACGCACGGGCTTTGATGCACCAATGCTTAAAAGGGTCTTGCAAAGAGTCGCTTTAAAATTATTGAGGAAAATCCAAACCGTGAATTCCCGTTAGCACCAGAAATTATTTTTGTTTCGGAAAATGGGGAATGGCGTGCAACGGTAGGTATTGCCGAAGGCGGGGCAATAGCACCCGTCAAGCTGGCTGCCGAAGTTGATTAAAAAAATAAAAGTACAGAAAATGATAAACATCTTAATTGAAATACGTCAGCCGGATATGTGGCTGAATAAAGTTCCGCAGTTGAATTGCGGACTGTCGCCCCCTGCTATTGGCAATACATTTGTTGCCTGTTCGTGCCATTGTCAAAACAAGTTCTTTTATTTATAGGTTTTATGCTTCGCTTACAGTCCAAAGCCGACTGCCCAAAAAGTGTTGTGTCAAAACTGAATATTTTAATAACAAGTTTGGGCAGTCGCAGAAAAATCATGTCAGTTGAAAAGTTTGTAGATGTAAAAATAATGTGTCTTAGAATTGCTGCAGAAGCATGTAAGCATTGTCCTGATAAAATTCTTGATACCGCAAAGAATTATTATGATTGGATTCAAAACTTTCCAAAAGAAGTTAATCCTAAAATCCTTAATCAATAATTTTTAAAACACTTTTGATTTTGTTGATGTCTTTTTGCATTGTTTCAAGTAAAACATTTGTGTTATCATACGGAACCATTTGTAAAAAAGTTTTACAACTTGAACATCTTAAATAAAGATGCACCCATGTTGTCCCAGTAGGGACATCTTCAACAAGTTCAAATTGTGTTTTGTCGCACTTGGGGCATTTTGTCCAACTGCTGTTAGGCGAATGAACCATATTATTATGAAATTTTAAAAATGAAAAAATAAAAAGTTGTAAATATCAGCCGTGAACTTTAAACGGGTTGTTGGGCATGACAGGCAACGTTCGAGTATTTGCGAAGACAGGGAATTCATTGATTGTCCAGCCCGGTACAAATGCCCATTTGAAAATATGTTGTTGAAGTTATGAACTAAAGCTGAACATTGAACGTCGAGCCAGAACGGCTGTTGATAATTGCATATAGCTGATGTCACAATGTCCAGCCCTGCTTTTGCAAATACTTTTGTTGGTGGCAGGCGTTTTTGTCGTCAAGTTGTTTTTTTGTCTTTTACACCCGCAATTAATAACCACAAACAAGTTCCAATTTCTCCAATACTTGCTGGTAAACTTATGTATGATGATATTCCAATTTTAGAGTAGTTATGAATTAGAGTGTGGCCTAAGAAATTTATTAAGTATCCAAAACAGCCAAACATTAGTAATACTCCTAAAATTTTGGGCAGGAACTCGGATTTGAAAACTAAATAACCGAAAGGGAACAACCAAAGTCCTGAAAATATATGCACAATTCGCATGCCGTTGTCATACTGTCCAAGATATAACATTACCTGCGATTGGATTTGCTCTATTGATAACCCTAATTTATTTTGTCCTTCTTTGATAAGGGAAAGAATTGAAAATAGGTTTTGAACATTTAAGAAAAATACGGGAACACTCAAAACCGCTAAAAGCACCATTAGTTTAGCATAATTTTCATTTACGGATTTCAATAATTTGTACAGTACGAGTGGCAAGAAAAGAAAAAATGTATAGCATAAAAGTCCGCCAACGATTCCAAACCGTAAAAGTGTTTGAGCTGAAGCAATATTTTGATAAACCAAAGAAGCATTATCTGCATTAAAAAGTTTAGAAGGCACATACATTAAAGTAAAAATCCCTGTTACTACTACTCCTAAATATAAAAGTCCTGCAATTCTTGCTAATTTTTTGTTTGAGAAATCTGTCGCCATAATTCAGTTGGTAATTTAATTTTTTACTTTTGTCCATTTCCAAGCATACCATACGATTATTGAAGTAAGTATGCTTTCGACGATTGCATAAAAAACATAGAAGGTTCTCCATTCTGAAATTGATGTAACTGCAATCAAAAACATAATTGCTGTAAAAAAGCAACCTGCAATTATGTTTAACTTTCTATTTATTCGGGGTTTCAATATAACAGACAAGCAAATCATTAAGGCTGGAACTGCCAATAATACTGAAGCTGCAAACAATTTTACTGGATTGTCAAGCATACTGTTACCATTGATTATCCCTTGCACTTTGTTAGGCACATAGAGTTCAAAATAGTCGCCATAGATATAAAAAAATGTAACAGAAGCCCAAAGTGCCGAAAGTTTGATTTTGATATTAACTTTTAAGTCTTCAAAATCACTTGTATTTGTCCCACTTGAATTCATAAATCTCTTTAGAGTTAAGTTAATAATTGTCTGCTTTTAGTGTAACGAACTGACGAAACGATTGAATCGTATAAAAAGTTACAAGGGAAATAAATTATTTATAGTCTGCTGTAAACTGGAAACGGTCGGCCGATACACTTGCCACTAACGAACAGGGCTTGGCGATGTGGCTGAAATAGCGTTCTGTCAAGCTGGGAACTGGTGCTGAACAAAGATAAGGTGTTGATGTCCCCCTGTCTAAACGGTTGTAGAACAAGTTTATGGTTTTCGTCAAACATTCCCTTGTACATAAAGTCAGGAATGATATGCGATTTTTTTATTAATACTTTGGGAAGTCCGCAGAGTTTACAAATTTTCATACTGGTCGCTTTAGCCTTGCAGCCAACGAACAGGGCTTGGCGATGTGGCGGTATTCGTTGAACGCCCAGCCCGAACCGCTACCCAGGTTTGTTTTGGAAGTTGAAGATAAGAACTAAAGCCTGGCTTTGTTCGTCACGCTGGAACTGCTGCTGACGACTGCACATAGCTGAAGTTTTGTTTGTCGCCCCGCCATAGCAGCAAACCCCATGTTGGTGGCTGGGCTATTCTTGCGTTTCGGTGTTGTTTCCATTAACAAAGTAGACTGGTAAAGCGGCTTCCCCCTTCATAATATTTGACAATCCTTTTCTAATAACCTGTTGGTCAAATTCTAAGTCACCATGAGCAATTGGTGAATATGCAGTTCTCCTAAGCATTACCTTGTCAAATGAATAGCCTAACACTTGCCCCATTTCAAAAAGAAGATTAATAAACAAATCATCAATTCGGTTGCTCCAGTCCTGAGCTTGAGGATTACTATTGGAAAGCATGTCGTGATATTGTCGCCATGCTTGAACCACTTTTTGATATTTCTTCCCAATGAATTCGATGTCTATCATGTTTAATGCCTGTATATGCTCTAATGAAACTCGTGTTGCTCGTGTAGTCATAAGTGTTTTGAAAATATTCAATTTTCGCCCCCTTATTTCCCTACGGTTGTCTAACCATTTTTGAATTTGAATAGCAGCGATAGGTCCAACCAGCACTGCAACTGTCATGATGATGTCTTTTGTCTCCATTTATGTTTTTTGATGATTGGGGTGTCCGCCTTGCCACCAACGTTCCCGCATTGGCGTTGTGGCGGAATTCCGTGATCCGTCAGCCGAGAACTGTTGTTGAATAAAGATACAAAAGTAGATGATTTATTCTGTCGCTAAATTTATAACGTCAAGCTGGAACTATAGCTGATTTCTTGCTGCCGCTGGGCTCCAACGTTCCGTCAGCCGACATAATGCCAATGCAATGTTGTAGGCAGTTTATTTTGTAGTCAGTCAATTATGACTTTATCTAATTTTGCTTTTTCAATTAATTTATCGAAATCTCTTGTGGGAATGTTTGGACAAAACTGACCAAAAGTCCATTTGTTTTTTTTTGTACCATTTTTACCAACTATATAGTAGGATATTCGATATTCTATGTCAGCTGCTTTCAGCTTTGGATTTACTTTTTCTCCATCAATGCAAGTTCTTTTTAAACGCTCGAATATGAAATATTTTTCAGGGTTGTTGTGCTGTTGCAAATAAGTAAATGCTTGACATTCAAAAAAATGATATGCTTGTCGACCGATATCCTTCATGCGAATTGTTTGTTTTAATTCTATATTCTTCTTCTTTTTCTCCATTAATTGAAAAAAATCGTTTGTAAGTGAATTACTCATAAACTGTAGTTTAAAGTTTTACTTAATCTTGTGATATATTATTGTTATTGTGCCTTTGGTTTGTGTACCGTGCCACATAGGTCGACTTTCAAATTTTAATTTATTTTTTTCGTCATCTATCATTAAAATGTTTTGTACGTTAACAGCTTCTTCAATTTGTATAATAAAATCTGACATTTTTTGGAATTTATTTTGCAGTTCTTCATATCCATTCGTTTTGGATGATTTTAATTCAACTCTATAGTAATCGTCTGGTTTTGTTATTCTTAAGTAAGTTTTTCCATCTGGATCTGTAACCTTAATATTATCATCTCTTGTAATTCTTTCTGACTCCCAGGTTCCAACATAAAGGCTATCGAATTTTGTTAAATGTTGAATTTGAATAGTATCGTATGATATAGGTGATGAGTTATGACTTTCTATATTTGGTACATTTTTTTCATCATCTTTGGGTTTACTTGATGAATTACAAGAAAGTAAAAAAATAATTGCAAGTGTAATTTTTAAAATCAATTTCATATAAATAGTTTTAAGTACGTGCTCTTTATTTTTTCGGTTTATCCAGTGTATGCATAATTATAAACCTGCAGATAATTGCCTACAACGTTGAAGGGCTTGGCGATGGTTTGGAATTTGGAAAACGTCAGCCCGTAACCAAAGCTAAATTACTAACTAAAAGTTGAAGATATGAGCAAAAGTAAAATTGAAAAACGTCAAGTTGGAACAAAAGCTGATAGTAGCACAAAAACTGATGTAACAACATCCAGCCAAACTATTGCCAAACCCAATGTTGTATGCAGCCAAAGTCAGTCAGCATGTGTAGAACCTATAAATAAAGAAGATATGTCAAAATTAATTTTTGATAACCCGTTAAATGTCGGAACTATTACTCTTTACGAACAAGAGCTAAAATATTGTCCGCCGTTTGGTCAAAGTACACCCACTTAAAACTATAACTTTCTAAAACTGTCCCTTTAAGTTTTTCTTTCAGGTCGTCCTCGAAGTGCATTTGAGATGTGCTCAACATGTTTTTTAAAGTTTCTTTGTCTTGATTGTCGTTTAGTTCTATTACAAATTCCTGTGTCCCGTCAAGTGTCAGGATATTAAAGGTTTTATCCTCGTCTTTAATTCTAAACTCCCATTCAAGAACTAATTTAAAAAACTTAGGTGTCTGTGAATTGTAAACAAAAGGCGTAAGTTTTAGATTTTCATTGATAACATTAAACTCGCCCTGTTTTATGTTATTATGTTTGTTGTAATACCAATTTGAAGTTTCTATTTTACCGATATTAACTTTCATTCTGCCAAAATTTAAAATGTCTAAAATGTGTCAACCGAAAGTATATGTCCAACAGTTAGTGGCTGTGAATTTTGTCCTGCCACGAATTGAAAGCGGATTACGAAATTGGTTGCATACAACGTTCAGTGCTTTGTGTTGGCAGGGTTTCTGTGTTCCGTCAGCCCACAACTGCTGCTGAACAAAGATATGTTGTTGATGATTTGCACATAGCTAAATTTATAACGTCCAGCCTGAACCAAAGTTGAATAGCGAACAAATGATGAAGTGCGTACTGTCGCCCCCTGCTAACACAAAACCTGATGTTGCACGCTGGCAAAGTCTTACTAAATTCATATTGCATTTAGTGGTGGAACTTCTCCAAATTTTTCAGCATATGTTGTCAATAATGAACGTTCAAGTTCTTCGGGTTTGTCTGTTTGCAAAAGTTCTATAAATAAAATCTCATAAGGAAATTGTTTTGCAATGTTTGGATTTGCTTTGTATCGTCTGCCACAAATATGTCCTGTTCCATTATATTCTGGTGCAATTGATTTCTTTAATTCAATTACTCTGTCAATAAAGGAAGTTGCTTTGCCAATGTATAAAACGCCTTCAATGTCTGCTCCTAAAAACCTGTTAATGGGTATTCTTGTTTCATTACGAACTGCAATGATTTTATAAACACCACCATTTTGGTTGTGTCTTTCATTGATGCTGTTCCAAAAATTGCTGTCGTTTAGCAACAGTAAATCTTGTGTCATTGTTTATGCGTTTAACAATTTTGCTTTTAGTTTATTGTATTCGTCTTCGCTTATTATACCTTTAAGTTTAAGGTCAAATAGCTTTTCCAACTCTACTGAAATTGAATTGCTGTTATTGTTTTGTTGCACTTGTCCAAAAATGTTTGCAAGTTCTTTTGCTTGATTTTTAGCGAATGAATTTTTATACTCTTCTTGCATTGTTGTAATTGTGTCTTTCAACTTTTGAGGATTTTCAACTCCACTATAAGTTGTAGCACCGTGTCCTGCTGCTGTTTGAATAACAACAGTTCCATAACCCCAATTTCTTTCCATAAAATTTTGGCTGAATGAAACATTATTTATTTTATCAAGTGGACTTTCTTTTGCGTTAAGTGAGAGTAGTCCAAACTCATCAATAACACGAAAGTTTGTAACAATCCAAATGTTTTTTTGCCACTCAAAATACTTGTAAACACAGAATAAAATTGCAGCTATTGTCAAGCACAAACCATAACCACCAATTTTAATTCCTATGATTGAACATAAAAGTCCAAATGCAAATTTGTTGAACAAAGTAGGAAACCAATGCAGCTTTGTTATTAAAGCTACTTTCTCGTCTTTTTTTAATTGAGTTCTCATTTTTTATAAAGTCTTAGTGTGTGTCAAATTGCTTGCGTGCAACGTTTTCGGGCTTTGCGTTCGGGCGGGTTTCGGAGTACAAAACTGTCAACCAGCACTGAACTTAAATAGAATCACAAAGCTCCAAATTTGCACGTCACCCCGCCTGACGCAAAACCCGTGTTACCAGCCGTTTTTCTTTGTCTGTCAATTGCTTTGTCGTCATTTTTTGGTGATGAATTTCATAAAAGTTGAAGTCAGGTCGATGATAAATTCGATTTCTTTTTCGTTCACATTGTCATCGTGTTTGGCATATTTATTTTGATATTTCCCGTAATAGTCCAAAAGTGTATTAAACATATTGGTCGTTTCAGGACTTATTCCTTTAGCTTGTTGAAATTGTCCTACGTCTGCAATTTGTTTTTCTAAAGGCTTGTCATTATTAAGAACCTCTTTTAGCAGTAACTCTAATGAAAGTCTTAAGTCGTCAATTAAATTTCTTTGGTAAACATTTTTATTAAGTTTGTCAAAGGCAGAATTATATAATTCAAAAGCCTTCTTGTAAGCAGAAAGCCAATGTTGAGTTTCCTTTACAAGTTCAGTTGTAAGAATATGTTGTCCGCTTGGTATATACTCAGGGTATTGAGAATACAATTTGTTTCTTAAATCCTTAACACTGTCAAGATGTTGAAGCCTTTCAATAGTCTCAGAAATAATTTCAAATTGTTGGTCTGAGTTAAAACACTTCAAATTTTCCAGAAATGCTGTTCTTTTATTAGGAACATCAACAAATGGAGGCTTATGGAATGGAATGTCTACATTATAATCCAAACTTTTGGCTGAAAAATACTTGCCAATTTCTGTTGAAGTAAGGCCAGTATTAGTGTCCGCTAAAATATCAGATGCGTATGTTAAGAATACATTATTTAGTGGTTTCTTCATTTTCAGTTTGGTCAATTTGTTTTTCTCCTTCGTTAATTGTGTTATCAACGTTAGATTCATTTTTAACTTCTTCTTTCGCACCAACTCTTTTGAAAGTTATGCTACTCTTATCTTTATTTGATACAAGTATCAAATCATCTTGATTGATTTTTTCGATTTTATAAAATAGTTCTTTATTTGGATAAGAAAGATTTACGGTATTTCCTTTGTCAGTAAACTTCACAACACCCTTGGAAACTTTATCATTAATGATTTCAATGAATGTGTGTTTGCCAAAGAAAGAATGTTCAAAGAAGAATATTTGCTCTTGATAAGCGTTGTTTTTCCAACGTTTCCCAAACAAGTTTAAGTTTCTAAAATATTTAGGTTTTGCGAAAAAGCTGATAATTAGTAGTAGTAATATTGAACCTACTGTAATACCTAAGTAAGTAAATAGGTCTTTTCTTATGACTTCCTCATTCTCGGTTATTTCATAGTGTTTGCCATACGTTGAATAATATACAGCCCAATCTTCCGTATTAATATTTGCCCCGTGTTCGCCTGTACTATTCCAAGAAGGTGCAAAAATGCCTGAAGATGAATACTGTTTTGGTGATGTATTATCCATATAGAAGTATTCATTCCTGATGTCAGAGAAATTAGATATGTCTACATATTTGCCAGGAGTGAAAGCCCCCGGTGATTTCTTGTCTTCTTTGGTAAAATACTCAAATGCTTGTGTATAACATTGTCTGACTGGCAGCCTGTAGTTGCTTGCATAATATCCGCCACCAACTTTCATTCGTTCTCCCCATCCCATATCCATATATTCTGGCTCAACATACCTACCTGCTGGCTTCTTATAACCCATATCACCAGAAGAATAGGTTTCGACATCGTAGCCATCGTCATTTTGTTTTGTTAGTTGCTTGATAGTGAAGCCACCTCCTGTCGCTTCGAAAATTGTATAAAGTTTCTCGCTTGCCCACCATTCTTGAAATAAATTAGCAAGGGGGTCATCACTTTTATTTTTCGATTTTGAATAGCCTGTTTCTTTTAGTTCACCTTGTGTTAATGAAATTACACCGTCAAGCACAACAGTTTTACCGTCAAGAATATTGTCAACCTTTGAGTAAATCTCTTTTTTTAATTTCTGCTTTTTATTGTTTGAAATTAAATATGCCGTGAGAATAGCAGCCCCAATGAGCAAAATTGAAATTGAATAAATTTTGAAGGAAGCCCAAAATTTCACATTGCTATCTTCTACAAGAATTTTCTTTTCTTCTTTAGCTTCGTCTTGAACTTGAATTGTTGAATTTGTCGAGTTGTCAATAATTGGAGGTGGGGGCGGTGTTTTTTTGAGAAGTCCTTTAAGTTCTTCCACTTCTTTAACTGGTTTCCAATTTTCAAAACCGTCAGCCCAAACTAAGGTGTCAGGTTTTAGGCCAACTGTCTTTAGTTGGTCAATGCTAAAAGGCCCTTTTTGTTCCTTTTCATCTAAGTAGTAAAATTCTTTTTCCATACTGTCAATTTTGTTCGTTTGTCTGTCGTCCTAAAATGGCTGGTAACACATAAATATATGCTATAATACGCTACTTTCCTAAAAAAACACACCTTGATAGCCAACTACTTAACATTATACAATTTCAATTTTCGTTAGGACAATCCACTCGGCTCTTTTTGTAAAACAAAATTTTACTGTTTATCGCTATTACTCCTTATAGATTGCTTAAAATCAATGCTTTACTGTTATCAAAATCAAATTGTCGCCCCCGCACAGCGGTTTTACCATTCTATGCTTTCTTTTTTCATTAAATCATCCAATGGGCTACTAATGTTTACCAAATTTCGTTTGCTTACGTGTAAATACCGTTCCGTTGTCTTTATGTCAAAATGCCCCAGTAGATCCTTTATATAACGTATATCCGTTCCTTTATCAAGCAGGTGTGTGGCAAAACTGTGCCGTAAACTATGCACACCTACCTCTTTTTTAATGCCCGCCTTGGTTTTGGCATTATTAAATATTTGCTGCACCGTACGGGTGGGGTAGGCGGTATTGGTTTGTTCAGATTCAAACAAGTATTCTTTTGGCTGCGGCCTGTACTCACTAAGGTATTTTCTTAATATATCCAATAATACAGGGCTTAGGTTTACATACCTGTCTTTTTTGCCCTTTGCTCGCCGCACAAAAATTTGCATACGGCTACTGTCTATATCCGATATCTTTAATTCCACAATTTCACTTACCCTTAAACCGGCACTGTATGCAGTAAATAACATGGCTTTATGTTTTTTATTAGATAGTGCATTAAACAACCTTCCTAATTCTTTTTCATTTAATAGTTTAGGAAGCAGTAAGGGTTTTTTGGGCCTGGGTATTTCCCAAAAAAACTTTTCACGGCCCAGCACCTGTTCAAAATAAAATTTTAATGCATTAAGCCTGCTATGAGCTGTGTTTTCACTTATTCCCTCTTTTTCTATTGTATAAACCATATAGCGGCGTAGCTCATCTGCAGTTAATGTATCTACATGCTTTTGTTTTATAGTTTGCAGCAACCGGCCAAATTCGTTTCGGTATGTTTTTATGGTGGAAGGGCTATAGGCCTTTAAAGTTAGTTGCTGCACAAGCATTGCCATTGCTTTATTATTTTCATTGCTTATTATGGATGTGGCCTGGCTCGTAATTTTGGGTTTGTTTGCTGCAGGTTGCATAGTGGTGTTCCCTGTTTCTTTTTCTTCTATGATATATTTTTTTAGAGCTGCATTATTAATAGAAGCATGGCAGCTTAATGTGTCCATAATTAATTGATAGTTGTTGCGGTTTAGCGGCAAATACCAGCAGGTATGTGTCCTGCTCCATTTAATACCTGGTATTTTTTTTACTATTCCGTTAAGCCGGGTATCTACTTTAAAATAAATGCCAATACATTCAGCATTTCGGTGCTCCAGTATTTTAAGAACAATTATTTGCATATCTAAAATAAAATAATAGATGTTTATAATTAATACTACCCTCCTTTCAACCTTCCCATTACCTTCCTCCAAAACAGTGATAAAATCCCTTCTCCCCGCTGTTAAAATTGATAACAGACTACAACTGACTGATTTCTCGTCTATCTGCCCCTTTTCTTTTTATTCATAAAAGTAATATAGCTGGTACAAAACTACTTCTAATTTAATGGCTGAATAAGATGCCCTATTTTATATGTTAATTATCAATCATACAATATTTAAGTATTAAAATGTCACTAACAAAATAGTTCTACGTATTGTTTCCGGAACTGTGTACAATACCATTATACCATTATATAATAAACAACTTCAGTAACACTTACCATAATACGTATCAATTAATCCAATATGGTCAGCCAAACTGAAAAGGTATTGGTTACTACAGTTAAATCAACAATCGCAATTGCAAAAAGTATAATAAAAAAAGTACCAACCGCTTGCAACCATGCGCCTTTTAAAACTTCCTGATAATATTGTTTAGCAAATAAAATTAATTGTTCATTAGTGGCATTAAGCGGAGGTACTGTATTAATACCAAACGAATTGCCAGTCATAAGAACATCTAAAATTCCTACAATTGCGCTATCAAAATAAATTTTCGTATAATTGTTTTGCCTGTCATAAGAAAACATTAAAATTATTTAATTGAGAAATGTCAGTTTATACTTGCCACCACTCATAAATATACCATAATTCTGAAGTTATTATATTATAAATAAAAAATATTATTATACTTATTTTCAAGGTATTATAACGGTTCCGCGAAATATACATACATTTTTAAACGCTTTCGTAAAGCCAGCCAACCCCATACGTTCATTATTTTACACCTTTTTTTAACAGCTTTATACAGCTTCGCTGTCCTCACCCACACAGCCCAGAGGTTTACTGTTTTTCCCTTTCTATTAAGATTAAATATATACCTTTTAGCTTTATGCACCAAATTTTTTATATACATTTTTTACTCCATTAGGGATTTTTTTCTCCTCCCTCAAATCCATCCTGCTTCCATACAACATCAACTCAACAGCGTTGCGCAACGCTGTTGATAGGTATTTCTATCAAATCTAGCTGCCTTACATTAGGTCTTCTTTATTGTTATAAATACCCGTATTTTTTTCACAAAAAACCTGCTCTAAAATTTGGAAACGGGGGTTGCGTTGTTGTATATTGTATACAAAAAAGTCAATATTATATGGCTACCATTCCCTATACGTATATTTCGGGTACTTTTAATGGCCTTACCTTTTATGTGGTCAACGGTCGGCAAATGGTGCGTACCAAAACCTCTATTAATAAAAAAAGGTTTTATGCCGATCCGGCTTTTGCCCGCTTGCGGCAGTACAGTGCATGGCTGCAAATAGCATCGCCTATTGCCAGTAAAATTTACCGTCAACTGCCGCCGCAAAAGGGGTTACAACAACAAATCACAGGCCAATTGATGCAATGGCTGAAAAAAGGTGTAGCGCTGGCAGTGGCAGTGCAACGGTTAATAGATGCCTATTTGCCAAAACCCAAAACAGTAGCTTCCATTCCTGCCGTTGGTGATGCTACTGTGGTGGATGTGGATGCGCACCAAATGTTCAGGCATACAGATTCGAACGCTTCCCTGCAGGTTTTAAATGGGCTGCCTCTGCGTACCGGTTACACGGGCAGGCAGTACCTAACCACAATATAAGTTGGCCATACTTTGCTTGTTGATTGCTGCGGAACGAATAGGCGGAAAAGAGGTTGAATCATCTGCCTTTAGGCTTTTCTTGAATTGACTCTATAAAGTGCATATAATGGTACTTCATTGCTGTTTATCCAATTAATCCCGCAGCTTTACTAATGGCCAGCATGCGGTCTAAGGGTTTTTTGGCGGCTATACGCAAATCCTCTTCCATGGTAATTTCGGGTAATTCGTATAATAAGGTATTGTAAACTTTTTCCAGCGTATTCAGCTTCATATACGGACAATCGTTGCAAGCACAATTGTTATTGGGCGGTGCCGGTATAAAGGCTTTACCGGGATTATCTTTTTGCATTTGATGCAGGATACCAGTTTCGGTGGCTACAATATAAGACTGAGCGCTATCGGTATGGCTATATTTTAATAATTGGGTAGTACTTCCTATAAAATCGGCCATGGCTAAAACAGATTCTTCACATTCAGGATGGGCCAATAATTTAGCTTCGGGATGCCTTATTTTTAATCGGGTAATTTTTTCTACACTAAATATTTCATGTACCTGGCAGGCTCCATTCCATAACAACATATTTCGGCCGGTTTTTTTATTGAGGTAGGCTCCCAGATTACGGTCGGGTGCAAATAAGATGGGCGTATTTCCGGGTACACTTTCTATTATTTTTTCAGCATTGCCCGAAGTACAAATAATATCACTCAGGGCTTTTATTTCGGCGGTGCAGTTGATGTAAGAAATCACTACATGATCGGGATGTTTGGCTTTAAATTGTTTGAATAATTCAGTTGGGGCACTGTCGGCCAACGAACAACCGGCTTTTAAATCGGGCAGTAAAACCTTTTTATCTGGATTCAATATTTTGGCGGTCTCTGCCATAAAATGTACGCCGGCAAATAAAATAATGGCTGCATCGGTTTGTGATGCCTGTTTGGCCAATCCCAAACTATCGCCAATATAATCGGCAATATCCTGTATATCGGGTTCCTGATAATAATGAGCCAGTATAATGGCATTTTTGTGTTTTTTGAGTTGTTCAATTTCCTGGAACAAATCTACGTGCAGATCAATATCCACATCTAAAAAACCTTTTGATAATAAGTTGGCTTTTGCTTCGGCAATGTTCATAACTCGGGTAGTAATTCTTTAATAATATATTTTTATAAAAACCCTACTACTATTACGGGTGTGTATATCGGGATAACTTTGTTATCAACAATGTGTAAAGTTAATTATTCTTTAGTTATCCCTATGCTTTCACAGATTATCCACACCGTGAAACATAAGTAATTGCTGTATTGATAGGGTTTATGCACGCAGGTGTATTGTATTGTTTTACTGTATTCACTTTTTTGGTTTAACAGGTTATGCACTGTGTATGAACTGGTGATGGTTTGTGTGGATTACACTGAATTTTCAGTATATCTCTTTTTTACGCTTAGTTATTCTTTTTTTAAGCACAGTGTTTTTATCCAAAAAACGATTTTCTAACAAGTTTAAAAGGGATGTACACAGACCAGTGTGGATAAATTTTTTGTATATTGATTACTATTTTTATTTTATATAATAATTTTACTAATTAATTTATTTTATTGTGTTACTTTTGCTGTTTTTTTTATTTCCTGTGTTTATTTTATCTTGATGCTATCATAAAAAAAAGGCTGCTTCATTTTAATAAAGCAACCTTTTTTATGGAATGGATGGATATTAGTTGGTTTTTGGTCTTTCTAATAACTTAAAGAATTGATCCAACTGTGGTAAAATAATAATTCTGGTTCTGCGATTTGCAGCTCTTCCTTCTGGAGTATTGTTTGAGGCAACGGGAACGTATTGACTGCGTCCTGCAGCTGTAATTCTTTTTGGATCAATGCCATAATTATTTTGTAAAATACGTATTACTGAAGTGGCACGTTTTACACTTAAATCCCAGTTGTCTAATAATAATCCGTTTCTAAACGGAATACTGTCTGTATTGCCTTCTACCATAAATTCTATATTGGGTTGGTTATTGAGTACCTTGGCTACTTTACCCAATACTACTTTAGCCCGGTCGGTTACATCGTAGCTGCCGCTTTTAAACAATAGTTTATCAGAAATATCAATGTACACTACATCTTTATCAACTTTAATATTAATATCACTATCCTCTAAATTACCTAATACACCTTTTAAATTCATCACCAATGCCATATTCATGGAATCCTTTTGTGCAATAGTGGTTTGTAATTGTTGTATGTAACTGTCTTTAGAACTCATATTATCCATTGATTTTTTAATACTTTCTGCCTGAGATGCCGAAATAACCGACAAATCTTTTAATTGATTCAATACCTGTGTATTGTTTTGTTTCAAAAAATCTACCTGTTTGTTTAAGTCACCAATTTGCCCTACCAGAATACTTTTTTGATTTTGAAGGCCTTTGATTTCATCGTCTGAAGCGCTCAAATTTCCTTGGCAGTCGCGATACTTCTGTTGCAGTTCTAAATACGCACCATTCAGTTGATTATATTTTTCTTCCGACTGTCTGAGTTTTTTCGGGCTAACACAGGCAAATAATAATACTGCACAGGATAGAGCGAGAAGGCTTGTTGTTTTCATGATGACAAAACTGTTTAATAGATTAAAAAATAATTAATTTATAATGTAAATTTATTCCCTTTTTACTTTACATAATATCCGGCTTTCTCAATTTCTATTCGAACGGGTTCCGGTACTAAGTAGCGAATGCTTTTTTTCTCCTGAATCAATTTGCGGATATAGGTTGCAGAAATATCGAGCATGGGTGCTTTTAATACCGTTATTCCTTTGGGTAGGTGGTTGGGTAAAGAATGATCGGGTCGCACGTACACCAATAAGGGATATTGCTGCATTAATAATGTATGGTTTTTCCATTTGTGGATGTTTTCAAAACTATCACTGCCCATAATCACAGCAAATTGATGTTGCGGATATTTTTCGCTTAAATAAGTTAAGGTATCAATGGTATAAGAGGGTTTGGGTAAACCAAATTCCACATCCGATACTTTCAGTTGCATATCATCTGCTGCAATGGCCAAACGTGCCAAATGTAAACGGTGGAATTCGTTCAGTAAACCCGGTGCAGGTTTCAAAGGGTTTTGTGGGCTTACTACCAACCAAACCTGATCTACCGGACCATGATTGGCAATATGACTGGCAATAATTAAATGGCCGTGATGAATAGGGTTAAAAGAGCCAAAGTACAGCCCAATTCTCATGAATGTGTTTTTTTTTCGTTTGTGATATTATCAATCATAATGGCTGCCGCTTCATTTAACCGGAGGCTTAAAGAATAACCGGCAACGGAAATGGAAATGGGATCGCCTAATGGGGCAATTTGTTCTACCTTAATCATTTCTCCCGGCACACAACCCATTTCCATCAGCTTAATGAATAGCTCATCGTTTTTAAATGTGGTAATGGTGCCTTTGTCTCCAATCTTCAACTGACTCAATGGTTTCATAATGGGATGTAATAGGTTGTGAATTTTTTACAGTTTGTTTATTTGAGTGGTCTATACAAAATAGACATTCTGCTGATGTTTATAAAACACAAAAGTAAACCCATTTTATCGGGTTTAATTACGAATTTTGGTTTTAACCATCTATTAGAAACCATGCCTATTATTTATTTTCATGCAGCAGACAGGCCTTTTTACTGGAAGAACAAAACCCTATTAAAAACTTTTCTTACTACCATTTTTAAAAAAGAAAAACATTTGGGCAAACGGGTGGATTATATTTTCTGTTCCGATGAACACCTACTGTCTATGAACCAGCAATTCCTGCAACATGATACTTATACCGATATTTTAACGTTCAATTTAACCGAAGAACCTGCTTCCGGTATTGTAGCGGAAATTTATATCAGTACCGATCGCGTGAAGAAAAATGCTGTGCAACATGGCACCACATATCAGGAAGAACTACTCCGTGTGATGATACATGGTATCCTGCATTTATGTGGGTATCGCGATAAAACGGCAAGCGAAAAGACCTTGATGCGGGAAAAAGAGGCCTTTTATATCAATGCTCTTGAATCCATTTCCCAATAAATCCTACCCGTTTCACGTGGAACAAATTAGTGTGATTGAATGGAGTGGTTTCACGTGGAACAATTCCATGCATCCATAAAACCCCTATTCGGGTGTACATTTGCAAAAAACAAAACAAGATGTTTGCTGAATACGATGTGATTGTAGTAGGTGCCGGACATGCCGGTTGTGAGGCTGCTGCCGCCGCTGCCAATATGGGCAGTAAGGTTTTATTGATTACCATGAATATGCAAACCATTGCCCAAATGAGCTGTAATCCGGCCATGGGGGGTATTGCTAAAGGACAAATTGTACGGGAGATAGATGCTCTGGGGGGCTATAGCGGTATTGTAACCGATAAAAGCATGATTCAGTTTAGAATGCTGAATAAGAGCAAAGGACCGGCCATGTGGAGTCCAAGGGCACAAAACGACCGTATGTTGTTTGCCGCCACTTGGCGGGTAATGCTGGAAAACACACCCAATGTAGATTTTTACCAGGATATGGTACGCCAACTCATGATTCACAACAACAAAGCCTGTGGGGTAATTACCCAATTGGGTCATGAAATTAAGGCCAAAGCAGTGGTAGTAACCAGCGGTACTTTTTTAAATGGGGTGATTCATATAGGTGAAAAACAGTTTGGCGGTGGCCGTGTGGCCGAAAAAGCGGCTATCGGTATTACCGAACAATTGGTAGCCGAAGGCATGGAAAGCGACCGATTGAAAACTGGAACACCCCCAAGGGTTGATGGTAGAAGTTTAGATTATACCAAAATGGAAGAACAAAAAGGGGATGACACCATTACCGGATTTTCTTATTTACCCCATGTACCCATTCGCCCCGAACAACAAAAAAGTTGCTTTATTACCTATACCAATACCACCGTTCATGATATTTTAAAAACAGGATTCGATAGAAGTCCGATGTTCCAGGGTAGAATTGAAGGTATAGGCCCAAGATATTGCCCCAGTATTGAAGACAAAATTAACCGATTTGCAGAGCGCGACAGGCACCAGCTATTTGTAGAACCCGAAGGATGGCATACGGTAGAGATCTACGTAAATGGTTTTTCTACTTCTTTACCTGAAGAAGTACAAATACAGGCACTAAAGCAGGTTCCCGGATTTGAAAACTGTAAAATATTCCGCCCAGGTTATGCCATTGAATATGATTTCTTCCCCCCTACTCAATTAACCCATTCATTAGAAACCAAAACCATACAAAACCTGTTTTTTGCCGGCCAGATCAATGGTACCACCGGTTACGAAGAAGCCGCCTGCCAGGGTATTATGGCCGGTATCAATGCCCACTTAAAAACCAAAGCCGAAGCGCCATTTATTTTAAAAAGAAGCGAAGCCTATATTGGGGTGTTAATTGATGATTTAATTAGTAAGGGCACCGAAGAACCCTACCGCATGTTTACCAGCCGCGCCGAATTTAGAACACTGCTGCGGCAGGACAATGCTGACCTGCGCCTTACCGAAATAAGTTACCGCATGGGCCTGGCTGGTCAGGAAAGAATGGACCGGGTACAACAGAAAAGAATTGCTGTAGCTCAAATTACTGAACAACTGCAACAATACAATGTAGAACCAGATACGATAAATGATTATTTAGAAAGCGTTGCCTCTGCCCCATTGAATGAAAAACAAAAAGCGGCTAAATTATTATTGCGCCCTTCGGTTAATCTTTCAGCAATGTTACAAAGCTTGCCTGAACTACAGGCTGTTTTCAACAACAAAGATGCCGACCATTTAGAGCAGGCAGAAATTCAAATAAAGTACGAACGTTATATTGCTAAAGAACAAGAACTGGTAGAAAAAATGAGCCAAATGGAAGATTTAATCATTCCGGATAGTTTTGATTACGATAGGCTGCAAGCCCTTTCCTCTGAAGCCAGACAGAAATTTAAAAAAGTAAAACCACGAACCATTGGGCAGGCCGGTAGAATTAGTGGCGTAAATCCCAGCGATATTCAAATACTCATGGTGTATATGGGCCGATAATTCCTTAATTTTAAGGTATTCATCTAAACAAACACTTATGCACAAGAAAATTTGGTTACCTGCATTATTGCTAATGCTGATGGCCGCCGGTGGTTTAATGGCCTGTCATACATCGCCTAAATCTGTTACCGTACAAGAATACTTTGCACCACAAGATTCCGGGGTACAAACCGCCGGAATTAAAATGATCCCTATTCAAACCCCTGTGGGCACTTTTCGGGTATGGACCAAACGGATTGGTAACAATTCCACCATTAAAGTATTATTGTTACATGGCGGTCCGGCTATGACGCATGAATACTTAGAATGTTTTGAAAGCTTTTTTCCCAAAGAGGGATTTGAAATGATTGAATACGATCAGTTAGGCTCTTATTACAGCGACCAGCCCACCGATAGCAGTTTATGGACACTGCCCCGCTTTGTGGAAGAAGTAGAACAGGTTAGAAAGGCATTGGGATTGAATAAAGATAATTTTTATTTGCTGGGTAATTCTTGGGGCGGCATTCTGGCTATGCAATATGCCCTGAAATACCAGCAAAACCTGAAGGGATTGATTATTTGTAACATGATGAGCAGTTGTCCGGATTACGGCAAATATGCCGATCAGGTACTGGCCAAACAAATGGATCCAAAAGTATTGGATACCATTCGTGCCATAGAAGCCCGCGGCGATTATAAAAATCCCAAATACATGCAACTGCTGTTACCCAATTTCTACAAACAGCACCTGTGCCGTTTAGCCGAATGGCCCGATCCGGTAAACCGCGCCTTTAAACATGTAAATGAAACCATTTATACCATGATGCAGGGCCCTTCAGAATTTGGCATTGCAGGCCGCTTAGCCAATTGGGATATCAAAGACCGCCTGAAAGAAATTGTCGTACCTACTTTGGTGGTAGGCGCCAAATACGATACAATGGACCCCGACCACATGAGCTGGATGAGCAAACAGGTACAACATGGCCGCTATTTGTATTGCCCCGAAGGCAGCCATTTAGCCATGTGGGATGACCAGCAACATTTTTATCCCGGCGTTATCAGCTTTATTAAAGAGGTGGACAATGGCAATCTTAAATAATATAATATTTTAATATAATTAAAAGCGAAGAGTTTTTCCCTCGCTTTTTTTATGGCGTTAACTGTAAAAATCAGGTTTATCACCGAAAAAATGATGAGCGGTTTTATTCCTAAATCAAAAATAGTAGCTTTAAACATCCTTACTTCAAAACCAAAGATTATGAGAAAAGTACAACTTCTGCTACTGGGGCTTATTATTGGCCTACTGGTACATGCACAGGAAACCTTTCCGGTAAACGGGGTAGCAGACCCCCGAACCCGAGCGTATGCGTTTATTAATGCCACCATTGTTAAAGATGCGCAAACCACCCTTAACAATGCCACTTTATTGATAAAAGAGGGCAAGATACTGGCAGTTGGCAATGCAGTAACCATACCTGATGATGCGGTAGTAGTAGATTGCAAGAACAAATACCTTTACCCTTCGTTTATAGATGTCTATACCGATTATGGCGTAACCGAACCCATCCGTCCTTCCGGCGGCTTTAATTATATGGCTCCCACCCAGTTTACTTCGAATATCAAAGGCGCTTATGGCTGGAACCAGGCCATTAAGCCACAGGTAAATGCCATTGATCAGTTTAATGCCGACGATAAAAAAGCCGAATCCTATCGGATGATGGGTTTTGGTACCGTATTAACCCATGTAAAAGATGGGATAGCCCGCGGAACCGGTACAGTGGTTACTTTAGCCAATGAGGCCGATAATTTTGTGGTAGTGAAAGAAAAAGCATCTGCCCATTATTCCTTCAGCAAAGGCAGTTCCACCCAAAGCTACCCTACCAGTTTAATGGGTTCCATAGCATTATTGCGCCAAACCTATTTAGATGCCAAATGGTATAAAAATAAACCGGCCACTGAAGGTACCAATTTGTCTTTAGAAGCCTGGAATAATATTCAGTCGTTACCACAAATATTTGAAGCAGACGATAAATGGAACGATTTACGTGCCGATAGAATTGGGGATGAATTTGGAGTACAATATATTATTAAAGGTGGTGGTAATGAATATCAGCGCATGCCCGAAATAATTGCTTCTAAAGCAACGTATATTTTACCGCTTAATTTTCCCCAGGCATTGGATGTAGAAGACCCCAACGATGCCCGCTTTGTGTCGCTGGCCGATATGAAAAACTGGGAACTGGCTCCCACCAATCCCGCTGCTTTTGAAAAAGCCAATGTGCTTTTTTGTTTAACCACCAGCGATTTAAAAGATGTAAAACAATTTATGCCCAACTTACGGAAAGCCATTGCCGATGGTCTTTCTGAAAAAACCGCATTGGAAGCATTAACCAAAATACCCGCTACCCTGCTGAATGTGTACGATAAAGTAGGCAGCTTAGATGCAGGTAAATTAGCCAACTTTATTATTACCACTGGTCCGGTATTTGATGAGAATACCAAAATAGTTGAAAACTGGATCCAGGGAAAAAACTATGCCATTAACCCTGCAGAATGGAACACCGTTAGTGGAGAATATACTTTGACGATTCATACACCCAAGGGAACACAGCAATACAATTTGTTGGTAAAAAACAGCACTACTGCACAAATACTACAAGCCGATACCGTTGGTGTGAAATTGAGCTATGATGGTAAAGCAGTAAAAATGCAATTTGCTTTGGAAGGCAATAAAAAAGCTGAAGGCGAACGCCCACACCGAACCGGACAATATTTATTAAGCGGCCTGGCACTGAAAGAAAACTGGAGTGGTACCGGAAAAGATGATATGGGCAATGCCTTTACCTGGACAGCCACCTATACCAAACCATTACCTGCAGAAACAGCCAATAACAGAAAAAGAATGCAAAGCAGACCAATGGCAAAAGTAACCTATCCGTTTGATGGTTATGGCTTTGAAGAAATGCCGAAACAACAAACCCTGCTCATTAAAAATGGTACGGTATGGACCAACGAAAAAGAAGGGGTAGTTACCAATACCGATATATTAATTAAAAATGGCAAAATATCCAAAGTGGGTAAAAATTTAAGCGACCCCTCAGCCAAAGTAATTGATGCAACCGGTATGCACGTAACACCGGGCATCATCGATGAACACTCGCATATTGCTGCTGCCTCAATTAATGAAGGCGCACAATCTGTTACTTCTGAAGTAAGAATTGGCGACAACCTGAATCCTGACGATATTAATATTTACCGCCAGTTAAGTGGTGGCGTAACTACCTCGCATATATTACATGGATCGGCCAATACCATTGGCGGCCAAACCCAATTAATTAAATTACGGTGGGGCGCCGATGATGAGCAGTTGAAGTTTGCAGGCGCTGATCCCTTTATCAAATTTGCATTGGGCGAAAACGTTAAACGCACCACATCGCCTGCCAATAACCGTTTCCCTGATACACGTATGGGGGTAGAACAGGTATTGGTAGATGCCTTTACCCGTGCATTGGATTATGAAGCTGCCATGAAAAAAGATCCTGCAGGTACCCGGAGAGATTTGGAATTAGATGCATTGGTCGAAATTCTCAATAAAAAACGATTTATCACCTGCCATTCCTATGTACAAAGCGAAATTACTTCGGCAATGCGGGTAGCAGAACGTTTTGGTTTTCGTTTCAACACCTTCACCCATATTTTAGAAGGATATAAAGTGGCCGATAAAATGAAAGCACATGGTGCCAACGCTTCTACCTTCTCTGATTGGTGGGCGTATAAAAATGAAGTAAAAGATGCCATTGCATACAATGCTTCTATTATGCATAAAGTAGGATTGAATGTTTGTATCAATTCAGATGATGCAGAAATGGCACGCCGTTTAAATCAGGAAGCAGCCAAATCAATTAAATATGGCGGCATGAGCGAAGAAGATGCTTTGAAAATGGTAACCATTAATCCCGCCAAAGCTTTACATGTAGATAACAAAGTGGGCAGTATTAAAGAAGGCAAAGATGCAGATATAGTAATTTGGTCAGCAAATCCGTTGAGCATTTATGCTTCGGCACAAAAAACCATTGTGGATGGTATTGTTTATTTTGACAGGGAAAGAGATGCACAATTGCGAAAAAAAATTCTGGAAGAGCGCAACCGCCTTATTCAGAAAATGATTGGTGAAAAAAGAAACGGCACTCCGGTAATACCGGCACAACCCAGTTGGCAATATGTATTAAGTTGTGGTGATCACGACCATCATGATGGCATGATAACAATTGATATTAGCGAAGACGATGGTATTTCATCCGCCACTTTAGAAACCATTTCTCAAAACAAATAAATCAATTCATTCCAATCATAGAATGAACCTTACATCAAAAAATTAGGAATCATGAAAAATATTAAAATAACCCTCATACTTGCAGCCTTGTTCCTGATGAACGCTGCCGCCTTTGCGCAAGATGATGTTTTGCCTGCAAAACCCTATATGGGTCGGTTGTTTATTACCAATGGTACCGTACATGTTGGCAATGGCAGTGTAATCGATAAAGCTACTATTGAAGTAAACAATGGAAAAATAGTGGCAATACATACCACAGAAGTTACCATACCTGCCGATGCCAAAAAAGTAGATGCTACCGGCAAACAGGTATATCCCGGCTTAATTTTATCCAATACCGATTTAGGTTTAAAAGAAATAGCCAATGGCGTACGTGGCAGTAATGACTATTTAGAATTGGGCGACTTGAATCCGAATGTACGGTCTATAGTAGCTTATAATACCGATTCAAAAATCATTAATACACTTAAAGCCAACGGTATACTATTGGCGAGTGTAACACCCGAAGGCGGCAGCATTAGCGGCTCCTCTTCTGTTGTACAATTAGATGCCTGGAATTGGGAAGATGCCGCTTATAAAATGGACAATAATATTCACATGAATATGCCCAGCTTTATTCGTCGCCCCGGTAGAAGATTTGGTGCCGTAAACCCAGTTAATATGACCGACCCCGCTAAAGCTGCCTACGAAAAAATAGAAGAATTGAAAAACTTCTTTCGTCAGGCTAAAGCTTATTTGGCAGAAAGCAAACATGCACAAACCAATTTAAAGTTTGAAGCCGTAAAAGGCTTGTTCAATCAAAGTAAACATTTGTTCGTTCATGCTGATCAGGTAAAACAAATGCTGGCTGCCATTGATTTTGCAAAAGAATTTGGATTTAAAGTAACCATTGTAGGCGCCAGCGATAGCTACCAGATTGCCGATTTATTGAAAGCCAATGATATTTCAGTAATTTTAAATCAGGAACACGCCTTGCCTACAACAGAAGATGATGATGTAGACCAGCCCTATAAAACCCCCGGCGAATTGCAAAAAGCCGGCGTTTTATTTGCTTTGAACGATGCATTTGATGAAGCCCGATACCGCAACCTGATGTTTAATGCCGGAACGGCAGCTACTTATGGATTAACCAAAGAACAGGCTTTACAAGCCATTACCCTAAACAGCGCCAAAATTTTAGGCATTGATGACAAAACCGGTTCTATTGAAGCAGGGAAAGATGCCAATATTGTTGTAAGTGATGGAGATATATTAGATATGCATTCCAGCATCATCCGCCATGCCTTTATTCAGGGTAGAGAAGTGAGTTTAGAAAACAAACAAACCGAACTGAACAGAAAATATTTAACCAAATATGGTTTAACGCAGTAGTGGAGCCCAATATGCACAAAAACCAAAAAGAGGTTGCCACACCACAAATGGCAGCCTCTTTTCTTTTTCGCCTCCGCGCATTTCTATACCTTAGCTGTTATGCAGAAAAAATTGTTTTTATTAGATGCGTTTGCGCTCATTTTTCGCGCTTATTATGCATTGATACGCAGCCCCAGAATAACCAGCAAAGGCAAAAATACCAATGCGCAGTTTGGATTTACCAATACATTAATTGAGTTAATGAACAAGGAAAAGCCTACCCATTTGGCCGTATGCTTTGACATGGAAGGGCCTACCGAGCGGCACACCGATTTTGCAGATTATAAAGCCAACCGTCAGGAAACTCCGGAAGATTTACTGGCTGCCATTCCTGATATAAAAAAAATTATACAAGCCTTCAACATTCCCGTTATCGGTATTCCCGGTTATGAAGCAGATGATGTAATTGGTACACTGGCCTGGGAAGCACACGATGCAGGCTATGAAGTATTTATGGTAACCCCCGATAAAGATTATGGCCAGTTGGTACGCGATGGCATTACGATTTATAAACCGGCCTACCAGGGGGGTAATGTAGAATTGATGGGCCCGAAAGAAGTTTGTGAAAAATGGAATATCGATAGCATTAGTCAGGTAGTTGATATGTTAGGTTTAATGGGCGATGCAGTAGACAATATTCCCGGTATACCCGGAATTGGCGAAAAAACAGCCGCCAAATTATTAAAAGAATATGGCACGCTGGAAAATGTATTGGACAACGCCGACAATATTAAAGGAGCACTGGGTGAGAAAATCAGAGCCGGGAAAGAAAGCGCCATCATCAGTAAAAAATTGGCTACCATTATTACCAATGTGCCGGTTAGCTTTCATGAAGAAAATTTTCGATTAAAGCCATTCGATAAAGAAAAACTAATTGAAGTATTTACCGATTTAGAATTTAAAACCTTAGGCAAAAGAGTATTGGGAGAAGATTTGCCCGCATTTACCACTGCGCCGCAGGCCATACAAACCGATTTGTTTGGTGCACCGGTGGCTACTCAAACAAACAATGGTAGCAAACCGACCACCTACGTCAGCCCTACACCGTCAGTTGAAAATTTTGGAATAAAAGACAGCAGCAATACAGAACACACTTATCATTTAGTGAACACACCTGCTGCTATTCACAATTTAGTGGGAACCTTATTGCAGCAAAAAGAAATAGCATTTGATACCGAAACAACAGGCTTAGATGCAAATCTGGCGCAAATGGTAGGTATGAGTTTTGCCTATCGCCCACACGAAGCCTTTTACGTACCGGTGTCCAAAGAAAAAACAGCCGCCGCTGCATTGTTACAACAGTTCCTGCCACTATTTAATCATGAAGCTGTTTTGTGGATAGGCCAAAATATTAAATACGATTTATTGGTTTTAAAATGGCAGGGTATTGAGTTAAAAGGTAAAATTTTAGATACCATGTTGGCTCATTATGTAATTGAGCCCGATGGCAAACACAATATGAATGGATTGAGCGAACAGTATTTACATTATCAACCCATTTCTATAGAAACACTGATTGGCAAAAAGGGTAAAGGGCAAGGCAATATGCAGGATGTAGAATTGGAAAAGATAAAAGAATATGCGGCAGAGGATGCTGATATAACCCTGCAATTAAAACAGGTTTTGTTGCCGTTGGTAAAAGAAAAACAAGTGCAGCAGGTATTGGACCAGATAGAAAATCCGCTGGTGCCTGTACTTACCCGGATGGAATATGAAGGCGTAGCCGTTGATGTTGATTTTTTAAATGCTTACAGTAAAACCTTAGCCACCGAAGCCAAAGCGGCAGAAGAAAGCGTGTACCAACAAGCCGGCGTTCGGTTTAACCTCGCCTCACCCAAACAATTGGGCGAAGTGTTATTTGATAAACTGCAATTAGACCCATCTGCCAAAAAAACAAAAACCGGCCAATACCAAACAGGTGAAGATGTATTGACCAAGCTGGCGGCAAAGGGCCATAAAATTGTAGAAGATATTCTGGCATTCCGGGAGCTCACCAAACTGAATTCTACCTATGTAGAGGCGCTGCCTGCATTAATTCACCCCATCACCGGGCGGGTACATACCTCCTATGCACAGGCCGTAGCTGTAACCGGGCGGTTAAGTAGCAACAATCCCAATTTGCAAAATATACCCATCCGCAGTGATCGGGGCCGGGAAATCAGAAAAGCTTTTATTCCCCGTGAAAAGAACCGATTTATAGTAAGTGCCGACTACTCACAAATTGAATTACGCATTGTAGCTGCCATTAGCGGCGATACCAATATGTGTACTGCCTTTAAAGCCGGAAAAGACATTCATACCGCAACGGCAGCGAAAGTATATGGCATTGATGAAACAGCCGTAACCAAAGAAATGCGCTACAAAGCCAAAAGTGTAAATTTTGGCATTATTTATGGTCAGGGTGCTTTTGGTTTAGCCGATAATCTGGGCATTTCCCGTACCGAAGCCAAAGAAATTATCGACAATTATAAAAAAGAATTTCCGGGCATTACGGCCTATATGGAAAATACCATTGCCTTTGCACAAAAGCATGGTTATGTAGAAACACTGATGGGCAGAAAGCGCTGGTTAAAAGACATTAATTCCGCCAACTTTACCGTTCGCGGATATGCAGAACGCAATGCCATTAACTCGCCTATACAGGGAACGGCAGCAGATATGATTAAATTGGCCATGATAAAAATAGATGCCGCCCTGCGCAAAGAAAAATTTAAGTCGGTGATGATTTTACAGGTACACGATGAGTTGGTTTTTGATGTGGTACCCGAAGAATTGGAAATGATTCAGCCCCTTATTTTAAACAACATGCGGGAAGCATTGATATTGCCCAACAAAATACCCATTGAAGCAGAAATAGGCATTGGTAAAAACTGGTTAGAAGCACATTGATGGATGGTGTATGGCAAACAAATATGGAATAACAGAATTTAAAACAATGGAACAGAAAGGCATGTCCGTAAATGGCAAAACCATGAATCAACAAGGGAAAGCCGGAATATGGTTAGGGTTATTGTTAGGAATGATTACAACCTTCTGGGGCTGTAAACCTGAAAAACATTATACCCATCCGCACGTACAAATTGAAACAACTTTAGGATATATTGAATTAGAATTATACCCCGAAAAAGCACCTAAAACAGTAGCAGCTTTTTTGAGTTATGTAGACTCCGGTTACTACAAAAGAGCCAGTTTTTATCGTGTGTTGAACGATTTAAACCAACCCATGAATGCGCCCAAAACCGAACTGGTACAGGGTGGAATCTGGAAAACCAATAATCAATTGGCCACTTCGGTACCCGGTATACCGCACGAAAGTACCAAAGCAACCGGTTTGCGGCATGAAGCAGGTACCGTATCCTTAGCCAGAATGGCGCCGGGCACGGCAGGCACAGAATTTTTTATTTGTATGGAACGAGAGCCCGGACTGGATTATGGCGGCGCCAATATGGATGACAAACAGGGCTTTGCAGCTTTTGGTAAAGTGGTGAAGGGGATGGATATTGTTGAAAAAATTTACAATGGGAGCGATTATAACCAGTACCTCGATCCGCCGATCGTAATTTTTAATATTCGGCGCTTATAAAAATGCGCACTTTAGCAATAGCAGCGTATTTGGTATTTAAATAAGCCAACCTTATTGTTTTTTCAATTCCATTTTTTGAATATTACCTTGACCGTCGGTAGTTTTCCAAACCTGGTATTTGGCTTTATTGGTAACGATAATCCATGATTTTGGGAACTGTGCATTATCGCTGTTCAATGTAATGTTTTGTCCGTTAATTGTCCAGGTAAAAGGTTTTTGATCGTTGGTTTGGTTACCCAAAATAGAATAACTCAGCGATTTTATACCGCTGCCATCTTTCTTAAACTGAATGGTACCCACATTACTGGCTTCTGCATTCTGCTGATTGATATTGGTTTCCTGAAATTTTACAATATTCCAGGTTCCGGTTAATCGTTGTTGTAAACTGCAGGAATTTAGTAATAATGTGGCTACCACAATTGTACTGAGGGTTTTTATTTGTTTTTTCATAATAAAAAATTTTATTTTTTCTTAAAAACAGGCACAGTACTGCAAGGTTCACCGTACATGATGCTTTTTACTACCGGCCGTAATTGTTGTGTGATGGCTACATACATGGCTTCGGGTATGGGGGTTTCTCCACAACCTTTAATTACTACCCGTTTATTGGTGTATTCAGAAACGGGTATGGCTTTAATTTTCTGCAGCCAGGCCCATTCCAAAGCTTTATCGGTTGTTCCCCAAAAAATATCTTTTGCTACCGGCGTTAAATAAGCACTTACCAGCATGTAGGCCCACATGGGAATGATGGCATCGGCACTGCAATGAATGGCTACAATGGCGCCGGTATATTGTTCCCAGTTTACTGCTTGTAAGTTGGTTCTGAAATCTTTTTCTTTTAAAATCAGCCCCATGAAAAGATACTCTTTCAAATCGAAAGAGCGTAGCGGTTCGCTGGGCGAAAAACCGGCTAAATCCAAAGTAATTAATCCGCTTTCAGCTACCTTATTAACAATGGGTTTTTCCATATTTTAATGTTATTATCATCACAAAGATACAATTTGTTATGGGGGTGGTTTTTCGTAATACGATAAAAAAAGGCTTCCGGAAACAACCGGAAACCTTTTGAAGTATTTGATAAAAAAGAATGAACTAATAAAACTTGCTGCGGTAATCTTTTACTACGGCCGATTTGCGTAGGGCATCCATACCTCTGTAAATAGCCATTCGTAATGATTGTAACAGGGTTTGCTGAATGGTTTGTGCTTCTTCAGGTGTTGAAGGTTTGCTATTAAGAGCATCTACCTGTAATGCAAAAACACCATTACTGCCGGCAACGGGCGGCGTAACTTTATTGAGATAAGATTTGTTAAAAGAAGCACCGGTAAATTTAGCATCGTTACCAATGCCGGTAATAAACGGACTGCTAAAAGAAACGCTATCTGCTTTTTGAACAGAACTACCGGTGGCGGTTGCATACACATTTAAATCAGCCCCTGCTTTAAACTTGGTGTCTAATAATATTTTCGCTTTCTTTTCATTGCGTACTATGGGCTCAATCAGCGGTCTTAAAACGGCTGCTGGCGGTAAGCCCGGTTTAATGTCTGCAATAACAATAGGAACCACATAATTATTGCCAATTCTTACCGGTTCTTCTTCTACATTACCTACACTATGGTCATAAATCCAGCGTACTAACTGGCGGCTATCACCCAAATTGGGAATATTGTAATCGTTCTCTTTAATGTCTTCAGCCGTTAAAATAGGTTTATTCATTTTAGCAGCAGTAGCATCAAAATCTTTTTTGTTTTTGCTGAGAGAGGCAAACTGAGCTGCTGCATTTACGGCTGCGGCATCGGTTTCATTGCTAACGATAATGGGTTTAGCATAATAAGCAATTTTGTAGGCAGGAGAAGAACCTTTTTGTCCCAATACTTCTACATAATGTAAGCCATATTCGGTGGTAATAACCCCTTTGCTACCCACGGGTTTTTCAAAACTAAAATCATTGAAGGTAGGAACCATGCGTCCGGTAGTAAAATAATCGTATACACCGCCGGTGCTTTTGTTACCATCATCAGAATATTTTAAGGCAACAGAATCAAATGGAACACCAGCCTTTAGCTGCATTTCAACGGTGTCCATAATTTTACGGGCGGCGCTATCTTCTCTCACTCTTTGTAATACACCTGATTGCGGGTCTTGCTGGTGGGTGGCCACTAAAATATGGCGCACTTTTGCAGAATCAGGTAATTGTTTAACAGCAATTAGTTTAGCAATTACATATTCATTCCCATCTAAATAAGGACCATACACACCATTAACAGGTAATTTAGCAATAGAGTCAATGCTTTTTTGTTTGATTTGATTTTTAGAAATAAAGCCATCATAAAAAGGCAAATCAGATGTGTTTTGTGCAAAGAAGGTGTTGATGTTGGTATTGGTAGCCAAATCTGCTTTTTTGGCCAGCACTTGTTGAAAGGCTGCCATTGAATCGGTCGCACTTGGGTTGGCATCAAAGGTTACATAAGCAATACTGCGGGTTTCTTCATCGTGTTTGTATTCATCTTTATGTTTGCTGGCATAAGCCATAATTTCATCGTCACTTACTTTAACAGAAGAGTCGGGTATGGCACTATAAGGCGTATATACATAAGAAACGTTGGAGATTAAATTGTTATCGGATGCGGTTTTGGTAACCAACCATTTAGGAACATACATGGCTTGTTGCAACAAAGCCTGATATTTGGCCTGTAAAGCCTGTTGAATGGCCGGCTTAATATAAGCCTCTTCTACCTGCGCCATTTGTTGTGTATTCTTCGATTTTTTCAATTGTTCAAAAGCCGATTTAGCTTCATCTACCATAAACATACCGGTTTTAGGGTCAGTAAATTCCCGTTTTAACGGCGAGGTCATGGGGTTAAATAAAATATCGCTCACTTCTTTTGCCGTTACAGTAAGTCCTAGTTTTTTGTATTGCTGATCCATAATAATGGAAGCCACTTCATTATTCCATAACTGGGCAATGGTTTGTTCGCGATTGGCGCCACGGCCACCATACATACTTACTTTTTCTTCAAAGTCGGCACGCTCAATACTTTGGCCATTTACTTTACCGATAACCGTAGTATTGGAAAAGAAATTTCCCCTGCGAAATGAACCATCCTGCAGAATAAACGCCAGTAATGCCAGTGCAATAATGCCAAAAACAAACCAGGCTCCTTTGTCGCGTATGCGTTGAATAACAGACATAACTATAATTGTTAGTAATAAATTTTATAAGGATGGCAAAAATAGGGGATTAAGTTTATTGCACAAATTGTGGAAAAATTACCAAAAGGCAATGTGGTTGTCTAAAACGGGTCACTATAACAATCTCATCCCAGTTTTTGGAAAATCGTTGTTTCGGGAAGGTTTAGGTGCTTTGTTCTGCAACAGAAACAGAGTACCCTAGTACCCTGTTTTATAAACTAAAGTTGGCTGCTGTGGAAAAATTGCCGGAAAGCGAATCGGGTAATTGGCTGATGATAGCAGATGCTGTCAGATAATGTTCACTGGGGCTGTAAGCAAAAATACAAGACCCGTTTTTAATGGTTTGAATAATAGCCGGTGCCAGTTTGGGAGGCAGTGCAGGGCAGCCCTCGCTGCGGCCCAGATAGCCTTGTGCTTTTATAAACTTTTCACTGGCATAAGGTGCTGAATGTATTACGATACCTCTTTTGTAGGCATTGTCATTAATACCCGGTTCTAAACCATTTAACCGTAGTGCAAAACCATGTTTGCCGCGATAAGTGTTTTCAGTAACATAAAAACCTAAGCTGCTTTTATAACTATTGGCCCTGTTAGAGAATTGGGTGGCCATTAGTTTGCCGGAATTTTTTCCATGTGCCACATAGGTATTGTACAACAATGCCCCATGCAACAAGTCAATTACAAATAATCTTTTTTGTGAAGAAGGTAAACTAAAATCAATAATGGTTAAAACAGCATCGTTTTGAATTTTACCTGCTTGTAATAATTCCTGCATTCCGGCCAATGCCATTTTGTAGGCTGTAAAGGATAGACCTTTGTAGGCTAAAGCCAATTGTTGGTAAAGGGATAAATGGGTAGACGGGGCAATATTTTTGAGCGGAATATGACGATTTTGAGGACTATACGCAAAGTTTGGCGCAAAACTAAACATCGCCGGAAGGGCAATGATACATAGGATAAATTGGACTGTTTTTTTACCTTTCAACAACATCATGCTGCACAAATAAATTTCAAGAAGAATGCAAACTACTTGAAATAGCGAAAAAGTAGCGCCATAGGCAATATTTATTAACCTTTCTTTAACAAAGCAAACACACCAAATTAATGCATTCCCAACCATGCATAGTAGCCGGCGCCCAATAAAGGCGCTTGTTGATTCAGTACCACATGAACGCTTACTTCTGCCAATAGCTGACGCATTCTGCCGCTGTTTTGAAACGTTTCATCCCAAACTGTAGCATTTAATAAAGGCAACACTTTTGGTACAATACCCCCGGCCAGATAAAGTCCACCGGTAGCTTTGTATTTCAGAATTATATTAGCCGCCTCAATAGAAAGGTATCGGTTAAACAATTGCAAGGTTTCCAAGCAAACCGGGCAGGAGCGATCCTTTGCCGCTTTGCTGATGGCTGCAGCCTTATCGGCTGCTGTTTGAATACCCGATAAAATTGGATCCGGACATTTCTTTGCCTCTTTTAGTACTAAAAAATCCCAGATGTTTTCAATGCCACCACCACTAAGCAGTCGTTCCCAGCTAACATGCGGATATTTTTCCATTAAAAAATGCATCAAGGCAATATCTTGGTGGGTGCGGGGGGCAAAATCGCAGTGCCCGCCTTCTGTGGCAAAGGGATGGTAAGCAGTTCCATCAAAGTACATTCCCGCTTCGCCCAAGCCAGTACCTGCCGCCAATATGCCAATATTGCCCGGTGTTTCATTTTTTCCCTTGTGTAATATGTGCAGCTCATTGGGAGCAACGGCTGCAAGACCATAAGCTGTGGCTTCCAGATCATTTAAAATGGCCACCGGACAGTTATGCATCAATCGGCTGATATCTTTTCCATTAATTTCCCAGCTTAAATTGGTAAACTTTACCGATCCTTCTATAATAGGGCCGGCTACTGAGAGGCAAATGCGCTCCGGCACGAGCTGATCTTTTAAAAAATCGGTCAGAATTTCATGAAAGGAATGATAGTCTTTACTGGTATACCGTTTTTCTTTTATAGAGGTAAATCCCTGGCCATTCACTTTAAACAAAGCAATGTTGGCTTTTGTACCACCAATATCGCCTGCTAATACCAAAATATTATCGGGTGCTGCCTGCAAATGAGGGAAAGCAATCGGAAGATGTAAAGATGGATTCATAATAAGCGGCAAGTTAGTATAAATGATTTATTTGTACCGCCAATAGCCTGTTGAAATTTTTGCCCGAAAGAATATGCACATACTGTTTGAATACCGGGCATAGCTGTTATCTTGCAGCGCAGAAAATGGTGGAAATATACGCCGGTGATCAGCAAAAAGAATTATATTGAATTTACTATAATCAGGTTCCATCAACAGAGCCGAATGAATGAGAATGACACAGCCCAATTACTTAAACGGATTAAATGAACCCCAGAGGGAAGCGGTAACCACCATCAAGGGTCCTTTGTTAATTATTGCCGGAGCCGGTAGTGGAAAAACAAAAGTATTAACTACCCGGATTGCGCATTTAATGGCCAATGGGGTAGATGCCTTTAATATTTTAGCATTAACTTTTACCAATAAGGCAGCGCAGGAAATGAAAGAGCGGGTAGAAAGGATTTTGGGCAATCATGATGCACGAAACTTGTATATCGGCACTTTTCACAGTGTATTTGCTCGTATTCTCAGGGGCGAAGCACATCGGTTGGGCTACCCCAGTAATTTCACTATATATGATACAGATGACAGCCGTTCTGTTTTAAAAACCGTGATTAATGAATTGAATTTAGATGATAAGCACTACAAGCCCAACATTGTACATAACAGAATTTCATCGGCTAAAAATGCATTGGTTGGTCCGGCTGAATATGCCACAGATTATTACATTCAACAGGAAGATATGCGTGCCAACCGCCCCGCTATTGCACAGGTGTATGCAGCCTATGCGGCTCGCTGTTTTAAAAACGGGGCGATGGATTTTGATGATTTATTGTTCAAAATGTATGAGTTGCTGAAAACCCATAATGAGGCGCTGTATAAATATCAAAACAAGTTTAAATATATTTTGATTGATGAGTACCAGGATACCAATCCGGTACAATATCAAATTACCAAACTGCTGGCGGCCATTCATGAAAATATTTGTGTGGTGGGCGATGATGCCCAGAGTATTTACAGCTTTCGCGGAGCCACCATCGAAAATATATTGCAGTTCCAAAAAGATTATGATGATGTAAAGCTGGTAAAATTAGAGCAAAACTACCGCAGTACCGATACCATTATTAAAGTAGCCAACGAAGTAATTAAAAACAACAAGGGACAAATACCCAAATTATTATGGACCGAAAATGCGACCGGCGAAAAAATTAAGCTGGTACGCACCATGACCGATAATGAAGAAGGAAAGTTTGTAGCCGATACCATTCAGGAACAAAAACTGCGCAACCATTACGATAATAAAGATTTTGCTATTTTATACCGCACCAATGCCCAAAGCCGTTCGTTTGAAGAAAGCCTGCGCCGCATGGGCATACCGTATAAAATTTATGGCGGCCTCAGCTTTTACCAACGGAAAGAAGTGAAAGATTATATTGCTTACTTACGGGTAATTGTAAATACCAGAGATGAGGAAGCGCTGAAAAGAATTATTAACTATCCTGTTCGGGGTATTGGCAAAACAACTATTGAAAAAGCAGTGATTATTGCCAATGAAACAAACACTACATTATACGAAGTGTTGCAATCGGCCGCAGCCCATGGGTTTAAAGGCGCTACGCTGGAATCCATTCAAAATTTTGTAACCATGATTCGCTACTTTCAAACATTGATGGCAGGTAATAATGCGTATGAAGTAGCGGTTCAGGTGGGCAAACATACCAATTTGGTGAAAGAGTTGTTTAATGACAAAACTACAGAAGGCCTGGCCCGTTATGAAAACGTGCAGGAACTCATGAACTCAATAAAAGAGTGGACAGAGATGCCCGATAATGAAGAGGGCGAAATGGTAGATAAATCGCTTGGCAGTTATTTACAGCAAATAACCTTATTAACAGATGCAGATAAAGATACTGACCCCGATGCAGATTCAGTAAAACTAATGACCATTCATGCCGCCAAAGGGCTTGAATTTAAATGTGTGTTTGTGGGCGGTATTGAAGAAACGCTGTTCCCCAATGCCATGAGCATTAATTCAAGAGAAGAATTGGAAGAAGAGCGCCGCTTGTTTTATGTAGCAGTAACACGTGCCAAAGAAAAGCTGTGGTTAAGCTATGCCAATGCACGCTATCGTTTTGGAAGCCTTGTTCAAAATGAACCCAGTCGCTTTTTGGAAGAAATGCCCGAATCATTGTTAGATAAAAGTTATGCCGGAGGCGGCGCAAGAAACAATGCCGGAAATGGGTACAATAACGGTAATGCCTTTCAGCGCATGCAAAGGGGTATGGGTTATTCCGATACAAACGCTGCAGAAAAACAATATGGCTCCCCTCCTTCCAAGAAACAGCCTTCCAAACCCGCTTATATGCCTGTTACCCCACCACCACCTAAAGTAACGGTTCATGTACCCTCTCCCGATTTTGAACCCGGTGATCCCTCTGATATGGAAGCCGGCCAAACGGTTGAACATCAGAAATTTGGTTTTGGAAAAATTATTAAAATAGAAGGTGGTGCACACAATCCTATTGCTACCATTCAGTTTGAGCACAATGGCGAAAAGAAAATTATGCTGAATTATGCAAAAATCAGGATAGTACAGAAATAATTAGGATCCCATTCCTGCTTTGCCGGACTTTATTTGTTGTTGGCAACCTGCCCTACAACAGCGCAAATTAACCTTAGTAAACTTGCGGTTACCGCTATTTTTTGAAACAAATGGCACCGGTATTGCTTTCGATTCCCGAAAAAAACAGCATGTAACAGGCATTCGGGTGCCCCTTTCGCTGCTATTTGATTAATTTTGCGGTTGAAGCAATAAATCATTCGTTATGATAAAAACAGGCAACACCATTGTAAGTATTTATACAGAAATGACGCCCAATCCGGAAACAATGAAGTTTGTGGCCAATAAGCTACTGTATCCCGGAAAAAGTATTGACTTTCAGGATGAACGCAGTGCAGGGCCTTCTCCATTGGCAAAAGAATTGTTTAGTTTTCCGTTCATTAAAAGTGTATTTATTGCCAGCAATTTTGTAACCTTAACCAAAACACCGGATACTGGCGACTGGCAGGATGTGATTCCAACCATCAAACAATTTCTGAAAGATTATTTAGAAAATGGCGGACCTGTTATTAATGAAGAAGAAGTAGCGCAAATGAAACAGGAATCAGGTAATGTGGTAGCAGCCGATGATGATGATGTGGTAAAACGCATCAAAGAATTGTTGGAAAATTATGTAAAACCGGCGGTAGAAATGGATGGCGGTGCCATTCAGTTTCGTAGTTATAAAGAGGGAATTGTTAACCTGATGTTACAAGGCAGTTGCAGCGGTTGTCCATCTTCCATGATTACTTTAAAAGCAGGTATTGAAGGCATGATGAAGCGCATGATTCCCGAAGTGAAAGAAGTAGTTGCTGAAGCAGAATAGTTTTTCATTTTTTATAGTTTTCCCTTCTCTGAAAAAACAGAGAAGGGTTTTTATGTTTAGAACTTGAAATAGATCGAGAGTTCGGCAAAGAATGAATTTGCTAGATGCTTTTCTGAAGCCGGTGTGGTATTATTGGTAATGGTATAAGTGGTTCTGTTTTTTAAAGTGTAGGTAGTGGTAGTGGTGGTTTCAATTTTGTTCATGGGAATGGCATAGGTGGGTGTAAATGCAATGCCCCATTTTTTGGCATCGTACATAAGCGGTAATGAGGCCTCATAATCTAATAGCGTAATACCGGGATTAGGAACAAGGGTGGTGGATTTTACTGAAACCACATTTGGGTTTATTTTCTTTATAGCTTTACCCACTCTACGATTGGTGTATCCTTCATAAAAATATAAACTGCTGAAATTAGCAGCTAAAGTAGGTGTTATACTCCATTGCCTGTTTTCGGTGCCCCAGCTAAAAGCATGGGCAATGTTGGTATTAAAAGCAATATCTGTTTTGTTATCAAAAATTACATCAGCACTTATACCTGCTTGCAAAAAATTAAAATCATAGCTTAAGTCGGCTCCTATTCCACCCTTTATATCACTTTTAATTGCGGTACTTTGTGCATTGTAAAAGGTTTTATTGGCCCTTACATCGCCACTGAAATTTTGGATGGAGAAATTATATCCCGCATCCAACGAAAAATAATCAATTCTGTTTTCATTGGCTACTGCTGCATAAGCAACACTGGCACTAAAATATAGCCCGCTTTTGTGGTAATAACCAATTATAGGGGTAATATAAGGCAATACAGCAGAGTCTTTTCTGCCATTATACACAGCATTGCTTAAATAATCTACTGAAGCTTTCCAGTATGAGTGCGTACTATCTGAACTACTTTGCGCAAACGTTCTGGAGAGGCATAAAAACGAAATAAAAGCGAAGAAGGTAAATATTTTAAGTTGTTGCATATGGAATGGTTACTCATTATGAAACCATGAGACCAAGTCAGCAGACATTCGTTTAAAAACCCAACACAATAAAATTTATGCATTATGATTTTTGCTGTTCTTTGAGCCGGTATTTTTTTTGAATAAATGCATTAAAATATTTTTTCTTTTTTTATGAACATGTTCTGAATTATCGCTATCATCACCCAACAAGTAACCCCAGGCTTGTAAGTGCTCTACAGAATCAAAAATAATTTTTAAAATAGCCAGTATGGGTAAGGCCAAAAACATACCGGGTATGCCCCAAAGCAGGCTGCCAACAACAACGCCTAAAATAGTAGCCAGTGCATTGATTTTAACTTTTGAACCTACAACTTTTGGCAATAAAATATTGCTGTCTATTAAATGCACTACAATCATTACAATGGCCACTCCCAATACAGCAGTAGGGGTATTATTGGTATATGTAATTAACATACTTAGCAACGTGGCGGTATATATGCCAAGATAAGGAATGAGGTTTAATATGGCTGCCACCACGGCCAATAAAATAGCATATTGTACACCCAAAATTAACAGGCCAATATAGTTGAGAACCGCTACGATCAATAATTCAATTAACAAACCAAAAACATAATCTTTTATGATCATCCTAATTTTATGTAAAACATCAATTACGGTTAACGCATGGGCATTGCCGAAGCTTTTTACAAAAAATCCCATCACAATATGTCGGTACAATAAGAGTAAAAAAGTATAAATAGGAATGAGCACCAAATACACCAATACATTGGATAAAGTAGAGAATGTGCTTCCCACAATAGCCGATGTGCTGGTCATAGATTGTGTAGTAACCGAGTCAATCAGTTTTTTAAAATGTTGGTCACTAATGTGAAAGTGTTGTTGTGCCCAGTTTTCTAAATCGGAGATGGCAATATACAGTTGTTGCCCTACTTTAGGTAAATCGCTTTTAAAGCCAATAATTTGCGATGAAATAAAATAAAAAACAATCAGCACCAATATAATGGCTAATAATACAGCCAACAATGCACTGATGCCGCGGGAAATACCCCATTTTTCAAAAGCATTGGCAGGGCTAATTAACAACAAAGTAAACAAAGCCGCAAAAGCAACCGGAATAAAAAAGGATTGTGCATGGTATAGCAACAAAATAATCAGGCAAATACTAATCAACGTATAAGCCAGTTTTTGTAAAAAAGTGAGCGATGCTTTCAAGTGGCATGTTTTTGATCTGTGTAAAAATAGGAAAACTAAATGTAGAAAGCATCATAAAGCATAAATAACGAAGGCAATGTAAGCTTCTAAAAAATTGTTGTGGTAAATAACAAAATAGATGGTTAATTGAACAGAAAAAAATGAAACGTTTGATGCCAGTTCTTTTGGTTTTGGCTACCTATTCGTTGAAGGCACAGTCTGAAAAACCATTGTTTTATTTAAATGCCGATAGTAGTCGGTTTATATTAACTGGCGCAAGCGCTGCACATTTGGCTGCCTTACCCTTACGTTGCATACAATCCACCTATTAGGGTTTCCCAATTAATTACCTCGGCTAACGGGCTTATATTCGCAGCACTCTATGCAAGGCCGATTTAAGCATTGGTGCATCATAGCCCGTGTGCAATCCTGGTTGAAATGTAAATGTCCAGATTGTCAACATCAGGACTTGTTATAATTACATTGGTGGTGCCGACTTGTCGGCAACCCCGTTCAGAATAATTACAGCACGAAAATACATTTTCTTAGAGTTTTTTCACTTAAAAATCTTTTTTATGGTAAAGAAAAAAACTTCCTTGGAAATCATCCAACCCCACGCTGCCGGTATTGATGTAGGCAGCCGTTCCCATTTTGTGGCCATCGGACAAAATGCGGAAGATGTAAAAGAATTTGGTGTGTATAATGAAGACCTGCATGCCCTCACCGAGTGGCTCCTGCAAAACAAAATTAATTCTATAGCGATGGAAAGCACCGGTACGTACTGGCAAAGTCTGTTCAGCAATTTGCATCAGGCCGGGATGCAGGTTATCCTCTGCAATGGAAAGTTTACCAAAAACATCAAAGGGGAAAAATCCGATGTGCAGGATTGTCAATGGATTCAAAAACTTCATCCGCTCGGTTTATTATCCGGAAGTTTTTTACCCAATACCTGCGTAAGTACGACCGCCACTGAACCAACCTGATTGACAACAGCGCCGCCACCACCCGAAAAATGCAGAAGTATCTGCGCCTGCTTAACCTGCGGCTGGATGCAGTGGTCAATGACATCACCGGTCTTGCCATCATTGATGCCATCTGCAAAGGTGAAAAAAAATCCCGAAACCCTGGCCGCCCTCAGAAACGGTAATTGTAGAAAATCAGCAACCGAAACCGCCAAAGCCTTGCACAGTAATGGAAGAACCGATTATCTCTTTGCCCTGCACTGCACCAAGAATATGATATTTACAAATCCATTCAACAAAAAATACAACAGTGTGGTGCCTCCATTGAAGAACTCATCAAGAGTTTTATCAACGCCGATGAAAATAAAAAAAAGTTGAAAACCGATGCTAAGCCGCATAAAAGAGTAAACAAAAATGCACCCCAAAATTTTGACCTCAACCAGATCGCTTATCAATACTTTAATGGCATTGACCTGATGGCTGTGGAAGGCGTGGGGCACAGTACCATCATAGCATTAATGAGTGAAGTGAGAGTTGACGGACTTAAAAAATTTGATACGGCAAAATGGTTTGCCAGATGGCTGCGCCTCTCCCCCAACAACAGAGTATCGGGTGGCAGAGTACTCAGCCATAAAATACCCAAAGGAAGCAACCGGCTGAAAATAGCGCTGCGAAATGCCGCCAATGCCATCAGCAATCTCAAAGACACACACCTCTCCAATTTCTTTAAGCGGATTGCTTTTCGGAGGGGAAGGGCTGCCGCCATTTCTGCCACGGCCCGAAAACTGGCCATCATCATCCGGGACATGGTGGTAAAAGCAATCCCCTATTCCCCGCCCGCCCAATACGAATTTCTTGACCAGAAAAGAAAGAGAAAAGTCTTAGAAATGAAACGCCTTATTCATAAATTTAACATCACAACCCATGACCTCGGTTTACAACTTTAAATCAAGAAGTTGGAAAACGTTAGTCAGAATGTTATACGACCTCACGAAACAAGTTGACATATGAACAAAAGTAACTTAAAGTTTAATGACATAGACGAATATCACGCATCGCAATCTGCCGGTATTCGGAAAGTTCTTGAACAACTGCGACAGGGAATAAAGCAGGTTGCACCACAGGCAACGGATACCATCAGCTACGGTATGCCCGCTTTCAAACAGAACAAAGTGTTGGTTTATTATGCGGTTCACAAAGCGCATATCGGCTTTTATCCCACGTCCAATCCGATTGTTCATTTCAAAAAGGAATTAGAGAAATATAGTACCTCAAAAGGAGCAATTCAGTTTCCCATAGGCAAACCATTACCAATGGCATTGATAAAAAAGATAGTGAAGTTTCGTGTGGAAGAAGACGCTAAAAAACAAAAAAAATGAATAGTAAAATTTCCAATGGTATCCTGCATGAAGTGCCGAGTGATATGCAAAAAGCATTGTCATCTGATGCCGACATTCTTGTGAAATGGAATAATCTTACGCCTATTCAGCGCAATGAATGGATTTGCTGGGTTACCATCGTCAAAAAAAAAGAAACGAGAGCAGAGCATATTGAACGTATGGCTGAAGAATTGAAAGAAGGGAAACGGCAACCCTGTTGTTGGCCCGGATGTCCACATCGCAGACCAAATGCAAAAAAATGGTTTAAAAAACTTGAAATATGAAAGCAACACCTGAAAACGATAAACGAGTTGTAAAGATGGTATTTGCATCCGTATATCTATATTATATTATATAACAAAAGTTGAGAGTAAATGCAGAACAAAGAAAGAATTGTATTTGGTGATAAAATGGTTGCCGGCTTAGACGACAAAAATTAAAAGAATTGATTAGAAAGTGACTTTTGAAACATTCTTCAGGGAAGCAACATTGAACCCTAACGCACATCTCATAATCGATATAATTTGCGGCTATCGGATAAAAGAAATTGAAAATCCTCTGTCAAGGCAATCTACTGACCAGTCGCTATTCCCAGCCCATCGCAAAGCCGCCCAACGTTGTGTGTAACCCTGTTTGGACACCCCCGCAATTCACAAAGGGACAACTATAAATTCTAAAATAACCATCGCACAAACCCAACCTGCAAAAGACCTGCAATAGCCAACGCACCGCATTGAGTGCTCAATTGGAAAATACTTAATTTAACGTTCTATATTCAACCGGAGATTGACCAACCTTTTGTTTAAATAAACGGGTAAAATGTGAAGGATATTTAAATCCAAGCTCATAAGCAATTTCACTTACTGATTTGCTTGTATCAAAAATTTTTTCTTTTGCAATATCTATTAATTTCAATTGTATAAACTCTTGTGCCGACTTTCCTGTTTCTTTTTTTATTACATCTCCAAAATACTTTGCCGATAAATTAAGTTCACCTGCACAATAACTAACAGAAGGCAATCCTAAAGTTTGCGGTTTGTCAGAATTAAAATAATCGTTTAACAAACTTTCAAAACCAACTAATATATTCTTATGAGGATGTTCTCTCGTTACAAATTGCCTGTCGTAAAAACGTACACAATAATTTAAAAACAGTTCAATATTAGTCACAACTAAAGTTCTGCTGTGTTTATCAATGGCATGTGTTAGTTCATAACTAATTTTATTAAAACACTCTAACACAATTTGTCTTTCGGCATCTGAAAGATGAAGCGCCTCATTTGCATCATAGGTAAAAAAGCTATAATCAGTAATGTGTTTACCAAGATGTGTTCCCCGGATTAAATCAGGATGAAAAACCAATGCCCATCCTGTTGGCTGCACCATTTTTCCATTTTCCTCAAAACCAAATACCTGACCGGGGGCTATGAAAAGAAGCGTTCCATCTTCATAATCATAATGACTGCGACCATATTTTAATTCTCCGCACTTCAAATCTTTTAAAAAAATAATGTACAACTCCGAAATATAACGTGCTTCTACTACTGGTTTGGAAAATGATTGGTCAAGAACACTTACTAATGGATGCAGTGTCTTCTGCCCCCTGTCTTTGTTGAATTGTGCAACGCTTTCTATTTTGATTATTTTTTCCATGAATAACTCATTATTAAAATTAAAATTAGGATAAGTATTCTATAGCTTTTGCATTCGCCTTTACAACCGGAAATATTGGTAAGTAAAACAGGAATTCGTATAACTATTTAGCGCGAAAGTATAAAGAACTTTGCTTTTCAAAACGCAACAAATAGAAATGGTAAAGACAAAATACATATTCTTATTGCTAATGATTGTTATAACCTCAGCTTCTACCTCACAGGTACAATCAGGCACCGATAGCACTGCAAAGAAATTTCAGGCAAAAGCACCAGCAACTCAACCTTTCAGCGCTGAAGCATTTGCATCATCAAATAATACAACAATACGGTGGTTGGGCATGGCAGGATTTTTTATCAATAGCCACGGCACAACGTTTATGATTGACCCGCTGATGGAAGGTTACGACATGCCTTTATTAATGGATTTTCCCATTAAGCCAAAAAGCGTTCCGCACCTTGATGCAGTGCTTGCAACACATAGCGATAATGACCATTACAGCGTTGAAACCTTTCATGACCTTGCTTCTGTAACAAAAGAATTCCATTCTACTATTTATGTAGATTCTTTAATGAAAAATGAAGGCTTTCATTCTTTTGGACATTACATAGGAGATACGTTTCATTTTGGAAAAGTAACCGCTAGGCTAACCCTTGCAGACCATGCCTGGCAGAACGATTTTCCAAAACCCGGTCAGCGCTATTATTCGCCGGGAGATGCCTGCGGCTTTTGGTTCAACACGCCGGATGGCTCCATCTGGGCTCCCGGTGATTCAAGATTTATGCAGGAACAACTGCACATGCCTAAACCTGATGCAATCCTGTTTAACTACTCCGAGGATGCTGCTTTTCATTCAGGATTGGAAGGTGCTGTAAAAATTGCAAATGCTTATCCAAACACACCGATTATACTCAGTCATTGGGGATTTGTTGATGCTCCGGATTTTTCACCTTTCAATGGCGACCCAAAACACCTGATTGACAAAGTTGTCAATCCAGAACGGATAAATGTTTTGGCACCGGGTGAGCCTTTTATATTGAAACGGTTAAAAAATAAAAACTGAAATTATGAAACATATACTCCTCGCATTTACAATTATTGTATGCTCATTGTCGCAGTCAATGTCGCAAAATACCATCAAACAATCTAATAAAAAAGATACTATGAACAGAATAGAAAAATCAAAACAGAAATTTGAAGAACTTTTCAAACAAGTTCAATCTGTATCAAATTCTGACGACCCTGAATTAATGAACATTTTACAACGCTTCATTTTCGGCGAAGTATTTTATATAGGCAATCTCAGCGACACCACCCGTGAACTCATCACGATTACAGCTCTTGCAACAAATCAGACGCTGCCACAATTGAAAGCACATACAAACGCTGCATTGAACATCGGTGTAAAGCCGATTGAAATCAGGGAAATAATTTATCAGTTAGCTCCATTCATAGGCTATCCCAAAGTATTAAATGCGTTAGATACTATAAACAGTGTTTTCAAAGACAGAGGAATAAAACTGCCTTTGGAAAATGAAGCAACAATAGCTGACAGTGAAAGATTCAATAAGGGAAAAGAAATTCAAACGCCGATTTATGGAGAAGGAATGAAACAAAACATGAAAGATTTGCCCGGCGAATTTGCGGAAGCAGTTCCGAGAATATTGACCGAATCATGTTTTGGTGATTTTTATACGAGAAATGGGCTCAATCTAAAAACAAGAGAGCTTATGATATTTTGTGCCCTGGCTACTTTAGGAGGTGCTGACAAGCAAATGGGTTCTCATGCCGTTGGTAATATGAAAGTAGGTAACGATAAAGAAACCCTTCTTTCTGCTTTAATACAATTATATCCATACATTGGCTTTCCACGCATTGCAAATGCTATTTATGCAATTAAAGAGGCTAAAATTGAAAAAGATGTTCATTAGAAAACAACACAATTTCATCAAAGAAAATATTAGAAAAATGAAAACAATACAAAAAAGAAAATTGGGCAATACCGGGCTTGAAGTGTCTGCGCTTGGGCTTGGATGTATGGGAATGAGTTGGTCTTATGGTGCAGCGAAAGATAAACAGGAAATGATTCAGTTCATTCGTTCGGCAGTTGAGCTTGGTATAACATTTTTTGACACGGCAGAAGTGTATGGTCCATTTACAAATGAAGAATTGGTTGGTGAAGCGTTAGAACCATTTAAAGGTAAAGTAGCCATTGCAACAAAGTTCGGATGGGCGGCTGCAAATGAAAATGAGGCAAATGCAAGATGGAATGCACTAAATAGCCGACCTGAACATATAAAAAAAGTGGTGGAAGGTTCCCTTAAAAGATTAAGAATAGAAGCCATTGATTTGTACTATCAACATCGCGTTGATACCAATGTTCCGATTGAAGATGTGGCGGGAACAGTAAAGCAATTAATTGAGCAAGGCAAAGTAAAATATTGGGGATTATCAGAAGCCGGCGCACAAACCATTCGCAAAGCACATGCAGTGCAGCCGGTTACTGCATTGCAAAGCGAATACTCTCTCTGGACAAGAGAACCTGAAAAAGAAATCATTCCAACATTGGAAGAATTAGGAATTGGTTTTGTTCCATTCAGTCCTTTAGGCAAAGGATTTCTTACAGGAAAAATTGATGAAACCACAAAATTAGATAGTGACGATTTTCGCAATACAGTTCCTCGGTTCAGCCCCGAAAACAGAAAAGCAAACCAGGCTCTGGTTGATTTATTAAACAAAGTTGCACAGGAAAAAAATGCAACACCTGCACAAATTGCACTAGCATGGCTGCTGGCGCAAAAGTCGTGGATAGTTCCTATTCCCGGCACAACAAAACTGGAACGTTTAGAAGAAAATTTGGGAGCGATTGACGTTGCACTTACAAACGATGATTTAAAAGAAATAGAAGAAGCGGCCTCTCACATTACCGTTCAGGGCAATCGTTATTCAGATTTTCATGAAAGCTTGACGGGACGTTAAATGCTTAAATGCTTTGTTGTATTAAACAATAGTCCGTTAAGAATTTGATGTGGAAAAGTTGGATACTAATACTTAATACTATAGTGTGAAGGTTCTTATAAAAAAGTGTATCATTTCCGAACACTTTGTATATATCATAAAAAAACAGCCCAACAATTTGTTGCGCTGATGTGGGGGATAAAAAGAACAATTTATATTCAGTTAGAAACGCATACTACCATTTTTCTAAACCCAATAATTTTTTTCCCAATGCATTTAATTGTGCTGTTCCATAACGGGTTTGTTCCCATTTTCGCGGATCTCCTGGAAAAGCATACCCCTCCGGAGCAATGCGATTTTTCCAGGAATCAACACGCCAGTTTTTTAATGCTTTATTTTCTTCTTCGGCAGGCATCATGGAAATATATTGTGCAATGCGCACTTTATTTTTACTATTATTGGGCCTGATGCCATGCGGTTGCAAGCTGTTAAAGATGAGCAAATCACCTGCCCCCATTTTTACCTTCACCAATTCAAATCCCATTATATCCGGTTTAAAATGATCACGATTGGCTGGTTGTGTGGTTTTCCAGGCATCATAGGTTCTAAATAATTCCGGAACACATTGAAAACCACCCATATCTTCATCTTTTTGATCGGCCAATGCCAGTACACCCTGCACATTTACCGGTTTTGTTTCCGGATCATAATCCCAATGAATAAAGCCTTTGTATTCAAAACCTGGCCTAATGGGGAAATTTAAATTCGCCCGATCAATGGTTACCCATAATTTTTCCGTTCCCCAAATATCTACAAATGCATCGTATACACGCTGTGTCATACGGTTATTCCATAAATGTTGGTGGTTATATACTTCCACCATACCGGTATTAATCAGTTCTTTCATTTGCATGTCGGCGCGTGGTGCCGAATACCAGGTTGCAGGGTTATTGGGATCTTTTTCTTCAAACTCCCATAAAAACTGAGCCGTTGCTAAAGCCTGTTCTCGCGGTACGGCATTTTTAATAACAATATAACCATTGGTTATCCAAAACTGCCAGTCTTCCTCACTAAGTACGCGTAATGATTTACCATTACTTCTGTCGTTCAGTTTATGTTGACTTGATTTTGTTACAGAAGGGTTCCCGGGAATATCTTTATGTGCGTTTGTGGGCACCATCACTGCTGCCATTGTTTTTTCCTGCATACGCTAAAATTATTACAATGAATGAATCGTTTTTTAAGTGAATAAACGGTATAAAGTATTAAACCCCATAGCAACCGTTATTTTCATGCAATAAAAGTACAAGTATAGAAGTAGGGTTACAAATAGCCCATTGACCAATTTATATGCTGTATTGATAATTTTTTTCGATAAATTACAGTTTGTTTACAAATACAGCACCATGCGGGCTAAAAGAGAAAACTGCGAAACCGGCCCTGACAGTTCATTGCGGATTTTGCAGAATCCTAATTTAAATGATATTTTTTACTGGCATTTTCATCCAGAATATGAAATTGTATATGTAGAATCACCTAAGGGTTTAAGGCATATTGGTAATCATATTTCCAATTATGAAGGCAGTGATCTGGCATTGATTGGTCCTAATATACCACACCTCAATTTTGATTATGGAGTTAAAAACAAAGTAGAAACCGTTGTTATTCAAATGCGGGAAGATTTTTTGGGGGATGGAATAATTTCTATTTCGGAATTTGGTGCTATTAGAACCCTGCTTGAACTGGCAAAGGAAGGTCTGGTTTTTTATGGCGATACAAAATTGAAGGCAGGAACGCTTCTAAAAGAAATACGAACATTACCACATTTTGAAAAATTAATCCGGTTATTGCAGGTACTTCAACTTTTAGCAAATAGTGATGAAAAAGAAACGCTGCATGTAAAACCCGTATCTGTTTCAGTATTACAAAAAGAAAATCAACGCTTGCAGCAGGTTTATCAATTTATTGAATTACACTATCAGCAATCGATTGACGTAAAGGATGTAGCCAGGCTATGCAGTTTAACTACTGCAGCGTTTTGCAGATATTTTAAAAAAGCAACACATTTCACTTTTACTGAATTTCTTAACCAATACCGCATCAATCAGGCAAAAAAATTATTGCTGTATCATCAAAACATTACCAATGTTTGTTTTGAGTGTGGCTTTGGCAATATTTCACATTTCAATAAAACCTTCAAAGCAGTTACCGGAGTAACCCCTTCTGTTTTCAGAAAGCATTATTTAAACAACTAACATTAAAGCAAACGCTACATTCAATAATGCTTCAAATTAATGTGGCTGATTGTTTTTTATTTCCAAAGCATGCAATACTGCCGGAAACAAAGCTTCCATGTATTCTGTTGCACCTCCGGTAGAGCCGGGTAGGGTTAATACCAAAGTGTTTTTAATAAAACCGGCAACACTTCTCGACAGCATGGCATAAGGCATTCGTTCCTGACCGTAACGGCGGGCTTCTTCCATAATGCCCGGCAGTTCCATATCTAATAATGGGCGAACAGCATCCGGTGTTATATCTCTTTCTGAAACACCGGTGCCTCCAACAAAAAACAATAATTGAATTTCATCAATGGCATACCGTTGTATTTGTTCCTGAATGTATGAACGCTCATCGGGAATAACAGCATAATGCGCCGTTTGTATTTGAAATGATTTGAGTTTTTCTATTACGGCTAAGCCGGCCTTGTCTGTTGCCTTTTGATTATAAATACTGTCGGAACAAACAATCACTACCGCCTGAAGCTTTGCCGTATTCAACATTTTACGATCGGTTTTTCCGCCTGATTTTGATAACAGACGAATATGCTGAATTTCTATTTGCGGATCAATGGGTTTCAACATATCATACAAGGTTAATGCAGCAACAGCAGCGCCATGCATGGCCTCTACTTCTACACCGGTTTTATAAATGGTATGCACTTCAACAATGATTTCTACCGATAATTCCCGGATAGTAAACTGAACATCGGCAAATTCAACTGGTAATGGATGGCAATCCGGAATTACCTCGCTGGTTTTTTTGATAGCAAACAATGCGGCTACTTTTGCGAATGAAAACACATCTCCCTTGGGCACTCTTTTTTCCTGGATGGCTACTATGGTTTCAGGAGCAGATGTTTTTACGGTTGCAACAGCAATGGCTATACGTAAGCTGTTTGATTTATGGGTGATGTTGACCATATTAATGATTTTCTTTCCAAACAGTATCTTGATTATTCAAAATTTCTTTCCCCCAAATAGGTAATTGAAATTTAATGGCTTCAACCAATTCTTCACAGGCTGCAATAGATGCCTTACGATGTGTTGATGAAATAAATACAAATAAACTGATTTTGCCTGCCGGAACTACGCCTAAGCTGTGATACACGTGCATACATGTAAGTTCGTATTTTTGAAATAAATCTTCTCTTATATCGTGCATTTGCTGCAGAGCCATTTCTTTGTAAGTGGTATATTCTATTGCTTGTACCCTTCCTCCTTCTTTTTCATCGGCCCGTACCTGGCCTAAAAATATGCTGTGTGCGCCAATATTTTTTTGGGTGGCGTGTTGTGCAATGCTATTGGTAATTTTTTGCGGAGCAATGGCGCCTTCCACAAATATATTTTTAATACTTTTTGTTTTCATATACTACTGATTAAAATAGGCAGTTAATCCACCTTTTAAACTATATACTTTTTGTTGGGTGTGCTGTTGTAACTGCGCTGCTGCATACACGCTTCTAATTCCATGCTGACAAATTACACAAATATCTTTATTGCCGGGTAATTCGTTATTGAAAGCATAGAGTTCTGAAGCAGGTACATGCAGATCAGCAAAATCAATGGTGGGATATTCATGGTATTCACGAACATCAATTACAAAAAATTGATTTTCTTTTTGCTTTTTTTTAAATTCAGGAATACTGATTTCAGAAATAGCTGTTTCAGTGGCACAATGCAATTCATAATCCATGGCTTCAAAAGTAGAACGGTCAATTGCAGTAAGTGCCTTCTTTTTCAACAATTCAATTTCATAAACCACAGCATTCAAAACATGGTAGGTAAATAATCTGCCGTCTAACAAACGGCCTAATCCTGTTATTAATTTAACAGCTTCTGTAGCCTGCATGGTACCAATCATTCCCGGCAACATACCCAGTACTCCGGCTTCTTCGCAGGATTTAATTTCATCTGCTGCCGGTGGCACAGGAAAAACATCCCGATACTGAATATTTCTTCCATTATTTTTTGTGTAATTGAAAACCGTCAACTGCCCTTCATACACGGAAACAGCACCGTATATCAAAGGAATATTTAAAAGAGCACAGGCATCATTCAACATATATTTTGCAGAAAAATTATCGGTAGCATCTATCACTATATCATACCCTGTCAGGATTTGTAGTGCATTGTGATTATTGATGTGAAAGGGGTATACCGTTATGTGTGTTTCAGGGTTCAATGCCTGCATTTTTGCTGCTGCAACGGTTACCTTTTTTTCACCCACTTCAGAAGTATTAAATAAAGTTTGGCGATGCAGATTATGCAATTGTATGGTATCCCCATCTATGATACCTATTTCTCCAACACCTGCGCCAACCAGATATTGCAAGGCAGGACAACCCAATGCACCGATTCCCACAATCAAGATTTTTGCCTGATACAGCTTTTGTTGTGCTGCCAAGCCAAAACCAGGCAATATCATTTGCCTGCTATATCGTTTTTGTTCAAACATATTTATCCTCCTGAAAATGGTGGCATCAATGCCACCGTATCTCCCTTGTTTAAAATTGTATTTTCCTGCACCATTTTACCATTTACCGCTATAAAATATTTTGCTGTTTGCAATGGCTGGTATTTTTTTTCCAGCAACTGTTTTAATGCTGCTGTATCAGCAACGCCCTCTATCAATTCTTTAGGCTGCCGGGTAATATCGATGAGATTTCCAAAAAATAGTATTTCCATTTTTTAATCTATTGATTATACAAATAAAAGTTTGATGGAAGCCATGATTAAAACTACGGCCAGCATGTACTTCATACTTTTTTCATTGAGTTTTTTTGAACCAGTATAAGCGCCCACCCACCCACCCAATAATACGATGATAACAATATAAATGATTTGTGTACTGAGCGGAAATCCTGTTTTAATTTGACCTGCCATGCCGGATAAAGAATTTAAAAATATAAAGATAGCACAGATTGCGGCTGTTTGTTTTTGTGTAGACCATCCCATCAGCAATAAAACCGGAGCCAATAATATTCCTCCGCCCATGCCAATCATTCCGGAAACCAACCCGATAATGGCACCTATTACAAACAATACATACCATTTGGGCGACGGATTTAAAGGCTTTTCAGAATTTTGATACAAAAGCCGAATAATAGAAATGAGTAATACTACCCCTAATAGCTTTTTATAAATTGAATCTGAAACTGGCATTATACTGCCAATAAACGCAAATGGAATAGAGGCTGCTATTAATGGCCATAACAATTTAGATTTGAAATGACCGGCTCGATAAAATGAAACAAAGGCAATGAAAGATACCAATGTGTTGAGCAATAAAGATGTGGGCTTCATTACAGCCGGACTAAAACTTAACAAGGCCATTACAGCCAAATAACCACTGGCACCACCATGCCCAATACTGGAATAAAAAAACGCTACCAAAAAAAACAAAATGTACAACCAAATTTCATGCATACAATGATAGTTCTAAATAAATAAATATATTTTTACTTCCTGCTGTGCGGCAATGAATGTCCACTCTTCTTCCAGCTCTATCCAACAGTTCGCCTTTCCCAATGCACTTAACTGATAAGAAGCCTGTGCCGGCAAAACAGTTACTTCTCCTGATTCATAGTATCCTTTCAGGAATTGTGTAAGCGGAATTGTTTTTTTAAATGGTGCTTTTAAATGGGCAGTAGTTGTTTGAATAGTATGGGTTCCACACAATTGATCGATGGCGGGCAATACATACTGATACAAACAGGATAAAACTGCACCCGGATTTCCCGGCAAACCAAATACCAGCCGGTTTTGCTGTGTCCCAAAAAACAATGGTTTCCCGGGTCGTTGCTTCACTTTATGAAAGTGCTGTTCTATACCCGCTTTGATACAGGCGGCAGGAACAAAATCATAATCTCCCGCACTTACGCCACCGGTCAGTAATATCAAATCATATTCTTGTACCGCAGCATTAATGTTTGCAATGGTATCATTCAGGTCATCTTTTAAATAATGCACTGCAATATTTTCAATACCGGCTTGTTTTAAATGTGCCTGAATGGCGAATGCATTAGAGTCGAACACCTGCCCAAATTGTAAGGATTGGCCCGGCTGTACCAATTCGTTTCCGGTAAGTAAAATAGCAACAGATGGTTTTTGAATAACAGGCACGTTTGTAATACCGGCACTGGCCAACAAACCAATATGTGCCGGACGCAGAACAGTTCCTGCTTCAATTAAAACTGTATTTTTTTCTATATCGGAGCCTTTTTCCCGAATGTGATCGCCCAACTGAACTATACGATCGGATTGTATTTGAATAGATTGGTTAATTAGATTTACATATTCTTTTTGTACAACGCAATCGGCACCATCCGGTATAGGGCCTCCGGTATAAACGCGAATGGCCATTCCGTTTTCTAACGTTAATTGTTGTGAAGTTCCGGCAGGTAATGCATCCTGAATGAGCAATGTTTTTTCTTTTTCAACATAATAAATAGCATAACCATCCATAGAGGATTGACGAAATGCAGGAAACTGAATAGGACTTACGATGGTTTGTGCCAATGCATAGCCTGGTGCTTGAAGAATAGGACGTTCTATTGTTGGCAATGTTTTAGAATGACTGTTGATAATTTGTTTTGCTGTTGCTACTGAAATCATATTGCTACTTATTAACCGCCAATGGCAATCATACTTCTGTTGTGTAATGAATTGGCATCAATTAAATTAAATTGCTTGGAAAATTGTCCGCCCAGCGCTTTGTGTTTGGTTAAAAGATTCTGCCGTATAAGCGGTAACACATCCTGATGGTTGCGAAGTGGTGTTAATAAATCTGTTTCCTGTTCTGCAAACAAACAGTTTTTCATTTTGCCATCTGCAGTTAAACGAATACGATTACATCCTTCACAGAATGGTGCGCTCATGGTGCTAATTACGGCAAAAGTACCGGCATAATTTTCAATACGGTATTGTTTACTGGTATCGTGTACATCATTTTGTATGGAGATGGTGGTATGCTTTTTTTGAATGGTTTCCAGCATTTGTGCCCAGGTAACCAATTTATCGCTTTTCCATTGATTTCCATCAAAAGGCATAAACTCTATAAATCGAACGTCAATGGGGGTATGTTGTGTCCATGCCACAAAATCCAATAGCTCATTGTCATTTACTCCTTTTACCACTACTGCATTTACTTTTACTTTAAAGTTGTGCTGTAACAATGCATCAATATTTGCTTTTACCCGTTTAAATTCATCGCGGCGGGTAAGTTGTTGAAATTTTTCTTTTTGCAAAGTATCTAAACTAATGTTTACAGATGAAATGCCAGCCGCTTTAAAACTTTCTATAAATTCATGTACCCGAACACCATTGGTAGTAATGGTTAATGTTGCCGGCAGGCTGCTCAGTAATTCAATAATTTTTGGAGCATCTTTCCGAACCAGTGGTTCGCCACCCGTTAATCTTATTTTGGTGATGCCTTCATTCACAAAAATTTTGGCCAGTTCTAAAATTTCATTCGGCTGCATTAATTTGGCCGATGGCATAAAAGTATAATCAGCCGCCGGCATACAATAAAAACAACGAAGGTTGCAATTATCGGTCAGTGAAATACGTAAATAAGTATGTTTACGTTGATGGGTATCATTTAGCATTGCTTTCATTATTAAGGAGGCAAAATTTTTCATAATCCTCCGGTGTATCAATATCAAATTTCCCTAAAGGAAAAGCAATAGTAGCCACATCTTTTCGGTATTGATGTACTATTTTTCTGGCACCCACATCTCCTTTCAGTTCTAATAACTTTGCAAAATATTGTTCTGCAAATAAAACTGGCGTGCCAATAATGCCATCATATTCTGCTGCTACAATGCCTTTTTGTGTATGTTGTTGCAAGGTTAACATGTTTTGTAAAAGGGTACTATTCAAAAAAGGCTGATCACTTACCAGCAAAAACAAATGTGTGACGGGTAATGGTTTTTGCATAACGTACTCAATCCCTTTTTGAATAGAAGTAGCCATCCCCTTTTGCCAGTTTTCATTGTACACAATATCCACATCCTTTTGCCAATTCATTTGTTCCAGAATAAGTTGGTGATAAAAGCCGGTAACAATCAGCAAATGTTGCGGCTGTATTTGTTTCACCTCCTGAACCAAATGCAGTAACAGGTTGGTAGATTGATACGGCAGTAACATTTTTGCTCGTCCTATTCGGGTTGCTGCCCCTGCCGCCAGTATGATTACACCGGTACTCATATTGTGGCAGCATGAATGGGTAATGACTTCTCTCTTAAATGAATGGGTGATTGTTGATGCATCACCGACATAATTTCTGCAGCAATGGAGAGTGCAATTTCTGCTGCAGTTTCTGCACCTAAATCCAGCCCCGTTGGTCCATAAATAGTTTGTAGCTGCTTTTCGTTGTAGTGAATACCCTGCAGTTCTAAATCATGTAACATTCTGTTTCTTTTTGTGACTGGCCCCAATAAACCAATATAAGGTAATGGTGTGGATTGCAAGGTTGAGAGCACAGCCAAATCATAATTATAATTATGCGTCATTAAAGCAACGGCAGTTTTGGCATCTGCCTGTAATTTTCCTGCTACTTCTTCAGGTTTACTTATCAAGATTCGATTTGCCATAGGGAAGCGTTGATGGGTTGCATGTGTTTTTCTTCCATCAGCTATTACCACATCCCATCCCAGCGTTGCTGCTATCTGCGCCAATGGCATCACGTCATTGCCAGCACCCACAATTACCAACTGAATGGAAGGCTGCACCCATTGAATAAAAAATTGGTGTTTTTTCCCCTCCCAAGCAACCATCACATGATCCGATTTTTCTGTTGCAATAACCGAGGCAATCGGTTCTGCTAACTGTTGTTGTAATGAAAGTGGCAGAAATTCAGCAGTAGTAGTACCGAAATGCTGATCATCTTCCAGTGCATAACCGCATATCAGTTGTGCAGGTTTTCTGTCGGCCACGGCTTTGCGTAATAGCTGAATAGGGGCATGTTCATTGGTATCGTTGATGCATAAGGGTTCAAACAATATTGAAACAATGCCATTGCAACCTAACTGAATACCCAGTTTAGCATCATCTTCATCGGTAGTATCATACACCACTATTTTCTTTTTATCCTGATGCATGGCCAACAATGCTTTTTTCAAAGCATCACCTTCCAAACATCCGCCGCTGATGGCACCGGTTAATTCGCCCGTTTCATTCACCAACATTCTGGCACCGGGCCTTCTGTAAGAAGAACCATCCACATGCACCACAGTGGCCAATGCTGTTTGTTGTTGTAAACGGCAAGCCGCATCATACGCTGCAATAATATCTTTTATTTCTTTCATGCCGCTTCATGTTCTGCTGCTTATTCACGCAAGTGATTCACCTGTTCCGGAGTAACCATTCCCTTTAAGCGGTTGCCCCAGCTATTTCTGGTATAATTTAAAATATCCGCAATTTGTTCGCTGGTTAAATAATCCTGTGCCGGCATAATATTGTTAAACGATACCCCATTCACGGTAATTGCACCAGTTTGCCCTTTTAATACCACATTAATTAATTCAGCTATCGGCTTTTGCATAAAATCTGATTTGGCCAAAGGCGGAAAAACGCCCTCCTGTCCCTTGCCATCTTCCATGTGGCAATTTTGGCAATACATGCCGTATGCTTCCTTACCTCTTGCTATGCTTTCTTTCAATAATGCCTTGTCCTGTTGAAAAGAAACAGCCAAAACGCCAAGCGTTAACAATGCCATGCTACTGATTAGTTTTTTCATGTGTACATTTTATGTTTCCATTGGTCTTATGAAATAGCAGAATGATTCGTCCGGTTAGTTTGTAACATTCCACGGGGCTATTTCATGCACAATTCATTTATACTTGAATGGTTAAACAATATGGTTGATATCAAAAGGCAATTTGCGAATTCTTTTTCCGGTGGCTGCATAAATAGCATTACAGAGTGCCGGAGCAAAAGGTGGCAAACCCGGTTCGCCCACGCCTTTTATTTTAGGACCGCCATTGGCAATAATGTGCACTTCAACCGGTGGCATTTCATTGATGCGTACCAATGGATTGTTGTTGAAATTACTTTGAACCGTTTGACCATTGTTGAAGGTAATGCCATTTTTAATGGCGGCAGTTAAAGCCATAACGGCAGCTCCCTGCACCTGCGCTTCTACCGTATCGGGATTTACCACCGTTCCCAAATCAATTACAGCGTATGCTTTTTCTATTTGAATGCCATTACCTTTTTTTGAAACCTCTACCACATAACCGGCCAATCCTGCAAAAAACTCCCATTGTGCAACACCCCTGCCCCATCCTGCCGGTAAAGGTGTTTCCCATTTAGATACTTCTTTTAGTTTTTGCATAAGGGTTTTGGTGTCAGTATCTTTTGCAAGCATATCTAACCGAAATGCCATGGGGTCTTTTTTAGCTGCTACCGCCATTTCATCTATAAAACTTTCATGCGAAAAAGCCAGTGTAGTACTGGTAACCGCTCGCCATGCAGCCAATGGAACCGGCATATAATGAAACACGTACAAATTTTTCATATTCGGAATTTCGTATTTCTGTTCACTAATACCTTCCGTCATAGTGCCATTCGACTTTGTTTTATCGTAATTTTTATTGCCATCTAAGGTTGGTGCAATTACTTTGTGTTGAAAGGCTAACGGGTTACCATTTGCGTCTAATGCACCTTTAAATGCCGAAAAAGTCATGGGGCGGAAGGGACCCATTTTGGTATCATCCTCTCTTGTCCATAATGATTTAACGGGTTTGCCAATTTTTTTACTGAGCTCAATTGCTTCTTCTACATAGTCGGGATACAATCTTCTTCCAAAACCACCTCCGCTAAATAATACATGAATGGTGATGTTTTCTTCAGGAATATTATACTTTTTAGTGAACTGATCCATAATTCTACCCGGTACTTGCGTAGATGCCCAAATTTCAATTTTATTGCCATCATACCAATTACAAACACAATTCATAGGCTCTATGGGCGAATGTGAAACCACAGGTGTTTCATAAAAGGCTTCTAATTTAACCGGCGCTTCGGCAAAGGCTTTATCAAAATCACCTGATTGATGGTCGATAGCCCCTTCTTCTTTAGCCGATTGGCGTAAGCTTTCAGCAAAATCTTTTGAATTAAAGGATTCATTCCCATCATAATCCCAGGTAACTTTCAATGCTTTTCTTCCCTGCAGGGCTGCCCAGTAATTTTCAGCCAGTACTGCAACACCCACGGAATGATGGCCATTAATATCGCGTTCACAGGTTTCAACTCCAATTACGCCTTTCACTTTTTTTGCGGCTGTATCATCATACCTCACCAATTTTCCGCCAAACACCGGGCAACGCTCAATAGAGGCATATACCATACCGGGCACTTTTACATCAATACCAAACATTGCTTTGCCGGTTGATTTTAGAGGAACATCTGGCCGTGGATACCGTTTACCTAGTATTTTAAAGTTTTTTGGATCTTTTAATGTTGGATTTTTAGGCACTTCCAATTTTGCGGCAGCAGCAGCTACATCGCCATATCCCAAAGTTTTGCCTGATGGACGATGCATAATTTTTGCATTATCGGCATAACATTCACTTACTGGTACACCCCATTGCTGCGCAGCAGCCATCACTAACATTTCTTTGGCGGCAGCACCAATTTGGCGCATTTGCATATAACTGGTTCTTACCGATGCACTACCTCCGGAAAACTGGCCATTGCCATATTTTTTTTGCCCTCCGGTTTGTTGAATGGTAACGCCTTCTAATGGTACTTCTAATTCTTCTGCAATTAATGACGGTACAGATTGATAAACCCCCTGACCAATTTCGGGACGGGGATTCATGAGGGTTATTTGTCCGGTAGGTTCTATGATTACAAAAGGCGATAAATCATACCTTGAACCGGCTCCTGTTAGCTTCTGTAGTGCTTTCTGTTTTTCCAGGTAAGACTGGGTAATTTTTTCAATTACAGATTCTCCATTTGCTTTTAATGATAGGCCAATCATAAGGCCGGTGCCTGTAAATCCTGATAATTTCAGGAAATTACGACGATTTATGGTTGAAGTAGACTCCGACATATTTTGATATTTTTATGGATTAAGCGTTCATGATTTCTGAGGCACGATGAATGGCAGAACGGATGCGCTGATAAGTGCCACACCTGCATAAATTTCCCTGCATGGCAGCGTCAATATCGGCATCAGTAGGTTTGGGCTTGTTTTTTAGCAGTGCTGTAGCACTCATAATTTGACCCGATTGGCAGTAGCCACATTGTGGTACTTGCAATTCAATCCAGGCTTTTTGAACGGCCTGACCAGCTTTGTTTTCATCTAACCCTTCAATGGTGGTAATATTTTTACCTGCGGCAGCAGCAACCGGAAAACTACACGACCTAACGGGAGTGCCATTTACATGTACGGTACAGGCACCACATTGTGCAATACCGCAGCCAAATTTGGTGCCTGTTAAATCAACATAATCTCTAATAGCCCATAACAGAGGCATTTCAGGTGCCACATCAATTGTATAGGTTTTATTGTTTACGGTTAAAGTAATCATGATTTACTTTTTTTATAGATTGAAATATTTTTTTTACAGAACAGTAGCTTTGAAACGATTTCATAAAACTTGGAATGCTATAATCTCCAAACAAAACGAACATACCGACCATGCAACAATCAAAGTTTAAATTTAAGCAAAACAATAGCGCAAACAAAACATTTGTACTGATGTTTAAATTTTAACAGAAAAATTAGACTGAGATAAATTTTTATATACTGCTTCGAGGATGACGCCAAACCGCCGTTATTGGATATAACGATTTTTGCATGAAAGGTTACAGCATTTGCTGAATTTTTTCTTTCACAGGTACCCGCCAAAAACGGGTTTCAACCGATACCATACACTTAGTTTTTCAACACCCGTTTTCTTCGTAATTGCTTTAGGGTATTTTATATGTAACATCATTTTGAAGCTGTTTCTTTGCAGGGTAAAATTTTGTACCCTAAACCCACTGGCAAATTGAGGACAGGGGGCATAATTGAAGCAATATTTAATATTATATTAAATTATATGTTTTATTTTCTGTCTTAAAATTATAAATTTTAGACGATAATTTTAATAATTAATTATTTTTTTGAGAATTTTATCAAAAAATAGAATAAAAAATTAAATATTTATTTTAATAATTTATTTTGGACATCACGTTAAAATATTCATAAGTAATTGATTATAATATAGTTATAATTATTTTTTTACTTTGGATATCATAAATTGATATAAATTATTGTTTGTTCATAATAAAAGAAACTTGCACTTTTACATTGCACAGGGGAACAAGAGAGAAAATATTTTTAAGATTTTTCATATGGCAAGCAATCGTTAGAGGCTATTCTGTTTCTACAGAATGGCCCTTTTTTCCCCTAATTAAATGTAAAGCCTACTTGCAAATTTCCACCAACTGAAGCAGGTGCATTGTTACCAAAACGCGTTGGAAATGATATCGAAAACCAATAATCTACATCCTTTGTTTGTAAATACACTTTATTGAATACAGGGGTAAAACCATACCTGCCCTGAGTTTCAAATGCTAACCTTGGTACAAAATTAAACCCATGGTTCCCCCTAAAAATTATACCGGGATCAAAAAGTAAATTATTGGTCTTGCTGAATGGGGCACTGCCTTCGCTTTTATACCATTGTACTAAGGGCGTAATTTCATAACTAATACCAAATCGTTGATTATAGTATTAGTATATAATTCAAGTTTCCTAAAATAGAAGCATTTGAAACAGAATAATTTTGAGTTGCGAAAACAAAATTTCTATTCAAATGCTTTAGGACAAAGTTATTAGTATTTACTGTTTAGTGGATGATATACTCAAAGGTATCCATCATGTCGAACACAAGGAGCGTAAAGTAAGTGACAGTGAGATTATCAGCACGGCATTAGTGTCCGCTCTTTCTTTTAAAGGGAACCAGTTCCATGCCATCAATTATATGCGGACACATAATATGGTGCCGGCAATGATTGGCAAGAGTGGTTTCAATAAGCGGCTCCATAAGGTGGCCACGCTGTTGATGTGGCTGTTTTTGCATATTGGCAGGCTGTTTAAGTATATGTGTGCAGAGCTGGAATGCATTATTGATTCATTTCCTTTGAAAGCCTGTGATAACATACGTATCAGCCGCAGTAAACTATTGAAGGGTGAGCAATGGTGGGGTTTTAATGCCAGTAAACAGGAATACTTTTATGGTGTAAAAGTACAGTTGATTACAACCAAAGACGGCATAGCGGTTGAACTTTGCTTTTCGCCTGGCAGCGAACATGATGTGAATGCCCTGCAAAAAATGTTTATGGATTTGCCGCCCGAAAGTACTTTATTTGGAGACAGTGCCTACACGGCATACCAACTGGAAGGAAGAGCTATACAAAGAAACAGAATTGATAGAGCTGAAGATATGCAGGAAGGCAAACAGCAAAGGAGCAGACAAACCTTATCAGAGGTTTATAAAGAATATCATGAGAAAACGCGTAGAAACCACCATTAGCGAAATTGTAGAACTGACATCTCAGTCAATTCATGCAGTTACAAAGGGTGGATTCTTGCTTAAAATATTACTATTCGTTTTTGCTTTTCAAGTAAAGGCAATTATTTAAAACAGGAAACCTGGATTAAGTATTATTTATCCAGACAGAATACCTTTTGAATTTATAAAAATGATGCCTTTATTAAAGCAAGAACTTTGCTACTGGCTCTGTTCTATCAATATATTATTACACAGTTTATTTTACACTCCCTAAGCGGACCGATAAAATCATCCAAAACAAAAAAGTTATTACATTGAATGCATAATGCTTTTAAAATATAATTAGCGTATAACCTTATTCAGCCAAAAAATAAAACCAGCTTCATCATAACATTAGTTACCCGATCAGGACTCGAACCTGAACTATCAGAGCCAGAATCTGAAGTACTGCCATTATACGATCGGGTAAATTAAAACCGTGACCCCGCAGGGACTCGAACCCTGGACCTACTGATTAAGAGTCAGTAGCTCTACCAACTGAGCTACGGAGTCGGTGAGGTTGCAAAAGTACTTATTATGATAATATAATAGTTGTTGTATTAAGGTTTTTCCAACCATTTATTTTAATATTCCTTTTATCAACACCTGTTTTCTTTGTACCTTAACCCTCCCTAAATTACGTTCATCATGCACATGCCTGCTGCCTTCCGTGTTTATTCATTGAGTGATACGGCTATTGTTATTGATTGGGGTAATACCATTGATGAAGCCATCAACCATCAGGTACAGGCACTTTTCCAATGTTTTCAACAAGAAAAAAAAGATTTTATACGCGATGTTATTCCGGCCTATAGTAGCATTACCATCCTTTACAATCCGGTTGCTTTATGGAAACAGGGAATAGAAAATATAGAGGGGTATGTAAGGAATTTTGTGGAGGGTGTTTTGATAAACTGTACCAATAGGAAGGAGGTTGAACAGCCTATAGTACGAATTCCGGTTTGTTATGATCCGGCCGTAGCACCGGATTTAACTGCATTTTGTGCCGCAAAAAATATTACTGTAGCAACATTGATACAATGGCATAGCAATGAAATATACCGGGTCTTTATGTTAGGCTTTTTACCCGGTTTTGCCTATATGGGCACTGTTCCCGAAAGTTTGGCAATGCCGCGTAAAGCGCAACCTGCCAAACAAGTAGCTGCAGGTAGTGTAGGAATTGCAGGCCGCCAAACGGGTATTTATCCCTTTCATTCGCCGGGAGGCTGGCATATTATTGGCCAAACGCCAGAAGCCCTATTTCAACAAAACAGAAAGCAACCCGCACTGTTGCAACCCGGTAACCGGGTACAATTTGTGCCGATTGATATAGATACTTTTTATTCATTGAAACAAAACAAGAACACGTGTCTGTAGTTGTCATTAAACAGGGAATAGCCGATTCTATTCAGGATACCGGCCGATATGGCTGGCAATACCTCGGCATTAATCCCGATGGTGCCATGGACAAAACTGCCGCTGCCGTAGCAAATATTTTAGTGAACAATTCCCTGGAATGCCCGGTGATTGAAATGAGTTTCCCGGCTCCCGTTTTGCTATTTGAGCAGCAGGCATTGGTAGCGTTGAGTGGTGCCGATTTTTCTGCCTGGGTGAATGATGTACCCATTCCATTGAATACACCTTTTATCATTCAAAAAAATTGTGTGTTGCAATTTAAACAGGTAAAGTCTGGCGCTTGGTGTTATTTAGCTATTCATACTGGCTTTGCATTAGAATCATGGATGGGAAGTTTTAGTACCAATACCCTTGCCGGATGTGGCGGCTATAAAGGCCGCTATTTAAAAAAACACGATGAATTGCTGTTACAGGAATCAATAGATTACAGTGGTTTATTAGAGGGAAAAGATGTATTTATTTTTCATATTCAGGCCGATGCCAAACAATGGTATTTGCATACCGACGCAATACCTGTGATAGTGAGTAAAGATTGGAAAGATTTATCGACGCAGGCACAACAACTTTTTCTCAATAACACCTATACTGTTCAATCCAATAGCAACCGAATGGGTTATTATTTACAAAGTGAACCTATACAACTACATTTGCCTGTTACGGTATTATCTACTGCCGTTACCAATGGCACCATACAATTACTGCCTAACGGACAGTGCATTGTGTTAATGGCCGGGCATCAAACAACGGGCGGATACCCCATTCCTGCAACGGTGTGCAGCGCCGCTATACCTACATTGGCGCAAATAAGGCCGCATCAAACACTACGTTTTAAAAGCGTATCACTACATGAGGCACACCAACTCATGCAGCAACAACAACAATATTTACAGCAACTGCAGTATGCAGCGGCAGCAACACTCAACAAATTATTTACGGACTATGCTATCCATTGATTTGAATTGCGATTTGGGCGAAGGTATGAATACCGATGCCCTGCTGATGCCCTTTATTTCCAGTGCCAATATAGCCTGCGGATTTCATGCCGGAGATGCTGCCACCATGCGCAAAACGGTAGCATTGTGTTTGCAGTATGGGGTTGCCATTGGTGCCCATCCCGGCTTTAACGACAAAGCCAATTTTGGCAGAAAGCCCATACCGTTAACTGAACCGGAGTTATTGGTATTGATACAACAGCAAATAGAAGCATTACAGCAAATTTGCGAAGCAATGGAAACCTCCTTGCATCATATAAAACTGCATGGTGCATTGTATAATATGGCATCGGCTGATGTGGTACTGGCAGGACAGATAGCCAAAATATTGCATACTTTATACCCCAAATTAATCGTATATGCACTGAGTGGCAGTTATTTAATGGATGCCTGCAAGGATATAGGATTGCAAACCGCAGCTGAGGTATTTGCCGACAGAACTTATCAGGATAACGGCCAATTAACACCGCGTTCAGCACCTCAAGCACTCATTGAAACAACGGAGGCGGCTTTGCAGCAAGTATTAACAATGGTACAAAACAGGCAGGTAACAACCCTTTCGGGAAATAAAATATTCATTGCTGCCGATACGCTTTGCCTGCATGGTGATGGGGCACATGCAGTAGATTTTGCTAAAACCATTTATCATACACTCAAACAAAACGGCATTGACATCCAAACCCTCTAAAACAAGTACAGCCATTATTGGTGCGGCTTTTTTAATGGCAACATCGGCCATAGGGCCGGGATTTTTAACACAAACCACCGTGTTTACCAAGCAGTTGGGTGCGGCTTTTGCCTTTGTAATTGTAATTACTATTTTAATAGACATTGCCGTACAGCTCAATATCTGGCGTATGATTACCATGAGCCATTTACGGGCTCAGGATCTGGCCAATCAACTGTTTCCGGGTTTGGGTTATGTATTGGCAGCTATGATTGTATTCGGAGGCATTGCTTTTAATACCGGTAATATTGCCGGGGCAGGTTTAGGTATACAGGTATGTACCGGCTTACCCACCCCCATTGGTGCTGCCATCAGTGCAGCCATTACATTGTTCATTTTTTGGCAGAAAGATGCAGGCCGTGCCATGGACGTATTTACCAAATACATGGGAATATTGATGATTGTATTAACCTGTTATGTAGCCTTTGTAGCCCATCCACCCGTTGCAGACGCCATGGTGCAAATGGTATGGCCCGGCAAGGTGAGTGCACTCGCCATTATTACCATTGTAGGTGGTACGGTAGGTGGTTATATTTCTTTTGCGGGCGCCCATCGTTTATTAGAAGCGGGTATTACCGGTATTACTAATCTTGGAAAGGTAAATAAAGGCGCTGTTACGGGTATTGTGCTAACGGGAATTATGCGCTTTGTTCTGTTTTTAGCGGCATTAGGTGTGGTGGTGCAGGGCAAGTGGATAGATGCTGCTAACCCTGCGGCATCGGTATTTAAAATTGTTGCCGGCAATATGGGTTATTTCTTTTTTGGAATGGTTATGTGGGCAGCTTCTATTACCTCGGTTATTGGTGCATCTTTTACGGCTATTTCGTTCATTAAAACATTCCATCCGGGAATAGAAGTCCATCAAAAAATTTGGGTATCGGGATTTATTGTATTGTCGGCCGGTATATTTGAATGGGTGGGCCAACCTGTAACAGTATTGGTGCTTGCAGGCACAGTAAATGGATTTATTTTACCCCTGGCATTGGTGATTATTTTGTTAGCTGCGCTTAAATATCGTATAACTCCTAATTATCGGCATGCATTGTGGTTACAAATATTGGGTTGGTTGGTGGTAGTAGCCATGTTTTGGATGGCGATGCAAACTATAAAGATTAATTAAAAAAAATGTTTTTTAATTAATCTTTAATTTATAGTAGCATTAAAATTATCCATATGAAATTAATTGCCCCCGCAAAATTGTAAACTTTATTGGTAAAATAATAAGTAATACCAGGGCTATGTACAAGCGATGGTTGGTTGTGATGATTGTTGCTGTTTTATTCTCCACCTGTACCAAACAAACCCATGATGTACCTTATGAACAAAAGTCCACTTTTTTTGAGCGAATAGATTCCCTACAATCCGTGTTTGGCAGGTTGAACGGTACCTTAGCAAATGAGGCGTTATTAAACAGCACAATTGTCCATTTTAAAGATTTTGATAACAAAAGCCCTATTGTGCCCCTGATAGAAAACAAATACGGAAAAGCTTATTGGGATGTAAGTTTAGTTTTGCAGGATAAAAATGGCACATTTACCCTCGTTACTCCAATCATCAATGCACAAAACAAAGTAACCGCCTTGTTATTTGGGTCTGAAAGGAATAAAGATTATACTTTCTTTAGGCTAATAGACAGAAATACCCCACAAACCCATTTAGCCGAACATGGAGATAGAGCGGCCACACTTTTTACCAAGGCCACTTTGTATGGAATTTTTAATGCTTTAGAATCTAATTGGGAACAGATAATTCATAGCGCAGTCAATACAACGGGTAATATGCGTATTGCTACAATGGGTAATACACGTAGTGAAATGTATGTGGCATCTGTTGCAAACTGTTGGGATTATAGTTATACATATGTAGAAGCAGGTTATAATTCTGTTACTGTGATTACAAGACAATGCCAAACCAACGCTATGTATATTGATAATGGAACTACTAATTCAGTTGGTACCGGATTAGGGGCTACCACACCGGTACATAGTGGTGGTGCCAGAGGAGGAAGCACAGGACCAACCGAAATCATGTTATTAGATGACATAAAGATTCAATTGAAAGACCCTTGTTTATTGGATGTATGGAATACTGTGTATAACAATGATTTTTCAAATGATATTTCCAAAATTATCAATCAAGTATTTGGTGTTTCAAACAAGTTTAATTTAACTATTGTAGAGGTAGCTGAATTACGAAATGATAAAGGAGAAGTAATTATGGGTCACGCGGTCCCTCCTTCTTTAAATTCAATAACTGGGGAAATGAATATTACATTACAACTTAACTCAACAACCAATGCAACGAAAGAAGCCCTGGCTGCTACAATTTTTCATGAAGTTTTACATGCTTATTTTTTTACTTTAAATATTTCAGGAAGTAATATCCATCATAATTTAATAGCAAATGATTTTGTTACAATGATATCGCTTTCTCTACAGAAGAGTTTTCCCAATTTAACATTATTTCAGGCAACAGCCTTGGCATGGGGCGGTTTAATGGATAATAAGTATAATGCATGGAATACACTTAGTCCGGATATACAAGAGGCATACTTAAAAGAAAACGGATATCAGGAAGCGGGCCAAAATGGAACAAAATGTAACTAACCTAATGAACAAAATGAAAGCATTCTATAAATTATTATTCATAACATTATTTATGATGTTATATAGTTTAAATATTTGCAATGGGCAAAATATATATTTGAGAGGAAATAAAGCAAAAAAATTTTATAGGCAGGTTGTCAAATTGTTGCATATTGATCAAAATAAATTCGCGCTTATTCCAAATTCATTAAAAGAGTATCTTGAAAATTCTACTGAATTTGCAGCAAAAGTTGAAAAAATTTTTATGAAAGATTCACTTAAGTATAATCTTGATAGCTCAAATTTTTATAGTATACTTGAAACAGAAAGTATTCCGTTTAAAATTGATTCGACTTGTAGAAATGAACTATCAAATGAACTTTTAAAATACACTACAAAGAGAACTTTAGATAGTATATTAAATGAAACACCAGTAACTAAAAAATTTAAATCCAGATGGCTTAAAAATTTAAATGTTTATTTAGTTGATACAATAAGAATAAAATTTCTTAAGCAAATTGTACAATATGGGAATAATTTTATAAAAACAAGTGCATTATCAGCTCCCATTTTTTTTAATCGAAATAGGAGTTGTTTGATTGCTTATTCACAAAAGCATTTAAAAGGAGGAAGTGAAATTATTTTATTTAAAAAAACAAACAAGCATTGGAGTATTGTAAAAAGATTATGTGAAGATTATTATTAAAAAGTTCCTTTATCATCGGTTGCTACAGACGTAATAGCTAATTGGCCTAAAAGTATTGATGATATGACTTTGAAAGAACTATCTACCTATATTTATAATTATACAAATAAAAATGGCACATTTACCCTCGTTACTCCAATCATCAATGCACAAAACAAAGTAACCGCCTTGTTATTTGGGTCTGAAAGGAATAAAGATTATACTTTCTTTAGGCTAATAGACAGAAATATCCCACAAACGCATTTAGCAGAACATGGCGACAAGAATGCTACGTTGTTTACCAAAGCAACCTTGTATGGAATTTTTGAGGTATTGGAGTTTCATTGGAAACAAATAGTTCATAGTACACACAATTCAACTGCGAATATACCTATAACAACGATGAATAACACACGTAGTGAAATGTATGTGGCATCTGTTGCAAACTGTTGGGATTATAGTTATACATATGTAGAAGCAGGTTATAATTCTGTTACTGTGATTACAAGACAATGCCAAACCAACGCTATGTATATTGATAATGGAACTACTAATTCAGTTGGTACCGGATTAGGGGCTACCACACCGGTACATAGTGGTGGTGCCAGAGGAGGAAGCATACCACCCCAAAATAGTTTAGCAGATGTAAAAAATAACTTGCAGAATCCTTGTTTCAAAGCAATTGCAGACCTTATGATAAATAATAATTTGCAAAATATTGTAACAAATATCTTACAAAAAACTTTTAATGTTAGCCCCAAAATTAATCTTACGCTTGCTGAAAGTAATTCTATTGTCAACCAAAATGGAAGACCAGTCGCTGCTCAAACACAATCTCAATATGATGCTTCTAGCGGAGTTTTAAATATTACTACTTACATTCGACTAGATCAAATTGACCCTGCAGCAAGTCAGGAGTATAAAGCCAGTTTATTAATTCATGAAATTGTACATGCTTATATATTCACACACCCGGAAGTATTAAATGGGTTAACGCAACATGCCTATATGTTACAAAGTTATATTGATGGCATTATTGGATCTTTGCAAACTTTTTTCCCATCTTTGACCTCTCAACAAGCCGCCAGCTTAGCCTTGGGTGGATTAGGTAAAGATATAACTGGTACACAAGCCTTCAATGATGCATTAACAAAATATGGCTTTACAACAAATGCGAATAGTAGAGATTATTTTGAGTTTTATTCAAAATTATATGAATATGGCACATCTGGAACAAGATGTCAATAAAAAGTAAATTAAAATAACAATGCCTACAATAAAATATAGAAATATTATTTTGCTCATATTGATTTTAATGAGTACAATCCTATTTAACAAAAATGTTTTTGCACAACGAGTTAACAGTAAATACAAAAGGGAACTAAAAAAATTCATGAAATTTATTAGAACTACTGAGTTTAAACAATATGATACATTAAAAATTTATCCATACTTATCCAATAAAAATTTATTTATGGTTTCTTTATTTGGAACCGGTGTATATGGACTTACAAATGAAGAAAAGACAAACTTAATTAAAGAAATACAGGCCGATACAACCAAATATTATATTAATAAGCATTTGATGAAAAATGTTCAGTTTGTTGCTGAAAATCAGAAAGATGGGTGGAGACTTTCAAAACCTATTTTTTTAAGAAGCTATTTATTGTGTGCCTTTTCATTTGCAACTCCATATGACCCTGATTATGGTGCTGAGTGGACATATTTGTATAAAAAGGAAAATGGGAAATGGAGTAGATTGTTATTGATGGGTAAAATCTTAGGTTATTAATAAATTATCTGTGGCAATTTGTAATATTTTATTCAATAATATTTTAAAATATGAATACTGGTACAGAGCAATTTCATCAATCCGGCTAATTCTGCTGTTTTCGTTTTTTAAATAGCTTCCAAAAGTATAGTTTATTTCTTTTTTGGAATGGTTATGTGGGCAGCTTCTATTACCTCGGTTATTGGTGCATCTTTTACGGCTATTTCGTTCATTAAAACATTCCATCCGGGAATAGAAGTCCATCAAAAAATTTGGGTATCGGGATTTATTGTATTGTCGGCCGGTATATTTGAATGGGTGGGCCAACCTGTAACAGTATTGGTGCTTGCAGGCACAGTAAATGGATTTATTTTACCCCTGGCATTGGTGATTATTTTGTTAGCTGCGCTTAAATATCGTATAACTCCTAATTACCGGCATGCATTGTGGTTACAAATATTGGGTTGGTTGGTGGTAGTAGCCATGTTTTGGATGGCGATGCAAACTATAAAGATTAATTAAAAAAAATGTTTTTTAATTAATCTTTAATTTATAGTAGCATTAAAATTATCCATATGAAATTAATTGCCCCCCGCAAAATTGTAAACTTTATTGGTAAAATAATAAGTAATACCAGGGCTATGTACAAGCGATGGTTGGTTGTGATGATTGTTGCTGTTTTATTCTCCACTTGTACCAAACAAACCCATGATGTACCTTATGAACAAAAGTCCACTTTTTTTGAGCGAATAGATTCCCTACAATCCGTGTTTGGCAGGTTGAACGGTACCTTAGCAAATGAGGCGTTATTAAACAGCACAATTGTCCATTTTAAAGATTTTGATAACAAAAGCCCTATTGTGCCCCTGATAGAAAACAAATACGGAAAAGCTTATTGGGATGTAAGTTTAGTTTTGCAGGATAAAAATGGCACATTTACCCTCGTTACTCCAATCATCAATGCACAAAACAAAGTAACCGCCTTGTTATTTGGGTCTGAAAGGAATAAAGATTATACTTTCTTTAGGCTAATAGACAGAAATACCCCACAAACCCATTTAGCCGAACATGGAGATAGAGCGGCCACACTTTTTACCAAGGCCACTTTGTATGGAATTTTTAATGCTTTAGAATCTAATTGGGAACAGATAATTCATAGCGCAGTCAATACAACGGGTAATATGCGTATTGCTACAATGGGTAATACACGTAGTGAAATGTATGTGGCATCTGTTGCAAACTGTTGGGATTATAGTTATACATATGTAGAAGCAGGTTATAATTCTGTTACTGTGATTACAAGACAATGCCAAACCAACGCTATGTATATTGATAATGGAACTACTAATTCAGTTGGTACCGGATTAGGGGCTACCACACCGGTACATAGTGGTGGTGCCAGAGGAGGAAGCATACCACCCCAAAATAGTTTAGCAGATGTAAAAAATAATTTGCAGAATCCTTGTTTTAAGGCTATTGCTGATTATATGATCAATAATAATTTACAAAACATGGTAACCAATATTTTACAAAATACTTTTGGTGTTGGCCCAAAAATAAATCTAACTTTTGCTGAAAGTACTACAATTGTTGACCTAAATGGGAACCCTGTTCATGCACAAACAAGTTCGCAGTATGACCCTGTTAATAAAATTATGAATGTTACAACTTATATTAGGTTAGATCAGTTTGACCCTGCTGCAAGTCAGGAATTTAAGGCCAGTACCTTAATTCATGAAATTGTGCATGCCTATATATTTACAGATACATCGGTATTAAATGGATTAACTCAACATGCCTATATGTTACAAAACTACATTGACGGTATAACTGGTACTTTACAAAGTTTTTTCCCCTCTTTATCTACACAAGAGGCTGCAAGTTTGGCTTTAGGTGGATTAAAAGATGATATAGTAGGTACACCAGCCTTCAATGATGCATTAACTAAATATGGCTTTACAACAAATGCGAATAGTAGAGATTTTTTTCAGTATTATTTACAACTATTCGAATATGGTACAATAGGAACAAAATGTCAGTAAAAAACAAAACAATTATGCAAGCTATAAATTATAGAAAAATTATTTTAATGATATTTATTTTAATGAGTGCAACTCTGTTGAATGAAAATATTTTTGCACAAAAGAATAATTGTAAATATAAACGTGAATTAAAAAAATTCATGAAATTTATTAGAAATACAGAGTTCAAAAAATATGATACTTTAAAAACTTATCAATTTTTATCTAACAAAAATTTATTTGTGGTATCTTTGTTTGGAACAGGAAAGTATGGTCTTTCTAACGAAGAAAAGGCAAGCCTAACAAAAGAAATTGAAGGTGACACAACCAAATATTATATTAATAAGCATTTGATGAAAAATGTTCAATTTGTTTCAGAGAATCAGAAAGATGGTTGGAGGCTTTCAAAACCCATTTTTTTGAGAAGCTATTTATTGTGTGCATTTTCATTTGAAACGCCATACGATCCTGATTTTGGCCAACAGTGGACATATTTATATAAAAAAGAAAAGGGGAAATGGAGTAAATTGTTACTGATGGGCAAAATAGGAGGTTATTAATATATTATCAGCAGATTGATTGTATTTTTTTACAAAAATAATATGCAACGGTCTATTAGAATACGGGAACTGAAATAAAAACTACATCGCCAGGTTCTATTAGGGTTTAGAAGAAGTACAATGTTTTAAAGATGATATTATTGCAAGGGCTTTTATGAATAAAGGAGCAAATTTGCTTAACTATTTAGTGACAATTTGTGGGGATTTTTTATGAAGATAAATTGCCCCCATTTAACATTATCACAAACAGATAAATATAATTAGATTATGTGTAGACCTCCTCTTTTAGTTCAATCTAAAGTAGATAATTTTTTTCATTGAGCTAAACCGCCAATTTTTTTGAACAAGAAAGAAATTTGTTTGCTCTCCGATAAATTACCTATTACAGCAAATAGCACCATCAGTTTGCCTGGTTTTACTACTTCATACTTACAAAAAAATGGCCACATAATGGAGCCATTTTTTATAACTATTTTGCTAAAAAATTATTCCAACACTTTTTCTATATGTGTTAATTTACCATCGGCATTAAACCCTTCTATAATTACCTTTAGTTTTTTGCTAATATCACTATTAAAGAAGTCTAATTTTACCTGCGGACTTTTTTTGTTGGTTAATACATAGGGATTCCAGTATAAAGTACTTCTAATATCATCGCCAAAAGCATCATTCGATTTGTCGTAATCAGGGCTGAAGAATTGTTTAAATTTAGTGTATCCACCTAATATGGTATTGTCTAACCCGGGTGTATTGGCGTTGTTATTTTTTTTGCTATCGTTGCCTCTTTTCGTATAAATGGCTATGGCACCACCACTGCCACCGCCCATGGAGCCAAAGAAAGGTGGGCGAAATACTTTGATGTACGCAATATCTGTAATGGGTAGGCTTTGAATCATATCGGGCTGAGCCGGACTTTCATCTAAATATAAATCGGGTGTGCTGCCCCGCCAGGTTAAAGTGGGCGTTCCGCCGCCATAATTAATTTGTAAGCCTGCTACCTGCCCCTGCAGGTAAGTAAATACATCTAATGCGCCATTGGCCCGAGGGTCGTCCATAACATCAAACCCATAACTATCGCCGCCGGAGAAGAGGCCTGTTGCATATTTTTCATCCAATACTTGTAAAACACTTTTTACTTTAGCCCGCACAGTAACCTCTTTTAAGGTGGCCGATGCCATTAATTTGCGCAGTCTTTCCTGCTCATCCAAAAAATACTGCATCCGGCGCAGCGCCATACTATCTGTCCAGTTGGTTAAACTGCTGTTGATGTTTACATAACGGGGTTGCAGGTTAAACAACCCGTTTGAAAAACTAACTACTGCACCGCTATTGCCACTGCGTTTGCCATTGAGCATGTAAAACAGTTTAACGGTATCGTAAAAGAAAACGCCATCCTGTTCAAATGAACCATCTTTATGCACGGGTAATAATAAAAACTGTTTACTGCTGTCTTTCCCTTGTACAATCACATTTAAAAAAGAAGATTCGCCACCGGTATAATTACTGCCATACACTTTACCTTCTATTTTTAAATAGTTGGTTTCCGGGGGAAATTTAATATTGGGTACTTTTTGTGCTGCCAAATCGCTCCAGTTGTAACGGCGCCATCCATTGGTCATCATCACCAAATCTAAATGATGGGTAACACTGTCAGCATCGCTGGAGAAGTAATAAGCCGGATTGTGTACTTTGCCTTTAATATCATCACTCAATAAAAAATCCGAGTAAATAGAATGTTTATCATCTACTGGCACATCGGCATCGGTAACGGCAATAGACATATTGGCAAAAGCAGTATCAGATACAAAAAACTCAATGGTGTTTTTTCCGCGTTTATCTAAATTTACCAATGGCGTGCTGATGCGCGGGTTGAAGATATAGTTTTCATTATTCACAAAAACAATTCTTTCTGCAACGGGCTGCCAGTTGGCATTAAACAATGTAATTTGCAAAATGCCAGTGGGTAATTCTGTCGTAGGCAAATCGGCCACTACACTGGTTTTAGCCGAAAAATTAATTCTTGATTTGTACACTAATTGCTGATTCATTTGCGCCATGAGATACATGGTTTTGTACAAAGGATCATCCTTGGCGGTGCGCTCTACAAATACAATGGCTTTATCGCTGGCGGGTTGTACAGAAAGGGTGGCACCGTTGGGTAATGCGGCAGGTAATGCGGTTGTGCCGGTTTGGCCATTTTCATCTAACCAGTTAATTTGATAGGTTTCGCCGGCTTTGGGTTCAACTGAAAAGCTACCCATGCCATCATGTTCCGTTAAAAAAGAATCTACCAATACCTGATGATTGTTTTTAATGGCTCCTTTAATGTATACCGGATTGCCAAACTGATCGGTGGCTTTAAAGGCAACGCGGCTATTCAGCCCTTCTACCAGATTACCTCCTTCGGGGAACAGGTATACCTGTGTTTTCGGCAAGATAATATTGGCTTTAACCTGTGGTTGTATTACGGGAATGGAGCGCTGATACAAAAAAACGGTATCAAAATTCAGCATCCAACGAGTGTAAGCCCTTAATTGCAGGGTTTTTCCGCTGTAATTGGCCGGCACTTCAAACGAGCCCGAAGCGGTGGCCTGAAAAAGCGGTGCAACAGAATGCATGAGTAAGGTGCCCGATGCATCATACCAGTCTACATAAAAGTTTTTGCTGATAAACGAAAGGTCAATGCCTGTCATTAAATAGGCTTTATACCAAATGGTTTCGCCTTTATTGTATGCTCCCTTATCGAACTGAATATGTATTTTTTCCTGAGGGTACCTGTTGGCATACACATCCATCATAGAGTCTAATACCTGTGCTTTTGTAGAAGTTGAAAAGCTAAGCAGTGTGCAAAAGCCTAAAACAGCAAGCATTTTGTTCATGTAATACAATTTATTTTGACGAGATGTAATTGCTTTCTATTTAAAAAAGACATAAGAAAATGCCTCATAGTTTTTAAACAAGCAATATAGCAAATAAACACTATTTTAATGTGTGCTAAAAAACAAACCTACTTATAAAAATAAGCAGGTTGGGTTATAATTTTATTAAAGCGGGAAGAATAGGTCGGCTTAAAGTATGCTGTAACTCATGGAGCCATCTTTTTCATCTTTAATTTGAATACCCAGGGCCAATAATTCATTCCGGATGGTATCGCTGGTTACAAAATCTTTTTTTGCTTTGGCTTGTTTGCGTAGTTGCAACAATAATTCCATTACCTGATGCAGTTTGCCATCGTATGCCGGAACCGGGTTTTGCAGGCCAAATACATCTTCTAAAAATAGTTTCATTTGTTGTTGTAAGCGCAGCACGGTGGCTGATGTTAAACAATTGGCTGGTAATTGTTTGTTTTTTAGGGCATTGATAACAGGTGCCAGCTCAAACATATTGGCCAATACTTTGGCAGTGCTAAGGTCATCGTCCATAAACTCGGCAAATTCATTGATCAGTTGTTGCACCTTTTTGTCTAATTCCACATCTTCAGCAACTTCATTTTCAGGCAAGGGTAATGCAAATAAGTTGGAGTAGGCTTCCCACAAACGTTTTAATGCTTTTTCTGATGCCTGCAGAGCTTCATTACTAAAATCGAGAGTAGAGCGGTAATGCGATTGCAGGATAAAGAAACGGATGGTCATGGGATGGTATGCCTGTTCTAAAATGGGATGATTGCCACTAAACAACTCGGTCAATTTAATCACGTTGTTATAGCTTTTGCCCATTTTTTTACCATTAATGGTAATCATGTTATTGTGCACCCAATAACGGGCAGGAGGTTGATGGTTGCAAACCGAGCTTTGGGCAATTTCGCATTCATGGTGCGGGAACTCCAAATCCATCCCTCCGCCATGTATATCAAATTGTTTACCCAAATATTTGGTACTCATGGCCGAACATTCAATATGCCAACCGGGAAATCCCTCGCCCCAGGGGCTGGTCCAGCGCATAATATGTTCGGGCGGAGCCTTTTTCCACAACGCAAAATCGTTTTTGTTTCTTTTTTCGTCCTGATTTTCTAACTGGCGGGTAGTTTCTAATTGTTCTTCAATATTTCTGCCACTGAGTATGCCATAGGGTTGGCCAATTTTAGAAAAATCGGTATTGTACTTTGCCACATCAAAATAAACCGAACCATTTACAACATAAGCATAGCCATCGGCAATAATTTGTTGAATCATATTAATTTGCTCTACAATATGACCGGTAGCAGTGGGTTCTATACTGGGTGGCAGGGTATTGAATTGTTGCATGGCCCAATGAAACAGGTTGGTGTATTTCTGCACCAGCTCCATGGGTTCTAATTTTTCTAAAATGGCTTTACTACTAATTTTATCTTCTGCGGCTCGGCCTTCTTCTTCAAAATGACCGGCATCGGTAATATTGCGTACATACCGTACTTTATAACCTAAGTGTAAAAAATAGCGATACAGAATATCGAAACTAATATAAGGGCGTGCATGGCCCAAATGGCTTTCGCCGCTAACAGTTGGTCCACAAACATATAAGCCCACGAGTCCCGGCGTAATGGGGGTAAACACTTCTTTTTTGCGGGTAAGGGTATTGTACAATTGTAAAGGCATAGAAATATTTAAATAGCGGTCATTATTCAATTACAGGCTGCAAAAGTAGCCAATCGTTGCAGTAGCAGCAAACGGAATATAAAGCGGGAAAGGGGTTTTATTTTTTCAGTGCCACATCACTTACCAGCATAATATGATCGCTTAGGTCTTCATCAACCATATCAAATTGCCGGATGGCAAAATGAAGGTCGGTTAAAATATAGTCAATACGCAGTGTTGGTGCAAGGCTAATAAAACTGCGGCCAATGCCAAAACCTTTTGCCAAAAAAGCATCCTGCATGTTTTCACGAATATGGAAATAAGTAAAGCTGTTGGGCACATCATTAAAATCGCCACAAATTAAATAAGGATAAGGGCTTTCGTTCAATTTGCTTTTTACAATGATGGCCTGTGCAGTTCTTCTTCTAAAAGCCAGTAGCATTTTTTGGATAATGCCTTTGGAGGCAGCCAGTGCTTCTTCATTTTGTTGTTTAATTTTCTCCATGCCATCATAGTCATCCTGGTTAAATTTATAAGATTGCAAATGGGTGGTGAAAACCCGTATGGTATCGTAGCCTTTTACAATATCGGCATAAATAAGGCTTTCGGCTGTTTTAAAGGGGATGCGTTCGGAACGGATAATGGGGTATTTGGAAAAGATGATACAGCCTGAATGATAGTGATTGTTGCGGCGATAGTCTTTCGAGAAGCAATGATAGGGAAAACTATCAGCGAACAAGCCAATATTATTAGCTGTTGGATTGGTATTGTCGGCATGGTTAAACTCCTGCATGCAAACCACATCGGCATTAAGTTTTTGAATAGTGAGGGCAAGATCGGTACGCACCTGCTGTTTAGCAGCCTTGCTTTTACTGAGGCCATTAAAGCTTTGCACATTCCAGCTAATGATGCGCAAACTGCCGGCAGGTTTTGTTTTTGAAAATCCTTCTTTTATGTTACCGGCAAACATTACCTGTATTTGCTGATAGCTGAGTAATAGTGCCAGCAGCGGCATCCACACATATTTCGGCTTTACGATAATCCAGAAAATAGCAGCAAAAATGAGGATTAAAGCCAGGTAGGGCATGGTAATGGCAATAAAGCTGATGGGGGTAAAATATACGGGGTTTACCCACGGACTTAAACAGCCCAGTAAGTAAATAAAAATGACCAGCAGGTTAATACCAATTACTATACGTTTTATAAAAGGCCTGATGAATGCCAATGCCATTGCATAAAAATAACAATTGTTGGTGGAAGGGCAAAAGGAGAAAAGCAGAAATATAATTGTTGTATGTCACCCTATTTGGGTACAGTGACACTATCCATGACTTTGCTACCCGACCCCACGCAATTTTTAGCACATGGCAAGGCACACAAAACTCAGACACAATGCCAACCTTGCCAAGAGCTAAAAATGCCAACGCACTACCCACCCACCCCAGCTGACGAATAATCTGTCATTTGTTTGTAAAAATGTCGTTGTAATTATCAATAACCCATGCTTAGAATTTTGGATATTACTTCATTTTGAATCGACAGGCAAGTATTTTGATAATTGTGAAGGTGCAATCAAACAGTTAAAAAAGTATTTACCTGATTTTGAAAAAACAAGTAAATATTTTACAAAGCAAGACAACGATATTTATTTAAAACTAAAACCTAAACTGAAAACAGCCATTGCAAATGCAAAAAAGTTAAAAGCATTTGACTTGGATAATCCCAAAACGGCAATGACTCAAATGCAGCTGCTATACGAGACCGACGAAATGAAGTCGATTATTAATGTTTAATAAAGCCTACAGCTAACAACTAAGGCTTCGTTGGGTGCGTAGCGCCAACAATGAAGCCGCCTGTTGAACGAAACCGGTAAATTATCCGGGTGTTTATTGATTATGGAGTTATCGTTTTGCTACTGTGTTGCTGTAATTGAAAATCGGGGGGTATTATTTTTTTCAATTCTTTGTTTACTGCTGTGTGCCGTTATTGTAGTAGCGGTTATGTTCTTGCAGGCACAGCAATTCCCTTACCCGCATTTAGCAGGCATTCCTTTTTGCACCGGCCTTATGCTGCGGTGGTGGCCCCCGTTTGCCAAAGGTGATGATGGTGATTAATATGCCTGTTTTGCAACAAGGGCAGCAATGTAGTTTTGTTGTACTGTCATTTTTTGGTGTTGGCAACTTTAACTGTTTTTTTAAGGCAACAAACTTTGCCCGCTTCCAGGTAGTGCTGCGTATGCCGTAATGCCTGATGCGTACAAAGCGCAGGGGTAAAATGTGCATAGCAAAACGCCGGATAAATTCCGGGTTGCTCAGCGTCATTTGTTTTATACTGCCATGGCTTTTATAATCTTTGTAGTGGAAGGTGGTATTGGTTTGATCTACCTGTTGCAAACGGTGATTGCTGATAGCAATTTTATGGGTGTACCTGCCTAAGTATTCTATTACCTGCTTTGGTGCGCCAAAAGGGCGCTTGGCATACACTACCCAATTTTTGGCAAATAAATGATTGATGAGTGTTTTATCTGTGATACCCTTTTGCCTGAGCAGTGCAACATACTTTGCACGGTACACATTGCTCAAAGCTTTTGCCGGAAACAAATATTTTCCATTGGCAGTAATGGTTTTAAAATGACCCTTTGCATCTACGCCTGCACCCGGTACAATACAATGCAGGTGGGGATGCAGGCTAAGCGTTTGTCCCCAGGTATGCAGAATGGCAATCATGCCGCCTTGTCTTGTCCTGATTTACGTTCGCCGTTTGCGGACACACAACACAACAACAGAGTGTTGTATATCTGTAAATTGCTATTTGAAAAATAATTCATCGAATCTGAATTACGCCACTCCATTTTTTCTTCTTTTATTTGCAAATGGAATCAACGGAAAAAAAAATTATCATCATCACGGCACCATCGGGTGCAGGTAAAACTTCTATTACCCGATATCTTTTAGCAAAATATCCCAAATTAGCATTTTCTATTTCCGCTACTACCCGTTCCCCTCGAAGCAATGAGCAGAACGGAAAAGATTATTATTTTATTTCTATCAACAATTTTCAGGAAAAAATTAAAGCAAATGAATTTGTTGAATGGGAAATGGTATATGAAGGAAAATATTATGGCACCCTGCACGCAGAAATAGAAAGAATTTGGCAGGAAGGAAAAGTGCCGGTTTTGGATATTGATGTGAAAGGCGCCATTCATGTACAACAACAATATCCCAACAATACCTTGTCCATTTTTATTGAAGCGCCCAGTTTGGATGATTTAAAAAAAAGATTAGAAAGCAGGGGCACAGAAACCCCGGATAGTATTGCTACCCGTATGAATAAAGCCAGGTATGAAATTTCTTTTAAGCATCACTTTAATATAGGAATTGTAAACAAAGAATTAGAGCAGGCCTGCCGGGAAGCAGAAACTGCCATCCGCCAATTTCTGGGCTGGTAATGAGCGGGTATTGCTATTTTTTCCTGATGTATTGGTAATAAAATTATTGGCCTTCCTTCTTTATTCTTCCTGCAATTATCCTACCTTGTTTCATTAAATGAACAGGATATGCTATTTCAAAATAAGACCGTATTCATTACCGGTGCCAGCAGGGGCATCGGCAAGGCAATAGCGTTAGAACTGGCAAAACAAGGGGCTAATATTGTGATTGCTGCTAAAAGCACAGAAGAAAACCCCAAATTAGGCGGCACTATTTTTTCTGCAGCTAAAGAAATAGAGGCAATAGGCACCAAGGCTTTGCCCATAAAAACCGATATTCGATTTGAAGAACAAATACAACAAGCGGTAGAAATAGCAGTAGAAGCTTTTGGCGGAATTGATATTTTAATCAATAATGCTTCTGCCATTCAATTATCTGATACTCTCTCCACCGAAACCAAGCGCTTCGATTTAATGCACAGCATTAATGTACGGGGTACTTTTCTGGTTACACAAGCCTGTGTTCCTTATTTAAAAAAAGCACCCAATCCACATATTTTAACCTTATCACCACCTCTGAATATGCAGCCCAAATGGCTGGCGCCACATATTGCGTACACCCTTACCAAATACAATATGAGCATGATGGCCATTGCCTGGGCACATGAGTTTAAAGAGCTGGGTATTGCATCCAATGCTTTGTGGCCAAGAACCACCATCGATACGGCTGCGGTACGTAATTTATTGGGCGGCGTTGCGTTGGCTAACCAAAGCCGAACACCACAAATCCTGGCCGATGCTACTGCTATCATCCTGCAAAAAAAATCAAAAGACTGCACAGGCAATACGTTTATTGATGAAGCAGTACTGGCAGCAGAAGGCATCACTGATTTAGATAAATATGCTGTGGTACCAGGTGCCACACTTTTCAACGATTTATTTGTATAAATCGATATTTTTATTAGTACATTTCCATTTTTTATACAACCAAAACCAACTACTTATGAAAAAATTTATTATTCTGTTGCTTGCTGACAGCCTGCTATGGCTGTCTGCTCCATTTGCTCAAACACCGCAAAAACCCAATGCACTCAAACAAACTGCCATGGCCGATTTGCAAAGCCAGTATAACACCTACAAAAATGTAGCCTTACAAATTTGGAACTTTGCAGAAGTGGGCTATAAAGAAGTAAAGAGTTCAGCACTGCTGCAAGAACAACTTAAAAATGCAGGCTTTTCTGTTGAAAGCGGAGTGGCCGATATTCCCACTGCTTTTGTGGCTACCTATGGTAGCGGTCAGCCTGTGATTGGTATATTGGCTGAATTTGATGCCTTACCCGGTTTATCTCAACAGGCTGTTGCTGAAAAAGAGCCGGTTGCCGGACAGGCAGCGGGGCATGGTTGCGGACATCATTTATTTGGCACGGCTTCAGTAGCTGCCGGAATAGAAATACAAAAATTAATAGCCTCCAACCAATTAAAAGGAACTATAAAAGTATATGGTTGTCCGGCCGAAGAAGGCGGCAGTGGCAAAGTGTATATGGTGCGTGCAGGATTATTCAATGGGGTAGATGTAGTATTGCACTGGCATCCCGGCGCAGAAAATGGTGTAACCATGACCAGTGCATTAGCCAACATCTCTGCCAAATTCAGGTTTCATGGTATTGCTACACACGCTGCAGCATCGCCCGAAAAAGGCCGCTCTGCTTTAGATGCCGTTGAAGCTATGGATTATATGGCCAATATGATGCGGGAACACGTGCCTCAGGAAACCCGTATTCACTACATTATTACCAATGGCGGCAAGGCGCCCAATGTGGTACCCGATTTTGCTGAGGTGTATTATTATGTACGCCACCCCAATAAAGAGCAGGTAAAATCTATTTTTGACAGGTTGGTAAAAGCCGGGCAGGGTGCAGCATTGGGCACCGGCACAACCATGGATTATGAAATTATTGGTGGAACGCATGATTTGCTGTTGAATAAAACACTGGCCAATGTAATGCAGTCTGATTTAGAACAAGTGGGCGGCGTTACCTATACGCCAGATGAAGTAGCATTCGGTAAAAAATTACAGGCCACTTTTAATTTTAACGTACCACCCATTGAGTCGGCTGCTACCATTAAACCATTAAAAGAACAGGAAGATGCCGGCGGCGGCTCAACCGATGTAGGCGATGTAAGCTATACAGTGCCCACCGTTGGCTTAAGGGCTGCTACCTGGATTCCAGGCACTCCTGCGCATAGCTGGCAGGCCACTGCCTGTGGAGGAACTGAAATTGGCACCAAAGGCATGATGGTAGCCGCTAAAACATTGGCATTAACTGCCATTGATTTATACCAAAGTCCGGCTTTGATTGATGCAGCTAAAGAAGAATTTGTGCAAGCCAAAGGCAATTACCAGTACAAAGCATTGTTGGGCGATAGAAAGCCTGCTTTACATTACCGCGATTAATTGTGTAATATTTGGATATTAAATCAACCGCTTTCTGCTAAAGTAAGCGGTTTTTTATTGCTTTGATGCTATGTTTGCAAATATTTTAGCGGTTCATGATAAGCCGGCAAATCAAAAAGCTTATCCTGCCAATGCGCTATAAGATTCGTGATTTTTAAAAGCAACGCTACCATACACCTAAACAAATGAAAGTAACTGAACACATTCAACAGGCCAAAAGTACCTTACTGTCTTTTGAAGTATTACCACCCTTGAAAGGAAAAACCATTACCTCGTTATATGATCATTTAGATCCGCTCATGGAGTTTAAGCCTTCCTGGATCAATGTTACCTACCACCGTAGCGAAAGTATGTTTAAGAAAAAAGCCGATGGCTCTTTTGAAAAAGTAGAAGTACGCAAAAGACCCGGTACTGTGGGCATTTGCGCTGCCATTATGAACCATTATAAAATAGATACAGTGCCCCATTTAATTTGTGGCGGCTTTACCAAACGCGAAAGTGAAGATGCTTTAATTGATTTGAATTTTCTGGGTATTGATAATGTGTTGGTATTACGGGGCGATGCAGCTAAAAATGAAACCAGTTTTGAGCCGGAGCCAGATGGACATGAACATGCCATTGATTTACAAAAGCAGGTGGTGAACTTAAACCACGGTATATACATTGATGAAGATATTCGCGATGGTGGTAAAACTAATTTTTGCATTGGCACCGCAGGCTATCCTGAAAAACATTTTGAAGCACCCAACTTAGATACCGATTTGCAGTTTTTAAAAGAAAAAGTTGAAGCCGGCGCCGATTATATTATGACCCAAATGTTCTTCGATAACAAAAAGTTTTTTGCTTTTGTAAAAGCCTGCAGGGCAATGGGTATTCAGGTGCCCATTATTCCGGGATTAAAACCCATTACTTCTAAAAAACAATTAACCGTATTGCCCAGAATTTTTCATGTAGATATTCCCACTGATTTATCAAATACTATTTTAAATTGTAAAACAGATGCTGAGGTAGAAGCAATTGGCACTACCTGGTTAATTCAACAATCAAAAGAACTGAAAGCTGCCGGTGTGCCGGTATTGCATTACTATACTTTGGGTAAACCTAAAGTAATACGCAATGTGGTGAAAGAGGTGTTTTAGGTATCCAAATGCAAAATATAAATGCAGATATCTTCTTGCAATTCAAAACAATAAACTATGGTAATCCAATCACTTCATTTCGTTTACGAAACAAAATAGTAATTATGCTATAATAATTGCTCAATTTCTGAAAGTTTATTTTTTAAAATCTGACTAATAATCCTCCTCCCCATTGATACCTTGAATCATACCCGCCCGATAGTGAAATATACTTACTTAGAAGATACTGTAGATCAAGGTGATATTCCTTATCTGTATTGATACGCCAATTAAAAAAAACATGTGGCAGCAGCCATTCATCACTTTCTAATTGAAGCCGAACCCTGCCTGCAGAATTTATGCGAAGGTCAGATTCGATAAAGAAAGGGAGTGTATATCTTATGCCTACTACGGGCAAATCAAATTCTTGTTGAAAAATTTCTTTGCCACTAAAAACATTATAATATTTTTGTCTTACAGTGGCAACGCCTATATAGGGTCTAAACCAATTTGTAATATATCTTTCATAACTTAGGTTTATTTCGTATTGGCCATTATAGTTTGTATTGGCCTCTGTTCTAATTGCATTTGACATATTAATATAATTGGCATTAAATTCTGTCATCATGCTTTTTGCTGCTAAACTGCCATAAAAAAACCATTGTTTATCTTCATTTAATATTTTTTTCAGCGGATAGTTAGCCAGGGCAGTATCTCTTTCACTACCTTCATAATGTATGTAACGTGCCATTCCACTTGCCAAATGATACAAGATGTGGCAATGAAAAAACCAGTCTTTATCTTGATTTGCGGCAAATTCTATTACCACCGTTGTCATTGGGGGCACATCTACGGTGTGTTTTAATGGAGAGTAATCGCCATTTTTGTTAAGAACCCGGAAATAGTGACCATGAAGGTGCATAGGATGGTTCATCATGGTTTTATTAACAAGTATCAGCCTTACATTTTCTCCTTTCTTTACCGCAATTGAGTCTTGTTGTGAAATTGTTTTGTTATTTATTGACCATACATACCTGTACATATTTCCGGTTAGGTTCAGTGTAATTTCCCTGGTTGGATTTCCCTGTGGTAAGTTTGTTGGTGTAAAAGATTTGAGCATATCATAATTAAACATTATGAATTTACCAGTTGTGTCTGACTTAACTGCACTCATTACTGGCATATCCATGTTTTGATTCACCTTTTTTTCCACGGAAGTTTTTTGCATAGGGTTACTCTGTTGAACCATTTCATTTTTACTGCTTCCCATCGTCTGTTTGTCCATTGGCATATTACCCATATGTCCTCCTTTTTTCAAGCGCATATTCATATTGCCCATATTCATTCTGCCTGGCATATTTACAGTTAAATTATGAATGGTTTCACTCATTTTCCATACATTAGGTTTTGGAATATCAGGAGCCATTATTTTATTACCTTGCCCTATAAATACAGAAGCATGGCCAGTAACATCAATAGCTGTTGAACGAAATTCGTAAGCACCATTTGTAGGAACTGTAATAATGAAATCATAGGTTTCGGCAACCCCCATCAACAAGCGGTCAATGAAAACGGGTTGAACATCTACCCCATCTGCCGCAATTAATTCCATTTTACCGCCTGCATACTGCAAATAAAAATAGGAGGATGCTGACCCATTAATAACCCTTAATCTTATTTTTTGTCCGGGTTTATATTTTGAGAAGTCTAATTCAGTAGTTCCATTAATGAAAAATCTGTTATAATAAACATCAGAAATATCCATCGGAGGCATTCTGTTATAAGCTGCTTTTAGCCTTTCGCCCCACGCATGGTGTTTTAATAATTTATCAAGGCTCTGGGGATAGCCTTTTTCTAATGCATAATATTCATTAGCAGCATCTCTTCTTTTCAAGGTTGTTAAAACAGAGGCCGGCTTTTCATTTGTCCAGTCAGATAGTACCAGAACCAATTCCCCATCTACCTGATATCTTTTTTTTATAGGTTGAATAACTATCGATCCATATAAACCGCTTTGTTCCTGCAGCATTGTATGCGAGTGATACCAATAAGTTCCAGATTGTATAAGCGGAAAACGGAAGGTGAAAGTTTTTCCCGGTTCAATAGGTGGTGTGGTTAAATAAGGAACACCATCCATGAGGTTAGGTAACAATATTCCATGCCAATGTACTGAAGTAGATACATTCATTTCATTATGCACATGTATTACTGCGGTATCACCTTCAGTGAAATACAGTGTAGGTGCTGGAATAGAGCCATTTACAGCAATTGCTTTCACCCTCTTGCCAGTATAATTAACTGTAGTATCAGCAATGTTAAGTGTATATTCAACTGTTTTGGGTTTATTTACTTGCGCATGCAGCATGCAAGAAGTAAATAAACAAAGAATTATAAGTAGTTTTTTCATAAGCTTATTTTTATATTTTATTGGAATATCGTTTTGTGCTTTGTAGTAAAGTTAAACAAAACAAAACAAAATGTAAAATTTATCAGTAAATGCTATTACAGCCGAAAGATTTATGGTAAGCATATTAGCGATATATTTATTAGTAATGCCATTATTAATAAGAGTACAATTTAAGTCTTATTTTAATTTTATTTTTGTAACATTATGAGATGATAAAGTCAACAGTTATAAAACGGGGTACAGTTAAGGCACAAGAAGCCATACGTTTAAGGGTGGTTGGTTATTTACAATAGAAATTGGGAACTTAGTGAACGCTCAGTAAATCGAATTTGGTCAAAATACAGGCAATACGGCAAGCGTTCGTTGAGCAATAAAAAGCGAGGCGTGCAAGGAGGTAAAAAGATTACTGGTAAACAAGCAGCAGAGGTAGGCCAGTTGATAAAGGAAAAGCTTCCTGACCAATTAAAACTACCCTTTGGGCTGTGGACAAGGGAGGCTGTGCAACAATTATTGTTAGACAGATATAGGATTGAGTTATCGCGTTGGCAGGTTGGGCGATATTTAAAAGACTGGGGGTATACTCCTCAAAAGCCCATCAATAAGGCATTTGAGCAAAAACCGGAAAAAGTAAAAGAGTGGCTGGGAAAAGAATATCCTGCCATTAAAAAAAGAACTGCCCAACAGAATGCCGTTATTTACTTTGGGGATGAAACAGGCATGCGTAGCGATCATCAGGCAGGCGTTACGCCTCTGCTGGAGAAACACCCGTTATTAAAAAGACAGGACAAGACTTTTCATTGAATATGATTTCAGCAATAAGCAACCAGGGTCATTTACAATTTATGATTATAGACGGCAGGTTTAACAGCGGAGTGTTTGAAACATTTTTGCGGCAAATGATAAAGTATAGCAGGCAGAAACTATATTTTGTAACAGAGGGGCACCCAGCGCACAAAACAAAAAAACTAAATGAATGGCTCCAGGCAAATAGAAACAAGATTGAAGTATTTTTTCTTCCACCATACAATCCGGAATTGAAACCGCAGGAGTATGTCAATCAGGATGTAAAAACAAATGTAGTAGGTGACCCGTCCTAAAATAGGTTGGCACTCAAGCACATAAAAAAGCCCACAAACATTTTCGTTTATGAGCTAATCCACTTTAAGTGGGCCCACCTGGGCTTGAACCAGGGACCCCCTGATTATGAGTCAGGTGCTCTAACCAGCTGAGCTATAGGCCCTGAGCTTTGGGCTCAAGAGGCGCAAAAATAACCAAATCCCGCTATTTTCCAAATACCATTCAAAATAGTCAGTCCTGTTATTTTAAAAACAGTTAGGTATTTCAACTGCTACTTTTCTTCATGCATATAGCATACTCTATTTCTTTTCCTCCAACATTTTTTCACTATTTATCAGCTTTTGCTAATTTTTAACCCTTTTGGTGGCCGCAATTCTGTTATTTTTGTTCCATACTAAAAAAAGGTTAAATCACCTGCATTTATACATAATGAAAAAATCGATCCTACTACTGCTTAGTGTATGCACCTTGGCCATGGCCCATGCGCAACTTTCAACCCTGTTTCATAAAAAAGGCAAAACAGATTCTACTGTACACCACAAAGCACCCAAAGAAAAGAAGCCGGTGATGCCTAAAGTAAAAAAAGACTGGAGTAAAGTAGACCTCACCAAAGTTCCATCAGACCATTTTTTAATTCAGTTTGGCAGCGATACATGGACTGGCCGCCCCAATCCCGATACCATTGGTACCAAAGGGTTTAGCCGCCACTTTAATTTTTATGTAATGCTTAACAAGCCATTTAAAACCGATCCGCGTTTCAGTGTGGCGTATGGCTTAGGCGTGGGTACCAGCAATATTTTCTTTGACCACCGGTACGTAAAAGTGTGGGCACCCGGACCAACCCTGCCATTCGATAGTACTACCCGGTTTAAAAAATCGAAAGTAACGACCATTTATTTACAGGCACCTATTGAGTTGCGTTATTATTCCAACCCCGGCGATCCGCAACATTCCTGGAAATTTGCTGCCGGTGTAAAAGTGGGCACTTTATTAAAAGCATACTTTAAAGGAAAAAATCTGTTAGATATTAACAACAATAGTTTGTATGGTACCCAATATGTGCAGAAAGAAAGCAATAAAAAATTCTTTAACGGTACCTTTCTCGCAGCAACGGCCCGAGCGGGATATGGGAACATCTCACTCAATATAGACTATTCCGTACTGGGTGTGTTAAAACAAAATGCAGGTCCTGTCATGAACACACTATCTATTGGACTTACAATTAGCGGATTGTAAAACAAGCTATATATTTCAATCATCAGCCCCATCCCGGTTCAGTGCCTCGATGGGGCTTTTCTTGTAAAGCAGGGTATTTGCAATACCTTTGTCCAAAACAAAGTATCGTTGATAGATAAGAACCAGAAAATAGCCACAGAAGAAAAAGTGGTGTTAATTGGGTTGGTAACCAAAGAAAATACCCCCGAGCAAATAGAAGAATATTTAGATGAATTGGCCTTTTTGGCCGAAACAGCCGGTGCCATTACTTTAAAACGTTTTGTGCAGCGCTTACCGCATCCCGATAGTCGCACTTTTTTAGGGAAAGGGAAATTAGAAGAAATAAAAGCCTATGTACAGGCCAAAGGCGTGAATTTAGCCATAGTGGATGATGAGTTAAGCGGTTCACAAATTTCAAATATGGAAGATGTGCTCGGCATTCGAACCATTGACCGAAGCGATTTAATTCTGGATATTTTTGCCCGAAGGGCCAGAACAGCCCAGGCTAAAGTTCAGGTAGAGCTGGCACAATACCAATATTTATTACCCCGCTTAAAAGGTATGTGGAAGCACTTAGAACGTCAGGGCGGTGGTATTGGTACACGCGGCCCCGGTGAAACAGAAATAGAAACCGACCGTCGTATAGTAAAAGATAAAATTGCTTTACTGCGTAAAAGATTGCAGGAAATAGATAAACAGGCCTTTACCCAACGCAAAGAAAGAGGTGAACTGATTCGGGTTTCTCTGGTGGGCTATACCAATGTGGGCAAAAGCACCATCATGAACCTGTTAAGTAAAAGTGAGGTATTTGCCGAAAATAAATTATTTGCTACATTAGATACTACCACTCGTAAAGTAGTATTTGAAAACACGCCCTTTTTATTAAGCGATACGGTTGGATTTATTAGAAAGCTGCCCCACCATTTAGTGGAAAGTTTTAAAAGTACATTAGATGAAGTACGGGAAGCCGATATTTTATTACATGTGGTCGATATATCGCACCCTGGTTTTGAAGAACAAATGGGTACCGTTCAAAAAACCTTGCAGGAGTTAAAAGCGTTCGATAAACCCATCCTCACTATTTTTAATAAAATGGATTTGTATGAATCTAAATATTTTGATGAATGGCTGGCACCAGAAGTAAAAGAAGATATTTTACGCGAACTGTATGATAAATGGGCGCACCTTACCGAAGGCAACTGTGTATTTATTGCCGCATTGGAAAAACGGAATGTAGATCTGTTGAGAACGGAGATATTAGATAAAGTAAGGCAAATGTATCGGGTAAGATATCCCTATAAAACCATTCATTTTTAGCAGATGTGGGAGCACCAAAAAGAACCTCAATGGATATTAGCAGGTCCAATACTCCAATTTTTTGAACCCGGCGAAAATGCATTGAAGCCGGTGGAGGTGTCGGGTAAAAATATTACACTGGCACAATGGAACGGAAAGCATTTTGCATTTGCCCAAAAATGTCCGCATGCAGGCGGCATACTCGCCAATGGTTATATAGATGCAACTGGTTGCATTACTTGTCCATTACATCATTATAAGTTTAATATGGAAACCGGCCGGAATATAAGTAGTGAAGAATATTATTTAAAAACCTATTCTGTAAAAACAGATGGGATTGAGTTGTGGATAGGAATGTAACCGACAATAAACGAATACTTTTTTGTAATTTTTAAAAGGATATTTTGCTGAAATACATTTTTCCCTATTTTTGCGCTCCGCGAATGCGGAAGGTATTCCCGAATAGCTCAGTTGGTTAGAGCATCTGACTGTTAATCAGAGGGTCACTGGTTCAAGTCCAGTTTCGGGAGCAACAATAAATAGGAGGTCAATTTCGACCTCCTGTTTTATTTTACCACCTTCTAAACTTTACCTGCAATCAGGAATATTTTTTGATATGCATGCATGAAAATATTGTACGGATTGTGGAAATGGTAAGTCGGTATAGCTTGCCTACCAATAAATGGTTGGTTGCCTTCATGTTGGAAGAATTCAAGTGAATGGTATTTTTTTCGGGTAAATAAATGTACAGTATTAAGCGTATGCTCCAAAAAAAGGAACGGCCAGATAAAAATATCAGCCGTTCTATACTATTCACCCTGCCTGAAAATAAAAATGAATTGATACAGGCTTCCCTTTTTTAATTTAAAACCAATACTTAAAGCCCTTTCAGAAAACTGCTATTTGTATTACAATACAAAAAGGATGTTCCCGTTTTTATAACAGAAACATCCTTTTAATACAATAATTGATAAGCATGGTTATAGGATATTGCATGGTTTAAATGGATATTGAATCTGATGTAAAGCTAAACTATGTAGCTTACCGCTCCAATAGAAGTATCTGTTGATTTTTTGTAGGAATATAACGACAAGCCAATTCCGTTGAAACATAAAAAAAGCCGGATTGAATTCCGGCTCAGTTGAAATAAAATGTTTGTATTACTTTGCTTTTGCATAGTGTTCGGCTACTTTTTGCCAGTTCACCACATTCCAGAATGCTGATAAATATTCGGCTCTGCGGTTTTGGTATTTTAAATAATAAGCATGTTCCCATACATCTACGCCCAGAATAGGTTGTCCTTTAACTTCTGCCACATCCATTAATGGATTATCTTGATTAGGCGTTGATGAAATTTCCAATTTCCCATCTTTCACAATCAGCCAGGCCCAACCGCTGCCAAAACGTGTCATTCCTGCATTGGCAAATTTTTCTTTAAATGCATCAAATGAGCCAAATGCAGCATCAATGGCTTTGGTCAAATCGCCTGTAGGTGTTCCGCCGGCTTTGGGTGCTAAAATTTCCCAGAAAAAACTATGATTCCAGTGTCCGCCGCCATTGTTGCGCACAGCAGGTGAAATGGTGCCTGCAGCGGCTACCAATTCTTCTAAAGATTTTCCTTCGTGTGGCGTGCCTGCAATGGCTTTATTTAAATTATCCAGATAGGTCTGATGGTGTTTGCCATAATGAAATTGCATAGTTGCAGTATCAATAAATGGCTCTAAAGCATCATATGCATAAGGTAATGCAGGTAGTGTAAATAACATAATTAAACTATTTAATAGGTGAACAATTTGATTGGATTTCAAAATTAACCAATATTCCCCGTTATTATTTAAATTTTGTGTTAAGGGTTAATCTTTTTAAATTGTAGCCTTCTTTATTTTCTTATTTCGATAATGAACGCCATATGAAAAAAAACAAAATGATTGCATCCAGGAGGTCTTTTATTGAGAAACTCTCAAAAGGTGCTGCCGCTGCAGCTTTATTACCTACTGTAGGAAGTTGGGCTGCTACTAACCGTACCGCCTTGCTGCCGGTTCGGAAATACAGTGCAAACGATAATATTCAAATTGCGCTCATTGGAGCAGGAGGTATGGGTACAGCCGATGCCAATACTGCTATTACCGTTCCGGGTATTAAACTGATTGCAGCCTGCGATTTATATGACGGGCGCTTAGCCGATGCCAAAAAACATTATGGTAATGATATTTTTATAACACGTGATTATCGTGAAATTATTAATCGTAAAGATGTGGATGCTGTAATTGTAGCCACACCCGATCATTGGCATAAAGCCATATCCGTTGATGCCATGAATAAAGGTAAACACGTATACTGCGAAAAACCAATGGTGCACGATGTAACAGAAGGTAATGCTGTGGTTGCTGCTCAAAATGTCAATAAAGTGGTGTTTCAGGTGGGTAGCCAGGGTATGAGTTCGCTGGGTAATGAAAAGGCAAAGGAATTATTGGCGGCAGGGGCAATTGGGCAATTAAATTATGCCGAGGGTTTTTGGGCACGCAATTCTCCTTTTGGTGCCTGGCAGTATGATATTCCTGCCGATGCATCCACCAAAACAGTTGATTGGAAAACTTTTTTACACAATTATCCCGATAGGCCTTTCGATCCCAAACGTTTTTTCCGTTGGCGTTGTTACCGCGATTATGGTACCGGTGTTTCGGGCGATTTGTTTGTGCATTTGTTTTCCAGCCTTCATTTTATTACCAATTCCATAGGCCCTACCAAAGTAATGGCTACCGGCGGGTTACGATTTTGGAAAGATGGCCGTGAAGTACCAGATATTTTATTGGGCATGTTCGATTATCCTGAAACAGCAGTGCATCCGGCCTTTAACCTGTCGCTTCGGGTAAATTTTGTAGACGGTACTGCCGATAATACTTATTTGCGTATGGTAGGTAATGAAGGTTCTATGATTGTAGAATGGGATAAAGTAACCCTTACCACCAATAAAAGTTATGCCGCTGCTGATGATCCATTATTAAAAACAAAATTAAATGGAAGTAATATTGCCGGATACGACCGCAAGAAAATGCTGCCGCCCGATTCCATTGTTTATAAAGCTGAAGAAGGGTATAAAGGCGCCCATTTCGATCATTTCTATAATTTCTTTCAGGACATTAGAAATGGCACCACTTCCCGGGAAGATGCATTATTTGGTTACAGGGCTGCGGCACCTGCATTGCTATGCAACGATAGCTATTTTAAGCAAACCACCATGCGCTGGAATCCGGAACAATTAACGGTTGTGTCATAAAAATAATTTTATGCAACAAAAATTAAGCTTTCATATGCTACTGTTACTGACCATCAGTCTGCTGGGTTTCATCCCCCACCAAACAAAGGATAATACCTTAACTGCCAAAGAAAAAAAACAGGGGTGGCAACTTCTGTTCAATGGCAATAATTTAGGTGGTTGGCGTACCTATCAAAATAAGCCTTCCAATAGCTGGGAGGTTCAAAATGGTATTTTGCACTGTAAAGGCAGCAATACAGATAAATCGGATAAACGAGCCGATTTAATTACTGATAAGCAATACGATAATTTTGAATTGTCTGTTGATTGGAAAATTTCTCCTGCCGGCAACAGCGGCATTATGTATCACGTAACTGAAGCCTACGATGCTGCCTATCTTTCTGGTCCCGAATACCAGATTATAGATGATGAAGGATTTCCGGAGAAGCTGGAAGAGTGGCAAAAAACTGGTGCCGACTATGCCATGCATACTACCCATATCCGCCCTACAAAACCCGTGGGCCAATGGAACCACACCGTGATTATTTTTAACAAAGGCCATGTGGAGCATTGGCTGAATGGTGTAAAAGTACTTTCATTTGAAGCCTGGACACCCGAATGGGAACAATTGAAGAAAGAAGGAAA
>NZ_CM179506.1:1127500-1882500 GCF_058798575.1 Hydrotalea sp. GW822-HT8A01
GATATCCTCCACAGAAAACGGTGGGAGCGAGAAGAGGGGAAGGAAGAAAAACAGAGATAGAGAGATAGAGTTGTTTAAGAAGCTGTCGCAGGGTTGAAAAGCCATGCGAAGAGATGTGAACAGAGCAAAAGAAGGCTGTTCGCTTGGTTCAAGTCCAACACATCGGCGAAGGGTAAGCAAGGGAAACTGAGTTTATCAAAGATCTTTGACATATTGGGAAAGTAAAATTGTAGTAAATAGTCGTATACGCCTGTATGCAAAGGAGTATATGGAAAGATTTTTAAAGCGAATAAGGGCGCATGGTGGATGCCTTGGGTCTGAGAGGCGAAGAAGGACGTGGTAAGCTGCGAAAAGCCGGGGGGAGCTGCACACAAGCGAAATATCCCCGGGTCTCCGAATGGGACAACCCACTATACTGAAGGTATAGTACTCGAAAGAGAGCCAACCTCCTGAACTGAAACATCTAAGTAGGGAGAGGAAAAGAAAACAATAGTGATTTCCTGAGTAGTGGCGAGCGAAAAGGGAAGAGCCCAAACCGCAGGAGCGAGCTTTTGCGGGGTTGTAGGACTACATTTAGGAATTATCAAGAAGCTGAATTATCTGGAAAGATAAGCCATAGCAGGTGAAAGCCCTGTAGGCGTACAATGATAAGGACGCGTAGTATCCTGAGTAGTGCGGGACCGGAGGAATCCTGCATGAACCAGCCAGCACCATCTGGTAAGGCTAAATACTCCTCAGACACCGATAGTGAACCAGTACCGTAAGGGAAAGGTGAAAAGTACCCCGAATAGGGGAGTGAAATAGTACCTGAAACCGTGCGCTTACAAGCGGTCGGAGCTCTCAAGAGTGACGGCGTGCCTTTTGCATAATGAGCCTACGAGTTGCTCCTAACTGGCGAGGTTAAGTTCTTCAGTAACGGAGCCGTAGCGAAAGCGAGTCCGAATAGGGCGAATAGTCAGTTGGGGCAGACGCGAAACTTTGTGATCTATCCATGAGCAGGTTGAAGTTCCGGTAACACGGAATGGAGGACCGAACCCGTTAGCGTTGAAAAGCTTTGGGATGACTTGTGGATAGGGGTGAAAGGCCAATCAAACTGAGAGATAGCTCGTTCTCCCCGAAATGTTTTTAGGAACAGCCTCAGATATAGAAGTTTACCAGAGGTAGAGCTACTGATTGGGCTAGGGGGTTTCATCGCCTACCAAACCCTGACAAACTCCGAATGCTGGTAAATATCTCTGGGAGTGAGGCTGCGGGCGCTAAGGTCCGTGGCCGAGAGGGAAATAACCCAGATTAGCAACTAAGGCCCCCAATACGTAGTTAAGTTGAACAAACGAGGTGAGACTTCAATAACAGCCAGGATGTTTGCTTGGAAGCAGCAATTCATTTAAAGAGTGCGTAACAGCTCACTGGTCGAGAGGTCTTGCACGGAAAATAATCGGGCATCAAACTACGAGCCGAAGTTCTAAAATTATACTTTTAGTATAATTGGTAGGGGAGCATTGAAACCAGCGTTGAAGGTGTGGCGTGAGCCATGTTGGAGCGGTTTCAAAAGAAAATGTAGGCATAAGTAACGATAAAAGGAGTGAAAAACTCCTTCGCCGAAAGTCTAAGGTTTCCTGATCAACGTTAATCGGATCAGGGTTAGTCTGGACCTTAGGAGCACCCGAAAGGGGAATCTGATGGGAAGCGGGTTAATAATCCCGCACCTGCTATACGATGAAAGTGACGCAGTGACGTGGTGGTTGCGAACAGACGGATGTTCGCCTGAGAGGAATCTTCGGAGGAATCGAAACCATAAAATTGCTGCCAAGAAAAGCGAGTATAGCAGCCAGTACCGCAAACCGACACAGGTAGACGGGATGAGTATTCTAAGGCGCTCGGGTGAGCCGTGGAGAAGGAACTAGGCAAATTGACGCTGTAACTTCGGGATAAAGCGTACCGCTGCGAAGCGGTCTCAGTAAAATGGTTCAACCAACTGTTTAACAAAAACACAGGGCCCTGCAAAATCGTAAGATGACGTATAGAGCCTGATACCTGCCCGGTGCCGGAAGGTTAAGGAAGGGGGTTAGGATTAAACCGAAGCTCTTGACTGAAGCCCCGGTAAACGGCGGCCGTAACTATAACGGTCCTAAGGTAGCGAAATTCCTTGTCGGGTAAGTTCCGACCTGCACGAATGGTCTAATGAGTTGAACACTGTCTCCTCCACGAGCCCGGTGAAATTGTAGTATCGGTGAAGATGCCGGTTACCCGCCACGGGACGGAAAGACCCCGTGAACCTTCACTACAACTTTGCATTGATTTTGAGCAACAAATGTGTAGGATAGTTGGGAGACTATGAAGTAGTGTCGCCAGGCATTATGGAGTCAACGTTGAAATACCAACCTTTTGTTGCTTAGAACCTAATCCCGCCAGAGGCGGGAGACATTGCATGGTGGGTAGTTTGACTGGGGTGGTCGCCTCCTAAAAAGTAACGGAGGCTCGCAAAGGTACCCTCAGTACGGTTGGTAATCGTACGCAGAGCGCATTAGTAGAAGGGTGCTTGACTGTGAGGCAGACAAGCCGAGCAGGTGCGAAAGCAGGCTAAAGTGATCCGGTGGTTCTGTATGGAAGGGCCATCGCTCAAAGGATAAAAGGTACTCCGGGGATAACAGGCTGATCTTACCCAAGAGCTCATATCGACGGTAAGGTTTGGCACCTCGATGTCGGTTCGTCACATCCTGGGGCTGGAGAAGGTCCCAAGGGTTCGGCTGTTCGCCGATTAAAGTGGCACGTGAACTGGGTTCAGAACGTCGCAAGACAGTTCGGTCCCTATCTGTGGTGGGCGTTAGTAAATTGAGTGGACGTGACCTTAGTACGAGAGGACCGGGTTGCATGTACCGCTGGTGTATCAGTTGTGCCGCCAGGTGCAATGCTGAGTAGCTATGTACAGCCAGGATAAACGCTGAAAGCATCTAAGCGTGAAACCTTCCACAAGATGAGTTTACTTTTAAGGGTCGTCAGAGACGATGACGTTGATAGGCTACAGATGTACAGCTGGTAACAGCAAAGTCGAGTAGTACTAATTACCCGTAAGCTTTATTTTTTTTATTTACACAAAACACTTCCCAATATGTTAACTTATTGAAGAGTTTATGGTGGTTATACCGAGGGTGTTCACCTCTTCCCATTCCGAACAGAGAAGTTAAGTCCCTCATGGCCAATGGTACTTGGGCCTTGTCCCTGGGAGAGTAGGTAGCTGCCGTATTTATCCTAAAGAGGCTGTATCAAAAGCGATTTTGATGCAGCCTTTTAATTTTTGGGTATTGGGTTCAGGATTTTTTATTTTCTATGATTTTGGAGGGAGATTTATTTAAGACAGGCTTTTTATGCTGCCATTTTAAAAGTATTTTCTTTGTTTTTGCCCTTTGTGAACTTTTGAAGGTTGTGTGTCATAGCTATCAGGCCTATTTCGATGGATACTTTTTGATTGCCACGCAGTCTGAACCGCCGGAAGCCTTTATTCTGCTTCCAGTTGGCAAATACTGGTTCCACATCTGCACACCGCTTTTTGCGTTTTGTATTCCTTCTTCACTTCGCAGCCGTTGTGCTGCCTGTTGTTTTAACCAGCGAAGAAGTTGTCAATGCTCCTTTTCTTCGCCTGTGCATTTCTCCCAAATTTCAACTTTAGTACAACCTGTTGAAATTAACTCCTGTATGACTTTCTGTTTTCTGTTTCTCTTCTTCAGTAAAATATTTACCTGCTTTTTTTATGATTTTTTTGTCCATGTTTTACACTTTTTGGAGTAACCTATTTTAGGAAAAGACAAATTAATTTGTTTCATTTAATAAAACAAGCATCTACTCTTTTTCCCCATTATATCCATTGTAAATTAGCTTTGTTTTTTGGGGAAATATAATTCAGGTCATTTTTTTGTAAAAAATCTGCAATTATGGAAGGATGGAACTTTACTACTTCTCCAACAACGATTATAGAAGGATTTGTAAGTCCTGCATATTGTGATTTTAAGTAAATATCCTTTACTTTTCCAATAATAATTTTTTCGCTTTCAGTAGTGCCATCTTGAATAATTGCAACAGGAGTTTCGTTTTTTCCATAACTTGAAAAAATTTGCATGATCTTTTCCAGTTTACTCATTGCCATTAAAATAACGACGGTTGCAGTTGACTGTGCAGCCAATTTTAAATCGGGCGAAATTTTTCCTGCTTTATTTGTACCGGTAGTTACCCAAAAGCTTTCATTAATACCCCGGCTCGTGAGTGGTATCATTTGTGATGCAGGTACAGCAAGTGCACTGGATATGCCTGGAATCACCTCTACCTGAATGCCTGCATTGCGGGCAGCATCAATCTCCTCTTGTGCACGACCAAAAACAAAAGGATCTCCCCCTTTAAGTCTTACTACCTTTCCATGTGAAAATGCATATTCAATAATGAGATGATTAATTTCTTGTTGAGAAAGAGAATGGCATCCATATCGCTTGCCAACAAATTTTTTGACGGTATTTGATTTTGCATATTGCAACAATGTTTCATTTGCAAGCGCATCATATAATATAACGTCTGCAGACTTAAGTGCATTGATTGCTTTTAATGTAATTAGTTCAGGATCTCCAGGCCCCGCTCCAACTAATAATAAATAAGGATTAGGCATAAAAATAACATTGTAAATAAAAATATATAATATTTTTTATCAAAAATAACTAATTATTTAATCATTTTGATTATTTTTATCTACTAAATGATAATTTTTTTGATAAAATAATCAATCTTTGATAATATTCTATCACATAAAATTATAAATAATACGATTGTTGCCATTTTTATAAGTTCCTTTTTAATGACCTAAAATCGTTTAAAATGAAAATAATAATTATTGGCAATGGTATGGTTGGTTATAAATTCTGTGAAAAGTTGCTGAAAAAAGCAAAACAAAATCAATTTGAATTAACAGTATTCGGAGAAGAACCAAGACCTGCTTATGATCGCGTTCATCTAACTGATTATTTTTCCGGCACGTCTGCGGCAGATTTATACTTAGCGCCATCTGACTGGTACAGAGAGAATAATATCCAACTGCACTTAGCTGACCCCATAAAAAACATAGACAGAAAAAACCAAATCGTGTATTCGCATAAGGGTATCAAGAGATCTTACGATTATCTGGTTATTGCTACGGGATCATCGCCCTTTATTCCAGACATTCCCGGTATAGAAAAAAAGGGGGTATTCATGTATCGAACGATAGAAGATCTGGAATTAATGAAGGATTTTGCAAAAAAGGCAAAAAATGGTGCGGTAATTGGCGGGGGACTGCTTGGTCTTGAAGCAGCAAAAGCAATGATTGACCTCGGCATAGCACATACACAGGTAATTGAATTTGCACCCCGACTTATGCCACGACAAATTGATGATATCGGTTCAAAAATTCTTCAATCAAAATTAGAAGCAATTGGTTTGAAAATTCAAACAAATAAAAATACAAAAGAAATTATTGGCGATGATTGTATAAAAGGAATGATCTTCTCAGATAATTCAAAAATTGATGTGGATATGCTGGTAATTTCTGCCGGAATAAAGCCAAGAGATGAACTTGCCAAACAGGCAGGTCTTGAAATTGGTTTACGTGGAGGGATTGTTGTGAATAATAATTTACAAACCAGTGACGCTCGAATCTTTGCTATTGGTGAATGTGCTTTATATAACAATATGATTTACGGTTTAGTTGCACCTGGTTATGAAATGGCAGATGTTGTAGTATCATACCTTACCAATGGTAATAAAATATTTAATGGCTATGACATGAGCACCAAATTAAAATTAATTGGCATTGATGTTGCCAGCTTTGGTGATCCTTTTATTCAATCTACTGATTGTTGTTCGCTTGTATATGAAGATACCCTAAAAGGTATATATAAAAAAATAAATATAACTGCAGATGGTAAATACCTTTTAGGTGGTATATTAATTGGAGAGGCAGAAACATATAACATGTTGTTGCAAACAACAAAAAACAAACTTGTATTGCCTAAAAATCCTCAAGATATACTTTTAGGGCCGGGCAGAAGTGAACCTGGAGCCGGACCAGGTGTTTCAGGCCTTCCAGATGAAGCTTTAATATGCAGTTGCGAAAGTGTTACCAAAAAAGATATATGCCATTCAGTATTGCAGGGATGTGAAACAATAGACGCAATAAAACAATGTACAAAAGCAGGTACCGGCTGTGGAGGATGTATGCCAATGGTAAAAGACTTGATGCTCCATGAAATGAAAACACAAGGCAAGTATATTCGAAATGTTATATGCGAACATTTTAATTATTCGCGTCAGGAATTATATGATTTAATCAAACTAAAAAACCTTAAATCATTCGACGAAGTATTGGATGTTTTGGGTAAGGGTGATGGATGCGAATTATGCAAACCGCCTGTAGCTTCAATATTAGCAAGTTTATGGAATGAAATGATATTAAAAAAAGGAAATGACACTGCGCAGGATTCTAACGACCGTTATCTTGCGAATATTCAAAAAGGCGGTACTTATTCAGTAGTGCCAAGAATTCCGGGTGGAGAAATTACACCAGATAAATTAATTGTGATTGGTGAAATTGCAAAAAAATACAATCTCTATACAAAAATAACGGGTGGGCAGCGAATTGATATGTTTGGTGCCCATTTAAATGACTTACCAGAAATATGGAAGGAACTGATTGAAGCGGGTTTTGAAAGTGGTCATGCATATGGGAAAGCACTTCGAACAGTAAAAAGCTGCGTTGGTTCAACTTGGTGCAGATTTGGCCTGCATGACAGTGTAAGTTTTGCAATTGAAATTGAAGAAAGGTATCGTGGATTACGTTCACCGCATAAACTGAAAGGTGGTGTAAGCGGCTGTATCCGTGAATGTGCTGAAGCACAATCAAAAGATTTTGGCATTATTGCTACAGAAAAAGGCTGGAATCTATTTATTTGTGGCAATGGCGGCTCTAAACCCCAGCATGCATTACTCCTTGCAACTGACATTGATAAAGAAACATGCATAAAATATCTTGACAGGTTTCTTATGTTTTATATAAAAACAGCTGATCCATTAACACGAACTGCAACCTGGCTTAATAAAATGGAAGGTGGAATTGATTATTTACGTAATGTAATAATTAATGATAGTCTTGGTATTAATCAGCAATTAGAGCAAGAAATGAGCGTACTGATCAACAGCTATAAATGCGAATGGAAAGAGGTGGTCGAATCACCTGAATTGCGTAAACGCTTCTCGCATTTCGTGAATGCACCTTCTGAAAAAGATCCTACTGTTCAATTCGAAAATTTGAGAGAGCAGAAAAAAGCAGCAAATTGGAAATATTAAAAACAAATAAATATTAAAATATGAATGTAACAACTACAGAAATTTCACATCCTCAAACAGAGCTGGAGGAAAATAGTGTTATATGGCTACCCGCTTGTCATAAAAATGACGTCCCTTTAAATGGCGGTGTATGTGTTAAATATGAAAATGAACAAATTGCATTGTTCCATTTCAGCAGACGTGGTGAATGGTATGCAACACAAAATCTATGCCCACACAAACACCAAATGGCATTAAGCAGAGGAATAATTGGAACTCAAAACGATGAACCAAAAGTGGCTTGTCCTTTTCATAAAAAAACATTTTCGCTGATTGATGGGCGTAGTATGAACCAAAGCGAAGATTGTAATATTAGAACTTTCCCTGTTAAACTGGAAAACGATTTTGTATACATAGGTTTCATCAATAAACACAAGTAAAATATTATATGAAAGCATTCAAAATATAAAGCCTGGTAGATTGCACCCTGCCCAGGCTCTATGTTTTAAATAAATACGTTCACTTAAAACCAAACGAATTTACATGAAAAAAAAATTAATTGCTGTGGGAATTTTTGGTATAATCTTTTTGTTTGATTTCTTACCATTACAAGCCCAATTTTCGCTTTCTGGTCAAATAAGGCCAAGATCTGAGTTCAGAGATGGTCAGGGTGCGCCTTTGTCTAATGGTTTAGCTCCTGCTTTCTTCATTTCGCAACGCACACGACTTATTGCCGGTTTTAAATCTTATCGGTTAAAATTTGGGTTGTCTTTACAGGATGTTAGGCTATGGGGGCAGGATGTATCAACAATTAACCAAACGACCACACAAAACAACAATGGATTAATGCTGCATGAAGCATGGGCTGAAATACTACTTACTGACACTACCCTAAAAAACAAAGCACTAAGCTTAAAGATAGGCAGACAGGAATTAGTGTATGATGACCAACGCCTCATTGGAAATCTCGATTGGCTTCAACAGGCCAGAACACATGACGCTGCTGTTTTGAAATATGAAACATACCAATGGATGATACATTTAGCTGGTGCATTTAATCAAAATACTTCAAATTCTTCAGGTACAATTTACTACAGCACCCCGCCGGGTAATTATGCTGCTAACACCAATGGCGGCAGCATGTATAAAAGTATGGAATTCTTATACATAGGTAAAAAATTGGCAAATGGAAATGTTTCGTTCCTGTTTTTTACAGACCAATTCAATAAGTACACTACAGATAGTAATGCAACAAAAATATTCCAAACTGGTGTATGGGGAAGAGCCACTACCGGCCTCTATTTTAATGACCTCTTTTTAAATAGTGTTGCTGTAACTGCTTCTACCTATTATCAATTTGGTAAAAATGCAACAGGCCAACCATTGAGTTCTTATTTACTCAGTGGTTTTGCAAAATATATTTTTAATAAAAAGATTAACACTGGAATTGGAATTGATTATACATCCGGTGGTAAAAGCGGTAATACAAGCAATACTTTTGATCCTTTGTATGGAACCCCCCATAAATTCTGGGGTCTCATGGATTATTATTATGCAGCAAGTCCATTTGGTAAAGGTGGATTGGTTGATGTTTATTTAAAAACTAAATACACGCCCTCAGAAAAGTTTTGGATTACAGCAGATTTACATTCATTCTCAAGTGCAACGAGTATTGTTAACCCTAATAACCTGAGTAGTAATAAAAAGGGATTGGGCACTGAGCTTGACTTTGTAGGTTCTTATAGTATTACAAAACAAGTTAATATAGAGTCAGGTTATTCTCATTATTTTAGCACGGCTTTACTTACCTCACCTAATGTAAAAAATATAGCAAATGCCAGATCAGGAGCAAACTGGGCTTATCTTATGTTAGATATAAAACCTGAATTCTTTTTCAAATAAAAACCCAACGCTTCCTAATTACTATTATCTATTTTAAGCAACTAAAATATTATTTATTATGCAAGTTTCTCCAAATACAAAACCACTTAATCGATTAAATATATTCAGTATCAGGGGTGTTCAAATGCGCAGTTTTCACATTACCTGGCTAATGTTCTTTGTTTGTTTCTTTGGCTGGTTCGGTCTTGCACCTTTAATGCCAACCATTCGTACTGACCTGCACCTTACAAAATCACAGATTGGCAATCTGGTTATTATTTCTGTCTCTTCTACTATCATTGCCCGATTAATTATAGGAAAATTATGCGATATATGGGGCCCCCGATTAACAGCTGTCTTTTTACTCATATTTGGATCCATACCGGTTTTCCTTGTTGGTTTATCAAAAGATTATACCAGTTTTTTATTATTTAGAGCAGCAATCGGGATAATAGGCGCTTCGTTTGTAATTACCCAATTCCATACTTCCCTTATGTTCGCTGGTAACATCAAAGGTACCGCTAATGCTATAGCGGGAGGATGGGGAAATTTAGGAGGTGGGGTAACAAATATGTTAATGCCTCTGATTTTTGCTGCAATAGTTGCTGCTGGTTTTACAAAACATGAAGCATGGCGATATGCCATGATAATTCCGGGAACCATGATGCTGTTAGTAGCCATACTCTATTACCGATATACTAAAGACACTCCGGAAGGAAATTTTTCTGAACTCAACAAAGCTAAAAATTCGAGAAAAAAAACAGATTGGTCAGTGATTCGAGATTGGCGGATATGGACACTTGCATTGGCTTATGCTATGAGCTTTGGTATGGAAATAACTTTCGACAATGTGGCTTCCCTGCACTTTGTTGATACATTTAAATTATCACAATCTTCTGCCGGTTTTTGGGCAGGTATCTTTGGCTTTATGAATTTGTTTGCCCGTGCGCTGGGAGGAGTTGCGTCTGATAAAATAGGAAAAAAGTTCGGAATGAAAGGGAAAGGGTGGCTTTTAGCCATGATGCTTTTGCTGGAGGGTATAGGCATTATCATTTTTGCGCATGCAGGCACTTTATTTTTTGCAATTATTTCCATGCTTTCATTTGCATTATTCCTAAAAATGGCAAATGGTGCAACCTATGGTATTGTTCCTTTTGTCAATGAAAAAAATGTAGGACTTATTAGTGGTATTGTTGGAGCCGGAGGCAATGTAGGAGGTATGTTATTTGGATTTTTATTTAAATCAACGAATATTTCTTATGTACAGGCTTTTACCTATATCGGATATATGGTAATTACAGTTGCAGTTGTAGTTTTTATAACTCGTTTTTATACGGTGGTAAAGTCTGAATCTATTCATCCAAATACAGAATTAGCTATAGCATAAAATTGTATTATAAACAAGGCAAGTTAAAAAAAACAGAAAGAAATAAGGACAATTCATGCCTGAACAAAAAGACATAAAAACAAATTATAGCTTATTGAATAAGTCAGCAATGAAAACAACATGTTGCTATTGTGGCGTGGGGTGTGGTATTGTAATAAATAATGACCAACATGGAAACATAATTGTTGAAGGCGATAAAGAACATCCGGTGAACAAAGGTATGCTTTGCAGTAAAGGTATGAATCTGCATTATACAGTAATGGATCAGAGTGACAGACTTTTATATCCTGAAATGCGGTATAATAAAAACCAATTACGACAGCGAGTATCGTGGGAGCAGGCCTTAAACAGGGCCGCCGCAGTTTTTACATCAATTATTGAAAAATATGGACCGGACTCAGTTGCTTTTTATGCCTCCGGACAATGCCTCACAGAAGAATATTATGTAATCAATAAATTGATGAAAGGATTTATTGGCAGCAATAATATTGATACCAATTCCAGGTTGTGCATGAGTAGTGCAGTAACCGGGTATAAAATGAGTTTGGGGCAAGACAGTATGCCTGTTAGTTATGATGATATTGAAATTGCTGATTGTATTTTTATTGCCGGTGCAAATCCTGCATGGTGTCATCCTATCTTATGGCGAAGAATCGAGGCAGCTCTTGAAACAAATCCTAATTTGAAAATTATTGTTAGTGATCCGAGAAAAACTCAAACTGCAACTAAAGCAAGTTTATACCTGCAATTAAATCCCGGAACAGATGTAGTATTGCATCATGCCATAGGTAGGGCTTTAATTGAACAAGGAGATATCGATATCAATTTTATAGAATGTAGTACGGAGGGTTTTGAACAATACCGAAATAACGTAATGCAAAGAACAATTGCTGAAGCTGCAATTATCTGTGGTCTGGAAGAAAAAGAAATTTATTTGGCAGCTTCATTTATTGGTAATGCAAAAGGATTTATTTCAATGTGGGCGATGGGACTGAACCAAAGCGTTATTGGGGTTAACAAAAACCTAAGTCTAATTAACCTTAATCTTATTACAGGCCATATTGGGAAGCCGGGTTCCGGACCATTTTCGCTAACCGGCCAACCTAATGCAATGGGAGGAAGGGAAGTTGGTGGCATGGCCAATCTGTTACCCGCACACCGGGATTTAGCCAATGCAGCACACAGAATTTATGTACAGAATTTTTGGAAAGGAAAGCAAATATCTCCTAAACCCGGGTACACAGCAACGGAAATGTTCGAAGCATTAAACGATGGCAGACTGAAGGCAATATGGATTGTATCCACCAATCCATTGGTTAGCCTGCCTAATGTTCGATTGGCAGAAGATACACTAAAAAAAGCAAAATTCGTTGTAGTTCAGGAAGCGTCTAATAAACCGGAAACTTTACTATATGCAGATATTGTGCTTCCTGCAGCCACATGGGCTGAAAAAGAAGGAACAATGACCAACTCTGAAAGACGAATTTCTTACTTGAACAAAATTGTAGATGCCCCGGGAGAAGCCTTACCAGATGCTGAAATTATTTGCAGGTTTGCGCAAAAAATGGGTTATAAACAGTTTAACTATAAAACATCATCAGAAATTTTTGATGAGCATTGTGCACTTACTAAAAATACAAAAATTGACATTAGTGGTTTAAGTTATAATATATTAAAAATACAAAATGGGGTACAATGGCCCTACCCCTCTGGTGAAAAAGGGAGTGGTACTAAACGATTGTTTACAAACCATCAGTTTGATACACCTTCTAAAAGGGCAATTATACATACCATTAATGATCATATTGAACTGGAGAAGCCGGATGAAATTTTTCCTTTAATACTTACTACCGGGCGTATCAGAGATCAATGGCATACCATGAGTAAAACAGGAAAAGTAAATAAACTCAAACTTCACATTCCTGAATCATTTTTAGAAATACATCCTGATGATGCATCTCAAAGAAATATCAAAGAAAATGATTTGGTAGAAATTAACAGTAAAAACGGACAAGTGCGGGTGAAAGCAAGAATATCATCAAACATAAAACAAGGAGTCGTTTTTTTACCAATGCATTGGGGAAAAATTTTAAAAAGCGATCTAAACAGGGCAAACAACCTTACTAATAATTTAGTTGACCCAAAATCAAAAGAACCTGATTTTAAATATACTGCCGTTCAGATACAGGGATATAAAAAAGCAAAAGAAAAAATTATTATAATAGGTGCAGGAGCAGGCGCGTTTGGGTTCATAAAGAGTTATCGTGATCGAAATAAAGCAGACGAAATTATTGTTTTTAGCAAAGAAGCCTTTCCTTTTTATAATCGGGTTATGCTGCCAGATTACATTAGTGGTTGGCAAAACTGGCAACACTTAGTAAAAATGACAGATGATGATGAAGATCAATTAAACATTAAATTACACAGAGGTACAAGTATTGAGCAAATTGACAGATTAAATCAAACAGTAACTGATAGCAATGGGGAAATACATCACTATAATAAATTGGTGATAGCAACCGGTAGCCGGGCTGCTAAGCTCCGGGATGTACCTCCATTGAAAGGCATATTCACTATGAGGAACAGAAACGATGCGGATAGTTTTAAAAATCATATTGACCCTGCCAAAGGAAAAGTAATTATAATTGGTGGTGGTATATTAGGAATAGAATTAGCAGCTTCGCTTCGTGAAGTAAACTTGAATGTAACCATTGTTCATCGTAATTCAAGATTAATGGACAAGCAATTAGACCAGCTGGGTAGTCAACTATTGCACGAAGAGTTGTATAGTAAAAATATAGAAATTTATTATAATGATGAAATTGAGCGCTTAATTGGCAATAATTCTGTTGAAGGAATCAAATTAAAAAGTGGTGCAATAATTGATTGCCAGGCAATTATAATTGCTATAGGTACAGTACCGAATATTAAACTTGCAAAAGATTGCGGGTTGAATTGTAAACGAGGCGTGATAGTAAATGAATATTTGCAAACCAGTGATCCAAATATTTTTTCAGTAGGGGAAATTGCAGAGTTTAAAGGATTTTTGTATGGGATTACAGTTGCAGCAGAACAACAGGCTGACATAGCAGCACGATATATTTCAGGCGATATTTCAAAATATTATGAAGGCTCAATATTTATGAATATTTTAAAGATGCGTGGAACAGATTTTGTTTCCATAGGCACTATTGAATCTCCTGACAATAAAGAGTATGAAGAGGTAGTTTTTATAGATAAGGCCAAACGCTATTATAAAAAATGCCTCATTCACAATGACCGATTAATAGGGGCAATCTTAATCGGAGATAAAACTGAGTTCCTTGATTTTAAAGATCTAATCGAGAACAAAACAGAGCTTTCAGAAAAACGTCTGTTATTATTGCGTTCAGGCAATAAAACAGAGCCGCTACTGGGTAAATTGATTTGCAGTTGCGGCAACATCGGTGAAGGTAATATTATTAACAAAATTAAACAGGGATATAATGATTTAAAATCATTATGCGAGTCCAGCGGTGCGGGTATGGGTTGCGGCAGCTGCAGGCCTGAAGTACAGACCATTTTAGAGAAAAAAATGTCAGAATGTATGAATTTAACAGAAGAAAAAAAAAATAATGACTGTATAGATTTAATTACAAATCGAAAAGTGATGAAAATAAAAAAACATATTAACTTAAATAAGTTACATTATTTTTTTAAACATACAAAAAAAATAGAATATTTTCAATTTGAAGAAGATTTTGTTGAGGAAAATGTTCGTTGTATTCCAATGATTGTAAGATTTAAAATGGATGAAGTAGGAATAAAATTAAAATTAAAAGAATGGGCAATGATGAGTTTAAACGAAAAGAAAAAACTGGCATCAATCAATATTACAACTAAAAAAGAGAAAAAAAAATATTATAATTATACAAAAATTATTATAAAAAAATACACCGGTTTAGACCCAACAAATTTGCAAATTGAAGATGACCCTGAATGGTCAAATATAGAAAAAATTCCAGAAAAATTTTTAACAAAAGCCAGTGAATTCAACTTACCAATTAATCTTAATCAATGGAAAAATTTGAGCGATTTACAACGTTTTGCCTTACTAAAATTGTGCAGACCAGGACATGAGAATAAAAATTTTATAAAAGCAATAAAAGAATTCAAATTATCCTAAAGAAATTATATGAGACATGCATTTAAATTTAAAATTAATTTCACAGGAGGGATTATCTCGCCGGGATATCTGCATAATATTTTAGAAGCTTTAGAGGTTGCCGGAATTGATAATGTTCGTTTTGGTTTGAGGCAGCAATTACTGATTGATGTATCGCACAAAGAATATGAGAAAGTAGTGGCATCATTAAATTTACATAACATTCAATATGAAAATAAAATAGATTCTTATCCCAACATCCTCAGTTCATATCCTGCTGAAGAAATATTTATCAGAGATTCATGGGTAAAGGAAGGAGTATATAAAGATATTTTTGATCTGTTTGATTACAGACCTGCAATCAAAATAAACATCGCTGATAACAACCAAACGTTTACTCCTTTTTTTACAGGTAATATTAACTGGATTGCCTCAAAAAATATTCATTTTTGGTATTTGTATATTCGATTCCCAAAAACAAATATAATTTATCAATGGAAAGATTTAATATATACCAACGAAATTCCACGTTTATCTAAATTTATTGAAAAAATTATTTTTGAAAATCCTGAACTATATTATGATAACAACCTTGCTTATGGCGACATTATTTACGAACAAGTTCATTCAAGCATCAGTATTATATCAAAACCAGTGGAAGAAAACCTGTTTCTGCCAGAATTTAAACTTCCTTATTATGAAGGATTTAATAATTATGGTACTAAATCCTGGTTAGGACTATATCAGCGCAACGAATTATTTAAAGTTTCGTTCCTAAAAGATATTTGTAAACTATGCCTGGAAACCAAGATAGGACAGTTATATACAACACCATGGAAATCTTTGATTATAAAAAATATTGATGAAAAGCATAGACATTTGTGGAGTTTTATTTTGAACAGGCATCGAATTAATGTTCGACATGCCTCCAATGAATTGAACTGGCAGGTAGAAGATACCAACGAAGAAGGTCTTAGTATCAAACAGCATATCATTAGGCAATTAGATAAAGATGATGTTCGTACCTATGGATTATGCATTGCAGTAAAAACTCAACCAAAGTCAGGTGTGTTTGGCTCTATAATTATTAAAAAACAATATAATGTAATAAGAGATACATTAAAACCTTCAAGCAAGTTTGATATTTTATATAGTTCAGGTTTCAATCCAAACTCAAATGAATTGATTGTATTCAGAAACAATGTAAGTAAAGAACATTTGGCCACTTATCTTATTTCATTATGTAAATATTATTATGAAAATTTCTGTAAAAATGATTTATTAAAAGAAACCGCTATAAAAGAAGAATATTTTGAATCAAATTTATCAATACCAACTATGGTTTACCAGTGCCGGAAATGTTTAACAGTGTACGATGAAGAAATTGGAGAACCAGAAAATAAAATAGCTCCAGGCACTTTATTTAACCAATTAGACAGTGCTTATAAATGTACGGTATGTGATGCAACAAAAGAAAATTTTGTATTAGTGAGTAAGGCTTCATTGGGATTACAAGCCATTTAAATCTGCATGAGCATTCATATTTCGAAAACATATTTTTTTATCAGCAGATACAGGTATTTTATAAACACTTAAATGTTCTAGTATAAATTTCATACTATGTTTTAATAGTTGCCCGGTGTAATACATTTGCATTACGAACTCCAATGCCTTTGCAGTATAAATTCCGCATAAGGGTTCAGCTTCACCCTCAATTGTATAGATATATGCATCAAATGTATTTGTACTGTTTTGTTGATATTGACAATATAGATTTTTGATTAATGAAAGCTCCATAAAAGGCATATCGCAGGCAAATACAAAAAAATCATCTGAAGGTCTTTGCAAATGAACGCTTAACAGTCCTAAAAGCGGGCCTTTGACTAATAAAGAATTATTGTCGGTAATAAGCCTTTCAGATGAAAAATATATTTTATATTTTTCTTGCTGCGATTTGTTCACTGAAATAAGTACAGGAATACCAAGTAGCGATAACTTTTCAGAAGCGGCCTGAACCCATGTACGATCATCTATTGAAATCATTCCTTTATCATTCCCCATACGAGTGCTTTGTCCACCACATAAAATAACGCCATTCATTAGTCTAAATTTTGTTATTTATAAATATTAATTATTAATTCATATCTATATGTCCTAAATTTTTTTCCGGATTCACAATATTCCTGATAATTCTTTTAATAATTTTTATTTCAGGAAATCCTCCATATTCTTTTCTGTTAAATACTATATCATCATTAATATAAATGTAATAAGCACCTGGCTGCTCACTGGGTTGCAACGAAACAGCTTTTATATCGTCTGAAAAACTGATTAATATTTCTTGTGCCATATAAGCAGCCCGTAGCAACCAGCCACACTTAGGGCAATATTCAATTGTGATAACTGGCTTCATGTTCTATTTTACTTTTTTATTTTGTTTTATCAAAGTTTCTGTTAACTTATTCAATTGTGCAACTTTTTCAGAAAAATCACCGGTTAAATATTTTCTAATCTGTTGCAGATTATTCAATGTTGTTTCAATATCATCAGGAAGGCTATTGTGTAATATTTCTTTAATTCGCTTTGCCATTGTTGGTGAAACACCGTTTGTAGAGATAGCTATTTTAAGGTTTTGTTTTTGCACCACTGATGAGAGATAGAAATCACAAATATCAGGGGTATCTGCTACGTTGCACAATAACCTTTTCCGCTTCGCTAAATCGCGTATACGTTTATTTTCAGATTGATTTTCGGTAGCAATAATCACAATATCCTTATCCTTCAAATCTTTAACCATAAATTTTCGATATATAAGGCTTACTAATGAGTTATTTTCAGTTAACTGTTTAATTTCATTCCTGATTTCAGGAGCAATTAATGTTACTCTTGCGTTTGGTGAATTAGACAGCACCGCTGTAATTTTTTCAAGTCCCACATTGCCACCTCCAACAATCAGTGTATGAAGTTCTTCTAATTTAAGAAATACAGGGAAAAGATGGTTCATCAAATTGTCATTAAAATGATACAAGAGAATCAGAATAAAATTAAGCTCATCTCTAAAAACCTAAGATACGAAGTAATATTTTATTATAAAAAGTTGTCTGTTATAAAAACAGTTACCAAGTCAAAAGCAAGCGGATTAATTAACGAGCAAATACGGTTAGAAAAGTTGAGCAAACAACAAAACCCGTTAGAGCCCCCTATACGGGCAGCCGTTTCTCTTTTTTAAGTTGCATAGGTTTTTTTTAGTCGTTACCAAGGTAAATTGATACACAAAATTATTGCCGGCCATAAATACCGTTTTATTGGTTTCTAAACGCTATTTTTAAACATTTTTGTTGCTACAAAAAACAGTGTACTATTTGGCCATGCTTATTCAACATAAAACATTTATAATTAGATAGCTATAAAAAAATAATTATTTTTAATTCATAATTATTTATTGGAAAAATCATTCATACTCAATACAATCAAGCCTCTATGTTGCGTACCATAGAGCAAATATTGGGTTTACCGCCCATGAATGTAATAGATGCCACGGCCTTGCCCATATTTGATTGTTTTATAATCGAGAAACATATATATCAATATGCCTATATTCCCAATAATATACCGTTAGATGAACGCAATAAACCCACGTCACAATTAACCGGTTTAGCCAAACAATACATTCGTTTATTTGAAAAAGTATTTGTAGCTGTTGATGGCGGCAATGATGCCGTAATGAATAAAATTTTATGGTTCGATGCTAAAGGTATGACACCTTATCCGGTAATAAGAGTGCAGAAAATATTTTAGTAACAGTGCCTGTTTTGATTAAGGAATTACAAATGACAATCCGCTTAAATTTTATAAAAGGTAAGTGAATTGATAATAATCAATTGTTTTTCTTATCTAACATCATTTTACAGGCACTAAGCTAAGCGTAACTTTGTGTAATCAATTTAAATTATGGCAAAATTTACTAATATACAGCAAATGATGCAAACTTTTCCTGAGCAGGAAACCTTAATGCCTGTTTTATTTATTGGGCATGGTTCACCCATGAATGGCATTGAAAATAATGTTTTTAGTAACCAATGGGCAGCCATAGCTAAAAACATTCCCATACCTAAAGCAGTTATCGTTATATCGGCGCATTGGCAAACCAGAGGCACACAAATTACGGCAATGGATTTACCGCCTACTATACACGACTTTGGCGGTTTTCCTGAAGCATTGTATCAGGTGCAATATCCAGCACCCGGTCAACCACAGTTGGCAGAAGTTACAAAACATCTTGTAAAAAGTACCGAAATTGGTTTAGACCATGAATGGGGTTTAGATCATGGTGCATGGACGGTGGTGCGGCACATGTATCCGCAGGCCAATATTCCCGTGCTACAGTTAAGTATTGATTACACTAAAGATGCCCGATATCATTTTGAATTAGCGAAAGAATTACAAGCATTACGCAAAAGAGGTGTATTAATGATAGGCAGTGGCAATATGGTACATAACCTGCGTATGGTAAACTGGCAAAAGTTGAATGAGCCTGGTTTTGCCTATGACTGGGCAACAGAAATAAATGAAACTTTTAAAACACTGATTGTACAAAACAATGCACCCGCATTAATTCGTTATGAACAATTGGGAACAGCTGCACAATTAGCCATACCTACACCCGAACATTATATTCCGCTGATGTATACCATGGGTTTGCGCAATAAAAAAGATGAAGCCATGCTATTCAATGATCTGGCTATTGGCGGCTCATTAACCATGACGTCTGTAAAATTGGGGTAATTTCCTCCCTGTATTTTAGTTGCGGTTGATTTTTTTATGATTGAATTTTTAAAAAAAAAATTTGGAAACGCATGTTAAATGTTGTATATTTATTTATTAGCGGCAAATCGGTTATTCTTCATTAAAGTTTACTTTGCTTTAAGTTTTTTACATGGAAAATTCCATTAACGTTATCATTACCGGTGCAACAGGCATGGTGGGCGAAGGGGTTTTACACGAATGTTTACAATCTGAACAAGTTGCCAAAGTGCTCATTATTAACCGGCGCACAACCGGAATAAAGCATCCTAAGTTAACTGAAATATTGCATGAAAATTTTATGGATGTAAGTCCATTAATGCCCGCAGTAAGTGGCTATGATGCTTGTTTTTTCTGTTTGGGTGTTTCATCGGTAGGAATGAAAGAAGCCGAATTCAGCCGATTGACGTATGATTTAACCATTGGTTTTGCGCGGTTACTCAGTAGCCAAAATCCCGCAATGACTTTCTGTTATGTTTCCGGTGCAGGTACAGATTCTTCAGAAAAAGGCAGACTGATGTGGGCCAGAGTAAAAGGGAAAACAGAAAACACGTTGATGCAACTACCTTTTAAAGCCGTGTTTTTGTTTCGCCCGGCTATAATTATTCCAACGCCCGGTTTAAAAAACACGTTAAAGCTGTACCATTATTTTGGTTGGCTAATACCGCTATTTAAAGTGCTGATACCCAATAGTATTTGTTCATTAAAAGAAATGGGGGAGGCAATGATTCAGGTGGCTTTAACCGGAAATGAAAAAAAGATATTGGAAGTGAAGGATATAAAACAGTTGCAAGTAGCCTTCAATAAATGTTGTTATTAATTCAATTCATATGAAAACTTTAGTATTTTCTATTTTGATATTTCTTACAATAAATGTTCATTCTCAAAAAAAAGAATTCATTCGCGTTTATATCTTAGAGGGAAAGAAAATAATGCGTGGTAGAGATTATCAAATTACTGACTCGACAATTGAGTTTAAAAAAAAGAATAAAATAATCCATTACGCTCAAATCGGTTTCATTAAAACAAAGCATTCTTTTGGACATAATATTGGGGTTGGTAGTCTCTTAGGGCTTGCATCTTTGGGTTTATTTACCCTGACCCTTCCCTATGATAAAAAAATTAACCTTTTTGATAAAGGTACAACGGTAGGTTTAGTTTCAACTTTAATCGGTGCGCCTTCCGGTGCTCTTATTGGTACAATTTCTAATGTTTTTAAGAAGCCAAAAAAAATTGAGATTGATAGAGATTTTGAAAAATGGGAAAAATTCAAAACTTTATTTCAAAAAATATCAAAATCAGATTAACTAAGGCTACCTGCAACAAAAATATTTGCAAAAGCAGGGATGGACAATGTAATCCCGAAGCTTCGAGATGGAAGCTTCAGCAACAGTTCGGGCCCGACGTTCAATTTTCTGCTTTAGTTGATAATTTCAACTTCAAATTTTGCATAATAGTGTCTTCAATCACTTTTGGAAAATGGGCATATTCTAAAACATGCACTTTTTGCGCAATTTGTTCGGGCGTATCAGTTGGCACAACCGCACAGGTAGCTTGAAAAATAGGAGGACCATCATCATAATTTTCATTCACAAAATGAATTGTGATACCTGTTACCGATTCGCCAGCATTGGCAATAGCCTGGTGTACTTTAATGCCATACATGCCTTTACCGCCATATTTGGGTAATAAGGCAGGGTGAATGTTGATGATATGATGGGGGAAAGCTTCAATTAGAGTAGGGGGCACTTTCCATAAAAAACCGGCCAAAATAATCCAGTTTATACCGTAGATCTGCATTTCAGGAACATAGCCGTCTGTTTTTTGGAATTTTTCTTTTTCAATGATTAAAACAGGAATTTGGTGTTGGTGGGCAATTTGAATAACACCGGCATTGGAATTATTGGTAACAATTAATTGTATGGTAATAAAAGGATGCTGCTGAAAATAGTGTATTAAATTAACCGTATTAGAACCAGTACCGGAAGCAAAAATAGCCAGGCGTTGTTGAGGGTAAGATGGGTTCATTCGGAGTATTTATATTTAAAACGTATCGGTTATGTGTAAAACAAATAGTATGAAATTGGGTACCGGATGGCAAAAATCTGATTAATTTTTCAAATGCAGCCTACCATATTTGGTAAACAAATTTGTTGATTAAAGCTTGTATTAAAAAGAAATAAAAATGGAACAATTCTTTGAAACCCGCGCCATTACTGACTAAAATTTTTTTTTAAACATTGAGTTTTTGTCAGCCCCGTGTCATATTTTTGCACTCGTTCAAGGATATTTTTCCACATTAGACCAACCAGATTGTGAATATGATACCTCATCGCATGATAATCCGAACTGTTGTCGCAGGAATTTTTGTTGTTTTTTCGTTTGCATTCGTCGGTAATTTAAAAGCCCAGGATGGCAAATCATTATTCAGTCAAAATTGTGCATCCTGCCATGCCATTGATAAAAAGTTAGTAGGCCCTGCATTGATGGGTGTAGAAGACAGGTGGCCCAACAAGAAAAATCTATATTCTTGGATTCGGAATAATCAGGCATTCTTAAAAACAGGCGATCCTTATGCCAATAAGTTGTATAATGAATACAACAAAACAGCTATGAACCTGTTTCCGCAATTAACCGATGCTGAAATTGGTGCTATCTTAAAATATATATCCGATTATAAACCGGCTACTCCACAAGCCGCTGGTGGCACTGCCACACAGCCTGCTGCCGATAGCGATAATACCTTATTATTTGGTATTTTAACCCTGATATTGGCTGTTATTGCCTTTACCTTAATGCAGGTAAACAGCAACCTCAAAAAATTAACCGACAATAAAGAAGGTATTGAATCGCCAGAGCCAGTGCCTTTCTGGAAAAACAGAACTTATATTGCTTTTGTAACTATCCTGCTCTTTTTGGTAGGTGGATATTTAACTACCAAAGGGGCTATTGGGTTAGGCCGTAACATTAATTATGAACCCAAGCAACCTATTTTCTATTCACACAAAGTGCATGCAGGCATTAACCAAATTAACTGTTTGTATTGCCATAGTGGAGCATTAGACAGTAAATATTCTAATGTGCCTTCTGTAAATGTTTGTATGAACTGCCACATGGCCATTAATGAATACAAAGGCGAAAAATTATATACTGCCGATGGCGATGAAGTAAACGGTACGGAAGAAATTAAAAAATTATACGAATACGCCAACTTTACACCCGGCCAGCCTTGGGATGCCAGCAAAGCAAAACCCATTGAATGGACCAAAATACACATGTTGCCTGCACACGTTTATTTCAATCACTCACAACATACCCGTGTAGGTAAAGTACAATGTCAAATTTGTCATGGTGAAATCAATAAAATGGATGAAGTAAAACAGGTTTCTGAATTGAGCATGGGCTGGTGTATTAACTGTCACCGCACCACACAGGTTCAGTTTAAAGACAATGGATTTTACAGCATTTATGAAAAATACCATCAGGATTTAAAAGATGGTAAATTAGATAGTACCAAGGGCGTAACTGTAGAAATGATTGGTGGTACCGAATGTCAAAAATGTCACTATTAAAATAAAGTTTCAAAAGTATTGTTGGCTGTATTGATACGAAAGTTTGATATAGTTAAACCGCATCAACGAAAAAATGTAGAGTGCCTGTTTTAGGCAATTTTACACCTAACAAAACAAATTATGGAGCAAAAAAAACACTGGCAAAGTTTTGGAGAGTTGAATAATTCTGAAGGTTATCAGCAATCAGCAAAAGACGAGTTCCGGGAAGATTTACCCGTGTGGGAAGATGATAAAGGTTTGTTTGATGCTACCACTCCCCGTAGAGATTTCTTAAAATATTTGGGTTTTAGTACGGCCGCTGCCATGGTAGCTGCCAGTTGTGAGGTGCCCGTTAAAAAAATTATTCCTTTTGCCAATAAACCGGAAGATGTAATACCCGGAGTAGCCAACTATTATGCTACTACCTATTTACAGGATGGGGAAGCGGTAAGTGTGGTGGCAAAAGTTAGAGATGGTCGTCCTATTAAGTTGGAGGGGAATGAATTAAGCCCCATTACCAAAGGCGGAACTTCTGCCAGGGTACAATCATCTGTACTGGATTTGTATGATACTGCCCGTTTACGTTTCCCAACCATTGATGGTAAAGAAACAACTTTCGAAAATATAGATGGTGCTATTGCCAATGCAATGGGTTCGTTGGGTGGTGCACCCGTGGTTATTTTAACCAGTTCGGTGGTGTCTCCTTCTTCAAAAGAAGTGATTAACCAATTCATTGCCAGGCATCCGGGTTCTCGTCAGGTAACTTACGATGCTATTTCATATAGTGGTATGTTACTGGCCAATGAAGCTACTTATGGCAAAAAAGCCATTCCTTCTTATCGTTTCGATAATGCCAAAGTAATTGTAAGTCTGGGTGCAGATTTTTTGGGTACCTGGTTAAGCTCCATTGAATTTGCAAAACAATACTCAAAAAATAAAAAAATCAATGAAAAGGCACCGGCCATGAGCAAACATTTTCATTTTGAAAGTGTGGCTAGTTTAACCGGTTCTAATGCCGATGAGCGTTACCTGCATCGTCCATCTGAAACAGGTGCCGTTGCGGTAGCTTTACTCAATGCCATCAATGGTCAGGCAGTAAATTTGAGTGACACTGCTTTAAAAGAAGGAATTAAAAACGCAGCAGCAGCGCTGATAGCCAATAAAGGCAATGCCCTTGTGGTAAGCGGCAGTAACGATGTAAACGTACAAATAGTAGTAAACGCCATTAATGAGGCATTACAATCGGGAGGTAAAACCATCGATTGGTCCAGTACCTATAATACCTATCAGGGTGTTGATACCGATTTTGCCCGTTTGGTAGAAGATATGAATGCCGGAAGTGTAGGTGCGTTATTGATTATTGGCCCCAACCCTGCGTATACCTGGTTCGATAGCAGCCGCTTTGTGGCCGGTATGAAGAAAGTAAAATTTGCCGTTTCATTCAGTCCTAAAAATGATGAAACTACTCAATTGTGTAAATATGTAATTCCCAATCACCACTTCTTGGAAAGTTGGGGCGATGCGGAACCCAAAACAGGTTATTATTCTTTATTACAACCTACTATTTATCCATTATTCAAAACCCGCCAATGGCAGGATAGCCTGTTAAAATGGAGTGGCGCAACTACCGATTATTTAGGCTTTTTGAAAACTTACTGGAGTGCTAAAGCCGGTGGTGAAAATGGGTGGAATAAGGCCTTGCAGGATGGTGTACTGAATCCGGTTACAGAACCCGTTATGTTGGGTGCCGCATTTAACAGTGGTGCCGTAAGTGGTGCATTGGCAGCCATTGCTGCGAACAAAAAAGGTGGAAAAGTAGAAGTAGTATTGTACCAAAAAGTGAGCATAGGTGCCGGACAAACCGCCTCTAACCCCTGGTTACAGGAAATGCCCGATCCAATTACCCGTGCTACCTGGGATAATTATGTAATGATGTCTCCGGCCATGGCCAGAACATTGTTAAATATTGATTTGAATATTGCCCGTGAAGCCGATAATTATGAAGTAACCCCTGAAAAACCGGTGGTAAAAGTAACGGCTAACGGAAAAAGCGTAACATTACCCGTTTTAATTATACCGGGAGTGCATCCTGATACCATTGGTATTGCTGTAGGTTACGGCCGTACCAAAGAAATTGGTAAAGCTGCTGAAGGAATCGGACAAAATGTATTTCCATTTACCAACATGAGCGGCACTACTTTAAGTTATGCTGTGATAGATGCTACGGTTGAAAAAACCGGTAATACTTATCCAGTAGCTTTAATGCAAACGCACAATGTGTACGATACCCCACAGGGAAAACGTACCGAAGTGATGAAAGAATTAACTTTAAGTGCATTTAAAAAAGATCCGGAAGAAATTATTAATGACCGCGAAAAAGAATTAGCTCCATTTGGCGGATTAAAAGATTACGAAAAAGAAGGAACCATTTATCCTTATTTCGATAAGCCTGGTATTCACTGGGGCATGAGTGTGGATTTAAATTCTTGTACCGGTTGTGGCGCCTGTGTAATTGCCTGCCATGCAGAAAACAATGTACCGGTGGTAGGCAAGCCGGAGGTATTGCGTTTTCATGATATGCACTGGTTAAGAATTGACCGTTATTACAGTGGCAATCCCGATAATCCGAAAGTGGTATTCCAACCTTTAATGTGCCAACAGTGCGATAATGCGCCTTGCGAAAATGTGTGCCCGGTAGGTGCTACCAACCATAGCAGTGAAGGATTGAACCAAATGGCTTATAACAGATGTATTGGAACCAGGTATTGCGCCAATAACTGTCCTTATAAAGTGCGCCGTTTTAACTGGGCCGATTACACCGGTTCAGACAGTTTCCCCGACAATCAGAAGGGCATTGTGAATGATGTGGTATTGATGATGAATGACGGTTTGTCTCGTATGGTATTGAATCCGGATGTAACCGTTCGTGCCCGTGGTGTAATGGAAAAATGTACTTTCTGCGTACAAAGGTTGCAGGAAGGAAAATTAAAAGCCAAGAAAGAAAGCAGGCCTTTAATTACCGGGGAAGACAATAAATGGGATGTAAAAACTGCTTGTCAACAGGCTTGCCCTACTGATGCTATTGTATTTGGTAATATAAACGATTCACACAGTGCCATTACCATTACCCGTCAGGAGAATAAGTTACGACTCTTCAAATCATTAGAGCAATTGCACGTATTACCGAACGTAAATTATTTGGCGAAAGTGCGCAATGTTGAAGAAGAGGCCACTGAAAAAGCAGAAGGATAAGATGGATTGTTTCAGCAAATTGAAATAAAGTATACTTTGAAAATGTAAACACAGTTCTCAGAAATTAATTTCCGGAACACTAAACAGTAAGAAGAAATGCATTTAAAGTACGAATCACAATTAAGAGAGCCGTTGGTATATGGCAGGAAAACCTACCATGATGTTACGGAAGAAATTATTCGCCCCATTGAGGCAAAGCCGGGTAAGCTTTGGTATGTTGGATTTTATACTGCCGTGGCATTACTGCTGTTTGGGGTATATAGCGTATACCGGGATGTTACATATGGTATTGGCCAATGGAACCTGAATAAAACCGTAGGTTGGGGTTGGGATATTACCAACTTCGTATGGTGGGTAGGTATTGGTCATGCCGGTACATTGATTTCTGCCATCCTATTACTGTTTCGTCAGGGCTGGCGTACGGGTGTAAACCGTGCTGCGGAAGCAATGACCATCTTTGCGGTAATGTGTGCCGGACAGTTCCCCATCTTCCACATGGGTCGTGTATGGTTGGCGTTCTTCATTATGCCTTATCCCAATACAAGAGGTCCGGTTTGGGTAAACTTCAACTCTCCTTTGTTGTGGGACGTATTTGCGATTTCTACTTATTTCACCGTATCTGTTTTATTCTGGTACAGTGGTTTAATACCTGATATGGCAACCGTACGCGACAGGGCTAAAACAAAATTGCGTAAATATTTATATGGCGTTGCTGCCTTTGGCTGGACAGGTTCTACCAAACACTGGCAAAGAATCGAATCTTTATCATTGGTATTGGCCGGCTTGGCTACACCGCTGGTACTTTCAGTACACACCATTGTATCTATGGACTTTGCCACCTCTGTTATTCCAGGCTGGCATACCACCATCTTCCCGCCCTATTTTGTGGCCGGTGCTGTATTCTCGGGTTTTGCCATGACACAATCGCTGCTGCTGGTGGTAAGAAAAGTATATCATTTAGAAGATTATATTACCATTGGCCACATTGAGGCCATGAATAAAATTATTGTATTAACCGGCTCTATTGTAGGGGTGGCCTATTTAACAGAATTGTTCATGGGCTGGTACAGCCAAAGTAAATATGAAGGTTATACCTTCTGGTATAGCAGGGCTAATTTGTTTAGTCCTTATGGTTGGAGTTACTGGGGTATGATGACCTGTAACGTTATGGTGCCACAAATATTTTGGTTGCGTAAAGCAAGAAGAAACCTCTTTATCACCTTCTTCATTTCTGTTCTGGTGAACGTGGGTATGTGGTTTGAGCGTTTTGTAATTATTGTTACTTCTATTTATAGAGACTATTTGCCTTCTTCCTGGTCTGTTTATTACAGCCCAACTATTTGGGAAATTGGTTTCTATCTGGGAACATTTGGCTTGTTCTTTACCTGCTTCTTCTTATTTAGCAAGTATGCACCGGTTATTGCGGTACATGAAATTAAATATGTATTGAAGACCAGCGGAGAAAGCTACAAAAACACAATGGGTGCTATTGAAAAAGAACCGGTGGAAGAATTTGCACATGAATATGCGCATTAATTCCGGAATTAGCAGATAGCAATTGTGTGAATACAATTATTGAAGACCTAAATTAAACACATGGCAAAAAAGAAATTTGTTGTAGGCTGTTTTGATAATGAGGAAGTGTTATTCCCTGCTGTAAAAAAAGTACGTACAGCCGGTTATAAAATCAGAGATGTGTACACCCCTTTTCCGGTACATGGCTTAGACCATGCCTTGGGTTTAAGAGAAACCAGTTTGCATACTGCCGGTTTTATTTACGGAATTACCGGAACTGCCACAGCTTTGGGTGGTATTAGTTGGATATTAACATACGACTGGCCATTGAATATTGGCGGAAAGCCCCATTTTGCGTTACCGGCATGGATACCCATTACTTTTGAGTTAACGGTATTATTTGCTGCAGTAGGCATGGTATATACTTTCTGTTATTTATGCCAGTTGGCTCCATTTGTAAAAAAGCACCATTTCCATCCCCGGGCAACCGACGACTTATTTGTGATGGTAATTGAGTGCACAGATAAAACCAATATAGATGATTTAAGAGGATTCTTAACTAATAATGGCGCTGTTGAAACAGATGTACAGGTGGCTGAAGAAGGCTGGTGGTGGGGTCGTTATGATAAAGACGACGAAAAAACATTAGAAAAAGAAATTATTGCTGCTTAACTTAATTTGAATTGATTTACAATGAAAAAACTATCTATTTTAATCGTTTTATTCTCTGCAACCGCTGTTTTATTCAGTTGCAGTGATATTAAGCGCAAACCCAGCCGCATTTATATGCCCGATATGTTTTACAGCCGGGCTTATCAAACATATACTGATCATAGTAATTTAACCAAAGAAGGGGTTTTTTACAATGAAAAGCCCGTAGTTGGAACCATTGCCCGCGGCGAAGATATGCCTTTCCCTTTGGCCAAAGATGTGCCGGGCGATACCACCAACTATGCTGCTTCCAAACTGATTAAAAGCCCCATTGATTCTTTAACACCGGCACAGTATGTAGAAACAGAAAGACTTTTCTTGGTGAATTGCGCCATTTGTCACGGACCAAAATTAGATGGAAATGGCCCACTCTATAAAGGTGGTGAAGGCCCATATCCTGCTAAGCCGGCTCAATTGGTAGGCGATGCTAAATATGAAGCTATGCCAGAAGGGCAAATGTTTTATTCCGTTGAATATGGTAAGAACTTAATGGGTAGCTATGCTTCTCAGTTAAGCAGGCAACAACGTTGGCAAATTATTCGTTACATTAAAATGAAGCAGGCCGAAGGCAAAGCAAATACTGCTACGGCAAGTAAATAATTAAATTGGTACTGCATCCATCAAAATAATAAATGTGTTTTACAATGGCAGAACAAACTTTAGATTTTAAAGAGCAATTCGAGGTTCCTTCAAAAATGAAAACATGGTCCTATGCCTTAATAGGAATAGGCCTGCTGGCTTTTATTATCGGATTGTTTACAAAAGGCACCGGAACCAATGAAGAAAAAGCCATATTCATGGGTACCATTATGTACAATACCATTTTCTGGACCATGGTATGTAATGCCGCTATGTTTTTTATTTGTGCTACTACTTTGGCCATGGGCGGTTGGCAAATGACTTTTAGAAGAGTGGCTGAAGCTATTTCAACCCTTGTACCTGTATTTGGTATTATTACTTTAGTGGTATTGTTTTATATTGTATTTACCGGCAACCACGAAATTTATCATTGGTTAGATGCCAAACAAGTAGCTGCTGATGAAATATTAAAAGGGAAATCAGGTTTTTTAAATGTAAAATTCTTCGTAATCTGGTCTATACTCACTGTTGGTTTATGGAGCTTATTGGGTTGGAGAATGCGTAAAATTAGCAGCGAGGCTGATATTGAACCCATGGATTATAATACCGGCAACACTTATGTTTGGAAAAATACGGTAACTGCCGGATTATTTATTGTATGGTTTGCATTAACGGTAGGTTCTACTTTACCCTGGTTGTGGTTAATGAGTATTGATGCACATTGGTACAGTACCATGTATAGCTGGTACGTTTTTGCAAGCACTTTTGTATCGGGTGTAGCATTAATTACATTGTGGGTAATCTATTTAAAAAACAAGGGCTATTTGGAATATACCAATCAGGAGCACTTGCACGATTTGGGTAAATTTATTTTTGCATTTTCTATTTTTTGGACTTATTTATGGTTCTCACAATACATGCTGATTTGGTACTCTAACCAACCGGAAGAAACCGTTTACTTTAAGGGAAGAGTACAAGGTCCCTATAAAGGCATCTTTTTCTTAAACATTATTATCAATTTCATTTGTCCGCTCTTAATTTTGATGAAGCGTTCTGCAAAAAGAAACTATACTTTAATGACTTTTATGGCGGTATTGATTCTTTTTGGACACTGGATAGATTTTTACCAAATTGTAATGCCCGGCATTAGCAAAGACCATGTTTCTTTAGGCTGGTTCGATTTTGGTATCCTGGCTTTGTTTATTGGCTTAATGATTCATTTTGTTGGGAAAGCACTGGCTTCAAAACCATTGATTGCAAAATACAATCCCTTCCTGAAAGAAAGTATTGTACATCATACGTAGAAAGACATTAATAATATTGAAACTGAATTGAAATTTTAATTGTAGTGTTATGACAATCTTTTTAACGATAGCAGTAATTGTGTTGGTGTTCCTGGTAATTTTTCAAATTGCCAAAGCCAGTGAGTATGTGGGCATTTTAAAAGGCGAAAAAGAAACACGCCAACAAGCCAATAAAATCAATGGTTTTTTGATGGTGGGTTTTTTAGTATTGGGGTTAATAGGTTTATACTGGTGTAATGAATTGTTGTTCAAAAAAACATTATTAGAGCATCCCTCTGCCAGTGTGCAGGGCGAAAAAGTAGACTCCATTTTATGGATTACTTTAATTATAACAGGTGTGGTTTTCTTAATTACTCAAATTTTATTATTCTGGTTCTCATTCCGTTACCAGGAAAAAGAAAACAATAAACCTTTCTTTTTTCCGCATAATAATAAATTGGAGTTGTTATGGACAGTGGTACCTGCCATTGTTTTAACCGTATTGGTAATTATAGGCTTAAGAGATTGGTTTTATTTTACAGGTGATGCCCCTAAAAATGCAATGGTAGTTGAAATTACCGGCAAACAATTTGGCTGGATTTTTCGCTATCCGGGCGAAGATGGCATTTTAGGTAAAAAATATTACAAAGAAATAGATCCTGCTACCAATTCATTAGGGTTAGTTTGGAAAAATGACAGCACCTTGCATTTGAAAGATGACCCGGCTACCCATGATGATGTTGTGATGGAACAAACGTTATATCTGGTGAAAGGTAAACCGGTTAAGTTTATTATTGGCTCAAGAGATGTGATTCATGATGTAGGATTACCTCAGTTCCGTTTAAAAATGGATGCAGTTCCCGGTATACCCACTACCATGTGGTTAACACCTAAATATACTACGGAAGAAATGCGTAAAATAACTGATAATCCTAATTTTGATTACGAAATTGCCTGTGATCAGTTGTGTGGTAACGGCCATTATTCCATGAAAGGAATTATTAAAGTGGTAAGTCAGGAAGATTTTGATGTTTGGATGGCGAAACAAAAACCGTATTATTACCTTGCTTTCCCAGACAAAGATCCGGATAATAAAAAAACCGACAGCACTGCTAAGCCTACCATGGCTGCCGGGCAACTAATGATTAAAGCAGTGGCTAAAAATTAATGTTTATAGAACCGAATTGTTTGAATTGTTGTTAAAGAAGAACTTTTAAAACTGTAAAGTTATGAGTAACGAAATTGCACTGGGAGCCGGCGCCGGACTTAGCACCGAATTAGCATCCGAGCATCATGAACATCATGAACACCATCAGTCGTTTATTACAAAGTACATTTTTAGTACCGACCATAAAATGATTTCTAAACAGTTCCTGATTACAGGTATTATTTGGGCATTCCTGGGTGGATTAATGAGCGTATTATTCCGATTGCAATTGGGTTATCCTGATTCACATTTTTACTGGTTGCAGGATGTTTTGGGAAAATTTTGGGTAGAAGATGGTCGTATTACCCCACAGGCTTACTATGCTTTGGTTACCATACATGGAACCGTGATGGTTTTCTTTGTATTAACTGCCGGTCTTAGCGGTACTTTTGCCAACTTTTTAATACCACTGCAAATTGGTGCCCGGGATATGGCTTCGCCCTTTATGAATATGTTGTCTTATTGGTTCTTTTTTAGTGCAGGGTTGGTGATGTTATCTTCATTGTTTGTTGAAACGGGGCCGTTTAGTGGCGGTTGGGTGGCCTATGCGCCATTGAGTGCTTTGCGCGATGCATCACCCGGTTCTAAATCTGGTATGGATCTGTGGCTAATTTCAATTATTTTATTTGTGGTATCCTCACTTCTCGGTGGGCTAAATTATATAGCTACGATCTTAAACATGAGAACCAAAGGTATGAGCATGACTAGGTTGCCCTTAACTATCTGGGCATTATTTTTTACTGCTGTTATTGGCGTGCTTTCTTTTCCCGTTTTATTTTCCGGCTTCATATTATTGATTTTCGACAGAAACTTTGGTACCAGCTTTTATTTATCCGATATATTTATTAATGGGGTAGGTGCTTTGCCCAATGAGGGGGGTACCGCCATTTTATACCAGCATTTATTCTGGTTCCTGGGCCATCCTGAAGTATATATTGTATTATTACCTGCAATGGGTATGGCTTCTGAAATTATGTCGGTAAACGCAAGGAAACCCATTTTTGGCTACATGGCAATGATTGGTTCTTTGTTTGCCATATGTATACTTTCATTTTTAGTATGGGCGCACCACATGTTCGTATCCGGATTAAATCCTTTTGTGGGCTCTGTTTTCGTACTCTTAACTTTATTGATTGCGGTACCTTCTGCTATTAAAGTATTTAACTGGTTAACTACTTTGTGGCGTGGTAATATTCGCTTTACGCCTGGTATGTTGTTTACCATAGGTTTTGTTAGTTTGTTTATTTCAGGCGGATTAACCGGTATTTGGCTTGGCGATTCTGCATTAGATATTCACTTACACGATACTTATTTTGTAATTGCACACTTTCACTTAGTAATGGGCGTGGCTTCTATGTTTGGTATGTTTGCAGGTATTTACCACTGGTTCCCTAAAATGTATGGTCGTTACATGAACAATACATTGGCATATATCCATTTCTGGATTACATTGGCCGGTGCTTATCTGATTTTCTGGCCCATGCATTATGAAGGTTTAGCCGGTATGCCTCGTCGTTATTATGATTACAGCAGCTGGGAAAGTTTCAAACAATTTGCAGAATTAAACAGGTTTATCAGCACAGTTGTAATCATCACTTTTGCTACACAACTTTTATTCATCTTTAATTTCTTCTATTCTATTTTCAAAGGAAGAAAAGTAACCACTAAAAATCCATGGGGTGCCAATACATTGGAATGGACAACTCCAATTAATCCCGGACACGGTAACTGGGAAGGAGAAATTCCGGAAGTACACCGTTGGGCTTATGATTATAATAAAGATGGAAGAGAATATATTCCGCAAACAGAGCCTGTTGGTGCGGATGAAACGCAACACTAATTTTAATAATGTAGTGAAGTAATTATCTCGGCTTCACCTAAAATATGTGCAATGCCCTGAGATGTCAGGGCATTGGTTTTTACTAAAATGAACATGACAAAAACCATTGATACTTCTACTTCGGTTTCTTTTGCACTAGTGGCTAAAGTGAAGGATTATTTTCAGTTAATGAAATTTACCCTCAGCTTTACGGTAGTGTTCTCCTGCGTTATTTGTTACCTGATGGCGCCAAAAGTAGTAGCATACAATTGGGGTATGATTGTTTTATTGTTTGTTGCCGGGCTATTAATTACAGGAAGTGCAAATGCTATTAATCAGGCTGTTGAAAAAGATACCGATGCCTTAATGAAGCGTACTTTAAAAAGACCGGTTGCCAGTGGTAGAATGCGTGCAGAAGAAGCTTATATCTTCGCTTTCATCAGTGGGGTAATTGGAGTGGCTATGATGTGGTATTTTTTTAATTTGTCATCTGCATTGTTATCTGCTTTCAGCTTGTTTTTATATGCCTTTATTTATACGCCATTAAAAAAAGTGAATTCCATTGCAGTTTTAATTGGCGGTTTTCCGGGTGCATTGCCCTGTTTAATTGGATGGGTAGCCGGCCAGGATGCTTTTACCGCCGGAGGATGGGTTTTATTTGCCATTCAGTTTTTGTGGCAGTTCCCGCATTTTTGGGCCATTGCCTGGGTAGCACATAACGATTATTCAAAAGCCGGGTTTAAACTGTTGCCCAATGAAAAAGGACCTACAAAATATACAGCGCTTCAAACTATCATGTACAGTGTGCTCATGATTCCGGTGGGTTTATTGCCGGCATATTTAAATATGTCGGGCCAGGTGAGTATGTGGATTTTATTAGCCTGCAACCTGTTCATGGTGTTTCAGTCGGTTCGGTTGTACAGAGAAATGACTGTAAAAGCAGCGCGTAGAGTAATGTTTAGTAGTTATATTTATTTACCGATTGTATTATTTGCATTATTAGCCGATAAAATACCCGGCGCATAAAATTTTTTATTGTATACCTAAATTGAATATGTGATGATGGCAGTAACAGAAACTTCTAACCGTAGTAAAAAAATACATCCCCATAAATTTTTAATGTGGATGGGCATTGGCAGCATTTGTATGATGTTTGCCGGATTAACCAGTGCATATATCGTAAAAAGAAATCAGGCCAATTGGGAAGATGTGCAACTGTCGCCTGTTTTCCTCTATTCTACAATGGTGATCGTTAGTAGTAGTATTACCATGTATCTGGCTTTAAAGGCCTTTAAAGCCAGGCAAATGCTGCAATACAAAAACTTAATAACCATTACGGTTATATTGGGGCTGGTATTTGCTTATTTGCAGTATATAGGTTTTAAGGCAATGGCCAATCATGGGGTTTTATTAATAGGCACGGGCAGTAATGCAGCAGCTTCCTTTCTGATAGTAATTATTGGATTGCATGTGCTGCATGTGTTGGGTGGGGTGGTTGCATTACTCATCACCTTCTTCAGGGCATTCAGAACAAAAGTAAAATCTTATAGCCCGGTACCCATTGAAATAGTAAGCACTTACTGGCATTTTGTAGATATACTTTGGATTTATTTGTATATATTTCTGTATGTAGCCAGATAAGTGGTTTAAAAAATATGCAATTTGTGCACGATTTTTAAACATTAGCCAATAAATTTGCGAACGTAATTTAAGAAACCAACATGTCAACAACAACAGCAACTGCAACAACCAAGTGGTGGAGCGGCGGTAAAAGCCCCTTCAACGTAGAGTATGGTAAAATTATGATGTGGTATTTTTTAATGAGTGACACATTTACGTTTGGTGCCTTACTCATTTCTTATGGAACCACCCGTTTTGCAACCCAGGGATGGCCTGACCCCAATCATGTGTTTAATTCTTTTCCCGGCTTAGGTAGTGGTTACCCATTGCTGTTTGTTAGTTTAATGACATTTATTTTGATTCTAAGTTCCGTTACCATGGTATTGGCGGTACAGGCAGGACAAAACATGAATAAAAAAGGTGTTGTCATTAATTTAATATTTACCATTATTGGCGGTTTGGCATTTTTAAGTTGTCAGGCATGGGAGTGGACACACTTATTTCACGAAGGTGCCTGGTGGGGTCGTAATCCATTCTTAAATGCAGATGGAACCCAATCAACTACCAACTTCACCAATTTCTTTTTTACCATTACCGGGTTCCATGGATTCCATGTATTTAGCGGTGTTGTGATTAATGTGATTATGCTTATTATGGCATTAAATAATACATTTGAAAAGAAAGGCCATTATTTAATGATTGAAAAAGCTGGTTTATACTGGCACTTTGTAGATTTGGTTTGGGTATTTGTATTTACCTGTTTTTATCTGGTATAATCAATTGAATTCATTATCAAAAAATAATTATATGGAAGATTTAAGAATATTAGATGATGCTCATGCAGTAGCAGCCCGCAAAGAAGTGTACAGGGTAACTATTATTTTGAGTGTGCTTACCATTATTGAATTAGCATTGGGTTATTCAATGGTAAATATGTCTGAGCAAAGTTTCTCACGGCACTTGATCAAAGGAATAATTTTGATTTTGATGCTGGCAAAAGCTTTTTACATTGTAGCTTATTTCATGCACTTAAAACATGAAATAAGAAATTTAATCATGACCATTGTATTGCCTTTGGGCTTGTTCATTTGGTTTATCATTGCTTTTTTGGCCGATGGTAACTCTTTCAGAGAATTACGCAATAAATATGCACCTTACGATCAGGAGAGCAATATTCCGGTACAACAAAAAGTACATGGTGAACACGAAAAAGGAACCATTGAATTGAAAAAAGCGGTAGAGTAAATTGAAGCGATAGAATAAATAAGATTGTAATATTTTTTTAGGATTAGGTAGAATAAACGCAAAGGGATTTTAGATAATTGTAAGGATGTGGAATTTGATTCATCAATCTTTCCACTACATCATTAAATAGCCACTTACGCATATTCCTTTTATTAAATCGATATTCATATTCATCACTATAAGCAAACAAATATTCACTCGAACATTGATGATGTGTTCCTCTCAGCCAATTTTTGAACTGCATAATCTGTTTGTGCAGTTCTTCCATCGCAGTTCCTTTTTTAGAATATTCGATGCTAATATTTTTCATTTGTTTAGCTAATTTTTTATACGAATGATAAGCATCTGTTTTTATTTGGGCTTCCGATGATACATTATCTTTTATCGCATACTTCAATTCTTCGGATTTAAAACTTTCTATTGGCTGTAATGCAATATTCCCTGTTCGACCATCAGCTAATATCTCAACTGCCACAAACATTGCATCTTTCGTTTTGGTACTTCTCCCTTTGTCGGTAGAATAGCCCCCAATAAGGGTTTCGTCTACTTCAACATCACCTTTCAATTTATCTTCTTTATCCTTCTTCATTACTGCCTGTAGCTTCCTTTTAAATAACCATGCCGTTTTTTGTTGTACACCAACCTCATTGCCCAGTTCTATCGTCGACATCCCTTTTTTCTTCGCTGTTAATCTGAATACCATGTGAAAGGCTTTCAGTATCGGCATCTTTATTCCATGAAAAACAGTGTTAGCTGTAACACTTTCATCGTAGCCACAACTGCGGCAACGACGATAGTAATATGTACGGCCTTTATAACTCTGATCGCATCCACATTTACTACATTGATACTGCTTGCCCCATTTGATCTCCAACAGATAATTGTAGCAATCTTCATTTGTTTTGAACCGTTTGCCAAACTCAATTGCATTAACCCCTTTGAACATAACTAAATATTTTAGACCTCAATTTACTAATTTATTTAGTTATTTCACCCCCCTATCTCTTATTTGTAAATGTTCTACCTAATCCTATATTTTTTTAACATCTATTTTAGCAACCATTGTCTACCAGCAATGGTTGTTTCATTTATACAACATTACCTTTGCACCATGAATAAAAAAGCCGTTTTGGCACTGCTAATAGCTATACTCATTCCGTTGGTTAGCTATTTAATGTTGAAATCTTTCAGCGATAAGTCAGTAGTAATGCCCGGAAAATTATTGTTAGACAGTGTTGCTACCCGAATTGTGAATGGGAAAGAGGTTACTGACAGTTTTTGGCATCACACGGCCAATATTACATTAGTCAATCAGTTGGGCGATACCGTGAGTTTGTACGATAAACCCGGTAAAATAACGGTATTGGATTTCTTTTTTACCAGATGTCCATATCCCTGTCCGGTATTAACCCGTAACATGCGCAAATTACAACAGTCATTTTCTAATTATGAAGAAGGCAGAAAGGTGGTAGACTCTTCGATTGTACAGTTTATTTCTTTTTCAGTAGATCCGGAAAGAGATAGTGTACAGGCATTAAAAGCCTATGCCAATCAATATGGCGTAAATCCGGATAACTGGTGGATGCTAACCGGTCCGAAAAAGAAAATTTATGATTTTGCTTTCGATGAATTAAAGATAGGATTAATTGACGGGCATAATGTAGATACTGCTTTTTTACATACACCCTCTTTTATTTTATTAGATAAAAATTATATTGTTCGTGGTTTATATGATGGAAGAGATACGGTGGCATTGGGTAAACTGGCTAAAGATATTGGGTTATTAATGTTAGAAAAAGACAAATCGCAAAAAAGTGAGGTGTTTGCTTCTATTATTGCATTAAAATGGCTTTGGGTAATTATAGTGTTGATGATCATCATCTTTGTATATGCTTTAACCAAAAAACCCGGTATTCCCAAACAAAACACCTGATTTTTTCGTTTATATCTGAAAATTCAATTTAAAAATGTTAAGTGCAATTATCAAAAAAAATGATAAACAGGCAAAACTGCTGATTGGTGTATTTTCCTTTGTAGTATTTGCTGCAGTAGTATTGCTGAGTAATTTTAAATTAACGGTTAACCTTGGTTTTAATGTTCACTTATTTGCTGCTTTTAATGCCATAGTCAATACCATTATTGCAATATTGCTTATTGCAGCATTGGTAGCAGTAAAAACAAAACATTATTTATTACACAAGAAATTAATGATCACAGCACTTATACTCTCTGTGTTGTTTTTGGTTAGTTATATTGCGCATCATCTGTTGGCCGGCGAAACAAAATTTGAAGGCACCGGTTCTATTAAGGTTATATATCTTTTTATTTTATTTACCCATATTTTTCTGGCTGCCATTATATTGCCCTTCATTTTATTTACCGCTTACCGGGCTTTAACAGCAGAGTTTCTCTTGCATAAAAAACTGGCACGTTATACCTGGCCGCTTTGGTTGTATGTTGCTGTTACGGGCCCTGTTGTGTATCTGTTTATCAGTCCTTATTATCAATAATATCCAAAGCAATGGAGGGATCCCAGAAATGGGTTTTAAAATCAACAATGGTATCATTCTTTACGGCAATGCCCTCCCGTTCTAATAAGATTTGCATTTGTGTAGGTGTTTCAAAATGGGCTTTCCCGCTTAAAGCGCCATTGCGGTTTACTACCCTGTGTGCAGGCACATTTGGTAAATGATGTGCATTGTTTAGTGCCCATCCTACCATTCTTGCACTCATTTTGGTGCCTAAAAAATTAGCAATGGCACCATAACTGGTTACCTGCCCTTTGGGTATTAATGCCACTACTGCATATACCTGCTCAAAAAAAGAGTGGTCTTTTTTACCGCTGGGTAAAATAGTTTTAATGGGAATTGATTTTTGTAATTTAGCCAATGCCTTTTTTGTTTAAGGTTCGGGTGATGCATTTTTTATAGATGCAACTGCCTGTTCAGTTAAAGCCGATCGTTTGGGTTCGGGAACATTTTCATACTGGTAAGGGCAATGTCTGCAGCCATACCCACAGCAATAACCTTTTTCTAAATGGTATTTTTCTGTCAATACCATATAACCTTGCACATCATAATAAAAATCAGTTCCTTCAATTAGCGACATGTTCAAGAATTAATTTTTTTAGTATTGCATCTTTTTCTACATCCAATGGCTTGTTTAACCGGAAAGCCAAATAATGAATGCGGTTACTTTTGGCAATATCTAACAATTCATAATGGGTTTGAATGGTATGTTCCGGTAATAATTGTTGTTCTGCATACAGGTTATCATAATCTTGTAACAATTCCAAGTCAAATAAGTTGATAACAGCTTTGGTGAAATAATACAGATCCGGACTGTCTGTTTTTAAATGTACAATGCCATTGGGTTGTAATACTTGTTGGTATAACCGTAAAAATCGTGGATGGGTTAATCTTTTTTTGGCTTTTGATAAGCGCAGTTGCGGGTCGGGAAATGTTATCCAAATGGCTTCAACTGTATGGGGGGTAAAATATTGGTGTATACCCTCAATTGGCGTTCTTAAAAAAGCAACATTGGGTAAGTTTTCTTCTATGGCTGTTAAAGCACCCCGCCAAATGCGATTGCCCTTTATATCAACACCAATATAATTTTTTTGTGGATACAGCCTTGCTAAACCTATTGTATATTCTCCTTTACCACAGGCTAATTCCAAAACCAATGGGTGTTGATTTTTGAAGAAAACCGTCCACTGTTCCTCCATGTTTTGGGGCAATTCAAAAACATTGGGAAAAGATTTAATTGCCTCGAACCGAATTAATTTTTTATGTGCCATGGTAAACAGCAAAAATAGGGTTACAATATTGAAATTGAATTAAACCTAATAAAAAAATAAAAGTCTGATTAAAACTTATAGGCAGTTAGCCTACATTAACCGGTCGTTTCAATAAACTAAGTGTGCATGCAGCAAAGTTTTACTTCACACCAAAAACAATCTTTTTTATACACTGAAAGCTCATCAATTCATCGGGTGGTTAGCATAGCAAAGCCTTTCGTAGTTTGGTTAACCGGATTAAGTGGTGCAGGTAAAACAACCTTAGGAAACCAATTATTCAATGAATTAAAGGAAGCCAATGCGCCTGTCATTTTATTAGATGGAGATATTATCCGCCAGGGTTTATGTAGCGATTTGGGTTTTACACAGCAGGATCGTGATGAAAACATAAGAAGGGTTGCCGAGGTAAGTAAATTAATGACTGCTGCAGGGTTAATTGTAATTGTTGCTTTTATTTCACCAACAATAATAGAAAGAGATGTTGCCAAACATATTATTGGCAGACAAAATTTTGTTGAGGTGCATGTAAGTGCCTCTATAAAAGCTTGTATAGAAAGAGACCCAAAGGGGCTTTATAAAAAAGCATTGGCCGGCCAAATAAAAAATTTTACAGGGATTGATGCACCTTATGAAATACCCATAGCTCCTGAAATAAGAATAGATACCGAACAGGTATCTGTTGAAACGGCTACTGCTGAAATATTGTACTATCTGAAAACAAATAAATTTATTTAATCATTTTATTGATTCGTGTGGGCAAAAAAATTTCGATTCGCTGGTTGTTATTAATAGTATTTGCAGGCATAATGATTATGTTGTTATTTGGGGCTGCGGTAAGGCACCAGCTTTTAGGAGGTAAAAAATTAGGGAAAGCAGGCGAATGGGCAGTTGCTGTAGCAGCATACCCAAAAATGGTGCGTGATGCGCTGGGAGAGGTATTGGGATTCAATCAGCAAATTATTCCCAATAAAAATACAGCAATCAATGGGTTAACTTATTTTAATACATCTAAAAAAGATACCGGCGCTGTTTTAACAACCGTGTATGACCTTACCTATCATCAAACAACAGTGAAATTAGTATCCTTACAAAATGGACAGATTTTAAAAGTATGGATACCGCCATTGGATAAAATTCGTAATCTTACACATACCAACAATCCTTTTTTTCATAATAGTGTTTTACATACTAATGAGGCTCGTGCCTTGCATCCATTACTGCTTTCAGATGGTGCTATAGTAGTAAAAATAAATGACGGCCCCCTATTTAAATTAGATAGCAACAGCAACATTGTTTGGCTAATTGATGGTGTATTTCATCATTCTACCGAAATAGATACAAATGGTAATTTCTGGTCGCCCACTGTTTTAGATACCTCATTTATTCAGGAAGATTTAGTTGGGAAAAACAGAAATGATGCCATTGCATGCATTTCACCACAGGGTAAAATCATTTCTATTCAATCTGTTGCACAAATTCTGGTTGACAATGGTTACAAAGGCCTTTTGTTAGGCACCGGATTAATTGACGAAGACCCCCTGCATTTAAATGAAGTAAGGCCGGCTTTATATAGCAGCAGGTATTGGCAAAAAGGAGATTTATTGGTGAGTTTACGACATAAAAGCACTGTTTTCTTATATCGGCCTTCTACAAATAAAATTATTTGGCTAAAAACAGGCCCCTGGCTCAACCAACATTGTCCTGATTTTGTGGATAGTACACATATCAGCATTTTTGGTAACAACGTTGTACGAACATTTGCTTTAGGTGGTGATAAGTTATATCAAAATACAAATCAGGTGTATTTATACAATTTTGCAAATGATTCTGTAACAAAACCATTTGCAAAGGTTTTTCAACAGAAAAAAATTGGCACAATAACAGAGGGTAGGGTAAAAATATTGAAAGATGGAACTGCGTTTGTAGAGGAATCTAACTTTGGGAGAGCCTTTCGGCTATCGGCAGATGCTGTGTTATGGGAATATAAATGCCCGATAGATGCAAAGCATCTCAGCATTCTATCGTGGGGGCGTTATTTATTAAAAACAGGAGATGAAAAATTTGATTACAGTGAAAATTAAAGCTTAAAAATATGTTGAATTATATTGGTCCGGGAATGGATGGCGGTGTACTTTCAGTTGTTTTTGGCATTTTACTATCTTTTTTTATAGCAGTATTTGCAATTGTATGGTATCCATTTAAACGATTTCTGAAAAAATTTAAGAAAAACCGATTACACAACAGGAAGATGAACAGTTGATATGATAGCAAATATCATGTTGTTTGTTTTGTTTTTTCTCCTGTTTCTTGCAGGGGATGCTTTGCCATTTACAAGATACATCAATGCTTCGTGGGTTTGTTATCGGAAATTGTACACTGTTTTTGTACGATATAAAAAAGCTTCAGATCAATACAAAGAAAAATTTATATTAGGTTATTCTATCCTTTTGCTCAATAATAGTTTGCGTTTGATTGAATTATTAATAATTGTAATAACTATATTTTTATTAATCGTATTCTGCCTAAGTTTTTTATACTGGCGTAATTCATATTTATTTCAATACCTGCTTACATGGCGTGTTTTTTGGCTTTCAGTTTTTACATTTATTGTATATTTTATTGTGAAAAAAATATATGAGCGAATTTGATTACTCATTATTATCTAAAATGCTGCATTCCATTGCTTTGGGCAACAGAAGTGTTTTAGAATTTAGTTTTGATATGGAAACTGCTTTACAAAAAAATAAACCTGTAGCTATAGGTTCTCCTGTTTTTGTGAGTGGTTTAGCCAGAAGCGGAACTACCATTATAATGCGTACACTTTATGAAACCGGGGCATTCCGATGTATTACTTACCGCGATATGCCTTTTGTTTTAATGCCCGGCATTTGGAAAAAATTTAGGGGAAAAACAATCACTAAGCCAGAAGAAAAAGAGCGTGCACATGCCGATGGAATTATGGTGAATTTTGATAGTCCGGAGGCATTTGAAGAAATATTTTGGCGATGTTTTTGTGCAGATGATTATATTAAAACAAGCAGTGTTATTCCCCACAAACTTTCAAATGAGGTAATCCAAAAGTTTCAGCTTTTTATGCAGCATACGGTAGCAAGTGCTGAAAATTCAACCGGAGGGATACGTTATTTGTCTAAAAATAATAATAATATATTAAGGTTCCCACAACTTATGCAACAACTGCCTCAGGCTGTTTTTATCATACCTTTTCGGCATCCACTGCAGCATGCTTATTCATTAATGAAACAGCACAAACATTTTTCCAGCATGCAAAAAAACAATCCGTTTGTATTAAAATACATGAATTGGTTGGGGCATTTTGAGTTTGGCTTGGGGCACAAACCTTTTATTTGGAAGCAGGAAGATGAAGCCATTTTGCAACAGTTTTCCATTAATGAAATAAACTATTGGTTACAATGTTGGAAAAATTATTATGAAAAAATTCTGGCATTCAATGAGGCTAACTGTATTTGTATTTGTTATGAAGATTTAGGAACAAAAGGTGCTGATATTTTCAGCAATTTATTAAAGCGATTGCAAATACAAAATACAAGGGCAATACCACCCTTTAAAGTACCTGCTTTTCAACAAATAGAAAATTTTGACCACAGTTTATTAAAAGCATGTATGTTTGTCTATGAAGCACTGCGGGTAAAAAGCAATGCAGACATAGAACGTAAATAAAACGGATAGACTTGGTGCAACAAAAAAGCCTTCAAAGTAAAAACTCCGAAGGCCCAAATGCACATGAGAATTAGAGAGAGCTGTAGGGGTAGGAGTCGAACCTACACGAGGAAGTTAGCTGTAACACAAAGTCCGGTGGTCAACCCCGGTCTTTCTTGCGAAAGGCTCTATGCTACGTTTATCCTTTTGTCCTCACCCCCGAGACGAGAGGGCATGTCTGCCAAATGTTTCATCACCCCACAGTATAAAGAGCTGTTTTTTATTATGACAGCACAATATTAAACATTATGTAACATTATTTAAAAATAAATCAATAATTTTTTTAAAAATTTAGAAATTGTTCATTATTTTTATAATTTAATTAAATTTATTTAAAAATAAACTGCAATATGAGCCTTAAATTAAATCTTGACAAACTGGATTTGCAAATTATTCAGGCCATGATGGAAGATGCCGAAATTTCTTATGCCGATTTAGGTAAGCAATTGTTTGTGTCGGGCGGCACCATACATGTTCGCATTAAAAAATTAGAGGAACAAAAAATAGTAAAAGGCCGAAAATTGGCAGTAGATTTAAAAGCGCTGGGCTATGATGTGATTGCGTTTATTGGCATTTATTTAGAAAAAAGCTCTTTATATGATACGGTTGCCAGCGAACTAAAATCTATTCCGGAAATTGTACGCCTGAATTACACAACAGGCAATTACAGCATGTTTGCTGAAATTGTTACGAAAGATATTCAGCAACTTCGTTTTGTTTTACACGATAAATTACAAAACATTAAGGGTATTGAACGAACAGAAACCTTTATTTCGCTGGAAGAAAGTTTTAGCAGAAATGTGGTGGTTGATCAGCAGGATTAAAATCATCAATTCGTTAATCTTCTAACCAATTTTTTATGCCCACTGCATTGAATTTATCAGATGTGTTGCATACACTTCAGCAACACCGAAGAAAAATTATTGGGGTAGTTGTGGTTGCCTGCGTAATTGCCGCTATTACGCTTTTTTTTGTTCCCAGATATTATAAGTCAACCGCTTATGTATTGCCTTCAAATCCTGAGTTGGCAGATAAGGAGTTGGCAGCTTATAATAACTTACAAAGGCTCTATTCCTATTTTGGCAATGGAGATGATTTGGATTTATTGTTTGGGATGACACGCTTAGATACGCTGTACTATCAGTTAACAGATAGTTTTCATTTAGTGAATAACTACGCTATTACAGGAACGAATGCTGCGTTGAACCGTTGGAAGGCCATGAAGGCGCTTCGGGAAAATTTGCAATTTAAAAAAACTGAAAACAATCAATTGTCCATTAGTGTGTGGGATAAAGATCCTGTATTGGCTGCCCAAATGGCCAATGGGGCTGTAACAGTTTTGAAAAATTCAGAAGAAAGCCTATGGATGCGGAACTATCAAAATGCAATGCAAACCTTGCAAAATCAAATACAATTATTGCAGCAAAAAATAAATGAAACTGAACAACAGTTGTCCGTATCAGGAAGCACAAATGTTAATACAATGATTTTGCAAACACAAAAAATACAGGATCTTCAGCAATTGGGGCAATACCGGAAAAATATGGCAGATTTACAATTAGCCATACAAAACGTGCCTGCAGGATTATATATCGTAGAAAGTGCTGCCCCTGCTGTAAAGCCCGATCAACCCAAGCCAATACTGGTAATGATAGCAGTAGGTATCATTAGCTTTGTTTTTGCGGCTTGTGCTGTCTTAATTTATAATCGTAACCGGCCAGCTTAATGCGCATAATTCATTTTTTTTATAAAAAACCATTTTTAACCGTAGTCATAGTTTTGATCACGGCTATTGTGTTAGGCATTGTACTCCATCAACCTTTGTTTTTTGCATTGCCATTTATAGGGATATTCCTTCCTCTGCTTTATAATGGAACAGTACACTATACTTCCTATTTATTTTGGATTTTACTGTGCGCATTACCCCTTTCTACCGAATGGCAGGTAACTGATACGCTATCACTCAATTTCCCGGATGAAGCTATTATGATGCTGCTAACGGGCTTGTTTTTTTTAAAATGGCTGCTAAAACCTGAATTCATTCCTTCTTATGTTTTAAAACACCCTTTGTTTTTTTTAATTGTATTGCATATCATTTGGGTAGCGATTACTTGTATCTATTCTGAAAACCCCATTCTTTCCATAAAATTCTTATTGGCTAAAAGCTGGTTTATTGTTCCTTTTGTGTTGCTACCTGCGCTGCTTATACAATCGCAGAAAGATTTTAAAACATTGGCTTTATGTTTCATTGTGCCTATGTTATTGGTGGTTGTGCAGGCGCTGGTTCGCCATACGTTCTATCATTTTTCATTTGAAGGCATAAAAAAAACACTGTCTCCTTTTTTTCGCAATCATGTTAATTACTCTGCCATGTTGGTGTGTGTTTTGGCTATGTTAGTTGCCATGTTGGTGCTTACCCCTTCCACTCATTCATCCAGGAAATGGTTATATGGTATAATGATGGTTTTTATTGCCGGATTAATATTGTCGTATTCAAGAGGTGCCTGGCTGGCATTGATTGTGGGGATGGGCATTGCTTTTATTTTATATAAAAAATGGCTGTGGCAATTTGTTATTGGCAGTTTTGTTTTGATAAGTCTGATTGTATATGGGCTTGTGCAGCAAAATAAGTATTTAAAGTTGGAGCCCGATTTTCAGCATACTATTTTCCACACTAATTTTAAAGACCATTTGGAAGCCACTGTTGCCATGAAGGATGTATCGAATGCGGAACGTATTTACCGTTGGGTGGCAGGGGTAAACATGGTGATTGATAAACCTGTTACCGGCTTTGGACCTAATAATTTTTATAATTATTATAAAGCTTATACCAATAGTGGATTTAAAACCTGGGTGAGCAGCAATCCTGATCATTCATCGGTTCATAATTATTTTTTGTTAACAGCTTTAGAGCAGGGCTTACCGGGTTTACTATTCTTTTGTACTTTATTTATCGCCATGTTGGGCTATGCACAATATTTATTCCACCATTTACAAGGTCGCTTTTATGCTATGGTTGCATTAACAACCGGTGCTGTTGTAGCTATGGTTGGCACTTTGAATTTTTTGAGTGATTTAATTGAAACCGATAAAATTGGAAGTCTTTTCTGGCTTTCTGCCGGTATACTCATTGTATTATCTCATCGCTTAAAAATTGAACAACAATCAATTGCCGGGTTTAAATGAGCCTGGAATATTGAGTATATCACTTAATCCGTTCCCCAATAAATTAAAGCCTACCACCAACAGCATAATGGCAATACCCGGTGCCAATGCCAATACAGGCTGATGTGTAATGATAAAATTATAGTTTTCTTTAATCATCAATCCCCAACTGGGTTGCGGTGGTTGAACACCGATTCCTAAAAAACTTAGTCCTGCCTCAATTACAATGGCGCCTGCAAAATTATTGGCTGCAATAACTATAACTGGCGCTGCAATATTGGGTAAAATATGTTTGAAGAGAATACGAAGGTTGCCAAACCCTAAAACCTTTGCTGCAGTTACATAATCCAATGTTTTGGCGGCAAGGGTCTGCCCCCGAACCATACGGGCAACATTTACCCACATGGTCAGTCCCACTGCTATAAAAACCTGCCAAAAACCCTTACCCAATAAAAGGGTTACTGCAAAAACCAGTAATAAAGTTGGAATACTCCAAATTACATTAATACACCACATAATAATGGCATCTGTTTTTCCACCAAAATAACCCGCAAATAAGCCTAAAACAATGCCAATAGTGAGTGATATGGCTACTGCAATGAATCCCACTGCTAAACTAATACGGGTTCCAATTAGGAGTCTGCTTAAAATATCACGCCCAAATGTATCAGTACCAAGATAAAAATGCCGGTGCATAGCAAATGGTTGCCCTAAGGTTTTAAGTGGCACTTGAATTGAAGCGGTAATGCCATCATCAATATATTTTTTTGCAAAAACAGTGTCATGATGCAGATAATAAGCAGTAACAGGGATGTAACGATACCGATCGGGCTTGCCATTGTATAAAACATGAAAAAAGTGCAAAATGCCTTTCTCTCCATTTAGTGGTATAGTATCTGTAGGCATGCGAAGTAACGAAATACTAAAACCCGGTGGTTTACTGCCAATTTCGGGGATCATTCGGTTGGCATTGGTAGTGGTATCGGGTGCAATAATATATGCAAATAGCGCAATGAATATGGCCATTGTAACAATGCCAATACCTACAGCAAGACTTTTATTTTGAAAAATCAGTTTGCCGAAATTTTTTATGTGTTTACCGAATTGAGCAGGCATTTGCAGAAATCTGTCTGAAATTTAAAAAACAAAAAAATGAAAGTTAAACATTTTTAGTTTTTGCAGGTCATAATTGTAGAGAAAGCCCTTAATGTCATATTTAAACTCATTTTATCATCATTAAAATATAATTGTATGCTACATGTGTTTAAAAATATTGTTTTGCTGCCTTTTGTGTTGCTAACATTTATTTGCCTGTTATTGTATGTTGGATTTCCGGAAAAAAAGATTGCCTGAATGAACTACGAAAGGTAAAGCATTACACTACCCTTCTTCCTTTCCATTGATAATGCCCGAATTTTCCCAACCAGCCTACTATAACGGTATAGGCTATATGAATGGGTTGTAAAAATGGGAACCAATGCAAATGGTTTTCACCAAAAAAACGACTAACCGGTTTCATAAATCTGAGTTCAGTAAGGGTTTTAATCAAAAGCAGTAACATCCAATATATTAGTATCCGCCAATCAAAAAATGCAAGAAAAGGCATTATGAATAAAACCAAATTATACAGATAAACAAATAGCAATACCCCAAAAATACTTTTGTCCTCATACTTATCCGCCTTACTGGCCCATCTGATGCGTTGATGAAGCAATTCATACCAGCTAAAAACAGGTTGCGTTAATACAATGGCGTTAGGATGAAATAAGTAAGTTGTTTTTCCCGGATATTGTTGCTTTATTTTATTCATGAGCAGCATATCATCGCCGCTGGCAATATGATTAATGCCGGTAAACCCATTCACAGAAAAAAAAGCTGCTTTTTGATAAGCCAGATTAGCACCGTTGCACATGCTGTGCCACCCTGCAGAAACAGAAGCGGCAGTAATACCCTGCAGACTTAAAAAATCTAAATATTGAAAAGCGCCTAACAATGTAGGATAATAAATAAATCTTACCGGTGCGGCAATCAATATGGGTTGTTCTTTTTCAATACATTTTGCAAAACTGCTGATCCAGTTTTTCCCCGCTACACAATCGGCATCTGTTGTAACTATCCATTCGCTACGGGCATAATGAATGGCTCTTTCAATAGCCCATTTTTTATAAGAATTAGTAGTAGCATCTCTGCTTTCTTTCGATAAATCTATTAATTGAATATTGGTATATTGTTGTTGCCATTGCTGTACAATAGCTGCAGTGTTATCGGTGGAGTAATCATCAATTACAATAATTTCTATTAAATGTGAAGGGTAATTTTGTGCAGTAATACTTTTTAAACATGCACCAATATTGGCCGCTTCATTTCTGGCAGGTATTATGATGCTGAAAGAAACAGCAGGCTGTGTTTCAATTGCATCAACAAAAGGTTTTAACCGCACAAACCATCTTCTGTACAACAAAATCAGCCATACATAAAATAGGGTTAATAAAATTGCAATAATCAGAATGAATGGAATGAACATGGTATTGCAAAGAAACAATATTACTTAGAAATGGCTGCGGCAATTACAGCTGCATTTTTTTCTTTTAATAACTGATGCCCTGCAGCAATGATATCAATACTTACCCATGATGCTATTCCTTTTTTAAACTGAAAACCATATTTTGGCGTGATTACACGATCAAATTGACCAAAAATTAAATGTATTGGAACATAATATTTGCGGATATTTTGTTTTAAAATTTTGTGATTGGGTTGAAATTTTTGCAGCGTTGTCCATCTTTCATACAGTAATTTTCTGGCGTTGGCATCGTCTAAATAAAAATGTGCAAAATTGAATACGCTTTTATTGAATAAACCAATTTTACAAGAGGCCTCCATACATACAAAAAGCGGTTTGGGATGTTGCATGGCCCATTTAAATAATCGATTACCTACACGGGTTTGAGTAGACAGATAATGCCATTTGTTATGGTGTAAGCCATCTGGTGCAATTAAAATAGTTTTTTGTATTTGTTCGGGAAAATATTGCAATAGCTGCAGAGCCATTCTACCACCCATACTATAACCCAAAATAATGAGCGGTTGTGTATATCCATTTGCAATGGTTGTAATTATTTGCCATAAGTCAGTTGCTGTAAAATGAAAACCTTCCCGCCAAACTGTTCCGCCATGAAAAGGCAAATCAATGGCAATAATGGTATAATTGGTGCACAGCTTGTTTTCTAAAAAAGAAAAGCTACGACCATCTTCTCCATACCCATGTAGGGCAATAATCAAAGTGGGTCCATTCCCCATTCTGTAATATTGAACATACGAGTTTCGAAAGGGTAATTTTTCTTGAAGCACTGCCATTATAGTTTTAAAACTTACAAAAATTTCGGAAATATTACTTGGTAATTTGATAAAGATACACCAATTTTGAAAATAGTTGCATAACTAACTATATGCCAAACAACCAATTTAAGCGAGGCGAATTATACAGTGTAATCAATGGCATGGCATCAATTGCAGTTGCAAGGCGATTGCAAAAAAATTTCAGACAGGCAGGATTGGAAATTACCATTGAGCAGTGGAGTATTTTGTACCATTTATGGAAAGAAGACTGTTTGAGCCAGCAGGAATTGTGCAATAGAACTTTTAGAGATAAGCCCAGCATTACCCGGCTAATAGATAATTTAGAAAAACAGGGATTGGTAAATCGCCATCCATCACCGACCGACAGAAGAATTAATCTGGTTTGTTTAACTGAAGCTGCAAGAGGATTACAGGAACTTACCTTGCAATTAGCCAATCAAACCATGGAAGAGGCACTAACGGGTATTGCAAAACAAGATGTTGAAATTGTAAAAAAAGTGTTGCAGCAGGTGTACGATAATTTAAAATAGCCGGCAGTTTTTACAGATATTTTCATTATTCAATAATAAAATTTACTGATATGTCAACCGATACAATAACAACGCTGCTGAAAGGCGGCGAGTGGTTAATCGAAGAAAGCGATCCACAACAAACCTTTATTCCTGAAGATTTTAATGAAGAACAGCAAATGGTGATGGATATGTGCCATCAATTCATTGCTACAGAAATTGAACCGATTATTGATCGTATTGATCAATTAGAGCCCGGATTAATGCCTTCGCTTTTGCAAAAAGCGGGAGAACAGGGATTACTCTCCACCTCATTCCCCGAAGAATTTGGCGGATTGGGGAAAGATTTTATTACCGCCACAATCGTGAATGAAGGATTGGGTGGCGGCTTTTCATTTTCAGTGGCAATTGCAGCCCATACAGGCATTGGTTCATTACCCATTTTATATTTCGGCACACCGGCGCAAAAACAAAAATACATTCCCAAATTAGCATCCGGTGAATGGAAGGGCGCTTATGGTCTTACAGAACCCAACAGTGGTAGTGATGCTTTGAGTGCCAAAACAACGGCCACATTAAGCAGTGATGGGAAATATTATTTATTAAACGGCCAGAAATGCTGGATTACCAACGGTGGTTTTGCAGATGTGTATACTGTTTTTGCCAAAATTGATGGCGATAAGTTTACAGCTTTTATTGTAGAACGAGGTTTTGAAGGCTTTACACAAGGTCCGGAAGAACATAAAATGGGGATTAAAGGATCATCTACCGTTCAATTGTATTTTCAAGATTGTAAAGTGCCGGTAGAAAATGTATTGGGCGAAGTTGGCCGTGGCCATATTATTGCTTTCAATATTTTAAATATTGGCCGTTTAAAATTAGATGCTGCAGCTTTAGGTGCCAGTAAAAAAGCAGCCGGTATTTCTGTACAATATGCCAATACCCGCGAACAGTTTAAAGTGCCTATTGCCAGCTTTGGTGCCATTCAGCATAAATTGGCCGAAATGTGTACCCGTATTTGGGTAGCAGAATCAGCTTTATATAGAACCGCCAAATGGATTGATTTAAAAGAAGCAGAATTAATGCAAAGTGGTGCCGGGTTTGATACATCTTTACTAGGCGCAGCAGAAGAATTTGCCATTGAATGTGCCATGCTGAAAGTATTTGGTAGCGAGTTGCTGGATTATGTAGTAGATGAAGGGGTGCAAATACATGGCGGTAATGGTTTTAGTGATGAATACATTATCAGTAAAGCTTATCGCGATTCTCGGATTAATCGTATTTATGAAGGTACAAACGAAATAAACCGGTTGCTTACAGTAGATATGATGCTGAAACGTGCCATGAAAGGTAAATTAGATTTAATGGGGCCGGCAATGGCTGTTTCTAAAGAATTGATGAGTATTCCTGATTTTGGATCTGAAACAGAAGGTTTATTTACCAAAGAATTAAAGTATGTATCTAATTTTAAAAAGGCCATACTGTTAGTTGCCGGTGCTGCTGTTCAAAAGTTAATGATGCAATTAGAAAAAGAACAGGAGCTGTTGATGAATATTGCGGATATGGCTATTGAAGTGTATCATGTAGAAAGTGCCCTGCTTCGTTTAATAAAACTGGCGCAAACAAAAGGCGAAGCTGCTGTAAGTTTGCAGGCAGATATGGTGCGTACTTATTTGTATGATGCGGCTGAACGTATCAATAAATCAGGCAAAGATGCGCTGAATAGTTTTGCAGAGGGCGATGAATTACGCATGATGCACATAGGTTTAAAAAGGTTTACAAAAGTGGAGCCTTTTAATACAAAAGCCGCCAGAAGAACAATTGCAAAAACCATGATAGCAGCCAATCAATATCCATTTTAGCAGATAAATACAACAAAATTGTTGCTATAGATATAAAGAGTAAACAAATAAAAAACCCGGCATTGTTCATTTGCCGGGTTTTTTTTATATACAAAATTGAAACGTTTTATCTGGTTATGCCGCAACTGTCTAATTCAGCATTGGTTACAGTAGGAAAATGAGCCTGATGGTGTTTCATTTTATCAATTACCAAACGGGCAATGGTTGCTGCCTGTTCTTCAGAAATAAAGCCTTTTCTTCCCGATGCGCCGGGTATAATATTTTGGTGAAAGCGCAATTCATTGTTCACAAAAATATCATAGCCCCACTGCAAACTATCTGAGTAATAAGTTTTATAGGTTATTTGGGGCACTTTAGATTTTTTGTTTTTTTCCAAGATGCCTGTTACCACAAAAAGAAAAACAGCTATCCCAAATAAAATATATACCCAATACTTTTTAATCATTTGGGTTATAAGGTTGATAAGGTAACCATTCGTTTAAGTCGTCATAATAAGCTGAACCACCTGAACCTGTGGTAACAAAAGCCCTACCTGCAACAGAAAAACCGATGGCGCCTGAACGACCAGCTCTTTCAAAATTGGTTTTTTGGAACCATAAATCGTTTACAAAATCATAACCCCAGGTACTAATGTTATAGCCACCATTTTGTCCGGTTGTGATGTAAGCAGAATCGCCTAACACAAATCCTACACCGTGGTCGCGAATAATATTGGTATACAAATCATCATAAGTATCAGCACTTACATTGGTAATGGGGCGTAACTGATTCCATGGGTTAGCGGTGTTGGATGGGTCAAATACAGTAAAGTCGTTCACTTCTCCATTATTGTTTCCGGTTACAATATAAGCCTTGTTTTTATAAACAAACACAATACCGCCCTGGCGTTTGCTACCGGTAAACTGAGTAGCAGTTAAAGTCCAGGAATCAGCGTTAGGATTGTATTGCCAAGAATCTTTTTTATTAGAGCCACCATCATAACCACACAATAAATAACCTAAGTTGCCAATTGAAAAGGCCAGTGCATCAATACGGGGGGTGCCAGCAAAACTTGCTTTTTGAGCCCAGGTATTGGTGGTTGTATTGTATTGCCAGGTATCATTTAAAAAGTTATTGAAATTATCCTGACCGGTGGTAATATAACCATTGGTACCAACCGCAAAAGCAACGGCATTGCTTCTGGGGGTAAAATTAGCAGGAGCATTGGCCAATTGCGTCCAGCTACCATTGGCGCCTTTGGTAGGATCAAAAGAATATAAATCGGAATACCTAATGTTTTTGGCTAAGTTGTATCCGGTTCCAATATAAGCCACATTTCCAACAGTAAAGGAACAGGCAGCAGTGCGCTGGTCGCCCACAAAGTCGTTGGGAGATAATACCCAGTTACCACTACTTTGAGTGGGGTCTAATACGGTTCTGGCACAGGAAATAAGCAGTAATACCAAGCTGGCGGGTAAGAAAAAGAAATACTTAATTTGCTTCATTGACGTTTAATTTTTTCTAAAATTAAGGGTGAGTGTACTTTAAAAAGTTAAAACTGGTTTTCTTTAAGTTTTCAAAGATAAGTGAATAATACTGGTATGGTCAAGTTTTTGAATGGGCTTTTTTTAGTGTAAAATAATTGATTTAACAAGTCTTTTTGTTTTGGCTGCTCTTATGTTTTGTAACCTTGCGTTCTAAATGTTTTGATTATATGAGTTGTAAGCACGTTTGCAAATGTTGTAGCTGTATATTTGTAAATTATGCATGCTGCTAACAATTTTATAACAGGTTGCAGCTTATAATATATTGTATTCTAAAACCGGTTTCTAAAACCCTTTTTAATTGAGATAAGACCATACATAATGCTTAAGAAACTACTTATTTTATTCTTTACCCTTGCTTCTATTGTTTTATTGAATGCCTGCAAAAGGGCAGATATTAATTTTAGTAGTCAGTTATTAGACAATACACTTACCCAAATTATCATGACTGATACTTTTAATACTGAAATTTCGACTGTATATATCGATTCTTTTTCAACCGGCTCAACAGGTGTTACTGTTTTTGGGGGTTATACCGACCCTTATTTTGGCAGGTTAGATGCGCAAACTTTTTATGAAATTGCACCACCTACCACCAAAGCTACTGATTATGTAAAGTCCATTTATGATTCGTTGTATATTACCTTAAAACTGCGTAAAACATTTTATGGCGATACCACGCAGCCCATTCATATTCAGGTATCCCGCCTTTCAGAGCCTATTATCCCGCCCTCCTTTTATGGCGATCCGGGTAGTATATTATATAGTAAAAACAGTTTTGCGGTATTTCCAAAACCCTTAGGTACTACCGATGCCTATATTCGCCCAACTGTGGATGATTCCATTCATATAAAATTAGATGATGCCATGGGGCAGGAACTTTTTAATAAAATAAAAACAGCCAGTTTAGATTTACAGAGTACCTCTAATTTTCTCAGCTATTTTTATGGATTACGTATTGCCTCAAACAGTAACAGCCATGCAGTATATACCTGTGCAGATTCTGCTACTGTGTTTTTAGCCTATCACAATCCGAATTTAAATAAAGACAGTGCCCGATTGGCTTTTCCATTAGTGAACAGAAACTTGCATTTTATTCATGTTACAGCAGACAGAACCGGAACGGCATTGCAAAATTTGGGTGGATTGAATCAACCCGGAAAAGTAAATATTATTAAGAGTACTCAGGCAGGTAATATGGCTTTCTCCCAGCCTATTTCCAATACCATGATAAAAATTCGTTTCCCGAATATTCAGGATGTACAAAAACTGCCTTATTATGCTAAATTCTTAAAAGCGCAGCTCATTATTCGTCCGGTTGCAAACAGTTACAGTCCTTTATATTTTTTGCCACCACAATTAAGGCTTTCCACCACCACCATTTTAAACCAATTGGGGCAGGATTTAACACAGGTAGCAACGCCAGGAGCCGGCGCTGGTGTGCAGTATGGCAATCTGGTTACCGATTATTTTAGTGGTAAAAGTTATTATACCTACGATTTAACCAATTATGTTAAAAGTATCTTGGCGGATCCTGAATATCCCTATTATCAATCCGGATTATTGCTTACACCTCCCAATCCGGCATTTCAATCTCAATTTGCAAGATTAGTAGCAGGTGATAGGTTTTATCCAAATATTAACTGCCAAATTGAATTAGACCTTTATTACGCATCTGTAAAATCATACTAATTGTTTAGAATGAAGAAAATTGACCTTTATATATTACTACTTGTTTTTACTTTTACAACCTTGTGTAGTAAAGCGGTTGCGCAAAACAACAATTCTCCTTACTCTATCATTGGTATTGGCGATTTGGAACAAAGTTATTTAGACCGTACATCCGGTATGGGGCATGCAGGTGTGGCGCTATCTGGTGGCAGAACCATGTATATGGCTAACCCGGCTTCATTAAGTATGTTGGATGAGCATTTTTTTAATTTTGAAATAGCTGCCCGCTACAGGGGTGTTTCTTATACCGGACAGCCTATTGATTTGGTGAACAATAACCAAAGTGCTGATATTCAATTTAAGAGAATTGCTATGGCTATAAAAGTAAGACCCAAATGGGCTATCGGCTTTGGGTTAACTCCATTTAGTACCGCTAACTACTCTTTTTATTCCAATAAAGTAATTCAGGGCACACAACAAACTTTCCCGGCTTATTATACTGGAACTGGAAGTACCAATTTATTTTATATTACCAACAGCTATAAATTTTCCGACCATTTTTCGGTTGGCTTACAAGCCTCTTATTTGTTTGGACAATTGGGCCAAACAGAAACAATTTCCGGAACTGGTTTAGATAGTAACCTAGTTACCACAAAAAATACCTATCTCAATAACCCATATTTAAAATTAGGGGTGCAATACCGAACCAAAATTGGCAAAAAATGGAAAGTGGCATTAGGTGCATCTGGTTCTATGCAAACCAAATTAAACAGTTTAACTTCATTGAATGTAACCGATGGCACCACAACACTAATAGATAATCCGCAATACAATATTGGTACTTTTACGCTTCCGGATATGTACACGGCTGGTATTGCCCTTACTTATAAAGACGATTACACTTTTGCTGCCGATTATACTTATCAGGATTGGCGTAAATTAAATTACAGCGGGCTTTCTTATAATCTGGTAAACAGCAATCGGGTAAATGTTGGTTTTGAATACAGCAAAAAAGCAAAATTCAGAGATATTACTGCAGAGAAAAGCTTTTTTCAGGCCGGCTTTTTCTATGGAAAATCTTATGTGAATATAGCCGGACAGCAAATTGATAATATTGGAGGTACCCTGGGTACCGGCTTTAATGCCTTACGTAGTACACTTTCTGTTCAGGTGAATTTAGAAGGTGGGGTTCGCGGAACTACCATTAACGGTTTAGTGAAAGAAAATTATCTTCAGGTAACCTTTATTCTGGGCTTCCGTGAATTTTGGCTTCCCCGCCACTTTAGAAGATATGATTAACCTAGAACTGACACCATCATTTCTATGCTGAATTATTGGTATTTTCATTTACGGAAAAAATCGTGAAATCTAAATTTTTACTGTTTTCTCTTTTCTATAAATTACCGTAAGATGAAATATTGCCTGATTTGTCCCATTCTCTTTGTAGTATTTACTGCCTGTAGCCAATCCAATCATCAAAAAGCAGAACAATCCAATGTAATTGTTAAAAAAAATTCTATTTGGTGGGGCAAAACCACAGGTAAATTGCCTGCACTGTTGTATGGCGAAGGAGCCGACCGATTAGGAGGTGCCGTCATGGGCTATATTGATACCGGTGTGGTTTGTAAAATCATTGGCCGGCCTAAAAAATTTTATCAATTACAATTGTCGCAATTTCATACAGCATTGATTGATACTGCAATGATACAACGTGATACTGCATTGCAAACAGCTAAACCCGTGCTCAGCGGATCGTGGAAAGCCTGGGGTACTGATAGCTGTTATGATATCGTAACCATTCATTTAAATGAGAAAGTGCCTTATACTTCCTACATGGAAGTAAATCCTGCTGCCATAAAAATTAATCTGTATGGCGTGCAAAGCAATACCAACTGGATCACACAGATGCAATCGCTGAAGGAAATTAAAAATTTATATTACCATCAAATAGAAAATGATGTGCTGGAAGTTACCATACAGTTACAACATGCACAGCATTGGGGTTATACCATTGGGTATGAAGGAAATAAACTGATAATTAAAGTTAAACGTCAGCCCAATATCGTTGGTTTATCGCATTTAACTTTTGCTGTTGATGCCGGGCATGGCGGAACCAATGAAGGAGCCAGCGGAAATGTGTATGGGTTAGTAGAAAAAAATTATACATTGTTATTTGCCAAAGAATTAGGAAAACAGTTAAAACTGGCACATGCAAAAGTAATGATGACAAGAACCAACGATACTACCTTCGATAATAAAGACAGGGTATTGTTTTTGCAACAAAAAAATCCAGATGTGTTGATTAGTCTGCATTTAAATTCGGCAGATGATGCCAGTGTGAATGGCGCAAGCACCTATTATAAGCACATTGGTTTCAGACCACTCAGCCAATTCATTTTAAAACGGATTGCCGCTATTAAAATGAACGAGTTTGGCAATGTAGGCAGTTTTAATTTTGCTTTAAATGCCCCCACCGATTTTGTGAACTGTTTGGTTGAAATTGCCTTCTTAAGCAATAAAAGCGATGAGGCTAAAATTAAAAGCCCTGCCTTCCGAACTGCAGTAGCCAGACAAATTGTACTGGGTATAAAAGATTGGTTGCAATATGTTTCTACCGAAAAAAATTAAGCTTCCTACTTCCCAATCATTATTTCAATATGCATACAAACATAAAGTTTTGTGCTGTTTTTTGTGGGCAATTTATTGTAAGTCGTGGCTTTCTTTCATAAGAAAATGCAGTGCCTGCAAGTTTACTTTGTTATCAAAAGCATCAATCACACTTTTCTTTTCAGCAGCAGTGAGGTGAAAATTTAATGTAGCAGCCGCATCTTTTTTGGAAGCGAGGTATTGAAAAGAAACGGTATAAAAATGTGAACCGTATCCATCTGCAAAATAATTCAATGCATCGTGCTGATAATAATCCTGTAGCCTAAACCAGTTGTATTGAAGCAATAGCAAAGGTTTGGTGAGCATGCTTAACAAACTGGTATTATCGTATGGGTTTTCCCAATCATCAATACTTCTATCACGCAATTGTATAATTATCACCTTTCTGGTGTTTTCTTTTAACCAGTCTTTAAATACATTCAAAAAGCGGAGTGTTAATTCCTGTCCAAAATTATCGCGAAGGCCGGCATCCATTACATCAATAATAGGTTGAGAGGGCAACCATACATTCGGCAGAACAAATGGGAAGGTTGCATTCATTCTCAGTGCCGATAAAACGCGCAGGCTGTCGCTGTTTTGCTGTTTGAAAAAACTATTAAAATCAATAGCATCTGAATCGTAAGCCGTGAGGTGCGAAGAATCGGGCAGGGGGCGCATTAAAAATCGGGCAGGGTGGGTGGCCACTATCATGTTTCTTGCATCGCGGCTGATGGTGGAGTTAAAGAACATGATGGGAATAGTGGCAGAAGCTTCTGGGGCCGCATAAGCATGAATGTTTTTATCTAACAGTCCATGTGTGTTCTCGTTCAATTTTTCTTCAAAGGCGTAGCCGCGGTCTTTAATATATTCAAATCCTTCATATTTAAATTTTTGTACCGGCCCAATAATGTCACGTGTAACAAAAGAAGAAAAAAGCGGATTTAATAAATCTTTGGCAACATCATCTACATATTTTGTATCGTGCAAATGAATATTTTTATTGCCGATGATTTTTTGATAATACAATTCTCTAAAATATGCTGCGCCCAATAATCCGCCGGAAGCTCCGTTAATGAATAAAGTATGCTGCATAAGATGGCCTTGTAAAACACTGTCTAGTTTTTGTAAGGTGTTCATGGTAAATACTGCACTTCTTAAACCCCCACCACTGGTATTGATGATATACATGATTGGTTTTTCCTCAGATTGCCGTGCTTTCCATTTATTTAAGATGGATAAATAATATGCTTTATCGGTCAGCATTGCACTATCAGATGCCAATTGTTTAACTGCAACTGCATCATATACCGGTCTTTCTGTTTTATTATCATAATTTAATCCATAAGCTTTGTTTCTGGGGTCTATAATACCGGCCTGGTAAAAATAATTCAAGATTAAATAAATAATAATAATGAGTGGAATACTCCAGCTTTTAAAAAAAAGCGACACTGCTCCCGAAACAGCAATTAATACGGCAAATAGTACTGAAATGCTGGCTGCAGCAGGTATTTGAAACAATCGGGTATCGGCACTAAAACCTAAAATAATTAAAAAAATAAAAGCAATGAGAATGGCAATTACAGCAGCAATATGGTGTTTGGAAAATACATCATCTAAAAACGATTCATTATAGTGCCTAATATCGCGAGGCCTGCGTAATTTAAAGCTGGCGCTCAAAAACCAATCAACCCGCATTTCTGATTTAGCCTGCGGCAATGGCTTGTCGTTGATAATAGAATTATACCGCTTGTTGGCATCTGATATACCTTTTTTAATGGTGTAATAAATGGTTTTGTCGGCACTAAAAAAATAAACAAATGCAAACAGAATAGATAAAAATAAACCACCGGTAAAACCGGCAACGGTAAATAGCGTATCGCCTAAACTTTGCAGTTGTTGTTGTTGGGCATATTGCAATCCTCTAATTAAATAAAACACTAAAAACAGCAATGGCAGCACAGCATTGTTGATGCAATATTTTAAAAATGGAGAGGCTGTAGTTGCTAAAAATTTAACATATCGGGCATTTAAAATAAATGTAGTAATATTCCAGCTCATAATAAAAATGCCAATAGCAAAACCCACAATAGCGGCGCTAACAGGATTTACTTTATCAAAATATTCAGGTGCCAGATAGAGTGAGTTAGCGCCAAAATTTTCCATGAAATAACCGGCTATGGTAGCAAAAAGAATATACCAGAATAGCAGCAAAATCTGGTACTTTCTAAAATGCAGTAAAAAAAGCTGTACAGGTAATGAATACCAAAAGCCTAAAAAATATTTTTTCATTCGGTTGTGTATAAGCTTTGTAAACCATATCAACCATGCAGCAATCTTTTCATTACACTAATATGGCTGCAATAAATTGGGATATTGCTTATAAAGTTAACTGCAATCAATAAAAATAAAAAATAGTTGAAGCTGTTATCTTATGTGTTGTTTGTTTTTTTAAACAGCAATAAATATGCATTAGTAATCATCGATAATAAAAGCAGCATGCCTACAACCTGATGTAATTCAGCCAGCCATTCAAACAAACCAAATTTGCCTAATACAATACCGGGGCTTGTTAAAATAGCTGCAATGCCTAACAATACTTGTAAGGCAACCAAAGCAATGGAAAGTTTTTTGGTTACATTCAACCAATCTGATTGTTTTACTTGCGAAGCTTTACGATACCAGCTAATAAGCAGTATTAAAATAATATACGCTAATGTTCGGTGTATAAAATGGATGGTAATTTTATTGAAGAATAAATTTTGAGTTATACTTTCTTTCCAAAATGCATCGGGCAACCACATACCATTAATGGTTGGCCAGGTAGGTGCAGCGCTGGCTGCTTTTAAACCCGCCATAAAGGCACCATACATTATTTGTATAAACAATACTACAATAATCAAAACGGTGAACTTTTTTAGAGAAGGGTTGGCAACTTTTTGGGTTTGAGGTACCCGTATCATTAAAGCAAACAAAAGGGTATAAGCAATTAACACCATCGCTGCAACAAAATGAACAGCTAATTTTATATGGTTTACATATAAATTTTCATCGTTTAATCCACTTTTCACCATAATCCATCCAATTAATCCCTGCATGGCACCCAATAAAAACAAACCAATCAGTGGCTGAATCATCCAGGGTTTGATATGTTTTTTGATGATGAAATAAACGAAAGGAATTAAAAATACTACTCCAATACTTCTTGCCCAGAGCCGATGAAACCATTCCCAGAAAAAGATATGTTTGAAATCGCTGAGTGTAAAATCGAAATTCATGTATTTGAACTGAGCAATTTGCTGGTACTGATGAAAAGCATGCTGCCACCCGCCTTCATTCAATGGGGGCAAGAAGCCCATGATGGGATCCCATTCTGTAATGGATAACCCGGAGCCCGTTAATCGGGTTACACCTCCTAAAATAACTTGAATAATTAACATTGCTACACCCAGAAATAACCAGTTTGATACCAGCATACGCGATTTTTCTTCCTGCATACACAGCTTTATTTATAATGGCGAATGCCGCAAAGGTATTACCCGGACAGAATTATTTATTTTTTGTGAAAAGATTCGCATTTTTGTTCAGGATCCATCGTACAATATGTTAATTAATGCATTTTATCCCAATGGTTTATACGAAGCCGGATGCGATGAAGCTGGCAGGGGTTGTTATGCAGGGCCGGTGTGTGCGGCTGCAGTGATTTTGCCCGCAAGCTTTTATCATCCGTTATTAAACGACAGTAAGCAGGTTACAGCCGCCAACAGAAATCAATTGCGCTGTATCATTGAACAACAAGCCATTGCCTGGGCTGTTGCCATGGTTAGCCATGAAGAAATTGACCGTATCAATATTTTGCAAGCTACCTATATGGCCATGCATAAGGCAATTGATGGGCTTGCAGTAAAACCTGATCTTTTATTAATAGATGGTAACCGCTTTAAACCCTATTTGGGTATTGCACATCATTGTATTATAAAAGGCGATGGTAAATATGCGGCCATTGCAGCAGCCAGTATTTTGGCAAAAACGCATCGCGATGCTTATATGCAACAGTTGCATCAGCAGTTTCCACATTATAACTGGCAAAAAAATAAAGGTTACGGAACGGCCGAACACCGCATGGCTATTCAGCAATATGGCTTGTGCAGGTATCATCGGCAAAGTTTTGCCATAGCGCCATAAACTTACTCCATCCATTCACCGGCCCCCATTCTAATAATTTCATAAGTACTATGGGTGCAATCAATAACAGTTGAGGGTACCATTCCACCAATACCTCCATCCACCACAATATCTACTAATTTTTCAAAATTGGTGTGAATGAGTTCCGGGTCAGTGTATTCTTCTACCTGCTCGCCGGGTAAAGAGGCGCTGAGCAGCGGATGCGATAATTGATGTACTATTGATAATGCAATGTGGTGATTGGGTATTCTTAATCCGATGGTATTTTTTTTGCTTTGTAAAATTTTAGGTACTTGTTTACTGGCCGGTAAAATAAAAGTATAAGGCCCGGGTAAATATTTTTTTAAAATTCGGTATAAAGGCGTATCAATGCTCTTGGTGTATTTGCTTAAATCGCTTAAATCGTAACATACAAAGCTTAGTTGCGCCTTTTGCGGGTCAATATGCTTTATTCGTGCAATGCGTTCAATGGCCTTGTGCTGAAATATATCACAACCCAACCCATAAATCGTATCGGTAGGGTATACAATTACGCCGCCATCTAATAAACATTCTTTAATGATATTCAGATGCCGCGGATCAGGATTAACCGGGTGTACTTTTATTAGCATACTGAAAGGTACAAAAGCAATTATAAAGTGAAAGCAATGCTATGTAATATTTGCAAGCGTAGTATTGTGCTGCCTGCATTTTCATTCTTTTTAATGATGCTTTTTGATGTATGTATTTAACCATCTGTAACAAATACACTTGATATAGAATGAAATATGAATTTGCACTTATTTTTGCAGTTAAATTTTGTGTATGCAGTTACAAAAAGTAGATGTAGTAGCTGATATTTCAGGTAATGATTTTCAGCAACAGTATTTCCGGCCTTTGAAACCGTTGGTGATTAAAAACTTAAGCCGGCAATGGCCTGCTTTACAAAAATGGAACTGGGATTATTTTAATGAACTAATAGGGGGGCATAAAGTGGCTTTGTACAACAATGTAAAAAGCGATGCTTATACCCCTATTAATACAGCCGATGATTACAAAACTTTTGGTGAATACATTGAAATGATTCGCAAAGGCCCGGCAGGATGGCGTATTTTTTTATTCAATATTTTTGAACATGCACCCCAATTAATAAACGATTTTTCATGGCCTGATTATTTAATGAAGGGTTTTGTAAAAAAATATCCCATGTTGTTTACCGGAGGTGAAGGCTCTATTACACATATGCATTTTGACATTGACTTAAGCCATATTCTCCACACCCAGTTTATGGGAAGAAAGCGGGTATTATTATTTCCTTATGAAGAACAACACAAATTATACCGCAAACCTTTTGAAGTATTGAGTCTGGCAGATTTTAGCAATTATTACAAATATAAAGGACTACCTGATTATGTGGCTTTCCCTGCTTTAAAACAGGCAAAAGGTTATGAAATAATATTAGAACATGGCGATACTTTATTTATGCCTTCAGGCTACTGGCACCACATGGAATATTTAGAAAGTGGTTTTGCCATGAGCCTTCGCGCACTGCAACCTTCTTTATTAGGTAAGGCCAAAGGTGTATGGAATTTATTTGGCATGCGCACCATTGATACGGTGATGAAAAAAACGGCTCCAAAAACCTGGTATAACTGGAAATTAGAACGTATTTACCAAAACGCTGCACCCTATATGCAGCAACGGCTCGAATTCAGCCAGTCATAGTGCAGCTAAGTATATTAAAAAAAGTTTAACCTTTTAGTTGTTCTTATTAACAATTGTTTGTATATTGATGCATTAATTTTAATGTTCATCAATATACTTTAATATGAAAAGAAAATTACTCCTGCTCATTTTTTTTGTTTTTGTGTATGTTGCCTGTTGGTCGCAATTATCGGCTGGTAATCAATTAATCGGGCCATCGCTCAACATTTCTTCATACAAAACTGTCAATGAAAATTCAACTGTTGTCACTAATTCTAGTAACACTCAGGGCTTTGGTTTGGGATTGAATTGGATAAAAATGAAAACAGCTACTGAAGGATTTGGCATAACGATAGGGTATAATTACAGTATTTATAAAAATTATGGCATAACGTCAAATGATTACACTCGTCAAAAGAGTAATTCTGCCGAATTAGACTTGTTTAGAAGAAAATACATTCCCATTCATGCCAAGTGGAGTTTATTTTATGATGTGGGTTTATCCGGTGCCATCAATAAAACTAAAAATGTAGCCTCAGGTTCATTATCCGGCACTTATCCTTACTTTGAACTTAATGGCTATTCAGTTAAGGTATTTGGCTATCCCGGTATTGCTTATTTTATTAAAAGAAATTTTTTGGTGGACATATCGCTACCTAATTTCTTAGTAGCGAATTTTTGGCATCAGAAATATGTATATCCTCCGTTTAATGGTGTTAATCAATCCAGTTATTCTAACTCTTTTAATTTCAACAGTACCGTTACTTCGGGTAATTTTTTTAATAATATGGCCATTAATTTCCGGTGGATATTACGTTAACATAAACAATAGCTCCTCGCAATAAAAAAGCCATCATTACTAACTGTGATGGCTTTTTGTTGTATATGTATCATGCATGAATTAAGCAATTTCCCATACCTCACGTCCCCTTAGCAGTTTATCTAAATCGCCTTTGCCTTTTGAGGTCACTACTTCTTCAATTTGCATGGCCATTACTTCTTCATAACAAGGCCGGTTGGTTTCATAAAACACACCAAACGGACGGGGAAAATGATTACTGGTTTTATGTGGATCATCAAACATACGTACCAGAATTTGTGCTTTGTAAAAATCGTGTTCATCATGTATCCACAAATCATCGGCAGTATATTCAGCACTTAATTCAACTACCTCGGGCTGTAATCCGTTTAAGCGAATACCTTTGTTTTGTGCAGCACCAAAAATCAGTGGTTTGCCTTGTTCTAAGTATAAGCCTTCTTCTAATTTAGTAGCTTTTTCGGTAAAAAGTTCAAAAGCACCATCATTGAAAATATTACAATTTTGATATATTTCTACAAATGAAGTGCCCTTGTGTGCCGCAGCGCGTAATAAAGTTTGCTGCAGGTGTTTGGGGTCGCGGTCCATACTGCGGGCAATAAAAGTACCATCCGCACCTAAGGCTAATGCCAGCGGGTTAAACGGGTGGTCAATACTGCCATAAGGGGTTGATTTGGTAATTTTATGCTCTTCTGATGTGGGCGAGTATTGCCCTTTGGTTAAACCATAAATCTGGTTATTGAATACCAGCATATTTACATCAAAATTGCGGCGCAATAAATGAATGGTATGGTTTCCGCCAATACTTAAGCTATCGCCATCACCGCTAATAATCCATACACTTAAATCAGGCCTTGCTGCTTTCAGGCCACTTGCAATGGCTGTTGCTCGTCCGTGAATGGAGTGCATACCAAACGTATTCATATAATAAGGAAAACGGCTGCTACATCCAATTCCCGAAATAATGGCAAAATTTTCTTTGGGAATGCCTAATGTGGGCATTACTTTTTGTACCTGTGCTAAAATAGAATAATCGCCGCAACCGGGGCACCAGCGTACTTCTTGGTCGGTGGCAAAATCTTTGGCTGTTAAGGTAGCTGTGGCTACAACTTCGCTCATGGCTTATAATTTATTTCAATAAATGGGTTAGCGAATTTACGTAATTCTTCCCGCTGCTGTTCTAAATTTTTTGTAACTCCTCCCAATATTCGGCCCCACGGCGGGTATGGGGTATTACAATCGTACCACCCACAATATTGGCAATGGCAAATACTTCATAAATGGCTTCGGTACCAATACCCAATTCTTTGCATTTGCCCAAATGGTATTTAATACAATCATCGCAACGTAAAACCATACTGGCTACCAAACCCAGCATTTCTTTGGTGGCGGCATCCAATACACCGGGTTCATAGGTATTGGTATCTAAATTCCATAATCTTTTTAAAACCAGGTTGTTTTTACTCAGAATGACTTCATTCATTTTTAAACGATAGTCATTAAATTCATTTACAAGTTGACTCATGGCAATATATTTTTTGTAAAAGTATTGTAAGCAATCGATTGCGATTGTCGAAATAAGTTAATTGTAACATGCCATTTCAGCTATTTAAAAGGTTATTGTATAATTTGCAGCTTCAATTGATATAATATGAGCAATAATTTATTTCATTTTGGCATGATTGGCTTAGGCACTATGGGCCGTAATTTGTTGTTGAACTTAGCCGATCATGGCTATTCTGTTATTGGTTTTGATAAAGATGAACAAAAAGGAGCCGCATTGCTCAATGAATCAACCCCACAACATAAAGTTAAGGCCGTTAGTAGTTTACAGGAAATGGTGCAACAGATAGAGCAGCCTCGTAAAATAATGATGCTGGTACCTGCAGGCAAACCCGTAGATGATGTAATAGAAAGTTTATTGCCTTTATTACAACCCGGCGATATTGTAATTGATGGGGGTAATTCTTTTTTTGAAGATACTTTACGCAGAACAACTTATATGCAAAGCAAACAAATGCACTTTGTAGGGATGGGTGTTTCGGGTGGTGAAAAAGGTGCCCGTTTTGGCCCCAGCATAATGCCCGGTGGTGATGTGGCTGCCTGGAAAAACCTGCAACCTTTATTAGAAGCGGTGGCTGCTAAAGTAAATGGTGAACCTTGTGTAGCTTATATGGGTAAAGATGCCGCCGGCCACTATGTAAAAATGGTACATAACGGTATAGAATATGCCATTATGCAATTAATTAGTGAGGTGTATGATGTGCTAAGAACCGGATTGAGCTTATCCAATGCTGAAATGCATCAGGTATTTGCCAAATGGAATGAAGGGGAATTGAAAAGTTTTTTAATTGAAATTTCTGCACAAATTTTTTTACAAAAAGACCCGGAAACCGGGAAAGACCTGGTAGATGTTATTTTAGACAAAGCGGGTTCTAAAGGTACCGGAAAATGGACCAGTCAGGAAGCTATGAACCTGCCCATTAGTATTCCTACTATTGATATTGCGGTAGCATTCAGAGATATTTCAGTATATAAAGAGGAGCGTATTGCAGCAGAGGCATTGTACCAACCTGAGCGTAAAAAAATTACTGCAGACAAAGCCGCATTTATTGAGCAATTAGGTCATGCCTTACAGGCTGCTATAATGATTTGTTATGCACAGGGATTAGCCATGTTACACAAGGCTTCATCCGTTTATAATATGGATATTCCTTTAAAAGATGTAGTAAAAATTTGGCGTGGCGGCTGTATTATTCGCTCTTTATTGTTAGAAGATTTTTATACAGCCTATCAAAACAATGCTGATTTAGCCAACATTTTATTAGATCAGCAATTGGCGAAACTCTTGCAATTGAAAGAAACTGCTTTGCGCAATGTAATTGTACAGGCCGTACAAAGCAAAATTGCAGTAACCGGTTTAATGAGCGCATTGGGTTATTTGGATGCGTATACCGACGGAAACATGCCGGTAAACTTAATACAGGCACAACGTGATTTGTTTGGAGCCCATACTTATCAACGTATTGATAAACCCGGTACCTTTCATACACAGTGGGATTAATCCTTCTGCACCTATTTGATCTATTTAAATTATTTATAACACGATATTTATGCCAACAGAAAATCATCTTCCCCCGCCAACCGTTGTTTTTATTTTTGGCGGTAGCGGCGATTTAAATCAGCGTAAACTTTCTCCTGCATTATACAACCTTTTTTTAGATGGCTATATGCCTAATCAATTTGCCATTGTTGGGCTAGGTCGTACTGCTTATACCAACGAAAATTTTAGAGAAAGGTTATGGAAAGGTATTGATTTGTTTAGCCGAAGTAAAGATGACCCAAAATCCGAACAGCATTGGAATGAGTTTAGCCAGAACATTCATTATATTGCTATGGATGGGGAAGATGCATCATCCTATAATAAATTAAGTGATTTTGTGGGTGTTAAAAATAAAGAGTGGAATGTAAAACCACAGGTGGTTTTTTATCTGGCTGTGGCTCCGCAATTGGTACCCGATATTGCTACTAGTTTAGGAAAATTAGAGATGAGCAATATTGCCAATTGTGTGCGTATTGTAATTGAAAAACCTTTTGGCCACGATCTACAAAGTGCGCACGACTTGAATGCTTTATTGAAAAGCATGTTTAAAGAAGAGCAGATTTATCGTATTGACCACTATCTCGGAAAAGAAACTGTACAAAACATTTTGGCTTTTCGGTTTGCCAATGCCTTGTTTGAACCTATTTGGAACCGAAATTATATTGACCATGTTCAAATTACCAATGCCGAGACCGTTGGTGTGGAAGAACGTGGCGGTTATTATGAAAAAAGCGGTGCCCTGCGCGATATGGTACAAAACCATATACTGCAATTAATTTGCATGATTGCAATGGAAGCTCCGGTTAGTTTTGATGCCAATGAAATAAGGAATAAGAAAGTTGATGTATTGAATGCCATTCGTAAAATTACCAAAGAGCAGGCGCATGAACATGCCGTGCGTGGCCAGTACAGTGCCGGTTGGATGAAGGGTAAAGAAGTAAAAGGATATAGAGAAGAACAAAATGTAAGCCTTAACTCAAACGTTGAAACTTTTGCTGCTGTTAAGTTTTTTATAGACAATTGGCGTTGGCAGGATGTTCCTTTTTATGTACGCACCGGTAAATACCTGCATGAAAAAACCACTATTATTACCATTCAGTTTAAACAGGCGCCCAAATTTGCTTTTCCGCCGGAAGCCGCAGAAACCTGGCGCCCCAACCGTTTAACCATCAGCATACAACCCAATATGGATATCCGGCTGCGTTTTCAGGCCAAAAAGCCTGGACAGGATATAACACTGAATCCGGTGGATATGATTTTCAGCTATGCAGATGCATACGATGGACACGAACCCGAAGCCTATGAAACCCTTTTGCTGGATGTAATGCAGGGTAACGCTACCCTGTTTATGCGCGATGATCAGGTAGAAGCTGCCTGGAAAATTATTATGCCTATTTTGGAAGCCTGGCAAATCAGGCCACCGGTTGATTTTCCGAACTATAGCCCCGATAGCTGGGGGCCTGAAGATGCCGAAGCCCTGATAGCAAGAGATGGCCATAACTGGATTACCTTGCCCTTGCCACACAAAGAATAATTTGTGGAAGCGGGATATTTTAAGCGATCATTACATTTGTTGCTAAGTTGAATGGGTAAAACCAACGTGGTACCCTTGTTGTAAATAAGAATTGTTGATATTTAAAATAGATGAAATGTCCTTACATATAGAACCCAATGCTGATGCATTGATGCATGCCGTTACCAATTGGATGGTTGATTTAATTGCCAATACTTTAAAACAACAAGATCGGTTTACCCTTGCATTATCGGGTGGCAATACGCCTAAAAGTTTGCACCTATTGCTTGCATCAGATGCTTATCGTCATGAAATTGACTGGTCAAAACTGCATTTCTTTTTTGGTGATGAACGTTTTGTGCCTTTTAATGATGAGCGGAACAATGCAAAAATGGCTTTTGATACCTTGTTAAATCATGTACCCGTTCAGCCGGAGCAGATTCATATCATGCAAACGGAACATATTACACCCGAAGCTTCTGCTGCAGCCTATGAAAAAATTTTACATCAATATTTTAACGAGCAGCCCTTTAGTTTTGATCTGGTTTTGTTGGGAATGGGAGATGACGGACACACCTTGTCGCTATTTCCCGGAACGGCGGTCATAGATGAAACAAAAAAATGGGCTACCCATTTATGGCTGGAGGCGCAGCAAATGTACCGTATTACATTAACAGCACCCATTGTCAATCAATCGGCGCAGGTGGCATTTATTACCACGGGTGCCAATAAAGCAACTGCTTTAAAAGCGGTGCTGGAAGGGCCTGTAAATGTGCATCAATACCCTTCACAAATTATTCGCCCCAAAGGCAGCCTGCACTGGTTTACTGACTCGGCAGCTGCGGCATTATTAACACATACAGCATAAATAAAACCCGGGTGGAAAACCATCCGGGTTATTCAGTAAACAAAGCACAATAAACAAATTTACTCGTAGCTATTTCTTTGGTTCTACCTTACAGGTTTTAATACCAAAAATGGTATATAAGGGGCAAAACGAAATAAATGAGGTAGCCAGAAAAACTGCACCCAAAACCAATAAAATAATTCCTAATGTGCCTGTTACGGTTTGCGTAAAATACAATATGGCAAATACAATGGCCAGTATTACGCGAATAATGCGGTCAGCACCGCCCATGTTTTTTTTCATATACTTGTATTTGTTGTTTAAATATTTGAACAATTTGATTGAAACATGATATAATTACCAGTTTAAGTATCCGGCAAAAGTGCCTGAATAATTCCCGCTACACCCCAAGCCAATAATGCACAAATTATACAAACCAATAAAAGCTTCAGCCAGGTACCTTTCATGCAGATATAAAATTATATTGTTTGTTTGGTTAGAAACATGACAAAAGTCACTTTCATCGTTTTTACCATTTTACTTGTAGCGACAAGTTGAATACCCTGCCTTCCAATGGTCCCCAGATATCACTAAACACCGGATTGGAATAAGGCGGATAAACCAACTGCCCGTAATTGCCCTCTTTAAAGTTAAACAGATTTTCACAATTCAGCACTACAGATATTTTTTTGTACCGGTAATTGAGCATGGCGGCCGAAAGAATATAATCTCTGGTGCTTGTGCCATCTTCTAAATATTGTTTTCCTGTATAAGACAGTTCTATCCCAATCCTAAAATGGTCTTCCACCTCAAAACTGGCCAATCCGGCAATTTTGTGTTTGGCTATTAAGGGAAAGTTGGGTGCCTGCAAATCATATTTTCTTTGTGTATTGGTATATACATACCCTAAATACAATTCGGTTTCATCTTCTCTTGCCTGCAAATAGGTTTCAAAACCAGTTGTGGTAATATTTTGCGGTGCATTGTACCAGTGCATGTTCAATGGGTTGGTGAGCGAATCGAGCAATAAGGGATGCTGAATGGCCGTATAAAAAAAACTCTGATTCAGGGTAAATTGCCATTCTTCTCCCCGCCATTTGTAATTAATGTCGAAGTTTGCGCCAGTGCTTTTCTCTGCAACAGTGCCGGGTTTATAGCCGGCTAAGTAACGGTAATCGCGTTCATCAACATCTCCTGAAAATAAAGAGGGGGTTTTATAACCCATGCCACCACCTAAACGCATGGTTAATTGAGAGCTCAAGCGATACATGAAAGAAATACGCGGCAATAAAAAATTGCCATAAACGCTATGATGGTCGGCTCGTAACCCGGCTTCTGCTGTTAACGCAGGTGTTATTTTCCAATCGTCTTGAACATATCCGCCAATGGTATATCCATTTTCATTGGTTAATAAAGTACTATCCGGTTGATGTTTCATAAATGCATCACCGTTAAAGTTGAGTCCGGCAATCCAGTTATGTTGTGCCGATTTTTTACTGTATGCCAGCTCGCTATACCAAAGGTTTTGCTGTGCCTTCATGCCAAACAAATCGGTAATAGCCTGCCGGTTATAGAGGCTGGTGGTGGCTTTCAGGCTTAAACGGGCACCGTTATTTAAAGTGTTTTCCCAATCGGCATCAAGGGTATGCCGTAAGCTTTTGTTTTGAATAAAGAATTGATGTGTTGCATTGGGCTTCCCTTCTAATACCTGCATGTCACCACCCTTCCTGTCTTCTGCATTCAAGGTATAGCCTAAAATAAGGGTACTGTTTGGGTTGTAGTATAGAAAAACACGGGGATGCACAAAGATACTTTTTACATCGGGTACGGTACTAAAGCCATTGTTGTACACATCTACCGCCTGTTGTAAGTTGCCTCCTGCAAACAGGGTATAACCAGTTGTATGGTTTCGAGCGGAAGAAAACACATTGAGATTGTTTTCTAATAATGATGTTCTGTTAATGATAAAACTATTTTCAGGTTGTTTACGATTGGGGGTTTTTGATACTAAGTTCATCATTCCGGCAATGGCGCCGCCGCCATATAAAGTAGAAGAGGCACCTTTAATCAACTCTACTTGTTTAAGGTCCAAAGGCGGAATTTGCAACAGTCCAAAACTACCGGAATAACCCCCAAACAGCGGCATGCCATCTCTCAATATTTGTGTGTACCTGCCGGGTAAGCCCTGTATTCGCAAATCGGCATTGCCGGTGGCTGCATTGGTTTGTTGTACCTGAATGCCGGCCACATCGCCCAACAGGCCCAGTAGATTTCCGGGATTAATTTGTGTTTCTTCTCCAATTTCTTCAGCACCAATTACTTCCACCCTGGTGGGTAAATCTTCTATTCTTGAATTGGTTTTAGAAGCAGCTACTACCACATCGCCCAAATTATTGGTGTGGTTATTCAGTACAATGCTAATGGTAACAAGACCTTTAACCGGTAAATGAATTAACGAATCTTTGGTGGTAAAACCGGTATGGCTAAACCGTATCTTCTGCCTTAATGCTGAAGTATTGAGTTCAAAAATAAAATTGCCGCTACTATCGGTTATGGTGGTTTTTTTTATTTCGGGCAAACTAACTGAAACGCCGGTAAGTGGCAGTGCACCTGAACTATCTTTAACTGTACCCTTTATAGTTTGTTGTGCCTTAACTGACTGTAATAAAAACAGGGATAAACAAAATAAATATATACGAAGCATGATGATTCAGTTTAAATCAACAAAACAATACATTACAACAATGCAGCTCCGTTGTGAGTAAGGCATTATCCCGAATTACAAAGTTTTAGGCACTGAAAAAGGTATTTCTTAGCCACAATAGTATTTGTATTGCCGGAATGTATTTAAATAAAATGTAACTGCATTGTTTAGCAGGTAACGGGTAATGGAGGATGAAAGATGGCACCCGGAAAGCCAGATAACAACAGGTGCAATTTGTTTACAATGGTATAGGCTTGTTGTACTATACAAGGATGGATGGTAGCAGAAAATTGAATAGGATTATAAAATAAAATATTATAACCCATGGCAGAAGCAATGGGTACCGGCAGGAAGGGATGATTGTTGGCAGAACGTGTTTCCTGCTGCTCGGTGGGGTCAAACCCTGCCAGCAATAATTTCTCGCCAATAAATTCAAGCAGGTTCATATTGTCATCTTCCTGCAGGCAATAATTATATAAAGCAATGAAACTGCGCCCTGCATTAAAATGGTTGGGCATGGTAACCAGCGTGTATAAGCTAAAGCCTGCCAGTATAAACAATAGTAGCAGCTTTTTCATGCAATGAGATATGAATTGCCGTACACGCATAACAACTTTATTCAGTTCCTTTATCCGGGAATACGGGAAATATATTTTTCAATTTCTTTAATCTGGTCAACCACCTGTTTGGTTTTAGGCTTACAGGCTTTGGCTTTTCTAAAATAATCTTTGGCAGCCCTGAATTCGCGCTTATTCATAAAAATCTGGCACATACCCAAAAAGGCCACTGCTTCACTTTCTTTATCGGGAATACCCAAACGAATGGCTGCACGCATATAAGTTTCGGCTTGTTTTAAATCGCCTTTTTGCATGGCCATCATACCCAATTGTAATTTATTGGCGCCTTCGGCTTCGGGCATGGGGGCACCCAAATCGTTGCTTTTTTTAAGGTGTTTTTCGGCCGTATCAAAATCCTGATTCATCATGGCTAAATTACCTTTTATGGTAAAATAGGTAGAGCGAACCGGTTTGTATAAAAGGTTAGGAAACCAGATTGATTTCAGTATTTTTTCTACTTCCTCTACATTGCCCTGTTCCATCGGTTCCTGAATTAAGCGCAAGGGTCCAATGAAGAAATGCGTAAAAATGGCAATCACTCCTAGAAAATACAAAACAAATGCCGGCCAAAACCCACTGGTAATGGTTACTACAAAGGCTAAAATAAATGCAACAATACCCAGCCAGAATCTATATTTAATAATCAGGTTATAAAATTTCATACGTGCTTTTTATGGGCTGCAAAGATAGGGTGCAAAAGCACAAAGCGTATACCTGATTTTATGAGATAGATGAGCGCCTAAAAGCGATCGTCATTCACTTCAATCCAATTGCCATCCGTATCCTGCAGATAAATTTGTTGTACACCATCCTGTCTTTTGGTAATACCATGCTTCTGGCCGGTCCAGCTTTGGTAGGCTACCCCCAATTGGTTTAAGTGTTCCATAAATGCTTTTAGATTGGAAACGGTAAAGCATATATGGGAGTTAATATCATGGTTTACAATAGATTTAGCTCCCTGAATTAAGTGTAGTTGACTATGGGGGCCAATGCGAAACCACACATGCCTGCCATCGTGAAACGGTTCGGGTATGGTATCTAAATACATCACATCGTGGTAAAAATCGGCTTGTTTTTGTAAATTATAAACATAAACAGCAATATGATTAAGGGTGGGGTGTATTTCTGAAGTATGGTCTTTTTGAGCTGAAAGAGTATTGCTCACACACAATAAAACCATCAGAAAGGGGAAGATAAGCTGTTTCATACATTTATATTTAAATGGAAGTTACATGTTTTAGGCGGCTAAGCGGGGTATTGCCCCGCCAGAAGGATTATTTAATGCTTTTTTAATTTGATGCAATGTTGAGGTGAACATGGGTTGAAAGAGGTAGGTAGAAAACTCTTTTTTAATATATTCAAGTCTCAGCAAAACCCTCATTGTACAGAGGCGGAATACAAATTTTTTCTTGTTTTTTTGGTATAAATTGCTGCTTTAAGCACATTTTCAGCCCTTTTATAATCATTTATTGCTAATTTTCATCTATCAAAATTAATGCACATGAAACCAGGAATACTATTGCTTTGTCTGGCTGCATTCACAGCCTGCCATTCGCCGTCTGCCGACAAACGTCTGGCAAAAGCTTCAAAAGAAAACAAAAACGGATGGGTATATGTGCATTTGGAAGGCTCGCCTGCTGTTATCGGTTATCAGCATGGTTATTTGTTGGCCAATGAAATAGATACCACCATGCAGTCGGTTGCTTATTATTTAGCCCATGAGACCAAAAAAGACTGGAACTTTTACCGAGCCTGTGCCCGTAATTTTTTATGGGATAAATTAGACAGGGAATACAAAGATGAAATCAATGGCATAGTGGCTGGCTTGCACGATAGAGGCTTACATTACGATAGTTTAGACCTTACCGCTTACAATGCTACGGAAGAACTTGCATTTTATTATGTGCCCCAATTAATGAACAAGGTAAATCCGGGTAGTGGCAATAACAAGGCCCCCGGCAATTGTAGCGCATTTATAGCAACCGGCAGCTATACCAAAGATGGTAAAATTGTAATGGGGCATAATAACTGGACAGAATATATCATTGGCCAGCACTGGAATATAATTGCTGATATAGTACCCGAAAAAGGTAATCATATTATGATGGATTGCATGCCCGGATTCATCCATAGTGGCGATGATTTTGTAATTACCAGTAATGGTATGTTGATTACCGAAACCACCATTACCCAATTTTTAGGGTTTGATACAACCGGCATTCCCGAATTTGAAAGAGCCAGGAAAGTAGCGCAATATGCCAACAGTATTGATGATGCCATTGCTATATTTACCAAAGGCAACAATGGCGGTTATGCCAATGACTGGTTATTGGGCGATACCAAAACCAATGAGGTGGCTAAATTAGAATTGGGTTTAAAAGATTACCGGGTATGGCGTAGTAAGGATACTGCTATGATTGGTTCTAATTTCCCCAGCGATCCAAAACTAATTAAAGAGGAAACCACTTTTAATATAAACGATGCCACTACCAGCCCCAATGCCCGTAAGCGCAGAATGGAACAATTGGTATTGGTAGATATGAAGGGCAAATTAGATGCAGCTACCGCCCAACAAATTGAAGCCGACCATTATGATGCGTTGGATAATATGACTGCTAATAATCGTTGTGTAATTTGTGGCCATATTGATGAAGATGCCAAAGGTTGTTCGGAATGGGATTTGGCACCTTATTACCCTATGGGGGCTGTGCAAGGCAAAGTAACCACTGCTGCATTGGCTGGTAAAATGCAATTTTGGGCGCACATGGGCCACCCATGCGGTGAAGATTTTATTGGTGAAAAGTTTTATAAAGCCCATCCTGAATATGCCTGGCAATCAAAATATTTAAAAGATATGAAAGCCTGGCCATGGACTTTATTTACCGCTACCAGCCTTGTGCAACCTTAAACGTGTTAATAAAATATAATTTATTGGTAAGTCATATTTTCTGTTCCTCAGCCATGCAATTTCAGTTGGAAACGCCTACATTTGTGGCCCTTTTTACCGGTAAAAAGTCAATGGTCTCATAGTTCAATGGATAGAATAGGAGTTTCCTAAACTCTAGATCCAAGTTCGATTCTTGGTGAGACCACCATATTGCATTCGTCGAAAAATTGCATTTAAATTGCTACTAACTCCGGCAACATTAGCATCCTCGCTTTACTTTTTCAGATAAAATTACAAAGTGTAAACAGTAATTGGATTATCAATCAATTGGTTATATTTAAATTTTAATTTAATTTTAACTGAAATACGTTTTTTTCCTGTTTTCCTCACTGGGACACTCTAAAAGTTGAATATTTTAGCCAAGGTTCGATGTTCTTCTGTTAGGATTAGTTTTTTTCTGATGATTTGTTTAGATTCAGGTAACATAATTTCAATTTCAAAAAGATTAGCAGCCATTTCAATGATTTGAGTTGCAAATAAGCCTATCTTTTTTTCTGTTAGCCATCGCTCTAATTCCTTATACACTTTATAAGCAACAAAATTCAGGCAGATATGCGCCTCAATTCTTTTTTGCAATCGATGATAAATGGGGCGAACTTTTAAATCTGTTTTTGCAACCCTAAATGCCTTTTCTATTTGCCATAACTGATTGTAATTTTCGATTATTTTTTTAGTTGTTAATCTACTATTGGTTAAGTAGCCTTTTAACCCATCCCATTTTGGATCTTCTTTATATCTTTATATTTTAGATAATCTATGCTATCGAAAAATAAACCTAATGTTGTGGCGTAGTACTACCTTGAAATGCTTGTAGTAAAACCCATAGTATAGATTTTGTTGTAAGCCTAAGGTTAATTTTGCTGTTTGGGTAAAACAAAATTCCTTTTAGTTTACTTTTTAGAATCGGAATTCTGTATCCAAATTCTTTAAAGCAAATCCTATCTTATGACGACAATTACATTTCATTTCAACGGTAAAAGCAATACTGCAAAAGTTACCGAATTAATTTCTTATCCCAACACGGTGTACAAGGTAGAAGTGCATGAAGACGATATTGTAAAAGAGTTTGGCAGTACTTTTTATTTTCCTAAAACTACTTTGCAAAAAATTCAAATTCCGCCCTGTACTAAAAAAGAATTGGAACTGTATTTTTCTATGTTGCGGGAAATTTTTGATGAAGTACTGAAAAATTAATTGCATATAACAAAAATGCTCCAGCGGAGCAAAGTATCGGTAGCAGCATTATTCAATTTATTGATGGCCCAAAACAGGATGTGGTTCATACAGTGCCTCCAATCGGTTAATGTCTTCCTGCGATAATTGTACAGAAAGAGCAGCCACCGCATCTTCAAGATGCCCGGGTTTGCTGGCGCCAATAATCGGGGCCGTAATATCGGGTTTGCTCAATACCCATGCCAATGCAATTTGTGCAGGAGGCAATCCTTTTGCTGTGGCTATCTCAGATACAAGATTTACAATATCAAAATCACTGTCTTTTTGATATAATTTTTTACCATATTCATCTGTTTGTGCTCGTAGGGTTTCCTTTCTTTCTTTGGTTCTTCTGCCGGTAAGTAATCCACGAGCCAGTGGCGACCAGGGAATCACCGCAATTTTTTGATCGCGGCATAAAGGCAACATTTCTCTTTCTTCTTCCCTATAAATTAAATTATAATGCGGCTGCATCGATACAAAACGGGTCCACCCATGCAGATCTGCCGTGTACAATGCTTTAGCAAATTGCCAGGTATACATAGAAGAGGCGCCAATATAACGTGCCTTTCCGGCTTTTACAACATCGTGCAGGGCTTCCATGGTTTCTTCAATGGGTGTATGGTAATCCCAACGGTGAATTTGATACAAATCCACATAATCAGTTTGTAATCTTTTCAGGCTGGCATCAATAGAATACATGATGTGTTTGCGGGAGAGGCCACCATCATTGGGGTTGGCACTCATAGGGTTAAATACTTTTGTAGCAATTACCAATTGATGGCGCTGGCCATATTCTTTCAAAGCTTTGCCCAACACAGTTTCGCTGGCACCATAGGAATAAATATCAGCCGTATCAAAAAAGTTAATGCCTAAATCCAATGCTTTTTTTATAAAAGGCTTACTGTCGGCTTCATTTAAAGCCCAAGGCCAGCGTTCGTTTGGATGGCCATACGTCATGGTGCCTAAACAAAGTTTTGAAACCTTCATACCGGTGTTGCCAAATCGTACATATTCCATGTTATACAATTGTATGATGAAATTTTTTTTTGAAGTAGTATACAACTTTCACAAATTGTTGCTTTGTTATCGGGTAGCTTTGTAAAATTGTGATGATAAAATTAAGTAAGTTTTCGCAGGCTAATGGTCAAAAAAATATTTTTCACATTTCATCTATAACATTTACAAGTAAAATAAACAGCAATAAAATGATTCCAACCAGCAATCAACATTTTGATGCCTGTGCCCGTGAATGGGACAAAGAAAAAATGCACATGGACCGCTCAATTGCCATTGCTGCGGCATTGCAAGAAATGATACCATTGCAGCCCGGCATGAAAGCTTTGGAATATGGCGCCGGTACGGGTATTTTAAGTTTTCTGTTAAAAGATGCTTTTGCACATACTGTGTTAATGGATAATTCGGCAGAAATGATTAAAGTGTGTGAAGAAAAAGTTGCTTTTTACAATACCACCCATATACAACCGGTAGCTTTTGATTTAGAAAATTCAAATTATCCGGAAACATTTGATATCATTTATACACAGATGGTATTGCACCACATCATGAATGTGGCGGCTATATTTAAAAAATTTGCCGCCATGCTGAACCCCGGTGGTTATTTGGCTATTGCCGATTTGTATACTGAAGATGGTAGCTTTCATGAACCCGGCATGCAGGTGCATAAAGGTTTTGAGCCTGCACATTTGCAACAACAGTTAACAGAACAGGGATTACATGCCATACAATACAAACCCTGTTTTGAAATAAAGCGCGATAATAGGCATGTGTATCCTGTTTTTTTATTAACTGCCCAAAAATAAATATAGCCTTACGGTAGGGCATTGTTGTACCTGCTTTCATAAAGCCAAGTTGTGGTAAAGCCATATTTCTGGTAGATGGCTTTAGCGGTAGCACTGTTTAAAAACAGCATAAAATCTTTTGCAGCCTGCGGGTGTGGCGCCTTTTTCAACAAGCCTGCCATCTACATGGCAGACTTGTTTTGATTATCGGGTAATGTAATCATATTTGTATGGGATGACCAATGCTTTGATGATATAGGGCTTCAGAGTACCAAACCGTACCGGCATCACTTTCCTGATACATCATACACATGGAGGGTTTGTCGGTGGTGGATTTGTGTAAGATAAGTGGTACTGTCTGTTTAATTAATATTCAAAATAGTCAGGTTCAATTTACTTTCAGTCGTTTAGATGGTTTGCTAACAAATTATAAAGTGCAGCATACTAATTTTATTCAAGATGGATTCAATTTAAAACCAAATTTCTGGCGTCCCCCAACAGACAATGATTTCGGTGCCGGTCTTCAGAAAAAGTTACAGAACTGGAAACGAGCCAGCCATAATTATGTAATGCTTGGATTTGAAATTGATTCAACAAATAATAAATTGATAAAATTAAGCGTACATTATGCGTTGCCTGATGTATTTGCATTTTTAGATCTACACTATGAAATAAACGGAGACGGAATGTTGAAAGTAACCGAAACCATGCATGTAGATCATGCAAAGCAGGAGCCCATTTTATTTAAATTCGGAATGCAGATGATGTTGCCAAAAAAATATAATCAAATGGAATGGTATGGACGTGGTCCTTCCGAAAATTATTGGGATAGAAAAGACGCTGCTTTTGTTGGTGTATACAATATAAATGTGCATGATCAGTTTCATCCATATTTACGTCCTCAGGAAACGGGTAATAAAACCGATATAAGATGGATGCAGTTAACCGATAAAAATGGATCCGGTTTATGGATTAGTGGTGATACTGTTTTGAATATTACAGCTCGGCATTTTCTGGATAAAGATTTAGATGATGGACTTGAAAAGCACAACAGCCATGCCGGTGAATTGAAAGAAAGAGATTTAACTGTATTGAGTATTGATCTTCAACAAACCGGCGTAGGCGGCATTAATTCATGGGGTACCTGGCCATTAGAAAAATATCAACTGAAATATAAAGACTATTCTTATACTTTTATAATAAAACCTATTCAATAGTAATAAAACTTTCATCACATCGATCCCCCCTGCACCAATGCACAGGGCAAACTCAATTCGGCGGTATTGGTATCGCCCGACAGGCAGGTCATCATTTTAGAAAAAGCCAGTTTCCCTAAGCGGTAACCGCTGGTTTCTACATAAGTAATGGTTGGATGATAGAGATAAGGGAAGAACCCATTGCTAATAGCAATCACTTTTATTTGTTGCGGAATTTTTAATGCGCTGTTTTGAAGGGCGTTCATAGTGCCCGTTAAAATTTCATCGCTCATACAGAAAACCGCATCGGGTCGGTGCTGTTTAGTTAAATGTTGTGCAGTAAGTTTGGTGGCTTCGTTTCTGTCAAGGGCATGCACAACAGTTACGTCCGTTTGTGGTTGCAGTGCACCGTTAAAAGCATTCAGTCGTTTTTTGGTGATAGACATGGCCGGGTTGCCAAAAATAGCCAATACTTTTTTTGCGGCAGCATTGTTCAGTGCATTGGCTGCCAGTGCAGCAGCGGCAGTATCGGCTACACAAACCCTGTTACAGTTGGCATAATCGGGTACTTTGTCGAAAAAAACCACCGGAATACCCATATCGTACATTTTTTGAAAGGGTTGCATATCTTTTGTATAGGGGGTAATACAGGCAAACACACCGGAAACCCGGTTCTGACGGCAGATTTTAAGATTGGTGGCTTCAACGGAAGGGTCATCGCCCGATTGCAGAATAATGAGTGAATAGCCCTGCTGGCGGCTGTCTTCCTCAATGGCAGCAATAAAAGAATCGTAAAAATAATTAGAGATGGTAGGTACTAATAAGCCAAATAAGTTACTGTTATTGGTACGGAGGTGAATGGCATTGGCATTGGGTTCATAATCTAATGTTTGCGCCAGTTCAACCACTTTGGCTTTGGTTTTTTCAGAAATATCCGGATGATTTTTTAAGGCTCTGGAAACAGTAGAAATACTAACGCCCAATACTTCGGAAATTTTTTTCAGGGTGGTATTTGTCATTTTTTGCCGCTTATATACAGGTTAAAAAATCAGGAAGTTTTCCCCTGCAAACATTTTCGCAAACGTTTGCAAACAGTTTAAGTATAAATTTATTGTTAACGTATGCATCATTTCAGATAATTTAGATGTCACATTTACACATTGTTCTGCAAGGAAATTAACAAAAAGTTTTCTTAAAGACATAAAAGGTGTAAATTTAACACAATAATCTAACTAAACGCTTGCTTTATGAACTTAAAAACGCTTGCCAAAGGTATGTTATACCTATTCTTGGCTTTGTTCTCCACCGCAGCTTTTGCCCAAACCAAAGTAATTACCGGTAAGGTAACCGATTCGAAAGATGGTTCACCTGTTGCCGGTGCTACTGTTGTGGTAAAAGGCACCCAGTACGGAACCCAAACCGGACCGGATGGTACCTTTAAACTAAATGCCCCTGCCGATTCAAAAAAATTGGTGATTAGTTCACTCAACTTTAATACGCAGGAAATTGCCATTACCGGCGGAACCATTAATGTATCATTAGCACCATCGGCCGATCAGTTAGGCGATGTGGTGGTAATTGGTTATGGTACTGCCCGGAAAAATGATTTAACCGGTGCATTATCATCTGTTAAAGCAAAAGATTTTAACCAGGGTTTGATAAATTCTCCAGATCAATTATTGCAGAATAAGGTTGCAGGTTTGGAAGTTACACAAAATGGTGGTCAACCTGGTACGGCAACTACAATTAAAATAAGAGGAAACAACTCAATAAGAGCTGGTGGTAATCCATTGTATGTAGTTGATGGTGTTCCTTTAGATGGAAGATCTGCCAGGCCTTCTGTAACCTTAGGTTTAGGTGGATTTGGTTCTACTCCTGATGATAACCCATTACTTTTTATTAATCAAAACGATATTGCTCAAATTGATGTTTTAAAAGACGCTTCTGCTACAGCCATTTATGGTTCACGCGGTGCCAATGGTGTCATTATTATTACTACGAAAAAAGCTTCTGCAGGTCCCATGAAAGTAGAAGCAGGTGTTTCTTTTGGAACGAATGCGGGCTACATGAAAAAATATGGTGTTCTAAATGCAAGTCAATTTAGGCAAGCTTTAACAAAATACAACTTACCAAGTTCACTTGATGGAGGTGCGAATGTTGATGCGCTTAAAGAAATTACTCAAAATACATTAACTTCAAACTATAATGTGGCTTTAAGTGGTGGCAATGATTTAGGAAGGTTCAGAGCTTCTTTCCTGGCTTCAAATGTAAACGGGTTCCTCAAAAATTCAAATTTGCAACGCTATTTGGCAACATTTTCAGGACAATATAAATTTTTGGATAAACGTTTAACTATTGATTTTAATTTAATAACCGGACACGTTACAAATGAAATTCCTTTAATTTCAAATACAGCCGGTTCACAAGGAAATCTTATTAGCTCAGCTTTACAATGGAATCCTACTGTTCCCTTTTTAAATCCGACGGCGAGCTACTACTATAACAATACTGGTGCAGGAAATGGCACAGCTAATGGTGGGGGAAATCCAATTGGTTTATTAGATGCTTACAATGATGTTTCAAATATTAATACTGTGTTGGGTAATATTTCAGCAAATTATAAAATTATAAAGAATTTGCAATACAAATTCATGTATGCAATTAATAATTCAACGGGTAACAGGTTGAATAATTTTTATGGTTTTTTAAATGGTTATTCAGGACTGTCTGGTCAAGGGTTTGGTGCTATTTCAAATGCGCTATTAACTTCACAAACTTTTACACATACTCTAAGTTATGATGCTAACATATCCCAAAAATTAAAATTAAATGCAGTAGCTGGATATGAATATTGGACATCAAACTACTCAAATAACTCTTTTAGTGCAAGTGGATTTAATACAAACCTGGATCATGCCAATTTAATCAATATCCCATATACTTCCATTTTACAGAATGGTTCTGTACAAAATCCACCTTCTGTTTATGTAGACCCAACAACTGATCTACAATCTTACTTTGCTAGGGGAAGTTTTAGCTATGATAATCGTTTTTTCTTGAATGGAACGATACGAGCAGATGGTTCAAGTAAATTCGGTTCTCGCAATAAGTATGGATATTTTCCTTCAGTTGGTGCAAGATGGGTAATGAGTAATGAGAAATTTCTGCAAAATAGTAAATTGATTTCTAATTTGGCATTAAGGGCTTCTTGGGGTATTACCGGTAATCAGGAGTTTCCTGCCGGAGCTTCAGGCGAACAATTTAATTTACGAAGTTACAATAATGGGGGCTTAACAAATGTACCTAATCCTAATTTGAAATGGGAGCAAACAACTCAATATGATTTTGGATTAGATTATTCTTTATTGAATGGGCGCTTATTTGGTTCATTTGATTATTATAATAAAAATACCACCAACATATTGTTTCAGAATAATGCTATTCAACCTGCACCAGCAGCTATTTATTATATCAACTTACCCGGTCATAATATGAATACCGGGGTTGAATTTAGCTTAGGTGCTGTAGTAGTGGATAAGCAAGATTTTGGTTGGAACGTTAATTTTAATATTGCCTACAATAAAAACAAAGTAACTGATTTCCTAGACCCTAATACCAAATTACCACTTCAAATATTAACCGGACAAGTAAATGGACAAGGTGTATCAGGTTCATATGCACAGATTATAACCAATAATCAACCTGTTGATGCATTTTACTTAAAACCATTTGGTGGTTTTGATGCCAGCGGTAGCCAAATTATCGGCACTAATCCCGTAATAGCCGGAGATCCTAATCCCCACACTATTTATGGTATCAATACTGATTTGCGATACAAGAAATTTTCTTTAACTATAAACACTGGTGGAGCAGGTGGTTACCTGATTTATAATAATACAGCTACAAGCGTTACGAATATTGCAGGAATATCTCAAGGTAGAAATATAGATAAGGCTGCATTTAACTCTCCTGAAAAACCTTCAAGTGGCGTTGCTGCATCTACTAGGTTCTTAGAAAGTGGTAACTATTTTAAATTAAGAAATGCAACGATAAATTACCAAATTGGAAGCGTTGGAAAATATATAAAAAATATGACAGCTTTTGTTAGTGGAACCAATTTGTTTGTAATTACAAAATTTACTGGCTTTGATCCAGAGGTAAATATTGATAAAAGTTATAATGGTTATCCATCACGATCAATTGAATATATACCTTATCCAACACCAAGGGTAATAACTCTCGGATTAAATTTTTCTTTATAAGTTAATTATTAAAAAAATTATAACTATGCTATCTTATAAAAAAATACTCGCAATTGCAGTACCACTATTTGGTATGACGGTGGGTTGTACAAAGTTGAATGAAACGCTAAAAAGTAATTTAACCCAATCACAGGCTGCTAATGTTTTAAATGCTCAATTATTACTGAATGGAGCCTATGTTGATTTAATTTCTCCATTTAATGGTCAAGATCAGGTATTTTCCTTAGAGGAAAATGCTTCTGATGAATCCCTTGTTCCAACTCGTGGTGGAGACTGGGATGACAATGGGGTATGGCGTGTGGTACACAATCATACTTGGAATGCTGACCACGCTCAAGTATTGAATGTATTTAATAGTTTAAATAAATTAAATTTTGACGCAACAAATGTATTAACTTTTAATACAACCAAAAAGCAATCAGCAGAGGCAAGATTTTTAAGAGCTTATTCATTATATTATTTATTAGATTTATATGGACAATATCCTGTAAGAAATCCCGGAGATAATTTACTGAATCCTCCTACTGTTTTAAAAGGTGCAGTTGGTTTGAATTTTATTATAAGTGAATTATATACAGTATTACCGGATTTGTCTCCTGCTGATGGCACAAATAAAACCATCGCTACCCAAGATGCAGCTAAAACATTATTGATGCATTGCTATTTACAACGTGGTGCAATTGCTAATCGTGCTGTTCCTACGTTTGCTAGTTCTGATATGGACTCTGTTATTTATTTTGGCAACCAAATAATGAGCAATAATATTTATAGCTATGCTGCTAATTATTTCGATAATTTTAAAGCAAATAATGGTAATTCTCCAGAAATTATCTTTGCGTATCCTAATTCTTCCGGCAATGTGGTAAACAGTTCAGGTATTCAGGCACGTTGGATGATGACTTTGCACTATAATTCTTATTCTGCTCAGGCTCCCAATGCAGGTTGGAATGGATTTTCTACCATGAGTGATTTTTATAATACTTTTGGTGTGAATGCTTTGGGACCTGTTCCTACAACTTATTCAATGGCAGACTCTTCTTTGGATTCTCGTATTGGTTTAAGATACAATTCTAATATTACACCTTATTCAGGAATCAGACCTGGTATGTTGGTAGGTCAGCAATATGATGCAGCAGGTAATCCTGAAAAAGACAGAAAGGGTAATCCGTTAGCATTTACGCCAACTATCGCATCGAACATGATTGAAACAGGAAGTAATCTGGAAGTAACCGGCATTCGTGTAATAAAATATGTGCCTGATTTTACAGATGCAAGTGGTAAATTTTATTCAAATAACTCAGGTAACTGGTTGGTATTAATGCGTTATCCAGATGTTGTGTTAATGGTGGCTGAAGCACAAATGCGCAAAGGTAATAATGCACAGGCATTATTGTTGGTAAATCAATTACGTGCTGCCAGAAACGCACCGGCTTTAACTTCAATGAGTTTGGTAAATCCTGCAAATGTGGATGATCCTACTACTTTACTGGCTGAAAGAGGTCGTGAATTGTATTGGGAAAGTTACAGAAGAACCGATTTAATTCGATTTGGTGTATTCCTGAAACCCTGGCAGTATAAACCCAATGATGATCCTAAAAACTTAGTATATCCTATACCAACACAGGCATTGGCTTCCAACCCAAATTTATCACAAAACCCCGGTTATTAAACCAGTTTTTATACAAACGTTCAACAAAAGACCGGTTCTTACCGGTCTTTTGCTTTTTAATAAATTGATGATATAATAGATGCTTCCTTCAGTATTGCTTTAAAATTCTGTTATATATTGTAGGTGCGGTAGATTATCCTTTCATACCCTTTACAGCATTCCATTTTAGTACTTACATTTACAGCAATTGTAAGCACGTTATTGCTTTATGCTTAGCCCTGTGCTTTCGCATCAACTCAATTGAATTATAAACGACAAGAAAATACTTTATGAAATATTTGCTGACATGTTTATCTGTGATTGTTTTAGCTTCCTGTCATCAAAAAAATACACCAACTCTTTTTACACTAATGCCCAATACCGGCATTCATTTTAGAAATGATGTAACCGATGGCCGTTTGGAAAATAGTTTTCTCTTTAGAAATTTTTATAACGGAGGTGGCGTTGCTATTGGTGATATTAATAATGATGGCTTACCCGATGTGTTCTTTACTTCTAATATGGGCGAGAATAAATTGTACCTAAATGAAGGTAATTTTAAATTCAAAGATATTACGGCTACTGCAGGTTTTCAGCAAGATAGTATGTGGAGTACCGGGGTTGTGTTTGTTGATATTAATAACGATGGATGGTTGGATATTTATGTTTGTAACTCCGGCCACATGTCGAATGGAAATCGCCGCAATAAATTGTACATCAATAACCATAACAATACATTTACGGAAGCTGCACACCAATATGGGTTAGACCATAAAGGCTATACTACCCAGGTTTCGTTTTTTGATTATGACATGGATGGCGATTTAGATTGTTTTATTATTGATAACAGCCCCATACCCGTTAACCAACTGGCTTTTAATAATAATCGCGATTTGCCCGATAGCGCCTGGAAAGTAGCTGATTTTTTAAAGGGCGGCGGTAACCATTTATTGCGCAACGATAATGGCCATTTTGTAGATGTTACCCAACAGGCAGGTTTACATAGCAGCTTAATTAGTTTTGGATTGGGCATTTCGATAGGTGATGTAAATGGTGATGGCTATCCCGACATTTATGTATCTAACGATTCTTATGAGCGTGATTACCTCTACATCAATCAGCGCAATGGTACTTTTATTGATGAATTTGAAGACCGCATTCGGCATACCAGCTTTTCTTCCATGGGTAGCGATTTTGCAGATATTAACAACGATGGGTGTATTGATATTTTTAATACTGATATGCTGCCTGATGATGATTACCGGCTAAAAACAACCGGTGCCTTCGATAATATTGATTTGTTTAGAAGTAAACTGCGTGCCGGCTTTTATTACCAGTATGTAAAAAACTGTTTACAACTGAACGATAAAAATGGAAAATTTTCTGAAATAGCCAATTATGCAGGGGTTCCGGCCTCCGACTGGAGCTGGGGTGCCCTGATGTTTGATATGGACAATGATGGCTATAACGATATTTATGTATGCAACGGTGTAAACAGGGATGTTACCGATCTTGATTTTATTGACTTCTTTGCCAACGACGTGATTCAAAAAATGGTTTTAACCGGCAAAAAAGATAATGTGGATCAGGTGTTACTTAAAATACCACAAACCCCTTTGCCCAACAAAGCCTTTCAAAACCAGCACGATTTGCGATTTTTGGATAAAGCCAATCAATGGGGCTTAGTACAATCCTCTTTTTCTAACGGTGCCGCCTATGGCGATTTGGATAATGACGGCGATTTGGATTTGGTAGTCAACAATGAAAACATGGAGGCCTTTGTGTACAAAAACAATAGCCGCGAAATCAATAAAAACCATTATGTTGGATTTTTATTGAAAGGCACAGCTCAAAACACATTTGCCATTGGCAGTAAAATTGAAGTGTATGCCAACGGCCAAATTATGAGTCGCGATGTATTTCCCAGCCGCGGCTTTCAATCTTCCATGGATTATAAACAAATTATTGGGTTGGGGCAGTTAACGCATATTGATTCTATCCGCATCATCTGGCCAAACCTTGGCATTACTACCTATCCCTATCCTGCAATTGATACGGTTTACCACTATCAACAACCTCCCACTTTTACTACTTTCTTCAAAAAAGAAAATATAGCGGTAACCCCTTTGCTCGATTCAGTAAAAAGTGTTTTTGAAAAGCATGTTGAAGATGATAATATTGATTTTAACTATGAAAGAAATATTCCTAAAATGCTTTCCCGTGAAGGGCCTAAAGCTGCAGTGGCCGATGTAGATGGGGATGGTTTGGCCGATGTGTACATAGGGGGTACCGTTGGTCATCCCGGTCAAATTTATTTACAACAACCCAATCGTAGTTTTGTACAAAAGCCTGAACCTGCATTTACACCGTTCAGCGATTTTGAAGACGGCGCCGTTGCGTTTTTAGATTACGACCATGATGGTGATATGGACCTGCTGGTTTGCCCTACCGGAAATACACATCCATCCAATACCCGCCAAATGCAGTTACGTTTGTTTACCAATGATGGAAAAGGAAACTTTACCATTAAAACAGATGCGTTTCCCAATACAGGCATGAACGTATCTGCAGTTGCTGTACATGATTTTAATGGCGATGGCTTTCCCGATATTTTTATTGGAGGAAGAAATGAGCCTCGTAATTACGGAGTTGACCCTCAAAGCTATTTGTTTGTAAATGATGGCAAAGGTCATTTTACAGATATTGCCGCCACAAAAAATCCAACCATTGCACATATTGGCATGGTTACCGGCGCACAATGGGCCGATGTATTAGGAACGGGCAAGCAACAATTAATTATTGTAGGCGAGTGGATGACACCGCATATTTTTTCTGTGGAGGGTGATAAGTTTACAGAAGTAAAAACCAACTTGAATAATAAGTATGGTTGGTGGGAAAGCCTCGCTGTGGCTGATGTAAATGGTGATGGGTTGAATGATTTAATTATTGGTAATATCGGCGAAAATTTTTATTTACATCCCGACTCTACCCATCCTGTAAAATTATGGATCAATGATTTTAATCAGAATGGCGTGCAGGACAAAGTGCTAACCAGCAACATCAACGGTAAGGACTTGCCGGTGTTCTTAAAGCGTGATATGGAAGATGAAATTCCTTCATTAAAGAAAAACAATTTAAGGCACCATGAATATGCCTCAAAATCAGTGCAGGAATTGTTTCCGGCATCGGTCATTAATTCCTGTATTGTAAAGCAATTCAATTATACGCCATCTGTAATAGCCATCAATAAAGGCAATGGTATTTTTGAACTTCAAAAGCTACCACCGGTGGTGCAATTCTCTTCTGTAAATGCCATTCTTTGTACCGATTTAAATGGCGATGGTAAAACAGACCTTTTTCTGGGAGGGAATGAATTTGGTTTTTTACCTCAATTTGAACGATTAGATGCCAGTTATGGAACCGTGCTGATAAATAGAGGAAATGCCGTATTTAAAATATTGAGCACACAACAATCAGGTGTTGAACTGGAAGGCATGATACGTGATATTGTTGAAATTCCAACCAAAAACCAACCCTATTTTCTGTTTCTTCAAAATGATGCCTATCCGGTGCTGTTTCAATTAAACAATAATTTAAAAGCCGCAAAACCTAAGAAATAAGCAGTATGAAATTTTCATTTATCTACGGCTATTTCATAATTTTAAATTGTAATGCATGTTTAAAAATATTTCATGTCTTTTTTTTCTAGCGGTTATCATCAGTGCCTGTCATTTCAATGTAGAAAAGCAACCTTCTACACCACCCATATTTCGGGTATTAACCGATACACAAACCGGCTTGCATTTTCAGAACCATTTAAAGCCATCACCTAATTTCAATATGTTTAAGTACATGTATTTTTATAATGGTGCTGGCGTTGGTGCAGGCGATTTTAATAATGATGGAAAAATTGATTTGTTTTTTACTGCCAATCAGGGCGATAATAAATTGTATTTAAACAAAGGCGGATTAAAATTTGAAGATGTAACCCAACAAGCCGGTATACCGGAAGATGGAGAATGGTCAACCGGCGTATCGGTGGTTGATATTAACAATGATGGATTGCTGGATATTTATATTTGCCGTGTAGGCCATTATGAAGTGTTAAACGGGCACAATCAACTGCTCATTTGTACCGGCATTGATTCTGCCGGAATTCCACATTATAAAGATGAAGCCAAAGCTTATGGACTGGATTTTTCTGGTTTCAGTACCCAGGCCGTTTTTTTCGATTATGACATGGATGGCGATTTAGATATGTTTCTGCTCAACCACTCTGTGCATCAAAACGGATTATTTGCTCCCCGCAAAAATTTCTTAGGCACTTACGATTCACTTTCCGGTGATAGAATTTACCGCAACAATGGAAATCATACGTTTACTGATGTAACTCGCCAAACAGGTATAAACAGTTCTGCAATTAGTTATGGATTAGGCGTTGTTGTAGCCGATATTAATTTAGATGGTTATCCCGATTTGTATGTGGGCAACGATTTCCATGAAAATGATTATTTATACATCAATCAAAAAAATGGAACTTTTTCAGAAGAAAACAATCAACGCCTCATGCACACCAGCCAGTTTTCAATGGGTGTTGATGTGGCTGATGTAAACAATGATGGATATCCGGAAATCATTTCAATGGATATGCTGCCCTTTGATCCATACATCTTAAAACGTTCGTTGGGTGAAGATGAATATGATATTTTTTATCATAAAATAGATGTTGGATACAATTACCAATACACCAGAAACAACCTGCAACTCAATCGGCGTAATGGAATGTTTAGTGAAATTGGTTTGTATTCGGGCGTATATGCTACCGACTGGAGCTGGGCTCCTTTGTGGATGGATTTTGATAATGACGGTAAAAAAGATTTATTTATATCTAATGGCATTCCCAAAAGAATGAATGATATGGATTATGTAAACTTTGTTTCGAACGAAGAAATACAAAAAAAGATTAACAGCAATACCATTGCCGATCAGGATATGGCTTTGGTAAATAAATTTCCCGAAATAAAAATTCCCAATAAATTTTATCGCAACAGCGGGCAAATGGTGTTTGTTGATGAACAAAATAACATTCAAAACAACCAGCCTACTTATTCCAACGGTGCTGTGTATGCCGATTTAGACAATGATGGCGATTTAGATGTGGTAGTAAACAATATTGATGAACCCGTGATGGTATATGAAAATACCACCAACAATGGCGCAATAAAAAAATCGTACCTGGAATTGAATTTAAAAGGTCCGGAAAAAAATATACATGCACTGGGTAGTAAAGTTATTGTTTATGCAAATGGCGGCATTCGTACATATGAAAAATATCCTACCCGCGGCTTCCAGTCGAGCATGGAAATACCTTTACATATTGGATTAGACAGTACCAAAATAGATTCGGCTTTTTTGATATGGCCCGATAATACGTACCAACGGTTAGGCTTTGCTGAAAAAAATACAACCATTGCCCTGCAATATAAAAAAGGATTACCAAAGTTCAACTATGCAAACATTACTGCATTTCATCCAAACACTTCGCGTCCAATGGAAGATATTACCGAAAAAGTACATTTGAATTATCTGCACAAAGAAAATCATTTTGTTGAATTTGATCGGGAACCCTTAATTCCGCACATGGTATCAACAGAAGGCCCTGCATTAGCAGTAGCCGATATTAACCACGATGGGTTAGAGGATGTATTCATCGGTGCCTCTAAAACTTTTAAATCGGCAGTATTCTTGCAAAAACCTAATGGCACTTTTCAACAACTCAATGAACCGACTTTGAATGCAGATAGTACCTATGAAGATGTAGATGCTACCTGGGTAGATGTGAATAATGACGGTAATGTTGATTTAGTGATTGCTTCCGGTGGCAATGAATATTACGGAATGGATGAAAGAATGCAACCAAGGGTTTATTTAAATGATGGCAAAGGTAATTTATCCAAGCTACCTGATGCTTTTAAAAATATTTATATGACGGCATCGTCGGTTTCACCTTTTGATTTTAACGGTGATGGCTTTGTGGATGTATTTATTGGTGGTAGGGCAGTGCCTTGGAATTATGGACAAACGCCAACTTCCTATTTATTATTGAATGATGGGAAAGGCCATTTTACTGATGTAACCGAAAAATATGCAAAAGGATTAAGCAATATTGGTTTGGTAACCCAAGGTATTTGGTTTGATTTAAATAAAGACGGAAAGAAAGATTTAATTGTAACAACCGAATGGAATGGTATTTATGCTTTTATGAACCAAAACGGGCAGTATGTAAAAACTACGCTTACCAATAAAAAAGGTTGGTGGAATTTTGTTTTACCGGTTGATGTAAATAATGATGGGCAAATAGATTTAATTGCAGGAAACTTAGGCCTGAATAGCCGCTTAAAAGCCACAGAAAAAGAACCCGTTCGCTTGTATGTGAACGACTTTGATGATAATGGGCAGAAAGAACAGGTACTTACCTATTATTTAGAAGGGAAAGAAATTCCGTTTGCGAATAAAGATGAATTACAAAAACAAATACCCATTTTAAAGAAACGATTTTTATATGCAGAAAATTTTGCAAAAGCTACTTTGCCCGAATTATTCACACAAGAAAAATTGAGCAGCGCTACGGTGTTAGAAGCTAATTATTTTTCCAATGCGGTTTTACTTAACAATGGCAATATGCACTTTACGATACAGGCTTTACCCTGGCAGGCACAATTATCACCTTATAAAACCGGAGTTGTGTTAGATACCGGCACTAATGGGTTACCCAATATTTTTCTGGGTGGCAATTTTTATGATAATAATATTCAGATGGGCAGGTATGATGCCGATTTTGGAACTATTTTAACCAACAATGGACACCAACAATTTACTGCAAGCACTATGAATGGGCTCATCATTAAAGGCCAAATACGACATATATTACCCATTGCCATTGGTGGTAGAAATTGCTTTATTCTGGCACGCAATAATGATAGTACAATGGTGATTGGGTTTGAAAAATAGGTGGGTCACAAAGATTTAATGTTAGCCACGAATAACACTAATGTGCACGAATCAGGGGTAACAAAACATTCGTGCATTCGTGGCAACAAAATACTTCAGCTCATTTGTTGCTTTTATCTAAAATACCGGCTGATAAATTTGTGTAACCCATTGTAGGGTATCGGTCTTTGTAGGTGCCTCATTCATGAGTCGGAAAAAAGGAATAGCCATGGCCGTGCGATGATAATCTGTAAAATACTGCATTAATGTTTGATAGGTATGCTGAATATTCCAAGGCCCACCATTTACCTCCGTTACAATAAAGTTTCCTTTTACCATTTGTTTGTATTCAAACTTCCCTTCACTTTCAATGGGTTGGCTAATAGGAATGGCTACCATTAATTGTATACTGTCTTTATTCCAATGGGTAATATTGTAAATAGGGTGTCCGTTAGGTACTAATACCGATTTGCTCTTTGCAAAATCTGTTAACCGATTAATAATTCCATAAATGTCCTTGGGTGTAGGTTGTTTTTCTAAAATTATTTTTGTTGCAATTAGATAGGTATCATCGTAACCCTGTTGGTGTAATTGAATGCCATATACATTTTCCTTGTTTTCTGCAAAGGCAGTAAAGCGTGCCAGCATTTGTTGCATAGCGGGTTTTAATTGCAGTGCGGTGCGATAACGAATGATTTTTAAAAACGGATTATTGCCTGTGGGTATTTTTACCTGCCAAAGAATATAACTGGAATCTATACCGGAAGGGATAATACTAATTTGTGAATTGTACACCTTTTCGCCAGATGTTAATAAAAGTTTTAAACCTTTATATAATTTCTCGGTTACTGAAAGATGAATATTATCTATTACAAACCCATCTTCCCAATTAGTATCTGCATGGCCGTTATTAGTGTTGCCGTAGTTCCACCATTTTCGCCATTGGCTCGTATCTTGTAATAAACGGGTAACGCCATTTTCATTGGCGTTTATTTTTAAGGTAACACACATGGTGGCTTGCCGTGGAATCAAAATATATACCGTAACCGAAAAAATGATTAAAAGTGTAACAATAATCAGAATCCATTTTTTCATGCAACAACTTATTTAAACGGTTTAATTATAACGCTTGCAAAATAAGCCTAATCAATCATAAAAACCTATTGAATGTATTCAATAACCTTTAAAATAATCTTAACTTTTCTTTTCAGGGCAGTCAATAAAATACATTTCATTGTATTTGCACTGCTGCCTAAATTAGGTTAATTTTCACCCGTCGCTTTTTAAAACAGAAAATATGTTCATGAATTGTGCAGTTCAACGTATCGGCATACTGGCTGTCACCATTGTACTGGTTGCCGGCTGTCATCACACTACTACTGCATTGCAACAGCAACCGCTGTTTATGCAACTTTCACCCGATGAAACCGGTATTCGTTTCATCAATCAGGTAAAAGATACCCGTGAAATGAATATTTTCAACTACCATAATTTTTATAATGGTGGCGGTGTAGCAATTGGCGATATTAATAACGATGGAAAGCCCGATATTTTTTTTACCTCAAACCAGGGTGAAAATAAACTGTATTTGAATGAAGGTAATTTTCATTTTAAAGATATTACACAACAATCCGGCATTTCAAGTGTACACAAATGGCATACCGGTGTTACTATGGTAGATATTAATGGTGATGGCTGGTTAGATATTTATGTATGCAATGCCGGCATTATGCCGGGCGATGACAGGGCCAATGAATTATACATCAATCAAAAAGATGGCACATTTAAAGAAGAAGCAGCAAAGTATCATTTAAACGATACTGGTGCCTCTACACAGGCTATTTTTTTTGATTATGATCATGATGGCGATTTAGACTGTTTTGTACTCAACAATAATCCTAAATCAATTGAAAGCTTTGGGTATAAAAAAAATGTTCGAAATGTACGGGATACCACTGACGGCGACAGACTATACAGGAACGATAATGGCGCTTTTACCGATGTGAGTGCACAGGCAGGAATTTATGGCAGCGCCATTGGTTATGGTCTGGGCATTGCTGTAGGTGATGTAAATAATGATGGGTGGGAAGATATTTATGTATCTAACGATTTTTTTGAAAAAGATTATCTCTACATCAATCAAAAAAATGGAACTTTTAAAGAAGTGAGTAATGCAGCATTGGGCCACATGAGCAATGGCTCCATGGGTTCTGATATGGCCGATATCAATAATGACGGCTATCTCGATATTTTTACCGCCGAAATGTTGCCTGAATCTGATTATCGTTTAAAAACTACCGTTAAGTTTGATGATTACGATGTGCAGAATGCCAAGAATGTATTAGATTTTCATCACCAGTTTACCGGCAATTGTTTACAGCTCAATAATCAGGATGGTACTTTTAGCGAAATTGCACAACTATCAGGAGTTGATGCTACCGGTTGGAGCTGGGGCGCATTGTTATTTGATTTTAATAATGATGGGAAAAAAGATTTATTTGTATCTAACGGTTTGAAACGCGATTTAACCGATCAGGATTTTCTAGCCTATTTTAACAACAATGAAACCATGCGCAAAGTAGCGGAAGGTGCATTTGGTTTGCAGGATATTTTAAACAAAATGCCCTCAGTGCCTATTTCTAATTACGGATTTATGAATAAAGGCCAATTGATGTTCAATAACCAATCACAGGCCTTGGGTTTGGCAACACCTTCGTTTAGTAGTGGGGCTGCTTATGCCGATTTAGATGGGGATGGCGATTTAGATTTAGTAGTGAATAATTTAGATCAACCTGCTTTTATTTATCAAAATACAACTACAGAAAAAAAACATGCTAGGTTTTTAAAAATTCAATGCAAAGGAAATGCACCCAATACCTTTGGCATAGGTGCAAGGGTTACCGTATTTGCAGGGCATCATATACAAATGCAGGAACAAATGCCTACCCGTGGTTTTCAAAGTAGCGTAGAGCCAGTATTGTTATTTGGCTTAGATTCATTACAGCAAGCCGATAGCGTTATTATTGACTGGCCCAATGGTAAACAGGAAACACGTTATACAGTTGCCACTAATCAAACCCTTGTGGTGAAAGAAACGGATGCAATCATAAAAAGGCAATTCCCGCTTCCTGTAAAACCCTGGTACACCAATGTGGCAACAGCTCGTATTCAGGGCGCTATTACACACCGGGAAAATGAATTTGTTGATTTTGATGTGGAACGACTCATGCCCAAAATGCTTTCAACTGAGGGGGCTAAATTAGCTTTGGGTGATATTAATGGAGATGGCTTAACCGATTTTTATATGGGCAGCGCCAGCGGCGATACGGCTAAAATATTCCTGCAACTGCCCAACGGCCATTTTAAACAAATACCCCAACCTGCTTTTATTGCCGATAAATATTTTGAAAATATTGGCGCTGCATTTTTGGATGCAGATGGCGATGGCGATCTGGATTTAGTAGTAGCATCCGGCGGCAATATGGCGCCGGTTGGATCACCTTATCTGTCACCAAGGTTATACTTGAATGATGGCAAAGGTAATTTTACAAAAACTACGAACGGATGGCCATCCCTCTCACTCAATGCATCCTGTGTGGAGGTAAACGATTATAATGGCGATGGTAAACCCGATATTTTTATAGGTGGCAGAAATATTCCCGGAAATTATGGATCACCGGCTTCCAGTGTTTTATTATTGAATAAAGGGAATGGCATATTTGAAGATGTAACAGCTTCAGTTGCACCAGCATTTCGTCAATTGGGTATGGTTACTGATGCAAAATGGACAGATGTGGATGGCGATGGACAAAAAGAATTAATTGTGGTGGGCGATTGGATGCCGGTTACCATTTTTAAATGGAGTAATGGCAAACTGAGTAAATGGAAAGAATTACCCCATTCATCCGGCTGGTGGAATTGTATTACTGTAGTCGATATCAACCACGATGGGCATCCTGATTTTATAGCTGGCAATTTTGGCTTAAATTCAAATATCAAGGCCGATGAGCAACATCCTGCACAATTGTATGTGGCCGATTTTGATGGCAATGGGCAACAGGAATGTATGCCCGTTTTTTATAAAACCGACGGTAAGGCCTATCCGTATTATTTAAAAGGGGAGGTAGAATCGCAGATACCTTCCATCAAAAAAAACTTTTTAGCTTATAGTGCTTATGCCGGAAAAACCATGCAGGAATTATTCCCAGCCGAAATTTTACAAAAAGCATTGGTATTAAAAGTAGAGCAGGCACAAACCTGTATTTTTTTAAATGATGGCAACGGCAATTTTACCATGCAGCCATTGCCTGTTCGGGCACAATTTTCACCTACATTTGCCATTGTAGTCGATGATTTTAATAAAGATGGTATCACCGACCTATATATTGCCGGTAACTTCTTTGGCTTAAAGCCACAAACCGGCCGCCTCGATGCCAATGAAGGGACCTTGTTTTTAGGCCAACCCAATGGTAGTTTTCAATTTATACATCCGGCACAAACGGGCTTAATTTACCGCGGCGAAGCCAGAGATGCTGCAATACTTCCGCTTGGAAACCATAAAAAAGCCTTATTGGTAACCATTAATAATGCACCATTGTTGATGTTTGAACGTTAATTCAATTGTCTGTGTATTTTACCGAAAATCATTTTGTATTTTGTATTTTTTTATTTTCTTTACAATTGTTTGGTAATTTAATGAATATTTAATTTTTCATCAAAGATCATACCTACATCTTTTTATAAAACCTGCCATGAGAAGAATGCTGTTGAAACGTGTGCCGGTACGCTATGTATTAATTATTGCATATGGTATTTTATTACTGGGTTTAATGTATGTACAAATAGCCCAATACCGCCAATACCGGCGTTTATCTACTCAGTACAATCAAATTACGGGCAATAGTGTAGAAAAACTATCGCTGCTCATTAACCTGCGCCGGGGTAGTGATTATGTGCAAACCAATGTACTGCATTTGCTGTTAACCAAAGATGCTGAAGAGTTGGCAGCCACTCGAAAAATCATTCAGCAGGAGGTAGAACGCAACGATACCAAGATGCGTGAGTTTGAACAATTGGTTACAGCGCCAGAAGAAAAGCGATGGTTTGATAGTCTGTTGCAATACCGCCGTCAAAATAACGCAGTGCGTGTACGATTTATCAACAAAGTCATGGACGATAATTTTAATACTGCAAGGCAGTTTTATTTAGACAGCCTGCACCTTAGTTTCGAAAACATGCAAAGTACCAATTCTCAATTAGCTGCTTTTGTAAAAGATTCGGCCAATCACCAAAAACAAATGCTCAATAATACCATTGCTGCAGACAATACAACAATGCTGGAAGTAGGTGGATTGATTGTGCTGTTGTTGCTGGCTATGGGTATTGCCGTAATAAGAACCCTGCAAAAAATGAAAGAAAGCTATTTTCAATTGGCTGAAAGTGAGGCAAAATATCGCTTTTTGGCCCAGCATACCAATGAAATCATTAATTGTTGTGATGCCTCAGGTAAAATATTATTTGCTAATCAGGCATTTAAAGAAAAGCTGGGTTACGATGATGCTGACATTGCCCGTTTAACCATTCCTGAAATTTTAGATGAGAACAGTTTGCATACTTTTAATCCAGACCTGCGGCCTGAGGTAGATGGTACCATCATCAAAAACATACAGAAAACCTATAAAACCAAATCTGGCCAAAAATTGTATGTAGAAGGCAGTATCATTATTGATTATAAAAATCGTAAATGTGTAGTTGCTGAAGCTTTTTTTAATGATGTAACAGCCAAAAAATTATTGGAACAACAGCTCATTGCTTCAGAAGCCAAATACCGCAGCATTTTTGAATTAAGTCCGCTGCCTATGCTGGCTTATGATGCCAATTCCCATCAAATTTTACAAGTAAACCGGGCAGCCATATTGCATTACGGGTTTACTGAAACGGAATGGTGCGTAAAAAAAATTACAGACATTATTCAGGAAGAATATTTGCCGGATGCATTACAGATTTTAAAGCACATGCAACAATATGCAGCGCCTTATGGAGGATTCATGAAACACATAACCAAAAATGGGCAGGTAATTGAAGTAGAAATACGAGGTGTGCCTTTTGAGTATGAAGGAATACCGGCCAGGCTGGTTACCATGTTAGATGTTACCGAACGCAACCAAATGGAAAACCGTTTATCGAAAGCCATATTGGATACGCAGGAACAGGAACGTTTTCAGATTAGTGCGGAATTGCACGACAATGTAAACCAGATACTAACGGGGGCAGTATTTTCATTGGGGCTGTTGAATAAAACAGAGATGGATAGTAACCGGAAAGAAGCCGTTGAATCAGCACACAAATATATTAGCATGGCTATAGAAGCCATTCGTAAAATATCGCACCGGCTGGCACCACCTTCCTTTAATCTGGTTGATTTTAGTGACAGTATGCAAATGCTGTTGAACAGCATCAATATAGACCGGAAGTACCAGATAGAATTTGCGTACAATATTCCCCTGGAAACAAAAATGAAGGAAGATGTGATGTTAAACATTTACCGCATTTTGCAGGAGCAACTGAACAATATCCATAAATACGCAGCCGCCACCCGCATTGAAGTAAGCCTTAATATAGAAGCAGGCTGGGCAGAATTGTATATTGCTGATAATGGACAGGGTTTTGATATGCATGCCCCCCGCACCGGCATTGGACTGCGGAATATAGAACGTCGTGCCGCCTTATTTTCCGGCTATTGCCACATACAATCATCGCCCGGAAACGGTTGCAGTGTAAAAGTTTTACTGCCGGTTTAAATTATTTAGAAGATTGGTTGTTAGCATAAATCCTTTCTTCCATTTGCCGGTTGGCTAACTTTAATGCATCTATCTGCCCTTTCAGTGCTTCTATTACATGGTCTTTTGTTAATATGATTTCGTCTTTTAAAATGCAGAAGGGGCATTGGTGCAAATGGGTTAAAGATGGGATATTGTTGTGTTGGTGAAATGATTGAATGGGGGTGTTGGTTGGTTTTGATAAATCGGTATTCAATAAATCATATTCAGTAACGCCAAAATAATTGGCAATTTTGTGAAATAATTTTAAATTTGGAAAAGATTTTCCTCTCTCATAGTTGCTCCATGTTGTACGCTCTATGCTCAATTTTTCCTGTATTCCTTCTTGTTTTAGTCCACTTGCCTTTCTAAGATATTCCAGATTAGAGGAAAAATATTTCATTTTTTTTGTGATTTAATTTGGATTTTTAAATACATTTGACTTATATTTGTTTTACATTGTTTTTTTTTAAAATTCATGGCAATTTTAAAAGGATAATCTATTTCCCTTAAAAAACCATCATGCAAAATGCTAAAAAAGCCCCCTCTTTTTTATGGCTTTTAATTGCTGCATACGCAATAGTGTTAGGTGCGCTAATTTTGGTTCAATTGAACCAATATAAGCAAATTGCGAACCTGACAAAGCAATTTAATATAACAGCAGAAAATTCCATAGGTAAGTTATCACTTCTAGTTGATTTACGCAAAGAGACTGACTCCCTACAGGCAAACATGGTGCATTTATTGTTATTAAAAAATGAAATCAATCATAATAGTTTACAACCATTTAAACAAAAGGTTGAAGAATCGTCTCTAATATATCATCTTTTTTTAAAACAATTTAATGGTTCTGGTACAAAGAAAGAACATTACCAATGGTTGGATAGCCTGCAATATGCCTGGGAACAAAATTTTTCATTAATAGAAAAAATAATGTATCGGTTCCAGTATGCGAACCTGTCAGCTGCTATTTCATTGTATACCCAAAAGCAGCATTTTGCTTATGAAAAAATGCAGGATATTATTGCCCGGTTATCTGATGAAGTAAAAACAAAAACAACAGTTCAAAAAGCCGCACTTTCAAATTTGGTGGAAAGAAGAGAGCAAGCGTTTGAATGGGATGGTTTAAAAATTTTGATTTTATTGGCAGTATTAGGATGTATGGTATGGGTTTCTTTTATAAAGAGTAAAAAAATCTATTTTTTATTGGCAGAAAGCCGAAAAAAGTATAAGAAACTGTTGGAGTTTTCGAATGAAATAATCTATAAAATAGATGAAAAGGGCAATATTACTTATGCAAATAAATGCTTTTTGCAGACACTGGGCTATATGAAAGAAGAAATAAATGAACTGCCCTTCAAATCAATTTCCTCAGAAGGATATGCTATTATAGAAGCGCAAAAAAATAATTCAGGTAATGTATCACAAATCATTCTGCCTTTTAACAATGTAAAATTAAAAACCAAAGATGGCCATCCGGTATTTGTAGAAGGAAATATTACTTTATTTTATCAATCGAAACGGCTAATGGGTGGCGAAGCATACTTAAACAATGTAACTGAAAAAGTATTACTAACTGAAAGATTAAAGGTTTCGGAGGAAAAATACCGTAATGTTTTCGAATTAAGCCCACTACCCATGTGGATTTATGATGCAGCAACCCTTTTCTTTATACAGGTAAATGAAGCTGCTGTTCAACATTATGGTTATGCAAAAACAGAATGGCTGCAAATGAAAATATCCGATATTATTTATGCAAGAGATTTACCCGGCATTCAAAAAGTTTTACAAATTATTGAAAAAAAAAATGACGCACTCAACTACACATTGCAAAACCTAAAAAAAAATGGTACTATTACAGATGTTGAGTTAAGGGGCATTGAATTTAATTACGAAGGTAAACCCGCCCGTTTAGTAACGGTATTAGATGTTACGGAACGCAACCAAATGGGAAACCGTTTATCGAAAGCCGTATTAGATACCCAGGAACAAGAACGTTTTCAAATTAGTGCTGAATTGCACGACAATGTAAACCAGATACTAACGGGGGCGGTATTTACATTGGGATTGTTGAACAAATCGGAATTAGATAGCGGGCAGAAAAAGGCTGTAGAAACAGCGCACAAATATATTAGTATGGCCAATGAAGCCATCCGTAAAATATCGCATCGGCTGGCGCCACCCTCTTTTAATCTGGTTGATTTTAGTGATAGCATACAAATGTTACTGAATAGCATGAATATTGACCGCAAATACCGGATAGAATTTGCTTATAACATAGAGCCAGGTATTAAGATGAAGGAAGATGCCATGCTGAACATATATCGCATATTGCAGGAACAACTGAATAATATTCACAAATATGCTGAGGCTACACTAATAGAGGTTAGTTTAAATGTAGCAAATGATCGTGCAGCATTATATATAGCCGATAATGGTAAAGGGTTTGATATAAAAGCCCCCCGTACCGGCATTGGCCTGCGCAATATAGAACGCCGGGCTGCCTTATTTTCCGGCTATTGCCGCATACAATCATCGCCCGGAAACGGTTGCAGTGTAAAAGTTTTATTGCCGGTTTAGCATCCTCTGGTGTTTGCATTTCAATTAATTGATAACTTGCAGTCTGATGATATCGTACAGCATAAAATATTGGTATGCTGTATCCTCATCCACTATTTTGTTTGCAATTGTCATTGTATGAAATGATTCTTTACAAAATTAAATGCTAAACGTAATAATGAAGGATGCATTTCATGTGCTAAAATCAATAAATGTAAACGCATGAAAAAAATAATTGTATTGCTGCCGGTATATCTATTGTGTGTAACAATCTTTGCACAAACCAATGTTGATTCCTGGAAAATTACAGCCGACTCTATTAACCCTTCTAATTATTACGGCGTTACGGTAGCCAATGGAATGATCGGCATTGTATCTGCAGCCGAACCGTTTAAAGTGAAAGATGTGGTACTGGCCGGTGCTTATGATACTTATGGCCGTGGCATGGTGAGTAATTTTTTACGCAGCTTTAATTTGCTGAATATGCAAATGAGTATTGACGGGCAACAGGTTGATAAAAATAATATCAGCAATATGCACCAGGTATTGGATATGCAGCATGCTAATTTTACCACCAACTTTCAATACGGGGCAAAAGCAGATGTTAGTTATACTTATTATTCTTTAAGACAGTTGCCTTTTACGGTTTTAATGACAGTAACCATTACTGCCAAAGAACCTATTACCATTGGTGCAGCCAGTGTAATGGAGGCGCCGGATGCTTTGAGAGATGTGGAAAATTATTACAATCAAATCGATCGGCCGCATGTGCTCATCAGTTTATTGACTTCTTCTGCCAAAAGTCCTACCGGTAAATTATTGTTGTGTGCATCCAATAGTTTTATGTTCGATGAGCCGCATGGGAAGGAACCATCAATCATTCATGAAATGTGGGATAATAATATGCACCTAATGAAGTTTTCCAAAACATTAAAAGCAGGTGAAACTTATACCTTTAGTATTGTAGGTTCTTCTATTACATCCGCTCATGATGCCGACCCATTGAATGAAGCCCAACGATTAACCATTTTCGCTAAGCTGCAGGGTCGTAAAAGATTAATTGCTTTTCATGATAAAGCCTGGGATGATTTATGGAAAAGCGATATTACTATTACTGGCAATCCGCAGGATCAGCAGGATGTACACAGTATGTTGTATCATCTCTATTCTTTTGTTCGTGAAGGCACCGATTTAAGTCCTTCGCCTATGGGTTTATCCGGTTTAGGTTACAATGGCCATGTGTTTTGGGATGCCGATTTATGGATGTTCCCGGCTATTTTGGTATTACACCCTGAAATGGCTAAAAGCATGATTGAATACCGGTTTCAACGTTTGGCTGCTGCCAAACAAAATGCATTTGAGCATGGTTACAAAGGCGCCATGTTCCCTTGGGAAAGCGCAGCTACCGGTGTAGAAGAAACACCGGTATGGGCTTTGAGTGGTCCTTTTGAACACCATATTACCGCTTGTGTGGGAATTGCCGCCTGGCAATATTATGAAGTAACACAGGATAAGGTTTGGCTGAAAGAAAGGGGGTGGCCGTTATTGAAGGCGGTGGCTGAATTTTGGAGTAGCAGGGTAGAGCGCAATGGCCCCGGCCATTTTGATATTAAAGATGTAGTAGCAGCAGATGAATGGGCCGAGAATGTTGACAATGATGCTTTTACCAATGCTGCCGCCAAAGCGGTATTACAATATGCTACCACAGCAGCAGGTATTGTGGGTGAAAAGGCAGATGATGACTGGGCTTTTGTAGCAAAAAATATTCCAATACTGCATTTTGAAGATGGGGTAACCAAAGAACATGCTACCTATAACGGAGAAGGCATTAAACAGGCTGATGTAAACTTATTGGCCTATCCCTTAAAAGAAATTACAGAACCTGTACAAATCAAAAAAGATTTGGAATATTATTCGGCACGTGTACCCGACGCCGGAACACCAGCCATGACGCAGGGTATATTTGCCTTGCTGTATGCCCGTTTGGGCGATGGTGCAAAAGCCTATCACTGGTTTAAAGATGCGTATATTCCCAATTTAAATCCACCATTTCGGGTAATTGCAGAAACCAAGGGCGGCACCAATCCTTATTTTGCAACCGGTGCCGGTGGCATTATACAAAGTGTGCTCATGGGTTTTGGCGGATTGAATATAACAGAAAAAGGTATCACACAAATTCCTTCCGTATTGCCCAAGCAATGGAAGAAGCTAACTATTACGGGTGTAGGGCCGGAGAAAAAAACTTTTACGGTTCAATAAAAATATCCTATTTTCATCCCTCATTTTTGAATTGAAAAAGATTGCTTCCATAGTATTATTGGGCATGTTGCTGTTTAACTGGGTGGGTTACCGCTTTGTGATGGATTATTTGGAAAACCGCGCCGATATTGCTTTTCAATCACAATTAGACGATAACCAATACAACGAAAAAGACCTAATCAGCATCAAGGTACCGGCCGCTTTGCCTTATGGTGCCAGTTCCCAAAAATTTGATCGGGTAAATGGAGAAATTACGGTAAATGGCATTACTTATGCTTACGTAAAACGCCGTTTTTATCAGGATAGTTTAGAGGTATTGTGTATTCCTAATTTTGCTAAAACCGGCATTAAAAATGCCAGAGATGCTTTTGCAAAGTTGGCAAATGATTTTGTGAACAGCAGTTCTTCTAAAAAAGATGCCGGACACCAAGCCCATACAGTTAAACCTGTAGTACAGGATTATACCCGTCCTTCCTGTTACACCTGTCAACATCCTACTTCTTACACGCTATCTGTTTTTTCTGCCTATCGGCATCAACTCTATCAGTTTATATTGATTAAACAATTAGACAAACCTCCGGAATTATCTGCTGCTACACTTGCATAGTGTGTGCTATTTCTTCTCTTTCATTTTTTTAAAAAGGTGTTTACAAGTTTATTGCATTCAATTGCAACAAATACGCATTGATTGGGATTCAAATTCCCTTTACTGCTGCATTATTTGCAATGGAAAACATATCGTACTGTAAACATGAATAACAACCACACCATTGGTAATAGAAATAACCGGGTGTGTGTAAATATAACTGTCAATAAATTATTGAATGAAAATTGTTGGGTTGTCTGGCACTCAATGCCAAGCAGTCTGCAATACTGTAAAATATGGAATGCATGTCTGTAAGATTATTTGCTTTGGGTTTTTCATTTCTATTGTTAGTGGCTTGTTCTAATAACAATGCGTATAAAAAAATCGTACAAAATCCGGAATTGTTTACCCATACTGTTCATGAATTAAATACGGTGGTAATGGGTAATAATTTTGGCCCTGTGGTAGCTTCCAGAAATTATGCCTATGCAGCTATTGCCGCATATGAAGTAATTGCTGCCGGTTATCCCAATCAGTATCAGTCGCTTAAAGGGCAGTTGAATGGATTGAATGCGATAGCACAGCCCGATACCACACAGCCTATTGATTATGATTTTGCAGCAGTATTGGCTTATTGCAAAGTGGGTGAAGCGGTTACATTTCCGGAAGGTAGTTTGAAAAGCTACGTGGATAGTTTGGTGCAGTTGGTAAAAAAGAATGGTATGAGTAATGCCGTATATACCGCTACAAAAAATTATGCAGATGCAGTAGCACAATCTATTATAGCATGGAGCAAAAAAGATAATTATGCTGAAACCCGCAGCATGCCTAAGTTTTCGGTGATTGACAGCCCCGGCAGATGGGTACCCACTCCACCCGCTTATGCCCAGGCCATGGAGCCACACTGGAATTTAATAAGACCCATGGTAATGGACAGTGCCGGACAGTTCAGAGCAGAAAAACCTTTGCCCTTTAATGTTACAGACAAAAAAAGCCCCTATTACTTACAGGTAAAAATGATGTTGGACAGTTGTACTACACTTACGCCTGAACAAAAACATATTGCTAATTTTTGGGATGATAATCCGGGCAAGCTGAATGTAAACGGACATGCCATGTTTGTATTTAAAAAGTTTTCGCCTCCGGGCCATTGGATGAGTATTACCGGCATTGCTGCAAAAAAAGCAGGAGCAAATTTTCCTGAAACAGTATATGCTACTGCCAAAACTGCCATCGCTTTGTTTGATGCATTTATACAATGCTGGAATGAAAAATACACTTACAATACCATACGTCCGGAAACAGTCATCAATAAATATTTCGATCCTAACTGGCGCCCCGAATTACAAACGCCGCCGTTCCCGGAATATACCTGTGGGCATTGCACCATTTCTGCATCAGCTGCTGAAGCTTTAACCAGTGTATTTGGCGATAATTTTCCTTATACTGATTCTACTGAATTAGAATTTGGTATTCCCAGCAGAAGTTTTACTTCGTTTCGGCAGGCAGCACAGGAAAATGAAAAAGCCCGTTTTTATGGTGGCTTACATTACTGGTATTCCTGTGGACAGGGGCATAACAGCGGTATTAAAGTTGGCAATCTGGTTGTGGAAAAATTGAAGATGAAAAAATAGCGACGCATCTTTTGTGAAGGTCATCTATTTATGCAAATGGATAACACAAAAAGCCTGATTTGATAGTTGCAACAGGTTGCAAACATCAAATCAATTTAGCAACCACAAACTAACTGAACAAATATGAAAATAACATATAAAAAATTATTTTTTTTCTCGATACTCATGCTATTATTACAAAACATACAGGCACAAACAGAACAAGATGGCATTATGATGGCCAAACAAAACTGGTGTACCGGTTTTGTGTACAATTACAATAGCTGGAACCATTACTGGGAAGGTAGTTTCAAAAGAGACAATGCCAATTTAGGTACTGTTTCTACCCAATCGGTAGCTTTTATGGGCGCTTATGGAATTACTGGTAAGTTAAATGTATTATACAGCTTGCCTTATGTGCGTACACATGCCTCTGCAGGCACTTTGCATGATATGGAAGGATTGCAGGATGCCGGTATCTGGATAAAATGGCAGGCCTGGCAAAAGAAAGTACAACAACAAAAATATACTGTGTTTTTAACCGGCGGCTATTCATTTCCTACCACCAATTATCAGGCAGATTTTTTGCCACTTGCTATTGGTGTAAGAAGTAAAACTGCTTCTCTGCGTTTAATCCTCGATTATCAGAAAAAGAATTTTTTTGTAACCAGTACAGCAGCCTATGCTTACAGAGATAATATATACATCGACAGGACAGCTTATTACACCACTGAAATGCATTATACCAATGAAGTGGCTATGCCTAATATAATGTATGCAGGCATTCGCTTTGGTTATAGAAAAAAAGAAGATTATGCTGAATTTATGTTAGTCAATACCACTACGTTAGGTGGTTTTGATATTAGGAAAAACGATATGCCTTTCCCTAGTAATAAAATGAATACTACCATAGTCGGTATCAATGGAAAATATGCCTTTCCACATTTCCATCGTATTGCACTTACCAGCAGTGTGAGTTACACAGTTACCGGAAGAAATGTAGGACAGGCAACCAATATGACAGTTGGTATTTTTAAAGTATTTGATTTTGCTTCTGCCAAACAAAAACAAATTAATCACAACCAATCAACCAACTAATTGTATGAAAAAAATTATATTTATATCAATCGTTGCAGTTACAGCCATTGTATTTGCTTGCAACAAAAATGCGCCGGATATTACGGCCAACCTTTCACCCCTACAGCCACAAAATGTAGACCTCAATGCAGGGAGTTGGAAAACTATTTTATTGCCACGCCCCGATACTTTTGCTGTTGCGGCTCCTAATCCGGTAAGTTCAGCCGATTATAAAGCAGAGTTGAATGAAATTAAGGGATATCAAAAAAATCTCACCTCATCGCAAATGGCCACCATTCAATATTGGGCCGCCGGCGGTGTATTAAGGTGGAATGAATTAATGCGGGGCCTGGTAACCAAATACAATTTGCCCGCCTATCAAAACCCCGATAACAGCTATCCTATTCCCAATGCCAATAACCCATTTGCCTATCCGCTGTTTCCGTTTGCCAATCCGCCTTATGCAGCACGTGCTTATGCTTATATCAGCGCAGCACAATACGATGCGTTGGTAGCATGCTGGTATTATAAAAAATTATACAATCGTGCAGCACCTTATACCAATGATAGTACTATACAGGCAAAAGTAACTACTTCAACCTTGCCATCCTATCCATCTGAAGCTGCAGTAATGGCCGGGGTAACGGCTGAAATGATGAAGTTGTTATTCCCTACAGAGATTGCCAATATTGAACAAAAAGCAAAGGAACAGGAATTGTCCATGATGATGGCCGGTGCTGCAACACGCAGTGATATTGCTGCCGGTGAAGCATTGGGAAGACAGGTAGCAGAAGTTTTTATTGCACGGGCTAAAGCCGATAATGCCGGCAAAGCCGTAGGCACCTCCACCGACTGGAAAAATTTTGAAACGGTTGCAATGGTTAAAGGTGAGATACCCTGGTATAGCTTAGAATCTCCCAAACGACCACCCATGTTGCCATTGTTTGGAAATGTAATACCATTTTTATTTCCTGCTGCAACAGTACCCTCTTTTCGTCCGGCTCCTCCACCCGCTACACATGGTCAGGCTGTACAACAGGCTGCTGCAGAAGTGTATGAAAAAATAAAATCACCCACACGTGAAAATATACAGCATGTTCAATTTTGGGCTGACGGGGTTGGTACATTTACACCTCCAGGCCACTGGGATGCCATTGCTGCGCAAGATTTTATTACAAAAAACTTCAGTGAAGTACGTTGGGCTAGAAATTATGCTTTATTAAATATGGCATTAATGGATGCTGCCATTGTATGTTGGGATGTAAAATATTATTATTTTAATCCAAGGCCCACACAAATGAATCCTGCCATTAAAACATTAACAGGCATACCTAATTTTCCATCTTATATCTCCGGCCATTCTACATTTAGCGGTGCTGCTGCCACTATTTTGGCACATATTGTACCTGAACAGGCCGGCAAATATTGGGCAATGGCCAATCAGGCTTCCATGTCAAGATTAGAAGGAGGTATTCATTATAAAGTGGATTGTGATACCGGATTAGTAGTGGGTAGTAAAGTAGGCAATTATGCTGTTTTGCGTGCAAAACAGGATGGCGCCGAATAAAAATATGTAATGTTTTCGATTAAGTTCATCTAGCGTACCCCTTTGTTTCTACAAGGGGGGATTTTTTAAAAATCAAATTCAATATAAAGCATTTTTTTGAATGTAACACTATTTTTTAAATGTATTCTGATATGAAATTATTACGCGTTGCATTTTTTTGTACACTGTTTTTTCTTTTCAATAATCAACTCTTTGCTCAAGAAAATTTAATGAACAATGATACAATACCCGTAAATGATTTGCAGGAAGTGATTGTAAACTCAACCCTTCGCGATTCGGTACAATTTCTGCCCGATCTAAAAGGTGTTGCAGTATTTGCAGGTAAAAAAACCAATCTCATCAGACCTAATACAACACAAGCCAATCTGGCTCAAAATATGGTAAGGCAGGTTTTTGCAAAAGTACCCGGATTAACCAGTTGGGATATGGATGGTGCCGGAACACAATTAAACATTGGTGCAAGGGGAACCGATTCGCACCGAAGTATTGAAATGAATATGCGTCAAAATGGGTACGTTACCAATAGCGATATTTTTGGTTATCCTGAAAATCATTATACACTACCCTTAGAAGCCGTGCAGGAAATTCAGTTTGTCCGCGGTTCTGCAGCCTTACAGTATGGCAGTCAGTATGGCGGCATGATGAATTTTATTATCAGGCAAGGCGATAGTACCAAACCCATATCGGTTGAGAGTAATCAAACCGCCGGCAGTAACGGATTTTACAATTCGTACAATGCAGTGGGTGGCACAACCGGTAAAATAAATTATTATGCTTATTATGATAACCGGCATGGCAATGGCTGGCGCCCTTCGCAGGCATTTGATTATCATGCCTACTATGCCAATTTAGAATATCGTTTTAACGATAAAGGCAGTATTGCTTTTCAGTTTTCGCGAATGCGCTATGTACAACAAATTGCAGGCGGTTTAACCGATGCACAGTTTGCACAAAATCCCAGACAATCCTTGCGCAATCGTAATTTTTTTAATCCGGAAATTAATATTCCTGCCATTATTTTTAAATACCGCTTTTCACCCAATACCAAATTGCAGGTTACAGCTAATGTCTTGTTCGGCCAACGCAATAGTGTTCAGTTCATCAACACACCTAATATTGCCGATACCGTGAATAAACAATTGGGTTCATATAATCCCAGACAGGTAGATCGGGATTATTACAGCAGTTTTTCAACAGAAGCCAGATTGTTGCATTCATATAAAATTGGGAACGTAACAAGTACGCTGGCAACCGGTTTCCGTTTGTCTTCAGAAGTTACCAGACGAGATCAGTTAGGTGTGGGCACTACCGGCAGTAATTTTGATTTGTCGTTAATAGCACCTTATGGTAACATGTTGCGGTTTCATACCAATAATGCGGCAGCATTTGCAGAAAATATTTTTCAAATTACACCGCGGTTTTCTGTTACACCCGGTTTTCGGTATGAACTGATTCAATCTGATTATACAGGTGTTACCAATCATGCCACAACAGCTGTGTCATACAATGGCAATCGTTCTTTTCCGTTGTTTGGAACCGGTCTGCAATTTCAAAGTACAAAAACCACGCAGTTCTACGCCAATATATCGCAGGAATACCGGCCATACCTCTATTCGCAAATAACACCGGCCGACAGGGTAGATGTGATTGATCCTAATTTAAAAGATAGTAAAGGCTATGATATCAGTATAGGCTACAGAGGAACAATTAAAAATATATTGCATTTTGATGTGGATGTATTTCGGGTATATTATGGCAACAGAGTGGGACTAATTACAAAAAATGATGCGAACCGTAATCCCTTTTTGTATACTACCAATATTGGTAATGCGGTTGCTAAAGGCATAGAAGCCTATGGTGAAATATCCTTAGCCGCTTTGTGGAAGAGAAATAATAAACAAAAAGATATTCGTTTATTTAATTCATTAGCCTATACCCATGCCCGTTATATCAGTGGTGAATCAAATGCCAACGGCAATAATGTGAATTTAACAGGCAATACGGTAGAGCATGTGCCACAATGGGTAAATAAAACCGGCCTGTCGTTATTGTTACATCAGTTCACTACTACAATGCAATATAGTTATACAGATAAATCGTACAACGATGCTTTAAATACGGTTAACAGTGCCAATGGTGTTACAGGTGTAATTCCTTCCTTCGGTTTGTGGGATTGGACAATAGGGTATGCATTTTTGAAACATTACCAGATAACCGGTGGAATTAATAATCTGTTGAATTTAAATTATTTCAGTCAGCGTATCACTTTTTATCCGGGCCCCGGCATATTACCGGCTGATGGAAGAACTTTTTTTATTTCTTTTTCTGTTAAAATGTAAAATTTTTTTATGCAACAACAAACTGTATCTTCTGCTACTTATTCTAATGTAAAAATTCCGGCTGTTAAGATTTTTAATACAATTATCTGGTTTAACCGACTGGCTTTATCCATTGTATTTATTTGGTTTGGTTATTTAAAAATTATACAGGTATCGCCGGCGGAAGCGTTGGTGCAACATTTACACAGCATTACAGTAGTAAGGTTTATTCCTATTAATATTTTTTTAATACTATTGGGTAGTGTGGAAGTGGCAGTAGGTATTTTATAGTTGTTTCCTAAATTAACCAAACTGGCATTTGTATGTTTTGGTTTACACATGTTTACTACTTTTCTGCCATTGATTTATTTGCCTGCGGATACCTGGCAACATGCCTTTGTGTTAACACTTACCGGGCAATACATTGTTAAAAATATTGTATTGATAGCCAGTGCCATTACCATTTGGTATGCAAGAATCAGCCGCTAAAACCTTTTGCGGCTGAGACTATAATTGAAAGCAACTATTATTTTTCTTCATAAGGTTCTAATAAAAACATACCATATGGGGGTAGTATTAAATATTCATAATCTGCACCAATGGTGTACACTTGCTGATTGAGATGATTGAATAATTGTTTTGGAATATGGCCATGTTCTTTAAATGTATACCAAGTTAAGTAGGACGCTTTGTTACTGTAATTAAACAATGCGTAAACACGTTGATTACCATAAGCCCGCATAAAACCGGCAACATGAATATTGTGTGGGGTTAACCAGATGATGTTACTATAATCACTTAAAATGGGCAACTGTTTTCGTAACTGCAGCAACTGTTGTGTTTGTGTAAAGATGCTGTTTTCAATGGTGCCGGTTGTATTTCTTTTTTTGTTTTTATCCCAATCAATCAATGGCCGGTGCATCCATCTGTTGTCATAACTTTTGCCCGGATCATGCAGATAGCTGTAATCATTGGTATAGCCCACTTCATCTCCATAAAACAACATGGGCAATCCACCCAGAAAAAAAGTTTGTGCCTGCATCATCAAAATTTTGGCAATTGATTCTTCAATAGCTGCTGCATTCTGATTGGCCAGTGCAGCTTCTAAACCGCACAACGATGCCAATGAACCGCTGATTCGTGCATCCTGTGTTTTAGGATTCACTGAAAACAAAGCACCACGTGCCGGTGATTCTTCTATATTGCCTGAATAATAATTTTTTAAATATCGGCGGTGTTCGTATGGATTAAAACCTGCTTTACGAATACTGTTGTCTTCATACCCCAGTCCAATATCATCGTGGCAACGGGTATACGTTATCCACGATGTGCCAAATGGTTTTTTTACCAAATCTTCCTGTGCAGCCAGCATTACCCGAACATCCTGTGTGGCCAATGCATCCCATTGCAAAGCCATTTGCGTGGCATTGTAGGCAAAATCACATTCATGTGCAATGAATAATCCTGTTCCAAAATATTGCATAATTTTTTTAGGTGCAACAATGGCTTCTCCCAGTAATGCCATGCCAGGGGTGGCTACTTCCACACAACATTTTATCAGTTGCAGCAAGGCATGTGCCTGTGGTAAATTTTGACAGGTAGTGCCAATTTCTTTCCAGATGAATGCAGGCGCATCAATGCGTAAAATATCTACACCCAAATTGGCATAAAAAAATATATTGTCTAACATCACCATAAACACTTCGGGGTTTCTATAATTCAAATCCCATTGGTATTGATGGAAAACAGTCATTACCCATTTGTTGCATTCAGGCACATAAGTAAAATTTCCGGGTGCTGATTCGGGAAAAATTTCCGGCATAGATGCATCATACTGATCGGGTATATGCCGATCGTTGAACATGTAATAAAAATGCTGATATTTTTCATCTCCTTGTTTTGCCTTTTCTGCCCATTCGTGTTTGTGAGAAGTATGATTCAAAACAATATCGAGCATTACATACATTTCCTGTTTCTGCATTTTTTGCTGTAACTGTTGCAAATCTTTCAAAGTACCAAAACGTTCATCTACCTTTCTGAAATTAGATACGGCATATCCGCCATCACTTTCATGCAGCGGACTTTCGAACAATGGCATCAGGTGCAGCACATTCACGCCTAATTCAGTAAAATAATCTAATTTGTTTTGCAAGTTTTGCAAGTTGCCGCAAAATCGGTCCACATATAAACTCATTCCTGCCAATTGATTACTTAAAAACCAATGCTCCTGTTGTAATTTTTCGGTATCTCTTTCCAGAAAGGGTTGGGGGCGTTGTTGATAAGCGGTGATGATTAACTGCATCAACTGCTGCCAAATGATATCGCATTGTGGATGTTGCGCATATAACTGCAGATACAATGATTCTATAGCCGTTGCATTGGCAATAAAACGTGCAAAAAATGCACTGTCTTTTTTTGAAATATCTAATGATTGTTGCTGCAGTAGTTCAACAATCTTATTGTGTAAATTTTTCTGATACACTGCCGGTTTAATTTATAGGATGTAAAAATTTAAGCTTTAAAAATATCACTATTCAAATGTTTAAATGCCTCCATCGCGCCCATGTAGGCACAGGTTCTGGCACCGGCCTTATTGGCGTTGATAACAATTTCCTGCCAGTTGTTGATGTTTAGTTGCATTATGTTGTTTTTTTCTACACAACTTAACTGGTATAATACAGCGCCAACAAATGCATCGCCTGCACCGGTGGTATCCACCACTTCAACGGGTATGCTGGGTATGGTAATTTGTTTTTTTTGATAGCACAATAATGTACCCTCTTTGCCTAAAGTAATACAGAATACTGCATTTGAAAAATTAGCCAGCCAATTTGCCGCATCGGCAACAGAACTGCAGCCCGATAATAACATTGCTTCTTCATCGCTCACCTTAAAAAAATCGCTTTCTTGTAAAAAGTACAACGATTGATGAATAAAATTTTGTTGTTGGTGCGCAAAAAGCAAATGCCGGTAATTGGGGTCAAAACTTACAAAACAATTTTTTGCTTTGGCTTCTTTTAAAAGGGTGCGGTAAGTTTCTTGTAAGGGGCCCGGTAAAAATGCAGTGGCAGACCCAAAGTGAACAATGCCGGTATCGTTAGTAAGCATTCCATGGGTTTCCTGTTGCATCAAATAGCCATCCGCACCGCGGTTAAAAACAAAGTCACGCTCACCATCTTCTTTTAATGAAACAAATGCAAAAGTGGTAAAATGCTCGTTGCTGGTATGCATCCATTGGGTATCTACACCAAAATCCTGCATCGTATGTATCAATTGATGCCCAAAGGGATCATTACCTACTTTGGCCGCTAATTGTATCCTGCCGCCAAGCGCTGCAATAGCTGCTGCCACATTGGTAGGTGCGCCGCCTGTTTTTTTCAGAAAATGTTCACTGGTTTCCAATGATTTTCCTTTATCGGTACAAATCATGTCTATCAACGCTTCGCCTATACAAATAATGGTATGCATAATTTTATTTTTATGTGTTCAGCTTTTGTTTTTCATGGCATTGCCTCTTGTGTCACTCACTGCATCGGTCAGAACAATGATGCGCTGTTTAATGTCCTCCACCCGATGCAGCGGGTATCAGTTTGTCGTCATCCATCTTTCCTCTTTTTATCAATGTAGTGGCTACAGCAGCCAGCAATAATAATATTCCCGCAAAGGCTATAGCGTTAGTGGGTTTATCAGACAGTAACCAGTGGTACACAAATCCAAATGTGGTAGTTTGTAAAATCATGGGTATTACAATCATCATATTAATAATGCCCATGTACACTCCATAACGTTCTTTCGGTATACTGCCCACTACCATAATGTAAGGTACCCCCATCATACTGGCCCAGGCAATACCAAAGCCAATCATGGGTACAAACAATAATTCTTTTTGTACAATATGTGGAAATATAAGCAGGCCAATTCCTGCCATGAGTAAGCAAAGAATATGCACATACTTAGCACTTATTTTTTTGGCAAGCCACACCAGGCCAAATGCAGAAACAAAAGTAACAATATTGTAAAAGCCGTTTACTTTTCCGGCCCAAACAACGGCTTGTTCATATAATTCGGCATTACCATCGGGCGTAGTGTGAAAAACCGATTGGGCAATGCTTAACGATACAAATTGCCAATAGCAAAACATGGCATACCATTGAAATAAATAGACTAATGCCAGTAACCACATAATGCGGGGCATATCACCAATAGCCAAAAATATTTCTTTCATGGAAGCAAAAAATCCTGATTTTTTTGCCCGCAGTTCAGCCAATTCTTCTGCTGTGGGCGGAATTTCAGGGGTGGTACTGACCGACCATACCACGCTTACAATTGAGCAAATAGCACCCACAAAAAAAGAGCCAAATACCCAGTAAGGAATACCTGAACGTCCATCGCTGGTGGTGCTTTCACCGGTAATGATGTTTTTAAAAAATCCAAGGGAGAGATTGGCTAAGGTAATACCCAGACCTGTAAAGAAACTTTGGGTTAAAAATCCCATAGCTCTTTGTTTTTCGGTTAGTTTGTCGGCTATAAAAGCACGGTAAGGCTCCATAGCCGTATTATTCGCAGCATCTAAAATCCACAATAAACCGGCGGCCATCCACAAACTGCGGCTAAAGGGAAAAGCAAACAGGGTTAAACTGCAAAAAATAGCACCAATTAAAAAAAATGGTTTGCGCCTTCCCCAGCGCGGATGCCAGGTTCTGTCGCTAATTGCACCAATTAATGGTTGAATCAGTAATCCGGTCATGGGACCGGCTAAATTTAATAGCGGTAATTCTTCAGGCCGGGCATGTAAAAACGTGTACAACGGATTTATGGCAGTCTGCTGTAAGCCAAAGCTGTACTGGATTCCAAAGAATCCTACATTCATATTAATGATTTGCCAGAAACTGAGTTTTGGTTTCGTAAAGGCCATGTATTTGGTTTAATCGTTAGCAGTTGTTACCTGTAATACTTTTTACCAAAAGCTTGCAAAAAACAAATGGTATTAAAGATAAGAAACACCAAGTTCCAAGTATGATTTATGTAAAGGCGCAATCGTTTGCTGTTTACATTTTGTAAAAGGCCAATTTTTACTGCTTATCCTCAATTATTTCAACTTTATCGGAAAAAATAGTTAAAAAAATTTTTCTATTGTGTAAAAAGTACACAAATTTGTATGGCATTGTGTATAAATAACACATTGCTGCAAACGTTTGCAGTACAACTTGAACCATATGAAACGATTTCTACTTGCTATTTTGTTGATTTTAACAGGTATAACAGTCGATGCGCAATTATTAAGATGGTCGCCTGCTTTTATTCAGGATACCAGTGCTTCTATTACCATTACCTGCGATGCAACCAAAGGAAACAAGGGATTATTGAATTACACACCTGCTACAGATGTATATGTACATATTGGTGTAATTACTTCTGCAAGCACATCATCATCAGACTGGAAATATGTACCCTTTACCTGGGGCACCACCAACCCTGCTGCCAATGCGCCAGCTGCCGGTACCAATTTGTGGCGGTATACCATTACCGGTGGTTTACGATCATTTTTTAATATCACCAATCCTTCTGAAAAGATTCTAAAAATTGCCATTCTTTTTCGAAATGGCAATGGCAGTATTAAACAAACCAATGCCGATGGTTCGGATATGTATATCCCGGTGTATGATAATGGATTGTATGCAAGAATTGATACACCCTTAAAACAACCTACTTATATACCCATCATTGAGCCGGTTACAAAAAATGTGGGTGATGTGTTGAATATCAATGCAAAAGCCAGCCAGCCCTCACGCCTTACCATTTATTATAACGGTACTGCCATTGCGTACGATAGTGCCGTTACACAACTATCTGCAGCACCCACTATTGCAGTAGCAGGCACACAAACCGTGATTGCAGAAGCATATAGCGGAAGTGCATTTTCGAGAGATACAGTAAGTTTTTTAGTTTCCGGCGGAACCAATTTTGCTCCATTGCCGGCCGGTGTTACCGATGGTATTAACTATGAACCCGGCGATACTTCTGCTACTTTGGTGTTATATGCGCCTAAGAAAACTAAAATTATTGTACTGGGTGATTTTAATAACTGGGCTCCCTCTTTAAATTACCAGATGAATGAAACCCCCGACAGCCTGCGCTTTTGGATTCGGTTAACCGGTTTAACGCCCGGTGTAGAATATGCTTATCAGTATCAGATAGATGGTAGCTTAACTGTGGCCGATTACAATGCAGAAAAAATATTGGATAAAAATGTAGATCCACAAATACCCTCAACTACTTACCCTAATTTAAAACCATTCCCTGCCAATGCAGTGGGTTCAATTGTAAGTGTATTGCAAACAGCAAAGCCTGCCTACAACTGGCAAGTTACCAATTTCTTCCGCCCTGATAAGCGCAACTTGCTGATATATGAATTGCTGATTCGCGATTTCACAGCTACACAAAATTGGAAAGGATTACAGGATACGTTAAGCTATTTAAAACGCCTCGGTGTGAATGCCATTGAAGTAATGCCCTTCAATAACTTTGAAGGATACAGCAGTTGGGGCTACAACCCTAATTTTTACTTTGCGCCCGATAAAGTGTATGGCACTGAAACAGCAGTGAAACAATTTATAGATGCCTGTCATCAGCAAGGCATTGCTGTTATAATGGATATGGTAATGAATCATTCATTCGGTTCTTCACCAATGGTGCAAATGTATTGGGACCCGGTAAAAAATATTCCTGCTGCCAATAATCCATGGTTCAATCAGTATCCTACCCATGCATATAATGTTGGGTATCAGTTCAATCACCAAAGTCAGGCTACCATTGATTTTAGAAACCGCGTCATAACCTACTGGCTTACTAAATATAAAATTGACGGATTTAGATGGGATTTGGCTAAAGGCTTTACCCAAAAAAATACCTGCGATGCTTTTGGCAACAATTGTAATGTAGCTGCATGGGGCAATTATGATACAGCCAGGGTAGCCACTTGGAAAAATATTTATGATAAAATTCAATCTGTTTCACAAGGGGCTTATTGCATATTAGAAATGTTTGCAGATAATTCGGAAGAGCAGGTAGAAGCCAATTATGGCATGATGATTTGGGGAAATTTAAACAGCAATTTTAATCAGGCTACCATGGGTTACAGCAACCCTTCCTGGGATGTAAGTTATGGTGTGTACACCAATCGGGGTTACAACCAACCCAACCTTATTACTTATATGGAAAGCCATGACGAAGAAAGGCTGATGTATAAAAATGAACAATATGGTAATAGCAATGGTAGTTATGCCATAAAAGATACTGCTACCGGTTTAAAACGCAATGCTATGGCTACTGCTTTATGGGCCATGATTCCCGGTCCTAAAATGTTGTGGCAATTTGGTGAGTTGGGTTATGACTATAGTATTAACACTTGTCCTAATGGAACTGTAGATGCTACCGGTGGATGCCGTACTGATCCTAAACCGCTGCGTTGGGATTATTACAGCAACCCCAATCGGTTGGCATTGTATAATGTATATGCCCAACTGCTTAAACTAAGAACCAATCCGGTTTACAGTTCAACATTTACAGCGCCAAAAAATATCAGTTATAATTTAGGTAATGCTTTTAAACAGTTAATCGTTACCGGCGATTCATTAAGCGTTGTATTTGTGGGTAATTTTGATGTAAATCAGCAATCCACCTCCGTTACCTTCCCTTCTGCGGGTACTTGGTACAGTTATTTATCTTCAAAAACCATTACCGCATCAGGCGGTGCCGATAACATTACATTGCAACCGGGTGAATATTATGTATACACCAATAAGAATGTAAACAATACTGTAGTAACGGCCGTAACACCGGTGAATAATCCGTTAGAAAACATGCAATTGCAGATATCACCTAATCCTGCTAATGCAGCAGCTATGGTGAAGTTTCAGGTACCGGCAAGCGGTGTGGTACGATTAGATGTGTATAATATAGACGGGCAATATATGGCCAATATATGGAATGGGTTTAAACCCAAAGGCATGCAAACAATTTCTTTGTATGCCAATGGGTTTAGCAGTGCAGGTTTGCCAAATGGAGTTTATTTTTTAGTGATGGAACAAAACGGACAAAGAAAAGTGCAACAATTTTTATTAGCGAAATAAATCAACTTTTTTACTTCTTAAAAAACAGAAAACATACAACTATGAATTTAAAACGACTGCTTGTTGCTGTTACGCTGGCCCTGTTTGCTTTTAGTGTGCCTGCGTTAGCCCAAAACAAGGAGGTTACCGGGAAAGTAACCGATGTAAAAGATGGTAGTCCGTTAGCCGGTGTAACTGTTGCCATAAAAGGCACGCAGATTGCTACCGCAACCGATGCCAATGGTTTATTTAAATTAAAAGTACCAGCTGATGCCAAAACGCTTACCATTTCAAGCATTGGTTTTGCAACACGTGAGGTACCTGTTGAAGCAGGTGAAATGAGCATTGGTTTATCGGCCATTAGCACTTCATTAAATGAGGTAGTAGTAATTGGTTATGGTACCAGCCGTAAAAAAGATTTAACCGGTTCGGTCATCAATCTTACGACAAAGGATTTTAACAAAGGTAGCATTACCACTCCTGAACAATTAATTATGGGTAAAGCAGCCGGTGTACAAATTACTTCGAATGGTGGTGCGCCCGGTGCAGGTAGTACCATACGTATACGCGGTGGGGCTTCATTAAATGCCAGTAACGATCCTTTAATTGTGATTGACGGTGTGCCCTTGTCGAATAACCAAATTTCTGGACAAGCTAATCCGCTTTCTTTAATTAATCCCGATGATATTGCCAGTTTTACTGTGCTGAAAGATGCCTCTGCTACCGCTATTTATGGGGCCCGTGGTTCAAATGGTGTTATCATTATTACTACCAAAACCGGCTCAAAAGGTAAACCTAAATTCAGCTTTACATCACAACTATCGGTATATACGCCCACTAAAGAAGTGCCGGTATTAACTCCTACACAGTTTCGTGCATACGTAAATGCCAATGGTAATGCTACACAAAAAGCATTAATGGGTAATGCCAATACCGATTGGCAAAAAGAAATATACCATACTGCTTTGGGCCAAAATAATGAGCTAAGTATGTCGGGCTCTTTGAAAAATATGCCCTACAGAATTTCAGCGGGCTTTTTAAATCAGGATGGTATTTTGAAAACCGATAACTTAAAAAGAACATCTTTAAGTATAAACTTAAATCCGCATTTGTTTGATAATCATTTAAATATTCAATTAAGTGTATTAGGTACTTACAGCCAAAGCCGTTTTGCGAACCAGGGTGCTATTGGTGCTGCTGTTAATTTCGATCCAACACAACCGGTATACTCCGGCAGCAATCGTTTTGGTGGATATTGAGAGTGGTTAGATCCTACTTCCATCAGCGGATTAAAAGGCCTTGCGCCTCGTAACCCATTGGGCTTGTTAATGATGCGGGAAGATAAAAGCACCGTGCAAAGAAGTATTGGTAGTGCTCAGTTCGATTATAAAGTACACTTCCTGCCCGACTTACATGCTAAATTGAATTTGAGTTATGATATTTCTCAGGGTGAAGGAACCATTTATGTACCCGATAGTGCTGCCGCCAGCTACAAACGCTTTGTAGATGGCAATGGTAATTACCATAGTGGTGTGAAAAACCACTACAAACAAACCAATTCCAATACCTTTTTACAGTTTTATTTGAATTATGTAAAAGATTTAAAATCAATACGTAGCCGCATTGACGTAATGGGTGGTTATGAATACAACGATTATTTAACTACCAATTATTATTATGCCGATTATTCTGCTAACGGCGTAAAAGCACCTAATTCAGATCCTACTTATCCGTTCGATAAACCCGAGAATACCATCCTTTCCTATTTCGGCCGTTTGAATTATACTTATGCCGATAAATATTTATTAACAGCTACTTTCCGTCGCGATGGTTCTTCTCGCTTTAGTCCCAATAACCGTTGGGGTAATTTCCCATCTGTAGCCGTTGCGTGGAAAATTAATCAGGAAAATTTTCTGAAAAATGTAAATGCATTGTCTGATTTAAAATTACGAGCCAGCTATGGTATCACAGGCCAGCAGGATGGTATTGGTAACTACGATTATATTTCTTATTATGGTTTAAGTAATGCAACCGCGCAATACGATTTTGGGGGAACGTATTACCAAATGTTCCGCCCCGGTGGTTATTATGCCAATCGTAAATGGGAGCAAACCGCCACCAGTAATATTGCTTTAGATTATGGCTTTCTCAACAATCGTATTACCGGTAGCATTGAGTATTATTATAGAAAAACAACCAACTTGTTAAACCTGATTAACCAACCTGCAGGTACCAATTTCTCTAACCAAATTGTGGCTAATGTGGGCGATATGGAAAACAAAGGTTTGGAATTTACCATTAATGCCACACCGGTTCGTACCAAAGATTTAGAGTGGAATGTAGGTTTTAATATTACTTACAATACCAATAAAATTACCAAATTAACCATTTCTAATGATCCCAATTATCCGGGTAACTTATACGGTGGTATTTCAGGCGGAACCGGAAATACCATCTTAATTAACTCAGTTGGTTATCCGCGTGGTTCATTTTATGTGTATAAACAGATTTATGATAAATCAGGCAAACCCATTGAAAATTTATTTGCCGATTTAAACAGAGATGGTATTATTACCGCCAGCGATTTATACCGTTATAAATATGCCGATCCTCGTGTATTCTTAGGGTTTAATACTAATTTAAATTACAAAAAATGGAATGGGGGTTTTTCTATGCGTGCCAACCTGGGTAACTACTTATACAACAACGTAGCATCCAGCACCGGTACCATGAAGAATATTTTGAATCCTTTAGGTTATTTGAGTAATGGTTCATCTGATGTATTAAATACCAACTTTACTGGCAATGGCACCAACTATTACTTGTCTGATTATTATGTACAGAATGCCTCATTCTTAAGAATGGATAATATTTTCATAGGCTACAATTTCGGGAAAGTGTTTAAAAATACAGTGGGCTTGCGTTTAGGCGCCAGTGTTCAGAATGTGTTTGTGATTACCGATTACAAAGGCACCGATCCTGAAATTAGCGGCGGTATAGACAACAATTTCTATATCAGGCCCAGAACCTTTGTATTGAACCTGAATTTAGATTTTTAATCAAAATTCCATTTGCTACAATTATAAAAAATAAGATATGAAAAATAATTTGCTTAAAATAACAATGGTGGCTACACTGGCAGCAGGAGTAATGATATCCTGCACCAAGAAGTTAGATCTAACCCCCACCAATGGTATAACCGCCAATCAGGTGTTTAGTACAGCGCAGGGGTATATAGAAGCGGCTGCAAAAGTATATGGCAGTTTTGCATTAACCGGAAATCAGGGTCCGGCCGGTAGTGGCGATATTCAGGGAATTGATGAAGGTACTTCCGATTTCTTTCGTCTGTATTGGAATGCACAGGAGTTAAGTACTGATGAAGCCGTTGTGGCCTGGGGCGATCCGGGTTTACAAGATTTTCATTTAATGAACTGGACTGCCAATAACCCCATGTTGCAAGGTTTGTATTATCGTTCTTTCTATCAAATAACATTATGTAACAATTTCATCAATCAGGCTTCTGATGCTAATCTGGCGGCCAGGGGCATTACCGGAACCAATGCAGATAATATTCGCAGCTTTAGAACAGAGGCACGTTTTTTAAGAGCTTATCAATACAGTGTGCTCATGGATTTATTTGGTAATCCACCATTTGCAACGGAGAAGGATGCCATTGGTTCATTCCTGCCCAAACAAATTAAACGTGCCGACTTATTCAACTATGTTGAATCTGAATTGAAAGCCTGTGATTCCAGCTTGCCGGCACCAAAAGCTAACCAGTATGGCAGGGCCGATAAAGCTGCAGCAGAAGCTTTATTAGCACGTATTTATTTGAATGCACAGGTGTATACCGGAACTGCTCGATATACTGATGCAATTACCTATGCTTCTAAAGTAATTAATGAAGGCTATAGTTTAATGCCCGATTATCGGTGGTTAATGCGTGCAGATAATAACTTAAATACCAATGAATTTATTTTTACCATTAACTATGATGGCTTAAAAACACAAAATTATGGCGGTTCAACATTCCTCTGCCACGGTTCATTAGGCGGCAGCATGAATGCCGGCGATTATGGATTGGATGCGGCCTGGGCCGGTATGCGAACCACTAAAAGTTTAGTGAATTTATTTCCTGACCCCAACGGCAATGCCGACCAACGTGCTGAATTTTATACCAATGGTCAGAATTTAGAAATCAATTCACTCACCACTTTTACCGATGGATATGCCGTTCAAAAATTCATCAATAAAACAAGGCCTACCACACCTAATGTATTAACATCGGGCAATAATGGCTCTAATCCCACATTTGCCGATGTTGATATTCCCTTATTCCGCCTGCCTGAAATGTATTTAATTTATGCAGAAGCGGTTTTACGTGGGGGTACAGGTGGCAGCGTTTCACAGGCATTAACCTATATCAATCAATTGCGCACCCGTGCTTATGGTGGCAGCACTGCAGGAAATATTGGAACAGCTGATTTAACACTCGATTTTATTTTAGCAGAACGTTCTCGTGAATTGTATTGGGAAGGATTTAGAAGAACCGATTTAATTCGCTATGGCAAGTTCACAACATCAGCCTATTTATGGCCTTGGAAAGGTGGCGTGCCTACCGGAACATCTGTAGGCGATTACAGAAACCTGTATCCATTGCCTTCATCAGATGTATCTTCTAATACCAACTTAACGCAAAATCCGGGCTATTAATTTTCAGGCTGCCGGCCTTCCACAAAATGTTGGCAGCTGTATTAAAATAAAGAAATTTATACAGCGAATATTGAAAATAAAACAGCAGATTCTTTATAAATAAACATTTTAAAATATACACAAATGAAAACATTACTTGCCAAACTCCTCATCTTCGGTGTAGCCATGGCATTGTTTGCATCTTGTAAAAAAGATGATGCCATCGATACCTTTCAGGGTGGCACTGCTCCGGTGTTAACTGCATCGGTAACAGGTAACATTCCGTTAAGTTATGCTACTGCAGGCAATACTGCATTTACCTTAAATTGGACCAATCCAAACTACATGTTCACATCGGGCATTAGTTCACAAAATGTATCTTACTTAATTGAAATAGATACCACAGGTTCTAATTTTACCAATCCTAATCGTCAAGCAGTATCCGTTAGTCCCGATTTAAGCATCACATTTACCCAAAGCCAGTTTAACGATTATTTGTTGAACCAGTTGGGACTTGCCCCTGGCGTACAGCACAATATTGAAATAAGAGTAACCGCTTCCATCAACTCAGTAAAAGCAACCAACTTGCTCTCAAATGTTTTGAAATTTACTGCTACACCCTATGCCATTCCTCCTAAAGTGCAGCCACCAGCATCAGGAAATTTATTTTTAATTGGTGGCGATCCTAAATTAAATTCCTGGGGCAATCCGGTACCAACACCGCAGTTGCAGTTTAAACAAGTAACACCAACATTATATACTATTACGGTGCAAATGAGTGGAGGTGATAATACTACATCTGCTAATCAATATTTGTTTATACCGGTAAATGGTGACTGGTCGCATAAATATGCCACAAAAGCATCATTAAGTCCAACAGAAACCGGTGGTGGTTTTGGTTATGATTTAAGTGATAATTTTCCCGGCCCCACTGCTCCGGGTACGTATACCATTACCGTTGATTTTCAAAAAGGGAAATATACAGTTGTTAAACAATAACATACGTTCAACTTACTGAACAGGTTTACTAAACAACAATTGATAATAAGAAAAAATAAATATATGAAACCAATTTTTAAACTCAGCTTTCTTGCTTTACTTCTTGCAGTAATTTTTACTGCCTGCGATAAGGTGGGAAGCTTGCCTACTTATAAGCCTGGCACTGTGGTAACATTAAGTGCATCAGCTACTAGTATTGCGCCTGCCATGGCCGATTCCGATAAAGTAGTGCTTACACTGAACTGGACAAATCCCAATTATTCCGTTGATACTTCTAATGTGAAGTTTATTGTTGAAATCGACTCTTCCGGCAGAAATTTTGCCAAAGAAGTTACCCGTGTGGTGAATGTTACCCGCAGCTATTCTTTTACAGCAAAAGATTTGAATAATATTTTGCTGGGCTTTGGCTTTGCTTACAACACCAAATACCCCATTGATTTTAGAATTACTTCCTCTTATGCCAATAACAATGAGCAACTGAAATCAAATGTAGTTACGATTAACTTTACAACATATAAAGTTCCACCCAAAGTAACGCCACCTGCTTCTAAAACACTTTTTTTAGTGGGCAGTGCCACAGCAGGGGCATGGAGCAATCCGGTACCATTACCTGCACAACAATTCAAAATGCTCGATTCTGTAACCTATCAGGGTAATTTTTATCTGAATGGAGGCGCTGAATACCTTTTGTTGCCTGTAAATGGCGACTGGAGCAATAAATATTCCGTAGCCGATAAAACTGTTCCCGGATTAAGCGCCGGTGGTAGTTTTGGAGCCAACCTAAGCGATAATATTCCCGGCCCGGCCAATACCGGTATTTATACCATTACGGTCGATTTTCAGCATGGCACTTTTACTGTAGTATCTGCACAGAAATTTGGTTTGCTATGGGTTCCCGGCGATTATCAGGGCTGGAATCCGGCAACAGCGCCTAACCTCGGTTCCCCTAAAAACGATGGTAATTACGATGGTTATATCAACATTCCTTCCGGTGGTTCCTATCAGTTTAAATTCACAACCGCACCCAATTGGAATAATGTATTGGGCGATGGTGGCGGAGGCACCTTAAGTCCGAGCGGAGGTAACCTTAGTGTTCCGGCCGGCGGTTACTACCATATTGTAGCCAATACTAATAACAATACCTGGTCAGCTACAGCAACTACTTGGAGTGTAATTGGTAGTTTTAGTGCCAGTGGCTGGAGCAATGATATTAATTTAACGTATGATGCAGGATCCAATACCTGGTCAGGTACCATTACTGCAACTGCAGGCGATCAGTTTAAGTTCCGCGCCAATCACGATTGGGGCTTAAATTATGGCGATACCGGTGCCGATGGTAGTTTAGACCTTGGTGGCGATAACATTAACCTTACTGCAGGTACACATAAAATTATTTTGTACTTAACCGGTGCGGGTTATTATACTTACACCATTCAATAATTTTTTCTTATTCTTTTTTTAAGCCGGGTACACTACTGCCCGGCTTTTTTATGCCTGTGCTTGGCTACTGTTTTTACCGGTATCAGGTAAACAATTCATCAGTCATTGATACATTACAATTAAACATTGCTTACTTTGCAAACACTAAAAAGGTATTATGTTATATTCAATGACCGGTTATGGAAGAACAGAACAAAGTATTGGTGATAAAACATTTATTGTAGAACTCCGCTCCCTGAACGGCAAACAATTCGATTTGCGATTGCAGATGCCTGCCATGTTAAAACCTTTTGAGTTCGATATTCGCAGTATGTTAAGCGAATCGCTGGAAAGAGGAAGTATAGAATGTATCATCAATCTAAAACAAAATGGCGGTGCAAAACCCGTAACCATTAATACCGATTTGTTAAAAGCTTACTATACCTCAGTTGTGCAAATAGCACATGAACTGAATGCAGAGGCCGATCACCTGCTGGCGGCTGTTTTAAGATTACCCGAAGTGGTGGTGAATACTACCGAAGTAATGACTGACGAGGAATGGGTAAGCTTTAAAAAAATATTGGACACCGCCCTGCAACAATTAAAACAACATCGTTTACAGGAAGGTAAGTCTATTGAAAAAGATTTATTGCTGCGCCTGCAGAATATTGAAGCACAGCAAAAACAAATTGCAGCTTTAGAACCTTTACGTCGCGAAAAAATAAGGGAGAATATTGTAAAATTGTTGGAAGAATGGGTAGGAAAAGATAATTATGATGCAAACCGGTTAGAACAGGAACTCATTTACTATATTGAAAAAATTGATATCAGTGAAGAACAGGTTAGGTTGCAAAATCATTGTAACTATTTCCGTTCTATTATTGAAGCCAACGAAAGCAGCAAAGGCAAAAAACTCTCTTTTATATTGCAGGAGTTTGGCAGGGAAATCAATACCACCGGTTCAAAGGCCAATGATGCTGCCATTCAAAAATGTGTGGTATTAATGAAAGATGAATTGGAAAAAGCGAAGGAACAAGTATTGAACGTTTTATAACAAGTAACGTTATTTTTAAATACAACTCAATTTAAGTAGAAATAGCTGCCGGCTGTTTCTCATCAAAATATACCTCAACCTATGAAGCATCGCTACTTCTTTATTGTTATGGTAGTATTGATAATGACCGCATGTACTACTCTGAATGTATTTGAAAAATCAATTCCTTTTCCAAGTCATACCTGGAGCAGTACCGATACCCCTTCTTTTCATTTTAATATTACCGATACCAATGCCTTCTATAATTTGTATGTAGTGTTCAGGCATGAAGATGGCTATCGCTACAAAAACATTTGGCTGCATATTACTGTTCATGATCCCGATTCAACCTATAGCTTCAACAGAGAATTTACCCTTGCCAACAATATGGGTTGGTTAGGTACAGCACTGGATGATATTGTAGACCATCGTGTGGCTTTTAATGCGTTACCTGCTAAATTAAAAAAGGGACAATATACATTTACCCTGCAACAGTTAATGCGGGAAGATCCGCTGCAACATGTGTTGAATGCAGGAATCAGGATAGAAAAATTTACACCATGAAGCTAACCTTTAAGCACAGATTAATTATAGTAAGTACCGTGTATTGGGTATTACTGCTCTATATTTTATCTGCTTTGCTTTGGTGGTTTATTGCGCTTAATCATCAAAATGATGCAATGACCTCGCTAAAACTTCAGGAAATTCAAACTTCAGATACCAATTATTTAAACCATGTAGCCAATATTTTACAGGAAAAACAACGCAAAACCGCACAATATATAGGAGAGGGGCTTACCTTTTTAGCGGTGATTATGATTGGCGCTGCATTTGTTTACCGCGCCACACGCCGCCAGATTAAACTATCGCAGCAACAGCAAAATTTTATGATGGCTGTTACGCATGAATTAAAAACCCCTATTGCCGTTGCACAACTTAATTTAGAAACTTTACAAAAAAGAAAATTGGAACCCGCTGTTCAGGAAAAATTATTGAGCAATACCCTGCAGGAAACCAATCGTTTAAATACACTTTGCAACAATATTTTATTTATGGCACAGTTAGAAGGCGGGGCTTACACAGTCAGTCATCAAAAGCTGAATATGGCAGCACTGGCGGATACTTGTGTAAAAGAAGCCATCAATCGTTTCCCCGGTCGCACTATTCAGGCGCACATTCAGGAGAATTGCTACGTAATGGGTGAACCGTTATTGTTACAAATGCTCATCAATAATTTAATTGAAAATGCGCTGAAGTATTCGCCTAAATCAGCACCTGTTTTATTACAATTATCTGCGCATGCACAATATGTTGTATTGGAAATAATAGATGAAGGTGCCGGTGTTGCAGAAGAAGAAAAGAAAAAAATATTCCGAAAATTTTACAGAACGGGTAATGAAAATGTGCGGAGCACAAAGGGTACCGGGTTAGGTCTGTACTTGTGTAAAAAAATTGCACAACAACACCACGCTACCATACAGGTATTGGATAATTTGCCCAATGGCAGTATTTTTAAAGTAACATTTCCTTTGTTGGAAGCGTAATTGTTGTTGTTGAAAGTTTATAACAAATCAATATAGAAGAAATGGCAGGAAAAGCAAGTATTTTATTGGCAGATGATGAAGAAAACTTACACGAAGCTTTAAAACTGAATTTAGAGTTAGAAGGCTATACCGTTACTTCTGCCTATAACGGAAGTGAGGCGCTAAAAGCTATTGCTAATGAGTATTTTGATTTAATTATATTAGATGTAATGATGCCCGAAGTAGATGGCATTAGCATAGCAGAAACCGTTCGGGTAAATAATAACGAAGTGCCTATTTTAATGTTAAGTGCAAAAAATACAGGAGCCGACCGGGTGCTGGGTTTAAAAAAAGGGGCCGACGATTATTTAACCAAACCCTTTAATTTAGAAGAGCTGTTAATACGAATAGAAAAACTGATTGAAAAGAATAAAAAATTGCAGGTAAAAGAAACCATTGGCGAGCAATATGATTTTGGAAATAACAAAATTGATTTTAAAGCGCAGGAAGCCATTACCTGGAATGGCACAAAAGTAGATTTGAGCAAAAAAGAAGCCATGCTGTTGAAATTACTGATTGAAAACAAAGGGGAAGTGGTATCCCGTGAAAAAATTTTACAGGTGGTTTGGGGTTACAATGTGTACCCCACTACCAGAACCATTGATAATTTTATACTAAACTTCCGGAAATATTTTGAGCAGGATAGTAAAAATCCTAAATACTTTCATTCAGTAAGAGGCTCCGGTTATAAGTTTACGCCGGAGGAATAAATAAAATTTTTAGCTGCTCTGCAATGTCATATCTGTTGGTATTAGCCACCTTCGCATACAATGCCCGGTTACATGCCGCTATTAATTCCTGTAATGCCTCTTTTCTGCTGCTATCTGTTTCCCGCTCTTCTTCTACCAATGCCATAGCTTTCACTGCTTTAAAAAAGGATATATCGTCTGGTATGGTTAGTAATTCGTAAATATGATTGGTTTCAATCGGTTGAACAATTGGCGACTCCTGTGTATTTGCTGTTATACCGGTTTCTTGTGCTGTAGTTTTATTGATTTGTGTTGCTGATGCCAGGCCAGGCTCTTGTTTGGCTGCGGCTTTCTTTTGCCTGCCATATACAATCCACCACCCAATGGCTACAATCAGTCCAATGCCGGGAATAATCCATATATATGTTGGATTGGTATTACCTTGGGTATACAAATCAGGATTGATGAAATTTTTTAAAGCAGGCCCCACCTGAATGGGAATACTGTCTGTTTGAATGGTTTGATAATCACCTGTTTCTGTATTATAAAAGTTGTATGTAATAGCGGGTATAACGGCATTGCCTTGTTGTTTACAGGTAAAAGGTATGGTAAAGGTTTTAGTACCCTCAGCAGGATATACTAATTTATTCACTTCACTTTCCTCTGCAATTGAGTAATGGGCAATATTTTTAGGCCAAATAATGGCAGGATCTGTAACCGATGAGAAATTGCCATTTCCCTTTATTTCAATCACTAATCTATTTACATCACCCGCCGTGTCAGTCTTTTTTTCCACACGGGCATTCATGGTAAAATGGCCAATAGCACCTGTAAAATGCTCGGGTTTGTTACGCAAGGGCAATGCCATTACTGTTAGTTGCATTGGTGCATTACTGCATAAACCGCTGTAGTCAACAGATCCATTAACGGCGTTGTTTTTTAACGTATAAAATGTTACTGTATTTTGAACGGTGGCTGCATTGAGTGTAATGGTACCCGTGGTTAATGGTATCAGTTGCACTTTCCTTATTATGAAAGTGTTGTACATTTTCCCATTCCATTGTTTTTTTTCAGAGTGTAAATCCTGAGTGGTCATTTCATACACCGTACATCCATTAAATGCCGGTTGCTGAATGAGTTTGGCCGAAGTTCGTAGCCGGGAATAAAGGGTATAGGTTACCAAAATAGGCTCGCCTACTACACATTTGCTTTTACTGGCTTCTACCCGAACAAAAATATTCTCTTTCGTTTTTTGCGCTGCATCTTCACCCGGAAATAAAATGGCATTGCGTTCTATACCGGTAGTTTCCTCTTCTTCATCGGGTTCAAAAAAACCTCCCGGCATTTGCACACCGGCTTGTGGCGAATGATCGGCAGGTATTTGCTGTTGTACCGTAATGGCAAGCGGCTTGCAATGTAAAGTAGTGTTGTTGATCTGTAAACCGGCTGCAGGTACAACCAATTTACCGGTTTTTTTAGGTTGTAGTAAGTATACAAAATTACTTTCTGCATGATACTTTCCGTTGGCATATACCTGTTGGGTTTGAAAGTCGGGCCCCGAAATAATATTCCAATTTTTAAAATCAGGTGCTTCCCAATTTTGCATTTCTGCTAAACCGGCATAAGTATAGCTTACCTGCAGTGTTTCTTTTAATCCGATTGTGGTATAGGTGGTATTAATTTGAAAGTTGCTTTGTGCAAATACAGAAACACCGGGCAGTGTCAATAAACCAACGAGTAAATAATATTTTAACAAATGAACCATAGGTACTAAACAAAAATAAAGCCTTACAGCCATGCTTTCAGTAAAATCTGGTTAATATGCGGTTAAAACATATTGCGCAATGATGTATGTTTGTTGAAAATAGTTTAGAATGAATTTTGAAAGTACGGTTGAATTTTTAGAACCGCTGCCTATTGATGCAATAGCCAATGAACAAATGTATCTGGAGTCGCATATAGGGGGGCAAATTGATATGCATATAGCCGATGCACCTTTTCCCAATATTGAAGAAGCCGATGTGGTATTGGTGGGTTGTAATGATATGCGTGGTGCCGGTATTCATAGCCATACATCAGGTACCGATGCTATTCGCGAAGCATTTTATCAATTGTTTTACTGGCACAAAGAAATAAAAATTGCCGACCTCGGTAATGTAAAACGAGGCGCTACTCTATCCGATTCGTATGCAGCATTAAAAACAGTAGTGCTTGAGTTAATGGCTAAAGGAAAAAGAGTAATGGTAATTGGCGGTTCACACGATCAAACACTGGCTTTGTACCAGGCTTTTGCTGATGCACAAAAAATTATAGAAGCAGTTTGTGTTGATTCGGTGATTGATTTAAATATGGATAGCCCTGCACCTGCTGATCATTTTTTAATACAAATGTTAACTTCAGAGCCCAATTATTTAAGACACTACAATCATATCGGGTTCCAGAGTTATTTAACGCATCCCAATATGTTGCAAACCATCGATAAATTAAGATTCGATTGTGTACGGGTGGGCAAGGTAAAAGAAAATATGGAAGAAGTAGAACCCTCTATTCGCAATGCGCATTTATTCAGCTTTGATATTTCGGCCATTCAGCATGCACATGCACCGGCCAACCGCTTAACACCAAACGGATTTACCGGCGAAGAGGCTTGTAAATTAATGCAGTTTGCCGGTATGAGCCATACCGTACAGGCCATGGGTATTTTTGGATATAATGCTGATAACGATGTACATAACCTCACTGCCAAACAAATTGCACACATGTTGTGGTATATGATGGATGGTATGCTGAAAAGCAAACAGGAAGCTCGTTTCGAAGAAAAGGAACATTTTAATTCTTTTCATTTGGCATTTGCAGAATTTGATACTGTTTTCATGCAAAGCAAAAAAACAGGCAGATGGTGGATGCAAACTTTTGATGGTAAATTTATTCCCTGCAGTAAAATGGATTATATCATTGCCTGCACCGATGAAATACCCGAACGTTGGTTACGTTATGCTGAACGCTTATAAAATTTGATTATGAAAATGATGGATGCACTGCTCCAAAAGCTTCAATCTTATCTTGCGGTTGCTATTGCAGTAATTTGTTTTACTTCCTGTATCACACATAAAAAAATACAGGCTGCACCGCCAAATGCTGCTACTGTTATCAACAATATAACAGTAGCAAAAAAAGCAGATGCATTAGACAGTCTGTTAGAGAACCCTGCCATTAAAGGTGCACAGGTGGGTATTTGTGTAGCAGATGCAGATAGCAGTAATTACCTGTTTCAATATCAGTCTGATAAATATTTTATACCCGCCAGTAACATGAAATTATTAACCTGTTATGCGGCCATGCAATATTTAGGGGATAGCTTAACAGCTTTACGTTATGTGGACAAAGGAAATGATACCATTGAGGTAGAACCCAATGGCGATCCTACTTTCTTAATTTCTGATTTTGCTAACCAGCCGGTATATCAGTTTCTAAAGCAACAAAAAAATATTTTGATAACCACCACTAATTGGAAAGACAATGCTTTAGGTGCCGGATGGGCATGGGATGATTATTCAGAAGATTATATGGCCGAACGCTCAGCCATGCCTGTTTATGGCAATGTGGCTACGTTTACCTATGGAAAAGTAGAACCTGCTTATTTTCAAGATAAGGTCAGTAATCCCAATCATATCCGTTCTCGTTTCTATGCTATTAAAAGAAACCTGGGTAGTAATCACTTTGAAATGATTCCTTCGGGAAGAGAAATGCACAGTGTACAAGTGCCTTTTTTTACGGCTCAAACCGGTTTATTGGCACAGTTGTTAACCGATACCCTGCATGTGCCGGTAACCGAAAGTAATTTTACACTGAACCGCCTGCCCGATGTGCAACGCATCTATTCCCAACCCACCGATTCACTGCTGAAAATAATGATGCACAGAAGCGATAATTTTTTTGCGGAACAGAGTTTATTAATGGTGAGCAATGAATTGCTGAGCGAAATGAATGACAGAAAAATCATTAACAGGTTATTGGAAACTGATTTTGCTGCCTTACCCCAAAAACCCAAATGGGTGGATGGCAGCGGATTAAGTCGCTATAATTTAATTACTCCCGCCGATTTGATTGCTGTTTTATTGAAAATGAAAAACAGTTTTGGTATGCCACGCATTACTGCCATTTTACCCGCCGCCAATGCGGGTACGTTAAGTGGGTATTACCAACCATTTTCCGGTAATTTATTTGCCAAAACAGGTACTCTCAGCAACCATGTAGCTATTAGCGGTTATGTAACTACGGCATCCGGTAAACCCATTGTATTTTCAGTATTGGTAAATAACCATGTAAGCAGTGCCACTGCGGTTAGAAGAGCTGTTGAAAATTACCTTACGGCTTTTATTCGCTCCCATTAAAAAAAGAGAGGTATCCATTTTTTGTCGGGATACTTTTTGCAGAATACACCCCACACACAAAAAATTTTGAAATACGAAGTATTCACGAACACCATTGGAAATAATACTGACGTGAGTAAATTAAAATTATTTGTATCCGTAAAAATATTTTTTCTGCGATGCACAGTAACCTTTATCTGGCGAATGATGGACTGATTCCTTACCCATTTTATTTCTTTGTTCTCTACTAAGTTTGCAAATTTCTAATGGCATTGAATCTATAGCAAACACATCAGCTTGTTTATTAGGCCTTGCTGCCATTAACTTTCGCGTCTACTCTGTTTTCTCAAATAAAAACTTTCTGCGGTCATTGTATTGTCTTCTGCCAATGATATTTTCAAATTCAACTGCATACTCCGATGTAAGTTTTGAAAACAAATAATGCTCACTATCAATACTTAAACATTCCGCAGTAAAACTTAATGCCATTACTTCTATATCCGAAAATCTTGGCACTACTCCACGCCTTTTAAAGTTCCCTTTTTCATTTACAGCTTCCCCTAAAATATCTTTTAGAACCTCAACTATTTTATCGAAATTTGTTTTGATGTTGTGCATGTTGAATAAGTAGGTTTAGTCACTTCCTTAGACAACTGCATGACATCTTTTAACGCTTCATCTAAAAATTTAATTCCGCCAACAGATTAATTTATTATTCATATTTTAATACAATTAGCATATTTCAAGATAGTTTGCTTGTTTATTGTTTTTTCTATTTTAACCCTAAACAACACAGGTAGTTGCGAGTATTGCTGAATGAAAATTTCTGTTTGTGGCGTATGTTCACCGTTAAATACAATACCAAGAACAGGGATATTTCTGCGTCTTAATTCCTGAATGGTTAGCAATGTATGATTGATGCTTCCTAAATAATTTCTTGAAACTAAAACAACGCTAACGCCCAAATGCGATATCAAATCGGCAATTAAACATTGGTTGTTAAGCGGCACCATCAAGCCTCCGGCACCTTCAATGATTATATGATTTTCTGTTTCCGGAAGATTAAAATCTTCCAAATTAATAGTTACTCTGTCAATTTCAGATGCTGCGTGTGGCGATAAAGGTTGTGAAAGTTTGTATATCTCAGGATGGTAAACTGTATCAGGATTATTTACTAAACTCTTAACTTTCATAGTGTCGGTATTTTGTAAATCACCCGACTGCACAGGTTTCCAATAATCTGCCTTTAATGCCTGCGTAAGAATAGCCGAAACAATTGTTTTACCAACATTAGTGTCGATACCTGTTACAAATATTCTTTTCATATTTATCTTATTTTTTCAAATTTTAATCTTTTGCCTTTTATATCACCTGTAATGTTTCCATTTTCATACACTAAGTTTCCGTTAACAAATGTGTGTGTGATTCTGCTCTTGAAAATTTGTCCTGATAAAGGCGACCATTTGCATTTATACAGAAGGTTTTGAGTAGTTACTTCCCATTGATTATTTATATCAAGTAAAACCAAATCGGCATAATATCCTTCTCTGATATAGCCCCTTTCTTTTATCCGGTAAATTTCGGCAACATGGTGACTTGTTTTTTCAACTAGCTTCTCTATACTTATTTTCCCTTGATGATAAAGTTCAAGCATAACCGGCAAAGCGTGCTGAACTAAAGGACATCCGGAGAGGGACTGAAAATAATTGCCGGCTTTCTCCTCTATTGTGTGTGGTGCATGGTCTGTGGCAATAATATCCAACTTGTTATCTAATAAAGATTGCAGCAGTCCATTTTTATCGGCTTCTGTTTTAATGGAAGGATTCCATTTTATTTTGGATCCCATTTTTTCATAATCCTTATCAGAAAACCAGAGATGATGAACGCATGCTTCTGCTGTAATTCGCTTATCCCGGATTGAGATTTTATTATTAAAAAGATTCGCTTCTGCTAAAGTTGAGATATGAAGAAGATGGAGACGATTGTTATGTTTACCTGCAATACACAATACTCTTTCAGTAGCTCTTAAACAAGCCTCCTCATTTCTTATCAGAGGGTGACAATTAAAAGGTATGTTGTCACCATATTTTTTCCAATATATTTCAGTATTCCTTTTAATGATATTGTCATCTTCACAATGCAAGGCAACTAAAGTATTTGTTCGTGAAAAAAGTTTTTCAAGGAAGTCCGGGTAATTAGCCAGAATCCCTTCATCATTATTAAAATAAAGTCCGTCATCTGTAATTCCGCAAACATTTTCCGTATCTGTTTTTAATGCTTCTTCTATATTATTTTTATTAATGCCCATAAAAAAAGAATAGTTGGCAAGCGATTTTTGCGAAGCGATGCTGTATTTTTCTTCCAGCAATTCCAGTGTAAGCGTATTCGGGATGGTATTGGGCATATCCATAAAAGAGGTAATGCCTCCTGCAACAGCGGCTTTAGATTCGGATGAAATATCTCCTTTGTGAGTAAGTCCCGGTTCCCTGAAATGAACCTGGTCATCAATTACACCTGGAATTAAATACAGCCCTTCGGCATTAATTTCCTGATAACCAGCTTTTAGTTTCATATCAATTTCAGATACAATTTTTTCAATTCTATCGTTTAAAATCAACACATCAGCTACAAATATTTTTCCTTCATTTACTACAGAAGCATTGCGTATAAGTGTATTCATGCCCTATCTTTTAGTTGCTCTTTCTAATCGGTCATTTATAGTTCTTCCAAGACCTGTATCAGGAAATCGTTCCGCAATAATAATATCTAAATTATTTTTATCCAGTCGATGTAAAGCAGCATATAAATTTGCTGCTGCTTCTTTTAAATCTCCCGATTTTGACAGCACTTCCTGATGAATAATTTTTTTATCCCGTATTTCCCGGTTAAATAATAGCAATCCGATTTTTTTGTCAGAGAATGTTTTGATTAGTTCTTGTACATCATTGGTGAGAATTGTAGTTGTAACCGGAGCATAATGTTTTGAAAGCATTCCGGGAGCTTCTGGTTCTGTTTCATTTTTAGTAACAATCTTTACTTTGCCAGCCACAGTTTCTATTTCTTCCACCGAAATGGAACCAAGCCGATACAAGATTACCTCATTATTATTAAAACCAATGATGGTTGATTCTATACCTTTTTTACAAATCCCTCCATCTAAAATAATTTGTAGTTCATCTTTAAAATATCCGGCAACATGTTTAGCACTTGTAGGGCTAATACACCCAAAAGGATTTGCGCTTGGAGCTGCCAGTGGAAAATTAACAGATTCTAAAAGCGATAATGCAACAGGGTGATTCGGAATTCTTACTGCTACTGTACTTTTTCCTGCAGTTACTATATCAGGAACAGAAGGATGTTTATTCAAAACTAATGTTAAAGGACCTGGCCAAAAAGTTTTGGCAAGCTTTAATGCACTTTCTGAAACATCAACAGCAACTTTGTCCAGGTAAGCCAATGATTTTATATGAACTATAAGCGGATTAATTAAAGGCCTTTTTTTTATTTCGTAAATTTTATTAATCGCTTTTTCGCTATAAATATTCCCTGCTAATCCATAAACTGTTTCAGTTGGAATTCCGATAACATCTTCATTATTTAAAAATTCGGATGCTACATCAATGTCAGTAATTATCAATGACATGTTGTTCTTTTAAGGATTACAATAATCACAATACGTAGGGTCTTCGGTAATGTTTTTATGCGGATACATTTCTTCTTTTAGGAATGAACATTTCTGACAGGTATAGATATAGCTGAGGGTTGAACGGGTAGGAGACCCACACAGATTGCATGGCAAGCCGGGTTTGGCTTCGGTTATTCCAAAGCCCGGGGTGCTGCATTGCGGGCAACAGGATTTGATTTTATCAATCAATTTTTGGAGGGCTTTCTCAATTACCAGCATACGGCTTGGGTTATACATTGCCCGCATGTCCGTTTCAACATAAGCAACTCTATACTTTTTTAAAAACTGATTGAAGGTTGTGCTTAGTTGTTCCCAATTAGTAATGCCTTTTATTATTTCTGTAAAATCTTCTTTTGCTTTTCTGACTATTAAACCGTGTGATGGAAACTTAGCCCGTTTAGCAAAATCTTTTAATTGCTTTTCCGTTTTAATTTCTTCACCATTAAAGTTGGTATCGGTGCTTAATTCTCTTGCAATAATTTCTAAATCGTTTTTCTTATCAATGAAAAGTATTATTTCATCATCCGCATAAACAAAGAACATTGCAGGATGCGGACCAAAAGAACCTTCACTGGCAATTGCCATATCGCAATCATATAATTGCATTGCCAGAAGGCATTTATTTCTTGCGGTGGTTACAGGGTCATCCTTTCTTTCAACCTCTCCGGTAAAAGTTCCTAAAATATCAGTGTCAAAATTTTCCGGAACAATGCATTCTACTCCCAACCCTTTTTGTAACAAAGGAGCAATTACCTTTTCTTTTTGGTGTTTAGTTGCAATTAATAGTTTTCTTCCTTTAAACATTTTTTGAAATTTCGATTTCGGCATTGATATTAATTGCCTTGTCTTTTTGTTCGATATATTTTCTTGCTTCATACAAATCTTTTTGCAATTGTTTGATTTTCTTTTCACGCATTTTTATATCTTCTTCACTGCTGTTTTTGCTGATTTTACTTTCGTGAAATTTTATTTTTATGTGAATCATTTGTGTGATAATGTCAATCGCATCTTTTGCGTTGAATTGACCTTGTATGAGTTCTATGTTCATTGTGTTTTGTTTTTTATTGTCCCTGACCCAATGAAAATGCCGGCTTACCATCAAAGGCATACAGGTTTTCAGTTTTAATGGTATCCAGGTTTTCAGTTACAGCATTTGCCAACAATTCAATAATGTCTTTTTTAGTCATGTAGTTACCTTCGGTTGGTTTAAACCGGCAGCGCCAATGGTCTGTGCAAAATGTTTCTTCAAAACCATCGGGCCAAACCTTTATACCTCTGTTTGTTATCATTGAGAGTTTTACTTTATCGGTTTCGAGTTGATGAAGGCTTTTTGCTAATTCATCAGGATTTGTTCCGCTCCAATCTACAAACACATCCACTCCTACTAATTCTTTTTTAGCAGCTTTTTTTCTTTTATATTTTGGTAAGTTTAATGCCGAGTTTTTCGCATACGAAACAGCTTTTAACATGGCAGGTTTATTTCCGAGATTGGCTATTACCGCTTGAGCAAATTCTTTTGTTCCAACTTTTTGCACGCTGAATCCTTCTTTAAAGATATCGTAGGTATGAGTTCCATCTTCAATTGTTTTAAGCCAGGCATTTTGAACCTTTTCTGCAATCTCCGTTTGTCCAATATGGTTGAGCATCATTACTGCTCCTTGCAATAAACCTGATGGGTTAGCTAAATTTTGTCCCGCTCTGCGTGGTGCTGAACCATGTATGGCTTCAAACATGGCACACTTTTCACCAATATTTGCCGAACCTGCCAAACCCACCGAACCTGCAATTTGAGCCGCAACATCAGACAAAATATCGCCATATAAATTAGGCATTACAATTACATCAAATACTTCGGGTGTATCAGCCATTTTTGCTGCACCTATATCTACAATCCAATGCTCATTTTCAATCTCAGGATATTCTTTTGCAATTTCATCAAACACTTTATGAAACAAGCCATCGGTTTGTTTCATGATATTATCTTTGGTAAAGCAGGTTACTTTTTTTCTGTCATACTGTTTAGCATATTCAAAAGCATAACGAACTATTTTTTCGCAGCCCGGACGGCTGATTAATTTCAAGCATTGTACCACTTCATCCGTTTGCTGATGCTCAATTCCGGCATAAAGGTCTTCTTCGTTTTCTCTCACTATCACAATGTCCATGATGGGATGTTTGGTTCTAACAAACGGATGCAAGCTCATACAAGGACGAACATTGGAATAAAGCCCCAAAAATTTTCTGGTTGTTACATTTAAACTCTTATATCCACCTCCTTGAGGTGTTGTAATAGGGGCTTTTAGAAACACCTTATTTCTGCGAATAATGTCCCATGATTCTTTGGCAATGCCTGAGGTATTGCCTGCCAGGTAAACTTTTTCACCCACTTCGATTTCTTCAATGTCAATTTTGGCTCCTGCTGCCAAAATAATTTCAAGAGTGGCGTCCATTATTTCAGGACCTATTCCATCTCCTTTTGCTACGGTTATTTTTGTCATATTGCTTTGGTTTATTTTTTGATGGGGTAAAATTGAGAAAAATAAAACATATATTTCTATTTATTTTTGCAATGATTAACATAAATAATTTTTATGAATTATACCTTAAACCAATTGCAGATTTTTTTAAAGATTACTTAAACTCAAAGCATTACCAAAGCAGCCGAAGAACTCCATTTAACACAACCGGCTGTGTCTATTCAACTCAAAAACTTTCAAGACCAATTTGAAATCCCTTTGACAGAAATTGTTGGAAGAAAAATATTTATTACCGATTTTGGAAAAGAAATTGCGATTACTGCTGAAAACATTTTGAATCAAGTGTATGCCATCAATTACAAAACTTTGGCACACAAAGGACAATTGGCTGGTTGTTTAAAAATTTCGGTTGTTTCAACAGATAAATATGTAATGCCTTGCTTTTTATCCGATTTTTTAAAACAGCATCAGGGAATTATCGAATGGCTTGGATGACAAATGTATAAACACCTCATCATAAAAACTCGGGAAGATAGTGTTTTTTCTATTGCTTTTTTATTGAGCAGAACAGTAACTCTCCTGTTTTCCGCACTTTTTGAAATGATACTCTGAAATCCTTGCTACTATTGAGTTGGGTTTTGAAAATGAGTGTCCTACTGCTATATTTGTAGATGTTTTTAAGAAAAAAGAAAAATAAGTCCGGCAGTATTTCTATACAAATAATTTCTAAGCAAAGAGGGAAGTATAAGGTTGTTAAAACAATTGGCAATAGCGATAATGAACAGCAAATTCAAAAATTGGTTTTTCTTGGAAAGCAGGAAATAGAACGATTAAATGGTCAGTCAAAATTATTTGTTTGAGAAAATGATACAGTCATTGAACAGGTATTTGAAACCATTGGAAGCGCAAGTGACAGAGCCGTTGGGCCAGAAATTATTTTCGGTAAAATATATGAAAGTATTGGCTTTAATAAGATAAAGGAAGATTTATTTAGGCATCTTGTAATTGCGTGGCTGGCTTTTCCTTTAAGTAAATTAAAAACTATTGAATATTTATATCGCTTTCAAAGTGTCATGCTTAATATAGACACCATTTACCGTTTTTTAAACAAGCTCAATAACAATTTAAAAGGACAGGTAGAACAGATAGCTTTTGCTTATACATTAAAAATTTTAGACCAAAAATAAGTATTGCTTTTTATGATATGACAACGCTTTATTTTGAAGCAATTGATGAAGACGATTTGCGAAAAGCCGGGTTTAGCAAAGATGGCAAGCATCAGAATCCGAAATTTTTTTTAGGCTTACTTGTAGGATTGGGCGGTTATGCAATCGGCTATGATATCTTCGAAGGTAATATTTATGAAGGCCATACACTCACCCCTTTTATTGAAAAAATCACCGGTAAATTTAATCTTGGCAAATCGATCATCGTTGCTGATTCCGGATTGTTATCCAAGGACAATATTCTTGCTCTTGAGGAAAAGAATTATGGATATATCATTGGAGCCAGATTAATTAAAAAGTGAGCCTGAAAAAATTAAAAAAAAATACTTGCGCACAAACTGATAGATGGTGGAATGATGGTAATAAAAAAATCATCTAACACACGCCTGATTGTAACTTATGCTAACAAAAGAGCTGCTAAAGATGAACATAACCGAAAAAGAGGATTACAGCGATTAGAGAAGCAAATAAAATCCGGTAAACTCACCAAATCAAGCATTAATAATAAGGGTTACAACAAGTATTTAAAATTGGACGGTGAAATCTCAATTGAAATTGATTATGAAAAGTTCAAACAAGACAGTGCCTGGGATGGATTAAAAGGCTATATCACTAACACAAAATTATCGGATAAGGAAGTCGTTGAAAACTATAAAAACTTATGGCATATTGAAAAAGCTTTTCGAATGTCGAAAACCGACTTAAGGATAAGGCCAGTATATCACAGACTGCGCCATCGTATTGAAGCTCACATTTGTATTACTTTTACTGCGTATTGTATTTACAAGGAATTAGAACGGGTTCTTTATAAAGAGAAATCTAGGTTATCTCTAAGAAAGGTAGTTGAATCAACTCATAATATGTATGAAATAACATATACCCTCCCCGAATCAAAACATACTAAATCAAAATTGCTAAAAATGAGTGATGAACAAGCTGAAGTGTATCAAATTATTGGCAAATTTTTTTAGGGTGTCCCAAAGATGAAAACAGATGTGGTAAAAGAGCTTACAACACTTTTCTTTCTATCAATTCTTCCCAAACATATGGTCTAAATAATCTTCTTTAAACTCTAAAAACGTAGGGCTGCCGTTAATGGTATAATTGGGCGTTTCACAATGCAATAAATCGTGAATTAATTGCTGCATTTCTTTCTGCCCCAGTGCTTTTCCGGCTTTAATGGCCTGTTGGCGACACATACACCGTACTAGTTTTTCGCGTTTACTAAATTTAATATCGCTGCTAAAATGCTTAAACTGTTCAATCAGTAATTCAATGGCTCTTTTTTCATTGCCTTGTAATACATCGGCAGGGGTTCCCTGAATTACAAAAGTGTGGTTACCAAATGCCTCTAATTGAAAGCCTATTTTCGATAATTCGGGTAGTAAATCGGTTAGCAAAGCGGCATCGGCAGCCGATAATTCAACGGTGGAGGGAAATAAATTTTTTTGTGCGGCTACCGGTTTTACGTGTAGTGCGGCCTGATATTTTTCATACAAAATACGTTCATGCGCCAATTGTTGGTGTATGAGTACAAAACCGCTGGTAGTAGGGGCAATAATATAAGTTTGGTGTACTTGCAATAAGGGTGCATTGGGCAGTAAGGTAAATATTGTTTTCTTTTCTGCAGCCGGTTGCCAAAGTGGTGCGTCAATACCCAATATTTCTGATGAATTTGCTGCAGCGGGTTTTTCAAAAAATGAACGCCAGTTTTTTAATTCGGAACTATCATTTTTCTCAATAAAATGTGCCTGATGTTTTTGTGTAAAGGTTTGGTAAAGTTGTGAGGCTTGTGTTTGTTCTTTCTGAGTAGATGTCATAGGTCTACTAACGGCATCCAATTGCTGTATATCGGCATTCAGTGTAAAGTCTAATGACGGCGCAATACTAAACTGTGCCAGTGCATGTTTTACGGCTGCCTGTACAAAAGCATAAATAATTTTTTCGTCTTCAAATTTTATTTCCTGTTTGGTGGGGTGTACATTAATATCTATCTGCGAGGGGTCAACATCTATATACAAAACATAGGTTGGGAAACTGTCTTTTGCTATTAAACTATCAAATGCAGTGGTAACGGCATGGTTCAGGTAGGCACTTTTAATAAAGCGGTCATTCACAAAAAAATATTGATCGCCTCTTGTTTTTTTTGCAATTTCAGGTTTCCCCACAAAGCCGTATACGTTCATGTAATCTGTTTCTTCTTTTACCGAAACCAATTTGGCATTGTATTGATTACCCAAAACCTGTACAATTCTTTGTTTCAGCGATCCGGCTTCTAAATGAAAAACTTCCTGACCATTATGGCTCAGGCTAAAAAATATCTGCGGAAATGCCATCACCACCCTAATAAATTCATCAATAATATGGCGCATTTCAGCAGCATTGCTTTTTAAAAAGTTTCTTCGGGCGGGCACATTAAAAAACAAATTCTTCATGCTGATGCTGGTGCCCGGTGCACAGGCGCAGGGTTCCTGCTGCAAAACTTTGCTGTTTTCAATCAGCAAATAAGTGCCAAAATCGTTTTCGGCCTGCCTGGTTTTTATTTCAACCTGTGCCACAGCAGCAATCGAGGCCAACGCTTCGCCCCGGAAACCCATGGTTTTTATGCGAAATAAGTCATCTATGGCTTTTATTTTGCTGGTGGCGTGCCGCTCAAAAGCCATGCGGGCATCGGTTTCACTCATGCCACTGCCATTGTCAATTACCTGTATTAAACTTTTACCGGCATCATTTACAATTAAATTAATTTTAGTGGCGCCAGCATCTACTGCATTTTCCAACAATTCTTTTACGGCACTGCCTGGCCGTTGTATTACTTCACCTGCTGCTATCTGGTTGGCTATATTATCGGGTAATAATTGTATAAAATCGCTCACTGCACTGCTTTATTTAGAAGATGTAAAAATAAAGTTTATTCGGCTGCCTTGCTGCATCATTCTTGTACCTTTGTACCCTTTTTACAGGTAAACAGGCTATACCATTGAATAAAGCCATGATTTTTAAATGAAAATTAAAACGAATAGCACATGCAGGAAACCATGATTGCCAATGCAAATATTGAGAAATTACCCCGCCAGTTTTTACCGGCAGATTTTACCGTAACCACCTGGGAGGCACTGGAACCTTATTTTTTGAATTTGAAAGAAAGGCCTATTCATAGTGTGGGTGAGTTAGAAAACTGGTTGCGGGACATGAGTGAACTGGAAGCAGTAGTAAGTGAAGATGCCTGCTGGCGGCAGATTAAAATGACCTGTGATACCACCAATCCGGCATTGGAAGAGGCGTATAATTTCTTTGTCATGGAAATTCAGCCCAAAATACAACCCTATGCTGATGCCTTGAATAAAAAATTAGTGGCATCGCCTTATTTGAAAGAGTTGGATCAGGATTTATATTTTACTTATATCCGTTCTGTTAAAAAAAATATTGAATTGTTTCGAGAAGCGAATATTCCTATTCAGGCCGAATTAGGCGTATTGCAACAACAATATGGGGTAATTGCCGGGAAAATGACGGTGGAAGTGGAAGGCCGGGAATATACCTTACAGCAGGCTGCACAGTTTTTAGAAAGTAGCAACAGAGCCCTGCGGGAATCGGTTTACCATAAAATTCAGGAAAGGCGTTTGCAGGATAAAGATGCGATGGATGCTTTGTATACCCAACTGATTCAAAAACGCCATCAGGTGGCATTGAATGCGGGTTTTGCCAATTACCGCGATTATAAATTTGTGGAACTTGGCCGGTTTGATTATGCCAAAGAAGATTGCTTTCAGTTTCATGAAGCTGTAAAACTGCACGTATTACCCATTGTTAATAAAATTTATGAAAAGAAAAGGGTGAAGTTAGGGTTAGATAGCCTGCGCCCCTGGGATACTGAAGCCGAACCGGCCGGAACAGAACCCCTGCGCCCCTTTAAAACCGGGAAGGAATTGTTGGAAAAATCAGTGGCTTGTTTCAGGCAAATGAACCCGTTTTTTGCGGATTGTTTATTGAAGATGGAGGAACTGCATCATTTTGATTTGGAAAGCCGGAAAGGCAAGGCACCCGGCGGGTATAATTGTCCGTTAGCCGAAAGCGGCGCTCCCTTTATTTTCATGAATGCAGCCGGACAAATGAGTGATGTTACCACCATGGTGCACGAAGGCGGCCATGCCATTCATTCTTTTTTAGCGCATCATTTACCGCTTTCTGCCTTTAAAGAATACCCGATGGAGATAGCTGAAGTGGCCAGTATGAGTATGGAACTATTTTCCATGAGCCATTGGGATGCTTTCTTTAACAATGCTGCCGATTTAAAAAGAGCCAAAGAACATCAGTTAGAGCGCACCATTACCATTTTTCCCTGGATTGCCATTATTGATAAATTTCAACATTGGGTATATGAACACCCCAACCATACAGTAGCCGAACGAACCGAAAACTGGATGCGGATTTTAAAAGAATTTTCTACCGATGCTATTGATTACACCGGGTTAGATGCTTATCGTGCCATTGGCTGGCAACGGCAATTGCATTTGTTTGAAGTGCCGTTTTATTATATTGAATATGGTATAGCCCAATTGGGTGCTATTGGTTTATGGATGCAATACATTCAAAACCCGCAACAGGCTTTACAAAATTATATGCGTGCTTTAAGCTTAGGCGGTACCAAAACCCTGCCTGAACTTTACGCTGCAGCAGGTTTACAATTTGATCTTTCCCCGGCACACATTAAAACTTTAATGGAATTTGTAGATGCACAAATGGAGGTATTGTAAACAAAACCTGTTGAGCTGATTACCCAAATAAAAAAGAGGCAATGCCAAAAACGCTGCCTCTTTTTTTATGATACTATTTTCATTGCCGTTATTACTCACCCAATGGCTGGTCTTTATTTTCACGCCCTTTGGGTGTATTTGGTTTACTAACGGGCCTGCTTTGCTGTTGTGGCTGGTTTCTATTATCGGGCCGGTTATTGTTGTTTCGGTTCCTGTTATCGTTTCTATTTTCGTTGCGATTGTTATTGTTTCGGTTCCTATTGTCGTTGTTGTTCAACGGGCGCTGCTCATTGTTGCGGCCATCGCGGCGTTGCTCGGGTTTATTACGCTTATTGTTTTTTTCTAAGCTCTTCAGGGTAATTTGCCCTACAACATCTACAAACTGTGGTTCAATTAATTTGGGTTTGCCGCTCACTACATCTACCGGTTCCAGATCATCCGGACGAATGTTTTGTGCGTTCATTCGTTTAATTTCTTTAACGCGTTCAATGGTTAACGGATAGTGCTTGCTGCCGCCATCCATCATGTACCACATCAAATTCCTAAAAATATCTTTTTTAATTAAAAAGGCATTGCCTTTGGTGGTTTGCAACGAATCGGCATTGTCGGGAAAATGTTGCAGGGCATCTAAATAGGTATCTAACTCATAATTCAAACAACATTTTAAACGGCCGCACTGTCCGCTTAATTTGGTTTGGTTAATTGATAAATTTTGGTAACGTGCTGCGGTAGTGTTTACGCTTTTAAAATCCTGTAACCAGGTGCTGCAACACAGTTCGCGGCCACAACTGCCTATGCCGCCAACTTTGGCTGCCTCTTGCCGAATGCCAATCTGCCGCATTTCTACTTTCAGTTTAAACTCTGCGGCAAATAGTTTTATTAATTCTCTAAAGTCAACCCTGTCTTCAGCGGTATAAAAAAAGGTAGCTTTTTTACCATCTGCCTGAATTTCCACTTCACTCAACTTCATTTGTAAATTGAGCTGGCGGGCCAATTCCCGGCTACGAGCCTGAACACCGGGTTCACGGTCCTTGCTGATGAAAAAGCTTTCCAAATCGCGATCAGTACTGCGGCGTAATATTTTTTTCATTTCAGGGTTAAATTCGTCAACCCCTTTTTTCTTCATTTGTAAGCGAACCAATTCGCCACTCAGGCCCACTTCACCCACATCAAAACCTGAAACACCCTCTACGGTAACATAATCGCCTTTTTCAAAATAATGCAGGGTGGTATTTCTAAAAAATTCTTTTCTGCTGCCTTGTTTAAAACTAACCTCTACTACTTTGCAATCGCTTTCAGGGTCGGTAAGGGGCAAATTGCGCAGCCAGTCGTGTACATTTAACCGGTTACAACCGCCGGTACTGCATCCTCCATTGCTTTTGCAACCGCCCGGTTTTTTGGTGCCGCATGATCCACATCCCATTGTATCTAAAGTTTAATGGTTCAATTAAATTGTAAATGCCAATGTAGAAAGTAGCGATAGTAGGGTATGTTGCGGGCAGTAGTACCTTGTTCGGCGCCTGTTGTGTCACTCCCTTCAACGTTCAGAACAGTAGTGAGCTATGGCGTTCCATAACACAGTGTATGCTTTTGAAAAATATATGGATACATCAATTGCATCAGGTACAAATTCCGTTTTCGCTCCGTACATCTTGTAACAGATGTTGGGGGCACAACCCTTCATTCCATTTTCTACAAATTCAAAAATAGGGAATTTATTGCCATTACCGTTTAAACATGAAAGGTTACTTTGTTTTGTATAATGTATTGTAGTTTAATAGTGAGTGCCATAAATAACATTTTAGCATTGGCATTGCGTTCAATGTAATAAATAGCATTGTCTAACTCTTCTACAATAGCCTGTTGCTGGGTTACGGAAGCAATTTTATTGAGGCGTTGGGCAAAATCGCTTTCCGTGGGCAGGCAGGTAGCTGCTTCAATGCCCAGTAACCGAATATGCAGGCTTTGTTCCAGTAAATGAATGAAATAGCGCAAAAACTGTTTTTGTTTTTCCCTGCCTGTTTTAGTCATTTCATCAATAAACTTAAGTTGGGCGGCGGGACCCGCTTTTAAGGTAGCATTCAGCCATTCGCGCAATAAACTTTGCCAGTCAGATTCCGCATGTTGAATCATTTGCAATGCTTCCCTGTAATTACCTCCACAAACACCGGCAATTAGCGCTGCTTTATCGGCAGGTAAATATGCCCGTTCAATTAAAGCAGCTTCAATATCCTGCTTTTCTATGAGTGGCACTCTAATAAGCTGGCACCGGCTTACTAATGTGGGTAAAATGCCTTCTTCCTGTTCAGCCACTAATATAAACAAGGTGTTAGCAGGAGGTTCTTCAATTAATTTCAGAAGTTTGTTACCTTCTTTCCCCAAATATTCAGGCATCCATAAAACCAATACTTTGTAAGCGCTTTCAAAGCTTTTTAGATTCAGTTTCCGCATAATATCATTGCACTCTTCTGCTGTAATATTACCCTGTTTATTCTCCGCCCCAATAAATTGAAGCCAGTCGTACACATTACCGTAAGGGTATTGCCGTATAAATTCTTTCCATTCCTTAAAATAGTCGGTACTAATAGGTTTATCGCCACTTTTTTTCGGGATAACGGGATAAGAAAAGTGTAAATCAGGATGCATGAATTGGGTAGCCCTGGAAAAATTAGGCATATTACTGATGGCTTCCGGGCTAATAAAATCGGTTTTTTCAATGGAAGATTCCTGTTCGCCAAAAAGTGCAGCGGCAGGGGCAGAGGCATGTTTACCCGGTTGGCAAACCATCCATTGGGCAAAAGCAACGGCAAGCGGTAAAGCACCACTGCCTTCTTTCCCTATCAGTAATAAGGCATGGCCCAAACGGTTTTGTTGCACCATTGCTACCAATTGCTTTTTCAATGCGGTTTGTCCAATAATATCCTTCAGTTCCATGATAGGTACAAAATAAAAGGAAGATGCGGTATAAACATCTTCCTTTTCAAAAAATCTTTATGCACCTATTTAATTCAGGTACTTCAAAATTTCGGGACTATCGGGTGTAACGGTGCTGGGGAAATAAGCCAATAATTTACCGTGTTCATCAATTAAAAACTTATTGAAGTTCCAGGTAATGGTGGCATCTAAAACACCGTTTTCAGATTTGTTGCACAACCATTTATATACCGGCGAAATATTAGGTCCCTTTACATCAACTTTTTCAGCTAAAGGGAAGGTAACGCCGTAATTTTTTTTGCAGAATTGTACAATTTCAGTACTGCTGCCGGGCTCCTGGCCACCAAACTGGTTACAGGGGAAACCTACAATAACTAATTTGTCTTTGTATTTTTCGTACAATTTTTCTAACGCTTCATATTGAGGGGTAAAGCCGCATTTTGAGGCCGTATTTACCACTAATATTTTTTTGCCTTCATATTTGGCAAACTCAATGGTACCCATATTAATAGAAGGTACTTTAAATTGATAAATAGTGTTGCTTCTTTTCATGGTGGTAAATGAGGTTAGTGCAACAATGGTTACAATAGTTAAAAAATACTTCATGTGCTTTATTTTTTGTGTGATGATGATAGGAATTTTACAGGTTTGAAGTTAGTAACAAATGATGGGGAATAAAGTTTAATTTTTGAATAAAGGGCATTAAATTGTATAAGCCACTGTTGCAATGCGAACAGAGGCAACCGGAACCGATAATAGTATAGTGGTGCAGGCTTCCAAAGTGGCACCGGTGGTAATTACATCATCTACCAATAAAATGTGTTTGTGTTGTAAAATATTGGGTAACAATACCGTAAAGGCATCTTCCATATTTTGCCAGCGTTCTGATCGGTTTTTTTGGGTTTGTGTTTGGGTATGCTTAACTCTTGTAAGTGCATTGGTTACCAAAGGTTTATGTACAATACGGCTGATGCCCTGCCCAATGCATGCAGCCTGATTATAGCCTCTCAACTTTTCTTTTTTGGGATGTAGCGGTAATGGAACAATGATATCTATTGGCTGAAAACGGTTGCTTGTAGCAAGTTGGCTGCCAACTTGTTCGCCCAGCCAGATGCCCATTTTTTTGTGCCCTTTATATTTTAATTGAAACAGCAAATGCTGTAACAGCGAATATTTGGTAAAGTAAAAGGCAGCACCGCCTGCTGCAATGGGTACCCTACCATAAAAAGAGCGCTCAACGGGGTTATCGGCAACTGCAAAAAATCCGGTAGCAGGCAACTGCAGTAAACATTGCGGGCAAAGCAGGGATGCAGTTGGCAATACATCGGTACCGCATCCTTCGCAGTTTTGCGGAAAAAAAAGATTTGAAAAGCTGTGCCAGTAATTTTTTAATAATTGCATCATGCTTTAAAAATAAAAATAAAACACATACAAATTGCATTGAATTTATTTTTTACGGATAGTGGTGAAGTGGGTACTGCATTTTAAAATAAACGTTGGTATAGTTCCTGCACTTCGCCCAATGCAACAATTTCAATGCGATGTTTGGCCGGTTGAACACCTTTTTTATTATAACGAGATACAAATATTTTTTCAAATCCTAATTTTTCTGCTTCAGCAATGCGTTGTTCAATTCTGTTAACGGCTCTTATTTCGCCATTTAAACCAACCTCACCGGCAAAGCAAATATGCGGGGGCAATGCCACATCTTCATAAGAAGAAAGCAAAGCTGCTATAATAGCCAAATCAATAGAGGGGTCTTCTACTTTCAAGCCGCCGGCAATATTAATAAACACATCTTTGGTGCCAAATAAAAAGCCACCTCGTTTTTCCAACACTGCTAAAAGTAATTGTAATCTTCTTAAATCAAATCCGCTTACCGTTCTTTGTGGCGTACCATATACACTTTGTGTAACCAGTGCCTGCACTTCAATCAATAAAGGCCGAATACCTTCAACCGTTGCAGCAATGGCACTGCCGCTTAATTCATTATCGCGTTGTGTTAAAAGAATTTCAGATGGGTTGGTTACTTCTTTCATGCCTTCGCCTGTCATTTCATATATGCCCAATTCGGCGGTACTGCCAAACCTGTTTTTAAGGGTACGTAAAATGCGGTAAGTATAATGGCGGTCGCCTTCAAATTGCAACACGCTGTCCACCATGTGTTCTAAAATTTTAGGTCCGGCAATGGTGCCATCTTTGGTAATATGACCAATTAAAAAAACAGGAGTGTTGGTTTCTTTGGCAAAGCGTTGAAATTCTGCTGCACATTCGCGTATTTGCGAAATACTGCCGGCGCCGGAATCAATTAAATTCGATTGTAATGTTTGAATGGAGTCCACAATCACCAATTGCGGCTGCAATTTTTTTATTTCGTTGAAAATAGATTGAGTAGTGGTTTCTGTAAGTAAATAAAAAGAAGAGTGCTTTGCCTGAATTCTGTCTGCACGCATTTTAATTTGTTGTTCACTTTCTTCGCCACTGATGTAAAGAACAGTAAGCGATTGTAAAGCCAAACCAATTTGCAAAAACAAAGTGCTTTTACCAATACCCGGTTCGCCGGCTACCAGTACAATACTGCCGGCAACGATACCACCACCCAGTACACGATTGAGCTCAGCATCGGTAGTAGTAATTCTTTGTGTTTCGTTATGCGTAACTGCATCTAACGCTATGGCCTTGTTGTTTTTTTGTTGTGTGCCATAGCTGTTCCAGTTTTGTTCTTTGTTATTGCCTTTGTCTATTACTTCTTCAATAAATGTGTTCCAGTTATTGCATGCCGGGCATTTGCCGAGCCATTTAGCACTTTCATAGCCACAGTTGCCGCAAAAAAAAGCAGTTTTAATTTTACTCATAACATCAAAGTTACAGGGCTGTAACAGAAAATGGTACTTCTGAAAATTGGAATGGTGGTTATCGGTAAATGATGTGCAAATATTTTTTCAGTGCACTGCATGAATAATGTGATGCAGTGGCATTTGTATTTTTCATAGATATCTATTTGTAATCATCAAGAAACACATTTTGAAAGAGGAATGAGATAGAATAGAAGTTTGGAAAATAGTGCGAAAGAAATGAAGCATGCAGATATAAAATTTTTCAATGCATTGGTCTCTATGTTCGCAATGCATTTGCAATGGCTGAATGGTGGTTGGAGCATGATTGTTATTGTATCTGATCTGATCAGGGGGTATTATTAACGCAAAAGGGCCAGCTGATAAGCCGACCCCTTTACTTACTAACCCATTAAATTCCACCACTAAATTACAATAATGAGGCAGATGGCAAAATATTTTTTGATGAAATGGGGTAAAAAAATACCCACAATGCCGCGAGTTGTTCTTTTTCGGCAGGAATGGCATGACGGGAGATATTAATATGACAATATGACTTTTTTAAGGTAATGATTAAAAAATACTAAATGTTAACGAAATGTTATCTATAAAGGCTTGAAATACATTGCAAATACATGCAAAAAAAATATTTAATCAACTTTAATAAAAAAAGTTAAATTATTTTTTGTTTTCTAAACAGCTAAATCTTAATTTGAGTGGTCATATAACGTGATAAACGGATTAATTCACCAAAACTACCGCAACATGAGAAAAAAACTATTGATGGTTTTTTCTGCCCTCTTGCTACTTTTTGCAGGTGTACATGCCCAAACAGTAACAATTTCGGGTAAAGTAACAGACGATAAAGGCAAGCCGATAGATGGTGCCTCTATTGTAGACAAAAAAACAAAGCAAGGTACCTCTACCGATGCTGATGGAAAATTTAAACTAAACCTTAAAGAAGGTTCAGTTATTCAAATTTCAAGTGTGGGTTTTGCCAAACGCGAAATGACCGTTCGGGCCAATGAAAATTTAAACATTACATTGGTTCCTGAGAATGAAGATTTAAGCGAAGTGGTAGTAACTGCCTTAGGTATTAAAAGAGAAAAGAAAGCGCTGGGTTATGCGGTTTCTACTGTGGGCAGTAAAGATTTAGAAGCAAGGCCCGAGGGGGATATCGCCAGGGTGTTAAACGGAAAGGCACCTGGTGTAAGTATAGTCAGTACCAGTGGCTTAAGTGGTAGTGGAACAAACATTAATATACGTGGTATTAGTACTATTACCGGCAACTCACAGCCTTTATGGGTAGTTGATGGAGTACCATTTGATGGAGGCACCAATAATCAATCTACCAATTTCACCTATGGTAACCAAACCTCCAGCAGGTTTTTAGATTTAGATCCCAATAACATTGCCAGCATTAGCATATTGAAAGGGTTAAGTGCTACTACGTTATATGGTTCTGCCGGTAGAAATGGTGTAATATTAGTAACTACAAAAAATGGTTCAACCAGCACAGTTCATAAAAAACAGGAAGTTACAGTTTCGCAATCTTTTTTTCAAACCAAAGCTGTATTACCAGATTATAATACGCAATATGGCGGTGGTTTTGATTTAAGTTTAGGTATTGCATTCTTTAGTAATTGGGGGGCTAAATTTACCAATCCACCTGCTGTTGTAAAGCATCCTTATGACAGAGCAGCCCTTGCAAATGTATTTCCTCAATTTGCAGGTGCACCTTATTTATACAAATTTTATAATAGTGTGCACAATTTCTTTCAAACAGGAAATACAAGTACCACCTCAATTAATGTTTCAGGCACTTCCGGTAAATTAAACTATAATATGAACTATGGTTATACTGGTGATGCCGGATATATTCCAATGAATAGTATGTTTAAAAATACGTTTGGTGTGGGGGGTAGTGCAAAATTGACGAATAATTTAACCATTAGTGGTACTTTGAATTATGTGTCTGATGATGTGAAATCACCGCCCACCAGTAATAGTTATGGTAACAACCCTGCCAATACATCTATTTTCGGTAACGTAATGTATACCCCTACGGCTGTAGATTTAATGGGATTACCTTACGAAAATCCTTTTGACCACTCTTCTGTATATTATAGGGGAAGTAATGATATTCAAAACCCCAGATGGACTTTATACAATTCATTTACAGATGACAAAGTGAGCCGTGTATTTGGCCAAATGCGTATTGGGTTGGATTTGGCGAAGGGTATTAATTTATCTTATCATGTTGGTATAGATAATTATACCGAATCTCAAATGTATGCGCAAAACAAAGGGGGTATTTTTACCCCAACCGGTATACTACGCACCTCTACTGCTTTGAATACAATTATGGATCATACTGTATTGTTGAATTTTAACAGAAACCTTAACAGCAACTTCAACTTAAACTTAGATGCGGGTTTCAATGCCAGAAAGTATAATTTTTCACAGACCGGGATGACGAGCACACAGCAACTGGTTTATGGATTAATGAACCACGGCAACTTTATTACTCATGATATCAATAGTGAAGCAGGTGCTCCTTTAAACTATAATACAGAAAAACTATTGATGGGTGCTTTTGCACAAGGGCAGTTAGGATATAAAGATTATGCATTTTTAAACTTTGGAGGCAGGAACGACTGGGCCTCTACTGTTGAAAAAAGCAATCGTAGTTTATTTTATCCAAATGTGGGTGTATCTTTTATCCCTACCAGCGTAATCAATTGGCTGCAAGGCAATAAGCAAATTAATTATTTAAAGTTTAGGTTAGGTTATTCAACCAGTGCTAATTTCCCTGATCCGTATAGCACCAGACCTTCTTTAAATATTGGTACACGTTCATTTATTACAGGGGGTGGAACTGCAATTAATGTGAATTCATTACAAACGCAATTGCCCAATCCGGATTTAAAACCTGAGTTATTAAAAGAAGCAGAGGCCGGTATTGAGGGCAGATTTATTGATAACCGACTAACATTAGACCTCTCATTTTATAGAAGAGTAGCTAATAATCAAATCTTAAATAGATTTTTAGACCCTTCAACCGGTTATACGTTCCAACAAATTAATGCAGGTACTGTAACCAATAAGGGAATAGAAATGGCTTTGGGTTATGATGTTATTAGAGGTAAAAAATGGAAATGGCACTTAGATGGTTTGTGGTCATTGAACAGAAGCAATGTGAGTGATTTGCCCAGCTATATCACCAGAATCAATACTTCCGGTTATTCAAACCAGGGAACATTTGCCATAAACGGGCAACCTTTAGGGGTTATTATGGGATCATACATACAAAGGGATCCCAAAACAAAACAGCGTTTAGTTGGTGTTGATGGAAACTATGTTGCTGCAAATGATATTGGTATTATAGGCGATCCGAACCCTAAATACAAATTAACCGGTATCAGTGAATTAAGTTATAAAGCGTTTTCATTTAGAATGCAATGGGATTATACTGCAGGAGGTGATTTATACTCTGGTACTTCAGGTGCCTTGTTAGGACGCGGTGTAACAAAAGATACACAGTTTGATAGAGCAGCCCCATATATTCTACCGGGTGTTTTAGCAAATGGTCAGCCAAATAATATACAGATATCAGCTACACAGGCATTTTTTAGTAATAGCATTACCGGTGGCGCTCCTGATGAAACTGCTATTTATGATGCAACCTGTATCAGGTTAAGAGAAGCTTCTCTATCCTACCAACTTCCTGCAAAATTGTTAACGAACTTACCTTTTGGTAGCATTTCAGTTTCACTTTCCGGAAGTAATCTTTGGTATTATGCACCTAATTTCCCTAAGTATATTCATTTTGATCCGGATGTGAATGGTTTGGGAGTAGGTAATGGAAGAGGAATGGAATTTTTAACTGGTCCTTCCGCACGTCGTTACGGAGCCAGTATTAGGGTAACATTCTAATTTTTAAATTAAAACTGCGTAAAATGACTTATAAAAAATTATTTATTGGATTGGGGATTTTTCTTACCCTTGTATCCTGTAACAAACAGCTGGATTATAATTTAAATAATCCAAACTATCCGGGCCTATCTACGGCCGATGTAGACTTGTACTTAAATCAGGTAGAAATAAGTTTTAATAACTTTTGGACTACTGCTTCTGATTATGGTGCACAATTAAGCAGACAACAAAACTGGGGTGGGCCTTTGTATAAAAACGCCTATCAACCTGCCAGTTTTGATGGTATGTGGACAACCGCCTATTCCAGTATGCTGGTGAATGCTACCGCCATGCTGCCTTTGGCCATTCAACAAAAAAAATACATCCATTCCGGTATTGCCAGAACACTAATGGCATTTACTTATGGCACTTTGGTAGATGATTTTGGAGATGTGCCTTATTCACAAGCAGTATTAGGTGCTGCCAATACCAATCCTAAAGTAGATGGCGGTGCAGCTATTTATACTGCCGTACAATCGCTTTTGGATAGTGCAATCGCTGATTTTCAAAAAACAGCAACAGCAAAACCTGCCAGCGATTTATTTTATAATGGCAGTGCTGTAAAATGGTTAACATTAGCCAAAACATTGAAGCTAAAGTTCTATATGCAGGCTCGCTTGGTAGATAATACTGTTGGGCCTAAAATTCAGGCTTTGTTAACTGAAAATAATTTAATTAATACCCCGGCACAGGATTTTGTTTTTAAATACGGAACAAATTTAACCGCTCCGGATAGTAGGCATGAACATTATGGTATAGATTATGTAAATAGTGGAGGTGTAGGTGAGTATTTAAGTAATTACTTTATTTGGGCAGTAACTGCTGAAAAATATAATGGTATTGTTAATATTGCCAATAATGCAAGCAGTAATGCAGATCCCAGAGCCAGGTATTATTTTTATCGTCAGGTAACCAATTATAGCTGGGCCAATCAACAAACCGCCCCATGTTTTGGCAATTCTTTGTATGGTAATTCTAATTTTCCTGCATGGTATCCAAGTGTGCCTGATCAAACACCCTATTGCGTAGTTGGTAAAGGTTATTTAGGACGTGACCATGGTGATAACAGCGGAGCCCCTCCAGATGGAAGTTTTAGAACTGCCTGGGGTATTTATCCTGCGGGTGGACAGTTTGATTATGATCAATCTCAATCAGTTTCATTAGGTATGGGTGCCGGGGGTGCTGGAATCAATCCAATATGGCTTTCTTCTTACACTGCTTTTTTAGAAGCTGAGGCTGCTTTATCACTCGGTATTACCACACAGGGCTCTGCCAGATCTTTATTACAAAGTGGTGTAACTGCCTCTATTAATAAAGTGATTAATTTTCCTGCATCTATTGGTTTTACAGGTGTTCCTGCAGCTCAAGTTCCAACTACTTCACAAATTAATAATTACATTAATTTAGTGTTGAATAACTATGATGCTGCACCAAATGCAGATGCACAAATGAATATAGTGATGAATGAATACTATATTGCTTTGTGGGGTAATGGTGTTGAGGCTTATAACAACTTAAGAAGAACAGGTAAACCCTCTAATGTGCAATTGGCTGTAACTACACCTTCTCCAGGTTTCTTTATGCGTTCGTTCTTTTATCCTTCTGTTTTTGTAAACAGAAACTCAAATGCGCCGGCACAAAAAACACCTGGCGATGCAGCAAACAAAGTATTTTGGGATAATAACCCCGATAACTTTATTAAATAAATGATTAAATTTATGAACATGAAGAAGCTAATATATATTTTATCGGTTGTCTGTTTAATAACAGTAACCAACTCCTGTAAAAAAACGGGGGGAGATATTAATCCTTTAAGCAGTTATAAAAATTTTGGGGTAGGGTCTTATTTAGTGTTAGATAGTACCATTAACCAAAATCTGAACTATGCATCTTTATCTAATTCTACAGTTGGAGTTATTGTTCACCAATACCCCAATGGCGAAGCAATTACCAGTATTACTGTTTTTGCTGTTGCAGGAACATCTTATGATACTACCCAATGGAAGAAGGTAAAGACCCTTAGTTATACAAGTCCTCAAACTACCATTACAGTAACAGGTGCAGAACTGGCAGCTGCTATGGGTGGTGCATCCGCCATTCAGCCCGGTGCCAATTACACTTTCTATAATCGAATTACTACCAAAAGTGGTAAAACCTATGATGTAAATAATACGGGCAATAACAGTGGTAGTGGATTGGTAACTGGTTTCTATTATCATAGTGCTTTCTCTTTCAGTGCTTATGTGGTTTGTCCGTTTGTGGCACCTATTGCCGGTACTTATAAAGTAATAAGAGATGATTGGGCAGATTGGAATCCGGGTGCCTTGGTGCAGGTAACAGATGGCCCAGGGCCTAACCAAGTAAATATAAGTAAGGTATATCCTAACCCAGCTTATGGAACAGTAGTAAGCCCATTAATTGTATATGTAGACCCCGCTTCAGGAACTGCCTCGGTTCCAAAAACAAATTTTGGAAATTATGGCGGCGGTTATAATATGACTGCTGTTGGTACCGGTGCAAAAACTTCTACTGGAAATATAGCCGGATATGTATTTTCCTGTACAGGTTATATTACTTTAACCATGGAATTAAAAGCAGACGGTCCCGGTGGAAACGGATATGATAATGGCCCTACCAAACTTATTCTCCAAAAACAGTAAAAAATATTTAAATATTTGTTTTTTTCTCTCGTGTTTTAATTTTCTATTCAATTCCGGGCGGTATTCTTACCGCCTGTTTTTTGTGGGCACATCAACATAAACACTTTTTATTAAACCATTCTTACTTTTTATCAGCCGTTCTTAATTTTTAAGCTTCACAATTTTATTTTTTTTAAAGATTTTTCTGTAGTTTGCTTCACTGGCAAGTATTTACGTTTAACTAAAACAACATTTATGAGAAAAAAGCTGTTGCTCATTATGAGTGCTGTATTGTTGCTTATGCTGCACGTACAGGCCCAAACCACCGTAACCATAATCGGTACTATTACCGACCAACAAGATGGGAAACCACTTTCGGGTGTTACTATTAAAGCAAAAGGTACCAATGAGGCTACCACCACCAATGCAGAAGGAAATTTCAAAATTGTAGTACCCCAATCGGTTACTACCTTAGAAATTAGTTATGTAGGCTATCGCGATATGGCTGTTCGTTTAACCGGTCAACCACTTACCATTAAAATGGCGGAGGCAGATAAAAGCCTCAACGAAATAGTGGTGGTTGGATATGGTACCAAAATTAAAAAAGATGTATTAGGGGCTGTTTCAACAGTAACAGCTAAAGAAATAGCCAATACTCCCGCTACCAGTTTTGAAAGTGCCATGCAGGGCAGGGCTGCCGGCGTATTGGTATCACAACAAAACGGCAAATTAGGACAGGCCATTAATATTAAAATCAGAGGTGCATCTTCTGTGTCAGCAGGTAATGAGCCGCTGTATGTGGTAGATGGCATTCCGATTACTACCGATAACCTTTCCAGTACTACCGCTGCTACCAATGCATTGGCAGATTTAAATATGAATGATATTGAATCCATTCAAATTTTAAAAGATGCTTCTTCTACAGCTATTTATGGTGCCAGTGCTTCTAATGGTGTTGTGCTAATTACCACTAAAAAAGGGAAAGCCGGTACCTCCCGAATTGATTTTAATTATTATACCGGAACCCAAAAGCCAACAGGTAAACGCGAATTTCTTAATTCAAAACAATATGTAGATTATTTTACCCAGGCAGCATTAGGTGCCGCTAATCAGGATTATCTGGCCGGTTATTATTCTACACTTCAGGCGGCTCAACAGGATTATTTAAATTTTGTCAATAGCCGGTTTACCCGCTACTCTGCCGGTAATAATGACTGGCAAACTGCTAAAGTAAATACCAACTGGCAGGATCAGGCTTTTCAAAATGCGCCCATTTCTGAATATGACCTGAATATTTCCGGTGGCGACCAAAAAACAAAATTTTATGTATCAGGTCAGTATTTAGACCAAACCGGTATATTGGTGCGCAACAGTTATAAAAGATATTCCGGCAGGGCCAATTTGGAACATAAAGTAAAAGACTGGTTAACAGCAGGTGTAAATTTGGCTTTTGCCCGTTCTATGAACAGCAGGGTATCGAATGATAATGCTTTTTCTACCCCTTTACAGATTGTAGCTTTATCACCCATTACACCATTAATTGACCCCCGTACCGGTTTAATTAGTGGTGCCTTAGACCCCAATAGCGGAGCCCCCAATACCAATTATCCGGTGTATTACAACCCATTGTTAAGTGTTATTGATGGTTTTTATAATACTTTGGTAAACCGAACTGTTGGTACTTTTTATGCTACCGCCAATTTAACAAAGAACTTAAGTTTTCATACCGACTTTGGTGTTGACCAATTGAATCAGTTTGAAGAAAGTTATTATGGAAGATTAACTGCCCGAAATAATGGCGTACCCAATGGCAGTGGTTTTTATGGTACTACACAGGTGTTGAATTTAACCACCAACAACTATTTTAATTATAAAGCTAATTTTAAACAGAAGCATGATGTTGATGTAATTTTGGGTACCAGCTACACCGACCGCTCCTTCGATTTCAGCAGCGCTAATGGTGAACAGTTCCCCAGTGATGCCTACAAAAAATTAATCAATGCCGCATCTAAAACCGACGCCAGCTCTTCCTCCACTTCTAGTACCCTGGTTTCTTATTTCTCAAGAATAAACTATAAATTCAATAATAAATATCTTTTATCTGTTACAGGCCGTTATGATGGTTCGTCTCGTTTTGGTGCCAATAACCGGTATGGTTTATTCTTAGGCGCATCTGCAGGATGGGTATTAACGGAAGAAGATTTCTTAAAAGATGTAAGCTGGCTTAGCTTTTTGAAAATTAAAGCCGGTTATGCCGGTAATGGTAACGATCGTATTCCCGATTTTGCTGCAAGAGGTTTGTATGCTGGAAATGCACCTTATGGTGGCCAGCCGGGGCAACATCCTACGCAAATTGCCAATCCCGATCTAAAATGGGAAACCACCTATGGCACTGATATTGGCATTGAAGCCAGTTTGTTCAATAACCGTGTAAGCGTTGAAATTGATTATTACAACCGCGATACCCGCGATTTATTATTGAATCAGGAAATACCCGGCACCAGTGGTTTTGCTACGCAATTAAAAAATATTGGCCGACTGAAAAATAACGGTATAGAATTTACCATTAATACTACCAATATTTCCAATAAAAATTTCAGATGGACAAGCTCTCTGAATTTTGGTGCTAACAAAAACAAAGTAATTAATCTTGGAGGCCAGTTATTGGGTACAGATGTAAACAAAGCAATGGAGGGCCAACCACTTGGCGTTTTTGTAGCACGTGAATTTGCAGGAGCAGACCCCGCCAACGGTGATGCATTATACATTAAAAATACTTTGAAGGCTGATGGCACCAGAGACAGGAGCACTACCAATGATTATAATGCTGCCCAGGATGTAGTGATAGGCAGCCCAATTCCTAAATTCATTTATGGATTTGGAAACACCTTTACTTTCAAAGGATTTGATGTAGATATTTTATTGCAAGGAGTGTACGGCAATAATATTTATAATGGTGGCGGGCAATACATGTCAGCCAGTGGTAGTAATGGCTTTGATAACCAAACAATTGACCAATTAGCTGCCTGGAAAAAACCCGGTGATAAAACGATGGTGCCGGAGGCCAGATTATTTTACGCCAATGGTACCAATCCTTCCAGCCGCTATATTTCAGATGGTTCCTATTTAAGAGTGAAAGCGGTGACTTTAGGTTATAATTTACCTGCTAACCTGATTAGAAAAATTAAATTAGAAAGTCTAAGGGTATACCTCCGTGCGCAAAACTTATTTACCATTACCAAATACAAAGGTTGGGATCCGGAAGTTACTGCCGACTTTTTGGCAAGTAACATTACCCAGGGTGTAGATTTTTACTCTGCTCCACAATTAAAAACCATTGTTTTTGGTGTAAATATTGGGTTGTAATATAATGTAAATTTATTTTTAATACGAAATAATTTTTTATGAAACAATATATGTATAAAAGCTTGTTGCTGCTGTTGGTTGTTTATGGAACAGCCTGCAATAAAATGTTGAATACGCAGCCTACACAAAGTATTGATCAAACCGCTGCATTAAATACCAGCAGCGATGTGTTGGTAGCTTTAACAGGCGCTTATGCCGATATGGGCGTGGAGAATGCTTATGGAGGATTAACTTTTGTTGCCCCCGATTTATTGGGCAATTTTGCTGAATTAAACTGGAGTGGAACCTATCAGGGAATGACTCAGATTTATAATAAAACCATTCCTATTGATAATAATTTTACGACTCAAAATTGGTTAACCAGCTATAAAGCTATAAACGATGTAAACAATGTATTGAGTGCATTGAACGTGGTTACAGCCGATAAAAAAGCATCGGTGGAAGGACAGGCTAAATTTATTCGTGGTGCAATGTATTTTGATTTGGTACGATTGTTTGCCAAAGCATGGAATGATGGTGACCCAACTGTTAATGATGGTGTGCCGCTTGTGTTATCTCCCACTGAAGGAATTACAGATGCAAATAAGGTAAAAAGAAATAAAGTATCTGAAGTGTATGCACAGGTAATTAGTGATTTAACTACTGCTGAATCATTATTGCCTGTTACCAATGGTTTTTATGCCAATAAAGCTGCCGCCAGTGCCATGCTGGCCAGAGTATATTTACAAAAGGGCGATTATGCCAACGCTGCAGCTGCCGCCAACAGAGCCATTACTACGGCCACTGCCAATGGCTTTGCATTAACACCTACTTATGCTGCTGCTTTTCCTGCTCCCTACCCTCCGGCCGGTGTAGCCAATACTACTGAAGATTTGTTTGCCATGCAGGTAACTCCCACATCGGGTTATAATACCTTTAATGAGTACTATTCACCATTAAGCAGGGGTGATATTCAAATTAATCAGGCGCATTTAAATTTATATGAACCGGGCGATGCCCGTTTGGGTTTATTCTATAATTCAGGCGGTTCTATTTATACTGCTAAATTCGATAATTTATATGGCAATGTGCATATTATTCGATTAGCAGAAATGTATTTAACAAGAGCTGAAGCCAATTTTAGAATGGGAACACAAGTAGGTGATGCACCGGTAAATGACATTAATAAAATAAGACAAAGAGTGAATTTGTTGCCATATACTGCAAGTACGTTAACACTTGCCGCCATTTTAAAAGAAAGAAAATTAGAATTGGCTTTTGAAGGTTTTACATTACATGACATTAAAAGAACGCAGGGTACAGTAGGGCCGTTAAATTTCGATTCACCTAAATTAGTGTTTCCTATACCCAAAAGGGAAATTATTGTGAATCCGAATTTAACACAAAATGCAGGATACTAACGGAGTATCATTGACTTCCTTAACATAAAAAATGCCGCCTCTTTGCAGGGCGGCTTTTTGTTTTCATAGGTTCTTGATATTTTTTATTTAGTCATCATCTCCTTCATCTCTATGACCCCAACCATGGTTATGACCTTCATGTTCATTCCTTTCTCTATTATAATATACTACTCTCCCCTTGTTATAATAATCATCCCTACCCCAGTTATCATAATAATCATATCTACGTCGTGTAGGTACTACAATAACAGCTCTGGGTGCGCAAACTGGATAAGGATCATCATAAACAACAACTGGCCGTGGAGCCGGATAATAAACCGGTGTGCCAATTCCAAGGTTTACATTCACTCTAACTTGTGCTTGTGTATGTTCGGTTAAGCCTAACACTACAAATAATCCGGCTGCGATGATTAGCTTTTTCATAAAAAATGGTTTAATGGTTTAAAAATCCGGGATAGGGAAAACTCCTGAAAGGGCAACTTATCCAAACCCGTTCTAATTGATATAATGCCAATTGCGTGCCAGAATTTATTTTTTAGGGAAGAAGTATTTCCGGCTTCTATTTTACAGGAAGTAATTGGGATGCCTGAAAAGCAGTATTTACAATATTTTCAGGCATAATTGGAAAATATTTTTGAAGATGATTTTATCCATTTGATGCGCAGCTATTAACAAATCATTTATTAAATTGACGTAACCGGACGATCAGGTTTTGCGTAATGAAAGCGTTGTGTAATATTTCCGCAGCAATAGGTGTCTGAACCCAAACAAGCCAATGAACCTGTTTTGTCAATAGCTATCAATCCATCCGCTTCCGGTAAAATATCTTTTAAAAAAATATCGGTTATTTCTCCTATTACCAAGAATGTATGGTTATGTGTAATGGGTATTATCTCTACCAACTGTAAAGCGTATCGAATGTTGCTTTCTGCTACAAATGGTGCTTCAATACCTTCTATCCATTGCATAGTTAGGCCGGTAGCTATAAATTCATTTACAGCTGCATCATATTTGGCACTGGTTTGATGTGCCTGTGCCACAAATGCTGCCTGGATATGGTTAATGGTATACACTTTCGTGGCTTGTATATTGGCCAGGGTATGTGGCGCGGCACTTATTGGCCGATTGATGTAGCCAATTAATGCAGGATTGGAGCCCAAATGAACAATACTACTAAAAATAGCCAGATTGGGAATGCCATCCGGACTGGTTGTTCCAATTAAAGAGGCCGGTTTAAAACCGGTAATACTCTGAATGAGGTTGGCACGGTAAAATCTTTCCCAACCAGCAATGATTTGTTGATTAAAATGCTGCATATGGTTATAGTAACATATAACCCATAAAATTGTTGTTAATTGGGATTGGTTGATGCAACCTCATAAGTGTGCATAGGTTTAAAACTTAGCCGATCACCTTCTCCTTTTTGGAGCTGGTATTGAATAAACCTTTTTTTACCGGTATAGGAGGCAGTTGAATCATTGGAAGAATACAATGGGAAGTTTCGCATCAACAATCCTTCCATTAATTGAAAATGATCCTGACCTTTATAGCCATCTCTTAGTTTCGGGTCATTTAAAATGTCGGGAAAGCTAACAAAGGATACGGATTTGTTTTCATTCGATACCAATGCAATAACGTTACCATACATTTCATTCGGGCCGTTATAAACATTCATCATTAAATCGGGGAATCCGTCATTATTAAAATCATCAATGGCTGCCTGCTTAATCACTCCCTTTACAAAAAACTCAGGATCTCTGGCATTGGTGAAACCTACTAATTTGATGCTGGCTAAATTATTATCCGGATTTTTGTTATTGCACCGAACTCTGTAACCAATTTTACCAATTAAAACCGTGGTATCAATTTTTGAGGTTTGTGCCAAAATACATACAGGAAAAAAAACTACCATTAATGCAATACATCTTTTATTCATGCTTTCTGATTTAAATTGTATTAAACATTCCACTTCCATTTCTTCAAAAATGTCAGGAACAGTAAAGATGAATTTTTTTGTTTTGTTGAACGATTAAAATCAGTACAAATTACATATTTCTTCTGTATTGGCCACCCGCCTGATACAGTGCATGTGTTATCTGGCCTAAACTACAATATGGAACTACTTCCATAATAGCCGTAAACAAATTTCCATTTTGTTTGGCAGTTTGCTGCAAATAAGCCAGTTTTTCATTGGCTACTCCGGCATTTCTCTGGTGAAAAGCCTGCAAATTTTGAATTTGTTGTTCCTTCTCTTCTGTTGTTGAACGAATCACTTCACCGGGAATTACAGTTGGACTGCCTTTTTTATTCAGGAATGTATTTACGCCTATAATTGGTAAGTTTCCATTGTGTTTTAAGGTTTCATAATGCAAACTTTCTTCCTGAATTTTATTGCGCTGGTACATTCTTTCCATTGCACCCAAAACGCCACCCCGTTCATTAATTCGGTCAAATTCTGCCAATACGGCTTCTTCCACTATATTGGTTAATGTTTCTATTGCAAAACTACCTTGTATAAAATTTTCAATTTGCGCTGTTCCCAATTCGCGGTTAATAATGAGTTGAATAGCCATGGCTCTGCGTACACTTTCTTCCGTAGGTGTAGTAATGGCTTCATCATAGGCGTTGGTATGCAGCGAATTACAATTGTCGTAAAGAGCATACAATGCCTGTAAGGTGGTTCTGATATCATTAAAATCAATTTCCTGTGCGTGTAAACTTCTTCCCGATGTTTGAATATGGTATTTCAGTTTTTGGGAACGTTCGTTGGCATTGTATTTAAATTTCATGGTTTTGGCCCAAATTCTGCGGGCTACCCTGCCAATAACACTGTATTCGGGGTCCATTCCATTGCTGAAAAAGAATGACAGATTGGGAGCAAAATCATCGATATGCATACCTCTGCTTAAATAGTATTCTACATAGGTAAATCCATTGGCAAGGGTAAATGCCAATTGAGTAATGGGATTGGCGCCGGCTTCTGCAATATGATAACCACTAATGCTTACACTGTAAAAATTACGTACCTTATTTTCAATAAAATATTCCTGCACATCGCCCATTAGTTTTAGTGCAAATTCAGTTGAAAAGATGCAGGTGTTTTGTGCCTGATCTTCTTTCAAAATATCTGCTTGTACAGTACCCCTTACCTGTGCTAATGCGTTGGCTTTTATTGAAGTATAAATTTCATGTGGTAATACTTCACTACCCTGTAAACCAAGTAACCGCAAGCCGAGTCCGTTATGTCCTTCGGGTAAACGTTCCGGTGCCATGGGATTATAGTAAACCGGGCGCTGCAATTTATTATATTTTTTTGTGGCATATGCTTCTACTTCAGGCCATAAACCATGTTGTTCAATATATTTTTCGCATTGCTGATCAATTGCAGCGCACATAAAAAAAGCCAGTAAAATGGGTGCAGGACCATTAATCGTCATGCTTACAGAAGTTTTTGGATCACATAAATCAAAACCACTGTATAATTTTTTAGCATCATCAACAGTGGCAATATTAACTCCGCTATTGCCAATTTTACCATATATATCCGGTCTTATGGCAGGATCTTCGCCGTATAAGGTAACACTATCAAATGCGGTTGATAAACGGATAGCGGGTTGCCCTAACGATACATAATGAAATCTTTTATTGGTTCGTTCCGGTCCGCCTTCACCGGCAAACATTCTGGTTGGGTCTTCCCCTGTTCTTTTCAATTCAAATACACCTGCAGTATAAGGAAATCGCCCCGGCAAATTTTCTTGTAATTGCCAATGCAACACATCACCCCAGTCTTTGTATTGTGGCAATATAATTTTATGTATTGCAGTTCCGCTTAATGAGGTAACGGTTAGGGGCTGCTGTATTTTTTTTCCCCGAACTTCATAACTTAAAAATTCTGACTGGTATTGTTTTTTGATTGAAGGCCATTCATCAATGCGTTGTTTACAGTCAGGGTCTAATTGTTGTAAAGTTTGGGTTACAGCATTTTGCAGGTCTGTATTTTCTTTCAACCATTTGTTTTCTAAAACACCCTGTAGCTGATATAGTTTTGATGCAATATTGGATTGTTGTATGACCCATGCATCATATTCTCTGATGCGTTCAACAATTTCTGACAGGTAGCGTATTTTTTTGGGTGGAATAATAGAGGGTTTATTGCTATGCAAATGCAGTTCTGTGGCCGGTAGATGTTCAATGGGCCAATGTATATTTAATTTTTCTGCTGTTTTTTGCATCAGTAAATTAAAAAGTGTGTTCATGCCCGGATCGTTAAACTGCGCAGCAATGGTGCCTACAATGGGTAATTCAGCTACACTTGCCTGAAACAATTGGTGGTTGCGTTTGTATTGTTTTTGTACATCGTGCAGCGCATCTAATGCGCCTGCTTTATCAAATTTGTTGATACAGATCAGATCCGCAAAGTCCAGCATGTTTATTTTCTCTAATTGAGAGGCTGCTCCATATTCGGGCGTCATTACATATAAACTGACATCACTGCAATGTAAAATAGAAGCATCGCTTTGACCAACACCTGCGCTTTCCACAATAATACAATCAAAGCCGGCAGCTTTGCAAATGTTAATGGCATCTTGTGCATGCGCACTGATGGCTGCATTGTCTTCTCTGGTTGCTAAACTGCGCATATAGGTTCTTGCCCCAGCTATGGCATTCATTCTGATACGATCGCCCAATAATGCACCACCGGTTTTTTTCTTGGAGGGATCAATACTGATTACTGCGATGGTTTTTTGCGGATATTGAAGCAGGTAACGCCTAACCAGCTCATCGGTTACCGAACTTTTGCCGGCACCGCCTGTGCCTGTTATTCCAATAACTGGAATGAAGGCAGGAGCAGTATTGGTTTGTTGTAAATAATCTGTAATTGCTGTGTATGGTTGCTTGTTTTCTGCCATTGTTATGGCTCGTGCTATGGCTATAACATCTTTTTGCTCTCCCAGTGCAAAATGGAGCGGTTTCTTATAAATTTGTTTTAATTGGGGAGATATAACGGTACTGCACTGTTGCAGCACATCTTCAATCATGCCATCCAAACCCATGTGCCTGCCATCATCAGGTGAGTATATTCTGGTGATTCCATATTGATGTAAAATTTCAATTTCCTCCGGCAATATGGTACCGCCGCCACCGCCGAATATTTTAATATGTCCGCAACCATTTTCATCCAATAAATCTTTCATGTACTTAAAAAACTCAACATGCCCACCCTGGTAGGATGTGATGGCGATTCCCTGAACATCTTCCTCAATAGCCGCTTCTACAATTTCCTGAACACTGCGGTTGTGGCCGAGGTGAATAATTTCGGCACCTTTACTTTGTAAAATGCGTCGCATAATATTAATCGCTGCATCGTGTCCGTCAAATAAACTGGCAGCAGTAATCAATCTAATCTTTGAATGGTTCTTTTGTTCCATAGCACATGCATTCTAGTGACCAACAAAATTAGGGTATTGATGTTAACGGTTGTTAGTTTTGTGGATACACAGATTTTATTTTTACATTGTGCCTCAAAAATTAAGGTATGCGATTCAGCAGCTCAGTCATTACAAAAACGCCATTTGAAGTAATACAGTTAAAAGATGAATTAAATGGAACGGTGGTTGAAATTTATAGCATGGGTGCATTAATGAACGGATTCTATGTTTTTGCAAACGGGCATTTACACAATGTGATAGATGGATTTGCTACACCCGAAGCTGCTCTAAAAGAAATAACCTATGGCTTTAAGAGCGCAAAACTGGCGCCCTTTGTATGCCGAATGGCAAACGGACAATTTACAATAGATGGTCATCAATATACCATCGGAAAATTTTATTTAGGCGATCATGCCATTCATGGTTTAGTGTACGATGCTTTATTTGATGTGATGAACATACATGCCGATGAACATGCCTGCTCCGTTGGGCTGCGCTACAGCTATACCGGTTCCGACAAAGGTTATCCCTTCCCATTTGAATTATTGGTGAATTGGAAATTAGAAACCAACAATAAAGTTACCGTAACAACCACAGTACTGCATCACCATGCATCTGCTATTCCTTATAGTGATGGCTGGCATCCTTATTTTACTTTGGGTACCAGTGTAGATGATTGTACACTTCAATTTACCGGTAACCAGCAGGTTGAATTTGATGAACGCTTGTTGCCTACCGGCGTAACCATTGATGACCATCGGTTTGTTAAGGGAACGAATTTGAAAGACATTGATTTAGACAATTGCTTTCTGCTCAATGCATCTGAACCTCCACGTTGCCTGCTCAAAAATAATTTAATGGAACTGTGTATTCAACCCGATACAGCATATCCTTATTTGCAGGTATATATTCCACCACATAGAAACAGCATTGCCATTGAAAATTTAAGCAGTACTCCCGATGCGTTTAATAATGAGATGGGGCTATTGTGGTTAAAACCCAATCAACATCACATTTTTAGTACTTCATATACAGTAAAATCGCTTGAATAATGGATAAAGATCAGGAACGAATTGTCAGCATCTTTAAAAATACATTTAAAGATACACCTGCTTTGTTTTTTTCTCCCGGCAGAATGAATTTAATAGGAGAACATATTGATTATAATGATGGATTTGTTTTGCCGGCTGCAATTGATAAAGGTATCTGGATAGCTATTTCAAAAAACAATACCCACACCATTCGTTGTATTGCGGCCGATATTCAGGAAGAACTTTTTGTAACTACAGATGCAATTCAAAAGCAGGACGGATGGAAAAATTACATACTGGGTGTATTGCATGTATTGCAACAGGAAAATTTTTCAGTTGAGGGATTTGATTGTGTGTTTGGCGGTAATTTGCCGCCGGGTGCAGGCCTTTCTTCTTCGGCTGCCATAGAAGCGGGATTGTTATTTGCATTGAATGAATTGTGCAACTACCGGCTTTCTACCCTGCAGTTGGCTTTGCTGGCACAAAAAGCCGAACATAGTTATCCGGGTGTGCAATGTGGTATCATGGATATGTTTGCGAATTTGTTTGGAAAAGAAGCCAATGCCATATTATTGGATTGTGTTTCCCTTCAATATAAATGGGTACCTTTTGTTTTGAAAGAATATACTATTGTATTAATTAATTCAAATATACATCATAGTCTTGCTTCCGGCGAATACAACAAGCGAAGAGAGGAGTGTAAAGAGGGATTAAGCATATTGTCTTCTTTGCATAAAGACTATCATTCTTTCCGAAATATTTTACCTGAAATGGTTGAAGCCAATAAATCTGTTTTACCTGAAGTAATTTTTAAACGTTGTTTATTTGTTACACAGGAAATACAAAGGGTACTGCAGGCAGTAGAAAAATTGGAACAACAAAATTTAAAAGCTTTTGGGCAATTATTGTATCAAACCCATGAAGGGTTATGCCACTTATATGAAGTTAGCTGTGCTGAAACCGATTTTTTAGTTGCGGCTACTCGGAATTATCCGGAAGTGATTGGCGCCCGGTTAATGGGTGGCGGATTTGGAGGTTCTGTTCTTTGTATGATGCAGGACGGAGCGGCAGAAGCAATAACCCGGGCAATTTTAGCCGCCTATCAACAGCAATTTAACATCAAAGCAGAGGCCTATTTTGTAAAACCGGCTCCGGGTACGTACCAACAGGTTACAGATGCTGCAATGCAATCATGCTGATTTCAACATGTACATTTTTAGGTAATCCTTTTACAGCAATCGTTTCTCTGGCCGGGTAATCACCGGAAAAATAGCTGCCATATACTTCATTTACGGCCGCAAACAATGCCATATCGCTTAAAAAAATGGTTGTTTTAACAACATGTTCAAAGCTTATTTTGCTGGCTTCTAAAATGGCTTTTATGTTTTGCATCACCTGATGGGTTTCTGCAACAATATCATCTGTAACTAAATTGCCGGTTTGGGGGTTAATTGCAATCTGTCCGCTTAAATAAATGGTTTCTCCGGCTTTAATGGCCTGGTTATAGGGTCCAATGGGTGCCGGTGCTTTATCTGTTTTGATAATTTGCTTCATTGTAAAACTTATTTTACTTTGGCAAGTAACTGTATTTTCTGTTATCAACCAACCTATTTTTGTATTTTAAATAATGGATAATGCATATACTGGTTAAAGCCAATCAGGCGCAACGGGCCGCTTTATTACAGAAAAAAATACCGGCAGGGGTACAAGTTTACTGGTTTGAAGAGAACAACCATCCAATAGCAGATGCTTATTTTGATTTTTTATATGAAACAGAAGGCCCTGCATTTCAGCATATTACCGATAAACCTGTTTTTGTAAATGCAGTTATTCCACTATGGAAAACAATGCCTGTAAACTTTATTCGTTTCAATGCCTGGCCTTTTTTTTGGGAGAGGTCTATTATTGAATTGGTCAATCAGGAAAGCTCCGTTCAACAAACAGCAGAAAAAACGATGCAGCAACTTAATTTTTCATTTATCTGGTGTCCGGATATGCCCGGTATGATTGCTGCCAGAATCATTGCTGCCATTATTAATGAAGCGTATTTTTGTTTGGGAGATGGCGTTAGTACAAAAGATGAAATTGATACAGCCATGCGTTTGGGCACCAATTATATTTTGGGGCCGTTTGAATGGGCTGAAAAAATAGGTGTAAGCAATATTGTGCGCTTATTAGAGGCAATGCAACAACAATCTTCTCAATACCAGGTTGCCCCACTTTTATTGGAATCAATTCATACAACATATTAAAATATACAGTATTGGCAATTATTTTAAATATTGATACCGCTACAGAAACAGCCTCAGTATGTATATGTTATAACACTGAAGTCCTTTCTATCGCATACAGTAATGAACAAAAAAACCATGCAGCATTTGTACAGCCTGCCATTCAACAAATATTGCAAAAAACAAATACCCATATTGCTGCTATTGATGCAGTTGCCGTAACAGGTGGTCCGGGTAGTTATACAGGCTTACGTGTTGGTTTAGCCACAGCTAAAGGAATTTGTTATGCATTACAAAAACCACTTATTATTGAAAATACACTCAGGGTAATGGCTCAGGCGGCTTTGGCAACACTATCGCATTACATACTACAAAATACAAATACCCAGTGGCTGTTATGTCCGATGATAGATGCCCGTAGAATGGAAGTGTTTACTGCGGTTTATCAACCGAATTTAATGTCGGTATCTGAACCTGCAGCACGTATTTTAGAAGAGCACTGCTATAATAACTTGTTAAAAGACCACCATATATTATTTTTTGGCAGTGGCAGCATAAAATGGAAAAAATTAATACAACACCCCAATGCACAGTTTGCCGAAATTAGTCAAAATGCAGGCCATCTCGGTGTTTTAGCCTATCAGGCATGGCGAAATAAACAATGGGTTAACCTGGCTTATGCCACTCCTTTTTACCTGAAAGAATTTTATCATCCAAAAAAAAATTACAAATAATCCTTTTTTGGTATACACCGTATTTAAAAAGTATTTAACTTTAGCCTTATATTGTAATTTTTTAATCCCCAATCACTAAACATGAGTAGTTCACAAAACACACTAACCTTAAGCAATGGCAGGCCCAGTGCAAAGGTTGACTTGATCCAGTCAAAGAAGGCGGCTCTAATTTTAAGAGCGCTGAACCACAAACTTCGCCAGCAAATGCTGAAGTTGTTGGATGAAAACAAAAAAATGACTGTTACTGAGTTGTATGTAAAATTGCGTTTAGAGCAATCTGTTGCCTCTCAGCATCTGGCCATTTTGCGTCGTGCAGAATTAGTAAACACACAACGCAATGGTAAATTCATTTTTTATGCACCCAACTATGCCCGCATTAACGAGGTGATGAAATTTGTTACCGAATTAGTAGGATAAATTTTTTGATTTATCCCATACCCAATTCCACCGGTTTTCATTAATCGGTGGATTTTTTTTGTATTACACTCGTTGCTTACGGAATAGTTTTATTGATTTTCAATACAAGTATTTCAAATTTTCAATAGTGTTAGTTTCATTGTAAACAAGGACTTACCTTTGTACACTTTTAATCAATTATTGTCCGACAAAACTTAACTAAAAAATCGCTGTAATCCTTTGTTGTATAGGATTACAGGCTAAAAAATGGTTGTTTCAAAATTGGATGGAGTCTCCCATCTTTTGAAATCGGCTGAAATATGGTTCTGTAAAGGGTTTGAACCATTATTTTACAATTTTAGTCGGCCAACAATGACTTTTAATAATAAGATTCATATGAACAAAATGCCCGAAAAGCCACTTGCTTTAACTGTAGCAGAAGTAAAACAATGGCTGATTCAAAATGATGAAATTCGTGTGTTAGATATTCGGCCGGCCCAAAGTTTTGAAGCAGGTTTTATTACCGGTGCCATTACAATTTGTTCGGAAGATAATCTCTCCGAATGTTTAACCGCATTACAGTTGCAAATTAAACCCATTATTTTGGTTACCGATACAGCCACTGAAGAACGCATTCAATTAATGCAGCAACAAGGTTATCAGCAAATTATTGGATATTTAAAAGATGGCATGAATGCCTGGAATACACTGAATGAGCCCATCGACCTGATGATAGCAGTAGAAGCAGATGAATTGGCTATGGATATAAAATTTGATGAGCAATTAATTTTAATAGATACACGTTCTGATGAGGAATTTGAAGCGGAACATTTGAACAATGCTGTCAATATTCCTTTCACCGAACTAAAAGATCCTGCCAGTATGGCTAATTTTGAAGATTTTCAAAATATTTATATTTATGGCGAAAATGGTTACAGGGGTATCACAGCTTGTTCATTAATTAAAAAAGAAGGCATCCATAATTTGCGGCATTTGCAGGGAGGTTGGCCCGAAATTAAGGCAATGGGTGCTGTATTTGAATTGATAAAGCCTTCCAAAAAGGCGAATCATGATCCAAAGGAAAATTAAAGCAGAGGAGCAATAACTTATTTTAGTAGATGTGCATGCTTCTCCTGCTGAAAAGTCCATTTCCAGCGCCGATGGCTCCACAAATAATTAGCCGGCCTTTTTCGCACTTCATCTTCTATAAAGGCAATCATTGCTTTCGTAATGGCTGCTTCCGGTAAATTTTTTGGGGTAGTAGTAAATACGGTGGCTTCTGATTGATAGTAGCCTCTTTTTACCCGGTAAAAATTGCAGAAAACAACAGCAGTATCATTGTAACGGGCACTTAGTTCAGGGCCTTTTACAAAAGGGGCAGGTTTCCCAAAAAAATTAAACCAATAAGTATTATCCGGCTTGCCTGGATTTTGATCACCTACCAAAATTAATGCATATTGTTGTTTTGATTCTTGTGCAAATTCTTTCTTGAAATTAGATGCAGATACCAATTTTGTTCCAAACCTGCTGCGAATGTGCATGAACAGTCGGTTAAAAATTTTATTTTCAATAGGCTTGTATACCACAATAAAGTTGTATAATAAATGTTGTGCATAGGCTACATTTGCCAGTTCCCAGTTAAAGAAATGACCCAGCAAAATTTGTACATTTTTGCCAGTGGCATATAATTCGTTAATAGTATGGTAGTCTGCCTTTACTCTTTTATTCAATTCTTTCCCTGAAATAGAAACTAATTTAATTACTTCGGCAAATGTATCGGTGAATTGCCGGTAAAATTCTTTTGCAATTTTTCTTCGCTCCGCTTCCGATTTTTCAGGGAAGGCTGTCATCAAATTTTCATCCACTACTTTTCTTCGGTAACCAATGACATAATAAATAATTACATAAAAAAAATCACTTATCCAATAAATTGCACGCCATGGTAGCAAGGAGAGTAAATAAAATAATGCGTAAACAATGTAATACATATTTTTTCTGTAATGAATGGTGAAAGGGGCGAGATTTTATTGAATAGAATAGTGAATAATGTTTATAGTACAATGTTTTGCAGTAAAGCACTCTTTTCCGGATGGTCAGTATTGAAATGAAGCCCCCGACTTTCTTTACGAAACATGGCGCCTTTTACAACAAGATATCCAACGGTAATTACATTTCTTAATTCACATAGTTGTGGTGATACTTTGGCGGTTCTATACAATTGTTCAGTTTCCTCATATAACAAGTCCAATCGTTTCATGGCTCTTTGCAAGCGAATATCTGTTCTTACAATACCCACATAATCACTCATCAGTTGTTCCAGCTCTTTTCTGCTTTGGGTAATTAAAATCATTTCTTTAGGATGGGTTGTTCCTAATGCATTCCAGTCGGGAATATTTTCCTGAAATGCTATATGAACAATTTGTTCAACACTGGCTAAATAACTTCTGTGGGCAAATACCATGGCTTCTAATAAACTGTTGCTGGCTAAACGGTTGGCGCCATGCAAACCAGTACTGGCACATTCACCACAAGCAAACAAGTGTTGAATGGATGACTCGCCCCATTCATTGGTTTTAATACCTCCACAACTGTAATGTGCGGCCGGAGCAACGGGTATCATTTGACGTGATACATCAATACCAATACTCAAGCATTTTTCATAGATGTTTGGAAAGTGATGTTTAAATTTCCCCATATCCATGTGGCGGCAATCTAAATAAACATGCTCTGTACCGTCCTTTTTCATTTCATTATCAATAGCTCGGGCTACTATATCTCTCGGTGCCAGATCTTTTCGTTCATCATATTTTTCCATAAATGCTTCGCCCTGCTTATTTCTTAAAATTCCTCCATCGCCCCGAACAGCTTCGGTAATTAAAAAAGATGGAGAAACGCCGGGCTGGTACAATGCCGTAGGATGAAACTGAATAAATTCCATATTTTCAATGCGGCCTTTGGCGCGGTATACCATTGCCACTCCGTCACCGGTTGCAATGGTAGGGTTGGTGGTAGTTCTGTAAACCTGTCCGCAGCCACCGGTAGCCAGTACGGTAATTTTTGCCAGTACTTTTTCTATTTCGTTGGTTAATGTATTTAGAACATATACGCCATAGCATTGAATATCCTGTGTTGATTTGGTAACTAAATAACCCAAGTGGTGTTGTGTAATCAAATCTACCACAAACCAATGGTGTATTAATTGTATGTTTTTTGTGGCCTGCACCTCATTTAATAAAGCTCTTTCTAATTCCTGACCTGTAACATCTTTATGGTGTAAAATTCTGTAAGCACTATGTCCGCCTTCTCTTCCCAATGCATATTGGCCGGAAGCATCTTTATCGAACTCTGCACCATATCCAATCAATTCTTGAATTCGGTTCGGGCCTTCCTTTACAACTATTTCTACAATTGCTTTATTGCATAGTCCATCTCCGGCAACCAAAGTATCTTCAATATGTTTTTCATAACTGTCGGTAGTATCATCCCAAACACCAGCAACGCCGCCCTGCGCATATTTGGTATTGGTTTCTTCTGCATTTGTTTTAGTAATAACGGTAATGGTTTTATCTGGAAAATGCTTAGCTACCTTCAACGCATAACTTAATCCGGCTATGCCGGAACCTATCACTAAGAAATCAGTACGCATATGGTTCATGTAATTATCAATAAAGGTATTAATACTAAAAATTATTCAATTTTAATGAACCGGTTCAATCCATACGTTGCTTTCTTTCAGCAAGTCAATGAGTTCATTTAAAGCAATACCACTGTCTATATTTCTTTTTACAATTTCTTTACCTCTGTATAAAGTAATTTTTCCCGGGCCACTTCCAACATAGCCAAAATCGGCATCGGCCATTTCGCCCGGCCCATTTACAATACAACCCATGATAGCTATTTTAACGCCTTTTAAATGGTGTGTTTTTGCCCTTATTTTAGCAGTGGTTTCCTGCAAATCAAACAAGGTTCTGCCGCAACTGGGGCAGGAGATGTATTCTGTTTTAGAAATACGGCAGCGGGTAGCCTGCAAAATTCCAAAAGCGGTATTGTTTAAAAATGCTTCTATTGTGCTGTTTTCCAAATAATTTCTACCGCTGGCTGCGGTGCTTTTTTGCGCCAGATTATTGTAGATTGCTGCATCAATTTCTAAAAATAAGCCATCGCCCATGCCATCTAATAACATGGATCCGGCAACGGTTGCAAAATGTATCAGATGTTCATCAACGGTATGCCATTTGCTTGTGATATTGAAAATTACCGGATTTTGAATATTTCTATTCATCAACTCTATTGCCATTTTTCTCATAGCCGGCATAGTATGGGTGTTTTTTGTTGTTAAACAAATCACCACGGTAGGATCATTGGCAAATTCTGTTAAATATGTATAATCATTCAGCGTGGTATCATCACTATAGCAATCTAATAAAACAAAATTAATAGCCGCATCTTTTTGAATGGCCTGTACATAACCTGATCCGCTGAATATAGGATGATATTTGCTTTTATCAGCAGCTAATGCCCAGCTGGCCGGATAACAAATTACCTGTAAGGTTCCCGGTAATTCAAATGATAGTAATTGATGGCCGGTGAAAATATAATCTGCTGCTGCATCTCCAATATTCCATTTATCTGTTGTTGCATCATAAGCATAACCAATACTACGCAAATGCTGTGGCGTTATGTTATCTATCTTACTGAAATCGGCTACAACAACAGGCACTTGTGTGCCTCCTGTATTCTGTACCATGAAAGAATCCCTTCTTTTATATTGAAATGGATTATAGGGTATGTTGTTTACAGCAGGAATTTTATTTTGATTGCTTGAGCTTTGTGTATAGCGCTTTACCAAATCTTTACAAACAGGTATTTCAAATTCAGGATCTTCAGTTAAAGAAACCCTGATGGTATCGCCAATGCCGTCTTCTAATAACGTACCAATGCCTGCAGCACTTTTCATACGTCCGTCTTCACCATCGCCGGCTTCGGTAACCCCGAGGTGTAAAGGATAACATTCGTTAAATTCTGCCATCATTTGTTGTACCAACAGGCGGTATGCTTGTACCATTACCTGTGGGTTGCTCGATTTCATACTAAGTACAATGTTATGATAATCTAAGCTTCTGGCAATTCTTAAAAATTCCATTGCGCTTTCCACCATGCCATTGGGTGTATCGCCATAGCGGCTCATAATTCTGTCGCTCAATGAACCATGATTGGTGCCAATACGCATGGCAGTGCCATATTCCTTACAAATATTTACCAATGGGGTAAACCGTTCGCGGATTCGTTCTATTTCTTCGGCATATTCCGCATTGGTATATTCAATTTGTTCAAACTTCTTTTTATCAACATAATTACCGGGATTGATGCGTACTTTTTCTACTATTCTGGCTGCTATTTCAGCTGCATTGGGCGTAAAATGAATATCAGCCACCAACGGTGTGTTATATCCTCTTTTGCGTAATTCATTTTTGATGTTCAGCAAATTCTCTGCTTCATTTTTTGAAGGAGCTGTAATACGGATTAATTCTGCACCGGCTTCAATACAACGAATGGCTTGCTCAACTGTGGCAATTGTATCCATGGTATTGGTGGTGGTCATGGTTTGTATGCGAATAGGGTGCCCGTTACCCAACAGCAGGTTGCCAATTTTTACTTCTCGTGTTTTTAAGCGACAGTATTTTGTTAGGTTGTTACAATAAAGTTGCATAACTAATATTTTGAAGCGATTTTAATAAAACAATTATTTGCGCTAAAAGTTGCTACCAGTCTTTTTCAGTATTAACCGGTTTTATTTTTTGTTTTTCGTATTGTTGTAATTCTTTTTCCTGTTGGCGTAACTGGTTTAGCAAATTATCTGCCTGTTGTTTGCTTAAAGGATTTTTAGGTTGTTTTTGCTGATTGTTTTGCTGCTGTTCATTCTTTTTTTGTTCATTCAGCGCCTTTTGCAAATTATTTCGGGCTGAGTCGCTATTAGGGTTTAATAATAAGCTTTCTTTAAATGCTTGTATGGCATCACTTAACTGTTGTTGTTTAATGGCTGCTACGCCTGAATTATAATAAGCCTTTGCTTTTAAGGATGCATTGTTGCTGGTTAATGCCGCTTGCTGAAACTGTTTGGCCGCAGCATCATAATTTTTTTGTTGTTGTAAGGCGTTTGCTTTGTTAAATAGGGCAATACTGTTATTAGGATTGGTGGCTAATATTTTATCATAAAGCGACTGTGCTTCTGAATAGTTGCCGGATTGGTACAATTGATTGGCTTTATATAACAAAGCCTCTTCTGTTTTGTTTTGTGCTGTTGCCTGAAAAAAAAGGAGTAAGCAGGTAAATATGATATAAATTATTTTCATTTTTTGTTTAGATATTTGCCAATTGGTTTGCCTTTTTTGTTTCTTTCTGTTTCTTTTGTACGTTCAATAAAACTTTGTTGCGCTTCTTTTCTGAAATAAATATTTCCAGCAAAAGTAATATAAGTGCTACTGACAAGAATACAGGGTAGTACAAAGTATATTGCATATACCCTCCATTGTTGTTCAACGGCTTGGTTTGCATATTGTTTAATTGCATGGCTATTGCATTGGCCACACTGCCGGTATTGTCTAAAAAATAATATTTACCTTCTGTTTGGTTGGCCAGTTCCTGCAATAGTGGGGCATCTAATTTTGAAATAACCGTTTTGCCATTGGCATCTTTTTTATAAGCGCCACTTTCCATAATCGGTGCACCTCCTTCCGTTCCCACGCCAACGGTATATAAAACGGTGCCATGCTCTGCCAATGTTGCGGCAGCATCTTTTGCACCTGCATCTAAATCCTCCCCATCGGTAACCAATACAACGGTTTTATATTTTTTTTCTTCATCATCCAGCGAGGCATCGGCTAATCGAAGTGCCGCACCAATATCGGTTCCCTGAACCGGTGCCAAATCGGGCGATGCATTGTCAATGAACAATTTCGTGGCCACAGCATCGGGCGTAAGGGGCATTTGCAAATAAGCCTCTCCGGCAAACACTACCAAACCAATACGGTTGTGTTCTATTTCGGGTGTAAGCTGATTTAAAAATGATTTGGCCTTTTCTAAACGGCTGGGTGGCACATCCTGGCTCAGCATACTTTTGCTTATATCCAATACCAGCATCACATCTATACCATTACCCTTACCGTTTTTTTCTGATGTAGGTTTTCTGAGGTTTGCCCAGGAAAATATTAAACAGCCAATGGCTGTAAATACCAGTACAATTTTCAGTCCGTACCTTTTGGGCATATAATTATTGGTGAGTTGTTGCACCAATGTTGCATTGCCCAACATTTTTCTTATATGGCGCTTATGCCTTATAGCAGCAATATATGCTACCGCTAACGGAACAAGCACCCATAGTGCCCATAAATAATTTTGATTACCAAATTGTACCATGTGCTGCAAGCTACAGGTTCCTGTTAAAAAGGAAAAACTAAATTATTGGTTCACCAACACTATTTCTTCCCTTTAAAAAATCCCAATTGGGTTAATATATCATCTACTATTTGCGGGCCGGTGTTTTGTAAGGGTGTATTTGAACTTCCCTCTATATTCAACACAAAAAAATAAGGATGCTTATTTTCTTCTACCCAGCCCAATACCCAGCCAATGCTTTTTTGGTTTGGCATAATGCCTTCGCCATCAATGTAAGATAACTGATAATTGGCATTGCTTCCTTTCAGCATCAACTTTTTGATGAGAATTTGCCAGGTTTTATCAAAGGGCAATTGGCCAAAGTAAAGGCGTTTTACCAGGCCTAATTGTTCATCTGCGGTAATGGTAAGGGTATTATTTAACCAAAAACTATCTATACTGCTGCCTATTCGATGATTCCCATATTGCAGGCTATCTAACCAATACTGCATTTTTTCTTTCCCGGTTCTTCTTGCTATTTCCTGAAAATAGGGGGTGGCAGCTGCCTGAAATGCTTCATCAAAACGCAGGGTTTTATTCCAAGCAGCAGCGCTGTCGCCATTGGCATATTTTCGTGTTTGTCCATCCCAGGGTATAAGCATTCTTTCATTGGCAATGGTGCCAATTTGTAAACCTATCAATGCATTTACAATATTAAATGTAGCGGCAGGCTGGTAGGCAGAATCTTTATACCGTTTTAAATGGTACATGGTAAAGCTGCCCCTTCCATTGTCTAACAATGCAAAGCTGCCCTGTACACCATGCTGTGTAAAATAAGTTCCCAGCGAAGCATTTTCCTCAATATTATTAGAGCTGCAGGCCGATAAAAATAGTAGCGGTAATAGCACTGCAGCAAGTAGTTTAAGCTGCTTTAACCCATCTGTTTTTTTAAAAAATCTGAGAGAACTTTGCATAAATATTATTTTAACACATTCAATTTTTTGCCTACTTTAATAAAAGCCTGAATGGCATGATCTAAATGATGTTGTTCATGTGCAGCACTCAATTGCACCCTTATTCTGGCCTGCCCTTTGGGAACAACCGGGAAAAAAAAGCCAATTACATAAATGCCTTCCTGTAACAAGGCAGCGGCAAATTCCTGTGCCAGTACTGCATCGTACAACATAATGGGTACAATGGGGTGTTCGCCGGGTTTAATGTCGAAACCTGCTTCTGTCATTTTGGTTCTGAAATAGCGGGTATTGTATTCTAATTTATCGCGCAGTGCAGTGGTTTCTGTTAACATATCTAATACCGCTATGCTGGCCCCGACAATGCTGGGCGCTAAAGTATTGGAGAACAGATAGGGGCGCGACCGTTGCCGCAGCATTTCAATAATTTCTTTTCGGCCACTGGTAAAACCTCCGCTGGCACCGCCTAATGCTTTACCCAAGGTTCCGGTAATAATGTCAATTCTGCCCATTACACCGCGGTATTCGTGGGTGCCCCTGCCGGTTTTACCTAAAAATCCGGATGAGTGGCATTCATCAATCATTACAATAGCGTTGTATTGGTCGGCCAGATCGCATATTTTATCCAATTGTGCTATGGTACCATCCATACTAAAACTGCCATCGGTAACTATAATGCGGCTACGACAGCCTGCAGCATTTTGCAGTTGTGCCGCTAAATCGGCCATACTGTTGTGTTCATACCGAAAGCGTTGTGCTTTGCAAAGCCTTATCCCATCAATAATAGAGGCATGGTTCAACGCATCGCTGATAATGGCATCTTCTTCATTGAACAAAGGCTCAAATACGCCACCGTTAGCATCAAAAGCGGCAGCGTATAAAATGGTATCTTCTGTTCCCAGAAATTGGGCAATTTTTGTTTCTAATTCTTTGTGAATATCCTGTGTGCCGCAGATAAACCGCACACTGCTCATCCCATAGCCATGGGTATCAATAGCTTTATGAGCAGCCTCAATTACTTTGGGATGGGCCGATAAACCCAGATAATTGTTGGCGCAAAAATTCAATACTTTTTGGCCGTTAACCATAATTTCTGCGCCTTGTTCGCTGGTAATAATGCGTTCTTTTTTCATTAAACCAGCTTCGGCTATTGCGGCCAGTTCTTTCTGTATCCGTGCAACAAAAGGTTCGTTCATGGTGCATTTCTTTAAGGTGACAAAGGTAGGGAAAGCCGTGGCAAGTAACTGTTTTGTATTCTATACCCATATCCCGGCATTCACCCTTTAAATAAAATGTGCTGTTGAAAATGAGGCGGGTATTGGTTGGTTTGCTCAACTTTGAAGAAACGGCCAAAAAAAGGCAGCTGCTGCTAACCCCCTCAAAAAAATCTGTTTCGTATATAACCGCTGATATTCAAATATACAAACCGGAAGATGCGATAACAAATATTTTTTTACAGTATATAAAAAAAGATTGCAGTTAAATATCATGCCTGTTTTCGATTGGCTTTCCCTTAATTTAGTGGCTGAATTCAGGATCGAATTCTAAAGGCGATTGGTGTGTTTTTGATAATCATTGAACAGACTTAATTTTTCTTTTTGAAAAAAATCAGCGTATACACGGCAGCCTCCATTGTAATTGCGAATATGATTGGCACCGGTGTTTTTACCAGCGTAGGCTTTCAACTCAATGCCATTCAAAATACCTGGAGTATTTTGAGTTTATGGGCTATTGGTGGCGTACTTTCACTTTTTGGCGCATTTGCTTATGCCGAATTGGGCACCCACTACAAAGAATCGGGCGGCGATTATATTTATTTATCCCGCATATTTCATCCGGTATTGGGTTATCTCTCGGCCTGGGCAGGTTTAACCGTTGGTTTTTCGGCGCCGGTAGCCCTGGCTGCTATGGCATTTACCCAATACCTTTCGCCCGTGCTGGGCTTTGCAGGTAACCAATGGATGGCCGTTGGTATTATTGTGCTAATTGGGCTAATGCATAGTTTTACCATTCGGCATAGCAGCCGACTCCAAAATATCAGTACATTGGTTAAAATAGGTTTTATCTTAATCTTAATCATCATTGGTTTGTTGTATGCCACACCGGCAGCCAATGCCATTCAGTTGAATAACAACTGGCATAAAGAAATACTACAACCCGGATTTGCAGTATCAATGGTATATGTAGCATTTGCCTATACCGGCTGGAATGCTGCTGCGTATGTGGTAGATGAAATTGAAAATCCCGGCATTAGCCTGCCACGTGCCTTAATAGGCAGCACTTTATTTGTTACCGTAGTGTATATTTTATTTCAATATGTATTATTGAAACATGCTACCGTATCGGCTTTAAAGGGCAGGGAAGAGGTAACTTTTATTGCCTTTAACAATATTTTGGGTACTACCGGCGGTAAATGGGTGAGTGCCTTTATTGCCATTCAGTTAATAGCTACCATTAGTTCTTATTTATGGGTGGGGCCAAGGGTAACCTGTGCTTTGGCGCAGGAAAATATGCTCTGGCGGCCTTTGGCAACTAAAAATAAAAATGGTATACCGGTGGCTGCTGTTTGGTTGCATGTGGGTATTGCTATTGTACTACTCTTAACCGGTTCGTTTGAAAAAGTATTGCTGTATGCCGGTTTTATTTTGCAGTTAATGGCATCCTTAACAGTAGTTACCAGTTTATTTACTACGCCAAAGCCACACAAAACATTTAAAAGTCCGTTGAAGCCTTTTTTGCAAATTATTTTTTTATTGTTTAATGCTTGGGTACTGGTGTTTACACTAGTAGATAAACCGGTTGAAAGTATGATTGGGATAGGTATATTATTGGCAGGATTGGTATTATATTTTTTCGATGCACCTTATAGCCGGCAACAAAAAGAGGCAACTGAAAATCAATTGCCTCAATAAAATCCAACTGTTTTTTTAATAATTAATCACCTGCTCTTGAATGGTTTCAGGAATGTTGCGCCACTCATATTGCTGATTCCTGAGCTGTGGTTCAAAGCCGGCTTCGCGAATGGCATCCTGAATGGTTTTATAGGTAAAACGATGCGGAGCACCTGCTGCGCTAACTACATTTTCCTCAATCATTATACTGCCAAAATCGTTGGCGCCGCTGTGTAAACATACCTGTGCTGTTTCTTTTCCTACCGTTAACCAACTGGCCTGAATATTCTTGATATTGGGTAGCATGATGCGGCTAATGGCAATCATCCGTATATATTCATCAGCGGTGGTTAAATTGTGTACACCTCTGATGCGGGTTAACAGGGTATCTACATCTTGAAATGTCCAGGGTATAAATGCCAGAAAACCTTTGGCATTGGCGGGTTTCATGGCCTGTACTTCGCGAATGCGGGCAAGGTGTATAAACCGCTCTTCAATGGTTTCTACATGGCCAAACATCATGGTAGCACTGGTGGTAATATTCAGTTCATGAGCTTCATGCATTATGGCCAGCCATTCATCTGCACCACATTTGCCTTTTGATATTAATCTTCTTACCCTGTCAACCAATATCTCAGCACCTGCACCGGGCAAAGAATCCAGTCCCGCTTCTTTCAATGCAGTTAATACTTCACGATGGGTTGATTGTTCTAATTTGGTAATATGGGCAACTTCCGGCGGCCCCAGTGCATGCAGTTTAATGGTGGGAAATTCCTGCTTGATTTGCCGAAAAATATTGGTGTAAAAATCCAAACCCAACTCCGGATGGTGGCCGCCCTGTAGCAGCAACTGATCGCCACCGTAACGAATGGTTTCCGTAATTTTTTTCCGATAGGTATCCATATCGGTAATATAGGCTTCCGCATGCCCAGGTATGCGGTAAAAATTACAAAACTTACAATTGGCAATACAAACATTGGTGGTATTTACATTCCGGTCTATCTGCCAGCTAACCTTACCATGTGGCACCTGTTTTTTCCGCAGCGCATCAGCCACAAACATCAATTCGGTTAATGGGGCCTGCTCAAACAAAAACATGCCTTCCTCAATGGTTAAAAATTCCAGATTTAATGCTTTCTGATACAAATCATTCAACTGCATAAACAATGTTTAAAGAGTAACAAAGGTAGGGGGCTAAAAGTTGTATTTACAAATGCAGCTTCCAATAAACCCCATTTTCATTTGCTGCCTCCTTTTGGTTGCATGGCACCCATCAACGTTTCGGTTAAAACATGTCTTTGTTTTTCCGTTTAAAAATTCATCACACCTTTCATGTTTTTGTATAAACTAAACTTGTGTAAATTATAAATCTTGCTTATATTGAATAAAATTACCCATACATGCTAAAATTTGAATGGGAATCATTGCATGAAATCAATCCTTGTATTTTGTATCAGTTTATTCAGTATTTCATTAATTGAGGCACAGTCGGTACAAGCTACTAAAACCTTTGCCCAATTGCTCCCAAAACCCATAGCCGGTTTTCAATTTATACAATTAAGCGGAGGCATCATTATTTTAAAAGCGGCTTTGGATGATATACCCGATTCACTCAATTTTATTTTAGATACCGGCAGTGGCGGCATATCGCTCGATTCGGCCACGGTAGATGAATTTCATTTGGAAAGGGTGCACACCGACCGCACCATTCGCGGAATTGCCGGCATTAAAACGGTTGATTTTACTTACCATCATCGCCTTTCATTTCCGGGGTTTAACTTAGATAGCCTCGATTTCCACATCAATAATTACGATTTGTTAACCAGCGTTTATGGCGTAAAAATTGATGGCATTATCGGCTATACTTTTTTTAGCAGGTATGTAGTAAGTATTGATTATGATACCCATACAATTGGGGTGTATCCGCCGGGTCCATTTAAATATCCAAAGGGGAGTGGCGGATATATTTTGCATCCCCGGTTTAGTACATTGGTATACCAGCCGGCTATCATTACCGATGCCCGTAAAGTACTGAGCCGTTTTATTTTTGATACCGGAGCCGGGCTGTATTTTTTAATATCTGATCGTTTTTTGCAGGATAGCAATTTGCTGAAAACCAAACGTAAATTATATCCCACACAAGCCGAGGGTTTGGGCGGAAAAAAGGAAATGCAGTTAACCGTTACAGAAAAAATTAAGATTGGCCCCTATCTGTTCAGAAGGGTGCCTTTACTAATATTTAGAGATGATTACAATATTACCAGTTATCCCTTTTTGGGTGGTATTCTGGGTAATGATTTGATGCGCCGGTTTAATGCAATTTTCAATTATTCTGAAAGAAGTATTTATATTGTTCCCAACCAGCATTACCTCGATCCTTTCGATTATTCTTATACCGGACTGGGTATTTATTGGGTAAATGGTGCCGTAAAAGTAGTGGATGTAATGCCCGGCTCGCCCGGCGACAGGGCAGGCTTTTTACCCGATGATATCATTCTTGCCATGAACAATGTGTTCACTCAAAATATTCAAACCTTTAAAAATATACTGCAAAATGCAGGCTCAAGAATAAAAGTAATTGTGCAACGTAAAGGCCGACTCGAAACTTTAGATTTGAAAATTGTGAATATTCTGCGCCGATAAATCCTGTTTTATCAATTTTTAAATCTGCTGATCCAAAACAGGTGTGCTAACTCTCCTTTTTTGTTGCTATTTTGCACCCTTCACTGAACGATTATGATTGAATTTAACCGATTTGTTTTAGAGAATGGATTAAGGGTACTGGTACATGAAGATACAGCTACACCCATGGCTGTTGTGAATGTGATGTATGATGTGGGTGCCAGAGATGAAAACCCAGCTAAAACAGGCTTTGCCCATTTGTTTGAGCATTTAATGTTTGGCGGCAGCAAACATATTCCCGATTATGATGAGCCCCTGCAAAGAGCCGGAGGCGAAAACAATGCCTATACCACCGACGATTTAACCAACTACTATTGCCAGTTGCCGGCCGAAAATATTGAAACCGCCTTTTGGTTAGAGAGCGACCGGATGTTAAGTTTAGCCTTCAGCAAAAAAAGCTTAGAAGTGCAACGGAAAGTAGTGTGTGAAGAGTTTAAAGAACACTATATCAACAAGCCTTATGGCGATATGTGGCATAAAATGCGGGCATTGGCTTATCAGGTGCATCCATACCAGTGGTTAACCATTGGTAAAGAACTGAGCCATATTGAACAGGTGCAGTTAGAAGAAGTAAAAGCATTTTTCTTCAAACATTATCGCCCCGTTAATGCCATATTGGTAGTAGCAGGCAATGTAAAAACCAACAATATCCGCCGTTTGGCCGAAAAATGGTTTGGCGATATACCCATGGCTCAAAAATATGTACGCCATTTACCTGCCGAGCCTTTGCAAACGGCTGCCAGAACAATGGAAGTAACTGCAGATGTGCCTCTGGATGCGTTGATGAAAACCTGGCACATGGATGGACGCTTACAGAAAGGCTACTACGTTGCCGACCTGATTACAGAAATTTTAGGTGGTGGCAGCTCTTCTCGTTTATACCAGGCATTGGTAAAAGAACAGCAATTGTTTTCTGATATTCAATGTTATCAGTTGGGTAGTATTGATCCGGGATTGTTAACCATACAGGGCAAATTGGTAAAAGGGGTTGCCATGCAACAAGCCGAAGCTGCCGTGAATGCGGTAATACAGCAATTGGTACAAGATCCGGTATCTGAAACTGAATTAATGAAAATTAAAAACCGAACAGAAAGTGTGATTGTGTTTGAAGATATGGCCCTCATGAACCGCGCCAACAGCCTGGCTTATTATGAACTGCTGGGCGATGCCAATCTGATTAACCATGAACTGAACCGTTATCATGCCGTTACTATAGAAGATATCAGGCAAGGTGCACAAACTATTTTTAAACCGGAAAATGTAAATACCCTTTATTATTACAGCAAAGCATTATGATGAACAGAACCCAACAACCGGCCATTACTGAACCTATACACCTGCATTTACATTTACAGCCTGTCAGGCATTTTACACTCGATAACGGTGTACCCGTTTATGCAGTGGAAGCTGGTGCTCAGGAAGTAGTACAGTTAGAATTGGTTTTCCATGCAGGCAACTGGTACGAGCAAAAAAATATACAGGCAGCTACCACTAATTTCTTATTAAAAAATGGTACCCGCACCAAAAATGCATTTGAACTGAATGAACATTTTGAAATGTATGGCGCTTATCTGAACCGGGGCTGCTACCACGAAAGGGCTTCCCTTAGTTTGCACAGTTTAACCAAATACCTACCACAGTTATTGCCTGCTATGTCAGAAATTTTAAGTGAGTCGGTTTTTCCGGAAGAAGAACTGAACATTTACCGGCAAAATCAAAAACAACGTCTGGCGGTGAATTTGAAGAAGGCAGATTTTGTGGCCAATCGTATAATAGATGCATATTTGTTTGGCGAACAACATCCTTATGGCAAATATAGTAATCCGGCTGATTATGATGCATTAACACGTGAAGATCTCTTGCAGTTTTATGCGCAATATTATTTGAAAGGCAACTGTACCATTTTTATTGCCGGTAAATTACCGGCCAATGTTGAACAGTTGCTCAACCAGTTTTTTGGTCAACTGCCATTGAATGGTACTGCATTGGCGAAGCCTGATTTTTCAATTACACCTTCGGCTCAGAAAAAGTATTCTGTAATGAATGATGCCAATGGAGTGCAGGCTGCCATTCGTTTGGCAAGGCCTTTCCCCAATCGCCATCATCCCGATTTTTTGAAAGCGCAACTGCTGAATGCATTGTTTGGCGGATTTTTTGGATCGAGATTGATGAGCAATATCCGCGAAGACAAAGGCTATACCTACGGCATCCACTCTTATATACAGGCACATCAGCAACAAAGTGCATGGATGGTAACTACCGAAGCAGGAAGAGATGTTAGCCGCGCTACCATTGAAGAAACCTATAAAGAAATGCTGGACCTGCAAAAAGAACCTGTAACGGCAGAAGAATTGAGCCTTATTAAAAATTTTATGATTGGAACCCTGCTGGGTGATGTGGATGGGCCTTTTCATATTATAGAACGTTGGAAAAGCTATATTCTGAATGAGATGCCGGCCGATTATTTTTATACCAGCATTCAAACCATAAAAGATACTACCGGTGAGGAGCTGCAGGTACTGGCAAAAAAATACCTGAATCCGGATGATTTTTACGAACTTGAGGTGATATAAATTAAAATTGTATGGTGTCATTCCTCTCCAAAGTATTATTCACAGCGGTAGCCATACTGCTGGCCACATTCATTTTGAATGGCGTGCATGTGAACAGCACTACTACGGCCATACTGGTGGCGGCTGTGCTGGGTTTATTGAACACATTTGTAAAACCTATCTTAGTGCTGTTAACCATTCCATTCACCATCCTTACACTGGGTTTATTTCTGTTGGTTATTAATGTAATAATTATTAAATGGACCTCGGCGCTGGTGCCTGGCTTCCGGGTAGATGGCTGGTGGCCTGCCCTTTGGTTCAGTATCATTGTATCGCTCGTATCTTCTTTTATTGAAGGGTTGGTACATGCTCAGAAATAAAAATGTTTTATAAAATTTTATGGGTTCAGCAATTATCTGTAATACATAACGATTATGGATTGGTGTACTTCATGTATTACCATATTCCTGCATTTTTCATTAACTGGTGTATAAATTTCGGAAAAGGTTTTTCTGCCAATTGTGCCAATGCTATGGTTTCATATTGTTGCAAGGCAGGCAGTGCTTTTTTGAATTGAACATGTATCAATCTTCCTGAAATTTGCTGGTGTGTAAGCTGCTGTGTTTCCTTGCCTGAAACCTGCAGTAAAGTATAATCCTTCACCCCCCATTGTTCGTGTAACCATTGCTGCACCTGCTTTTCCGTCCATTCTATTTCTTCTTCACTTTCAACCAAAAACAGTTCATACAAATTTTCCCATATATCTTTCCTGGTTCTTTTGTGTATCCATACCTTTCCATTCTGTTCTAATAAAAAATAATAAAACCTGCGTTTTTTCTTCAGTAATATTTTTTCTTTCACGGGTAATTGGTAAACGGTACCTTCATGATGTGCTTTACAGATGGGCTGCAACGGGCAGGATCTGCAAAGTGGCAGTATGGGTTTGCATACCGTAGCGCCTAAATCCATAATAGCCTGATTAAATAAATCCGGGTGTTGCTTGCACAATACTTCCTGTGCCAGTTGTGTAAATATCTTTTTTCCTTTTGTACTATCGGTAGGGGTATCAATGCCAAATACACGTGCCAACACACGAAAAACATTACCATCTACCACGGCATAAGGCAGTTGAAAGGCAAATGAAGCAATGGCTGCTGCTGTATAAGGCCCAATTCCCTTCATACCCAGCAGGGCAGTATAATCGGCAGGAAATTGTCCACCGTATTCTTGTAATACGAATCGTGCAGTACGCAATAAATTTTTGCAGCGGCTGTAATAGCCCAGTCCTTCCCATAATTTAAAAACAGCTTCATCTGTTGCATGGGCTAGATCGGGCAGGCCAGGGTACTGCTTTAAAAAGCGTTCATAATAAGCCCACCCTTGTTCTACACGGGTTTGTTGCAGTATAATTTCACTCAGCCATATTTTGTAGGGGTCTTTCTCCCCCTTCCAGGGCATGATGCGTTCATTGTGGTGCCGGTGCCAGTGCAAAAGCAAGGGTGTTAATTTTTGTTGCCGCATAGGGGGCAAAGTTGTAATAAAATTGGCACAATACATGAAACTGTTGAGCGGTTAAGGTATAATTCAATCAAAGAATATCTGGCACAATATTATGTAAATCATGCACTTATAAATAAATTTGCAGTCAGTCACTAATATGTATTATTTTTTTTATTTTCTTGTAATACACAAAATTTGTTCTAATTTTAAAAACTATTCAACTGAAAAGCTTTTTTATGAGAAAATCAGATCTCATTACCATCATTTCCGAAAAAACAGGTATACCAAAAGTGGATGTACTGGTAACGCTTGAAACTATGTTAGGCGAAATAAAAGGCAATCTGGCTGCCGGTCGTAACATTTATATCAGGGGTTTCGGCAGTTTTGTTACCAAAAAAAGGGCGGCTAAATTAGGCCGTAATATCAAGTACAATACCACGGTGCAAATACCCGAACATTTTGTTCCCGCCTTTAAGCCTGCAAAAGAATTTATGGAAGAAGTGCGGAACAAGCGCAAGTCGGAATAACTTTGCGCAAAATTGAAATAGTGAAAAGAAGTCAAATTTTACTGGTTGCCGGTGCCGTTGTGGTGGTAGTGTTGTTATTTGTATTTGGAAAAGTGAGTGCCCCCAAATCCTCCGGAGCCGCAGCGTCAATGGAGCAACAGACAGGTGCACCACCCGCAGTTCAGTTCAAAGATATTTTACAAAAAGCCCGCAAGCAGCTCAACCCCGAACAAAATCAAAGAATCATTGCTCTTGAAAATGCCATAACCCGTGGCGATGTAAAAGACCAGCAATTGCACGTTTACCACCAGTTGGCAAAGTTCTGGAAAGACTCTGCCCACGTTTTTGAACCCTATGCTTATTATACCGCACAGGCAGCTAAGTTGGAGAATTCGGAAAAAAGTCTCACATTTGCCGCCCAACTGTTTGTAGATAACCTGCTGACAGAGAATAATCCGGCTATGCAACACTGGCTGGCAGAAAATGCAAAAGATCTTTTAGATAGGGCACTTGTCATCAATCCCAACAACGATTCCAGTAAAATAGGGCTGGGGGCTTGTTATATGTTCGGCAATATTTCTGATAATCCCATGCAGGGTATCCTGCCGGTTCGTGAAATAGCGCAGAAAGACTCCAATAACCTCTATGCACAAATGGTATTGGGGTTAGGAGGTAAAAAAAGTGGTCAGTTAGACAAGGCAATTGAACGTTTTCAGTTCATTGTGCGGAAAGATCCGCATAATCTGGAAGCCATTTTTCAGTTAGCCGAAACCTATGATATGCAGGGCGATAAAGCCCATGCCATTCAGTGGTATGAAACTGCCAAACGAATGATTAACAATGATGCCATCAAAAAAGAAATTGATAAGCGTATCAATGAACTAAAATAAATTATTTAACTAAAAAAATCTGACAGCGTATGCCTTGTGGTAAGAAAAGAAAACGTCATAAAATTGCTACTCACAAACGTAAAAAACGTTTGAGAAAAAACCGTCATAAGAAAAAGAATAAATAATTTCTTAACAGGTTTTCATTTTATAGAGTAAAGGTCTCCGTATCCTTTATACAAGAGGCCTTACTTCTGTTTCACTGTAATGTATTTGCCGCTCTCCTTTCCGCTGCAACTTTACCTTTCCCACATTTAAGGGTAAATACATGAAGTGTACACTGCGTGCTCATGCTTATAAACGGGGTGCGTCATTATGTATATTAAAGTTGCCAAATTTGTGAACAAAGAACTGATTATTAGCGTTTCCCCCAGTGGGGTTGAGATTGCTTTACTGGAAGATAAAAAACTGGTAGAACTGCACAATGAAAAAGCAGATGCCAATTTTGCCGTGGGCGATTTGTATTTGGGAAAAGTAAAAAAACTGATTCCCGGATTGAATGCTGCATTTATTGATGTAGGATTTGAAAAGGATGCTTTTTTGCATTATACCGATTTATCGCCCTATGCCCGCTCTCTCCTGAAATTTACCCAAATGGCCATGCACGATAAGGGCGAAAAGCCATTCGATTTCAGCACCTTTAACATTGAACCCGAAATTGTAAAAACCGGTAAAATCAATGAAGTGCTCAATGGCAAACCCAATATTCTGGTGCAGATTTTAAAAGAGCCCATTGCAGCCAAAGGCCCACGCCTCAGTTGCGAATTAAGCCTACCCGGCCGGTTTGTAGTATTAACCCCCTTCAATGAAATTGTTGCTGTATCTAAAAAAATTCATTCGGCAGAAGAAAGAAAACGCCTGCATAAAATTGTAGAAGCCATTCGCCCCAAAAACTTTGGGGTTATTGTTCGTACTGCTGCTGAAGGTAAAAGTACTGCTGAACTGCATCAGGATTTAATTGCACTCAACGAAACCTGGAAGCAAATTCAACACAACCTGAAAGGTGCAGTGGCACCAGCTAAAATACTGAGCGAGCAGGATAAAACAACCAGCATGCTGCGCGATTTGCTGACAGTAGATTTTAACCGGGTGGTGATTAATGATAAAAATATTTACAACGATACTAAGGCCTATATTCAAAAAATTGCACCTGATAAGGCCGATATTGTTACCTATTACAATGGCCCCTTACCCATATTTGATCAATATGGGGTAACCAAACAGGTAAAAGGCTCTTTTGGTAAAACGGTGAACCTGCCCAGCGGTGCCTATTTAATTATTGAACATACCGAGGCCCTGCATGTAATTGATGTAAACAGTGGGTATAAAAGTGTTAGCAATAACCAGGAAGAGAATGCCCTGCAAACCAATTTGGAAGCAGCAGAAGAAATTGCGCGGCAGTTACGCTTACGCGATATTGGCGGCATTATTGTGATTGATTTTATTGATATGAAATTGCCCGATAACAAACGGAAATTGCAGGAAGCGATGGAGGCATACATGCAAACCGATCGGGCTAAACATGCCGTATTGCCTATTTCCAAATTCGGGTTAATGCAAATAACCCGCCAGCGGATGCGTCCGGAGGTAAACATCAATACTTCTGAAATTTGTCCGGCCTGTGGCGGCACTGGTATGGTAACGCCTTCTATATTGCTGGAAGATGAAATAGAAAAACGACTGCATTATCTGGTAACCCATGGTCATAAACAAATTGACTTATATGTGCATCCCATTGTATATGCATTCTTAACCAAAGGTTGGTTCAAGTCCATTGTAAAAAAATGGAAGAAAAAATTCAAAATTGCCCTGAAAGTCATGTCCAATAACAATTACAGTTTTATAGAATACCATTTTTTCGATGAAAATGAAGAAGAAATTAAATTCTAATCCATACAGAAAAGGCTATCATCGGGTAGCCTTTTTTTATTCCGGTATCCAATGAATGGTTGGAGAGTTTAAGCAATTTCCGACACGTTCATTTTTTTTGAGATAGCCTCTTTTTCTATCGTTAACGACTGCACGTTATAAGGGGGATGTTTGACGATTGCAGCATCCGGTTCTGTAAAATCCACTCTTTTTCATTTCTTTTACTTAATTTAACGCCTTGCCAAATACACTTCTATGCAACAACAGCGCTATTATTCCTTAGATGTGTTTCGCGGGGCTACCGTAGCACTCATGATTTTAGTGAATAACCCGGGCTCTTGGGAACATATTTATACCCCATTGGAACATGCACCCTGGCATGGCTGCACACCCACCGATCTGGTATTTCCTTTTTTCCTCTTTGCGGTGGGCAATGCTTTTTCTTTTGTAATGCCACGTTTTGAACAGAAGGGCAACAGCTATTTCCTGAAAAAAGTATTTAAGCGCTCCATCCTTATTTTTCTCATCGGCTTGTTCCTGAACTGGACCCCATTTGTGCAATGGAGCAATGGTCATATTGTATTCAAAGGTTTTGAGCATGTGCGTATTATGGGAGTTTTGCAACGCATTGCCCTCAGCTACTTTTTTGCAGCTCTGATTATTTATTATGCTAAGGCCCGTGGCGCTTTTGTGATTGGCTGTATTATTTTATTGTTGTATTGGGTATTCACCCTGCTGGCAGGTGAGCCTGGCGATCCTTATAGTCTGCAGGGCTTTTGGGGCACTTCATTCGATATTCATGTATTCGGACTGAACCATGTGTACAAAGGAGAGGGGGTGCCTTTCGATCCGGAGGGACTGTCGAGTACGCCCGGTGCTGTAGTGCAGGTAATTATTGGTTATTTAACCGGGCAATACATACAACAAAAGGGAAAAACCTATGATATGCTGGCAAACCTCTTGGTGCTGGCACTCGTATTAATGGCTGCCGGTTATGCATGGGATATGGTATTCCCCATCAATAAGAAAATATGGAGCAGTAGTTATGTGGTATACACCAGTGGACTGGCCATTGCTACTTTGGGCATCCTGATTTATGCCATTGAATTTAAGGAGGTACGTGGAGCCTGGAGCAGCTTTTTCGATGTGTTTGGTAAAAATCCTTTGTTCATTTTTGTGCTCAGTGGGTTCCTGCCCCGGGTATTGGGTTTGATCCGCATTCCCCATGGTATGAATGAAGAAGGATTGCTGGTATATCTTTCTCCTTTGGGATGGTTTTATGAACAGGTATGTAAACCCATCAGTACTGATGAACGCATTGGATCTTTACTCTATGCACTCATTTTAATTGCCTTCTACTGGCTGATTGTGTATGGCATGGATAAAAAGAAAATCTACATCAAGGTATAGCCGTTAGTGTCTGGTATTTGGCTTATATATCAATCATAAATAGAATTAATTCAATATGAAATTTACAAAATCCTAACACATGCCCAATGCGTAGTTATATTCCAAACTTATTAGTAGACATCCCGCTAACCAATCGGAAAAGCATAGAAGCTGCTACTGTGTTTGTTGAGTTATGTGTGACACCCATCGATGAATTTTACGAAAGTTAATGCCATATTTGGCACCCAATGGAAGATATCTGCAATCGCCTGTTAAGTACTCGGCTATGATAGCCTCTTTGTTTTTATCCATTTTGTCCAAATTTAAGTGACGAATAATCGTCAAAACGACAACTCCATAATCAATAAACACCCGGATAATTTACCGGTTTCGTTCAACAGGCGGCTTCATTGTTGGCGCTACGCACCCAACGAAGCCTTAGTTGTTGTACGCAGCTTTGTTGTTATCATTCCACAAGCTCAATTTTAATACCGTCATTTTGAATTGTTGAGTCAAATTTTTGTCTTATCAAATCAATAAATAGATCAATTTTTGTGCTGACTAAAATTGCTCTGTTCTCATGATATTCTGATAAAATTCCAATTAGGAATAGCTGAACGTGTGAAGGAGAATTTTTAGCAAGTAACCATAAACCACTGCCGCTTAGTCCGTGTGGCTTTGGAGCTCTCATTCTTTCTGCCGTGCTTGTTTCTTTAAAAGAACTAATTGGATATTCTACAATATGATGAAAGTCTTTAAGGAAATTCTCATTTTTCAAATCTTTTGAAAATGGTATTGTTCTCGCAATTAAAGGATTGAATTTTAGTCTATTAGTTCTAAAATCTATTTTGGTTTTGGATGCAGGATAACCAGTAATTAAAAGCACTTCATTGTTCAATAACTTTAAACCTGTTAGAATTTGGTCAAGTTTTAAAAAATGATAACCACCTTGCTTTAAATATTCTACAACGTCTGATTTTAGCTTAACTAAAGCAATATCAAAGGTGTCATCTTCTCGTCTGTTAGAAGATGGAAGTCGTGTATAAAAAATTTGTCCGCCAATAGTTACAGCCGAATTGTTTGATAAGAAAAATGTTTTTCCTAATTGTTTGTCAGCTAAAACATGAGCATTAGAAAAGCAATAGTGATTTGAGTTATATTCAAATAAAACCGCACAACCATTTGCTATAGGAAAATTTGAATTTCCATTTTTTGTTTGATATAGTTGGCAAGTTGCTCTAAGAGCAAATTCCGCTAATTTGATTATTTCAATACGTTCTTGATTTGAATTGTCAATTGTTGCCACACTATTTTGAAGCAGTTCTAAGTAAGGAGAAAATTTATATGTACCTGCTTGTATTTTTTTCTTTCAATAATCTTTAATTCTTTTTCTTTATCCCTTTTGAAGTTGGTTGCCGACTTTTTATCAATGCCTTTTGATTTAACCTTGACTACTTTCTTATCAAAGCAGCTTTCAAGGTTAGCATAAGAAAACTGGTCGGCATATTTTTTCTTCATCAAAATTTGAAGCGATTAAATAATAGATTCGTCAAAAGTGATTTTAATTCCGTCTTTCAGTTTCTCATACAAGATAAACGGAACTTCAATCGTTTCGCTGAGTGATTTTTTCATTTCATAAGAAGTTGGTTTGATGCTTACAGGTTTTTCTCCAATCAATCCATCAATGCCTTGTGATTCTTCTTCTGGTGTAGCAAGCCGGTAAGTTTTGTTTAATTCAGAGGCAACGCTTTTTAAAATTGCTTATTGAAATTTCAACCCGATGAAAGTTTTTAAAATCACTAAATCTTTTACCCACTTTTCAACCATTTCTTTGTCAATCTTTGTCATTACATCTTTGAAGTTCTCAACCATTTCAAAAACTTTTGTCGCTGCTTGCGACAACGCTTCAGGGTGTTTATTCAAATACCATTCTTCCCACTCCTTTAATTTGCTTCCAGGGAATTCCTGAATCAAATCACTCATTTGCCCTACAACAGATGGTCGTGTTCCCTGTGCGTTTTGATTTGCAAGATTTAAAATCTGTGTAGCGTATTTCGGAAAGTTGGTTGCTTCTGCATCAAGCAGTGAAAGGATTTCGTTATTTGAAATTTTTATTGTCTTCATTAATAAAATGTGCTTGATTGAATAATTGTTGAAATTTGTCTTTGTATTTAAACTCTGTTTTACTATCAACCTGAACCAACCCGTTTTTGATTAGGTGAGCATTAATGAAAGTTTTGTTTTCAAGATAGAGATAGCAAAGGAGATTATTCTCCTTATCGTGCTTCACTTCATCATAACGGATAAAAACTCTTTTGCCTTTTGTTTTTTCTTTCAAAAAATTTGTTGCGTCACCATTAATAATTGGGTCTTCCTTGATTCCGATAAGTTTTATCGTGAGGTCATTATTGAGACGAACTTTTTCTGGGCTGATAATTTCTTTTACTGTGTAAAATTCTTCTCGTTGAGTTGAGCTGTTTTTGTCAATTCGGCTTCCGAATTGTAATTTTTTTACATCAATTTTCTTATCAAGGGTGTGGGGGTCTTTGAAGATGTAAGGCAATTTTTGAATTTCTTTTTCAAAGTCAGTCTCAATCCCTTTTTGTTTAATGAAATTATATGTTGTTCCGCTCAAATCCTTTTGATGAGTTTCTAACTTTTCTTTAATGAAAGGAATAAATTCTGGATTGATTTCGTAACCAATTGAATTTCTGTCAAGATTTTTTGCAGCTAAAGCAGTAGTGCCACTACCAGCAAAGGGGTCAAGAACCGTTTCACCAACAAAAGAAAACATTTTGATTAAGCGTTTGGGCAATTCTTCGGGGAACATTGCGATGTGGTTATTTTGTCTTGCTCCTGCAAAATTCCAATGTCCTGCAAAGTAAGTGTTCCATTCTTCGGCGGTCATTTTAGAAAGTTCCTTTTGTTCTTTTGTTGGTTTGGGTGCGTCCCCCAATTTTTTGAAAACGAGAATAAACTCATAATCCAATTTCAAAATTCCGTTTCTCGGATATGGGTAAGAACCCATTTGAACACCACCGCCTGTTGTGTTGGATGTTGTAACTTTTTGCCAAATGATTGCTCCCATATAATCAAACCCAATGTTTTCGCAGAATTTGATTATCTCTTCACGAATCGGGATGACTTTATAGCGTCCATAATAAACAGCTCTAGCGAACTGGTCGCCAATATTTACACACAACCTGCACCCATTATGAAGAGTGCGGTAGCACTCTTTCCAAACCAAATTCAGATTGTTGATGTAGTTTTCATAACTGTCGTGAAACCCAATTTGATTATCTGTCCCGTAGTCTTTAAGTTGCCAATAGGGCGGCGAGGTAATAGCTAAATGAACTGAATTGTCTGGCAGTTCGGTCATTTGTCGGCTGTCGCCATTTACAATTTTATGATGAGTCTTCAATTGCTAAAATATTTGGGCAAATCTAAGTAAAAAGAGTCAGACCAATGAGCAGGGAAATGTCCACAAAAAGCTATGCCGAAAAAGACTGGCATTTGCATCGAACTTGTCGAACACCTGTCGAACAAATTCTCCCAAATCCCCATCATTCCTGCGTTTTTTTAAAAATACCTTAATTTTTATCTAAAACACAGACCAATCATCCATAATTTTTTTCAATACAACCCTGCCATGCTTATCTTAGATGCTCTTTTTTTAGAATACTACATTCATCAATCACATTAAAACCAAGCACATGAAGAAATGGATTTCTTTAGGTGCATTACTGGCCATCTTAACCGGCTCGTATGCACAAACTACCGGCAACTACAACCAACACGAGGCCTTTGCCCCTATGTTTTATCCAGCCTTCGGCGATAAAGTAAGAGCGGCAGATGGTACCCCCGGCCCGGAATACTGGCAAAACCGCGCCGATTATAACATCAATGTCAGCATCGATACCCTTGCACAAAGCATTAAAGGTGCTGTGCTCATTTCTTACACCAACAATAGCCCGCAAAACTTGTCGTTTTTATGGTTGCAATTAGATCAGAACATCTACAGCCTATCTTCACGTGGGGTAGCTACTACTGCGGTAAGCGGTGGTCGCTGGGCCAACCGCAATAATTTTAATGGTGGTTACAATATTGAATCGGTTGCAGTAATAACCGATGGTAAAACCGAAAAAGCCAACTACCTTATTAATGATACCCGTATGCAGATTAAACTGACCAAATTGTTGAAAGCACAAGGCGGAAAAATTCAGATAAAAATTAATTACAGCTTTAAAATCCCCGAATATGGTACCGACCGTATGGGTAGGCTCAATACCAAAAATGGCTGGATTTATGAAATAGCACAATGGTACCCCCGTATGTGTGTGTACGATAATGTATATGGATGGAATACATTGCCTTATTTAGGCCAGGGTGAGTTTTATTTGGAATATGGCAATATTGAATACCATGTTACTGTACCTGGCAATTTCATTGTAGTAGGTTCGGGAGAGTTAATGAACCCACAGGAGGTGTTAACTACTGCTGAATTAAAACGCTGGAAAGAAGCGGCACAAAGTGATAAAACGGTTATGTTGCGTTCTGCTGCCGAAGTAACCGACCCGGTCAGCCGTCCGTTTAAGAAAATGCTTACCTGGAAGTTTAAATGCCTGAATACGCGTGATGTGGCCTGGGCTGCCTCCAGATCCTTTATTTGGGATGCTGCCCGCATTAACCTGCCCAGTGGCAAAAAATCGCTGGCCATGAGTGTATATCCGGTTGAAAGTAATGGCGATAGTAGCTGGAAACGCTCTACCGAATTTGTAAAAGGCGCTATTGAATATTATTCAAAATATTTATTTGAATTTACATACCCTACTGCTACCAACGTAGCCGGTATTGTGGGTGGAATGGAATATCCGGGCATAGTATTTTGTGGTTATCGTGCTACAGGCCCCAGTTTATGGAATGTTACCTCACATGAATTTGGTCACAACTGGTTCCCGATGATTGTAGGAAGTAATGAACGTAAATTTCCCTGGATGGATGAGGGCTTTAATACCTTCATCAATACTATGGCCGATGCGCATTTTAATAACGGCGAATTTTTAAATCACCGAATGGATAACCTTCACATGGCTGCCCGTTATGTGTTTAGAGATAGTACCGAAAGTATTTTTACTATTCCCGATGTGGTACAACCCCAAAACCTGGGTATTTATGCTTATTATAAACCGGGTATGGGTTTAAAATTGCTGCGCGAAGAAATTTTAGGCCCCGGCCGTTTTGATAGTGCCTTTAGTTATTATGTACACCAATGGGCATTTAAACATCCTACACCCTGGGATTTTTTCCATTGCATTGAAAACTATACCGGCGAAACTTTAGATTGGTTTTGGCGGGGTTGGTTTATGCATAGCTGGCGTATTGACCAGGCGGTGAAAGGCGTTGCATATAACGATAATAACCCCGCTGATGGCAGTATTATTACCATTGAAAATTTAGGTCAGTTGCCCATGCCGGTTACTGTGGCAATTACAGAAGCCAATGGTAAAACCGGTACCGTTCATTTGCCAGTTGAAATTTGGCAGCATGGTGCTACCTGGAAATTCAGATACCCATCTACCGATAAAATTACCAAAGTGGTGATTGATCCAAACAACAAAATACCCGACTTTAACAACGCTAATAATACCTGGAAAGCAGAATAATTAACATTGTTATTTAGCTCATTAATTTCCGGATGGTGTACTTCAAAAATACCCATCCGGAATTTTTTTTAGATGAATGCAGCAGACTATTAATTGAATAATGCTTTAACAACAATATCCTCATTTGTTATCAAAAGTGATGCTTCATTTTGAAGTAATGGATTGAGTAGTTTTGTTAGATTGAATTAATTTGCAGATGGCAATCTTTGATTTCTTTTTTTGAAATCAGTACATCGTTGTATTAAACACTTTTATGAGCAATACCTTCATTCAGCACATCAACTCAAAAATAAAACTTACGGAAACAGAAGTAGATTTAATTCAAAAACACATAGTGCATAAAAAAATACGAAAAAAACACTATTTCTTGCAAGAAGGAGATATTTGTAAATACACTGCGTTTGTTGAAAAAGGTTTATTACGCTCCTACACTATTCATAATAATGGTAATGAACACATTGTACAATTTGCAATGGAAGGATGGTTTATTGCCGATTTATATAGTTATTTATCGGGTGAAACTGCGTTGTATAATATTGAAGCCATTGAAGATTCAGAACTGGTATTAATGTCTAAAGCCGCTAACGATTTGCTGCTGCAGCAATGCCCCAACTATCAAACTTTTATGCTGCAAGTAATTACGAATGCTTATGTAGCCTTACAAAAGCGTTTAAGTGCTATTCCGCATTTAACCGTAGATGAACGCTATCAACATTTATTGCAACAATACCCTACATTACCAAACAGAGTGCCACAACACATGATTGCTGCTTATTTGGGCATTACACCCGAAACATTAAGTAGGGTACGTAAGCGCTTACAACAGCCAAAATAAATTTGCCTGCATTGTTGCTTATCTTGATTCAAATCAACGTTTTTTATTGCTTTTTGTCATTGTACCCAAACTATGGTTGGGGTAGTTTTGCAGGGTTGTAATTGTAACAACTACTTTTATTTTTTTTGAAATACAAGTGTAGCTGTAACAATTCATTCTTATAAGCATATTCATAAAACCAAACCAATTAAACAATGAAAAAAATGTTCGTAGCAGCGTTGCTTTTATTACAATCGGCTGCCTTTGCTCAAACAACCTGGAAGAATGATAAAGCACATTCTAAACTCACTTTTACCGTTACCCATTTAATGGTATCGGATGTAGATGGATTATTGAAAAATTTTGATGTAACCATACAGGCTTCCAAACCCGATTTTAGTGATGCTGTATTTAGTTTAACTGCCGAGGCCGCATCTATTAATACTGAAGTAGAAATGCGTGATAACGACCTGAAAAGTCCCAACTTTTTTGATGTGGCTAAATTTCCTGTAATTACTTTTAAAAGTACCGCCATTCAACCTGTTGGCAATAACCATTATAAATTAACCGGCAACCTAACCATGCATGGTATCACTAATCCCGTTACCATGAATTTGGTGTATCGTGGTACCATTGTGAACCCTATGACAAAAAAAGACGATGCGGGTTTTAAACTTACCGGTACCATTAATCGTACCGATTTTAATATTGGTACCAAATACCCATCGGCAATGATTAGTGATGAGGTAACCATTAAGGCAGATGGCGAATTTGCAAAGCTCACAAAGAATGCACAGTAATTTAAACTACAAAATGGTTTGTAGCCACAAATGGACTCGCATAACCAATCACTTAATCACCAATTAATTCCGGTTGGTGCCCCCACCAACCGGTAGTTTAAATTTCAAAAGCTCACAAAGAATGCTTTGTAGTACACACCTCAAAATGATAAGTAGCCACAAATGACGCGGATAGACACGAATGAATATCACTAACACCCAAAGACCAACTACCTAAAGACCAGCCACCCATCTCTCTCTGCCCTTTGTGTAAAATCCACTGTGGGCTTTGTTGTTAAGAAAGTCAGGTGTAAATAATACGGGTAAACATGTGATAACGGCATTCCATTGCTGTGAATATCTAATACCCAACACCCAAAGACTAAAGAACTTCATAAACCAACAGAATCTTGAGTCCGGCTTATTTCAAAATATAAACTAAAAAAATATTTGTTTTCGTCTTTTCAGCGTTGTATATTCACACAGCGGTAATCGGAAATATACTCATTCATTATACTGCCCATTTTCCCTGATTTTATATTCAACACAACCATGCAATACATCAGCATTGCAGGTAACTGTTTGCATAATAGGCATTAGGGTAAATATATTCAGTTTAACCACTTAAAAACAACAACACATGAAAGCGCTGAGGTATTTTATATTTGGATGTATGCTATGGCCATTGGGAATGCAGGCACAAGTAACCAACCAGCATTTGTTTGATACTACGGGCTTTATACCCGAACATTATGCCGTTCGTATGGCTGCATTTGCAAAAGAGCCTATTGTAAAAGGCAAAATCATGTTTTTGGGTAATAGCATTACCGAAATGGGTAACTGGGAAATACTGTTAAATGATTCAACGGTGATTAACAGGGGTATTGGTGGCGATATTACTTATGGCGTTTTAAAGCGGTTAGAGGATGTAATTGCCCGCCAACCTTCAAAAGTGTTTTTACTAATTGGTATTAATGATATTGGGAAAGATATTCCCGATGCCGTTATTGCCGATAACATTGGTAAAATTGTGCGGCGCATACAAGCAGGAAGCTCGGATGCAAAAGTGTATGTGGAAAGTATTATGCCTGTAAATCCCGATGTAGTTAACTTTCCCCAGCATTATGATAAACAAAGCCATATTGTGCATACCAATCAACTCATTCAAAAAATGGCGGCACAATTAAAAGTACCTTTTATCAATATTCATGATTTGTTTACTGATGAAAAGGGAAGGCTCAATGCAAAATATACCGCCGATGGGTTGCACTTAACCGCTACCGGTGGGGGATATCAAAAATGGGTTGCTTATTTGAAAGATAAAGGGTATTTATAAACTTATACACTTTTACTTAGCAGGCTGCCTTAAGATGAGGTATTTGGAAATGGAAGAAAATAGGAAGTTGGCTTTTAGTTGCGATATAAAAAACTGACCGATTATAGAAATAATCGGTCAGTATCATTAAAGATTGCTTGCCAACTAGTTATACAAAAAGCATGTGGGTGCCTAAGCCGGAGCCTTGCTTGTAAAAATCGCCAACGGTAATAACGCCATCTAAATCATCGTACATGTCTTCTTTTTTGTAATGAAACATTTCCATGGCTAATTTACAAGCCCAAAGCTTAACGCCGGAGGCTTTTAGAATATCAAGAAATTCTAATACATCGGGCATATCAATTTTTTCCATTTCCTTTTTCATCATACTGGTGGCCAATGCTTCCACGCCGGGTAATCCGCCTAATAGGGTAGGCATGTGCAGGGCCGGGTTTCCAACAGTGGCAGTATGTAAATGTTCTAATTTGCCTTTGTGAATGGCTTCTAAACCAAAAAAAGTAAAAAACATTTCTGCTTCTATGCCTTCCATACGGGCACCATTGGCTAACACAAAGGCGGCATACACATTTTCAAGGGTGGCTTTAGAAAGTATAATCATCATCTTTCTTACTTCGCCATTAAACTCGTTCATATTTGTTCAATTTAAAGGGTTAAATACAACTAGCAGGTTTGGGTATACCGGCAATTTTGGTAGCAGCTTTTAAAGGGGCATTCGGAAATAGCTGGTAAAATTCCTTAATGTCTACTACACCGCTTTTGCCAATTTTACGAATGCTTAACGGACTATCATTTTTGTATTCATTCTGTAAATAGGTAATCACATCCCAATGCCTGGAGGTTAAAGTAATATTCAAATCTTTTGCAATGGCTTCTGCAACGGCGGGAGTCCATTGTGCAAAATTGGTTAAGTAACCTTCTTCGTTTACATCAACTGTTGTGTTGGCTAATTGTGTTTCCATTGTGTTTGTTTTTTATGGTGAATGAATTAATCAAAGTATTTGCCTGCTTCCTGCATAGTGGCAGAAACAAAAGGTATATGGGTTCCTTTCAGCAGCATGTTCCAGTAAATCCATCTGAAAGCTAATTTGCCCATGTGGTTCATTCTGCTTTCTTTTAAAAGTCTTAATGGTCCAACGCCGGGGAAGGGGAAGCTGCCTTCAACAGGTTCGTGGGTATAGTTAAAATCAATCAGCAATGCCTTGCCGTTACCGGTTTCAATAAAGCAGTTGGCATGCCCGTCAAATTCTTCTTTTAAAGGTTCTCCTTTCATATAGCGAAGAATATTTTCGGTGAGTATTTCTGCTTCAAAGTGGGCTACCGAACCTGCTTTGGATGCTGGTATGTTTGATGCATCGCCAATTACAAAAATATTTACATAATTTTTAGATTGCAGCGTAGTGCGGTTGGTGGGCACATAATTCAAATCATCCCCTAACCCTGAACGTGCCATTAATTCATCCCCTTTATTGGTGGGCACAGTCACCAGCAGGTCAAAGGGTACTTCCTTGCCGCTGTAATCAATTATTTTTTTGTTGGCATTGTCTACTTCCTGTATAGCAAAATCACTAACAATATCAATGTGTTTTTCCTGTAACAGGTGTTCTAAAGCTTCGGTACTTTTGGGTTTGGTAAAGGCACCACTCAATGGCGTAACAAAAGTAATTTGTACTTTATCACGCATGTTTTTATGTTTCAAATACGAGTCGGCCAGAAAAGCAAATTCTAAGGGTGCAACCGGGCATTTAATGGGCATTTCGGTAATGTGTACAACTAAACGGCCACCTTTCCAGTCTCTTAGTTTATTGCGCAAAGCCAATGCACCTTCAAAAGTGTAAAAGTCAAATACAGACTGATGCCATTCAGTACCTTTCATGCCCTCGGTTTCTTCCGGTGCAATTTTGGCACCGGTGGAAATAATTAAAATATCATAAGTAATAGTATCGCCATCGGTTAATGCTATGGTATTAGTGGTAGGTTCTATTTTTTCAATCCGTTTGTTGATGAAGTGTACACCTTTGGGAATAAATTCGGTGATGGATTTAATAATATCTTCCGGTGCATAAATATCAAAAGGTAAAAACAAATAGCCGGGCTGGTAATGGTGTTCTTTGCGTTCATCTATAATGATAATATCCCATTCGTCGTGCTTTAATTCATGTTTTAGGTGGTTGGCCATCATGGTACCTGCGGTGCCTGCGCCTAATATTACAATCTTTTTCATAACAATTTTTTAATGTGTTTACTGTTTCATTTGGTACTGTAAAAGTACATGGGGCATTTAGTGTATTATATGACGGTTGTTAGTTGCATTTATGATTAAAATCATATACTTTTAGCCAAGGAAAACGTGGTAGTGTAATAATTGTCACAATACATGCAATAGCTATTGGTAATTTTAAAATTTCTATAAAACCTGCACCTCTTTTATTGGTTGGGCACAGTAACAAAACAAGTATAAAAATATATTTTTATGGATTTAGAATTGCTTTCCCGCATACAATTTGCTTTTACTATTGCTTTTCATTACATCTATCCGCCCCTGAGTATTGGATTGGGTGTAGTGATTGTAGGATTGGAAGGCTTGTTTCTGAATACAAAAAATCCTTTATATGCAAAGCTTTCCCGTTTTTGGATAAAAATATTTGCATTGATATTTGGAATTGGTGTGGCAACCGGTATTGTAATGGAATTTGAATTTGGTACCAACTGGGCAACTTATTCACGTTTCGTGGGCGATATTTTTGGGAGTGCCTTGGCTGCAGAAGGCATTTTTGCTTTTGCATTAGAGTCTGGCTTTTTGGGTGTACTGTTGTTTGGATGGAACAAAGTATCTCCAAAAATGCATTTCTTCTCAGCAGTAATGGTTACTCTAGGCTCTATGTTTTCGGCGGTATGGATTGTAGTGGCTAACTCCTGGCAACAAACACCTGCCGGCTATCATTTGGTAGGGCATGGTTTAGCTGTGCGGGCAGAGGTTACCGACTTTTGGGCTATGGTGTTTAATCCTTCATCGGTTGATCGCTTGTTGCATGTTTGGGTGGGTGCATTTTTAGCAGGTTCTTTTTTAGTGTTGAGTGTACATGCTTATTACATTTATAAAAACAAACATGTTGAAATATCAAAAAGAGCATTTAAAGTAGCATTGGCAATAGCAACGGTATCGGCTTTACTCCAATTATTTATTGGCGATCGGTCTGCCAAAGGGGTGGCCGTTAACCAACCGGCTAAATTAGCCGCATTTGAAGGGCATTATGATAGTTTGGCTGCCGCCGATATGTATCTTATAGGTTATGTAAACATAAAAAAAGAACAGGTAACCGGTATTAAAATTCCGGGTGGTTTGTCTTATTTAATTGATGGCAATTTTTCAACACCGGTAAAGGGCCTGCGTTATTTTAAACCGGAAGACAGGCCTACGGCCGTAAACTTTGTTTTTCAAACCTACCACTTTATGGTGGCTATTGGTTTATTGCTTATAGCATTAACCTTATATGCAGCATTTTTATTTTGGCGCAAAAAATTGTTTGAAAAGAAATGGCTCATGCTTGTTTTTGCTTTCTCAGTACTGCTGCCTGAAATAGCCAATCAGTTGGGCTGGTATTCTGCTGAAGTTGGCCGCCAGCCCTGGGTAGTTTATGGTTTGTTACGCACCAGTGATGCTTTATCTAAATCTGTTAAAGAAAATGAAGTATGGTTTTCTTTAATTCTGTTTACTTTATTGTACCTGTTGTTGTTTGCCTTATTTATTTATTTGTTGAATAAAAAAATTCAGCACGGATTAGATGAAAATGATGGTGAAATAACCGATGCTATGCCTTCAACAACAAAACTTGATGACCCTTTAATACATTAATATGGAAACTTTTTTAGGAATAGAATTGTCTACCTGGTGGTTTGCCATTGTAGGCGCTGTATTTACCGGTTATGCTATTTTAGATGGTTTTGATTTGGGTGCTGGTGCCATTCATTTATTGTTTAAAAAAGAGGAAAGCCGCCGTATTGCCTTAAATGCTATTGGTCCTGTTTGGGGGGGTAATGAGGTTTGGTTAGTAATTGGCGGTGGTGCTTTGTTTGCGGGTTACCCGGATGTATATGCTACTATATTTTCGGCTTTCTATATACCCTTTATTTTGTTTCTGGTATTGTTAATTTTAAGGGCTATCTCCATTGAGTTTAGAAGTAAAGAACCTATGTTGTGGTGGCGTAAATTATGGGATATTCTCTATTTTGTTTCCAGCAGTCTGATAGGTTTTTTATTGGGTGTGGTGTTGGGTAATTTAATCATTGGATTGCCCATTAATGAACATTTTGAATATACCGGTACTTTTCTGCAATTATTAAATCCATATGCCTTGTTAACGGGTGCTACTACTTTGTCGTTATTTGCCATGCATGGTTCTATTTATTTAGTCATGAAAACTGAAAAGCGTTTGTACACCAAGCTTTCATTAATGGTGCATGATACCAGCAGGGTATTTGTAGTGTTTTATATGTTGTTAACCATTGTTACTTTGGTGTATTATCCGCACATGGCTAATACCATTAAAAGGTATCCTTTTTTAATTGCTGTGCCGGTAGTAACCGTATTTAATACCATTAATACAAGGCGTTTGTTAGAAAGTGGTAAATATTTAGTTGGTTTCTTTTCTTCTGCACTAACCGTTGCATTGCTGCTTATTACTTTTGCCATGAATTTGTATCCCAATATTGTACGTTCTACTATCAATCCACTGTATTCATTAACAGTGCATAATGCGGCATCTTCTCCCCGATCACTCACCATTATGCTTATTATTGCAGCCATTGGAGTGCCAATCATTGCTCTATATACCGGTTTTGTATTCTGGACATTTAAGGGGAAAGTGAAATTAGAGGAGAATAGTTATTAAATAGCAACTGATTTTTCATACTTAATCTATAGGATTAATATACTAATAAAAAACATTTGTTATGTGATTTTAGTCACATACCTGTATCTTGTAGTACATTATTTTCAACAAAAAATAAGATTGCTATGCCAGTACAACATCAAATTGTAATTATTGGTGGCGGAAATGCAGGTATTTCCGTTGCCGGTAAATTATTGCTTAAGAATAAGCAATTAGATATTGCCATTATAGATGCTGCCGATAAACATTATTATCAGCCTGCCTGGACATTAGTAGGCGGTGGTGCATTTAATGTGGCAGATACCGTTCGCTCTGAAGCATCGGTAATGCCTAAATCGGTACATTGGATTCAAAAAAAAGTAACCGGCTTTTTACCCAACGTCAATAAGGTATCGTTAGATGATGGTACTGAAGTGGGTTATGAATATTTGGTGGTGGCACCCGGTATTCAAATTAACTGGAGTGCTATTAAAGGATTGCCTGAAACATTAGGTAAAAATGGAGTTTGCTCTAATTACAGTTTCCAATCAGTAAATTATACCTGGGAATGTATTCAAAATTTTAAAGGCGGTAAAGCCATTTTTACCAATCCCAATACACCGGTGAAGTGTGGTGGTGCGCCCATGAAAATTATGTTTCTGGCAACAGATTATTTCAGAAAACATGATTTGCTCAATAAAACGCAGGTTGAATATTGGAGCGGTGGTACCCGTTTATTTGGAGTTGATAAGTATGAAAATACTTTGAAAAAAGTGATAGCCCGGGGTAATATAAAAACACAGTTTTTTGTGCGGTTAGATGAAATAGATGGCCCCAACAAAAAAGCAAAATTTGTGAGCTTTGGCGAAAATAATAAGGATCAGGAATATTGGGTTGATTTTGATATGATGCATGTAACCCCACCACAAAGCGCACCCGATTTTGTACGAAATAGCCCATTGGCCAATGCTGCAGGTTGGGTAGATGTGGATAAGAATACATTACAGCATGTGCGTTATGCCAATATTTTTTCTTTAGGTGATGCTTCCAGTTTACCCACCTCACGTACAGGCGCTGCTATTCGAAAACAAGCACCGGTATTAGTGCAAAATTTATTAGCGCTGATGCAGGGGCAGTCTTTAACTGCCAGCTACACAGGTTATACCTCTTGTCCATTAATTACAGGATATGGCAAACTGGTATTGGCTGAATTTGATTACAACAATCAGCCTATGGAAACATTCCCATTTGATCAGAGTAAGGAGCGTTGGAGTATGTGGATATTGAAAACGAAAATCTTGCCCTGGTTATATTGGCACAAAATATTACCGGGTACTGCCTAAATTTATTATAACCCCCATACAAGAGCCTGCGTTCAATTTTCTAAGCAGACTCTTTTTAGCGGCTACTTTCTAAAGTATGAAAATTGAATTTTTATTTTTTTAATATAAATTTCGTTAAAATTTCAATGGCTGTGTTGTCTGTGATTCATGTCACTTTACAATGCAGTAATAAAAGCCATTTTTACAAATAAATTTTTATCCATGCAGTTTATTTTTGGTTATTTGGCATCGGCTTTAATAGGTATATCGCTCGGTTTAATAGGTGGCGGCGGCTCAATACTAACGGTACCGGTTATGGTATATTTATTTAGTGTAAGCCCGCTTTTGGCAACCTCTTATTCTTTATTTGTGGTAGGCTCTACCAGTTTGGTGGGTGCTTATAACAGTTACAGAAGAGGATTGGTGCGTATTAAAACCGGTTTGTTATTTGGTATATCCTCTATTGCTACTGTGGTTTTAACAAGAAAGTTTTTTATTCCTGCCATACCCAAAAAAATAGCTACCATAGGCTCTTTTGTAATTACAGAAAATATTATGACAATGGTGCTTTTTGCTATTTTAATGGTAGTGGCATCTTTGTCAATGATGCGCAATGGCAACAAAAAAGAAATAACTGATGTAATACCCGATAAAAAAATTAATATCCCCAAATTGTTGGTTTATGGTATTGGTATCGGTTTTATTACCGGTTTGTTAGGCGCTGGTGGTGGATTTTTATTAATACCTACACTGGTATTGTTGGTGGGCTTGCCAATGAAAGAGGCAGTAGGTACTTCCTTGTTTATCATTGCACTCAATTCATTAATTGGTTTTACCGGTGATTTAGGCCATTTTGAAATGGATTGGAAGCTGTTGACAATTGTTACGATCATCGCTATTGGCGGTATCTTCGTAGGTGGATGGTTAAGTAAAAAAATTCATGGAGATAAATTGAAAAAAGGCTTTGGATGGTTTGTATTGGTAATGGGTATTTATATTATTGTTAAAGAATTGTGGTTGCATTAATAAAATATTGTTTTGTGATATGAGTCACTATTCATACTGAATCGTTTTATTAATTTTAATTTTTTAAAAATATGCTTATGGTAGTTGAACAAATTTATACCGGTTGCTTAGCACAGGGCGCATATTATGTTGAAAGTGATGGCGAAGCGGTGATCATTGATCCGCTTCGTGAGGTAGAACCCTATATTCAAAAAGCAGAAAGAAATGGTGCTATCATAAAATATGTGTTAGAAACGCATTTTCATGCCGATTTTGTATCCGGGCATCTTGATTTATCTAAAAAAACAGGTGCTCCCATTGTGTATGGCCCCAATGCTAAACCGGCATTTGATTTTTATGCAGCAAAAGATGGTGAAGAATTAAAAGTGGGTAAAGTAACCATTCAGGTATTGCATACACCCGGACATACCATGGAAAGTACCTGTTATTTGTTGAAAGATGAAAACGGCAAGCCAACCGCGTTATTTAGTGGCGATACCTTGTTTATTGGCGATGTGGGAAGGCCCGATTTGGCTCAAAAAGTAGTAGCTGATTTAACACAGAATAAATTAGCGGCGCATTTATTTCATTCACTTCGTAACAAAATAATGACATTACCGGATGATGTAATTGTATATCCTGCACATGGTGCAGGTAGTGCCTGTGGAAAAAATATGAGTAAAGAAACAACCGATACACTCGGCCATCAAAAGCAAACCAATTATGCACTGCGTGCAGATATGACGGAGGCTGAATTTATTAAAGAAGTAACAAACGGATTGGTTCCACCACCTGCATATTTTCCTTTGAATGTAATGTTGAATATTCAAGGCTATGAAAGTATTGATAAGGTGCTGGAACGCGGACAACATGCTTTTTCTCCCAATGCTTTTGAAGCTGCAGCCAACGAAACAGGTGCCATTATTTTAGATACCCGCGACCCTCAGGTATTTGCGCAAGGCTTTATTCCCAATGCTATTAATATTGGTATTGATGGAAATTTTGCGCCTTGGGTGGGTGCCATGATTCCCGATATTAAACAGGAAATTTTATTGGTAACAGATGAAGGTAGAGAGGAAGAAGTAATTACCCGATTGGCCCGGGTGGGTTATGATTATACCATTGGTTACCTGAAAGGGAGTTTTCAGGCTTGGAAAGAAGCAGGTAAAGAAGTAGATATCATTCTATCCATAACACCTGAAGAGCTGGCCGCAAAAATGGAACAAGAAGAAGTGGCTATTTTAGATGTACGCAAAAACAGTGAATATTTAAGCGAACATGTAGTAGATGCCGAAAATGCACCGCTCGATTTTATAAATGACAGCATGAGCTTGATTAATAAAAATAAAACATACTATGTGCATTGTGCCGGTGGTTACCGCTCCATGATTTTTAATTCTATTTTGCGGGCAAGAGGTTTTGATAATTTAATTGATGTAAAAGGCGGCTTTACTGCTATTAAAGAAAGCGGTAAGTTTCCTGTTACCGATTATGTATGCCCAAGCACTTTATTGTAAAACCAAATAAATACGGAAAAATAAAACATATGTCAACATTAAAAGAAATCGTAAACAATTCAGCAACAAGTATTGTAGATGTACGCACGGTAATGGAGTTTCAAGGCGGCCATGTGCCCGGTGCAATCAACATTCCATTAGATGAAGTCCAGAACCGTTTAGAAGAATTTAAAAAGTTGCCAAAACCAATTGTGGTTTATTGCCGCAGTGGGGCACGTAGTGGTATGGCCATGTCAATGTTAAAACAATCCGGAATCAACGAAGTATACAACGGTGGTGGATTGTTGGATATGCAATTTATGTTAAACTAAAAAATCAGTTATGCTTTCATTTCTTAAAAAATTATTTTCAGGTAAAGAAGTAGATTATCGGGAATTACAAAACCGTGGTGCTATTATTATTGATGTTAGAACACCTGCAGAATTTAAAACAGGCCATATTCGCGGGGCTATTAATATTCCGGTTGATCAAATCAAATTAAAAACAGCCGAACTGAAGAAAAAAAATAAGCCGGTAATTACCTGCTGCCGTAGTGGTGCCAGAAGCGGCATGGCTAAATCTGTGTTATCTGCTGCCGGTATTGAAGTATACAATGGCGGTGCCTGGTTTATGTTGGAGAAAAAATTATAAATACATTTTAAATTTAAAAAAATGTTAAATCAATTGAAATACGGCTGGAACCTGATGCGGATTATACGTCTTGCTATTGCAGGTTTTGCCATTACGCAGGCCTTTTTGTCGCACGATTGGTTACTGGGTATATTCGGGGGAATAGTAGCGTACATGGCTTTGGCGAATATAGGCTGTTGCGGTGTTGGTGGCTGCAGTACCAACACTTATCAACGCAAAACAATCAATCATCAGGCAGCAACAGAAGAAGTTACTTATGAAGAAGTGGATCATCAAAAATAAATTATACATAGCCGGTGCAATTACCGGTGGTGTTGCAGGCTATTTGTACTATTACTTTATAGGTTGTGCAACCGGCACCTGCTTAATTACCTCAAAACCGATAAATAGTACGCTGTATTTTGCCATGTTGGGTGCGCTTGTTTTTGGAATGTTTCAAAAGCGTTCGGCAAAGCCAACTAAAATGCAACCTTAAACAGTACTAATGTTGAATTAATTTGAGTGCTTTAAAATAAATTGATATGTTAACCTCTGCTGATATTCAGGTACAGAACATAAAATGTGGCGGCTGTGTAGCTGCCATCGAAAAAAATATTGGCTCCATGCCGGGCGTACAGCATGTTTCTGTGAACCAGGCAACCGGCATGGTTACCATTACCGGCATTGGTTTACAAACCGATGAAATTAAACAACAATTAACAAAGCTTGGCTATCCGCCCGCTCCAAAAAACAGTGTATTCAAACGCATTAAAACAAGTATTCAGTGCGTATTTAAACAATAAAAATTACTGTATGGAAATAAATATTAACAATATTGATATGGCTGCTTACGAAAAAATTAAACAGTCCATTACCAGTAAAGATAGTGTGGTAGGTATTGATGCGGTACATACACACATTCTTATCATTCATAAATTAATGCAGATAGAGCAGCAATTGCAACAGCTCCAGCAAAGGTTAGAAGGCATAGATAAATAATCTCTCAACATTACGTAAATGGTATGCCGTTTAGGAATAACATTTGCAAATTTATTTGGTATGAAACCTTACAAAGCTATTATTCAATTAACTTCTGATGAACCAAGGGTGTATAAAAGTATTATTGGACAAATAAATAATTTATTGCATGCTTTGCCGGGTAAAGTTACAATAGCAATGGTTTGCCATGGCGGTAGCAGCGCTTTTTGTTTGAATGATAACAATCCTAATCGAGAGGCTATTTTGCAATTAATGGAACAGGGTGTTGTAATTAAAGTGTGTGAAAATATGTTGCATGCCAATCATATTTCAGCAACACAACTCATCCCCGGCATGCAAACAGTAGCCGCAGGTATAGCCGAACTGGTTATCCGCCAACAAGATGGCTGGAGTTATATCAAAGCCGGCTTTTAAATATTTGCTTGCAGTAAAGAGAATAATTTTGTTATGCAAAAAAATTGTATGCAATTTTATGGTTGCTATTCGCACAATTTACGGCAGTTGACGCAACAGCACAAACGGCAGATACTTCATTGGCCGACGATGAGCATAGGGAAGAGCCAAAACAAAACGATACAACCACTTTATTGCACGCTCTTTTCGGAAAGGCAGTATTGAAGGGCGTTTCCGATACTTTTTTATTTCGGCCATCAACGAGGGGCAATTATCTGATTATTATGCCAATGCTTTTGGTGGCGGTATCAAATATCAAACGGCGTCATTCCATCATTTTAAATTCGGCCTGGGTGGTTTTTATACTTTTAATCTGTGTTCCTCCAATCTTGCAAAACCCGATTCTATTACTGGCTCCCCCAATCGTTATGAAATTGGATTATTCAACATATAAAATCCTTCGCAAACCAATAATCTGGATAAGTTAGAATATTTTTATTTAAAGTATCAGCACAAAAATTTTCAAGCTATATTGGGAAAATAATTGCTGCATACTCCATTTATTAATCCGCAAGACGGCCGTATGCGCCCAATTTTTGAAGATGGCTTGTATTTGAAATATAACCGTAACAAAACAATTTGGGAAGGGGAGGGGGCTGGTTATACAACATTTTGCCGCGCAGCACCATACAATGGTTTTTTGTTCCCAATTCAATAGGTTGGTATGCACAAGGCATTAATCCAGATGGAACAGTAGGTAATTACAGGGGTAATCTTTCCGGAGCCGGTATTGGTTTATTCGGCATTACGCATCATTTCAATAAAAATGTAAGTATTAAACTTTGGGAGCAGTTTGTTGAAAATATATTCAATACTTCGCTTGCCGAATTCAACTACATGCCTGAAACAATTCAGCAAAAGCCTGTTTTCTTTACCGGTATTCGGTTCATGATGGCGGTAATCAAAATCAAGATAAAACCTATATGCAGAAAGGCAATGTAGCCTATGTTCTTTCAGGGAGAGTGGGATTGAAAAATAAACGATGTGAAACCACTTTGAATTATACCCGTATTACAGATAATGGTTGTTTTCTCAATCCCCGAGAATGGGGTATTGAACCCTTTTATACTTTTATATATCGCGAAAGAAATGAAGGCAACGGCAATTTGAATGCTGTGATGTGGAATGTAAAATGGAATGCAATGGCTAAACAATTGCTGCTGGAAGGCCAATTGGAATATTTTGCCCTACCCGATGTAAAAAATACTGCCATGAATAAATATGGCATGCCATCTTACGGCCAATTGAATCTTGACCTGAGGTATCAGTTCAATAAGCAATTAGCAGGGTTTGATGCTGAGTTTTTGTACACCTACAAAAAAGGATATGGCGATACCTACAATAACCCAAAATATGTGTATAACAAGGCAAATCTTTCGCTCTTTAACTTTATTATCAATTATTCTTTCTGAAATTTATTGGGGGAAATAAATTTTTTGTACTTTCCCTGTTCGTTCAATTGTGTTTAAATTGTAATTAATAAAAACTGCTATGATTTTAGTAACCGGAGGTTCAGGTTTATTGGGCACTCATTTAATTGAGGAGTTACTGCGAAGAGATTTTTCCGTAAAAGCAATCTATCACAACAACATGCCCCCTCATCTGGCCAATAAATTAGAATGGGTAAAGTGCGATATATTAGATGTGGAAGCGTTATCTGCTGCTATGGAAAATGTGGAACAGGTTTACCATTGTGCAGGACTTGTTTCTTTTAATCCGGCCAAGAAAAAGTTGTTGTACAAAGTAAATGTAGAAGGTACCGCTAATGTGGTGAATGTTTGCTTAGAAAAAAACATAAAAAAATTAATTCATGTTAGTTCAGTAGCTGCGCTGGGTAGAATGCGGGAAGGCAGACCTGTTTCTGAAAGAATGAAATGGAGCATGGCCACCAGTAACAGTGAATATGGCAGAACAAAATACTTAGGCGAAATGGAGGTATGGCGCGGAATCGGCGAAGGGTTGAATGCCGTAATTTTAAATCCTTCCATGATATTGGGGGCAGGCGATTGGAATACCGGCTCTACAGAATTATTTAAAAAAGTATACCATGGTTATTCCTGGTATACAGAGGGCACCAGCGGTTTTGTAGATGTAAAAGATGTAGTAAGATCCATGCTCATTTGCATGCGTGGTACTTGCAACAAAGAACGTTTTATAATTAGTAGTGAAAATAAAAGTTACAAAGAAATTTTAACAAGCATTGCCCATCACTTTGCTGTAAAACCACCACATAGAAAAGTAACTCCTTTTTTAGCAGAAATAGTTTGGCGAATAGAAGCAGCAAAAGCATTTTTTACGAAACAAGAACCGCTGATTACAAAAGAAACGGCTAAAACTGCATTAACAAAAGTTACATACGATAATCTCCGCTTTCTTACCTATGCTGTAAATTTTGAATACACACCCATTGATGCAGCCATTGAAAGAATATGTGGTGAGTTAAAAGCTAAGTATGGATTATGATGGTGTATCCATTACTTTTTTCCATAACTCCGGAATTCTTTTTATCCAAACCAATTCTCTTCTTTTAACTGCGGCCTCCTGTGTGGGGGTACCCCAATACACTTTATTACCTTCTAAATCGCTCGGTACTCCGCCCTGTGCTAGTACAACAGCATTTTCGCCAATGGTTAAAGTTTTGCTTACACCTACCTGCCCCCATAAAGTAACCCCATCTTCAATTACCACAGCGCCTGCAATTCCTACTTGTGCAGCAAACAAACAATTTTTGCCAACAAGGGTATCATGCCCAATATGTACCTGATTGTCTAAAACAGAACCCCGACCAATTCTAGTTTCAGAAGTTACACCTCTGTCAATGGTACAACCTGCGCCTATTTCCACATAATCTTCAATTACAACATGCCCGCAACTTTTCATGCGCTTAAACCATACAGGTCTGTTTTTTTTTGTATTATAATAAAAAGCATCGCTGCCAATTACGGTGCCTGATTGTATTACAACATGATCTCCAATAATACAGTCATCACCAATGGTAACATTGGGATGTATGATGGTGTTTTTACCGATTACAACATGATTGCCAATATAACAATTGGGCATTACCACACTGCCTGCTCCAATTTTTGCTGAACTACTAATTGCTTTTTCTGAAGGTGTAAATGGTTTAAAATAATCTACAATTTTTAAGTACGCTTCAAACGGATCGGCTGTGTACAACAATGCTTTTCCTTCCGGTATTTGTACTGCTTTGCTATTAATAATTATAACACTGGCAGCACTTTGTAAACAAGTGTCATAATATTTTGGATGATCTACAAATACAATATCACCTTGTTCAACTTTATGAATTTCATTTATACCGGTGGGGGTTACAGCAGCATTGCCAACAACTTCAGCATCAATCAATGTTGCCATCCAGGTTAAGGTTACAGGTGTAGGAAATTTCATAATTCTATTTATGAGTGTAAAATGCAAAGTTAAATCTGCTTGCTGTTATAAATTTTTTTGTTGCAGAATAAATATAAACGTTGTGTTTTTTATGTAAAAACGCTTCGATTTTTTAATTTGTTATTCAAAATTTATAAAACAGTTTCTTTTGAAATGCACTGTTCATCGATATTACAGCTATTTGTAAAAAGTTAAATGCAAACAATTGAAAGTAGTGCGCTATAGTTTTTAGAACAAAAATTTTGAAGATCTGTACTCCGCTATTCACATTTTTTTTAAAGATGTGAATAAAATAGTTTGCAATTTTTTTTGTATTGGAAAAAACTCTTTATAATATTGTGGTGGGAATTGTATTCCCGTACTTACTAACCCATCCATATATAAAGTCCCGCTTCTGCGGGATTTTTATTGTAATAGAAAATCAACACCATCCATTCAAAAAAAATAGTGCAAGTTTAAACATAAAAAATTGGATGTACATTACAAATGTTGCATTAAAAAACAACTTTTACAAATTGTATGAAACACACTGTTCATCAATATTTCATTATTTATAAACCATTTCAGGTATTATCGCAGTTTACAGCAACGGATGATAAAAAATGTTTGAAAGATTTTTTTTCGGTTCCTGATAATGTATACCCTGTTGGTCGTTTAGATTTTGATAGTGAAGGCTTATTGCTGCTCACCAACGATAGCAGCATCAATAAGAAATTATTAGATCCTGCATTTGCGCATGAACGTGAATATTGGGTACAAGTAGATGGCGCTATTACACCTGACGCAATCTTTCAATTACAAAATAGTGTAAATATTCAGGTAGATGGCAAGCAATATCGAACTTTACCCTGCAAAGCTGAGCTGCTTGTAACTGCACCACAGGTGCCCGATCGTTTTCCACCCATACGATTTCGAAAAAATATTCCGGCACCCTGGATTAAAATAATTTTGAAAGAAGGCAAAAACAGACAGGTGCGTAAAATGACGGCTGCTGTTGGATTTCCTACCCTACGGCTCATTCGCCACAGAATTGGACATTTAACATTGGGGGGCTTATTGCCGGGAGAAATGCGAATATTACATGATACAGAGATATCGAGGTTTTTTTGCGGCAGATAAATTAAGGAGCAGACGAACTGTTTAAATGTATCCATAAACAATGGTTTGTATTGGTGCCTGCTACCAACACTCATTTTTTGTGAATAGCATTTGTAAAGATTTATTTCCTTTGAAACACGATTTCATTGAAACAAGTGCTGGTTGAATAAAAAGTAATGCAACGCTGCGAATGGCATAGCTGCTTTGCACTTATCTTTGCAGCCATTAATTTTCTAAGTTATGAGTGTACAACTGAGTGAACAAGAGCTAATTCGCAGAGAAAAATTAGCAAAATTAAAAGCAGCAGGCATAGAACCTTATCCTGCAGCCTTATACCCCGTTACACATTATTCATCTGATATTAAAGTCAACTTCAGTGAGGAAAATAAAGATAATTTTCAAAACGTTTGTGTGGCCGGCCGAATCATGAGCATCAACGATAAAGGAAAAGTTTTCTTTATAAAAATTCAGGATAGCAAAGGTATTTTTCAGTTGTATGTAAAGCGCGATGATATTTGCCCCGGTGAAGACAAAAGCTTTTGGGATGATGTAATTAAACATGGTTTAGACCTTGGTGATATTATTGGTGCAACCGGTTTTGTGTTCATAACAAAAACCGGTGAAACCTCATTACATACACAAACCATTACACTGCTTACTAAATCATTAAAACCACTTCCGGTTGTAAAGCGCGATGATGAAGGGAATGTGTATGATGAAGTAACCGATCCGGAATTCAGGTACCGCCAGCGGTATGTTGATTTAATCATTAATCCTTCTGTAAAAGAAAATTTTGTGCAGCGTACGCAACTCATCAATACCATCCGCACATTTTTAAATGAAAAGGGTGCATTGGAAGTAGATACGCCGGTATTACAGCCTATTCCCGGTGGTGCAGCTGCAAAGCCCTTCATTACCCATCACAATGCATTGGATATTCCATTGTATTTAAGAATTGCAAACGAATTATATTTAAAAAGATTAATTGTTGGCGGATTCGATTGGGTGTATGAGTTTAGCCGAAACTTCAGAAATGAAGGGATGGACAGAACACACAATCCTGAGTTTACAGTATTGGAATGGTATACTGCTTATAAAGATTATTTCTGGATGATGGAAACAACCGAACAACTCATGGAAAAAATTGCATTGGCTTTGCATGGTACCACTGAAGTGCAGGTGGGTGAAACAATCATTAATTTCAAAGCGCCTTATAAACGCATCAGTATTTTTGAAGCCATTCAGGAAAATACAGGTATTGATATTAGCCAAATGGATGAAGCCGGCCTGCGTGCAGTTTGTCAGCAACTGCATATTGATGTTCCAGGCAATATTGGAAAAGGAAAATTAATTGATGAAATTTTTGGTGCTACCAGCGAACACAAATACATACAACCTGCTTTTATTATTGATTATCCGGTTGAAATGAGCCCGCTTACCAAAAAGCATCGCAGTAAAGCCGGTTTGGTTGAACGTTTTGAATTGATGGTGAACGGAAAAGAAATTGCCAATGCTTACAGCGAATTAAACGATCCGATCGATCAGCGGGAACGCTTTGAAGAGCAACTGCAATTAATGCAACGCGGCGATGAAGAAGCCATGTATATTGATTATGATTTTTTACGTGCATTAGAATATGGTATGCCTCCTACTTCGGGTATAGGAATTGGTATTGACAGGTTGTGTATGTTAATGACCAACCAGCCTTCTATACAAGATGTTTTATTATTCCCCCAAATGCGGCCAGAAAAATTATAAAAATTAAATAGCCATTAATTTATAACCACTAACACCTCTTTTCGAGGTGTTTTTTTTGTGCCACTTGCAAATATGAAAAATGATTTTTACCTTAAAGCCTAAATCAAAACTCCTAACTATGAACAAAAACATGGTTTCTCGTATTTCCAGTATTGTATTTGCATTGGTAATAGCCGTATTTGGCATTAATCATTTTAGAATGGGTGATGCAATGGCAGGGTATGTTCCCGGTTACTTGCCTGTTGCAGTTTTTTGGGTATATCTGGTAGGTACAGCTTTAATTCTGGCAGCTATTGCTATTATTATTAACAAACAAACCCGTTTAGCCTGCTATTTATTAGGGCTTATGCTGTTTTTGTTTGTAATATTATTGCATTTGCCCGGAATGATGCATGCCACTGACCCTCAAATGAAAGCTATGTCAATGACCATGCTATTAAAAGATTTAGGATTGGCTGCCGGTGCTTTCTATATCGGTTCACACAATCAATAAAAGGCAATTGGCGGTTATAAATTTTTCCCGGCAATTGACCACTGCCGGGATTTTTTATGTGCAGTTCTATCATAATCTTTCGCTAAATCAATAAATTCGCAATAATATCAATGTTCTCCATCTATTTTTGCTAAAAATATTATTCATTGAGTTTAACCATACATACAGAAGCATTAGTAAAAAGTTACAAGGGCAGAACCGTTGTAAGCAAGGTAAGCGTAAATGTAAAACAAGGCGAAATTGTTGGGTTGTTAGGTCCCAACGGCGCCGGTAAAACCACAACGTTTTACATGGTAGTGGGCTTAATTAAGCCCGATGAAGGACGTGTTTTTTTAGATACTGCCGATATTACAAAATTACCTATGTATAAAAGGGCACAAATGGGTATTGGTTACCTGCCGCAAGAAGCCAGTGTATTTAGAAAATTAACCGTACAAGATAATATAATGGCTGTTTTGGAAATGACGAATCTTTCTAAAAAACAGCGTCATGAAAAATTAGAACAGTTGCTCAATGAATTTAATTTACATCATGTAAGACATAATAATGGCGATAGTTTAAGCGGAGGTGAAAGAAGACGTACGGAAATAGCACGTGCACTGGCTGTTGATCCTAAATTCATATTATTAGATGAGCCCTTTGCAGGGGTTGATCCCATTGCTGTAGAAGATATTCAAACAGTAGTAGCCAAATTAAAGTATAAAAATATCGGCATCCTCATTACCGATCACAATGTAAATGAAACCCTGTCTATTTGCGACCGGGCCTATTTGCTGATTGAAGGGAAGATATTTAAACATGGCACAGCCGAACAATTGGCGCAGGATGAAAAGGTACGCCGTTTATACCTCGGTACTAACTTTGAACTGCGCAGAAAAGACTGGATTATTGAAATGGAAAGAGATAATGCCATGAAACAAACCACTGAAGGTTTTACAGAAGCGATAGAAGAATAATCTTTTTACTGTAAAATTGTTTACTTAAATTGCTGCAACCCCTATTTGAATGAAACTGCTTAGTCCTGCCATATCAAGATTTGCACGGTTGCGAAACTGGCGTATTGAACAGTGGATGCAAAATCCCATTGCTACCCAGCGCGATGTGTTGCAAGATTTGGTTACCCACGGGCAGTTTACGGAGTTTGGCCGAAAATATGGTATGAATAATTTATTCACCATTAAAGAATTTAAACAACGGATACCCATTAACGAATATGAAGATTTAAAGCCTTACATTGAAAGACTGATGCAGGGCGAGCAAAACTTATTATGGAATACACCGGTTTATTGGTTTGCCAAAAGTAGCGGCACTACCAGCGATAAAAGTAAATTTATTCCCATTACAGAAGAAAGTTTACAGGATTGCCATTACCAGTCTGCGAAAGATGTGCTTAGCCTTTATTATAAATTTAATCCGGAAAGCGACTTACTAACGGGGAAGGGATTGGTGATTGGTGGAAGTCATCAAATCAGTCCTATTAATGATGAGGCTCAATATGGCGATTTAAGTGCCGTATTGTTACAAAACACGCCAATGTGGGCTTCGTGGATACGCACCCCCGAATTATCCATTGCATTAATGGATGAGTGGGAAAGTAAAATTGAATATTTGGCACAAACCACTATTCAGGAAAATGTAACTTCTATTTCCGGAGTGCCTACCTGGACTTTATTGCTGATTAAACGTATTCTTGAAATTACCGGAAAAAATACTTTGAGTGAGGTTTGGCCGAATTTAGAATTATACTTGCATGGTGGTGTTTCCTTTGTTCCTTATCAGGAACAATTTAAAAAGCTGATTGGGAAAAGTATATTTTATTTAGATTTATATAATGCCAGTGAAGGTTTTTTTGCTGCACAAAACGATGCACAGGAAGAAGGCATGTTACTGTTTTTAGATTATGGTATTTTTTATGAATTTATGCCTGTTGAGGAATATGGAAAACAAACACCCATTACTATTGGATTGAAGCAGGTAGAAATAGGAAAAAACTATGCACCGGTTATTTCAACCAATGGCGGTTTATGGCGCTATCTCACCGGCGATACTATTCAGTTTACATCAATATTCCCTTTTAAAATAAAAGTAAGTGGGCGGTTAAAACATTTTATCAATGCCTTTGGTGAAGAATTAATTGTAGATAATACTGATAAAGCCGTAGCCATTGCTGCCCAAAAAACAAATAGCATTATAAGTGAATATACTGCAGCCCCTGTATATTTTAACGATGAACAAAACGGTGCACATGAATGGCTGATAGAATTTGAAAGGCCGCCCCAAAATATGGAACATTTTGCATTTGAATTGGATTGCGCTTTAAAATCTTTAAATAGTGATTACGAGGCCAAACGCCAGAAAGATATTGCCTTACGGAAGCCCATTGTACATGCTGTTCAAAAAAATATTTTTAATGGATGGTTGCGGAACAAAGGCAAATTAGGCGGCCAACATAAAGTGCCTCGCTTGTCGAACAACAGAATATATGTGGATGAATTATTACAACTTATGCGGGAAGAGTTTAAACAATAATATTATTTTTATCCCACAAAAACAGTATTCGAAAGAATGAATGCAATGCAAACACATTCATCACACTCATTATCAAAACATAAAACAAGTGTATCTTTTATGAAATTGTTAGAAGGAAAAACAACCGTAATTACTGGCGCAGCCAGAGGCATAGGAGCCGCAATTGCTTTAAAATTAGCCGAACAGGGAAGTTATATTGCTTTTACCTATGTTAGTGATAGCAGCGCAGATAAAGCAGCCGAACTGGTAAAACAAATAGAAGCAATGGGTGTAAAAGCTAAAGCTTATCAAACCAATGCAGCCAGCTATAGTGATTCAGAATTGTTCATTAATGAAGTACTAAAAGAATTTGGAACCATTGATGTTTGTGTAAATAATGCCGGCATATCAAAAGATAATTTGTTATTGCGTATGAGTCCGGATCAATGGAATGATGTAATCAATACCAACTTAAATAGTGTGTATAATGTTACCAAACAGGTAATTAGACCCATGATGAAAGCCAAAGCCGGCAGCATTATCAACATGAGTTCTATTGTTGGCATTCGTGGCAATGCCGGACAAAGTAGTTATGCTGCCAGTAAAGCGGGTATCATTGGTTTTACAAAATCAATTGCTGCTGAGTTAGGTAGTCGTAATATTCGTTGCAATGCCATTGCACCCGGATTTGTTGAAACCGATATGACTGCTTATTTGAAAGAGGGCGATGCAGGTAATACATTCCTCAGTAAAATACCGTTGGGCCGTTTTGGTAAACCAGAAGAAATAGCCAACACAACCCTTTTTTTAGCGAGTGATTTAAGCAGTTATATCACCGGTCAGGTGTTGAGTGTATGCGGCGGATTGAATATTTAATTCAATAAAATTTGCTACCCTATGTAATTTTATGATTTAAGCAACATATTCTTTTTTAAATTTTGTTATTTTCGCTGCGATGCTAAAACCACTGATCGCTGCTTTTTTATTAATAACTATTTCCCTGCAAATCATTCCGATTAAGCAGGTGGGTGCGCTTTTATTCAATAATTCCATTACCGAAGAGTTGGCACATGGCCAAGGTCTTGAAAAAGATACCATCAAAAAATTCAATTTTTTGTATAATTTGCTTTATAACACTAATCAGCATTTCAATATCCTTTCCTTTAACGCATTGGATGTTTACATTCAACGCTCCGAGAAACTTCCCATTCAATTCAGTCCCGATATTTTAGTGCCTCCCCCCAACAAGGCCTAATGCAATCACAATCCGGATTGCAAGTATGCTCCACATTTTACCAATGATCATGCGTTTAATTCAATTATAATAATTATTAGGCATGCTTATCAATAAATACAGCATAGTTCTGTGTATGCAATACCGGAAGCCTGCATTTCTTTTTATTCTATTAAATTGTAATTAAACATATTCATGAAAAATTATTTCCGTTCTGCCGGAAAAGATATTCCGGCCTCTATTGTAGTGGTATTGGTAGCATTGCCCTTATGTTTGGGAATTGCTTTGGGATCAGGTGCACCATTGTTTTCAGGTATCATTGCTGGAATTGTAGGAGGTATTGTGATTGGATTATTAAGTGGTTCACATTTAAGTGTTAGTGGACCTGCTGCCGGCCTAACCGTTATTGTTGCAACGGCTATTGCCAAATTACAAGTGTATGAAGCATTCTTACTGGCTGTTGTAATAGCAGGAATATTGCAGGTGGTGTTGGGTTTTATAAAAGCGGGCATTCTGGGCGATTATGTACCCAATGCAGTGATAAAAGGCATGTTGGCTGCCATTGGCATTTTACTAATTTTAAAGCAAATGCCACATTTAGCAGGTTATAATTCCGATTTTATTGGTGATGAATCGTTTAAAGAAGCAAATTCGCAAAATACATTTACCGCTTTCGAAAACTTTGCTTCAAAAATAAATGAAGGTGCATTATTGATAGGGGTAGTTGCTTTATTAATTTTAATTGTTTGGGATGTTTGGATTGTAAAAAAAATTAAAAAAGTGCAATTGATTCCCGGGGCATTACTGGCTGTAATTGCAGGCACATTCATGAATGAATACTTTAAAACAAGTATACCTTTTATAGCGCTGCAATCAAACCATTTGGTAACCCTGCCTGTAGCAAAAGATGTTATCAGTTTTCTCTCTTTCTTTACCTTTCCTGATTGGTCGTTCATTACCAACAAAGAAGTATGGATTGCTGCCGTAACCATTGCCATTGTTGCTTCATTAGAAACGCTGTTAAGTATAGAGGCTATTGATAATTTAGATCCTTTAAAACGGGCAACACCTACCAACCGTGAATTAAAAGCACAAGGGGTGGGTAATTTAATCTCCGGTTTAATAGGCGGTATACCTGTTACTTCAGTTATTGTAAGAAGTTCTGCTAACGTATATGCAGGTGCAAAAACTAAACTTTCTGCAATTCTGCATGGGTTACTGTTATTGTTGTTTGTATTATTTATTCCTGAAATCATTAATCATATACCGCTAAGCGCATTGGCTGCTATCTTAATTTTTACCGGATATAAATTGGCTAAAGTTTCTTTGTTTAAAGAGTTTTACAAAAAAGGATTAGACCAGTTCATTCCTTTTGTAGTTACCATTCTTGCTATTTTATTAACCGATTTGTTAATTGGAATATTAATTGGGTGCGGAGTGGCATTGTTCTTTTTAATTAGAAGTAATTTTCATTCTGCTGTTTTGGTGGTGAATGATACCAATAACTATTTAATCAGATTACGGAAAGATGTATCATTTTTAAATAAGCCTATTATCAAACAAAAATTAGAGGAAATTCCTGAAAATTCTTTTGTACTGATTGATATTACCAGGGCTGATTTTATTGATAAAGATGTGATAGAAGAAATTAATCATTACATGCAACATGCACATCTGAAAAATATTAAGGTAGAAGTTAAGAAAAGCCGGAACAAAAGCATGCACCAATTATTTTCACAACCAAATGAATTAAAATATGAATTCAATTGATAAATTATTTTTAGAAAATAAAGCATGGGCCAATGAACGCAGGAAAGATGATCCTTCATATTTTAAACGCCTTAGCAAAATTCAAAGACCCGAATTTTTATGGATTGGTTGCAGCGATAGCCGGGTGCCCGCCAATGAAATAACCGGTACCGATCCTGGTGAAATTTTTGTACACAGGAATATTGCCAATATGGTGGTACATACCGATTTAAATTTGTTGAGTGTATTGGGGTATGCTGTGCATCATTTAAAAGTGCAGCATGTAATTGTATGTGGTCATTATGGTTGTGGTGGTGTAAAAGCTGCTGTTACACAACATAATTTTGGCATCATCAACAAATGGCTGCGCAATATAAAAGATGTAAAAAGGCTGCATCAATCTGAAATTGAACAATTACCAACCGAAGAACAACAACTAAACAGATTAGTTGAATTGAATGTAGAAGAGCAGGTGATTAATTTAGCCAAAACTTCTATCATTCAAAAGGCATGGCAGTATCATCATCGTCCAAGCTTGCATGGTTGGGTATACAATTTGGAAGACGGGTTATTAAAAAAAATAAAAGAAATACAACCAAATGATGTAATCGATGACTTATACTGTTACGATAATTTGTAAAACTGTTTTCTAAATGCCTATCAATACCTTTATGGTACTAATTTATTCACTCAAATTAATCATTTTATGAAAGTTTACGAGCAATTATTAAAAAACAATGAAGAATGGGCCAAGAAAAGAGTAAGTGATGATCCTGAATTTTTTTCAAGATTAGCACACTTACAAACCCCACAATTTTTATGGATTGGTTGCAGCGATAGCCGTGTGCCTGCCGATATGATTACCGGTACACAGCCGGGCGAAATTTTTGTGCATCGGAATATTGCCAATATGGTGGTGTATACCGATGTTAATTTGTTAAGCGTTTTAGAATATGCCGTGAATCAGTTAAAAGTGCAGCACATTATAGTTTGTGGGCATTATGGCTGTGGTGGTGTTAAAGCGGCCATGACCAAACATAGCCTGGGCATTATCAACAAATGGCTGCGTAATATTAAAGATGTATATCGTTTTCATAGGGAAGAGTTAGATGCCATAGCAGATGAAGAATCAAGAGCAGATCGGTTAACCGAGTTGAATGTTCGTGAACAGGTAATGAATCTGGCCAAAACATCAATTATTCAAAAAGCCTGGAAATATGAAAATAAACCACATTTACATGGCTGGGTGTATGGGTTAAAAGATGGCATTATACATCCTGTTTTTGAAATGACTTCCCGCACACATATTGATCCGTTGTATGAATATGATGACTTATAATAACAAATTAAAAATAATATGACAAAAACTGCAAATATTTCAATTATTGGTGCAGCAAAAAAATTTTTTGAAATTTTAAAGTTCGATAGAAGGGATATTTATGCTATTTATTTCTTTGCCATTTTAGGTGGGTTAATTTCACTTTCGCTACCACTCGGAATTCAATACATCATCAGTTTTGTACAGGCAAATACCATCTCAATATCAATTGTGGTGCTTATTTCAATTGTATTGATAAGTGTATTTATCAATGGTTTATTACAGATACGGCAGATGGAAATAATAGAAAAAATTGAGCAAAAAATTTTTGTAAGATATGCATTAGAATTTGCTGACCGTATTCCTAAATTGGATGTTGAAAAATTAGACCACTACCACCTGCCGGAACTGGTGAATCGTTTCTTTGATACTACTGCTTTAATCAAGAGTATTGAAAAAATTTTATTAGATATACCGGCAGCAATCATTCAAATATTTTTTGGTTTGGTTTTATTGTCCTTCTATCATCCTGTTTTTATTGCATTCGGTGCTTTACTGGTAATAGTACTTTCTGTTATCATTAAATTTACTTCACCCCAAGGTTTTGAAACCAGTTTAATTGCAAGTGATTATAAGTATAACATTGCCGCCTGGTTTCAGGAAATGGCTGCAGAAATTAAAACGTTTAAATATGCAAAGAAAACAAACATTCATATTAAGAAAGCCGATGAAGATGTAAATGGATACCTCATCGCAAGAACAAACCATTTTCGCATTTTAGTAATGCAGTATTGGAGTTTTATATCATTTAAAATTATCATTATTGCCACAATGCTGATTGTTGGGTCAATATTATTGGTGAACCAGCAAATTAACATTGGGCAGTTTATCGCCTCAGATATTGTTATCATTCTCATTATCAACTCCATCGAGAAATTAATTCAGTCGCTGGATAAAGTGTATGATACCCTTACTTCAGTTGAAAAATTAAGTAAGGTGGTTCACGCACCCATTGAAAATGAAGGCAGCATGCTATTGCCAAATAATAATGTTGGCGTGCAAATAACACTGAATCAGGTAAATTTTACCTATCCTGATGGTAAAATAGCCTTAACTGATATTCATGTAAATATACCTGCAGGCAGTTTGGTGCAATTGTGTGGTGCTTCCGGTTCAGGAAAATCATCATTTCTGCGTTTATTAACCGGGGCATTTAATCATTATACCGGTAATATTTTAATTGACGGAATGCCCATCAATAATTTTCAATTGGCCGATTTACGTGCCAAAACTGGTATTTTATTTGGCAGGCAGGATGTTTTTAAAGGTACATTACTCGAAAATATTACAATGGGGAATGAGGCCATTGCAGTGCAGGATGTTTTAAAATTGGCTGAACAAATCAATTTTCTTTCTTACATTAATGAACTGCCAATGGGACTGTATACACCGATTGATCCTGTTGGTAAACGATTGTCGCAAAAAATAAAAAAAGAAATTTTATTAATGCGTGCCCTGATTGGCGATGCACGTTTAATATTACTGGAAGATCCTTGTGCACACAAATCTGAACAACAAATGTTAGCCTTGCTTGAATTTTTAAGAAAGAAAAAAAGCAATGCTACCATTATTATAACAACCGAAACACCCGTGGTAAAACATTTGTTTGATATGTTCATTCAATTAGATAATGGTAAAATAATTTTTATTGAGGAAAAATGAATACAGAAAAATCAACTTATTTAAACATTGAAATTGAATCGGCAACAACAAATCATTCGTTGCAATCATTTCATTCTATCTATAAAATACACAAAAAAAAATACATCAAAAAATGGGTTATTGGCTTAATTGTTTTTTGTGTAATTGTACTTTTTTTACCCTGGACACAAAATATCAGAACCAAAGGAAAAATTACTACTTTACGTCAGGAAGCTCGTCCGCAACAGCTCAATACCATTCTGCCCGGTAAAATTGTAAAATGGTATGTAAAAGAAGGTGATATGGTAAAACAAGGTGATACCATATTACAATTGGGAGAAGTAAAGGTAGATTATTTTGATCCACAATTATTAAACCGCACACAACAACAAATTACTGCAAAAAAACAAAGTATTCAGGCTTATCTTGAAAAAGCTGCAACTGCCGATAAACAGGCTGCTGCATTAAAAAAAGGGTTGCAATTAAAATTAGCATCTTTCGATAATAAAATTGCGCAGCAACAATTAAAAATAGTGAGCGATAGTATGGATGTTTTAGCAGCTGTGAATGATGTAAATATTTATAAGCGACAAATTGAAGCTGCCAGGCTAATGCTGGATAGTGGCGTAATTTCATTAACAGATTTTGAAAAACGAAAAGCGAACTATCAAAATGCTATTGCAAAAAAAACAAGTGCCGAAAATAAATTTTTACAAAACAAACAGGAACTGTTGAATCTTAAAATTGAAAAAAACAGTGCCATTCAGGATTATACCGATAAAATTTCAAAAGCCGAAGGTGATAAGTTTGCTGCCCTTTCGCAAGTTGCTTCAACCAATGCCGAAGTAAGTAAATTAGAAAATATTTATACAAATTATGATATCCGAAATCAACTCTATTATATTACCGCACCTCAGTCTGGCCAAATAACAAAAGCTAAAAAAGCCGGGTTAGATGAAATTGTTAAGGAGGGGGATATGATCGTTGAAATTGTACCCGATTTCAGCAATTATGCTGTTGAAATGTATGTATCACCCACCGATATTCCGCTCATTTCTAAAGGGCAAGAAGTGGCTATTATTTTTGACGGATTTCCTGCCATTGTTTTTAGCGGATGGCCCGAATCGACATATGGCACTTTTACAGGTAGGGTTTCAGCTATCGAAAATAATATCAATACATCAGGAAATTACAGAGTGTTAATAGCACCGGATACTACCAAAAAACCATGGCCCAAACAATTAAAATTAGGTGGTGGGGCTAAATGTATTGCGCTGTTAAAAAATGTACCGGTTTATTATGAATTATGGCGAACCATTAATGGCTTTCCACCAGAGTACTATTCAGCAGAAAATAATTTTGAAAAAATATCAAAAAAATAAACTAATTTTTGAATGTGTAAATAGAAGTCATTTGATATGAAAGTATTTTTTATTGGTATATTATTGTTTTGCATCAACAGCTTTGCTTCAGCCCAAACTGAATCAGAGATTGTGTTTTCATTCAATGAGTATATACAAGGAGTGAAAAAAAATCATCCGGTTGCACGTTCTGCAAATCTGTCTGTTGAAAGTGCTCAGGAAGGAATTGTAGCCGCGAAGGGTGAATTTGATCCGAGCATTAGTTATACAAACAATCAAAAAACTTTTAACGGAACCAATTATTTCTATTATAACAATGCTGAACTAAAAATACCCATACCAATTGGTATGGATATTAAAGCCGGAGTAGAGGACAATGGGGGCAACTACATTACAAGAGAAGTAACAACAGGTAAAACAAGTTATATTGGTGCAGAAGTAGCAGTATTAAAAGGATTATTAATTGATAAAAGAAGAGCCGCTATTCAACAGGCTAAAATTTTAAACAGCCAGTCAGTTCAGGAAAGAAATGCAATGGTCAACGATTTACTGCTTGATGCAGCATTGCGCTACTGGCAGTGGTATGGTGCCTATGCACAAAAAAAACTGTATGAAAGATTTTTGGACGTTGCTAAAAACAGGTTACATTTAATAGTGATTGCTTACCAACAAGGTGATAAAGCTTTAGCAGATACTATTGAAGCGAATGCACAGGTTTTAAACTATCAGTTATTGCTGGGTGAATCAATCATTAAATTCAATAAAGCAAGTTTTGAATTAACCGATTTTTTATGGGATGAAAACGCAATGCCTTATTTTTTGCCCGGTCATTTTATTCCTGATACCACAGCACTGCAGGATTATATTGTTCCATTGTCATTGGATGATTTGATGAATCAGGCAGTACCTAATCATCCGGAAATAAAACAATATGAATTTAAGCTAGATGCATTGGAGGTTGAGCGGAAATTAAAATGGCAAAGTTTTCTGCCTGCACTAAATCTAAAAGCAAACTTGCTTAATAAAGGGTACAATGCTTTATATAATGTTGCTGATGCAGCTTTTCTTGAAAATAACTACAAGTTCGGCATTGATTTTAAAGTGCCTTTGTTTTTACGAACAGCCCGTGGTGAGTACAGGAAAACACAAATTAAAATTCAACAAACCAATTTAAGTTTGGCTTCAAAAAAATGGCAGATTCAAAACAAAATAAATTCTTACTATGTTCAAAATCAATTGTACGCAGCACAATTTCAGCAAGTTGCAGCTCTGATTAATAGTTTTGAAATTTTATTTAGAAATGAGTTGTTGAAATTTAATAATGGCGAAAGTTCTCTGTTTTTAATCAATAGCCGTGAATCCAAATTATTAGAAACAAGGCAAAAAATGATTGATTTACAAACAAAATTGGTTGTATCAAAATTTCAAACCGAGTGGGCTGCGGGTTTACTTTTTTAAACTATTTCCGCTTATTTTTAAATTGCTCAATAAACTTTTTGGTATAGTCGCTCAGCACCAATTTACCGCTAACGGATGCACGTTTGTGTAAAAGGTCATCCCAGTGTTCTGTTCCCTGCCAAAATACATGTTTCAGTTCTTTAATGGCAGTGATGCTGCTTTGCGATAAAAAGTTAGCCAGACGATGAATGCTTTCATCCATTCCTGAAATTTCAGCATGCAGCTCGGCATACAAGCCTTTTTGTTTGGCCCATTCTGCCGGTCGCCAGTTGGCTGCATCAATGGCTAACTGCGAAAAAGCAGATAATCCTATTTTTCTTTCTACTGCCGGTCCTACAACAAATGGCCCAATGCCTACTGCCAACTCGCTTAATTTAACATCAGCACCTGTTGTTGCAATGGCATAATCGGCTGTAGCTGCTAATCCTACGCCACCACCTACACATTTTCCCTGTATACGTGCAATAATGAGTTGTGGTGCTTTACGCATGGCATTAATAACATGGGCAAAACCACTAAAAAATTGCTCTCCGGCTGCTTCAGTTTGAATGGCTGCCAATTCCTCAAAAGAAGCGCCGGCACAAAAAGTTTTTTCGCCGGCAGAACGCAGTATAATCACTTTTATATCTGCATTAATGCCTTCATTGTGTATGGCTTCTGCTAATTCATGCAAAATTTTTCTGGGTAATGAGTTACTTTGTGGATGATAAAATTCAATGGTGCTAATACCATGACTTCTGTGCACTGATACATATCCATGATCGTTATCCATATAAAATTATTTTATTGTTTTTGTTTTTTTACCATCGTTAAAATGGTGGCTATACCTACCAATTCATTCGTATCATCTATCATTTCTACCAGCCATTTTACAATGCCCTTTGCAATATCAGTTGGTTCTTTTCTTTCCTGACTAATTTTTTCTTTACAGGTAAATTTAACATGCATTGACGTGCCCGGATATACCGGCTTGGTAAATCGCAACTCATCAATGCCATAATTCAACAATACCGGATTTTTTTCATAACTGTCTACAAACAAACCTGCAGAAAGGCTTAATAACAAATACCCATGTGCTACCTGTTGAGTGAACATGGTGCCTTCAAAATTGGTATTTCTTAAATGAGCATAAAAATGATCGCCCGATAAATCGGCAAATGCATCAATCAAATCGTGGGAAATGGTTACAGAGGGGGTAATCATTTGCTCACCAATCCTTAGTTCTTCAAAATATTTTTTGAAAGGATGAACGGTTGCAGCTATACCATTTGCGCCTTGTTGGTATTGTTGTAAAACAGCAGTGAGCATATCTGGCGAACCCTGAATGGCTACGCGTTGCATATAATGTTGCAGGCCTCTTAATCCGCCCATTTCCTCACCTCCTCCTGCACGTCCGGGGCCACCATGTACAAGCAGTGGCAATGGCGAACCATGTCCGGTATTTTCTTTGCCACATTGCTGGTTTAAAATCAATATTCTGCCATGATGAGTACCTGCTCCCAATACATAATTTCGGGCAGTTTCTGCAGATGCGGTAATAATGGTAGATACCAATGATCCCTTTCCTAATTTAGTAATGTGAATTGCTTCCTCTAAATTGTGATAGGGCATTAAAGTTGAAACAGGCCCAAACGCTTCAATAGCATGTACTTCGGGTGAATGCAGTGGGTTATTGTTTCGCAATAGTAACGGACTCATAAAGGCGCCTGCAGTAGCATCTGCATCCATTACCTCAACAGTATCTAAATTGCCATACACCAATTCACTGCTTTGTAATAATAATTGTACCTGATGAAGCACTTCTGCTTTTTGAGTTTTGCCTGCCAGGCTACCCATTCTTACTTTTTCATGCAATGGATTGCCAATGATTGTTTGCGACAGTGCTTTGCTGATATCTTGTTGCACTGCTTCAATTTTATTTTCCGGAACCAAAATGCGGCGAACACCTGTACAACGTTGTCCGCATTTTAAAGTCATTTCCTTTCTAACTTCCTTAATAAATAAATCCCACTCGGGCATTCCGGGTGCAACATCGTTACCCAAAACAATGGCATTCAATGAATCCGCCTCCATTGTAAATGATACGTTGTTTTGCACAATAGCAGGAGTGGTTTTTAGTTTTAATCCGGTATGTGCACTGCCGGTAAATGTAATGGTGTCTTGTGCATTCACTAAATCCAACAAATTCCCTGTACTGCCACAAAGCAGTTGTAATGCACCTTCAGGGAATATGCCTGATGCAACAATTTGTTTAACCACAGCCTGGGTTAAATAACATCCAACGGTAGCAGGTTTTACAATAGCGGGCACACCTGCTAAAAAATTTACTGCAATTTTTTCTAACATGCCCCATACGGGGAAATTATAGGCATTAATATGAATGGCAACTCCTTCTTTCGGTAACAATAAATGGTGCCCCATAAATGTATGGGCTTTGCCCAGCATGTGCGCCTCTCCTTCGGGCCAGTAGGGCAAATCGGGGAGTTTTCTTCTCAGCGATGCATATGAAAATAAATTACCGATTCCACCCTCAATATCTACCCAGCTATCTGCTTTGGTTGCACCGGTTTTGTAACTGAGGGTATACAATTCGGGCAAGTACTGTTGTAAATGCAGTGCTAAGGCTTTTAATAGTAATCCACGTTCCTGAAAAGTCATTTTCCGTAAAGCGGTATTTCCTTTTGTTCTGGCATACTCCATAATTGTAGCCATATCAAACCCTTCTGTACTGGCCGCTGCAATGTATTCGCCGTTTACTGCATTGTACAAAGGCTGCCCTTCGCCGCTGCCGGCAATCCATTTTCCTAAGATATAACTTTCTAATATCATTTCTTTTGTTAAGATTATTGCTGCAATAATGCGCTTCAAAAATAAGGAAAGCAGTATTTAAATACTAATGATTGTTAGTTTAAATTGAGGTTGCATAAATAAAAAACCCGCTTCAAGGTTTGTATACTCAAGCGGGTTAGCAGTTGGTTTTGGTAGTATCTTTCTGCTATTAAGACAAGCGTTTGTTAATTTCGCTGCATAAACTGTTAAAAATTTCTTCAACAGTACCTTCGCCTTTTACATCTACTACCTTATTAAATTTTGCGTAATATGCTTTTACGGCTGCTGTTTTAGCATTGTATTCTTCAATTCTGGCCCTGATAATAGCCTCATTGGTATCATCACTACGACCACTGGTTAAGCCTCTGTTCAATAGGCGTTTCACCAATTCTTCTTCACTTACTTCCAGCGCCAGCACTACATTTATCTGGGTATGTTTTAATTTTAAAAGTGCATCCAATGCTTCACATTGTGTTTTGGTTCTGGGAAAACCATCAAACAAAAATCCTTTGGCATCAGGATGATGCTCCAACGCAGAACTAATCATACCAACTACTACTTCATCGGGAACCAATTGCCCTTTGTCCATTAGGCTTTTGGCTTCCAAACCCAAAGGAGTTTGCGCTGCAATTTCGCTGCGTAATAAATCGCCGGTACTTAAATGTTTCAGGTGATATTTAGCTACTAATTTTTCACTTTGTGTTCCTTTTCCGCTTCCGGGAGGGCCAAACAGAATAATATTAAACATAGCCACACGCTCTTTAAATGAGGAACAAATATAAGCCTTGCGCTTTACATTTCCTTTAACAAATGAACAAACTACTGCGCTACCTGTTAATTATTTGGCTTTAACATTTGCCTCCAAACCATTTTCTGTCTATTTGCGTAGTTTTATTGTCTGCATATAGCATGCTGAAATTTTTTATAAAGCGCTTTGCAATGCATTCATAGAATCTCATACAATCATTGCTGGCAAGCAAATGGTTAAAACGAAAATCATGAAATTAAATTTATTTTCAATAACACTATTTTTGCTAATGAATAGTTGTTATAGTCAACCCCAAACAAAAACAACAGTTATGGAAAACAATTCCAAAAACGAATTTTCAAAAACCGGTGCAGATGCCGGTGCTGCCATTGTAAAAACCGATGCGGAGTGGAAAGAATTGCTTTCACCCGAAGTGTATTATGTGGCAAGAGAAAAAGGCACCGAACGTCCATTTACCAGTAAGTTTGAAACTTTTAAAGAAGTGGGTACCTATTATTGCGCTGTTTGTGGTAATGCATTATTTAAAAGCGATACAAAATTTGACAGTGGATGTGGTTGGCCAAGTTTTTATGAACCCATTAGTAAAAATTCAGTAATTTATTTACCGGATAACAGTTATGGCATGAAAAGAACTGAGGTGGAATGCGGTCGCTGTAAATCGCATTTAGGCCATGTGTTTGAAGATGGTCCGCCACCAACAGGGTTGCGTTATTGTATTAATGGCGTGGTTTTAGATTTTAAAAAGGCACAGGAAGCAGAAAAAAAATACAACGAGAATCATTAATAGTACATATGTATCATTCAATAGCGGCTCTTTAAAAGCGGTCGTTTTTTTTATGGCCACTCCGCCCGATTACTGTAATTTTGCTAACAGTTGTAAGTTTTAATCAATAAAAATTTGGAAATGGTAAAAGTAAGTAAGTTGGCTGAGAGCCTGATTGGTAGTGAAATTGTAAAGTTGGGCAATGCTATTACAGAACGCATTAAGAAAGGAGAAAAAATTTATAATTACACCATTGGCGATTTTGATTCTTCCGTATTTCCTATTCCTACCGAGTTGGAGCAATATATTATAGAAGCCTATCAAAAAAAGTTTACCAATTATCCGCCTGCAGATGGTATTGCTTTGTTACGTAAAGCTGTTTCGGCATTTTTGGCGCAAAGAGAGGGGTTGGTTTATGCTGAAAATGAAATACAAATTGCATCAGGTGGCAGGCCATTAATTTATACCTTGTTTGAAACATTGGTAGATGCAGGCGATAAAGTAATTTATGGGGTACCATCCTGGAATAATAATCACTACGTTCATTTAACACAAGGGCAACATTGTACCATTGAGTGTACTGCGGAAAATAATTTTATGCCTACAGCCGAAGCCATTGCACCACACATCAAGGGGGCTACGTTACTTTGTTTGTGTACACCGCAAAATCCTACCGGAACTACACTATCCAAAACATCTTTAGAGCAGATATGTGATATGGTACTGGAAGAAAATAACAACAGGCCGCCCGATGCAAAAAAATTATATGTGATGTTTGATCAAATGTATTGGACACTTACCTATGGCGATATTCAACATTATAATCCGGTTACCTTAAGGCCAGCAATGCGGGAATACACCATCTTTATTGATGGTATTTCTAAAGCTTTTGCAGCAACGGGTGTACGGGTAGGATGGGCAGTTGGTCCTGCTGCTATCATTGCCAAAATGAAGGCAATTTTAAGCCATCTTGGTGCATGGGCGCCAATGGCAGAACAGCATGCAGTTGCAAAATATTTGGGACAAACAGAAGCAATTGATCGGTATTTGAACAGCTATAAACAAGCACTTGAGTTTAGATTGAACAGTATTTACCAGGGTATTAAAGCATTGCAAAAAAAAGGATATTCTGTTGATGCCATTGCACCGCAGGCTGCTATTTATTTAACTGTTCAAATGAATTTAACCGGCAAAAAAACAAAGGAAGGCCAACTGCTTGAAAACCAGGATGCGGTTACAGGTTATATTCTATCTGAAGCTAAAATAGCCATTGTTCCTTTTTATGCTTTTGGCGCCGGCCGCAATAGCAGTTGGTACAGATTGAGTGTAGGTACCTGCCGGGAAGAAGATATTGTTCCTATGCTGAATGGATTGGAAAAAGCTTTGGCTGCATTACAATAACTGAAATAAAACGTATAAAAAAGAGGAAATTTCAAAAGTAAAATGAAGCGTTTGAGAATGGCTTAAATGAAAACTTTCTCCACCACCCCCCCCTTACCGAATAAAAAGAGGCTGCCTCGGACTTTTGAGACAGCCTCTCTTTTTAAAATTATTTTTGGATCAATAGGACGTGGAACAGGTGATGAAGGTGGCAATTAGTTTTTATTGCAGATAAAAACAAAAGGTTTGTATAACCGGTCTTTAATAGCTTGTTGCATTAAATGTTGCGAACGGATTATTTTCGATCGGTTCACATCAATTAATTCATTGGCAATACAAAAATTACGGAAACTTTCTGTTCGGTGCAGTAATAGATTTAATTGCGCAACTTCATTGGCAAAATCATCGGGTCCAATTAACTCGCTTTTAGAAAGTACTAAAAGATCTCTGCTGCTATTTTTCATATATATTTAATTCATTTGGGGATAAATGAAATTTTTTATACAGGTTTATAAACAGGGCACATACAATGTTTCTTATAATTAGATTTACTCAAAATTCCGCAGGAAACTAATCCCATCATCATTAATAATAACAGAACTATTCGTATTTTGTTGCGCTGATGAAACATGATTATTTTCTTCCGTAAAAATAAAAATACGGTATAAATTGATAAAAAAATCATCAACACCAAATATTTCGGTGAAAATTAAGGGCAAAAATGTATTGGTAGCACCATTAGATTGGGGGTTGGGTCATACAACCCGCTGTATTCCTATAATTAATGCCCTGATTATCAATCATTACCATGTAATTCTGGCTGCATCCGGTAAGTCGGCTGCTTTGCTGCAAAAAGAATTTCCTCATTTAACCATTGTTCCCTTAGCCGGATATCATGTTCAATATGCGCAAAGCAGTACATGGTTGCCAGTTAAATTATTGCTGCAGGTGCCTAAAATTATTCGTGCCATTAAAAATGAACATGCAGTACTGAATGAAATGGTACAGCAATATTCCATTAATTGGGTAATCAGTGATAACCGTTTTGGATTATACCATCCTGCTGTTCATTGCACCTTCATTACCCATCAATTAACCATTCTGGCTCCTTATCAATGGTTAAGAAATTTGCTGCAACGTATCAACTACCAATACATTAATCGTTTTGATACTTGTTGGGTGCCTGATATGGGCGGTGATGAGGGATTAGCGGGAATACTGTCTCATCCCAAACAATTACCTGCTATTCCAGTGCAATACATGGGAATGTTATCTAGATTTGAAAACACTGCTACATTCCATTCGGAATATGTTTATGATTATTGCTTTCTGTTATCCGGCCCCGAACCGCAGCGTACCCTTCTTGAAAATATAGTCCTTTCTAAAATAGAGCAGATAGATGCAAGTATTATTGTTTTGCGAGGGTTGCCAGAACAGGCAAATGCCATCAAAAGCAAACACAATATTTTATCACATTTACCGGGTAAGGCATTGCAACAGGTAATTGAGCAGAGCAAATTTGTAATTGCAAGAAGTGGTTATACTACGGTAATGGAATTATTATCATTGCAAAAAAAATGTTTTTTTATACCTACGCCCGGGCAAACGGAACAGGAGTATCTGGCAAAACGTTTAGCCGACTTACAATTATGTTTTATGGTGAAACAAGAGCATTTGAATATAGCAGAACAGTTAACAGCACTTGAACAGTTTCCTTTTAAAACTCTACAGCCCAAAATTTTTACCGCGCAACAATTAAAGTTGCTCATACAAAATCTTTAAAACCAAGTAAGCGTGCTGCTATATTTGCAATATGCTCAGTAATACCAGGTGGAATGCACATGCAGCCGTATTAATCACCAATCTGCTTTTTGGCGTAAATTATGCAGCCGTAAAATATATTACCCCTGCATTTATTTTACCTTTTGGATTAAACTTTGCGAGGGTAGTAACAGCACTGATATTATTTTGGACATTGTTTTTATTAAAGCCTGGAAACAGTGCCGGCATTGAACGCAAACATATTTCCTTATTTGTGCTCTGTGGTATTACAGGTGTAACAATTAATCAGTTATTTTTTATTAAAGGCCTGTCACTTACTTCTTCTATACATGCATCGCTACTTGCTTTGGCAACGCCCATATTCATTACATTCATTGCTGCATGTTTGTTAAAAGAACAATTATCTGTTGTAAAAATATTGGGATTATTAATGGGCGTATCAGGCGCTGTTATTTTAATTGTCATGAAACAAAATAGTGGCAACAGGCAAGACAGCCTTATTGGCGATTTGTATATTTTGGTGAACGCCATCTCTTATGCTTTTTATATGGTTTGGGTTCGTCCTTTAATGCAGGTATATAGCGCATTGCATGTAATGCGCTGGATTTTTACCTTTGGAGCTTTGTTTTTAATTCCCTTTTGCTGGGACGATTTTTTTGTAACCCAATGGTATGCTTTTGGCATATTTGAATGGCTGATATTGGCATTGATATGTGTAGGTGCCACATTTGTGGCATATCTCTTTAATGTGTATGGTATCTCAGTTATTGGCGCATCTGTTACGGGCAGTTACATTTATACTCAACCGGTATTTGCAGCTATTATTGCAGTATGGCTTTTGGGCGAACATTTTACACTCACTAAATTACTGGCAGGCTTATGTATTTTTATCGGTGTGTTTTTGGTGAATAGTAAAAAAAATGTATTTAAATTTTTTTGGGGGAATAGAAAAACAGAAAATGCTTAGGCGCTGCGCTGAAATCTTTCCAGGAAGCTGCATCTACAGCAATGCCAACTACCCCGCAGGTAGGTATGGGCACTATTTCTTGTTTAAAAGAGGAACATTTGTAGGCAAACTCTGTAATGCCCGGATTGTGTGAAAACAAGGCGGCTGACTGAATGGCATCATCTAATTTTTCAGTAACATGAAAAAAAGTATCTAATTCGGCGTCGTACAATTCGGGTGCTTCAGTAATTTGATTGTACAACAATTTTCCCTTTTGTTGAAAGGCTTCTAAAAAATAAGAGGCAGTGCTTATGGCTCTTAAAGCCGGGCTTGAAATAAAAGCATCTACCGTAATATTTTCTGCAATGAGTTTTTGGGCCATTTCAGCAGCCTCCATTTGCCCTCTATTGTTTAAAGGTCGGTCAAAATCAGTAAGTGCATCCAAACTACTTTTGGCATGCCGAATAATTAATAATTGCTTCATGATGCATTTAGCGTTTAATTAATAGCCTCTTACATTTTTCCCTTCCATGTAATTCATAAAAGCTTTATTGCAAACCTTGTTGCCACCAGGGGTGGGATAGTTGCCAGTAAAATACCAGTCGCCGGTATTGGTAGGGCATGATTCATGCAAATCTTCAATGGTTTGAAAAATCACTTCTACATCTAAATTTAATTCAGAAGGCGTAATTAATTGGGCAATTTCAGCCGATATTTCTTCTGTACTAAAGGGTTTATACACCTGCCGAACCATATTTTCGGTATGTAACTGATTGTTGCGTTCCATTTCTTTGCAGGTTTGGAACAACTGCTCCAGATCGGCTTCAATATCCCGTTTTTTGTGCAATGAAAGGGCTGCTTTAAAAGCAATGAAATCGCCCATTTTGCTCATGTCAATTCCATAGCAATCCGGGTAACGTATTTGCGGGGCTGAAGAAACTACAATAATTTTTTTAGGCTCTAAACGGGCCAACATTCTTATAATGCTTTCTTTTAAAGTAGTACCTCTTACAATACTATCGTCAATAACTACTAAAGTGTCTTCCTGTTTTTTTACGGTACCGTAAGTAATATCATAGACGTGCTGCACCATTTCATTTCGGCTATTGTCTTCTGTAATAAAAGTGCGCAGCTTCACATCTTTAATCGCTATTTTTTCCTGTCTTATTTTACGGTTAATCATTTCCTGCAGTTTATCTTCCGTAAAATCATTGCCCCAACTTAAAATGCGTTGAATTTTAATTTGGTTCAGGTATTCTTCCATTCCCTTTACTAAGCCATAAAATGCTACTTCTGCGGTATTGGGTATGTATGAAAAAATGGTTTGTTTTAAATTATAATCAATGCTTTCTAATACTGTTTTGCTTAGATGGTGCCCTAAGGCAATTCTTTCGCGGTAAATTTTTTCATCGCTGCCACGTGAAAAATAAATGCGTTCGAAAGAGCAGGCTCTTCTTTCCTTTGGGGGTAAAATTTGTTCAATGGCATATTTCCCATCATCATTTACAATTAAAGCACAACCGGGCATTAATTCTTTTACTTCATTTTCGCCCACATTAAAAGTAGTGCGTATGGCGGCCCTTTCACTGGCTGCCACAATAAATTCATCATGCACAAAATAATAGGCAGGTCTTATGCCATGTGCATCACGCATCACAAAGCTGTAACCGTTACCTGTTAATCCGCCAAAAGTATATCCACCATCAAACAATGGTGTTGCTTTTTTTAGCACTTGTGTTATGGAGGCCTGGTTGGGGTTTGCTTCATCTTCTTTTACCAAAAAATGATGCACCACTTCCATCATGGCAGCCAAATCGCTTTGTTTTTGAAATTCGCCGGGTTCAATATTCAGCAATTGATACAGTTCTTCCGTATTCACCAAATTAAAATTGCCGGCTAAGGCTAAATTCCTTCCTGGTAATAAATCTCTTTTTATAAAAGGGTGGCAAAATTCTGCATTGTTTTTTCCCTGGGTACCATACCGCAAATGGCCTAACATTAGTTCGCCCAGCATGGGTAAATGACCTTTTAATAATTCGGGCTGTTGTGTAATGTCTTTCTGGTATTTTTCCAGTTCTTGTACTTCTAAACCAATTCTATAAAATATTTCTGCAATAGATTGTGGAACAGCGCTGCGCATTCTGTTTAAAAATGCATAGCCATTGGGTACATTTAATTTTACGGAAGCAATACCGGAGCCATCCTGCCCACGGTTGTGTTGCTTTTCCATTAAAAGGTACAATTTGTTTAAACCGTAAAGGGCCGTTCCGTACTTTTCCAGATAGAATGATAAGGGTTTGCGTAACCGGATGAATGCCAAACCGCATTCGTGTTTTATTTCGTCGCTCATGTAAAGTTTATAAAAAGAAGTGGCGAAGTTACAACTCCGCCACTTTATTGAAAGGTTAATTATAGGAAGTTACCGTTTCGGGGTGCAAACTTTCTGCAAGCCATAAAAATTCTTTGATGAAATTGTCGATGTTTTTTTGAAAACTGCTATCCAATAGTTTGCCTTCGGGGCTAAATTTTTGATCAACAAAAGGGGTTACCAATAAATAGGGAGAAACTATGCCAAACAGGGCGGGTACCAGCAACAGTAATTGCTGTGCGCTGCGCATACCACCCAATGCACCGGTTGATGCGGTAACAATGCCAAACGTTTTATGTGGTTGTTTGGGGAAGTGATCCAATAAATTTTGCAATGCGGCGGAATAGCTGCCATTGTATTCGGGGGTTACCAAAATAAAGGCATCGGCTGCAAAAATTCTCCTGGCCAATGGTTTTAGATGTTCAGGAGCATGCTCTTCTGAAGTATATACCTGCTGTAAAAGCCCTATTTCCCAATCTTTTACATCAATCATTTGTACAGTATGTGCTGTATTTTCTGCCAAATAATTCTTTAAATAAATGGATAGTCTTTGGGTAACACTATCTTTTCTGGGACTGCCTGAAATAATTTCAATATTCATAATCAATATTTGTTGCTTAATTCAACAGCAAATGTGTTGGAAAGTTGCTTTTATGGTTTTTATTTCCGGAATAAAGCAGGATGAATAGCAAATGTTCATCCTGCCATTATTTTGAAATGGGTATTGTGCATGCTATCAGGCTTGTTTTGCCAGCTCAAAATTCATGTGTAATTTCACTTCATCACTTACTACTATACCGCCAGTTTCGGTAGTGGCGCTCCAGGTAAGGCCAAAATCTTTACGATTAATTTTTCCTTCTACTTCAAAACCCAATTTGGTTTGTCCCCAAGGGTCCACAATCTGACCGCCGTAAGAAACATCTAAAGTCACGGTTTTGGTAATATCTCTAATGGTTAGGTTGCCGGTTAAGCTGTATTTTTCATCATTTACTTTCTTAATATCGGTTGATTGGAAAAGCAGCTTTGGAAATTTGTCGGCTGCAAAAAAATCATCACTTTTTAAATGCCCGTCTCTTTGTTCATTGCCAGTAGTAATGCTGTTTACATCGGCTTCAAAGTTGATTTTTGCATCGGTAAAATCATCTTTCACAACTTGTAAACTCCCGTCGAATTGCTGAAATTTTCCGGTTACACTTGAAATCATCAGGTGTTTTACTTTAAATGTTACTTCACTGTGTGCTGCATCAATTTTGTAAGTGGCCATTTTTTTTGTTTTTAAAGTTTAATGAATAAATATGTGTTTGTATTTAAGATGTTGCTTCAATTAAAACCCCCATTTTGCCCATTTGGTAATCTTTAAACGATTGTAAAATTTCTGTTTGTGTATTCATTACAAAAGGGCCGTGTGCCGCAATGGGCTCGTTCAAAGGTTCGCCACTGCCAATAAATAAATTACTGTCTTCGATAGCATCAATGGTAAATGTTGTTCCATTTTGCTGCAACAATGCTAACCGGCGGGCAGCAATGCTTGTGTTGGAATTGAATAATATGGCCCCACTTAATACATACACCAGCGATTGGTGTGTAGCCGGAATATGAAAAGTATACACACCGCCTTTTTTCATTTGCACCATCCATGTATTGACTGGTGTAAAAGTTGGAATGATACCTTTAATGCCATCCAGTTCTCCGGAGGGGATTAAGATGTTGGTTAAACCATCTGATGTTTGAATGGAGGGTGTTTCCGCTTGCGTTGCGGGATAATAATGCGGCTGATCCATTTTATAGGCTGCAGGTGTATTAATCCAAACCTGTAACAATTCCTGTACACCGCCGTGTTCAAAAATATCGGCAGGTAGGCGTTCGCTGTGAATAATACCCATTCCTGCATGTATCCATTGGGTACCGCCTGCATATACTACATGATTATTGCCCCGGCTATCCTGGTGATGCACACCTCCTTTATAAATAAAGCTAATAGCCGAAAAGCCACGATGTGGGTGTGGACCAACACCCTGCAAACGGATGGGAATGGCAGGGTCTGCTTTGGCTATGCCATGATGGAATACTAAAAAAGGATCAAAAAAATTGCCGCTGTTGGGCAGTAATTCCAGCACATCAATACTACCAACTTGGGTAGGGTTACCGGAAATAAGTCGCTGAATATTTTTTGTTGACATGTTTTTTTGTATGTTTTATATTTATTGCAAAATGGGCACTTCCATTAATAAAATATGTGAGCCTGCCTGAACAGACAATGGAATGTTATCGGTTGCTGAAACCCCCAGCGCATCTCTTTTGTTTAATGTTATTTTGTTAACATTTGCGGCACCCTCTATCATAAAAATGTAAACGCCATGGTTCTTGTTCTGCAAACGATACTCGATCGTAGTATCTTTTGAAAATTTGCCCATGCTGAACCATGCATCCTGATTGATCCATAATGCATTTTCATCATTGGGTGCAACAATGGTTTTTAAACGGTTCAATAAATCTTCCTGCTGTAATGTGATTTGCTGATACCTGGGCGCAATATTTAAATTTTTAGGCATTACCCATATTTGTAAAAACTGTACCTGTTTGTCTTTGTTGGCATTGGTTTCGCTGTGCACAATGCCACTGCCTGCGCTCATTATCTGTACATCATTTTCTTTAATAATGGCATCACGGCCCGTATTGTCTTTATGATGTAAATCACCATGCAGGGGTATTGATATGATTTCCATATTTTGGTGTGGATGCGCTCCAAAGCCCATTCCCGGAGCAACAGTATCATCATTTAAAACCCTTAATGCACCAAAATGCATACGTTCCGGATTATAATAATCTGCAAAACTGAAGGTATGCCAGCTGTTTAACCAGCCATGTTGTGCATGACCTCTTGAAGCCGCTGTATGTAAAATGGTTTTCATGTTTTAATACTTTAAATTTTGAATGTGCTTATTTTGTTAATTATATGTATGTACATCTATCTACTTAAAAAATTTTTATACTTCTTTCGATCGGATTTTTTCGAGTAATGCATTGAGTTGCCTTGCTTCTTCATTATTTATTGCAAATTCAGTGGCTCGGTGTGTATCTATCGCCTCACTGCATTTTTCTAAAAGATTTACACCTAATGGTGTTAAATGAATTACCGTTTCACGTTTGTCAATTTGTGATTGCTTGCGTTCTACCAATTTTTTTAGTTCCAGTCTGTCTATAATTCTGGGCACATTTGAGTTTTTTTCAATCATCCTTCCTGCAATGTCTCTTACGCACATGTCATCCGGATGTTTCCCTTTTAAAATACGCAGTACATTAAACTGTTCATGTGTAATGCCAAATTGCTTTAAAATAATGGCCGATTGGGTTTTTAACCACCAGGCAGTATATAAAATGTTCAATGCCGATTTATGCACCTCGTCTTTAAATTTATTACTTTGTATGGCTTGTTCTAATTTCATAACACAAATGTATGTACATACATGCAATTTTTCAAATTTTTCTTATTTTCAATCAAAAAGGGAATTTTAGAAGCATCAGTCAATCGTGCTTTTTTAAATTTTTATAAAAACTAACCAACGGGAGCCTACTTTTGAAATGCAGAAAATTTAATTTTCTGTTTATACTATTTTGTACAAACAGTAAAAAGCTGTTAACTTTGCAGTTGTTACCGAATTGCTCTTCACGATAAAAAAACAGGTAGAATGAAAGAAGAAATGGATGTTTTGGAACAAACCATTGGTTCAGAGTACAAGTACGGGTTTGTTACAGACATTGAAACAGATACTGTTCCAAAAGGAATTGATGAATCAATTGTACGGCTCATTTCAAAGAAAAAAAATGAGCCTGAATGGATGCTGAACTGGCGGTTAAAAGCTTTTGCCCACTGGCTAAAAATGGAAGAGCCCCAATGGCCCAATGTAACATATCCACCTATTAATTTCCAGGATATTATTTATTATGCTGCTCCCAAAAAGAAAAAGGCCTTAAACGGATTGGATGAAGTAGATCCCGAATTACTGAAAACCTTCGAGAAATTGGGGATATCGATTAATGAGCAAAAACGATTAACCGGTGTGGCTGTGGATGTGGTAATGGACAGTGTGTCTGTAGCTACTTCCTTTAAAAAACAATTGGCCGAAGTGGGTATTATTTTTTGCTCTATGAGCGAGGCCATTCAAAACCATCCGGAGCTGGTCCAAAAATATATAGGCTCTGTAGTGCCCATGACCGATAATTATTTTGCAGCCCTGAATAGTGCTGTTTTTACCGATGGTTCATTCTGCTATATTCCCAAAGGGGTTCGTTGCCCCATGGAATTATCTACTTATTTCCGAATAAATACTGAAAATACAGGTCAGTTTGAAAGAACACTGATTGTGGCAGAAGAAGAATCTTATGTAAGTTATCTGGAAGGTTGTACTGCCCCTAAACGGGATGAAAATCAATTACATGCCGCTGTGGTTGAATTGGTGGCGCATCGCAAAGCCGAAATTAAATATTCGACTGTACAAAACTGGTATCCAGGCGATGCCAATGGTGCCGGAGGTATTTACAATTTTGTTACCAAAAGAGGTATTTGCTTAGGCGAATATGCTAAAATATCTTGGTCGCAGGTAGAAACAGGTTCTGCCATTACTTGGAAATATCCTAGTGTAATTTTGAAAGGCGATAATTCTGTTGGCGAATTTTATTCAGTAGCACTTACCAATCATTTACAGCAAGCCGATACCGGTACCAAAATGATTCATTTGGGCAAAAACACCCGTAGCCGAATTGTATCAAAAGGTATTTCAGCTGGCAAAAGCCAGAATAGTTATCGCGGATTGGTTCGGGTGGGTAAAAATGCCATCAATGCCCGTAATTTTTCTCAGTGCGATTCTTTGCTTTTGAGCGATCAGTGTGGTGCACATACCTTTCCTTACATAGAAGCTGCGCATCCATCAGCTGTTATTGAACATGAGGCCACCACTTCTAAAATTGGTGAAGACCAGCTTTTTTACTGCCGTCAACGCGGTATTGATACTGAAGCTGCCGTAGCGCTCATTGTTACGGGCTTTGCAAAAGAAGTGATGAATCAATTGCCTATGGAATTTGCTGTAGAAGCACAAAAACTGCTGGCTATCAGTCTGGAAGGAAGTGTTGGTTAAAACTAATTTTTTCATTAATTACATTTTAATAATATGTTATCTATTCAAAACATTCATGCTGCTATTGAAGGTAAAGAAATTTTAAAAGGAATCAATCTTGATATTCAACCCGGCGAAGTACACGCCATCATGGGTCCGAATGGTTCGGGTAAAAGTACGCTGGCATCTGTACTGGCAGGAAGGGAAGAGTATGAAGTAACTGAGGGCTCAATTGAGTTTCTTGGGAAAAATATGTTGGAACTTTCGCCTGAAGAAAGAGCCAGAGAAGGGTTGTTTCTTGCCTTCCAATATCCGGTTGAAATTCCGGGTGTAAGCACTACCAATTTTATTAAAACTGCTTTAAATGAAAAAAGAAAATACCATGGCTTAGAACCCTTAGATGCCGTAGCTTTTTTGAAATTAATGAAAGAAAAAATGCAGTTGGTTGAAATTGATAAAGCCCTGCTGACACGATCAGTGAATGAAGGCTTTTCAGGCGGTGAAAAAAAGAAGAATGAAATTTTTCAGATGGCGATGCTTGAACCGAAGCTCACTATTTTGGATGAAACAGATTCAGGATTGGATATTGATGCCTTACGAATAGTGGCCAGTGGTGTAAATAAACTGCGAAATAAAGACAACGCTATTATTGTTATTACCCATTATCAACGTTTATTGGATTATTTACAACCCGATTTTGTACATGTTTTGTATAAGGGACGTATTGTAAAATCAGGAACCAAGGAGTTAGCACTAACTCTGGAAGACCAAGGCTACGACTATATTAAAGAAGAGTTTGGGGCTACAACTATTTAAAATCAATTCCAAAAATATTCCAGTAATATGGCAATTTTACAAACGGCGTATATAAATGAAAAGTTTGGCACATTGCAATCATCGCATCCAAATGTGTTGTTGAATGAGGTTAGACAAAAAGGTTTTCAAACCTATCAAAATGTAGGTATACCATCATATAAAAATGAAGAGTGGCGGTATACTCCGGTCAGTCATTTATTTAAACAGTCATACATTTTTTCAGAAAAAATTTCAACTATTAATCAGGCGTCTGTTAATACATTTCGCTTGCCTGATAGTGCAACAGCCAACGAATTGGTATTTGTAAATGGTTTGTACAATCCGTTGCTTTCTAATATTCGTTCTGCAGCCAATGAACTGGTTATTTTATCAATGGAAGAAGCAGCCAATGATATACGTTTTTCTGATATTTTGAAAGAGCACTTGGGTAAAAGCAGTTTGTATTTGCAGGATGGTATTCATGCACTAAATACCTCTTTCATTAACGGTGGTGTATTTGTGTATGTTCCCAAAAAAGTACAGGTAGCACTGCCATTGTATATTTATCATATTGCCGATACTGTTCAAAATCCGGTTCTGGCTCAGCCCCGCAGTTTGATATACCTGGCAGAATCAGCTGAATTGAAGTTGGTTGAAACATATAAAACTGCAGGTAGTTCAGATAGTTTTACAAATGAAGTAATGGAAGTGGTGGTTGCAGGCAATGCGGTGTTTGAATATTATAAACTACAAAATGATATTGCAGTAGCCAATCAGGTAAACACAACCCATATTCGCCAAATTGGCAAAAGCTATGTGCATACCGTAGTGGTTACTTTAGATGGTGGCATAGTTCGTAACAACACCAATATTATTATGGAAACACCAGGTAATGAGGCACATATGTATGGCTTGTATTTGTTGAAAGGGAATACACATACTGATAATCATACATTGGTTGATAACAGAGAACCCCATTGCTTTAGTAATGAGTTGTATAAAGGTGTAATGGATGAAGCAACAACAGGCGTTTTTAGCGGGAAAATTTATGTGCGGCCACAGGCTCAAAAAATCAATGCATACCAGAGTAATAAAAATATTTTGTTGAGTGCAAGGGCCAGTGTAAATACCAAACCTCAGTTAGAAATTTTTGCTGACGATGTTAAATGTTCTCATGGATGTACTATAGGAAGGTTAGATGAGGAAGCTTTGTTTTATCTGCGTTCCCGTGGTATTGATGCTGCACAGGCTAAAGCTATGTTGTTGCAGGCATTTGCAAACGATGTTATTGAAAAAATTAAAATTGAATCATTACGCGAACACATTGAAGCACTTATTGTAAACAGGCTCTCCGTTCAAATCAGCTGATATCATTATGGAAACATCAACCCTTATATTGAATAGATTGCAGGTGGAAGATATTCGGAAACAATTCCCAATATTGAACCGCACTATTCATAACAAGCCTATCGTATATCTCGATAATGCTGCAACTACACAAAAGCCAATGGTTGTTATTGATGCATTGAGCCGTTATTATATGCACTCAAATGCCAATATTCACAGAGGTATTCATACACTTGCAGAAGAAGCAACGGCTGCTTATGAAGCAACACGCACAGCAGTACAGGTTTTTATCAATGCATCTTGTAGCGAAGAAATAATTTTTACACGAGGTACCACTGAGTCAATCAATCTGGTTGCTAATACATGGGGAAGAAAAAATATTCAGGAGGGTGATGAAATCATCATTTCTGAAATGGAACATCACTCCAATATTGTGCCTTGGCAAATACTTTGTGAAGAAAAAAAAGCAGTATTAAAGGTTATTCCCATTAGCGATGAAGGTGAGTTGTTGTTAGATGTATACCGGCAACTACTAACGTCTAAAACGAAATTGGTTGCCATTACTTATGTATCGAATAGTTTAGGCACCATTAATCCGATATCTGAAATCATACAAATGGCACACAAGGCTGGTGCGCTTGTGTTAGTGGATGGCGCTCAGGCTACTGTTCATTTAGATATTGATGTACAAAAAATGGATTGTGACTTTTATGTTTTTTCAGGACATAAAATTTATGCTCCAACAGGCGTTGGTGTTTTGTATGGTAAAATGGCTTTGTTAGAAGCAATGCCCGTATTTATGGGAGGCGGCGAAATGATAAAAGAAGTAAGTTTTGCCAAAACTATTTATGCTGAATTGCCGTACAAATACGAAGCAGGCACCCCAAACATTGCTGATACCATTGCATTAAAGGCAGCGATTGATTTTATGCGTGAAACCGATATTGCAATGATACACCAACATGAAAAAGAATTATTGGAATATGCTACAAATCAAATGCTCCAAATTCCAAATTTGCGCATTTATGGAACGGCTGAAAATAAAACCGGAGTTATTTCTTTTCTGGTAAACAATATTCATCCGCAAGATATGGGTGTTTTATTAGATAATCAGGGCATTGCAGTTAGAACCGGGCATCATTGTACACAACCCTTAATGCACCGTTTGGGTATTCCCGGAACGGTTCGTGCTTCTTTTGCCGCATATAATACAATGGAAGAAGTAGACCGGCTAATTAACGGCATTCAAAAATCAATTAAAATGCTTTTATAATATGGGTGAATCAAGCACTATTGCAGCAAGAGAGGCAGAAATAATTGAAGCATTTGCTTTATTGGATAGCTGGGAAGAAAAATATGAATACATCATTGAACTGGGTAAAAAACTTCCACCGCTGGATGAGCGATATAAGTTAGCAGAAAATATCATTAAAGGCTGCCAGTCAACTGTTTGGTTAGTAGCCAATTATTCAGATGGGAAAGTATTTTTTAAAGCAGATAGTGATGCGGTAATTGTAAAAGGATTGGTGAGTTTGCTGATTAAAGTTTTATCCGGTGTTACACCTCAGGAAATTTTACAAGCACAATTAGATTTTTTGCAAGAAATAGGCATGATGACACATTTGGCACAAACTCGTTCCAATGGTTTGCGTGCCATGATTCAGCAAATGAAACATTATGCATTGGCGTTTCAATCTATTAACTCCTGAAAAAGGAAAACTATGGAACCAGAAGTATTAAAAGAAAAAGTGATTGAAGTTTTACATGAAATATACGATCCGGAAATTCCGGTAGATATTTTCGAGCTGGGTCTGATTTATGAAGTTGAAATTCTGCCTATTAACAATGTGCAGATTGTAATGACTTTAACTGCACCCAGCTGTCCGGCTGCTCAGGAATTACCAATTGAAGTTGACCAAAAAGTGCGTGCTATTGAAGGGGTAAATGATGTGCATGTTTCAGTAGTTTGGGATCCGCCATGGGATAGAAGCATGATGAGTGAGGCTGCTCAACTTACTTTAGGATTTATGTAACGCCAGCATTCAAATTTAATACTGAAAATAAATTATTTTTTAATATATTTTAAATCTGTACGCTTACCTTAAAAAATTGCAACATGAAAATAACTTCACAGGAAGAATATGGTTTTCGTATTTTACTCCGCATTGCAAGGTGTAAGGATAGTGAAAGCATGAGCATACAAGCACTGAGTGTTGCCGAGGGTTTAACAATGGCTTATGTGGCTAAATTAACCCGATTGTTGCGGAAGGCAGGATATATTAATAGTACACCCGGTAATGTGGGCGGCTATGTTTTGGCCCGACCTGCATCTGAAATTAATGTAAATAAGGTATTAAAATCATTGGGTGGGGCATTGTTTTCAAAAGAGTTTTGCGGTACGTATTCTGGCTCTATGCGTTTTTGCAATAATTCGGTAGATTGTTCTGTTCGTTCATTGTGGCAAATGGTACAGTTCTCCATTGATCAATTATTAGATAAAGTGAGTTTACAGGATTTGATTGGTACTGAAAAAAAATCTGAAAATTTGTTGAGCAATTTGTTTCAGGCGCATCTGCAATTGTTGAAAGAGGCCGAAGTTGCTACCGTATAAATTTTGAATTTACTTTAAAATAACGGTGTACAGTTGGTGTAATGATACAAAGTGGGCTGTAATTCTGCAATTTTTTTATTGCAGCTAGATTGCCCTCTTTTAAAAAATAAAAAACCATTTCTACTGTTGGTAAAATGGTTTTGAATATGTTTGAAGAAAGTGGATTGAACTAGATATGCTACAACTTTTAATTTCTGGCAGCATATTTCCACCACTCATCCAACGATTTGCAACCTTTAAATTCTTTATCGATAGTAATGTAGAAATTAGGTAAATGATCGTTAAACCATTGTTCTAATTTCGATTGTTTTTTATCTTCCAGCGCCTGCTGGGCAATTTTGTTATAATCTTCTTTCAGGTTTTCGCGATGTGGCTCTGTTCTGGTTTTCAGATAAACCAATCGTACCATTTTTCTGCCCCGGTCGTCGGTATAAACTTGTGGTTGCGATATTTGTCCGGGCTTCAGTGTTTTTAATAATGGAATTAAGTCTTTATCGGGTAACTGATCAATGGTAATGTATGAACTGCCATCCCTTCCCTGAATTTGACCGCCGGTAAATTTGCTGTTATCATCGTCGCTAAAGCGGTTAACAGCTTCACCGAAAGTCATTTGTTTGGTTTCAATTAAATTACGAACCGAGTCTAATTTTTGAACGGATAAATCAATTTCTGTTTGTGTTACCGGTGGAATTTTAAGAATGTGGCGTACTACAGCATCATCGCCGGAACGGCTTACTAATTGAATGATGTGTAAACCAAATTTTGATTTAATAACCGGAGAAATTTGACCTTCCTTCAATTTAAATACAGTGGCCAAAAATGTAGGATCCCAGAATTTATCGTTTCTGTTCAGGTGTAATAAACCACCTTGTTTTTCTGTTTCCACATCATCAGAATATAGCTTTGCTAACTGATCAAATCTTTTCTGGCCCGATTCAACTTGTTTTTTATAGCTGTATAAATCTTTTGATACATAATCTTCTACTTCTTTATTCGCTTTTGGCTGTGCCAAAATTTGGCTCACTTCAATTTCGCTTTCAAAAAATGGGAGACTGTCTTTTGGAATTTTATCGAAATATGCTTTTACTTCATTGGGAGTAACTTTTACGTTCTCCAGAATTTTATTGCGCATCTGGTCGGCTAATTTTCTGTCTCTGAATGCCGGCCTGAAATCTTCTTTAATTTGATAAATGGTTTTACCTGCAATTTCCTCCAGTACTTCTTTCGAACCATATTCTCTGATAAAACCTCTGATTTGATTGTCTAAAGCTGCATCCAAATCTTCATCAGAAACAACGAGTGAATCTTTTTCAGCTTGTAAAACCAATGCTTTTTGAATGAGTTGTGCTTCTAAAAAGGCACATTCAGGATGTGGAGGTAATGATGCTTCCTGACCCTGACGTTTGGCATCTGAAATAGCATTCATTACATCTGATCGTAAAATAATTTTATCGCCAACCTGGGCAACAATTTTATCGGCTACTACTTTTTGTACCTGCGCTTTTATAGTGGCAGATACGGAAAAGAAAAGAATGCTTACTAATAAAAACTGCTTCATAATTTTTTACTATGTATCACCTGCAAGGCTATTTCATTTATTTAAAAATGTTTATTCCTGCATGCTATTCAGGATAAAATATTTAGGTATTGTGTGTTTCAAAAGTACTTCTAAACTGTGTGAAACTGCTCACTGCTAAAGCTTTTAACAAAAAAATTTGCTTCAGGCAGGCTTACCCGCTACATCCTGAAGCAAATGATAGGAAAGTATGGTTATAATGTACGTTTTATTTCTACTTCTTCATAAGCTACAATGGTATCACCTACTGCTAAATCAGTATAATTTTTAATGGTTAAGCCGCACTCCATATTAGAGGGCACTTCTTTTACATCATCTTTATATCTTTTTAAACTGCCTAATTCAGCAAATGCACCTTCCTGACGTGGATAAATTAAGATGCCATCTCTAAACAATCTGATTTTTGCATCTCTTTTTATACGGCCTTCTAAAACAAAGCAACCTGCAACGGTAGCTTTATCAAATTTATATACTTCGCGTACTTCAACGGTGGCCACTTCTTTTTCCTGAATTTTGGGTTCCAACATACCCTCCATGGCGCTCTTCACTTCTTCAATAGCATTGTAAATAATGGAGTACATTTTAATTTCTACGCCCTCATTTTGTGCCAGACGGGCAGCTTGTGCCGATGGGCGAACATTGAAGCCAATTAAAATGGCATCAGAAGCGGTAGCCAGCAATACATCACTTTCTGAAATCTGACCCACTGCTTTGTGTACAACATTCACTGCAATTTCAGCGGTAGAAAGTTTTTGTAAAGAATCGCTCAATGCTTCTATTGAACCATCCACATCACCTTTGATGATAATATTTAATTCTTTAAAGTTACCCAAAGCTAATCTACGTCCAATTTCATCTAGGGTAATATGTTTACGTGCTCTAAGTCCCTGTTCACGCATTAATTGTGCCCGTTTATTGGCAGATTCTTTGGCTTCAGATTCACCTTTATATACTTTAAATTTTTCACCGGCCTGTGGTGCACCATTTAAGCCTAAAATAACTGCGGGTGTTGATGGAGGTGCTTCTGTAATTTTTTGATTCCGTTCGTTAAACATGGCTTTAACACGGCCATAATATTGTGCACTTACAATAATATCACCTTGTTTAAGGGTGCCATTTTGAACCAGAATAGTAGCTACATAGCCGCGACCTTTATCTAAAGTGGCTTCTATAATAGAGCCGGATGCTTCTTTATTGGGGTTGGCTTTCAGATCTAACAATTCTGCTTCCAGCAATATTTTTTCTAAAAGTAAATCAACATTTAAACCTTGTTTGGCACTCAGTTCTTGACTTTGGTATTTTCCACCCCACTCTTCCACCAAAATATTCATATTGGAAAGTTGTTCATATATTTTTTGTGGATTGGCGCCTTCTTTATCAATTTTATTGATGGCAAAAATCATGGGTACATTGGCAGCTTGTGCGTGGCTAATGGCCTCTTTGGTTTGTGGCATTACGGCATCATCTGCTGCAATAACAATAACTGCAATGTCTGTAACTTTTGCACCTCTAGCACGCATAGCGGTAAAGGCTTCGTGTCCGGGTGTATCTAAAAATGTAATGTGTTTGCCACTTTCGGGTAAGGTAACTTCATACGCACCAATGTGCTGGGTAATACCGCCTGCTTCACCTGCAACTACATTGGCATTTCTAATATAATCGAGTAATGAGGTTTTACCATGGTCAACGTGGCCCATAATGGTTACTATTGGTGGGCGGCTTACTAAGTTTTGGGTATCTTCCTCTTCTTCTTCCTCATTTAATTCATCCACGTCATCCACGCCAATAAATTCTACTTCATAGCCAAATTCACTAGCCACTAATTCAATTACTTCTGCATCAAGGCGTTGGTTAATAGACACCATAATGCCCAGGTTCATACATTTACCAATTACATCTGCAAAACTTACGTCCATTAAATTGGCCAGTTCGCTTACGCTGATAAATTCTGTTACCTGTAGTTTATTATCTTCCGATAATTCGCCCATTGATTCGGCAGCTTCATCTCGTTTGGCACGGCGATATTTTGCTTTTAGGCTTTTACCTCTGCCACCTGCACCGGCTAATTTAGCCTGCGTTTCTTTTATTTTTTCCTGAATATCTTTTGCGTCAATTTCTTTTTCTTCTTTTCTATGATCACGTCCGGCACCTCGTTGGTGTGGGGTATGTCGGTTATTGTTGTTCCGGTTGCCACCTGTTCCGCCACCACCTTGCGGCTGATTATTGCGGTTATTAGCGGGTTGTATGGGCCGGTTGGGTCCTGTAACCGGTGTACCGCCTGCATTAACAGTAGTACCTGCAGCTACATTACCCTGACGTGGGCCGCCACCTGCTTTGGGTTCGCGGTTAAATTGTCCTCCGGGTTGGTTACCACCTACTTTGTTTAGCGGAATGCGTTTGCGTTGCTTACGGCTTTCTTCACGTGAAGAAGGTTTGGGCCGGGTGTCACTGTCAATTGGCAATTGTATTTTCCCTAATATTTTGGGGCCGGTTAATTTTTCCACTTCAATATTTTCAATAACCGGTGCACCATCCTGGTGTGGAATGTTGGATTCTATATTGGTTACAGGTGTTGCTGTGGGTTGTTCTTCTTTAGCAACAACCGTAATTTCTTCGGGTTGAACACGTGGAGTAACCGGGGTAGTACTTTCAACTATCGGTTCCTTTTTATCGGATGTATCTTCTTTCTTTCTGGAAGATTTTTTAGGTCTGGTAGAAGTATCTATTGCATCTAAATCAATCTTTGCAATAATTTTAGGCCCTTCTATTTCGGGAACCTCTAACTTAATAAAGTCATCTTCTGCAGATTTTTCGGGTACAATTACTTCCGGTTCGGGATGCTTTTCCTGGATGATGGGCGCTTCTGTAAGAATAGGTTCAGATGGTAATTCAACGGTAGGAACTTCGGCTGGTGTAGTTTTTTTCTGAACAGATTCCGATTCTGTTTCTTTCAATGTTTCCTTAAGTTCTTCTTTGGGGAGTGATTTTTTTTCCTCTTTTTTAAAACTTACTTCTTCTTCTTCCTTTCTTTTTCTTGGTTCTGCCGGAGCAATTTTAGGTATTTCTACCTGATCAGCTTTATTCTTAGCTTGTTTATCACTTTGGAATTCGGCCTGAAGGGCAAGATACATTTCTACCGAAAGTTTGGCTGTTGGTTTCAGCTCCTCTTTGTTAAAACCTCTCTTCCCCAAAAATTCAATAATGGTATCCTGACCAACATTAAACTCTTTGGCTGCTGCTAATAATCGTGGTAATTTCAGTTCTGACATTCCGTTTTATTTAATCCATCCGCGCCTTTTTGTTAAAGGCAACGTTCAAATGTATATATAAGACCGTTTATGGCCTAATATGTTGCTTTAAAATACTCAAGTTTTTGCATAAACTTTTTTTATGGTATTAAAAAAGAAAGGTTTTATGCTTCATCGTTATCAAATTCGGCCTGTAAAATTCTTCTTACTTCGGCAATGGTTTCTTTTTCCAGATCGGTTCTTCTTTCCAGTTCATCTTCATTTAAATTTAAAACACTGCGGGCCGTATCGCATCCTACTTTTTTGAATGCTTCAATTACCCAGGGTTCAATTTCATCGCTAAATTCTTCCAGGTCAATGTCAAATTCATCTGTTTTTTCTTCATCTTCCCTAAACACATCTAAAGTATATCCGGTTAGTTCAGAAGCTAATTTAATATTTACGCCTCTTCGGCCAATGGCAAGCGATACCTGATCAGCTTTCAAATAAACATCAGCCTGCTTCTTCTCTGTATCAATATTCATGAAGCTGATTTTAGCAGGTGTTAAAGAGCGTTGAATGAGTAGCTGGATATTATTGGTGTAATTAATAACATCAATATTTTCGTTTTTCAATTCACGTACAATTCCATGAATACGACTTCCTTTCATGCCTACACAGGCACCAACGGGGTCAATTCTGTCGTCATAAGATTCTACTGCTACTTTTGCTCTTTCACCCGGCTCACGAACAATTTTCTTGATTGATATTAGTCCGTCAAAAATTTCCGGTACTTCTATTTCTAAAAGTTTGGCTAAGAATAAAGGGCTGGTTCGTGAAAGTATGATGACAGGGGAATTGTTTTTTAAATCAACTCTTGCAACAACTGCACGTATGGTTTCGCCTTTGCGGAAAAAGTCTTGTGGTATTTGTTCAGATTTTGGCAAAATTAATTCATTCTCTTCTTCATCCATTAATAAAACTTCTTTTTTCCAAACCTGATGCACATCGGCAGAAATGATTTCACCAATGCGATCGCTGTATTTTTTTACCAGTACATTCTTTTTTAAATCGTTGATACGGCTGGCCAAAGTTTGTTTGGCAGCTAAAATAGCACGGCGGCCAAAGTCGAGCATATCAACTTCTTCATACAATTCTTCGCCTACTTCAAAATCGGGCTCTATTTTAACGGCTTCTGAATAGCTGATTTCGGCAAGTGGGTCATGCACTTCTCCATCTTCTACAATCATCCGGCGGCGGATGATTTCCAAATCGCCTTTTTCGGCATTTACAATTACGTCAAAATTTTCGTCGCTACCATATTTTTTGCGTAATAAGGTTTTAAAAACATCTTCTACTACTTTCATCAAAGTAGGTCTGTCCAGATTTTCGGTGTCTTTAAATTCCTGAAATGCGTCAATAAGATTAATACTTGCCATAATTCAATTTTTTAGCGGTAGTTCAGGCTTTGTTGATACAAACGGGCCTGATGAATATTAAAATTTAATTTGAACGGTTGTTGTTTTTATAGTAGTAAATGGTATTAAAATTTGTTGTGTGATAGCTTTTTTGCCTTTTCCTGTTGTATGTTCCAATAAAATATCCTGTTCTGCCACGGCCAGCAAAACACCTTGTTTAATGGTGTCGTCGGTAAATACTACTTCAACATTTCTGCCAATATTTTTAACATATTGCCTGTGTAGTTTTAGCGGCTCACCAACGCCGGGTGAAGAAACTTCCAAACTAAATTCGCCCTCCGGAAAAATACCCGCTTCTGTGATTAATTGATACAGTTTTCTATTAAAGTACACGCATTTTTCAATGGGCAATCCTTCATCGCCATCTAAAAACACCTTTATATTTTGTGTGGGTTTTACTTTAACCGCTACGCAAAAAAATGAAGGCTCGGTTTCCAGCATGCTATTTACAATGCCGGTAATTTGTTCTATGTGTGTTTGTGTTGACATACCTATAAAGCAGAAGGGAACGCTTCCGTTCCCTTCTATCGTTCTTTTTTCCGTTGCAAATGTAATGGATAAAATGATTACGCTCCAAATTAGAAATAGGAACTTATTATAAATGGTTAAAAAATGGCCGGAGGGTTGTAATTAAACCCTGTTATTGTATTTTTGCCACTATGTTAAAAATTATTATTTGGAGTTGTGTATTGTATCTGATTTACAAGTTTGTATTTGATTTGGTGGTGCCAATTGGCAAAGCTACTTCTGAAATGAAACAGAAGATTAATGCCATGCAACAAGCGCAACAGCAGGCTGCTGAATCGCAAAATAATTTTAATGCCACATCTAAAGCTGCATCTTCTAAAACAAAACCGGCAGATGAAGAGTATATTGATTTTGAAGAAATGAAATAAAGCCGGATATATTAAAGGAATGCGCTTCTGCTTTCTGATACATTGTGTTATTTAAATACTTCATCCTTTCATCAAACTATTTATGAAACAAAATATACTTGCCATTTTTTTATTATGTCTCACTGTTTGTGCTGAAAATAGTAATGCACAATCTGAACTACCAAAAGCAGATGCCAATCAAAAATGGTGGAAAGAAGCCATTGTGTATCAAATTTATCCCAGAAGTTTTAAAGATAGCAACGGCGATGGCGTAGGCGATTTAAAAGGCATTATCTCTGAATTAGATTATATTAAAAGTTTAGGTGTTGATGTGGTTTGGTTAAACCCCATTTACCAATCGCCCAATTTTGATAATGGCTATGATGTAAGCGATTACCGCAAAATTTTGCCTGAATTTGGGACGATGGCCGATTTTGATTCTTTGTTAAATGGAATGCACCGCAGAGGTATTAAATTGGTAATGGATTTGGTGGTGAACCACAGTAGCAACGAACACGAATGGTTTCAGAAAAGCCGGAGTTCAAGAAATAACCCCTATCGCAACTATTATCATTGGTGGAATGCTGAAAATGGGAAACCACCTTATCGTTATAGTTTGTTCGATATTAATCATGATGCCTGGAAGTATGATACACTCACCAATGCCTATTACCTGCATTATTTTTCAGATAAACAACCCGATTTAAATTGGGAAAATCCTAAAGTTAGAAATGAAGTGTACAATATTATGCGCTTTTGGGCTGATAAAGGCATTGACGGATTTAGGTTAGATGCTTTTCAATTTGTGGCAAAAGATACCACCTTCCCCATGTTCCCGAAAGGGTTTGAAAAAGATTTTACACGTTATTATGCCATGCAGGGTAATATACACAGCTATTTACAACAAATGAACCAGCAAATTTTTAGTAAATACGATGTAATGAGTGTAGCAGAAGGTGCCGGTAATACGTTTGAAGATGCACATAATTTGGTAGATAGTAACCGGCATGAACTGAATATTGCTTATGCTTTTAATGGGGTAGACCTTGCGAAGCCTAACGGATACAGCTTGTTGCAATTTAAATCGATTTTTTCGCAATGGGATAGTGCTTTTGAACACAGTGGGTGGCTGGCTGTTTTTTTGGCCAATCATGATCAGGCCAGAATGGTGAGCAGATTTGGAAATGATCTACCACAGTTTAGAACCCATTCCTCACAAATGCTCTCTACTTTTTTACTTACCATGCGGGGCACTCCTTTTTATTATAATGGGGATGAATTGGGCATGACCAATCCCAAATTTTCATCCATTCATGATTATCGGGATCAGGTAATATTAGATGAATACAAGCATACACAAATGACGGGCGGCAATGTGCAAGCACTGCTGAAAAATCTTTCTTTTGGAGCAAGGGATAATGGCAGAACCCCCTTTCAATGGGATAGTTCCAGAAATGCAGGTTTTACAACCGGAATGTCCTGGATTGGCATCAATGCGAATTATAAAACAGTGAACGTTGCTGTTGAAGAAAATGACCCGAATAGTTGTCTGCATTATTTTAGAAAATTAGTACAACTGCGTAAAAACAACCCAACCCTGGTTTATGGCAAATACACATTGCTGGATAAAGCCAATCCACAGGTATATGCATACCTTAGAGAAGATGCTGCCGGTAAATTTTTGATACTATTGAATTTTTCTGCTAAAGATGCGGTATTTAGTAGTCCTACATTATCTGCTAAAGCAAAAGTGGTATTGGCCAATTATGTAAAAACACCTATAACTATCACATTAAAAAATAAAATGCCCTTACGCCCTTATGAAGCCATGGTGATTCGATTATAGAACAGTTATAACGGTATATCTAACACCGTTAGTGGTGCTTTCAGGTGTATGGTTTGTAATCCTAACGAATGGGCTGTTTGTATGTTAGGTAACGTATCATCAATAAATAAAGTTTCTTCCGGGGCTAAATTTTGTTCCTGTAAAATAAGTTGAAATCCATCTGCATCCGGCTTGCGCATTTTTATTTTGTGAGAATAATAGGCTTTTTTGAAATAGCGGTTAAAATTGTCTTTGCCGGTATCACGTTTAAACATTTCCATGAAACAATCGTAATGAATTTGATTGGTGTTGGAATACAGAAAAACATCGTATTTATTTTGTATCAAATTGAGCCATTCAATTCTTTCGGGTGGAAAGTTAATTAACATAGCATTCCAGGCATGGGCAATGGCTTTGTTTGTTGCCAGGATACCTGTTTGTTTTCTGAAAGCATCATAAAAATCATGTGTTGCAATGGTGCCGGTTTCTAAAGCTGCAAAAAGGCTATTGGAGTGGGTTTGTGAAAAGAAACTGTAGAATTGTGTGGCACCTAGTTGTTGAAATGCCTCATTTGTTTTTTGAAAATCGAGGTTTATGAAAACACCACCTAAATCGAAAATAATATTTTTAACTAACTTCATACTACAATATTAAATCAAATTATGTTGATACAATACAGTAGTCAATAGCTGAAGTAATGGTTTAAAAATATTGATTAAGCTGCTTTTTCAATAGCCATAAAATTTACCAACCTGCCTGATTGGTTGAATATGGGGAAGCCTTCAATATGGCAGGTATATATACTGCCGTTTTTACGATAATTTACTAATGAGGTTTGGAAAGGTTGCAAGGCATCAATAGCCATTTTAATGGCTTTACGTGTATCAAGAGAAGTGGCCGGCCCCTGAAATAGCGTTGGGCGTTGGCCTATTACTTCATGGGGCCAATAACCATTCATGGTATGTAAGTTTTCAGTGGCGTGAATGATGTTTAATTGGGTATCGGTAACTATAATGGTTTTATCTTCCCAAATTAAGGCTTCCTGAAAAGCAGCACGCACTTCTTTCCATTCGTTCCGGTACATAATATTTTGTAGTGCTTCCAAATCTTTTTTTAATTGCTTGCGCCGTTCTATTCCTTCTAATACAATATCCCAGCAAAGCAAAGGATGTGGCGTTGGGTTGTTCTCCATGAATTTATTTTTCTGATGTTTAGTAAAATTCATTGTTATTCTTCGCCTAAGTATATTCTGTTATCCTTTCAGTCTAAAAAAGCCTTTAATCATTGAACAAACTTCAATATTTTAATTGATATAAAAAAACAGTTATATAATTTATAACGGTTTTTTAAAAAGTATCCATTTGCTGATTTTATGAGCCGCAACTAATACATCCTTCCTGCATGGTGCAAACAGCGCCTTCTGTTATGGTGGCTGTTACATCGGTTTCGGCTGCAGCTTCTGCCACTGGTATTACCGGTTGTGCAGTAATTTCTGCCTGTTTCTCTACAGTAAACTGAACAGCCTGTGTGGCTGCCTGTGACCGCAGATAATACATGCCTGTTTTAAGGCCTTTTTTCCATGCATAAAAATGCATAGAAGTAAGTTTGGATGAGTTGGGAGCATCTACAAACAAATTCAATGATTGCGATTGGCAGATAAATGCACCTCTGTCGGCAGCCATATCAATAATATTTCTTTGTTTAATTTCCCAAACTGTTTTGTACAATTCTTTAATATCTGCGGGTATTTCTGCTATGTTTTGAATAGAACCATTGGCCGCAATAATCTTCGTTTTCATGGTGTTATTCCACAAACCCAATTGAATTAAATCTTTCAGTAAATGTTTGTTTACTATGATGTATTCACCGCTTAATACCCTTCTGGTATAAATATTAGAAGTGTAGGGTTCAAAACATTCATTATTGCCGAGTATTTGCGAGGTAGAGGCTGTGGGCATGGGTGCAACCAGTAATGAATTGCGAACGCCATATTGTTTTACTTCCTGCCTCAGTGCTTCCCAGTTCCAACGGTTAGAAGGGGTTGCATCCCACATATCGAACTGGAAAATACCTTTTGATAAGGGTGAGCCGGCAAATGTTTCATAAGCACCTTCCTGAATGGCCAGGTCTTTACTGGCTGTCATGGCAGCAAAATAAATAGTTTCAAAAATTTCTTTATTTAACATTTTAGCTAAGTCACTTTCAAAAGGCAGGCGTAATAAAATAAACACATCTGCCAACCCCTGTACACCTAAACCAATGGGGCGGTGTTTTAGGTTTGAATTTCTGGCTTCTTCTACCGGATAATAATTATGATCAATGATGCGGTTTAAATTAATGGTAGCGGTATAAGTAACCTCATATAATTTTTCGTGATTAAAACTGCCGTTTTCTACAAAGCGTGGCAATGCCAGCGAAGCCAGATTACATACCGCCACTTCTTCAGGCGACGTGTACTCCATAATTTCAGTACATAGGTTACTGCTTTTAATGGTGCCTAAGTTTTGTTGATTGCTTTTGCGGTTGGCAGCATCTTTATACAACATATAAGGTGTGCCGGTTTCTATTTGCGATTCCATTATTTTAAACCAAAGCTCTTGTGCTTTAATGGTTTTGCGGGCCCTGCCTTCTGCTTCATACTGTGTGTACAATTTTTCAAAAGCTTCGCCCCAGCAGTCGCTTAAGCCGGGTGCTTCATTAGGGCAAAATAAACTCCATTCTTCGTTGGCTTCTACTCGTTTCATAAACAAATCGGGAATCCATAGTGCATAAAATAAATCTCTTGCCCGCAATTCTTCTTTGCCGTGATTTTTTTTCAGGTCTAAAAATTCAAATACATCGGCATGCCAGGGTTCTAAATACACTGCAAAGGCGCCTTTTCTTTTACCGCCTCCTTGGTCTACATATCGTGCTGTATCATTAAATACCCGCAGCATAGGCACAATGCCATTGCTGGTGCCATTGGTGCCGCCAATATAACTGCCCGTAGCACGTATATTATGAATGGCTAATCCAATACCACCCGCACTTTGCGATATTTTTGCGGTTTGTTTTAATGTATCATAAATGCCATCAATACTATCTTCTTTCATGGTTAACAAAAAGCAGGAGCTCATTTGTGGTTTGGGTGTGCCTGCATTAAACAGGGTAGGTGTAGCATGGGTAAACCAGCGCTCACTCATTAAATGATAGGTTTTAATGGCGCTTTCTACATCTTTTTTATGAATACCAATGGCTACCCGCATATACATGTGTTGCGGCCGTTCTACAATTTTGCCATTGATTTTAAGCAGGTATGATTTTTCTAATGTTTTAAATCCAAAATAATCAAAGGCAAAATCGCGGTCATAAATAATGGTACTGTCTAATAATTCTGCGTTGGTTTCAATTACTTCCATTACATCATCTGCTATTAATGGCATTTTTTTTCCGGAATGTGTATCAGTGTAATTGTATAAAAGCCGCATGGTTGCAGAAAAACTTTTGATGGTGTTTTTGTGTAGATTGCTTACGGCAATACGTGAAGCCAGAATAGCATAGTCGGGGTGCGTAATGGTGAGCGATGCGGCGGTTTCGGCAGCTAAATTATCTAATTCTGCAGTGTGTACGCCATCGTAAATACCCTCAATGGTTTTTTTGGCTACATCAATCACATTCACCATTGGGCTAAGGCTGTAGGATAATTTTTGTATTCGTGCGGTTACTTTATCAAATTTTACGGTTTCTTTTCTTCCGTCTCTTTTTATTACGTGCATGGTCAAACTATTTTAATTGAAATTATTTTATTGGGATATTGAATTACTTTAAAAATCCTCATCCAATGAAAAAGATTGTGATACATTGTTGGTACTCATTACACCGGCTTTTTGATAGTCGCCCACTCTTTTTTCAAAGAAATTGGTTTTGCCTTGTAGCGAAATCATTTCCATAAAGTCGAATGGATTGGTGGCATTGTACACCTTTGGGTAGCCCAGTTCAACCAACCAGCGGTCGGCCACAAATTCAATGTATTGTTGCATTAATTTGGCATTCATACCAATTAAATCTACCGGTAGTGCTTCCGTAATAAATTCTTTTTCAATGGTCACTGCATCAGTAATAATGCTTTTTACCTGTGCTTCCGATAATTTGTTTTGCAGCATTTTATACAACAGGCATGCAAATTCGCAGTGCAAACCTTCATCACGTGAAATCAATTCGTTACTGAAAGTTAATCCGGGCATCAAACCTCGTTTCTTGAGCCAGAAAATAGAGCAGAAGCTGCCACTGAAAAAAATGCCTTCTACGGCTGCAAACGCAACCAGTCTTTCTGCAAAATTGCCATTGGTTATCCAGCGCAAAGCCCATTCTGCTTTTTTCTTTACGGCAGGCACAGTATCTATGGCATGAAATAATCTGTTTTTTTCTTCGGGATTTTTAATGTAAGTATCTATTAACAACGCATAGGTTTCTGAGTGAATGTTTTCCATCATAATCTGAAAGCCATAAAAACAGCGTGCTTCCGGCAGTTGAACTTCGCTCATAAAATTAACCGCTAAATTTTCATTGACAATTCCATCGCTGGCTGCAAAAAAGGCGAGGATATGTGAAATAAAATGGCGTTCGCCGTTATTCAGGTTTTCCCAATCTTTTAAATCTGAGCTCAAATCAATCTCTTCTGCGGTCCAGAAACTGGCTTCATGTTGTTTGTATTTTTCCCAAATAGCCGGATAGTTAATGGGCAGAATTACAAAGCGATCTTTGTTTTCTTTCAATAAAATTTCATCACTGCTCATAGTATTACAATTTTTTTGTTTTATGAATATTCGGTGCTGAAGTGGTTGTTATATAAACCGGAATAAGTGGTTGCCGGCCTATACTGAACTAACCTGCTTTTCGCCCGAAAGCATTGCTATGTGTTGGTTTAAGGCAGGTCTTCTGACTTCCCATGATTTGGCTACCTTCCCATTTCTTTTGAAACAGTGGTGTGTTTTGCCAAAACATTTGAAAATGGGTAACAGCTACGGGGATAGTTCAGGACTTACACCTGATTCCCTATTCATTCCATGTGAAGGAAACCCTAAACCGAGCAGCAAAATAGTTAAGCTTGGGTTTAAATGGCAAAATTGTTATTAACCCCATGTTGAAAACATATTTCTCTTCAAACAAAAAAAACTGCACTAATCTTTTTTGTTCAATCCACCTCATACAAAGGAATGATTTTTTTTAACGAATACAATTTGTGGAAGGCCTGTGAAAAATTTTTGGATTCAATACTTTGGAGATATTGGGTTTTCAGATAAAATATATCGAAAAATAATGGAATTAGGATGGGATTTTAATTTGAAGTGAAGCTGCCGCCGGTTTTAGTTCATCCTCAGAAAGTGTGTTGGTTTCTATGTTAATGAGTAATCTATCGTTTGCTAAAAAAATTAATTCGTATTTATTGTTGTTTTTTTGATATGTTTCCATGTCTTTTTGCCCCATAAAATCAATTGATTTGGTGTAGCCGTCTTCTGATTCGGATTGAATATTCATTTTTGTAAGATGATTCAGCGAATAAATACCTGCTCCGGCATCGCCTGCACAATCAAATAGCGTTAATTTAATTTTTTGGCTGCCATCTTCGTTTTTATAAGTAGCATCTGCGGTTGAAAAGCCCATCATGTGGGTTGCCTCAAAACTGCTTCTTTTTAAGTTGAGCAATTGTTCGGGTAATAAAGCATTGTGCTGACTGGTAGTTAGTGGAGGTAGTTTTTTAATTCATTTACTTTTTGCCCCATTGCCTTTTACCGGCGGCATCTGAAAGGCCGGCCATTCAGGTCAACATCAACTTTTGTTGTATCGTCATCGCTGGTAATGGGGGTTTTGTGTTTGTTTTGCAGGCAGTTGAAAATGCAATCAATACAATTACAAGCAGCAATATTCTTTTCATAAAAAAGTTGATGTTCCATGCATCAAAATTGGTGCATTGCATAGCCTATTCATCCACGCAGTAATAAATTACAACTTCTGGGCTACTAATCGCAACACATCGGCACTGCCTGAATGAAATTTTCCTTCTGAAAGGATTACTTCTTTTTGGCCACAACTGATAATATGTAATAATTGAAAATCGGCACAGAGTGTGGGTGCATCGTATAATAAATTAGGATCGGTTGGTCCTCCACTTTTATGATGTATTTGTTCTTTGCTGAAAGATTCTACCACTAAGTAACCACCGGGTTTTATGGAGGCTACTACATTGGCGTGAAACTTTTTTCGGAGGGGTTCGGGTAAATGCACATAAATGAGTGCTACCGCATCATATTGTTTTTCCGGAACATAATCATTGATATCTTTTACTTCATAATGAATAGTGACACCCAATGATGCTGCACGTTGCAGTGCTTTTTCTTTTGCTACTGCACTGTAATCAAATGTATCAACGGTACACCCTTGCTGTGCAGCATAAATGGCATTGCGCCCTTCGCCTTCGGCGGGTAATAATATTGTGCCCGGTTTGTTGTTATCAATAAATGTTTTGAAAAACTGGTTTGGTTCTAATCCATACACTGAGTCATTTTCTGCATACCGTTGGTCCCAAAAATTTGTCATCATTTTATTCTTTTTTCAATATCACCCATTAACAATAAAAATAGCGGGCACAATTATTACAATATAACCCGGGTTCTCACTTTTCTTTATTTTTCTTCACTTGCAATAGGCAGTAATTCTTCTTCAATTACCTGTTTAAATACTTTTTTGGGTAAAGCACCGGGCTGCATCATGGGTTGACCTTCTGCCGGTATGAATAAAAAAGTAGGTATGCTTTGAATGCCAAATACGCCAGCCAGTTCCTGTTCTTTTTCGGTATCTACTTTATAAACAATCAGTTTTCCTTCATATTCATTCGATAATTCCTCTAAAACAGGAGCTACCATTTTGCAAGGCCCGCACCAGTCTGCATAAAAATCAATAATAGCAGGCAAGTTGCCTTTGTATTTCCATTCCTGTTCTTTGGTATAATCAAAAACAAAGTCTTTGAATTCCTGGGTGGTTAAATGTTTCGTTGCCATTGTAAAATTTTTAGCGAAGTTACAACATCAGTTTTTGTTGTTTGGTGATGTTTATCACATAATGGGTTGTATAACCGGGCAAAAAGAGGAACCATTATTTGCTGTTTGTTTAAAAAAAGGAATTTTTTTTGGGTGATATATGTCACAGTACAGGCTTTTTGCTGATGATAGTTTTGCATCAAATTTTTAACACGATGCTAAGAATGAAAAGAAAGTATGCAGTCAGTGCCTTCATTGGCGTATGTTTAATGTTGTTCAATCATCTGGTATCAGCGCAGGATAGTACGCAGGTTTTAACCTTGGCCGATGCTATTACAAGGGCATCTTCCAATAACAAATCAGTACAACTGGCAGGGGTTGACGAACAAATTGCTCAAAGCAATTATAAACAAACCGATGCCATATTTTTACCACAGGTTGGAGTTTCTTATACAGCTATGAGTACCAATAATCCCTTGAATGCATTTGGATTTAAACTGCAGCAAAAATCCATTACACAGGCTGATTTCAATCCTGATTTATTGAATCATCCTTCTGGTACACCAGATTTTTCCACCCAATTATCTGTACAGCAACCGCTATTAAATTTGGATATGTTGTATATGCGGAAAGGTGCAGCTAAACAATCTGAATTGTATCAGTTTAAAACAAAGCGTACAAAAGAATATGTTACCTATGAAGTACAGAAAGCTTATCTGCAACTTCAGTTGGCTTATGATGCAGTGAAAGTGTTGCAGGAAGCGGCACAAACTGCACATGCCATGTACCAGCTCACCAATAATTATTTTAATCAGGGTCTGGTTCAGAAATCTGATGTACTGAATGCACAGGTGCATGAAAGTATGGTAACCACCAATTTGGCCAATGCAAAAAGTAATATTAGAAATGCAAGTGACTATTTAAGTTTTTTGATGGGCGTACCTGCAGGCTTGGTATATGTGATTGCCGATAAAAATATTGATGATATTATCGTTGCAGATACAGCTATAAAAGTTCCGGATGCACGTGCCGATTTTATGGCTATGAAAACCGCAATAGAAGCCAGTAATCTGATGATTAAAAGCAGCAAAATGAGTTATTTACCTAAGCTGAATGCTTTTGGAAATTATCAACTGAACGATAGCCGCATGTTTGGCTTTGGTGCCAATGCTTATTTGGCCGGCATACAACTTTCCTGGAATATTTTTAATGGTAACAGAACCAAAAATACCATTGTTACCAAAACATTGGAGCGCAATAAGCTGGAACAACAATTGGCACAACAAAAAGACCAAAGTCAATTAGAACTCAATAAAACTAATCGCGATTTACAGGATGCCCGGTTTCAAATTGAGCAGCAGCACGCTGCCATTCAACAGGCTGCAGAGGCTTTGCGCATTCTGCAAAACAGATACGAGCAGGGCTTAGTAAAAACTACTGATGTGCTGATGGCCGAAACACAACTGGCACAACAAAAATTAGGACTGGCACAGGCACAGTATAATTACCAGTCAACCAAAGCTTATATACAATTTTTAACTACAACCACTCATTAATAAAAATTTCAAAAAATAGCTATGAATAAAAATGTAAAGACCACTACCGTTATGTTGGCAATGACAGGCCTGTTTTTTTCTGCCTGCTCATCTAATGAAAAAAAGCAGGAAAATACAACTGCGATTCTTCCGGTTGAAGTAAAAATGGCCTTACCCAATGCTGCAACCCAAAATGCATTGAGTTTAGGCGGACAAATAGAAGCGGTGCAAAGTGCCAATATCAGCACACGTGTAATGGGTTATATTACATCAATGAAAGTAAAAGTAGGTGATCACGTAACACAAGGTCAGTTATTGGCTACCATCAGCAATCAGGATATGTTGGCCAAAAGAGCACAGGCCGATGCCATGATTGCAGAAGCAGAAGCTGCATTAAAAAATGCACAAAAAGATTACGATCGCTTTACTGCATTGTACCAACAACAAAGTGCTTCTGCCAAAGAGTTGGATAATGTTACTTTACAATACAATGCTGCCAAATCAAGAGTAGATGCTGCCAGGCAAATGCGTAATGAGGTAAATGCCATGTTAGCTTATACCAGTCTAATAGCTCCATTTAGTGGTGTTGTAACACAAAAAATGGCCGATGCAGGTAGTATGGCCAATCCCGGAATGCCATTGTTAACCATTGAAAAATCAGGCAGTTTTCAGGTAAGTATTGCAGTGCCGGAATCGCAAATTAACAATATGCACATGGGTAACGTAGTGCCATTATACATTCAGGCCATTAATAAAACCATAAAAGGAAGCATTACACAAATAAGCCAGAGTGCACAGTACACCGGCGGTCAGTATATTGTTAAAGTAGCCATTCCCGAAAATGAAAAAACTGGTTTATATGCAGGCATGTATGTAACCGCACAATTGCCTGTTAAACAAACTACAAATGTATTGAATACAAGCAACGATGCTGTAATGGTTCCCGTATCTGCTATTTTTTATAAAGATGAACTAACCGGTTTGTATACAGTTTCAGCCAATCATACTGCTTTATTACGTTGGGTTCGCTTAGGTAAACAAATGGGTAATGATGTAGAAGTGTTATCCGGATTAAGTAAAGATGAGCCATTTATATTGAGCGCAAACGGAAAATTAGCGGATGGAGTTCCTGTGAAAGAAATAAAATAATACCAGGTTGTTGAATAACATTGAAAGTTGCACCAATTAAGCGGTTAATAAAATAATTGCTGACATTATAAACTATTAGAAAATTTATTATGGAAAAAGGATTTGCGGGAAATATTGCCAAAGCATTCATACAGAGTAAACTCACCATTCTGTTAATGATTGCTTTTTTACTGATAGGTGCATACAGTACCTATTTAATTCCGCGGGAAGAAGAACCACAAATTGAAGTGCCAATGGCCGATGTGTTGGTAGGGTTTCCCGGGGCAGAACCACAAGAAGTAGAATCGAAAGTTACTGCACCATTAGAAAAAATTATTTCTAATGTAAAAGGTGTTGAATATGTATACTCAACTACCATGCAGGGAAGAGCCATGTTAATTGTACAGTTTTATGTAGGGGAAGATGTAGAACGTTCATTGGTAAAATTGTACAATGAACTGATGAAGAATATGGATAAGCTGCCACAGGGCGTTACACTGCCATTGGTGAAAACACGTGCTATTGATGATGTTCCTGTATTAGGTCTTACCTTATGGAGTAATCATTACGATGATTATGCTTTGCGCCAAATGGGCGAAGTGCTTACCAACGAAATTAAAAAAGTACCTGATGTATCGGCTGTAAATATTATTGGCGGACGAAGCCGTGTGGTAAAAGTAATTTTGAACAAAGATAAAATGGCCGAGTACCATGTTGATTTTTTGAGTATCGCCAAACAAATGCAGGGCAATAATGCACAATTAGCATCAGGTACTATGTTAAAAAGTGATACAGCTTTTGCGGTTGAAACAGGAAACTTTTTAACCAATGCAGATGATGTGGCTAATTTAATTATCGGCACCAATCAACAACAACCGGTATTTCTGCGCCAGGTGGCAAAAGTGGTAGATGGCCCTGAAACACCCAGCCAATATGTATATTTTGGTTATGGAAAAGCAGATACGTCAAAAGATGCCCGTTATGCATCTGCCTATCCTGCTGTAACTTTATCCATTGCTAAAAAGAAAGGAGCTGATGCCATGCAGATTTCTGAGGAAATTCTTTCTAAAATCAACCATATTAAAAGCCAGTTAATTCCGGCCGATGTGCATGTAACTACAACGCGTAATTATGGTGAAACAGCCTCTGAAAAAGTATCTGAGTTATTGTTTCACTTATTCATAGCCATTGTGGTAGTTACCTTATTTGTAATGCTGGCGATGGGCTGGCGCGGTGGATTAGTGGTATTCTTATCCGTACCGGTAACTTTTGCATTAACTTTATTTGCCTATTATTTTCTGCATTACACATTGAATCGTATTACCTTATTTGCACTGGTATTTATTACGGGTATTGTTGTAGATGATTCCATTATTATTGCCGAAAACATGCACCGGCATTTTAAGATGAAACGGCTTCCGCCATTGCAGGCTGCAATCTATGCCATTAATGAAGTAGGTAATCCTACTATTCTGGCTACATTTACGGTTATTGCAGCGGTATTGCCTATGGCATTTGTATCTGGATTGATGGGACCATACATGAGCCCCATGCCCATAGGCGCCTCTATTGCTATGATGTTGTCTTTAATTGTAGCGCTTACATTAACACCTTACCTGGGTTATTTATTCTTGAGAGAAAAAGAACATCATGGCAAAGAGAAACCTCCGGTAGTGCTGGAAAAAACAGGTATTTACAAAATTTATAAATCATTTATCAACCCCATGCTGCAAACCAGATGGAAGCGTTGGGCATTCATGATTAGCATTGTTGTAATTCTACTTGCATCCATGTTGATGTTCTACACAAAGGCAGTTGCCGTTAAAATGCTACCTTTTGATAATAAGAATGAGTTTCAGGTAGTAATAGATATGCCAGAAGGAAGTACTTTGGAAAAAACTGCTGCTGTTACCAAAGAAATTGCTGAATATGTTTCGCATCAGCCCATGGTAGAAAACTATCAGGAATATATTGGAACAGCCGGGCCTATTAGTTTTAACGGGTTGGTACGCCACTACGATTTTAGAAGAGGCGATAATATGGCCGATATACAAATAAACTTAGTAAAAAAAGAAGATCGCAAAGAGCAAAGCCATGCCATAGCTAAAAGCATGCGTCCCGGCATTCAGGAAATTGCCAAGAAGTACAATGCCAATGTTAAAATTGTGGAAGTGCCACCGGGCCCTCCGGTATTATCAACTTTAGTAGCTGAAGTGTATGGCCCCGATTACAGGCAACAAATTGCCATTGCCCGACAAATTAAACAGTTATTTGCCAAAACGCCAGATGTGGTGGATGTAGACTGGCGGGTAGAGCACGACCAAACTGAATATAAGTTTGATGTGGATAAAGAAAAAGCCATGCGTTATGGTATTGCACCGGCGCAGGTGGTAGCTACCATGCATGCAGCTTTATCGAACAGCAATGTGGGTACGTTACATGTACCTTCCAGTTATGATCCGGTGAATATTTCGCTTCAGTTAAGTGATGCCGATAAATCAGATATCAATGCGCTTAAAAATTTAAAAGTGATCAATCAGCAAGGCAATGCCATTCCGGTTGGCGATTTGGTAACCATTACACGTGGCATTAAAGAAAAAAGCATTTATCGCAAAAACCAAAAACGGGTGGTATATGTAACGGCAGATATGGCTGGCAAATTAGAAAGCCCATCTTATGCCATGAGTGATATTTCTGACAAACTCAATACCATACAATTACCAGCAGGCTATACATTAAAAGAAGAGTATACCCATGCGCCTAAGTTAGAAGATCATTTCTCATTAAAGTGGGATGGTGAATGGCAAATTACTTATGAAGTTTTCCGCGATTTAGGTATTGCTTTTGTAGTAGTTATTTTAATTATTTATATGTTAATAGTAGGCTGGTTCCAAAACTTTACCGTTCCTATTATTATGTTGGCGGCCATACCTTTATCTTTAATTGGAATTATTATTGGGCACTGGATGATGGGTGCATTCTTTACCGCCACTTCTATGATTGGATTTATTGCCTTAGCAGGGGTAATGGTGCGTAATTCGGTGTTGTTAATTGATTTTATCAATATTCGCTTACGCGAAGGTATTCCATTAAAGCAAGCTATTATTGAAGCCGGTGCCGTTAGAACCACGCCTATTTTATTAACAGCAGGAGCGGTGGCATTGGGTGCTATTGTTATTTTGTTCGATCCTATTTTCCAGGGTTTGGCTATATCTTTAATGGGTGGTACCATTACTTCTACCTTCTTAACTTTATTGGTAGTGCCATTATTGTATTATAAAATGATGCGTAAAAAATATCCTGAACCTACTAATCTCAATCAACAACCTGATGGCGAAAATACCATCACACAATAATCACCTTAAAAACAATGGTATATGAAAATGTTAGTCATCACAAGTATTAAAGAGGATTTGCTGGCTGTAACACATATCCTCGAAAAAGCCAAAGTGCCGGTATTTAGTGTTACCGATACCATTGGCCATAAGTCAGAACACAATAATTATGTGTTGAATAATTGGTTTGCCAGTGGTGATGCACAAACCAGTGCTTTATTTTTCTTCAGCTTTACTGATGATGATAAAGCCCAACATGCGCTGCAAGAAGTAAAGAAGTTTAATAATGAAACGCCCAGTGCATTTCCTATCCGGGCTTTTATTGTACCTGTTGAAACAAGTAGTTATTAATCAATTTTAAAAAATAAACAAATGAGAGAACGTATTGTACGTGCCGTTGCCGGCAGTTTGGTATTAGTAAGTGTAGTATTAATTTATTTTGTTTCCATAAACTGGATATGGTTAAGTGTGTTTGTAGGTGTTAATTTGCTGCAATCATCCTTTACCCGGTTTTGTCCGTTAGAAAAAATATTAGATGGTTTTGGTGTGCCATCTAATAATGGAAAATGTTGTTGAGTTAGAGAGAACAGTGGCGTAAGGTTAGGCTAACAGTGTGGTTGCTGTTAGCCTTTTTGTATTACTAAAACCGTTTGCCAACTGAAAAACCTATCCAGGGTACAAATCCATACTGATTAATAACCGGTGTGCAACTTATTCTCCACATCATGTTTTTAGTGGTATGTCTTCTGTAACCGATACTTGGAATAAAGTTTACAAAATGATCATCATAAATGGTTTTCTTTTGCCAAAATAATTTTGCATTTTCTCGGGCAAAGGTGGTGCCTATTCCTACATCTAAAAATCCTTTAGGGTTTTTGGTGGCAAATAAATAGTTAATGCCAATTGGCAGCGTTAAGTAAAATGTATTTTCTGAATACATGCCTACGCCTAAACGCACTCCTAACCCCGGTTTTTTGGATAATTGCCGTTCATAATTAGCAGAAATAAACAGGCCATTACCGCCTGCTTCTATATAGATATCGTTTTTTTTAAAAGATGTTTGGGCAAAGCAATGCTGAGCCAACAATAACAAGGAGATGATAAAAATATATATATTCATTTTGTTTATTTAGAAATGATAAGATAAGGCAGGTGTTAACGTAACCGCTTCAAATGTTCCGGTTGAAATGAGGAAATAAACCCTACTACGAATACCCAAAGAAAAATGCCGATCAATTGGTTTAAAATAACCTAAACCCACAAATATGCCACCTTCTTCTAACCCATTGTTTTTATAATTACGCTCTGCCAGATTAATCAGGTTATTATAATTTTCTAGTGAAATTTCCTGCTGGTTAGAACGGAGATAAAACAACCCTGCCTGGAATTTCCAATTGTTTTTAAGTTTATTAAAAGTTCCCTCATAAGCAAACTGGTAAAAATGGTTGATATGACGAATGGTGAAATTTTCTATTTGTAAATAAATGGAATTAAACGGCCCATCGAAATTAATTTTTTTACCATTTACCGATTGTGCATAAGCTATGCTGAGGGTAGAACTACTATCCATTTGAAATTTTAATTCTAAGCCTGCAATTGAACCCACAAAATTCTTTTTATAAAAATAGGTTTTAGGGTTAGGCCCACCCAGCTCATCATAGCTTCTCACAAAAAAATTTCCATTTAATCCATAATTCGCTTCTAATGAAAATTTACTTTTTTGAGCGTGTAACACCACACTATTTATAAGAAAAATACCCATAATTAATGTTATCTTTTGTTTCATGTTACTGTGGTTTTACATTGTAAATAACTTTTTGTTTTGGTGGTGTTATCATAGTGTTGCAAAACATCACTTCATCTGTGTTACTCAAATTTCTCATTTGAAAATTTATTTTTGTACCTGATAATTTAAATTGAGTGGGAAGTGTAAGAGTAGATAAACTATCTTCTGTGTTGTTTTTAGTTATATATTTAATAATAAATACATACCCGGTACTACCTGAACAGCTGTTTATATTTCGATCTACACTACCTTTAAAAAATTCAGGAGAATTTTTACGACACGATAAAAATGTCAGCAAAACTGCGGAAATAAAAAAGAAAAATTTCATAATGAGATTTTTAATTGTTTTGAAATAGTCTTTTATATGCATAGTGGGCTATGCTCCCTTAATAATTGATGGTTTTTATTTTCATGACCATTGTGTTTTATTCTGCAATCACTTAATTATTGGGGTGTGTCCAACAGGGTTGCTTACAAATTTTAAATTGATGATGTATAAGAATATTTTTTTATTGTATTGATACATTTTGAATATAGCTAAAAAATGAAATAGGATATAATTATACATGGTAATAAAGTTTAACGCAACAATATTAAATAATAAAATTAATAACTATTCAATTATTTTAATTAAATTTTAAAAATATCGTGTTTTTATGGTGTTTTATTACCAAAAAAGGTAAAATTTGATGTAAATGAGTAGATTATAAATAATATATTATTTTATTTAATTGCAGTTTAACAACTTTAAATTAAATAACTTATCATTTGTATTGTTATGAGTTGTAGCAGTGGTTACAAAGTAAGGAATGGGCAATGTGTAATTTCCCCCATTCCTATTTTTTCGTTGTGTACAAGTTGCTTAAAATGATTGTTGCGTTTCGAGTGGACAATGGTTTATTTAAAAACATAACCAATTGAAACAACCGCTTGCAGCGCCCCATTAAATCCGGATACTGTTGTACTGGTTTCATTTAATATCAAAATACCACCATAGCCATTAAAATAAAATTGTTTAAATTGTTTTTGATAGCCTATGTTTAGGTAAATACCTGCCTGTTTCGGTGCTGCATCTTTTTCCGAAACTTGTTTTGATTTGCTTTGAATGGCAAATGGGTTGGTTAACAGATATTGACTGAGTGAAAGATAACCACCTGTATAATTTTTGGTATGCCTTAATTTTTTTGTTCTGTTTTGCAAAGCATAATAATATCTTATTTCCGCAGTTCCTGTAAAATGATAACTAGTAACCGGGTCTGCCACATAAACACCAAATGATTGATTATACATTCTTACCCCCGCATTCACTGCTACCGATACATTTTTATCCAGCGCATGTTCATAATTACCCAGTAACATTATATCAGGTACATAGTAGCTCAAATTCTTTAGGGGTGTTGCTATGGTTAACCTATAAATATTTTTCTGTATAAAATAGGCATTACTATCCGAACTATTCAGTTTCTTTTCATTAAAATCATTGTTTCCCCCTTTTTGACAAAACACATAAATAGGTATAAAAAATATAGTTAACAAGATAATTTTTTTCATATTATATATTTTATTACATTTATTTTTTCTGTATAATTGCTCTTATGCCATGCCAATTACTTCCTACTCTTGCTCTGGCATAAAAACTTCCAGCTTTCAATTCATATTTGTAATTATACTGAGCAGGGTAACCACCTGGTACACCTCCATTAACTTTATAAGTAACTCCAATATTTTGATCTAAAATCCATGTATTTTCGTGGCTATATCCTTGTGCTTTTTCTCCTTTACCTAATTGCCACTTTAACCTATACTGATTGTCAAGATTATTCATCACTTTTGTATATTCTGCCCATCTTGTACTATAGGATCTATCGATTTGATTTAATATTTTATTCTCAAATTGATTAAATAAATTAGTATATACATTCCCAACAAGATGATTAAATCCATTATCTAAATAAGTTGCAACTTCACTATTTGTAAGTGAATATTGTAATGCACTTACACTTATGTTTACATGTAATGCCTGTAATAAGTGATTCCCTAATTTAAAGTCTGCAAAACCTGCTACTTCTGGTTTACTAGGAACGGCATAAGAGTTTGGATGTGGCATTATATAATTGGTTTCTAAACTCATATTATCAAATCCAGTAAATAATTCATCAGCGTAAGATGCGCCCCAGTATGTAATCCATAAAAATTTTTTCTCTCTTTGTATCTTAGCTTTCATTTCAATTTTATTGTAAATGCCTAAAAATTCAATTTTTCTTGTTTTAAAATTCAATCTTCTCTTATCCCAGTCATTAAATATTATGGCTAAATTATCATTGTTAAAATCTGGTTTTATGAAATTAACATAATAATCCGGAACACCATTAATACCCGGTGCACCTCCGCCGCCAAAGTCGGGCATGCCACCGTTTATTTCTTGTAAATAAATAATTTTATTTAAATTTAATATATCATCGCCTAATGCAGCTTCATCTCTGATAACACCTGTTATCACTTCGTATTGATTATTGCCTAGTGGTGTTTCATTGGGAATAGCTAAAAAATTTGGATTATAGAATAGATTATCTACATTATCCTGGAATAATTCCAGATAGGCATCAATAACATCCATATTAACCTGAAACTGTCCAATACGCGTAAATTGGTATAACTGGTTTTCAATAATTACATCTAAGTCTTCATTAACAATTTGTTGTAATGTTTCATTGGGTAGCGCTTCCATTTTCATGTCTATCAAATACTCTTCCTGACTCACTATTGAATTGGGAGTTGAATTTTGTGTTAATAATGCAGTATGTTTATTCTCTGATGATTTAGCTTCAAAATTGTTTACAACTGTTTTAAAACTTTTAAAGTGGGGTAATACCAGGTGAGCATACTCCGGAGATTGTTCTACTTTTTCATAAAAAGCTTTAAAACTTTCTTTGTTGGCAAATTGTAAAATTCCATTGGGAAAGTGTTTGTCTATTCTGATGGTTGGAATTAGTAAATTGTTATAATTGTTTATCCCCCGGAAATCTTTAGAACATGAGGCCATGAATAGAAGAACCGGTAGTGTTGCTAATATAATTTTTGTATTCATTTTCATTACATTTTAAATTATTATGTAAAAACTATTTTTATAGGTTAATTATTAAACCGGAAAACGGGTAAAAAAAGAAATAGGATAGGGTTTTACATGATAATTTATTTTAACGCAACAATATTAAATAATAAAATTAATAACTATTCAATTATTTTAATTAAATTTTAAAAATACCGTGTTTTTACGGTGTATTATTACCAAAAAAGGTAAAATTTGATGTAAATGAGTAGTGTATAAATACTTAAAAATAATTATATTATTATGGTTTCTTTCAATCCTTAAAAAAGTAGATGGCATCATTCGTCTGAAACCTGTTCGCCAAGCCAACTTGTGTTTTTATAAACTTTATTATAAGAGTATACGACATAAAAATAAAAAGGCTGCCGTTGAAAGGCAACCCTTGTATGTTGTAATGTAATTGGTAATAAGATAATTATAACTGAGCTGCTTTGGCTAAATAGGCTGCCAATTGTTGAATGGCGGCGGCATCTACTTTAATTTGTTCCTGTGCTTCCTGCCAGTTGCGTTGCTCTATGGCTTCGCGTATGCCGGGCATGGTTTTAACGCCATAGCCGGTATAAAAGCCCGGTGCATATAAAGTGTGTTTGTACCAGGGGCGGCGGGGTAATCCGTTTAACGATAACAATTGCTGCTCGGCCCGGTATAATGCTTTGTTGAGCGATTCCTGCATACTGCTGTTTTGTAATGCTTTTTCCCAGGTAATGGCCAAACTGTCGCTGCTGTTTTTTAATGCCACCACCGCATTTTGTAAAGGCGAAAAATCTAAGTAGGGTACTGCGGGTTTTTCAGAAGGGAATACCATTTTTTTAGTTGGGTCGGCAGCTAATTGAAACTGATGGGTGGCAATTATTTTATTTTCTACCATCGTACTCATGCGCATTTGTTGCACGTTTTGCATTAACTCGTTAATGTACCCATCAACTGTTTTGTGTAAACTTCTAAAATCAAAAGGCAATACATCGGCTTCTGCCATGCGTAAAGCAGCTCTTCCTGCGGTTTGCGCCAAGGCCACACCGTAAGCAAATGTAGGGTCTTTAAAACGGCGGTACATATCCCATGAATCATAAATAGAGTGGTATTCGCCGCCTGCATCTTCACCCCCAAAACCTAAATCTAAACAAGGCACGCCTAAGTGCTGAATAAAAGAAGAATAATCAGAGCCTGAGCCCATGGCGCCTAATTCTAATGTGTGTTCTTTCATTAAAGCCTGTTTCTTTTCATCAGAAGGAGCGTGTACAATCTGCTCGGCCAGTCTTCTTTTAAAAATACTCACACCAGTTTCAGGATCTTTTACTGTTTCACTAATTTGGTACATAAAATTATTCAGTGCATGTGAGCCTTCTGCATTCAGAAAGCCCCTGCCGTTACCATCAGAGTTAATGTATACTACTGCTTTTTGTTGCAATTCTTTTCCATGATCTTCGGCCCATTCGGTGCTGCCCAATAAACCGGGTTCTTCTCCATCCCATGCGCAGTATACTAAAGTACGTTTGGGTTGCCAGCCTTTTTTCACTAATTCGCCAATGGCTTTGGCTTCTTCTAATAATGCAGATTGCCCGCTGATAGGGTCATTGGCGCCATTTACCCATGCATCGTGGTGGTTGCCTCTAATTACCCATTCATCAGGGAAGGTACTGCCTTTTATTTTCGCAATTACATCATAAGCCGGCCGAATCTTCCAATCAAATGCCAATTTTAAATGTACAATGGCATTGCCGGGGCCAACATGGTAGGTAATGGGTAAGCCGCCTGTCCAGTCTGCAGGTGCTATCGGCCCGTCTAAAGCGGCTAATAAAGGTTGTGCATCATGGTAACTGATCGGCAGTACCGGAATTTTTAATATGGTGGTAGCATCTTTACGGTCTAATCTCTGTGCATTTTCAGTAGCACCAACACCCGGTGTTAAGGGGTCGCCGGGGTATAATACCATATCCATTACACTGCCACGCTGAACACCATATTCATTTTTGAATGGGCCTTTGGGGTAAACATCACCACGGCTGTAACCATCATCTTTTGGGTCGGAATAAATAATACAACCAATAGCACCATGTTCATAAGCTACTTTTGGTTTAATGCCTCGCCAGCTTCTGCCATATTTGGCAATTACAATTTTCCCTTTTACATCAACGCCTAATTTGGCAAGGGTTTCATAATCGCTGGGTAATCCATAATTTACAAATACCAATTGTCCGGTTACATCACCATCGGCACTCCAGGCATTGTAAGTGGGTAATTGCCCATCCTGCCCGCTGGTAGCATCTTCTTTTAAGGCAGGTTCTTTTAAAATGGCAGTGTATTTAGTGGGTGAAGTCATTTCTAAAACCCTGGTAATAGGTGTGGGAAATAAAACCTGATAGGTTTCAATATGTGCATCCCAACCCCATGATTTGTATTTGGCTAAAATAGTTTCTGCAACGGCTTTACTGCCGGGCGATCCAATTTCGTGTGGTTTGGCTGATAGCTCCTGAATGGTGTTGCCTACATTTTGTGCACTTAATAAAGCATCAAATTGTTGCTCTAATGCCATTTGTTTGGCACTTGTTTTTTCGGTAAAGCCAGTGATGGCAGTAGGTTGCGACCATGTGCTTTGTTGCAAACTTAATAGGCCAATGCCCATTAGTAGTAATGTTTTTCTCATGTTCCTTGTTTTGTTAGTGGGGAAATAAAACCTATAGCAATATAGGCTTTTTAAAGGAATAGATTGGGCAAATAAAATGGCATCCATCATTTTTAATGCAATTTTTAAAGGGGTAAAATGATGGTAGATGTAATAAAATTATATTTTAATTCTTATCAATTGCGCTACTTGCATCAATGCGGTATGTAAAACAGGCTGCTGAAAACCATTGAAAATACAGAACTTAGCTGTTTAAAATATACAGCATTGTATCAGAAACTACAGGCCGATTTTTTATTTACGGGAAAAGATTGGTTACATAACGGTGAGGTATTGATTACTTTGCCAGACGGAACCATTGAAGCTATTGTTGCGGAGGCAGATGCAGGTGAAGCGATACAAAAAATAGAAGGTGTACTTTGTCCCGGATTTGTAAACACCCATTGCCACTTAGAGTTGAGCCATTTAAAAGGTACTATCCCTATGCATACCGGCCTGGTAAATTTTGTTTTGGAAATTATTACCAAACGATTTGTTGAACCAGAAGCTATTGAACAGGCAATTGTTGCAGCCGAAGCAGAAATGCTACGGAATGGTATTGTTGCAGTAGGCGATATTTGTAATACTGACCATACCCTTGCACAAAAACAACAATCTGCTTTACATTACTACAACTTTATTGAAACCAGCGGATGGCTACCTGCTATTGCTACAAAACGCTTTGAACAAGCTAAAAATTTATGGCAACAATTTTCAATGCCTAAAAGCATCGTGCCACATGCGCCTTACTCTATTTCTACTGTATTATGGCAAAAAATAGCACCCCAATTTTCAGGCAATGTTATTACCATGCACAATCAGGAAACACCTGCTGAAGATGCTTTATTTAGGAATGGTACCGGCGAATTTTTGCGTATGTATCGGCAAATGCAAATAGATAACGGCTTTTTTATTCCTTCGGGAAAAAGCAGTTTGCAAACTGTAGCGCCTTATTTCAACAATGCCTCTGCTGTTGTTTTGGTACACAATACATTTTCAACGAAGGATGATTTAATGTGGATACAACAATGGGCACAGCAATATAACAAGCAGCTTTTTGCTGCCATTTGTATTAATGCCAATTTATACATTGAACAGCAAGTGCCTCCCGTTAGTGATATGATTGATGCTGGTATAGCTATAACCATTGGTACAGATAGTTTGGCCAGTAATCATTCACTCAGTGTGTTGGACGAAATAACAACTATTAACCAGTATTTTCCAAAAGTTCCATTATCTAATTTACTGGAATGGGCAACGCACAATGGCGCCAGGGCATTGGGTATGGAAAATAATTTGGGCACTTTTATGCCACATACTAAACCGGGTATTTTGCAATTGAAAGGCATAGATGTTCAATGCAATAGCATTAAAAATGCACAGGTAAAAAGGCTTATGTAAAATTCCACTGGATTAAGCAGATAGTATTTCCTGTAAAATATCTAAACTTTTCAGCTTCCCGAATTCGGGAATATGTAAGGATAGGTAAAGCTGCAATGCTTGTAAAATGGCTCTTCTGGTACTTTGGTTTAACACAACTTCGCCAATAGTTTCAATTTGTTTGGGCATAATTTGCAATAAAGCAGCGGTGGCTTTTGCTGTTTCGTTTTCCATAAAATAATCATGATTGGGTTGCCTGGTTACATAAAAGCCTTCCTGTAAATCGAGCCAGGGTGTTGCAGCATTATATTGCCCTTGAATTTGGAAACCCAGAATCGCTGCAGCCTGCAGGGTAAAATAAATGGGAAGATTGGCTACCAGCAAATCATTTCCGGTATCAGTTAATTGTAAAGCCTGCCGGGTTAAATAAAACAGTTCAACATGTGCTTCGGGTTGTTGTAAGCTGTGTTGCAGCAATTCTACAATATATGAGGTAACGGTATGCCTCTTTACATCGTTTAAAACATTATGGTAAATATAACTCCAGCTAAATTCTTTAATAAACTGCAGTTGTTTTTGCTGGTGGTGATATACTTCTAATGCCAATATAGCACCGGGTTGAAAATAAATAGCCTGCGCCTGTTTGCGGCGGGTTGACTGGTGTACACCTTTTACAATATAGCTCTGTATGCCAAATAACTCAGTATATATTTGGGTAATAATACTGGTTTCGCCATAACGGGTAGTTCTTAATACAATACCATTGGTTGTAAATACCATGATGTGGAAGCTAATAGTTGTAAATAGGCTTCAAATATAACAGTAGCCACCACAATTTAGGTTGCTTTAAATTTATAAAGCAGCGGTAAATTGTTGTAAAAATCGAACATCGTTTTGTGAATACAGGCGTAAATCATTTACACGGTATTTTAACTGGCAAATGCGTTCTATGCCCATGCCAAATGCAAAGCCGGTGTATTTGTTGGAGTCAATATTAAAATTCTCCAATACTTTGGGGTGAACCATGCCACTTCCTAAAATTTCTACCCAGCCGGTATGTTTACAAACGGTGCAGCCTTTGCCAGCGCATATCAGGCAACTGATATCCATTTCTGCACTGGGTTCGGTAAAAGGAAAATAAGATGGCCTGAAACGCACTTTGGTATCTTTTCCAAACATTTCCTGTACAAAAAAATAGAGGGTTTGTTTTAAATCGGCAAAGCTTACATTTTCATCTACATACAAACCTTCTACCTGATGAAAAAAGCAATGTGCTCTGGCGCTAATGGTTTCATTTCGGTAAACGCGGCCCGGACAAATTACCCTTATAGGTGGCTTTTGTTGTTCCATTACCCTAGCCTGTACACTGCTGGTATGGGTTCTTAACAGCCATGCGGGGTTTTGGTTAATGTAAAAGGTATCTTGCATGTCGCGTGCCGGATGATCTTCAGGCAAATTCATGGCGCCAAAGTTGTGCCAATCGTCTTCAATTTCAGGCCCTTCTGCTACCGCAAAGCCTAATCTCTGAAAAATAGTAACAATTTGATGTCGCACAATGCTTAATGGGTGCAATGTACCTGCGGGAATGGGATCACCCGGTAAGCTCCAGTCGGTATCAACTGTTGCAGCTGTTGATGTATGATTGAGTGCGGCAAAAGATTGAAATCTTTCTTCTACCAGCAGTTTAAACTCGTTCAATAGTTGGCCCGCAGCCCGCTTTTGTTCGGCGGGTACCTGTTTCATTTCAGCCATTAAACTTTTTACCAAACCTTTGGTACCCAGATATTTTATTCGAAAACTTTCTACCTCATCTACATTTTGCGGGGTAAAAGCCAGTACTTCTTTCTTGTAATTTTCTAACTGTGTTGCTAACTGTTCCATTTGGCGAAGATAAAGAAATGAAAGCATCTGCTACAGAGGCATTTTTATGAATTTTACAACTGAAACAGGGCGATATTTTCAAAAAATAGCAATCAAGTACTTAAATACCTACATTTGCCTTTGATGAATGTAGATAATATGGAATACAACACCGCAAGAAGCTTATTAAGTATGCGGGAATATGGCAGGCATATTCACAAAATGGTTGAGTATGTAATGACCATAGAAGACCGCCAAAAAAGAAATGAACAGGCTAAGGCTGTAATAGAATTGATGGGTTTTTTAAACCCGCATTTGCGGAATGTAGAAGATTTCAGGCACATGCTTTGGGATCATTTATTCTTTATCAGCGATTTTAAATTGGATGTTGATAGTCCATACCCCATTCCGCAGAAAGAAACGTATAAAGCAAAGTCCGATCCGCTGCCTTATCCCAAACACAAACCCAAATATTCACATTTAGGCAGGAATTTAGAAGTGGTAATTGATAAAGCATTGAAGGAAGAAAATCCGGAAAAGAAAGCCGGATTTGCCAATGCCATTGCCTATTACATGAAACTGGCCTATAGCAACTGGCATAAAGAGTTGGTGCATGATGATGCTATTAGAAGTGAGTTGGATAGTATTACCGGTGGTGCATTAGAGTTTAGCAATACACCCTATATTAAACACCGCAACCAGAATTTTGAACGCGATGAGTATGCCCGTTCAGGTAACAATGGCCGCAGGCAGCAAAATTTCAGTAATCGAATTAATAATAACCAGCGCAATAATAATAACGGTAACAGAAATGGCGGTACATCCGGTAATCGCAATAATAACCAACGCGATAACCGCAATGCCGGACAACGCGATACCCGAACCAATAACTTCAAAAAAAGATATTGATACCCTATCATGCCGGCTATTAAAAATATTTCATGCAAGGGGAGCTGTCTACGATAGCTCTCTTTATTTTTGAGCCATTATTTTAAAACAATTGTTTATGCACGCATTTGAAGTGATAGGGGGTAAAAAATTACGCGGCGAAATTGTACCGCAAGGCGCTAAAAATGAAGCGCTTCAAATTTTAGCTGCCGTTTTGCTTACGCCGGAAACAGTTACCATTCATAATATTCCCGATATTATTGATGTAAATATTTTAATTGATTTGCTGGCCGATATGGGTGTAACGGTACAGCGCTTGGGTAGGCATAGCTGTAGCTTTACAGCATCAAATGTAAATACCGATTATCTTTCATCTGAAGCATTTAGAAATAAAGGCAGTAAGTTAAGAGGCAGTGTTATGTTGGCCGGCGCTATGCTTGGGCGTTATAAAAAAGCCTATTTGCCCAAACCGGGCGGCGATAAAATTGGCCGAAGAAGATTAGATACCCATATTATTGGATTTGAAAAATTAGGAGCCAGTTATGTATATCAGGAAAAATTAGGTTGCTTTGAAATGTCGGCTCCACAATTAAAAGGGGCATTTATGTTATTGGATGAACCTTCTGTTACCGGAACGGCCAATATTGTTATGGCTGCTGTATTGGCCGAAGGCAATACCTCCATATACAATGCAGCCTGCGAACCCTATATTCAACAACTGTGTAAAATGCTGAATAGAATGGGTGCCCGCATTACAGGCATTGGTAGTAATTTATTACAAATTGAGGGGGTAGATGCCTTAAGCGGAACTGACCATACCCTGCTGCCCGATATGATTGAAGTTGGCAGTTTTATTGGTTTGGCAGCTATGACGCAAAGTAATCTTACCATAAAAGGTGCCGGTGTACAACACCTGGGCGTTATACCTGAAAAATTTCAGCAATTGGGTATCCATCTGGAAATAAAAGGCGATGATATTATGATACCTGAACAAGATGTATATGAAATTCAAACCTATTTAGATGGGGGTATTCTCACCATCTATGACCATCCCTGGCCCGGCTTTACACCCGATTTACTCAGCATTGTGCTGGTAGTGGCCATTCAGGCAAGGGGTAGTGTATTGGTGCACCAAAAAATGTTTGAAAGCCGTTTGTTTTTTGTAGATAAATTAATTGATATGGGTGCGCAAATTATTTTATGCGATCCGCATCGTGCAACCGTAATCGGCCTGGCACGCAAAAATAAATTAAAAGGAATTACCATGAGCAGCCCCGATATCAGAGCCGGTCAGGCTTTGCTCATTGCTGCTTTGAGTGCTGAAGGTACCAGTATTATTCAAAATATTGAACAAATTGACCGAGGCTATCAAAACATTGATGAACGCTTACGCAATATTGGTGCACAAATTAAACGAATTGATTAATGCTGCTTTTATAAGATAGTAAGAGGTATAGTCTCATCAACATCTGCACTACAAGTTCTATTCATATAATATATTACTTGCTGTAAGCGAATATAGGCCTGTTTTTAAGAAGGTCATTCTCTCAATTCGTGTCTTCGGTTATTTAATAACGCATTGTTAACTTTAATTTATTTTTTCATTTATTTTTCTTTGCCTTACTAAATTTTTATACCTTACACTACATAATTGTAATGTGTATTAATCTTCACATTGCGTTTTATTATTTCACTAAAATTTAATGGGTATGGAGCAAAAACTACAAAATCAGGTAGCTATTATTACAGGAGCTAATAGCGGCATAGGTGCCGGCGTAGCTGCTGCATTAGCCGGCGCTGGTGCAACGGTTGTAATTAACTATCCTTTTCCTGCATTACAGCCCGCTGCTGAAGCGGTGTTAAAATCAATAACCGATCAGGGTGGTAAGGGTATAGTATATTGTTGCGATGTGAGTAAAGAGGATGAGGTACAACAAATGTTTGCAACAGTTGTTCGTCAGTTGGGTACCGTTGATGTTTTAGTGAATAATGCCGGAATACAAAAAGATGCTCCGTTTGAAGAGATGTCATTAGACCAATGGAATTTAGTGTTGGGCATTAATTTAACCGGACAGTTTTTATGTGCCCGTGAAGCCATTCGCGAATTCTTACGCCGTGGTATTGATACTTCAAAAAGTGCAGCAGCAGGAAAAATTATTTGTATGAGCAGCGTACACGAAGTAATACCCTGGGCCGGCCACGCCAATTATGCTACCAGCAAAGGTGGTATTATGATGTTAATGAAAAGCATTGCACAAGAGTTTGCACCTAAAAAAATTCGCATCAACAGTATTTGTCCGGGTGCTATTCAAACGCCTATTAATAAAGCGGCATGGGATACGCCTGAAGCTTTACAAAAACTGTTAACCCTAATTCCTTACCAGCGCATTGGGGAGCCCGATGATATTGCTAAAGCAGCAGTATGGTTAGCCAGCGATGACAGTGATTATGTTACCGGCACCTCTTTGTTTGTTGATGGCGGTATGACCTTATACCCAGGCTTTTCTACCAATGGATAATTTTTTAATCTTATTAAAAAATAAAAATATGAGTGTTGAACAGGAACGACTGAAAGATAAAAAATGGAAACATTGGGGACCTTATCTTTCAAACCGGCAATGGGGTACCGTTCGTGAAGATTATAGCCCCAATGGCGATGCCTGGAATTATATTTCGCACGATATGGCACGCAGTAAAGCGTATCGCTGGGGCGAAGAAGGTATTGCAGGTATTTCTGACGCGCAACAATTATTTTGTTTTTCAATTGGCTTGTGGAATACAAAAGATTCTATATTGAAAGAGCGTTTGTTTGGGTTAACCAATCAGGAAGGTAATCATGGTGAAGATGTAAAAGAGTTATATTATTTTTTAGATGCTACGCCTACACACAGCTATTTAAAAATGCTGTACAAGTATCCACAGGCTGCATTCCCTTATGAACAAATCATTAACGAAAACAAACAAAGAACCCGGAATGACCCGGAGTTTGAGTTAATAGATACCGGATTATTTAATAACAATGCCTACTTCGATGTTTTTGCGGAATATGCCAAAGCCAATGTAGATGATATTTTAATTCAAATTACAGTGCACAATCGTAATACAGAAGATGCCCGACTACATATATTGCCCACCATCTGGTTTAGAAATACCTGGTGCTGGGGCTATGATACGTATAAACCGCAACTCATTTCATCGAATAATGAAGAAATTATTATTGACCATCATCAACTTCCTAACTATAAACTGCACATTGAACAAAAAACAGATATTCTTTTCTGTGATAACGAAACCAATGTTGAAAGGCTGTATGGTGTGCCCAATACACAGCATTTTACCAAAGACGGTATTCACCGCTATATTGTGGAAGGGAATGAAAAAGCAGTAAACATTAATGGCTCCGGAACCAAGGCTGCAGTGCATTACAATACCAACATCAAAGCAGGGGAAAGTTATACCATAAAATTGCGGTTGGAAGCCCACCAAAGCAATCGGCCATTCCAGGATTTTGATGCTGTTTTTAAACAGCGGGTTCAGGAAGCCAATGATTTTTACAATGAATTGCAACAAGCCATTACAAACGATGAAGAAAAACTAATACAACGTCAGGCCCTTGCCGGAATGATTTGGAATAAACAATTTTATTATTACGATATTCCGCAATGGTTAAATGGCGATCCGGCCGAACCTCCGCCACCCGCCGAACGGTTAAAAGGCCGGAATGCAGATTGGAAACACTTAAACAATGCTGATATTATTTCTATGCCCGACACATGGGAGTACCCTTGGTTTGCCTCTTGGGACTTAGCTTTTCATACCATCCCTTTTGCTTTAATTGATTCCGGCTTTGCTAAACAACAATTAGAGTTGCTCACTAAAGAATGGTACATGAAACCGAATGGCCAGTTTCCGGCTTATGAATGGAATTTCAGCGATGTAAATCCGCCCGTACATGTCTGGGCTACCTGGCGGGTATATACTATTGACCAGCGCAATAACAATGGCAAAGGCGATATAGCTTTCTTGGAAACTGTTTTTCATAAACTGCTGCTCAATTTTACCTGGTGGGTAAACCGAAAAGATAAACAGGGCAACAACATTTTTGAGGGTGGATTTTTGGGTCTGGATAATATCGGGATTTTTGACAGGAGTGCTCCTTTACCTACCGGTGGTTATATAGAACAGGCCGATGGTACCAGCTGGATGGCTATGTATTCTTTATGTATGTTGCGTATTTCTTTGGAATTGGCATTGCACAATCCGGTGTATGAAGATATGGCTACCAAATTTTTTGAACACTTCCTGTACATTGCCGCAGCAATGGATAATATTGGCGATGAACAAAATGGTTTATGGGATGATACTGATCAGTTTTTTTACGATGCACTGCATTTGCCAGACGGGCAAAACATTCAACTGAAAGTGCGCAGTATGGTAGGAATTATTCCATTGTTTGCCGTGGAAGTATTAGATCATGCTACTTTAGAAGCCCTGCCTGGTTTTGCCAAACGGTTAGAATGGTTTTTGAACTACCGCCCCGATTTAGCTGCACTGGTTTCACGCTGGCAAGATAAGAGTGCCGATGAAAAACACCTGCTCTCTTTACTCCGTGGTCATAGAATGAAAAAGATACTGGAAAAAATGCTCGATGAAACCGAATTCTTAAGTCCTTATGGCATTCGGTCGGTTTCAAAATATCATGAACAGCATCCCTATATATTTGATGTAAGCGAAAATCGCTTTGAAGTGAAATACACACCTGCAGAATCTACCAGCGGTTTGTATGGCGGCAACAGCAACTGGCGAGGTCCGGTTTGGATGCCATTAAATTTTTTAATTATAGAAAGTTTGCAACGCTTTCATTTTTATTATGGCGATGATTTTAAAGTAGAATGCCCCAAGGGTAGTGGTAATTTTATTTCGCTCGATGCGGTAGCCGATCAATTATCGCAACGTTTAAAAGAATTGTTTCTGCCCGACCAAAATGGCCACCGGCCTTATTTGGGCGATAATGTGTTGCTGCAAAACGATACCCATTTTAAAAACTATTTATGGTTTCATGAATATTTTCATGGTGATGTAGGCAAAGGATTGGGCGCATCGCATCAAACCGGATGGACGGGACTGATTGCCAAATTAATACAACCCAAACGGCCATTGTTGCATCAATAAGCCGGCATCCGCATCGCACTACTATGGTGGCGAGGCATACCATGGGAGTACAAACTTTACTGCATGGCAAAAAAGAGTAGCAGTTTTTTAACTTTAATTTTTCTGCAAAGTATGGGTAATGGCTTTTTCCACCAATGTATCCATTACTTGGTAACCGGCTAGGGTGGGGTGTACGCCATCTAAAGTGTACCTGGCATCCAATCCTTTATCGGCATCCACCATTCGGGTATAAAAATTAACATACGTAAGGTGATGGGAGGTAGCATATGCTTCAATCATTTTATTCAGGGCAATCACCTTATCGGCAGGATAAATAGAAGGGCGCCAGGGGAAACGATTAGCGGGTAATACCGAACACAATATTACCTGAATATGGTGCACCCGGGCCAATTCAGCCATAGAGGCAATATTGCCCATGGTGGTAGTTAGTGCAATAGGTCCGGTATTTTCAGCAATATCATTAATACCGGCTAAAATAACCACAGCTGCCGGATGCAGATCAATCACATCTTGCCGGAAACGCAATAACATTTGCGGCGTGGTTTGTCCGCTAATACCCCGGTCAATATAATTAAGATGGGTTGCAAAGAAGCCACTGTCTCTTACTTTCCAAAACTCGGTAATGGAATTGCCCATAAAAACTACCCTGTCTTTTCCCGCCGGCGCTTCTTGCAGCAAAAGCAAAGCATTTTCCGCCGCATATTTTTGTAAGTTAGGCCAGTCTTGTACTTGGGAGTTTTTCTGGCTAAATACAAAGGTTTGTACCAATACAAAAAAAATGAGTAAAGTATATTTCATGTGTTTATTTTTAAATGATTACACAATAACCGGCACCTTACAGTAATCAACATCCATTCACTGCTGTCATATTCCTTAGCTTGCTTTTTCAAATGTAGGCAAGTAAAACGGGTAATCACAAATCATCAATAGGAAGAGTATATTTTTTGATATTGCTCAATGCCAGGGCAGGTAGCAAATCCGAACCTGCTTCGACCCATGTTCAACTCAACAGCGTTGCACAACGCTGTAAATAAGTACAGGCATTGAATCAGGTAACTGTTTGATAGGCATTATTTGTATTTGATTTTGTAACCCAAAATAATGGCCGAAAATAAAAGCGTAATAGCATTGGCAATGGTAACCGGTAGGCTATGGCTTAAAATGCCATAAATTAACCAGCACAAAGTGCCAAAAGTAAATAAGGCATACATACCCAACGATATACCCGAAGTATTTTTGGTTTGAATGGTTTTAATGGCCTGCGGTATAAAGGAAGCAGTAGTGCCAAAAGCAGCTATTAAACCAATAATAGTAATATAATTCATGCCGGTATTTTTAAGCAAAATACACTAAAAAATACAGGCGTGAAAGGTTTAATTGCTACCTGCATACAACCAGATACGAATAAATTACAACTGCTGCCAGGCTTCTAAAACCTGAGCCGTGTGGTTTTTAGTATCGGGCTTATCGATAATGCCTGCAATATTACCCGACTCATTAATTAAAAAAGTAGTGCGTTGTATGCCCATATATTCCCTTCCCATAAATTTTTTCAATCCCCAAACACCGTATTTTTCAGCAATGCCATGGTCGGTATCGGCAATTAAAGGAAAGTGTAAGTCGAATTTTTCTTCAAATTTTTTGTGGCTTTTAACATCATCGGGACTTATACCAATTACAGCATAGCCTTTTTGAAGCAGTTCGGTGTAATGGTCGCGTAAATTACAAGCTTGTGCCGTGCAGCCGGGTGTATTATCTTTCGGGTAAAAGTACAGCACTACTTTTTTACCTTTAAAATCACTTAATGCAACTGTTTCATTATTTTGGTTGGTACCACTAAATGCGGGTGCTTTTTTTCCAATAGTCGGTTTAGTCATCTTACAATCAATTTTTCTTTCAATAATGCAATTTGCAGTAAAATGTTCAAGTATATGCGATTTACCATAACGAATGGATGTAAGTGCCTCAGAGCAAAATTGTTTTTCTATACATGTAATTCATAAGATTATTTCAAAAATTACTTTCGCTCTAAATATTTACATAAGTTAAAAAAATATAAATATATACAGAGCCGATTAGCATTAAAAAAGAAAAATATTTCAATTCTTTGAACTTAATAAGACTATTAAGGAATAGCAATGAAAGAATTTTTTTAATCAATGAAGATATTATATAAAATTAGTTGATAACTCATGCCTTCTTCATATTTTTAAATATTAATCTAAATATAATAGGTAATACTAATATTGTAACCCAAAAGGCAACATTGTTAGAAAAAAAATATGCAACTAATCTATTTAATGTAAAGAAAACTATGAATAATATAGAAAATAATAAAATTTTTTTTATCATAAAATTAAAGTTTATTGGTAATAAAAAATTCAATTAATACTCCAAGAATGACAACAAAATATCCAAAAAATATTTCTTTAATTAATTTAGAACATTGAAAGTCATTATTCTTAATATCATTAAATTCTTCAAATAAAATTATGGAAATTTTTGTAGAAATATTCGTTACAATAATAATCCAAAATATTTCAAAAAAAACATGAGGTGAAAATAAACTGATAGCATTTACTAAGTTTGATTTATACATTGTTGTTTTGAATACAGTTCCCCAAAAAAATGAGTTATATGCAACAAGAGGATATAGTGAAATATTAAATGATAGAAATCCAAATAATAATACTAAATAATATCCTGAATTATTGATTAATAAACTTTTAAATGAAAGCGTATTTAATGATAAATTTTTGAAATGAAAATTTATGTTTTTTAAGCTAAAAAAGCCAATGAAAAAAAATACAATAATTACAATTAAAATAATTAATTTATTGTATTTATTAGTCAATAATAAAAACTTATACATTTCAAATTTGTAATAGGTTACTAAAAATAGTTTTCAATAATAACAATAATATTGTTGGCAAAGTAGCTATTACAAAGCTTTTAGGTAAAGAAAATTTGTCTGAATTATATATTCCTAAACTTATTAAAATCAAAACCAATGATTCACCTGATTTGCCAAGCCAATTGTAAAATATTGATTTTTCATATGTGATGTTGAAGTCTGTTAAAGATTTATAGTTTACTACAAAAAAATAATTTATTGTAATTGAAATTATCGTTAGAACAACAAATCCTATATATGAAAATCCTACAATTTTTAAATATGCGTTGAGTGGTTTTTCTGATCCAAATATGACCGCCAACATATAAATTAATATTGCTTGAATACAAAACCCACCAAATTGGGTTATAATTATTGATGTAACATTAAGAGCTTTTACTATTCGAATAATATTTTCAATATTAATATCGCCATCTGTCTTAATCTTGTTCATGATTATGTAAGAATTTGCTACTGCAAGCAAAACATTTAAAACTAGAATAGCCAATATATAATATTTGTACTTAGTTTCATTTAAATATCTATCTGAATATGATAAAATTAAATGAATAATCTTATGTGGATTATTATTTTTATTTTGAATTATATAATCATTTTTGTCATCTACAACGAATAGCATAAGTAGAACGAATATTAATGATACAATTGAAAATATATTAATGTTATTGTTCCCGAATATAAATAGTAACATCCACATTATAGAGTTGTAAATCAAAAAAAACAATAACGATATTGATATTTTGTATTTCATATTTTATATATATTAAAAAAAGTTAGAGAAAGTATATCTTATACTTTCTCTAAACTATCATATGACTAACCCGCCAGCAAAATTCCTGCTACTAATTGAATTCCGCACAGAAGCTCTAATGCAGCACCTGCACTAACAGCAGTAGTGACAATTGCAGCACCATCGGCGCTAGCATAACCGTGATTTGCTGCAATTTGCCAGGCATCTGAACCTTTTACCGACAAACTTGCCAAAAGTGGTAATGCAACGATAGCGATTAGAAAAATCATTAATGCCATAAATCGTTTTTTCTTTATTTTTTTTGGAATCATTAATGTTAAATTAGATAACAATAACCAATTCATAATATTCAATTTTTGATATAATCCCCCCTGCCTAACACTCATGGGGTCAGATATTCAGCGGTTTTTTAAACTGCTTTTCTGCAGAGGAATACATCTACCCATTATATGGCCATTATAATAAGCAGGCATTCCCTTTTTTTACCGGTAAATACTATTTGTTTGCGTACATCAAATAATAGAACACAAACATAATGTGTAGTATTATAATAAACAAGCGTATTTCTACGCAATTTTTTTAAAAAATCTAAACAAATTTTCTAATTAGTTTTCTTTTACATAATATTGGAATATTAAATGTATTTCTGTATGGCTACCCCTTTTTCCGCAGCCATTGTTGATGACCGTTTGCGAGTTTTGGAATTAGTGAAAGCCAATCTCCAGAAAATAAAAAATTGTTCCATTCTTTTCACCCATACCAACCCTTATCATTTTTTTGAACATTTAAATCCCCCCCCCCGTTATTTACCCGATATTGTTATTATCGATTGCCAAATGCTCGAAATTGATAGCATGACATTAAGTCGTTTAATGAAACTGTTTTTCCCTTCCATTCAAATAAATGTTTCCGGCTTCTTGTTTGAATCGGATGTGGTGGAACTGATGACATTTGTACCATTGCCTTAATTGCCAATGGGTCTTTACAAATGTTGAACAATTAAAGCTTCCAATCTAAATAAATAAAAGTTGTAGTATAATCGTTCATAATAATTAAAAAAAATAATTATTAATTGGCCTAAAAAGATGCTTCATAAAAATTGTAATTATTCATACAACTAAATGAATAAAAAAAGGGGGTTGCAGGCATTTTTTTCATTTCATACAAATTTTAAACTACCGCATGGTTTGAATGCCTTACATTTGCGCAATTTGTTTTTACCATGCCAAAAGATACCTCTATTCAAACCGTGTTAATTATTGGTTCTGGTCCCATTATTATTGGCCAGGCCTGCGAATTTGATTATTCCGGCTCACAAGCTGCCCGAAGTTTAAGGGAAGAGGGCATAAGAGTAGTGCTGATAAACAGCAATCCCGCTACAATTATGACCGATCCTATGATGGCCGATAAAGTGTACCTGTTGCCACTTACGGTAGAAAGTATTGAGCAAATTTTATCTGAAAACCAAATTGATGCGGTACTGCCCACTATGGGGGGACAAACTGCACTGAATTTGTGCAAGGAAGCCGAAGAATTGGGTGTGTGGGAAAAATTTGGTGTACGGTTAATTGGGGTAGATGTAGCCGCCATTGATACAGCCGAAGACCGCGAAAAATTCAGGCAGCTAATGGGTAAAATTGGCATTAAAGTAGCCCCCAGCCATGTAGCCAATAGCTTTTTAGAAGGAAAAGAGTTTGCACAACAAATTGGTTTCCCCTTAGTTATCCGCCCTTCATTTACACTCGGCGGCACCGGCGGCAGTTTTGTTCATTCCAAAGATGAGTTAGATGCTGCTTTAGAACGTGGCCTGAAAGCTTCGCCCATACACGAAGTTTTGGTAGAAAAAGCAGTATTGGGCTGGAAGGAATATGAATTAGAATTGTTACGTGATAAGAACGATAATGTAGTGATTATTTGTACAGTAGAAAACGTTGACCCCATGGGGGTGCATACCGGCGACTCCATCACAGTAGCTCCGGCCATGACCCTCAGCGATACTGCTTTTCAGGATATGCGCAATCAGGCTATGTTAATGATGCGCAGTCTTGGTAATTTTGCCGGTGGCTGTAATGTGCAGTTCGCCCTTAATCCGCAAAATGAAGAACTGATTGCGGTAGAAATTAACCCAAGAGTGAGCCGATCTTCTGCTTTGGCTTCAAAAGCTACCGGTTATCCTATTGCAAAAATTGCAGCCAAATTAGCCATTGGTTATACATTAGATGAACTCAAAAATCAAATTACACAAACCACTTCTGCCTATTTTGAGCCGGCATTAGATTACGTAATTGTAAAAATACCCCGTTGGAATTTCGATAAATTTAAAGGCGCCAATGACACCTTGGGCTTGCAAATGAAAAGTGTAGGTGAAGTAATGGCCATTGGTCGTAGTTTTAATGAAGCCATCCAAAAAGCTTGTCAGAGTTTAGAAAATGAAGCCGTTGGTTTGGGCTATTATGGCAAAAGCTTAATGAAGAGTGATGAGATAGTGGAATATATTAAAACGCCAAAATGGGATCGAATTTTTAGAATTAAAGATGCTTTAATGCAGGGCGTTACCGTTAAAACCATTGCACAGGCAACCGGTATTGACCGTTGGTTTATTTACCAGATAGCTGAAATATGTAAAATAGAAAAAGAACTCAGTAATTACAATTTAGAATCTTTGCCGGATGAATTATTACGGAAAGCGAAAATAGAAGGTTTTAGTGATGCCCAAATTGCTAAAATTTTACAGGGCAATACCCATGATGAAGCAGTGTATGAAAAAAGAAAAGCACTGGGCATTACCAGAAGTTATAAAATGGTAGATACCTGCAGCGCAGAATTTGAAGCCAAAACTCCCTATTTCTATTCTACTTTTGAACGCTGATACGTTTATATTTCCTTAAAATTTGCTATATATGCAAGGTTACTTCTGCCGAAGTGGCCTTTTTTGTTGTTTTAGTAGGAACTTCGTACTTTAAATAACAGGTTTGTTGTTATATCCTTTCTATGAGTGCATCTTCACAAGTTTTTCAAACCACCAATACAACCCGCTGGCAAAGGTTTAAATGGCTGGGCAGGTTATTGTTGTTTATTCTAATCATTTTTGGACTTATATTTTCTATTGCGGTTCATGTAATTAGTAAACAAAATCCTACCATTCCTTTGGAAGGCCGGGCAGTAAAAAAAGTGCTTGCAGGCGATGTTCCTGCCTATCGGCAAAGTAATCTGGCAAAAAAATACCGGGGTTTTCGTTCTATGATCAATGTAAAATGGGCAGCGGGCAGGGGCTGTGGCCAGGCAGATACGGTATTGAATTTATCTAAAAACAACGATTTTAGCGATAGTTTGGGTATACGGGCTGCTTTTTTTGTAAACTGGGATGCGCAGTCTTATTTTTCGCTTAAAAAAAATATTTCCAAACTAAACCTGGTATTGCCCGAATGGCTGTTCATTGATCCCAAAGCCGATACCCTTTTTTCTGTGATGGAGCCCCGGGTGCTGGAATTAATCAAAACCTCCGGTGTTAAGGTAATGCCCATGCTTTCCAACAATTACAATGGGGTATTTACCGGTAAGGCACTGCACAGGATTTTAAATGACCCTACTAAATCAGACAGGCTGGTTCAGGATGTAGCACGCTTTCTGGTAAAAAATAATTTAGCTGGTATTAATGTGGATTTTGAAGATTTGAATGAAAAAAACAATGATGTATTAACCAATTTTGAAAAAAAATTATATACCACCCTGCACGATTTAAACCTGCTGGTTACGCAAAATGTTTCGCCTTTTAATGAAGATTATGATTATGCTCAATTAGCTAAGTACAATGATTATATTTTTTTAATGGCCTATGATGAGTTTAATGATGGTACGAAACCCGGTCCTATCTGTTCTCAAAAATGGATAGAATCTGCGGTAGATGATTTGGCAAAAAAAGTAGATCCTTCTAAAATAGTTTTAAACCTTGCTGCATTTGGTTACGACTGGACTAAAAAAGGCAAAACCATCCCCGTTACCTATCAGGAAGCGTTGGCCACTGCAAGAGAAAGTGATGCTACCATTGATTACAACAACGATACCTATAATTTGAATTACAGTTATTATGATGATAAAAATGTAATTCATGAAGTGTATTTTACAGATGCAGCTACCAATTTTAATTCCCTTCGTTTTGCTACGGAATATGGACTGGCCGGAACTGCGCTCTGGCGTCTTGGTAGTGAAGACAGCCGGGTTTGGGAATTTTATAATAAGCCCATGAATAAGGCTGCGCTGCATAATTTCGATTTTAAAGCATTGACAGATGTTCCCTCAATGGCTACGCCGGATTTTATTGGGCAGGGCGAAATATTGGATATGCTTTCCACACCAACGGATGGGCATATTACACCCGAAATTGATTCTTCGGCAATGCTCATAAGTGAAGAACAGTATGACAAACTCCCTTCAACTTATGTGGTAAAAAAATATGGTCAGTCGTCCGAAAAAAAATTAGTGCTCACCTACGATGACGGCCCGGATCCAAAATATACACCTGAAATATTAGACACACTGGCCTATTACCATGTACCTGCCGCATTTTTTATGATTGGCATTAATATGGAGAACAATATTCCATTAGTAAAAAAAATATTTAGCGAAGAGCATGAAATCGGTAACCATACTTTCACCCATCCCAATATGGCCGAGGTAAGCAAAAAAAGAGCTTATCTTGAAATGGATGCTACCCGGCTTTTGTTAGAGTGTATTACGGGGCATAGTACTATTTTGTTTCGGGCACCTTATAATGCCGACAGCGATCCGGAAAAATATGAAGAAATGGTACCGGTGGCTTTAAGCCGAACACGGCATTACATCACTATTGGCGAAAGTGTTGATCCCGAGGACTGGGAACAGGGCGAAATACCCCATTTTAATGCCGATACCATTTTTAACAGAGTGGTTTCTATTTACAATCAGCACTTGGCCAATGGCGACAGTTCTAACATCATATTATTGCATGATGCCGGTGGCGATAGAAGGGCTACCGTAAAAGCAACGGGTATGATTATCCGCTACTTTCAAAGTAAGGGATATACCTTTACTACCATTGCCGATTTATTGCATAAAACACATGCCGATTTAATGCCCCGTGTACCCAAAGGAAGCGGCTATCGGTTAATACAATTCAATTATTTCCTGGCCGAAACAGGTTTTATAGTTGGGCAGATATTGTACGTGTTATTCCTCACCTTTATGGTGCTGGGTGCTATTCGTTTACTGTCTTTGGCCATACTTACCATACTTGAAAGGCGAAAAGAAAAAATACCACTGGGCACATTTACAAGTTTCCCTAAAGTATCTATTATTGTACCGGCTTATAATGAAGAAGTAAATGCAGTTAGTTCGCTGCAAAATTTATTAAAATGTACTTATCCTGATTTTGATATTGTTTTTGTAGATGATGGCAGTAAAGATGCCACCTATGAAAAAGTAGTGGCTGCTTTTCAACAAAACAAAAAAGTAAAAATATTTACCAAGCCCAATGGCGGCAAAGCTTCTGCACTGAATTTTGGCATAGCGCAATCTGATGCCAGGTATGTGGTTTGTATTGATGCAGATACCAAATTGTTGCCCGATGCAGTTGAAAAATTAATGCAACATTTTACCAATCCTGCTGTTGGCGCTGTAGCCGGTTCTGTAAAAGTGGGCAACACAATTAATTTGTTAACCAAATGGCAAAGCATTGAATACATTACCAGCCAGAATTTTGACAGGCGTGGTTTTGCCTACGCAAACGCAATTACTGTTGTGCCGGGTGCCATCGGAGCATTCAGAAAAAAAGCCATTGATGAAGCAGGTGGATTTACAACTGATACCCTTGCTGAAGATTGCGATTTAACCATCCGTATTTTAAAAGCAGGTTATGTAATTGACAATGAAGCCCAAGCCATTGCTTTAACCGAAGCACCCGAAACATTGAAAGAGTTTTTTAAACAACGTTTCCGTTGGACATTCGGTGTGATGCAAACTTTCTGGAAACACAAAGATGCCTTGTTCAATAACCGGTACAAAGGTTTGGGCTGGATAGCATTACCCGATATTCTGATATTTAAATACATTATACCCCTGTTTTCACCGCTGGGCGATTTGTTTATGTTGCTGGGCCTGTTTACAGAAAACAGAAGCAAAATTGCTGTGTATTACCTGATTTTTTTGGTGGTAGATGCACTAATTGCAGTGCTTGCTTTTGCTTTTGAAAAGGGAAATATGTTAAAGTTATTTTGGATTATTCCGCAACGCCTTATTTATCGTTGGTTAATGCTCATCATTTTATTTCGTTCATTCAGGCGGGCATTAAAGGGCGAATTACAGCATTGGGGTGTATTGAAAAGAACAGGCAATGTAAAAGATATTTCTTTAGCTGATGCTACTTAAATAATATTTGCATGCCGGAATTATCCTTAATTTTTTCATTTTACACCTTGCCATATTTGCCTTACCTTGCAAACCACTTTAAAATAAGCATAAGCTAAAAGAGAAATTGCTATTGTTGGAGTTTTTCTACAGCTTATAAAGTAAAACAATTTATCGATGAAATTGAAAGACATTCAGTTACAGAATGAAAAGGAAACAAGAGCAGGTTTTGGCGAAGGCATTTACGAAGCAGGTAAAGCCAATAATAAAATTGTAGTATTGACTGCAGATTTGGCCGGCTCAATGAAAATTGCTCCTTTCATCAAAGAGTTTCCGGAACGATTTGTGCAATGTGGTATAGCCGAAGCTAATATGATTGGTATTGCAGCCGGATTAACCATTGGCGGTAAAATTCCTTACACTACTACTTTTGCCAATTTCAGTACCGGAAGGGTATATGATCAGATTAGACAGAGTGTAGCCTACAGTAATAAAAATGTGAAAATTTGCGCATCACATGCCGGTTTAACACTGGGTGAAGATGGTGCCACACACCAAATATTAGAAGATATTGGGTTAATGAAAATGTTGCCGGGTATGACGGTGATTGTACCCTGCGATTTTAATCAGACAAAGGCCGCAACCAAAGCCATTGCAGATTATGAGGGGCCGGTTTATTTAAGATTCGGCCGCCCCAAATGGCCCAATTTTACCAAAGCAGATGGCAGTGATTTTGTGATTGGTAAAGCACAGGTATTAAGTGAAGGTGCCGATGTTTCTATTTTTGCCTGTGGCCATATGGTTTGGAAAGCTATTGAAGCAGGCCGAATGCTGGAAGAAAAAGGGATATGTGTTGAATTGATAAATATACATACTATTAAACCTTTGGATGAAGCGGCAGTCTTGCAATCTATTACCAAAACAAAATGTGCCGTAACAGTAGAAGAGCACAATATTATTGGCGGCCTGGGCGATTCTATTGCACAGGTGGCTGCCAAACATTTACCTATTCCTATTGAATATGTAGGCACCAAAGATACTTTTGGCGAAAGTGGTACACCCATGGAATTATTGCAGAAATATGGGTTAGATGCCCCGCATATTTTTGCTGCGGTTGAAAAAGTATTGCAACGCAAAAATGGTTAATCAATCCTATTGTTTAAAATATACAAAGCCTTCAACAATAAATGAAGGCTTTTTTGTATGCTTTAGTTAAAGAATGATAGCTTTTTTGGTGCATATACTGCTATTCAATTCATTATCTGCTCAACGAATCAATTCCAAAATCGTCGGCCTGATGTATAAAATGATAATGTTCATAAATATTTCATACTTGAATATTTACAAGAGCAGGAAGTATGCCTTTTTTATAAAAGAGCGTCAATTTTTTGGGATAGGGTATGGTCTTTTTCAGTTACCACATCACCCGCATCATGGGTATTGAGCCAAATTTCAACCGTGTTCCAAACATTCGTCCATCGTGGATGGTGGTTCATTTTTTCGGCTTCAATAGCCACCCGTACCATAAAAGCAAATGCTACAGAAAAATCGGCAAATTGAAATTTTCTGTATAAATGATTGTTGCTTTCCTGCCACATAATTGTAGTTTTATTAGATTAAATAATCAGGTTGCTGATATTTTTAATTTGCTCCTGTGGTATTTCCAATACTAACTGCACATTGCCTAATTTTTTGATGCTATCCATCATACGGTTGCATCTTTCATCATCTATTCTGTCGCCTTTCATTAACCATATAAAATCCAAATGCTTTAGTTCAGGTAATAAAGCTTCTCCGTCGCACTGGTTATGGTACAAATAATGCACTAAGCTGCCTTCATGTTGGCCAGATATGTAAAGATTGAAATGATAGGCTCTGTTTTTTTTGTGCATTTCAATAGGTGCATCTGTATATAAAAAAAAATTAAAGCCTAAAAAGTTATTCAGCATCCAGATAAAATAATAATTCTTTACCGGCGCCATGATGCCTACTATTTTGGTATCATCAAAAAAATCATGATTCAACTGGCTGATATCTAACTTCTGTTTTATCATGGCCATATTAATAGATGTTTTTTTGTGTTACAGTTTACTGTTATTGTTTACCTGTATTGCCAGAATATGTGTTTGTATATCTTGTATCATTTGCTGTATTACCAACGTTTTTTCTGAACTGCTATTGGTTAAACTTTGTTTTGTGAACAAATATTGTATGCCGGGTATAATGGTGAATGGGTATTCGGCGCTTTTTTCAGCTGTAGTGATTTCATCAGGTTCGCCAATAGAAATATTTAAATGCCTGCTGTAATAGCCGTTATTGGTTGTTTGTGCAGTTGTAGTACTATCAGTAGATGCAGTATTTATTTCAATTGCATATTGCCAATGAATATTGCCAGTGGTAGTGGCTGTTTGTAATAATCCGGTTTTGGCCAATGTATAATGCTGGTAGGGCTGATACACTATTACATAATTCAGCCTATTTTGCTTTTTAAGTACATCTGTTAGGCTTAGCATAGTAGCCAATCCTTCAATCGGTTGCCGTGTATACAGCAACAACGTACTGTCTGCATGGTGGTTAATGATTGCAACATAATTTACAGAACGAAATATTTTGGGTTGTATGTGAACAGAAACATCAATATCTATTGTATTCAATTCAGCTGCATTGCATTTTTTCCATCCTGATGGGGTAATATAAACAATAGGAATGGGCAGTACTGAATCTTTTTTAAAAGCTTTAAATGCAACTGCATCTAGCAAAGTGGGGTCAGTGTTGTAAAACAATAAAGCAGTAGCCCCTTTTGCAACAGCTCGTTTTGATTCACTGATGCAATATTCCGCGCAATCAAACTGTTGATCACCGGCATGTTCACTGATAATATCTGCCAAATTTCTGAACCAGGGCGCTCCATTTTCATTCAATGCAGGTGCAGCTGAACCGCTAATGTGCCTATTTGAACTGTAATGCAGTGGAAAAAAATCAGTGCCGGCTTGTAACTGTACCCCATTTAAGGAGAGATAGGTATTGGGGTTTTGATAATCATTCCCCTCATGAATGGAAAAGCTATCTGTAAAGGTACTGTTATGCAAAGGGGTTGCGCCTTTCTGCTCCATAAAAGCTTGAAAATATCCGGCTATACTTTGCGGTTCTATTGCATGCAATTGTATTAAATGATGCATCACTTCAGTTTTCAATTGAGCCGCAGCCGCTTTTTCTTCTCTTAATTTCTTTCTTTTGAATTGTGCTTGTGTGGCCGATGGGAAAAAAAGTACCCCTACAATCATTATGCAAACAATAGGTGGTGTTTTTTCAAAAGGCCATAAAATTATTTTTTCCAAAATCGTTGAATAGTTTTGAAGGTGACAGGATGCTTTCAGATAAAATCGTATACAAAAGTAACAGGCATCAGCAATTTGTGTACTAAGGTGTATAAATATTCTTTTCCCAACCTCGAAACAGCATAGCTTTGGCTACCGTTAATTTTGCTTACTTATACATGCACGTGAAGCAACAACAATTATTACGCATCGCTTTAGTAGGAAATCCAAACAGTGGAAAAACCTCTTTGTTTAATGCATTAACCGGCTTAAACCAAAAGGTAGGTAATTTTCCGGGGGTAACGGTTGATAAAAAAACCGGGATATTGGATATTGACGGGTCATTAAAGGCTGAATTGATTGATTTGCCGGGCACTTATTCATTGTATCCAAGAAGGGCAGATGAATGGGTGGCCTATAAAGTGCTCATGAATGCTGATGTAGATTTGAATGCAGATATTATTGTGCTGGTAGCCGATGCCAGTAATTTAAAACGAAATTTTCTATTCTGTTCACAAATCATCGATTTAAAAAGGCCGGTGGTAGTGGCATTAACCATGAACGATCTGGCAGCCAAAAAAGGAATTAAAATTGATGTGGCAGGCATTGAAGCTGATTTAGGTGTGCCTGTTGTGCCTGTTAATCCAAGAAAAAATAAGGGGCTGGCACATTTACGAAAAGTGATTGGAATGGTAGCCAAACAACAATATTCCATTCCATCCCGCGATTTTATAGATAATAAAAACGTTGCCAGCAATGCTATTGAATCTGTACAACAGTTGTTCCCACAGTTAAGTGATTATGCGGCCATCCATTTTTTAATTAATCACGAAAATTTCCCTTTACCGCAGCACCTGCAGGAAGCAATAGAAGATATTGAACAAAAAAACAATTTTAATCCTACCAAAACACAGGCAGAAGAAATTTTAAAACGATACCAGCGCATCAAACAAATACTGCAAAAAAATGTGGTAGAGCCCGATCCGTTAGAACAAAAGTTATTTACCAATCATTTAGACAATATTTTTTTGCATCGGGTTTGGGGCTATTTAATTTTACTAATTGTACTGTTTCTTCTGTTTCAAAGTATATTTTGGCTGGCTCGTTACCCAATGGATGGAATTGAATGGTCATTCACTCAATTGAGTCATTATTTAAGTAATACATTGCCGGATGCTTGGTGGAGTAATTTATTGATTAATGGAATAGTGGCAGGGATGAGCGGAATTATGGTATTTATTCCACAAATCATGATTTTATTTGGATTAATTACCATTTTGGAAGATTCCGGCTATATGGCGCGAATTAGTTTTTTGAGTGATAAATTAATGCGGAAGGTTGGTTTGAATGGGAAAAGTGTAATGCCCATGATTAGCGGATTTGCCTGCGCGGTTCCTGCAATCATGAGTACGCGGAACATTGAAAATAAAAAAGAAAGGCTCTTAACCATTATGGTTACCCCGTTAATGAGTTGCAGTGCCCGCTTGCCGGTGTATACCATTTTAATTTCGCTGGTTATAAAAAATACTTATTATTTCGGATTCCTCAGTTTACAAGGCTTGGTAATGATGGGGTTATACCTGCTGGGTTTGGTAATGGCTTTAATTGTAAGTGCTGTATTGAAAGGCTTTATTAAGATGAATGAAAAAAGCTTTTTTATTTTGGAATTGCCTATTTACAGGGCACCCCGTTGGAAGAATGTTGGCATTACTATGGTTGAAAAAGCAAAGATTTTTGTGCGGGATGCCGGAAAAGTAATTATGATCATCAGCTTGTTGCTCTGGTTCTTAAGTGCTTATGGTCCGGGTAAACAAATGCAACAGTTAGATGCACAATATACCACTTTAATACAACAGCAACCACAGCAGGAGGCAGCACTGCAAAGAGAGCTGGCTTCACTAAAATTACAACATTCCTATGCCGGAATTTTGGGTAAAACCATTGAGCCTGTTATCCGCCCTTTGGGTTTTGATTGGAAAATTGGCATTGCTTTAATTACCTCTTTTGCGGCACGGGAGGTTTTTGTGGGAACAATGGCCACTTTGTATTCAGTAGAAGAAGGGAAAGAAGATGTTTCACTGCGTGAAAAAATGCAGCAGGCTAAGTATTCAGATGGCAGTAAAGTGTACACATTGCCTGCAGGAATATCATTAATGGTGTTTTATGTACTGGCAATGCAGTGCATGAGCACACTGGCTGTTGTAAAACGTGAAACCCGCAGTTGGAAATGGCCGGTTATTCAGTTTGTATACATGACGGGACTGGCCTATATAATGAGTTTCATTGTTTACCACATTTTTTAATGATAATAATCCCACAATAGTTTAGAAATCTTTCGGGTTAATTCCCAGGCTTCATTATTGGGTTCCCAGCTTTGGTCGCTATTATGGTTGGTGCAAATACAAAAAATATAGCTTGCTTTTTTGCCATTCACAAATAGTACTTCACTTCGGCTGGCATCTACGGCGTCATGTTATCAAATTTAATAACTGTCAGATTAAGTTTTAACTATTACCAATAATTTTTGAATAACTAATGGGGGGGATACTTAGTTCAGCATTCTGTATTCGTTTGGGGATTGCCCAACCCGTTGTTTAAACAAACGGTTAAAATGCTGGGGATACTTAAAGCCTAAATCATAGGCAATTTGACTGATTGATTTACTATGGTCAAATATTCTTTCTTTTGCCACATCAATTACTTTTGATTGTATATATTCCTGTGCTGTTTGGCCTGTTTCTTTCTTTATCAAATCGCCAAAATAGTTTGCTGATAAATGTACCTCGCCGGCACAATAAGCTACTGAAGGCAAACCAATGGTTTGTGGCTTATCAGATTGAAAATATGCGTTCAATACTTTTTCAAACCTTTCTAAAATGCCTTTATGTACATTGTCACGGGTAATAAATTGCCTGTCGTAAAAACGGGTACAGTAGTTCAAAAACAGTTCAATATTCGACACAATCAATCTTTTACTGTGTTTGTCAATGGCATGTTCTAATTCATATTCAATTTTTGAAAAACAATCCAATACAATTTTCCTTTCTCGTTCTGATAAATGTAATGCTTCATTCGATTGATAGCCGAAGAAAGAATAGTCTTGAATATGTCGGCCAAGCGAAATGCCATGAATTAAATCAGGATGAAATGCAAGTCCAAAGCCTTTGGGCTGGTATGTTTCAGCATTGCTATCGATCCCGGCAACTTGTCCCGGTGCAATGAATACCAGGGTGCCTTCCTGGTAATCGTAAGTATGCCGCCCATAATGCAAATCACCGCATTTTATATCTTTTAGCAAGATAGTATAAAAGCCAAAATACATTCTGGAACCTTGTCTTGGTGCTGCCTTTGAAAAATCAATCACACTAACCAGCGGGTGGAGTGTTTCAGTATTGTTGAAAGCATTGTAATCGCTAATTGTATCAAATCGGCGTAGTTTATCCATAACACTATTGTTTCATCAAATGTAAAATTACTGATTTATGCTTCTGTTATTGAGTGTGTATTGCATCATCAGTAATATTGGTACAGCGATCCGTAATCTATATACCATTCATGCAAAAAAATACGAAGACCTTTGCATAAACATTAAAATTGAATGATGCAAAAAAGAAAATTAGGAAATGAAGGACTTGAAGTTTCTGCAATTGGTTTGGGTTGTATGGGAATGAGCTTTTCCTATTATCCATTTCCGCAAAAAGCAGATGCCATTCATCTTATTCGCAAAGCAGTAGAGCAAGGTGTTAATTTTTTTGATACTGCTGAAGTATATGGGCCTTATAGTAATGAGGAACTGGTTGGTGAAGCGCTTGAACCTTACAAGGGCAAAGTTATCATTGCAACAAAATTTGGTTTCAATATTCAGAATGGTAAAATGGCGGGTGTAAACAGTAAACCGGAACAAATAAAAAAAGCGGTTGAAGGTTCTCTCAAAAGATTAAAGGTTGATGTGATTGATTTATTATATCAGCATCGTGTTGATCCCAAAGTGCCGATTGAAGATGTTGCCGGAACTGTGAAGGATTTAATTAAAGAAGGCAAGGTTAAATATTTTGGTTTATCTGAAGCAGGTGCCCATACCATTCGCCGTGCACATGCTGTGCAAACTGTAAGTGCATTACAAAGTGAATATTCACTATGGACAAGACAACATGAAAAAGAAATTATTCCAACCATTGAAGCATTGGGAATTGGGTTGGTTTCGTTTAGTCCGCTTGGAAAAGGATTTCTTACCGGGAAGATAGACGCAAATACAAAATTTGAAGCAGGCGATTTTCGTAATCATCTTCCAAGATTTACGGAAGAAGCTCGTAAAGCAAATGCAGCGTTGCTGGATGTAATCGAAAAATTTGCACAACAAAAAAATGCTACGCCTGCACAAATTGCACTGGCATGGGTACTTGCCCAAAAGCCTTGGATTGTACCCATTCCGGGAACAACAAAATTGCATCGTCTTACAGAAAACAATGGTGCAGCTGCTATTGCGTTTACAGCAGCAGAATTGAATGCAATAGAAGAGGCTTCTGCACAAATAAAAATTTTGGGTGATCGGTATCCTGAAATGTTGGAAAGAGCAACAGGGTTGTAAAGTATACAATAAATTTTATAACTGTTCATCAATTTGTACCCATTATATGCAACGAATTACTGTTTAAAATGATCATGTATAAAACGATGGTTATGCAAAAAAAGTTTTATTAGCATGCATTATAATGGTATGCATGAGCAATTTTTGCAAAAAAGCGGTTGGAACCAATAACAATATAATAGGGCAATGGCAATGGAAGTATTCCATTGGCGGTATTGCTGTACAAACAATTACAGCTTCGGATACCCATGTTATATTAACTTTTCAACAAGTCTCTACTTATACGCTTTCCGAAAATGGCACCATACAATCAAATGATCAATTTTTTATTACTTATGACAGTACTTATAAAAAATTGTACATCTCCTCAATTTTACATCCGGCAAGCTATGGTTTGGGCCAAATGGAACAGCTTTTTCTATTCAAAATAATCAATTGATTTGTGATGATCATCCGGTATCGGACGGATATCGGCATTTTTTTCAAAGAATAAAATAAATGCATTCAGCAATGCATAGAAATGACAATGAACCAACTCTCATCAGCGTAAATTAGCTTTATCTGCGGGAGATGATTTTTCCGATGAATCCGCAGATGAACTACAGAATAGGTTGATTTTAAAAATAAGTAAAAAATTTTCTGTGTAATCCTCTGTTACCGTTGTGGTTTATTTTTTCACGCAAAGCCCGCAAAGTATAGGCGCAAAAGGCAGGGAGTTGGATTAAAATGTAAATGATTGATCCATCAGCGCTATCTGCGGAAGATTTTTTTCCCGCTGAACTCGCAGAAAAATGCAGAAAAATTATTTGATAAAAAATAGTGATGTCATTTTTGAATTTGTCTATCATTAATTGTAGATTCATCAAAATAAATGAAAGAAATTTTGCCTAACATAATTATTTGTGTGCTGTTGGCCTCATAGGAACCAACAATCAACTTAAGTTTACTATCATCTTTATTGCAGCATGGGCGTATCAATTGATCGATAGCTTTTTCTTATCTACCTACTCTTAATTAAATTTTTGTGCAGATGATTTGTTCATTACTTTGCATGCTTCAAAAAAAACAATGCATACTTAATTTAAATAATTAATAAAATTAATACATTTAAAAGATGAACGAATCAATAGCGCATATAAAAAAGGCAATAGAGCCTTACAGACAACAAATCATGCAGCATAAAGTATATGCAGCCATTAGGAATACGGATGACCTGAAGGTTTTTATGCAGTATCATGTTTTTGCTGTTTGGGACTTCATGTCATTATTAAAAACATTACAAAATAATTTAACCTGTACTGTCATCCCCTGGTTTCCCAAAGGTGCTGCTGATACAAGATACCTTATCAATGAAATAGTAGTGGGGGAAGAGTCTGATATGGATAGTTTTGGCCATAGAAAAAGTCATTTTGAACTTTATTTGGATGCCATGCAGCAATGTGGCGCCGATACTAAGCCAATGGAAACATTTATCCGCGTGTTAAAAAATACCGGTAATATGGTTACTGCATTTGCAGCAGCTGAGGTGCCATCAGCAGCACGTGAATTTGTTGACTTTACATTTGAAATCATTAACAGCCAAAAAGATTATTTGCAATCAGCCATCTTTACATTTGGGCGCGAAGATTTAATTCCGGGGATGTTTGTTTCAATGGTTAATGATATACATAAAAACTTTCCACAAAGTATCTCAATTTTCAAATATTATCTGGAAAGGCACATTGAAGTTGACGGCAACCACCATAGCCAGCTTGCCCTGCAAATGACAACAAACTTATGTGGTACTGATGAACAACGTTGGAAAGAAGCAGAACAGGCAATTATTACCTCTTTACAAAAGCGTATAAGCCTGTGGGATGGTGTTTATAAACAAATAATAGCACCAACAACAACTGCCAGCTTAAACGTTGTAAAAGCAGAATAATGGTGCAGGTAAGCTGAAATGCTTCAGACATAAATAATAAATAATGGTTTGCTATCGTGATAACCGTTAATATTACCAACCATTCATTTTTAAAGGTATTGATTTCGGAATGAATGTTATATTCAATTGCTGTTAAAAGGATAAAACCCTAAATAAAAGTTTTGTGTTATATAGTCACAATAGTAGGAACAATAATACTAAAGTTGACAAAAAAAACAAAAGAAAGGCTAATCGATAACACATGTATGGCTTGATTTGATTTAGGGTAAAATTGCAGAGATGAAATTTTAATAGAAAGTTATAATATATTTGTATTCAAATAGTTCTTTACTACATTTCTTCATCAAACGGAAAAGGTTTTACTTAACGTAAATTAATAGGGAATTGTGTGCAAATCACAAACTGTCCCGCAACTGTAAGTAACGTTAAATTTTTACCCTTGTGTATCCACTGTTTTGCCTTGAGCGAGATGGGAAGGACGGTAAAAATGTTACAAGTCAGGAGACCTGCCTTTACCGTGTTGACAATGCTTTCGTGGAATGAAGCAGACAGTCAGAATTGATGTGCCCATTATTTTGCAGGATTATTGACTCTTGCAGGATTCATTGTGTGCATACCATTTCTTTCACTTCTTCTACAAAACATTATGAGGTTTAGCAAAAGAGCTTTAAACTGATTTCATCATTTTAAAAGCATCAAAAAATGCAAACACACAACTTAGGCTACCCGAGGATAGGCAGCCAACGTGAACTCAAAAAAGCTTCCGAGCAATATTGGTCGGGCAAAATTCCTGTACAGCAATTACTGCAAACAGGTAAAACCATTCGCCAGCAAAACTGGCAATTACAAAAAGAATTAGGTATTGACCTGATACCTTGCAATGACTTTTCTTTTTACGACCATGTATTGGATATCAGCTTAATGGTTGGAGCAATTCCGGAAAGGTATCATTCATTGATGGAAACGAAACAATTGCCAGACATTGATTTGCTTTTTGCAATGGCAAGAGGTTACCAAAAAGATGGCTATGATGTTACTGCCATGGAAATGACTAAGTGGTTCGATACCAACTATCATTACATTGTTCCTGAATTTACTGCCACTCAAAAATTTACTTTATATTCAAATAAAGTGTTAAATGAATTTTTAGAAGCAAAAGCAAATGGTATTCAGGCAAAGCCTGTACTACTGGGGCCAGTATCTTACTTACTTTTGGGTAAGGAAAAAGGAGAAGGCTTTCACAGGCTTGAACTCATCGAAAGACTGTTGCCTGTTTATTTGGAAATATTGAAAAAATTAGATGATGCTAATGCCCACTATATCCAATTTGATGAACCTTGTTTAGCACTTGACTTGAGCCAATCAGAACAACAAATTATTGTAAAAACATATCAGAAAATAAAGAATAAATTACCCGGCCTTCATATAATTTTAACAAGCTATTTTGAATGTTATGGGCAAAATCTACAAACCGTATTAAGCCTTCCTGTGCAAACAATACATCTTGATTTGGTACGCTGCCCATCACAGTTAGACGATATCTTAGCAACTGATTTTGTGAAAACAAAAACCAATCTTTCATTAGGCTTAGTGGATGGCAGAAACATTTGGAAAAATGATTTTCAGCAGTCGCTTGCATTAATTGATAAAGCAGTTAAAATAATTGGAGTAGAAAGGATTTGGATTGCTCCTTCTTGTTCATTAATCCATTCACCTTGCGATCTGGAATTAGAAACAAACAATAAAACATTAAAACCTGAAATTAAACAGTGGCTTGCCTTTGCAAAACAAAAAATTGACGAAGTGGTAACGCTGAAACAATTGGCAAATAAGGAACATCAGGCAGATGCAATTTTAAAATTGCAGGAAAATATGGAGGCACATCAAAGTAGGAAAATATCAACTCTTATTCACAATCAGAGCGTAAAACAACGTGTTGCTGCTATTACTGAAAAAGATACACAGCGCTTCAATGATTTTTCTTTGAGAAAAATTAAGCAACGTAAAGCCTTGCAATTACCCATGTTCCCCACTACTACTATCGGTTCATTTCCACAAACTGCCGAGGTAAGAAGTTGGAGGACTAAGCTTAAAAAAGGCGAAATTACACAAGAGCAATACGATGATTTAGTTGCAAAAGAAATATCAGAGGCCATCCGTTGGCAGGAAGCAATGGGTATTGATGTATTGGTGCATGGAGAATTTGAACGCAATGATATGGTGGAATACTTTGGTGAACGATTAAACGGATTTGCATTTACCCAAGACGGCTGGGTACAAAGCTATGGCAGCCGTTGTGTAAAGCCACCAATTATTTATGGCGATGTAAGCCGCCCTGCACCAATGACATTGCGGTGGACTTCTTACGCTCAATCGTTAACCCAAAAATGTGTTAAAGGAATGCTTACAGGCCCTGTTACTATTTTGCAATGGAGTTTTGTTCGTAATGATCAACCACGCAGTGAAACCTGTAAACAGATTGCTTTTGCCATCCGTGATGAAGTAATGGATATGGAAAAAGCAGGTATAAAAATTATACAGATAGATGAACCAGCCATTCGTGAAGGGTTACCATTACGAAAAGAAAATTGGCAGGAATATTTACAATGGGCTGTTGGAGCATTCCGAATATCGGCAAGTGGTGTACATGATGAAACACAAATTCATACACATATGTGCTATTCTGAATTTAACGACATCATTCAAAATATTGCCGACATGGATGCTGATGTGATTACAATTGAATGCAGTCGTTCACAAATGGAATTACTGGATGCTTTTGCCGATTTTAAATATCCCAACGAAATTGGTCCCGGTGTTTATGACATTCATTCGCCAAGGGTTCCTTCTAAAGCAGAAATGATAGCATTAATGGAAAAAGCAAAAGCGTTTATACCTGCTGAGAAACTATGGGTAAATCCTGATTGCGGTCTGAAAACAAGGCATTGGGATGAAACAAAAAAAGCATTGGTAGAAATGGTAAATGCTGCAAAAGAGTTGCGATTATCTGTCCATCAACCTAAAAATTGATAATTTGATAATTAGGTAATTGCATACTGTAATTACCTAATTATAACTTATTAAATAATTAAATATTATTTATCATAGTCAATTGATACTGCTATTTGTTTATATGATTGTATGAGTTGTTTTAAATTTTTCGCTTTTTGTGCAGTACACTAACATGCATCAATCAAAAGCATTAATGTGCTGTGGCTATACCTGTGCCTATTTTTATGCAACTTATGGCCACACTAACACAATGCCCATCAATATAGGTATTACAGAAAAGGCAGCATACAGACACAGTAACGCTATGGCCGATACAGTAAGGGAAGGATTGTTGAAATTGTAAATGTAGTCATTTTACATCCTGCTTCACCTATAGAAAAATATAGGTGCAAACTGCCTGTATATAGGATAGGTGTATACAACTAATTAAATTTTCTTCTCGATAAGTTAAAACCCAGTCTAACTAAGAATCCACTTAATACAACATTTGAATTATTATAAATACTTGTAAAACCCCTTTGATATGATATATCTATATTAATCATAAAAAGATATAAACATACACCACCTACAAACCCAACATACGATGAATTTAGTTGGTTATTGTTTAAAACATATTCGTTGCCATTTTGATTGTGAAAAGCTTTAGCGAGAAAATTAATGGATGGCCCGGCATACAAAAATATTGCATCAGAAAATGGAACTCCGCCTGGACTATACCCACCCGGATTGACCGTAGTGTTGCTTACAATATTATCTCCATATGAATGACTGTAAATATAGGTTTGTGTAGTAGATGAGGGTGCTATATAGCGGGCACTTGTAACTTTATTTTTAAAGGAAATACAATATTCAAATAATACCGGAGCAGATATATAGTTTAGTGTGAAAGATTCTAAACTATTGCCCGACTGCGCATTATTTGCTGTAAAATAATCCCATACTAATTTTGTTTTTAGCCCAAAATCCGGACCAGAGCTTTTGTATTTTCTATGTAACCATTCTATATATAGATCGCCAGTATATGCTATTTGTGTTTTTAAATCACCCGTTAATACAGGATTATCTGTTGCTTTTAAAGAAGAAATTCCTGTTCCGCCCCACCATGCTCCAATATCCAAGCCGGAATTAAACATCCATTTTTTATTTGTTTGTCCATTAATAAAAGTGACTGATAAACAAAATATAAATACAAGCATCTTTTTCATAAATTCAAATTTAGCAGTTAAAGAAAAGGTTGGTATAAAAAAGAAGGTGCGTAAATCTGTTAAAAGAATGTTAATAGCAAGATAGATTAATAATTTGAAAATTCCTAATTTATTTTAAAGTTTATTAAACCTGTTGCAGGATTTCTCGTTTTTGATTTGCAGCCTTTTTAGCACCCGGTCAATTTTACAAATGATATTTTTCTTTTTTTGAATTATATAATTTTATATTTTTATGTTGTAATATTATATCAGAAGGCAACCATTCCGTTGACGTATTGTAAGTGCTGATGAATAAAGTGCAAAACAGGATGAAATAACCGAAGCTATAAATTAGACTATATTCAGCAGATGGGTAGTATTTGCAATTGTTCATTTTCCCGCATTTATGACGAAGCTCAAAGGAGAGACTTTTATACACAATAGTCGGTGAAAAACTTGGTCGAAATGCAGAAAATTACCAGAAAAACAACAATTTCTTTAAATAAAAGTTATATTTAAAAAATCATTGTTGTCCGACAAAAATTGTAAAATAATGGTTCAAACCCTTTACAGAAACATATTTCAGCCGATTTCAAAAGATGGGGTACTCCCTCCAATTTTGAAACAACCATTTTTTAGCCTGTAATTCTTTACAGCAAAGGATTATAGCTATTTTTAAGTTAAGTTTTGCCGGACAATAATGACTTAAAAAGAAAAGTTACTTTTCAGAACCGCATAAAGTGTGCACCAATCTTGGGTTTATTGTGTCAGGCTCTGTGCGCTATTACAATATTAAAGACGGTGAAGAAATTACCGGCTATTTTATTTTTGAACGCGATTTTGTTACTTCCTTTAAAAGTTATTTAACCTAACAACCTTCCTTGTATTATATACAGGCTTTGGAAGATAAGATAGCTTGCTCATTACCATCAGTTACAAGAATATGCAGTTGTTGCTGAATTATCCGTTATTGGCATATAAAATGGAACGGTTTGGCCGATTATTGGCTGAACATTATTTGGTATGTTTTGAAGATCGGATTAAATTATTCATTTTAAAAAGTCCTGAAGAACGGTATTTAGACTTGTTGCAGTATGAAAAAGATGTACTGGAGCGAATACCACAGCATTATATTGCCAAATATATTGGTATTACACCCGTTTCCTTATCACGCATAAGACGCAGGATATTTAGTTTGCCCAATGCAAAATAAGTATGCATTCAATTGTATTATGATACATCAATCGATTTCTTATCTTTTGTTAACGGAATAGTACGGCCATCCGGACGAGTTTTGTGGGAACAAAAAAAGATATGCATACCATTCTATGAGCCGGCGGCGCCGTTGCCAATGTGCTAACCCGCGAATTATTACAACATCAACAACCCGTTCAATTGGTGAGCCATAGGCCGGTGAATGCCAAGTTTCCGAATGTGGCCTGGAAAAAAGCAGATTTGTTGCATGCTGTTGAAGTTTTGGAAGCAGTAAAAGGTGCCCATACCGTTTATTTAACTGCAGGCCTGCCTTATGATAAAAATATTTGGAAAGCACAATGGCCGGTTATTATGCACAATGTAATATATGCGGTTAAAATATCCGGGGCCAGACTGATATTTTTAGACAATATGTACATGTATGGAAAAGTAGAGGTGCTATACATGAAGATACACCCTATAATCCCTGCAGTGTAAAAGTAGAAGTGAGTGCCCATTTAGCAACTACTTTAATGGAGGAAGTGAAAGCAGGGAATATGAATGCCACAATTGGAAGGGCTGCTGATTTTTACGGTATTTAAAAAATTAACAATTTTTTGTATATGATTGTATTGGGTAAGTTATTGGCTATATTTGAGGAGCAAGGACATTCATCACACACAATGGAATGTATGGTGCTTAAACGCCTTATCGTTTACTGATTTTATTCAGGTTATTTGCTTTTGAACCTGTTTATACCGGTGTTGCGCTTGTGTACGTGCTTTTTACTGATGCCGTTGTTTAAACGTTTGCGCCAAAGATGAAAACTACTGCGCTTTAGTTCGCTGCACATCAATGCAATTACATCCTGTTCGGTTAATCCAAATTGAAAAGCAATGGCTTCAAAAGGGGTTCTGTCTTCCCCGTTCATTTCAAAAATGCGGTCTGTTTCCTGTTGCGTCATATGCTAATGATTTTTTTATTGGATAGAATAGCTGTGGTTAAGATATTGGCCGATAGTGATTGATATTGCAACACTTTACATAGAAATAAAACATGGTCACCTTCCGTATCAAAGGTATTTATTTTTTTTAACCGGACATAGGCCGCAGCACCATGCAATACTTTAAATTGATTCCAGTAGGTTAACAGTTGTTTTTTTTCTAGCCATTCTTGTTTATTGAATTTGAGGCCGCTTTTTTGGCCTAAACTACGTACCAATGTGTATTGATTTTCATTCAATAATTGTAAAACGGCTTCATCTGTTTTTTGCATCCATTGCAGGGTTCGGGTATTATGATATAATGCTACGATGTATAATTTCGGACGCATACTAACCGGGGTAACATATGTACAAATGTTCATGTTTACAGCATGATTCATATAGGTAGCAAAACTGTAAACGGGAAAACTGGGTAAATTCCAGGGTCGTTGCATATTTCAAAATTTTAAAAGCATATATGTTGGTAGTGGTGCTTTATTACCAGGTCTTCACCATAGTTACATATCAACTGTTAAATAGGTATTTTGTTCATACCGCAAAACGAATAGTTATAGAAAGAGGATGATATGGCTGTTGTGTGGTAAAGTATCAGTAAATACATCATCATGTTAAAACATTATAATTTGTATAAAATTATGCGGAACTAATGATAAGGTGATTGAATTTGGTTTTTGGTGGAGTCGGTAAGTGGTTTCACTCATTTTTATATATTTTTTCATGAAGTTGCATTTTTTTATATATTCACGCAATACCTTTAACGTTAAAGGAGATAAAAGCGTATTATATTGCGTTTATCCAATCCTATAAGGATTTGTGTATGCAAGAAATGTATCATCTAACTATATTACACGCACCGCTCGCCGTTTTTCTGTCGAAACCCGATGGTACGGTGTTAGAGGCTAACCATGCAGCTGCCGAAATGTTTGGTTATAGTTTAGAAGCCTTACGTGGTATGCATTGTAGCCGGTTGATAGATGAAAACATGCCCGGATTTGCTGAACTGTATGAACAACGAGCTAAAAGCGGATTGGTGAAGGGCCGGTTTATCGGCATAAAAAGCAATGGGGAAAAATTTCCTGTTGAAATGCATTCCCGGTTGTTTACAACTACCTCTGGCGAACAAAGGGCATCGGCTATTATTGCCGATATTTCCGAGCGCCAACAACATGCTGCAGTTACCCAAAAATTAATGGCCGAAATGCAGCTCATTTTAAATAATACAGATGAGTCGTTTATAATTTTAGACCGTAACCTAAACATTACTGCTATCAATGCTTCAGCCGAAATTAAAAGTGAAGCATTACTGGGCAAAAATTTAGTTGTAGGGCACTCTATTTTAGAATATGCACAGCCGGAACGTATACCTGCATTGCAACAAGTATATAGTGATGTATTGGCCGGTCATACGCATAAAACCATTATTGAACTGCCATTTGAAGGTAGTGTGTTGTTTTATCAAATCAAGTACAAACCCATTCAAAATGCTGAGGGAGTGGTTACCCATATTATGGTGAATACCATGGATGTAACGGTACAAAAAAATATTGAAAAGCAGTTACAGGAATTGTTGCATACATCAGAGTATTTAAAAAATATTTTTGAGAAAGAACGGAATTATTTCATTAATAGTTTAGAACAATTGGCCGATGGATTTGCCACATTTGATGCCACCGGAAAGAGCATATTTTTAAATTCTAACGGCCGCCGCTTGTTGCATCTTCCGCTCGATGGAAAAAGTGCCAATATTATAGAGGCCATTCCGGGTACAGAACGGCTGGTGTTTGAGCAGGTCATCAACAATGCCCTTCAATTGCAACAATCTAATGTACTGGAAATTTTTCATCCGCAATGGCAGGAATGGATGCGTTACCGGATTTATCCGAATCAACAAGAAACAACCTTGTTTTTTAGAAGTATAACCCATGAAGTGCAGGTAAGACAAGCATTGGAAACTTCAGAAAAAACTTATAAATACCTGTTTTATTATAATCCGCAACCCATGTGGATTATACACCCCAATACCAAAGCTTTTTTAGAAGTAAATGAAATGGCAGTGCAGAAATATGGGTATAGCAGGGCTGAGTTTTTACAAATGACGATTTACGATTTGAGAGATGAGCAAGATGCCAGAGCCTTACAACTTATTCAGCGTGAAAGAAAAGGTTCAATTTTGGCCTACCAGGGTTTATGGAAACACCGTACCAAAAAAGGAGATTGGTTAGAAGTAGAAATTATTTCGCACCTGATAGAATTTAACCAGCAACCGGCTGCATTAATTCTGGTAAATGATGTAACGGAACGTTCAAAAACAAGGCAACAATTATTACAAAGCAACGAGCGGTTTGAATATGTTGCACAGGTGTCGTTTAATGCAATTTGGGATTGGGATTTAACTACCGGTCAAATGTACTGGGGAGATGGGTATACCGAATTGTTTGGCTATCCGGTGAACTTTCATCAGGGTAATATTCAGGATTGGAAAACAAGATTACACCCGGATGATGCAGAACGAGTCGCTGCCAGTTTACAACAAGCGATTGATAACGCTGCAGAATTCTGGCAGGAAGCCTATTATTACAAAAAAGCAGACGGCTCCTGGGCCTATGTAATAGATAGAGGTAAAATATTGAAAGATGAAAATGGGAAACCTTACCGCATGGTAGGGGCCATGCAGGACATTACCCTGCAAAAGTACCAGCAATCTATTCAGGATATTGAATCACTGGTATACAACTTAAACCTGCAGCAACAGGTTGCTTTTAAAGATGTGGTAGATGTTTTACTGATTGAATTAGAAAAACTGCATCCCGGTATGCTGGCTTCGGTGCTTACTTTGCAATCCAACAATACCGTACAACACCTGGCCGCCCCGCACCTGCCTGCTGCTTATCTGCAAGCCATTAATGGTGCACCCATTGGCCCTGCTGCCGGCTCCTGCGGTACCGCCATGTACACCAAAGAAAGGGTGATTGTAGATGATATTGCAAATGATAAAAGATGGAAACTGTATAAAGAAATTGCCTTACAGTATGGGTTACAGGCCTGTTGGAGTATCCCCATTCTCAATAAAAATAATACCGTTTTAGGCAGCCTTGCATTTTATTACGAGGTGCCCAAAACACCTACCGCTTTGCAATTGCAAACATTAGAGCGCATGAGCAAGCTGGTAGGTATTATCATGGAAAACCATTACAACTATCTGTTACTGGCTACCAATAAGCTACGGTACGAATTAATTGCCAAAGCTGCCAGCGATGCGCTATGGGATTGGAATATTGCCAATCATACCGTTGAATTACTGGGAGATGGGTTTGAAAAATTGTTTGGTTATCCCTCAGAATTGATAAAGCAGAATCGCAATTTCTGGACTAGCCATATACATCCAGATGATTTGCCCAATATTCTGAAAAGAGGAAAGCTGGCTTTTAAAAATAAAAATCAAAATATATGGGAATCGGAGTACCGGTTTAAAAAAAGTGACGGCAGTTATGCATTTGTGCGGGATAAAGGTTTTATTATTAGAAATGAAGATGGAACAGTTTCAAGAATGATTGGCGCCACAGAAGATATTACACAGCGTAAAATGCAGGAAGAAGAATTGAAACGCTTGTCGATAGTAGCTAAGGAAACCACCAATGCCGTTATTATTACCGATGCCCATGAAAACATTACTTATGTAAATGAAGCATTTACAAAAATTACTGGTTATACTTTAACTGAAAGTATCGGAAAAAATGCTCGTTTTTTACAAGGGCCTGATAGTGATGTAGCTGTAAAGACCTATATGCGTCAACAGATTGCCGCTCAGCAACCTTTTGAATGTGAAATTAAAAATTATACCAAATCAGGCGAGGCCATTTGGCTGCACATACAGGTACAACCAATTTTTGATGAACAAAAAAAATTAGTGCAGTTTTTTGCTATTGAAACAGATATTACCGAAGCTAAAAAAACACAGGAGCAATTGCATGTATCGGAAGAAAAATACAAACAATTGTTTGATACCAACCCTAATTCCATTTTTGTATGGGATATCGGGAGTCTGAAGATTTTAGATGTCAACAATACTTCCATAAAAGAATATGGTTATTCAAGAGAAGAATTACTGCAAATGACTATTTTAGATTTATATCCTGCTTCCGAGCATGAAACTTTGAAGCAATTTGTACGGCAAATTCAGTTATCTGACAAAATCAAGTATATTAAAAACTGGAAACATCAGAAAAAAGATGGAAGTATCATTCAGATGCAAATTGCTTCGCACAAAATAAAATACGAAGGCAGAGATTGTGTGATGGGTATTGGTACAAACATTACAGAAAAATTAGCATTAGAAGCGAGGTTGGCAGAAGAACAGGTGCAGCGCCGCAATGAGGTAATACATGCCGAAATAACAGCGCAGGAAAAAGAACGGCAGGAAATTGGGCGTGAATTGCATGACAATGTAAACCAGATTTTAACGGCCAGCCGTATTTATGTAGAAATGGCACGTAAAGCACATCCTGAAGAAAATGAGTTATTGCAGCAATCATCCTGGTATATTTTGCAGGCCATCGAAGAAATCAGGAAACTCTCTAAAGCATTGATTAACCCGGTTGAGAAAGATGTAAGCCTGAAAGAAGCTATCCGGAAATTGGTGAACGATATGTTGCTTTTATTGAAAAATAATGTAGTAATTGATTTAACGCATTTTAATGAAACAGGATTAGAACAAAAGTTTCGCTTGAATTTGTATCGTATTATACAGGAGCAATTAACCAATATCAGTAAACATGCAGCAGCCACTAAAGTAAAAATTCAGTTAAAACGAAATGGCAGTCATATTACATTGCGGATAGTAGACAATGGAAAGGGATTTGATGTAAATGCTGTAAAATCGGGTATTGGATTAAATAATATTCAAAAAAGAACGGAGATGTATAAGGGTAAATTTACCATACAAAGTTCGCCGGGAAATGGAACAGTATTGTTAGTAGATTTTCATAATATATAAAACAAGTAATGCATGTATAATAAAAATCGAGTCCAATAAATTTGGCAACTTGTAGATTTGTGTAGATATTAGCAAACTAATTTGCATCATTATCCTTGAAAAATCAGTTTCACTTCTTTGTTGGTGCTGTTTCTTTTCATGAGATAATTTGTTAGTACGCAACTGCTTGTTTTGGCATTGTTGTTTAAAACTAAGATTATTTCAATATTTAAACACAGCATGGATACAACTTTACCTGCCGGTAATGAATGGAGTGGTCAGCTATGGGCGTATGTATTGCAGCCCATGTTAATTGCCGATGCAAAAGGGGCTGTACATGCAAACAATCCGGCATTGGTGCAATTAACGGGTGGTTCTGTAGCTGATGGGTTACGGCACTCAGTGCTACAATTATTGAATTGGGAAATATCATACTGGCAAAAATTATGTGTTGATGTGCAAAACAATACAGTAGCATCGGTTACAACCAATATGCAAATTTTGGGAGAAGCTGCCATCCCTGTATCGGTACATTGTACCATGCTTGCTCCTGAAAAAGAATGCTTATTGCTGTTACAAATAACTGACCTGCGTGAAAAACTAGCCAATGAAGCATTGGTGCAATCGGCCAATGAAAAATACCGCTACCTGTTTTTAAATAATCCGCTGGCTTTAATATTGTGGGATTTAGAAACCCTGCATATCATTGATGTGAATTATGCTGCCTGCAAAGAATATGGTTATGCCCGGCGCGATTTTGTAAAATTATCAATGAAAGATATTCATCTGCGGGAAAACTTGCCAGACTTTTTAAAATTTGCGGCTGATTTTGCGAATACCGATAAACAAAAAAAGAAAGGTGTGTGGATACATCAAAATGCTTTGGGCAAAAAAATGTGGATGGAAACGGTATCGCATAAAATTGTATATGATAACCGGCAGGCGGTAATGGCCATGTTGAATAATGTTACTGAAAAGCTGGCATTAGAGCAGCAATTAGTCAATGAACAATTATTGCGGCAGCAACAAATAGCGGAAGCCGTAATAGCCGCGCAGGAAAAAGAACGGAGTGAAATTAGTCAGGAGTTGCACGATAATGTTAATCAATTGCTCATTGCTTCTCGCATTTATGTAGAGTCGGCAAGGCAGCATCCTAACCGGAAAGAAAATTTATTGAGTCAGGCATCAGGTTTTATTTTAAAGAGTATTGAAGAAATCCGTAAACTATCTAAAGCGTTAATAACACCCTTAGAGACCGAGATAAGTTTGCAGGAGGGGTTGGAGAAATTAATGGCTGATATCAGAGAATTAAAGTCGTTACAATTTGAAAGCCGGTTAACCGATTTTGAGGAAGAAGGACTAACTTATCCCTTTAAAATCAATATTTACCGCATAGCACAGGAGCAGTTCAATAATATCATCAAACATTCAGGTGCCAAGAAGGTAATATTGCGTTTGCAACGCAATGAAAGCTATGTATTCTTTACCATTGAAGATAATGGTATAGGATTTGATGTAAACAGTCAGCGAAAAGGAATAGGCATTAATAATATATTACGCCGTGCCGAAATGTACAATGGCGTAGTAGAAATTGATAGTGCACCCGGTAAAGGATGCAAAATTCATATTCAGTTTAAATTACGGTAATATTTATCTTTCACTTCTTAGTTCACCCAAAATTTCACAGATGGATCAACAATCTAAAATAGCCTTTGTGTTCTCTGCGAAAAACTTTGTGTACTTTGTGGTTAAATAAAAAAAATCTCCAACTTTTTTAGTGTCAGAATTTCTATTAAAATCCGTTTATTACTCTTTTAATGCCATGCTTCAATAATGGTACATTAAAATTGATAAGTAAACCCAATTTAAAATTTCCTAGTTTTAAATAGGTGGGTGTTTGGGCTAAATGAACATCATTTAATGCCTCTACACTTTTCACTTCTATTACCACTTTATTTTCAACTAATCAATCAATTCTATAACCACATTCTAAATGGATTTCTTCAAATACTAATTGCATAGGCTTTTGTTTTTCAATAATTAGCCCTTCTTTCAGCAAAACATACAATAAACATTCCTGATAGGCGCTTTCCAATAAACCAGGGCATAAAGCTTTATGCACTTTCATTACAGCGCCAATAATTGTATTAGAAATTTCGTTTTCTGTCATGAAAAGATGGTTAGAGTTGGTGAATGTTATTTTTTATAATTAATATTTAATTATATATAATATTATCCAAAAACACCTTTCACCATACCGCCATCAACACAAATGGTTTGCCCGGTAATATAACCTGCATCTTCGCTCATTAGCCAAATTGCTAATTGTGCAAATTGCTGTGCATTGCCCAATTTGTGAACAGGTATTTTTTCTATTTCTGTTTGTTGTATGGTTTGCCAATCAAGACCGGTTTGTTCTTGTTTCTTTTTAAAAACCCGTTCAATAGCCGGTGTGTTATGAGGCCCGGGCGCCAAAATATTAACAGTTATGCCTTTAGCTGCTACTTCATTCGATAAGGTTTTTACAAATCCGGTTACAGCCAGTCGAAAAGCCGTACTCAATACTAAATTTTCCATGGGTTGTTTTACGGTAGCACTTTCAATAAATAATAACCGGCCATATTGTTGATTTTCTAATTGAGGCAGCAATGCTTTTACCATAGCTACTTTCCAGCGCAATACAGATTGATAAGCCATATCCCAATCCTGCATTGTTGTTTCGTTAATAGTAGCTGCCGGTGGGCCTCCGGCATTCATACAAATGCCTGCTATGTACATATTTTGTATCGCATCCAATACAGTGTTCTGTGTAACCGGAAGGGTAATATCTCCGCAGATAGTGGTAACCTGTTTCGGGTAGTTGTAATACAACTGCTGCAATGCTTCCGTACTCCTGCCAAGTGCTATAAGATTAGCCCCTTTTTCCAGTAAAAGAAGCGCTATCGCTTTCCCAAGTCCTGAAGTAGCCCCGCCTACAATAAAGGTTGGTGGTAGTGAAGATGGTTGTGTCATAATTATTGATTGATGTAAGCCCAATCGGCTGCTGTTATTTTATTAGTTAGCAAAATAAAAATGAGCTGAAAAAACATACGATTGAATGAACAAAAGTTTTAGATCCTTGAAATATAAAATCAATCTTAATATTGTAAGAAGTGTTATATACATTCCGGGTAAAATTACAGAAGTATATGAATCCTTACAAAATTTATGAACCGGAGAAACATTGCTGCCTAAAACGGATAGGATATCCTGCTTTTCATGCATAATACCCCCTGCTTATTTTTAAGGATGTTTTTAAAATAAATACCTGTGCAACATCTCACATATTCTTCAATATTGCATAGTAATGAAAACAGGTACTTGGTGGCCGAGTTATTTTTTAATTTTCTTAGAAGAAATGTTATGGCTTCTCTTTTAAAGAACTTTTATTCATTGTAACGCTTAAAATTAGTGGTATATTTTACTTTTCAAGGTCTTATGGTGTAAGCGAAACTCTATATGGCTTTTAAGCAGGTGTTCTTCCCATCATTAAGTTTTGTATACTTTCAATGGGAATGCGTCTAAATTGAAAAAAGTTTAAGTATGTTTAAAGCTAAAATGGCAATATTTACTTTAATCTGGTCATTGTTTTCCTGAATGTCATTTTTGAATGAGGAAGGATTGTTTTAATTTTATTCCTGCGCTTAAAATTTTGCAAATTCTTCAAATAATTATGTAACAAACAAACAGTTTTCGTGGCTACTTTTGCATTTAAAAAAAACAATTTGATATAATAATTGTAATTTTACTTTAGGCAACATGAAATATAGTTTATCATCCATACAGTTTAAAGCAATTTTCCTGTTAACCATATTCTCCCTGAATATGGTGGTGGGTTTTGCCTGTGCTATGGGGGTAGATATGGGGTTTAATGAGCACCATCATGAGGCTGAAGCGGAATTTTTTGTTCATACCAAAGGTCATCCACAACATCTGGAAGTTGTAGCACATCAACATGCGCATTCAGATTCAGACGGTAAAAATAATTGTTGTAATGATGAAGTATTGAAAATAGTACGGGCTGATAAAGTAGTTCCACAAGTTGTTAAGCAATTAAACCCGGTATTTTCTACTGCTTTTGTAATCACTTACCCTGACACCATTATATTGCCTGCTTCACAGGTTAGTAAGTCTAACAAATATTTTGTGTGTGGTTATCACCCTCCCATTCCGGACATTCGAGTTGCTATTCAGAGTTTTCAAATATGATTTCATTTTATGTTTGTAGCATGATAAAGGCATACTTATGCCCCTACCTATTTTGTTAAACATAAAAATCAAACTAAAATGAAATCAATAATTCAGGAGCTGAAAAGCGTTATAAATATAAAAATGTTTTCAATTAAAAAATCATTTATAATGCTTGCCCTTATCGTCATGGCATTTGCTCAGAACAGCTTTTCACAAAGCAATACAAAAACACAGCCAGTTCAATTACTCAATACATATTATAAGCTTAAAGACGCTTTAGTAAGCAGTAACCCTGTATTAGCGGCAAGCAGTGCAGATGAATTGGTAAAAACCATAAATGGTGCCGATCTGCAAATAATGAATGATGCTGAAAAGGCAGGCCTGTTAAAAGAGGCTGTTGCTATTTCTCAATCAAAAGATATAAAACTGCAAAGGGAAAAATTTGTCACTTTATCGAACAATATGTTTGAGTTGGCAAAAAAAGTAAAGCTCTCTGCCGAGCCTATATACCAGCAATATTGTCCCATGAAAAAGGCTATATGGCTAAGTAATAATAAGGCAATCAAAAACCCATATTTTGGCAGTGCAATGCTTTCTTGCGGCAGCATAAAAGCAACTTTGTAATTGATTTGCCTGCATTGAACAATTCACATTTATTTTTGGAAAACGCATTTTAAAATCGATATTTAAATTAAAATATAAAAATAACTAAATATGAAAATATCTATATCTTTAGCAATAATGGTTGCAATAGCAGCCACTACCTTAGCCATTGCTGCCTGCAATACCGGCAACGATAAAACAACAACATCAAAAGAAAATGATAAAACCGGCGATACATCAATGGCCATGCACCAGCAGTTAACGAACCATGCAACAGGTACACAAAATGCTGCAATGTTCCCGATCAAAGCAATCATTGCAGGTTACCTGCAAATGAAGAATGCGCTGGCAAATGATAATGCAAATGATGCCGCTGCTGCAGGTAAATCCATCGTTGAACTTTTAAATAAAGTAAATCAATCAACTCTGTCTGCTGACCAAATGAAAGCATATGCAGATTTACATGACGATATAAAAGAAAATGCAGAACATATTGGTTCAAATGCAGATAAAATTAAACACCAGCGGGAACATTTTATGATGCTGAGTAGTGATATTTCAGACCTTATAAAAGCCTTTGGTAATAACGGACAAACTTTATATAAAGATTTTTGTCCAATGGCAAACAATGGTAAAGGAGCAATATGGATTAGCGAAACCAAAGATATTAAAAATCCTTATTTGGGAAAATCAATGCCTACTTGTGGTACAATAAAAGAAGAAATGAAATAACCATGCGCCCTACAAAAAAGTATATACTCATTTCTTTAGGTGCCATTTTAGTCCTGATTCAACTGATACAACCTGCCCGAAATAAAAGCGGGCAGGTCTTTCCTACAGATTTTAGTAAAATGTATGTTGTTCCGGATAATGTACACAAACTTTTAATAAATGCCTGTTATGATTGTCACAGCAACAATACCAGTTATCCATGGTATGCTAATTTTCAGCCGGTAGCATGGTTGATGGCGAATCATATAAAAAATGGTAAAGCAAACTTAAATTTAAGTGTGTTTGGCAGCTATGCACCACGCAGGCAAATTAGTAAGCTGAGAGATATGGCTGATCAGGTTCGAGATAATGAAATGCCTTTATTGTCATATAAAATAATACACAGGAAAGCCCGGCTTTCAAAAGAAGAAAGAGTACAGCTTTCCCAATGGTTAAATAAAGTAGCCGATAGTCTTTTAGCAAAAAATTAATTTTTATGAAAACAATAAAGCAAATAATTTTTAAAATTTTTAAAGCAATTTTTATACACAAAAAAGATTGCTGCAAATAAAATTTATATTATGGAAAAGCAACATCAAAACAATTTAATCAACCATGCCGGACATGCAATGGGCAATATGCAGCACACAAAAAAAACATCAATGGGTACGGCAGGGCATAATCACCATGCCATGATGATTGCTGATTTTAAAAAAAGATTTTATGTGGTGCTTATCCTCTCCATTCCTATTATTCTGTTATCACCCATGATACAAAATTTTTTAGGAGCCAGCTGGCAATTTAAAGGATCGCAATACCTTCTGTTCGCTTTATCTACTATTGTTTTTTTATATGGTGGTTTCCCATTTTTAAAGGGATTGTTAGATGAAGTAAAAGCCAAAAGCCCGGGTATGATGTTTTTAATAGGCTTTGCCATAACGGTAGCATATATTTATAGTGTAGCCATTGTTTTCGGATTGAAGGGAATGGATTTTTTTTGGGAATTAACAACACTAATACTCATTATGTTGTTAGGGCATTGGATTGAAATGAAATCTATTGCAGGCGCTTCAAAGGAATTAGAATTATTAGTGCAGTTGATGCCAGCCGATGCACATATGGTAATGCCTGAAATGGTGCATGATGTAAAAACCGATACACTAAAAGCAAACGATATTATTTTAGTAAAGCCCGGCGAGAAGGTAGCAGCAGATGGAATAATATTAGAAGGCGAAAGCTACCTCAATGAAAGTATGCTTACAGGTGAAAGTAAACCGATACAAAAAGCAAAAGGTGATAAAGTAATTGCCGGTTCAATCAATGGTAATGGCTCCATTAAAGTTACTGTTTCACATACGGCAAGTGATTCTTACTTATCGCAGGTTATCAGGTTGGTAGATGATGCACAAAAATCAAAATCAAACACACAGTTATTAGCAGATAAAGCAGCAAAATGGTTAACGATTATTGCATTGGTTTCGGGAATTGGCACTTTTTTATTTTGGTATTTTACGGGGCAGTCTTTGGCATTTGCAATGGAAAGAATGGTAACGGTAATTGTTATTTGCTGCCCCCATGCTTTGGGTTTGGCTGTTCCGTTGGTTGTGGCAAAATCAACAGCCCTATCCGCAAAAAATGGATTACTCATTAAAAACAGAACAGCCTTTGAAAATGCAAGAAAAATAACTACAGTAGTATTTGATAAGACGGGTACATTAACTGAAGGAAAATTCAAAGTGTCGAAAATTGTGCCGCTGCATAAGAATTTAAGCGAAACTGAAATCATTCGAATGGCTGCCGCATTGGAGCAAAACTCAGAACATCCTATTGCAACCGGTATTATGCAAAAAATAAAAGACTTAGCCATCAAAGTACCGGCCGCAGATAACTTTAAAGCCATCACAGGAAAAGGTGTTGAGGCAATAGTTGAAGGAAAAAAAATAATGATAGTTAGTCCGGTTTATCTAAAAGAAAGCAAATTGGCCGTTCCAAAAGATTTTTCTACAAACGTAAGGGAAACGGTTGTATTTGTGATAATAGATGATGAATTGGCCGGATATATTGCTTTATCAGACGAAATACGATCTGAATCGGCCGAAGCAATAAAAGTATTAAAAGAAAATAATATTAAATCAATTCTGCTCACAGGTGATAACAGCAATGTTGCTAAAAGCGTAAGCGATACTTTAGGTATGGATAATTATATTGCCGAAGTATTGCCGCATCAAAAATTAGAGGAAATTAAAGCGTTGCAAAGTAAAGGTGAATTTGTTGCCATGACAGGTGACGGTGTGAATGATGCCCCTGCATTGGCCATTGCAGATGTAGGTATTGCTGTGGGTAGTGGCAGCGATATTGCTGCAGAGACTGCCGGTATAGTTTTAGTGAACAGCAATCCAAAAGATATTGTAAGCCTGATTTTATTTGGCAAAGCTACTCATCGTAAAATGGTACAGAATTTAATTTGGGCAACAGGTTACAATGTAATTGCGTTACCATTGGCAGCAGGAATTTTATACAAACACGGTATTTTATTAAGCCCGGCAGCAGGTGCAGCTTTAATGGCTGTTAGTACAATTGTAGTTGCCATCAATGCAAGTATGTTAAAAGTAAAAAATTATTAAAAATGGAAATTGTAAATCAAAAACAACATTGGGAAAGTATCTATATAACCAAAGAAGAAAAGGGTTTCAGTTGTTTTCAGAAATATCCTAAAACTTCAAAAGAATTTCTTTCATCTTTCTACAACTGCCAATATTATTGATATCGGTGGAGGTAACAGCCATTTTGTTGATGGTTTAATTAAATTAAATTATGAAAATATTTATGTATTGGATATTTCAGTCAATGCCATTGAAAGAGCCAAAAAACGATTGGGCGAAAATGCGGCAAAAGTAAATTGAATTGTTTCAGATGATACCGGGTTTGCACCTTCAGTAAAGTTCGATTTCTGGCACGATTGAGCAGCATTTCATTTTCTGATTCATGAAGATAAAATAGAAAAATGTGTACAAATCGCAGCACAATCAATCGTATCTGAAGGCTATTTGATATTAGGAATATTTGCAAAAGCAGACCTCAGAATTATAGTGGATTTGGAATAAAAGAATATTCATAAGATGCTATGGTTAAAGGGTTCGAGAACGATTTTTACAGAATAAAGTGTATCGGAGAAGCACATATCAAGCCATTCAATACGAAACAGAATTTTTTGTTTTGCAGTTTTTAAAAAAATAATACATAGAAATGAAAAAAATAATCTTAATAATATTGCTTTTTGCGTCTTATTCCTTCGCTCAGGCACAAGACATGAAAGGAATGGACATGCATCAAAAAGATATCGTAAAAAAACAGCAAATCACCTCGTATTATACTTGTGTGATGCATCCTGAAATTCATGCAGATAAACCAGGCAATTGTCCGAAGTGTGGAATGGTTTTGTATAAAAAAATAGTCAATACAGCAGCGCAAAAAACGCAATTGCCAAAGAAACAAACCATGCCGATGCCTTTAAAAGGCAGTACACAAAAACAAGACCTAAATAATATGGCAATGCCCATGCTAAAAATAGCACCTGCGAAAACCTTACAGAAAAGTGAGCCTCCAAAAACCGTGCGCTATGATTTATATGTAAGGGATACCATTGTAAATTTTACGGGTAAAGTAAAACATGCCATTGCAGTAAACGGACAGATACCCATGCCAACTCTTACTTTTACCGAAGGTGATACAGCAGAAATTTATGTACACAATGAACTCAATGAACCAACAGGATTGCACTGGCATGGTTTGTATGTACCCAATAAGGAAGATGGTGTTCCCTATCTTACCCAAATGCCTATTCAACCCCACACTACCTATCTATATAAGTTTCCAATCATTCAAAATGGCACCCACTGGTATCATAGTCACTTTGGATTGCAGGAACAAATAGGTATGTACGGATCATTGATTCTTAAAAAGAGAAATGATGATACCAGTTTCCGGCGGAGTATAGATGACTTGCCCGCAATTCCAATCGTATTAAGTGATTGGGCAGACATGAATCCCAGCGAAATTGATCGTAGTCTGCATGCAGCAACTGATTGGTTTGCAATAAAGAAAGGGACTACACAAAGTTATATTGAAGCCATTAAAAGTGGAAACTTTAAAACAAAACTAACCAATGAGTGGAAACGGATGAATGCAATGGATGTAAGTGATGTTGCTTACAACAAGTTCTTCATTAATGGGAAAAGTGAAAGTGAAATGCCACAGTTCAAGGCGGGCGATAAAGTCAGGCTTCGAATCTCAAACGGGTCAGCTTCTACTTATTTCTGGCTAACCTATTCAGGTGGTAAGATTACGGTAGTAGCGAACGATGGTAATGATGTAGAACCGGTTGAGGTTGATCGATTGATAATAGGGGTTTCAGAAACCTATGATGTCGTGGTAACAATACCTGACAATATGCAGTATGAATTTTTGGCAACGCCGGAAGACCGTACTAAATCTGCGTCATTATGGTTGGGCAGGGGTATGAAAATGCCAGCGAAAAAATTGCCTAAACTCAAATACTTTGCAGGAATGAAAATGATGAATGACATGATGGATATGAAGGGCAATATGGTTCAGATGGAAGGCATGAATATGCAAAATCAGGAGATGGATATGAATACGGTAATGTACCCGGAAATAACAGGATATGACAATATAAAGAAAAATAAAAGTAATGATTCCATGCAGATGCGCAAAGGTAAACAAATGCAGATGAATCATGGCAATCAAAGTATGGCTGGTATGGATATGAATGATGATAATCCGGATATTCAAACATTGAATTACGGCATGCTACGTGCCACCCATCATACCGATTTACCTCCGGGGCCACTAAAAGAGTTGAATTTTGAATTAACCGGGAATATGAATCGGTATATGTGGAGTATCAACAATAAGGTATTATCTGAAGCCGATAAGATATTAATTAAAAAAGGTGAAAATGTTAGAATTATATTATATAATAATACTATGATGCGTCATCCCATGCATTTACATGGTCATGATTTTCGTGTACTGAATGGGCAGGGTGATTACGCTCCTTTAAAAAATGTGTTAGACATCATGCCAATGGAAAGAGATACGATAGAGTTTGCAGCAAATATGAGCGGCGACTGGTTTTTCCATTGCCATATATTATACCATATGATGAGTGGTATGGGAAGGGTATTTAGTTATGAAAATTCACCACCCAATCCGGAAATACCTAACCCAAAACTGGCACGAAGAAAATTATTTGCCGAAGGGAGAATGTTTCATACTATGGCTAGAATTGGTTTGGAAAGCAATGGGAGTGATGGGAATGTGATGCTTGCAAATACACGCTGGAAGGCAACTACCTTATGGAATCTGGGGCTAAACGATAAATTAGGATATGAAAGTGAAACTATGTTTGGCCGTTACCTTGGCAGAATGCAATGGTGGTTTCCTTACATTGGGTTTGATTATCATTATAAAGTAGAAGGCGGACCAAAAAATATTTTTGGTAGCGAAAAAAAGAATTGGTTTGGTCAAACAAGTGATAAACTAGATCGTCATACAATAGTAGCCGGTATTGCTTACACGCTGCCTTTGTTGTTTGTAGCTGATGCAAGAATTGATGGTAATGGTAAATTCCGGTTTCAGTTAAGCAGAGAAGATGTACCCATTAGTAAACGCCTGCGTTTTAATATGATGATAAATACTGATAAAGAATACATGGCAGGTTTCCGGTACATTGCCACCAAATATATTTCTTTATCTACTCATTATGATAGTGATATGGGTTTGGGTGCCGGGTTAACAATTACTTATTAATATATTATACTATTAACGTGTAGTGCTATTAAGCTCTGAAAAGCTTGCTGGGCATAAGTTTCAATAAAATAGGCTCAACAGCCATTAGTTATACAGCGTTTACTGAAACACCATTAGGCAATAAGTTTCAAGCGAAAACTGATTTTAATAGCACAACACGTTATACTATTAATATTTTAAAAAAAATAATTTAATATAATCAGAATTATATTATTTCAGACTATAATTAATGATGCGTAATAATAATACAGGTTGACTTGTTCGAAAAACCAACATGGGCTTAATGCTTAATATTACACAGACTAAAATCTGCTCTGTGTTAGCTGCTTGTATGTTTATTCATTGAATTGTAAAGTAAATATACTTCCTTTATAGATGATGGAATGTACCTGAATATCGCCCTTGTGTAATAGTATAATTTGATTAAAGGTAAAGCTAATTAAAAGGCAAATTATCCAATTCTTCTGATATTATTATTCATAAAATTATACATGCAACAAAATAATTATAGCAGCCAAAATATTTCATACGGACAGCGATGGAAAAATAATTTCAATGCTTCATTGAGTTTGATATTGCAAATACCCATTTTAAATGGATTGCAGGTACGTGCCAAAATAAGGCAGGCAAAAATTCATGTCTATCAATCTCCTTTTTTATTAAAAACCACCAAAACCCAATTACAGCAATCAGTTTATGGTACTTATATCAATATGCAGCAGGCATCGCAACGGTTGCATGCACTGGAACAACAATATGCTGATTTCGAAAACTCTTTCCATGCTGCCACGGTAAAATTTGAAGCAGGTATAGGCACTTAAGTAGATTGTATCAAAGCAAAAAATAACCTGGATAATACAAAAAATAACCTTATTATTATCAGGTATGATGCGTTGCTGCAGCAAAAAATATTTGATTATTACCAGGGTTTATTTTCTTTCTAATTAAAGTTTTTTGGTTTGAATATATGGAAGCATAAAAATTTTTTTCTAAGCAGTGTTACATTCATAGCTGCTATTTTTAGCTGGCCATTCGTTTTCTTCAGCCTGTTGCAACTGCAGCAGGTTTTTTGCTGTATGTAGAAAGTCAATGTTAACAAATTGTAACCTTTTGGTTGTTTTGCTAAATGTTTACAATTTGTTAATCTCATTTATTTCAACCATACAATCATGCGCTGTTAGCTTTGCGACCTGATGAAACCTATGCATAACAGACTACTGAATTGTTTATTGTTGCTTTGCTTTGTATTACTGCAAAATACAGGAGTAAAAGCAGTTGCCTTATTGCATCCTTCAAAAGTGAATCATACTTTTTTCTCGCTGCAGGAAAAATCACCTGCCTTTTTATCCGTTTTTTCTTCACAACATTCACTGCCCACGCCATTAGCCATCATTCAAGATGTTATAGATGGCGATGATGATTCGGATAGGGACTTGAATCCATGTTATTCTCAGGTATCAATGGTACATTGTAAAATGCCGGTATCTGTTTGTTCAATCTTATATGGCTTGCCTGTTTTTTTTCCGTCAAAAAGCACATTACATTCCACATTACTTTTTCGCATTGGTTCACTCAGAATTTGATGCAAGCACTTGCCACTTAGGCATTTTTCCATTCTAACTTTTATATTTTTTCTATATCAACTACTAAAACAAACCTTTATTTATGCGCAGCAATTTTACAGTGCTAACAGCATTTATCATCTGCCTTTTAATGGCCATTATACCGGTGGCAGGCCAGTCACAGGACATCAACATTATTAACGGTAAAGTATTGGATGCACAGGATCAAACACCTATTGTGGGTGCCAGTGTTTCTATCAGTACAACTCAAAAAGGAACAGTTACGGATGCACAAGGTAATTTTACCCTGAGTGTCAATGCCAATGCTGTTTTAATAATTACATATGTGGGTTATGCACCCGAAAAATTTCCATTAAGGGGCAGGAAGAACATTACCATTGCCTTACAGAAAGAAGTAAAATCATTGAATGAAGTGGTGGTAACCGCATTGGGCATTAGTAAACAATCCAAAGCATTGGGCTATGCAGTACAATCGGTAAATACCCGTCAAATTACTCAGGCGGAAGATCCCAACTTAATTAACAACTTAAGCGGAAAAATTGCAGGTGTATATATTACCAATGGCGGTGCTGGTGTTGGTTCTACATCACGAATTGTTATAAGGGGAGAAAATTCATTCAGCGGCACCAATCAACCTTTGTTTGTAGTAGATGGGGTGCCTATAAATAATGAAACATATTTTAACAATGCCATAGAAAATTCAGCTAATCAGGGTACATGGGCTGAGGTAGATTATGGTAATGGCGCAGCAGAAATTAATCCGAACGATATTGCAAAAGTAACCGTGTTAAAAGGTTCTACAGCAGCAGCATTATATGGTTCAAGAGCAGCCAATGGTGCCATTGTACTGACTACAAAAAAAGGTACACCCGAAAAAGGAATGCAAGGCATTAGTTTCAATTCAACAACAACATTTGAAACGCCTTTAAAATTACCTCGTTTGCAAAATCAATATGGTGCAGGTATTAATGCTTATCCTTTATCCGGCAATCCGAGTACGTATACTTATCAGAATGGCGGTGCTTCTAATGAAAACAATATACCGAATTGGGGTTTAAAATTTGATCCAACCTTAAATGTGGTGCAATTTGATAGTCCTATTTCAGGCACACCCTATCAGGCGGCCGATTTGGTTGCACGTAGCATTAATCCGGGTTTAACGCCACAGGGTACACCATGGGTTGGCCATGCCGATCATTTTAAAAATTTTTTACAAACTGGTATCACTACCCAAAATAATATTGGTTTTGGTGGTGTAAGTGACAAGGGAAGTTATCACTTTTCTATCAGCAATTTATATAACAGAGGTATTTTACCAAATACTGATTTAAGAAGGAATGGTATTTCTTTAAGAACAGAGCATAAGTATAGTGATAAGCTGACTTCAGATGTTTTTATCGATTTCATTAACAGCAACAGCAGCAATCGGCCCAATATTGGGTATGGTTCTGAAAGTGTAATGTATACTTACTTTGGGGTTTATGGCATGCCAATTAACATTGATTTGAACTCTTTGAAAAAACAATGGCAAACAGGTCGTACCAATTTAAATCAGTTTCGTTACTGGAATAACCACGACAATCCTTATGTAACAATGTATGACAACGTAAATAGTTTTAATAAAAACCGTTTAATTGGAAACGCTTCATTGAAATATGCGTTTAATAAACAGTGGACAGCAATGGTGCGTACCGGCACAGATTATTATACCGACCACAGAGAAGGACACCGTGCGTTTACTACTGTTCGTTTCCCCAGTGGTGGCTTTAGAACGGATGATATTAATTATTTTGAAAACAATACCGATTTCTTAGTTAGCTATAACAAAAAACACAGCAATATCTGGAATTTTGACGCATCAGTAGGGGGTAACCGATTTATGCAGAATGTATCATATAATAGAAATATTGCCAACACATTAATTACCCCGGGTTTATACAATTTCTCAAATGCGCAAAGCCAGTTGCCTACTTTTTTTCAACAATTTAATAAAGTAGTATACAGTGCTTACGGTTTTGCAGATGTTGATTATAAAGGTCTGTTGTTCTTAAACGTTACCGGTAGAAATGATATATCCAGTACTTTACCGGTAAATCACAATTCATTCTTTTATCCTTCTGCTTCATTAAGTGCCATTGTATCTGATATGGTAAGGCTGCCTGCTGCTATTTCATATTTAAAAGTAAGAGCCTCTGTTGCCAAAGTAGGCCGCGATGCGGATCCTTATTCTATTAACAATACCTATCTTACCAATACCCCATTCAACAATTATCCGCTAACAACAGGCAATAATGTACTGGCCAACAACAATCTGTTGCCTTCTTCTACTACTACCACAGAAGCAGGTTTTGAAGCCCGTTTCCTGAATAACAGAATTGGTATTGATGCAACAGTGTATAATTCCAATACCAAAAATGAAGTAGTGCAATTGCCTATCCCTGTTTCCTCAGGTTATTCAAATGCTTATGTAAATGGAGCATCTATTAACAACAAGGGTATTGAAATTATGATCAATGCTTCACCCATTCGTTCTAAAACGCCCAATGGTTTTAACTGGGATATGAATTTGAACTTTAGTCATAATATTTCAAAAGTGACAGCATTGCCTGATGGTATCAATACATATGTATATGCACAGGTAACACAGTACGACCGCTACTTCCGTGCTATTCAATATGATGCGGTTGTTGGTCAAAGAATTGGTAATATGTATGGGAATGTTTTTGTAAGAGACCCTCAGGGAAATATTGTTTATAAAAATGGCGTACCTCAATTTACTTCCAGTCAAAATTCATTATTGGGTAATTATAATCCTGATTTTGTGTTGGGATGGACCAACAATTTTACTTACAAAAATTTCAATATGAGTTTTGTATGGGATTGGCACCAGGGCGGTAAATTTTATTCCTACACTGCTTTGGGGGTTTTGGCCGGTGGTATGTCGGTTGAAACTTTACCCGGCAGAGAAACAGGTATTATTGGTAAAGGTGTGATGCAGGATGCCAGCGGAAAATATGTACCTAATAATGTTAGGGTAGATGCTGCAACTTATTACAATGGATATTATAATGCTTCGAATAACGAAGCCTTTATGTACAATGCTACCTATGTTAAATTAAGAGAATTTAGAATTGGTTATACTTTCAAGAATTTGTTTGGTGCTACTTCTAAAGCCAACATGAATCTTTCATTTGTAGCAAGAAATATATTAGAGTTTACCCAAAATAAAGATGTAGATCCTGAAACACTGGCATTAAGAGGACAACAAATATTACCTGGTACAGAATTTTTAAGTATCCCTTCTACCAAAAGTATGGGTTTATCGTTAGGATTAAACTTTTAATTAAATAAAACATTGATTTATGAAAAAAATATTTTTGAATACAGGCAAGTTAATGATAGCAATTTTGCTGTTTAGTTCCTGTTCTAAAGAATTACAAACGGTAAATATCAATCCGAATAATTTGGAAAAACCGGATGCCACTACTTTGCTTTCCAATACTGTTGTTTCTTTGTTCTACAATAATGCAAATATTGTATGGACACTCGGTAATGGGTATAATCAATACATGACGTACAGTCAATCCTACTATGACCAGCCAACCCGTTACCAACCCGTTACCAATGAACCCTATTGGATTCCTTTATATGAAACTGCAAGAGATGCCAATACATTATATGGACTGGCAGTAAGGCAAAACAATCCATTATTACAGGCTGCTGCATTAACTTTGCGTTCTTATGCATTTGCACAATTAACCGAATTGTGGGGCGATATTCCTTTTACACAAGCCTTACAAGGTGCATCCGGTGTATACACACCTGTATATGATAATCAGCAAACAGTGTATACCGATCCTGCTGCAGGAATCATCCCTTCTTTGAGAAGAGCCGATAGTTTATTAAAAGCCAATCCTTCCGGTTTAATTAGTGGCGACATGTTATTCAATTCAAACACCATGGCCTGGCGCAGATTCATTAATGCGTTGCGTTTGCGATATTTATTGCGGGTATCTTCTAAATTAAGCGTAAGTGCAGAAATGCAGGCCATTGTAAATGATGGTGCCATTATGCAAAATGCATCACAAAGTGGTACTTTGGCATTGCCAACTACAACCCCTTATAACTTTGTGAGCTTAACAGAGCGTACAGGTGATTTTCAGGTAAAATACATGAACAACCTTTTGTATAATACTTTTGTAAACACTACAGATACTGCCAGAATTATGGCATATTTTGCTCCCAATTCGCTTACTGCAAGTGGTGCACCTTTTAATTTTACCAATTACGGCGGATTGCCATTGGTGGTAGATGCTACCAACTCTCAAACAGCTCAGGCTTCTAACTTCAATAGTAGTTTTACAAAAGGAACCAACGTTAATTTAATTAAAGCCAGAATTATTACTTATGCAGAGCAGCAATTTATATTAGCAGAAGCAGCTTTAAAAGGTTTTATTGCCGGCAGTGCACAAAACTATTATAACAGCGGCGTATTGGGTGCTTATGCCGAAATTGGTATTGACCCCAATACAGCAACCAATTATTTAACCCATGCCGGCGTAGCTTTTGATAACAGCAGTATGGCTAACTCAATGAAACAAATCATTACCCAAAAATGGCTGGCTAATATTAACAATGGTTTTGAAGGATGGATTGAATACAGAAGAACAGGATTTCCTGCATTTGATCCTGGTGGTTCTGTTAACTTAAATAACGGAGTGATACCAACCCGGTTTTTATATCCAACTTCTGAAAAAAATATTAATACAAAAAATTATAATGCAGAAATTCAATTAATGGGTGGCCAGGAAATAACAACTTACAAAGCCTGGTGGGAAAAATAAAGTACCATACCAATTGCTTTCTACAACCTGTTGCATCCGCAGCAGGTTTTTTTATGCTTGGAATAATAAGCCAACTTGAAAGTGCTATGCCAACAATTCAAATTTGCTTCAGAATTCATGGGTTAATTTGTATATTGAAAATGAAAGACTTTTTTTAAACATCATATTGCATTATGAAGCTACTGATTATAGAAGATGAAATAACACTGAACAAAACCATGACCGGCTTTTTAACCGCAGCAGGCTATCTATGCGAAACAGTTACCAACTATAACGATGCTATTGAAAAAATTGATTTGTATGAATATGATTGTATTGTGTTAGATATTATGCTGCCAGGCGGTTCCGGTTTAGAACTGTTGCAATATTTAAAAACCAACAAAAAAAACGACGGAGTTATTATAATTTCAGCCAAAGATTCATTAGATGATAAAATTACCGGTCTGCAATTGGGGGCAGATGATTATCTAACCAAACCTTTTCATTTACCCGAATTAAGTATGCGGGTAGCAGCCATTATACGGCGAAAAAAAATGGATGGACATAATATCCTGAATATTGGCAACTGGCTGTTCATAGATACCATTGCACAAAAAGTTACGGTACAACAGCAGGAAATTGAGTTAACACAGAAAGAATACCAGTTGCTGCTGTTCTTTGTGGTGAATAAAAACAGGGTATTGTCTAAAAGTGCCATTGCCCAGCATTTGTGGGGCGATGATATGGACTTGGCCGATCATTATGATTTTATTTACACGCATATCAAAAATTTACGTAAAAAGATGATGGCAGCTGGCGGGGAAGATTGTATTCGTTCTATTTATGGTGCCGGATATAAAATGCAGGTTGACTAATACATGTATCATTTTAAATATGATCAACTAAAAACGAATCGTACGCAATCATGAAATCATTTGCCGCGTATCAACGCTTTAATACCTTGACTGCTATTATTATTCTTTTAATGGGTAGTATTGCTTTTTATGGCGTTTTGCAATATGTGCTCATTCGGCAATTAGATGAAAGCCTGAAGGCTGAACAACAGGAAGTTTCTGCCTATGTGCAGCAATATCATCAGTTACCTGTAATACAAAATACCAAAAACCAATGGATTATTGTAGACAGTAACGTAATTGCATTGCCTAAACACAAATTCAGAACCATAACTGCATTTAATAAGGCTGAGCAGGAAATGCGGGAAATACGGCAATTGCAATTTCACTTGCAGGTAGGTAATCGTCATTATTTGGTACAAGTCAATAAATCGCAGGCAGAAACGGAAGATTTATTGCAATTGATAGCCATATTGGCATTTGGAATGATTACTTTGCTTTTGGTACTGAATTTTTTTGTGAACAGAAAATTGGTCAATAAATTATTTAAACCTTTTCAACAAACGATTACGGCCATTCGCGAATACAAAATTGGTCAATCGCAACCCTTGCAGTTGCCTGGCAGCCCTATAACTGAAATTCATTTGCTAAATGGTAGTTTAAATGAAATGTCGCAACGCATTTATACCGAATATCGTTCTTTAAAATCTTTTACCGAAAATGCAGCACATGAAATGCAAACACCGCTGGCCGTTATCCGTTCTTCTATTGAAAGTATGATACAGCAAAATAATTTAGATGAACTTGGTGTTCAACAACTGATGGCCATTGACGATAATATGCAGAAGTTAATTAAACTGCATCAGTCATTATTGCTGTTGGCTAAAATTGAAAACAATCAGTTTGCATTGAATGAAACAGTACAGTTAGATCAGATTATCCGGAATAAATGTGAAGAAAAAGCTGCTTTTATAGAAGCCAGACAATTAACCATACAACGGCAATTGGTACCCGTTACAGTATTGTTTCATCAACAGTTAACAGAAATACTCATCAATAATTTGCTGAACAATGCCATTCGGTATACTGCACAAAATGGACAAATTACCATTGTATTAACTGCAAATAGTTTTACCATTCGTAACACAGCTACACAGAGTAGTTTAGATACAGAAAAGGTATTTAAACGATTTTACCGGCCACAGCAGCAAACCGAAGGAACGGGTTTGGGCCTGGCAATTGTACATGAAATATGCCGATTGGCAGAATGGCATATACAATATACATTTGAGCAAAACGAACATTGTTTTATTATTCAATTTGTTAATCAGGAGGAGAAAATATAATGGGAAAGCAATTATTCGTCATCATCGGCAGTTTGCTATGTTTGGGATGGGCGCAGGCACAGCAAAAAAACCTTCCATTTTTTGTGAATGCCGCCATTGAAAACAGTCCGCTTTTGAAAGATTACCACAATCAACAGTTAAGCAATATCATAGACAGTCTTCGTATTCATGCCATCTATCAACCACAAATTAATGCCATCAGTGTAAATACGTATGCGCCTTCTTATCAGGGTTGGGGCTATGATGGTGCCATTACCAACGGTGCCAATGTTGCGCAACAACTTACTGCCAACAAACTGCTGATTGGTAAAGAAAACATGCAAAACCAGCAACAGGCTATTCAACTGTTAAATCAAAGTTTACAAGTGGCGGGTAAAATAACAGAGCAGGATATTACCAAAGCCATAACTGCTCAATATATTACGGCCTATGGCACACAGCAGCAAATTCAGTTCAATAAAGAATTGGTTGATTTGTTGAAAAAAGAAGAAGTGATTCTGAAAAAATTAACCGAATCAGGTATCTACAAACAAACTGATTATTTAAGTTTTTTAGTAACCATTCAGCAGCAGGATTTATTGATTCATCAATTGCACATTCAGTTTAGCAATGAATATGGTACGCTCAATTATTTATGCGGCTTAACAGATACGGCTTACACTGTATTGCAAAAACCAGATATTCAACTGGTATTAACACCGGAAATAGAACAAACAGTTTTTTACAAACAGTTTTTTGTAGATAGTTTAAAACTGAAAAACAGTGATGCACAAATTGATTTTAGTTATAAACCAAAAGTTAGTTTGTATGCAGATGCGGGCTATCTCTCATCTTTTGCTTACCGGGCTTATAAAAATTTTGGAACCAGCTTTGGTGTATCGATTATATGGCCCATTTATGATGGGAAGCAAAGAAAAATGAAACACGATAAAATTGCCATTGCCGAACAAACCCGTCAGCAATATCGCGATTATTTTAAAGTACAGTTTCAGCAGCAAATTGCACAATTGGCCCAACAACTACAATCGGTGCAGGAACTGATTAATGAAACCAATACGCAAATAAAATATACGCAAATATTAATTGAGGCAAACCGGAAGTTACTGCAAACCGGTGATGTAGTGATGCCGAATTATATTTTAGCTATTGGCAATTATTTGAATGCGAAAAATTTAATTACACAAAATACCATCAATAAATTACAGATTATTAACCAAATTAATTACTGGAACAGAAACTAAACAATTATGATGTTGAAAAAATATATACTTGTTTCATTTGAAACCAATACGCAAATAAAATATACGCAAATATTAATTGAGGCAAACCGGAAGTTACTGCAAACCGGTGATGTAGTGATGCCGAATTATATTTTAGCTATTGGCAATTATTTGAATGCGAAAAATTTAATTACACAAAATACCATCAATAAATTACAGATTATTAACCAAATTAATTACTGGAACAGAAACTAAACAATTATGATGTTGAAAAAATATATACTTGTTTCATTTTTTGCATTTGCTATGGTAATGCAGGCTTGCAAAGAGAAAACCCCCGATGCAAATACAACGCTTGTTGCCGATGCCGCTACCGGCACACCGGTTACCATTACCCATCCTATTAAGGGTATGATGCAGGAAACTGTTACCCTGAATGCTGTTTCTGCTTTTTTATTGAAGAGTTTTGTGAAAGCCAATGCCAACGGCTATTTACAACAGGTAAATATTCATTTGGGCCAATATGTACAAAAGGGCGAAACCTTATTTGTGATTACTACCAAAGAAGCAAGGGCATTGGGTAATACCATTAATGCATTAGATACTTCTTTGCGGTTTTCAGGAACCATTGCCATACATGCACCGGGGAATGGTTATATTACCCAGCTCAATTACCATGCTGGCGATTATGTGTTAGATGGAGAGCCATTGGCAGCAATTACCGATAACAGGAGTTTTGTGTTTTTATTAGACCTGCCTTATGAATTGAAGCCCTATCTTCCACAAAATAAAATGGTACATTTATTATTACCCGATGGTACACAACTAACAGGTACAATGGGTACTCCGTTACCTACAGTAGATCCTGCGGCACAAACACAAAACTTCATCATCAGGGTAAATACCAATAAACAAATACCAGAAAATTTAATTGCTAAAGTAAACCTGATAAAAGTTCAAAAAATGAATACATTATCGCTTCCAAAAGCAGCCGTGTTAAGCGATGAAGTGCAAAGTAATTTTTGGGTAATGAAAATGATAGATAGCATTACTGCAATAAAAGTACAGGTACAAAAAGGTGTTGAAACGAATGATGCCGTGGAAATAATTACCCCTGCTTTTAAAACTACCGATAGTATTCTTGTAAAAGGGAATTACGGTTTGCCGGATACTGCAAAAGTGATGATTCTGTCAACTCCATTGAAAGAATAAGTAATATTTCATGTATGGCAAGTCAGTTTTTTCAGAATACTGTATTGAAATGAAGCTCTAAATCAAGTACAGTATAACAGAAAAGTAATAAAAATTATTTCTAATTTTTTGTAAGGTCAAGGTGCTTTGCAAATTTTAAATATTTTTTGGATGAAAAATTTCTTTGTAAAATATAAAAGTCCTTTGGCTGTTTTTATGGCCATTATCATTATGGGCGGATTGTTTGCTTACAGCAAATTGCAATCTTCACTATTTCCTGAAATTACTTTTCCAAAAATTAAAATCATAGCTGATGCCGGACAGCAGCCGGTGAATAAAATGATGATTACTGTTACCAGACAGTTGGAAAATGCTGTAAAGCGGGTGCCTGATTTGCACATGATACGCAGCATTACCAGCCGGGGAAGTTGCGAAATATCTGCTTTTCTGAATTGGAATGCGAATATTGATGTGAGTAAACAAAGAATTGAATCTCGAATTACAGAAATTATGAATACGCTGCCGCCTGGTATTCAAATTACGGTGGAACGTATGAATCCTTCCATTTTGCCGGTAATTGGGTATTCTTTGGAAAGTAACACCCGATCGCCCATTGATATGAAGCTGCTGGCTTTGTATACCATTAAACCCTTTTTATCGCAGGTAGCCGGTGTTTCTGAGGTGCGGGTTATTGGCGGAAAAACAAAAGAATACTGGTTAATTGTGAATACCGATAAAATGTCGGCATTGGGTATTACTCCCGATTCGGTGAACTATGCATTAAGCCAGACCAATTTCATCAAATCGAACGGCTATCTGGCCGATTATCATTTATTGTATTTATCACTTACCGATGCATCGGTAGTTTCGAAAGATCAATTACAACATATTGTTATCAGCAATAATGGTAAGCGCATTGTGCAGTTGCAGGATATAGCCGATGTGCAAATTCGTGAAGCGAAGGAGTATATCAAAATCAATGCAAACGGAAGGGAAGGTATTTTGCTGGCTGTTATTAAACAGCCCAATGCCAACTTAATTCAGGTAAGCAGCGATATGGATGCCAAACTGAATGATCTGAAAAAAATACTGCCTCGCGATGTAACCATACATCCTTATTATGAGCAGGCCAATTTTGTAAAAGATGCCATTAAAAGTGTAAGCGATAGTTTATGGATAGGGTTATTGCTTGCAATAGTGGTGGCTATTATTTTTCTGCGTTCACTGAAAGCCAGTACCGTTATTCTGTTTACCATACCGGTTACAATTTTACTCACTATTATCTGTTTGTATGCTATCGGACAAACATTAAATATTATGACGCTGGGCGCACTGGCGGCTGCTATCGGTCTAATTATTGACGATGCTATAGTAGTAGTGGAGCAAATCCATCGCACCCACGAAGAACATCCTGCCGAATCCACCAATACCCTGTTGCAAAAAGCCATTCATTATTTATTTCCTGCCATGGTGGGATCTTCCTTAAGTACCATCGTTATTTTTTTACCTTTTGTATTGATGAGTGGTGTTGCAGGTGCTTATTTTAAAGTAATGACCAATACCATGATTATTACTTTAGTCTGCTCATTTTTTGTAACCTGGTTACTGTTGCCTGTTTTGTATTTGTTGTTTACCCGCAATGCGTCTGTAAATGCAGTAGGCAAAAAAATAAAACATGGCCATGAAGTAAAGCAACAGAAATGGGTGGGTTTTTTTATCCGTAAACCTTATATCAGTATATTGTTCATCGTAATTTTAGGTGCTTCCATTTATGTTGTATATCCTAAATTAGCTACCGGCTTTTTGCCCGATATGGATGAAGGAAGTATTGTATTGGATTACAGTTCACCACCCGGTACTTCATTGGAAGAAACAGACCGGATGTTAAGGCAGGTAGAAAAAATAATTGTAAAAGTGCCTGAAGTAGAAGCTTATAGCCGTAGAACCGGTACACAAATGGGATTTTTTATCACAGAACCCAATCGGGGAGATTACCTGATACAATTAAAGAAAAACAGAACCCGGACCACGGTAGAGGTAATTAATGATATTCGGTTGAAGATAGAAGCAACGCAACCGGCTTTGCGAATTGACTTTGGGCAGGTAATTACCGATATGTTGGGCGATTTAATGACATCGGTACAGCCAATAGAAGTTAAAATTTTTGGGAATGATCAGTCGAAGTTGCAAGAGCTGTCCCGACAGGTGGCTGCAGTGCTGAATACTGTTCAGGGAACGGCTGATGTTTTTGATGGTATTGTTATTGCCGGGCCGTCGGTGGTGGTTACACCTAACTATACCGCCTTGGCGCTATATGGTATTACACCTGCCAGTTTTCAATACCAAATGCAGAGTGCTTTAGAAGGCAATGTGGTGGGTAGTGTATTTGATAAGGAACAGTTAAGTAATATTCGGTTTATTTATCCAAACAGTGCCAAATTATCGGTAGCACAGGTAAAACAAGCACTCATTTTTCTTCCCAATGGGAAAAGAATACCTATTACTAATTTGGCCACAGTTGCATTAAGTAGTGGCGATGCAGAAATACAAAGAGAAAATTTGCAAAATATGGGGGTAGTTACTGCAAGGTTAGATAATCGCGATTTGGGTAGTACCATGCAGGAAATTCAACAAAAAGTGGCCGCAAAAGTAGCATTGCCGCAAGGTTATTTTATCAGTTATGGCGGTGCTTATGCAGAGCAACAGCAGTCGTTTAAAGAGTTGCTGGTAATTTTAATTACAGCCAGTTTGCTGGTGTTTGGGGTCATATTGTTTTTATTCAGAGATGTAAAAATTGCATTGATTATTATATTGGTAGCAGTACTGGGTATCAGTGGCAGTTATTTGGCACTCTACCTCACCAATACTCCGTTAAATGTGGGTAGTTATACCGGTCTCATCATGATTGTGGGTATTATAGGTGAGAATGCCATTTTTACTTATTTGCAGTTTAGGGATTCATTAAAAGGAAAAACCAATGTGGGCAGGGTAGATGAAGCGATTATTTATTCCATTTCTACCCGGTTAAGGCCCAAATTAATGACGGCGTTGGGCGCTATTATTGCTTTAACGCCTTTGGCGCTCGGTATTGGTACTGGAGCACAAATGCACCAACCCTTAGCCATTGCTGTAATTGGCGGATTTATTGTAGCATTGCCTTTGTTATTGGTAGTGTTACCAAGCTTGTTGCATTTGTTATATAAGAACAGTAAACCTTTGGTACAGGAAGAAGAAATGTAGAATATAAAAAACAGAATTCTGTTATGGTAATTTCATAAAAAAGAGGCTTTCTCTTGCTTTTGAGATAGCCTCTTTTAATTTGAGCCAATTATGAAAATGGATATTTTGTATTGGGCTCAATTTTTTTATTTGTTGTGAATTACCTTTATCAGGAAATTTAAAATTGAGTTGAAAATCCAAAATAATAACTTCTTCCAATGGAAGGAATAATACCTGGTCCAGGATATTCATCAGTTCTTCGTGTAAAATATGATTTATCAGTTAAGTTATTCACACCCACTTTGATTGCAATTTTTTTGATGGTATATGTCATGCTGAGGTCAGCAACTGTATATCCAGGTATATAACCTGCAATTGGGTCAGTACTTGTTTTTACATTTGAAGCATCACCGTAAGCATCACCAATATTATTTATCTGAAAAGTTGCTGAAAAATGGGGGTTATTAAAAATAATTCCAGTGCGATTGATAGTCTTGGCAGCAGCTTCAACCCGGTTGCCCTTGAATTCTCCGGTGGTATATCTGGCATCAATGAAAGCAAACGAATTAAAAATACTAAGTCCTGTTTTTGATTGTGCATTCAGGTATTTTAAAATATTAAATTCCAAATAATTCTCAACACCTTTATGAACACTATTCGCTATATTCTTGCGTACAGAGTATTCCATTCCGGTATTTGGGTCTGTTTGTACTAATACTCCAATTCTATTATTATAAGCCAGATAAAAAACACCCAAATCAAAATTAAAATAATTTTTAATGGTGCCTCTATAACCTAAATCTGCATTGAAGCCATAACTGTCTTTTAGATTGGGGTCAATTCTGGATGTTATTCCGAATGGTTCTAACTGGCTATATTCAATAGGCCGGTATGCCTGGCTGATATTACCGTAAATATTGGTGTAGGTTCCTGTTTTATATGAAATGCCCATGCCAAACAATGGAAAAGTTCTTGATCTGTTTTCTAAAACATTTTGTTTTGTTCCATTAGTAGTTTTATAACCAGTTGCAGTACTGTTTAAATATTCAAATCTAAAACCGGGGATGATGGACAGCTTGTCACCGAACTTAAAAATATTTTCAATAAAAGGAGCGATGTTTGTAGTGGTAAAATTTAAGTTATAACCCCAATCGCCCCGGATTGATAAATCAAAATCACTGTTGGTAGTTCCTTCTCCTCCCCCAAGCCTTTTTAACCATGCATATGAATGTCTGATACCTCCTGAAATAGTTGCTTGTTGATGTACAAATTGGTATTGATGCGAAAATCTGAATTCTGTTGTGATGTTTTTCATATTTTGTATCCCCACTTCTCTAGGAACATAGGTATTTGTAATGGGGTCAATTGTATCTTGGGCAGCCGGGCCACCATCTTCGTTTCTCCATACCAGAGAACGATTCCCATATAAATATGTGCTCTTTATACTAATTATGCTGTTTTTAGATAGATTGTAATTCATTGATAAATTAACAATATTCCAAGGCGTTTTCAGCCAGTTTCTGGAACGTGTTGACATTCTGGGATTAGCCTGAAACTGGCTATCTGTTAATCCCCCCGGCATTTGTATGGTATTACGAAGCAAAGAATATTCTGCTGTAACATTCAGCTTTTCAGAAATTTTATACTGCAATTTTCCAAAACCTGATAACTGCCATTGTTTACTATTAGGTCTGTACCCATCCATATAGCGATATTGGATGAAAGCATAATATGATAGTTTTTTAAAATTACCTCCAATTGAATTAAAAGAATTGAAAAGCCCATAACTGCCTGCAGTTTGCGAAGTATAAAATTCAAAGGGTTTATTGGCAGGTGCATCTTTTGTAATATAGTTTACCAAACCTCCAAATTGAGCGCCAAATTGCAATGCTGCTGCACCCCTTACCATTTCAATTCTTTGAACTGCTTCCATAGGAGGAAGGTAATAGGCTTCATTGTATCCATATATATCAGCACTAATGTTATAACCATTTTGGCGGGTATTCATTTCAATGCTTTGAATAGGGTTAAGCCCCCTTGTTGCAATTCCGTTTGCAGTAAAGCCACCTGTTTCAGTTTCAACAATATTTAATCCGGGTATCCTGCCTAAAATTTGTCTGGTATTATTGATAGCCTTATTTGCATCCAAACTATCTACCATAATCACTTCGCTTTTTTTACCGGCATAAATAATTCCATCTTTAAAATCTGGCATGTGACCTATTCCGCGAACGGTTTTAAAACCAATAACTGAAACATTTTTAAGTGTGTGTACGTTTATGCTGTCAATTTTTTGTGAGAATAAAATAATGGGTAATAAAAGCCATTGTAGCAGAAGTATTTTCTTCATGAGATTTTTTTTTCACAAAGAAAATTGCGAAATCAATGATATAATAACTGTATCGGGAAATTCTGTTTACGATATCTGGAATTCAAAATGAGCTACTAAAATATATTTTATTAAAATTATTCTTATATTACTTTGATGCAAAAAAAACAGCAATAGTTTATAAATGCTGTTTTTTATATATTTTTAAAATTTAATTATTTATTCAACCTCAGCACCCATTCTTTTGCTTACTTTTTTTCTGTCTTCTTCATCCAACACCACTTTACGCATTCTGATGTTTTTAGGCGTTACCTCAATACACTCATCCTGCTGAATGTATTCCATACATTCTTCCAATGTTAATTGAATTTTTGGGGTAATGCGTACACTATCATCGCTACCGCTGGCACGGTGGTTGGTTAATTTTTTAGCTTCTACTGCATTTACATTCAAATCGCCGGGTTTAATATGCTCGGCAATAATTTGTCCGGCATATACTTCTTCGCCGGGTTCAATAAAGAAACGGCCGCGATCCTGTAATTTATCGATAGAATAGGCAGTAGTGGTACCGCCAAATTTAGCAATCAGCACACCATTGTTTCTTCCGGGAATAGGCCCTTTCCAGGGTTTGTATTCACTAAAGCGATGTGCCATTACAGCTTCACCTGCAGTGCCGGTTAACATTTGTGAACGCAAACCAATTAAACCTCTTGAAGGAATTTCAAACTCTAAGTGCTGCATTTCACCTTTGCTTTCCATCACCAGCATTTCACCCTTGCGTTGGGTTACCAAATCAATTACTTTACCACTAAATTCAGCCGGTACATCTACTACTAAAATTTCATAAGGTTCATGCTTCTTGCCATCTACTGTTTTCACCAATACCTGTGGGTTTCCCACGGTTAATTCATATCCCTCGCGGCGCATGGTTTCAACCAATACACCTAAGTGCAGAATGCCCCGTCCAAATACCAAAAAGCTATCGGCACTGTCTGCATCTTCTACTCTAAGGGCTAAGTTTTTCTCTGTTTCTTTCATCAGGCGGTCGCGCAGGTGGCGAGAGGTAACAAACTTTCCGTCTTTACCAAAGAAGGGTGAGTTATTGATGCTGAACATCATACTCATGGTAGGTTCATCCACGCTGATAATGGGTAATCCTTCGGGATTTTCAGTATCGGCAATGGTATCGCCAATGTTAAAATCTTCCAGACCAACAACCGCACATAAATCGCCACACAATACTTCCGTTACTTTGCGTTTGCCCATTCCTTCAAAAACGTATAATTCTTTTACTTTATTTTTTTTGATGCTGCCATCTGCCTGCACCAATGCAATGTTCTGGTTTTCTTTAATGGTACCGCGGGTTACTTTTCCAATTGCAATTCGGCCTAAGAAAGAAGAGTAATCTAATGATGTAATTTGTAATTGCAATGAACCTTCCTGAATGGTAGGTGGTGGTACATGTTTTAAAATGCCATCCATTAACGGGAAAATATCTTCAGTAGGGGTTAGGCTGTCATTAAACCAGCCATTTTTACCGCTGCCATAATAAGTTGGGAAGTTCAGTTGTTCTTCAGTAGCATCTAAGTTAAAGAAGAGTTCAAATACGGCATCATGCACTTCATCGGGGCGGCAATTGGGTTTATCTACTTTATTGATAACAACAATAGGATGCAGATTTAATTGCAATGCTTTTTGCAATACAAAGCGGGTTTGGGGCATGGGGCCTTCAAAAGCATCTACCAATAATATTACCCCATCTGCCATTTTCAATACTCGTTCTACTTCACCGCCAAAATCACTGTGGCCGGGCGTATCAATTACATTGATTTTAACGTCTTTATAAGTAACAGCGGCATTTTTACTAAAAATAGTAATGCCCCTTTCTTTTTCCAGATCATTGCTGTCCATAATTAAGTCGCCGGTTTCCTGATTGTCTCTAAAAACCTTGGTAGCCTGTAGTATGCGGTCTACTAATGTGGTTTTTCCGTGGTCAACGTGTGCAATGATCGCAATATTTCTAATATCCATAAAAAAATTTAAGGCTGCAAAGGTAAGGTTTTACAATGGGTTTACCGCTATTCATCTTTTAGTTAACCTGCTGTTAATACGGAATGCCTTAACTTTATAAAAAATAATACTATTGATACGTTGGATAATTATGCTGTTCGTAAGTGCCATTGGCCTTTCGTTTGTTACCCAAAAAGCTGTGAATGGAGATAAGGTAACAACCCCGCCGGGTACTGTTTTGCTGAAACCGGGGTTATACATCGATGCTTATGAAATTAGTGTGAGCAACTGGAAAGATTTTGCCGAAGGATGGTTATTGGGCCGGGAGAATGATACCGCTACCTATGCCGCTATGTTGCCCGACTCGCTGGTATGGATTTCTTACCGGCAAAGAGGGGAAGAATTTATTCAAACCTATTATCGCAGCAATAGTTACAATAATTATCCCATGGCAGGTATTAGTTATGAACAGGCGCAAGCATTCTGTGCCTGGCGTACCGACCGGGTAAATGAATTGCTGGCACGCATGCCGCATCCTCCTTTTAGAAGTGTTACCTACCGCCTGCCCACTGAGGCTGAATGGGAGTTGGCAGCCAATGGGAAATTAGATTCTATAAAATATCCCTATGGTTATACGGGTATTTACAGCCTGTATAAAGGCGATTCTGTTAAAAATTTTAATTGCCGTTATCCGGATGATGATTCCCTTCGGGTGGGGCAACGCGATATTATGCCGGTTAGTTTTTCCATCCCCAATCAATATGGTATTTACAATATGATTGGCAATGTGGGTGAAATGATTGCCGAAAAAGGGGTAGCCAAAGGCGGGCATTACGATTTGCCAATAGCATATTGTACGGTTAAAGAACGCATGTCGTATAAAAGCCCCAATCGATGGTTAGGGTTTCGGTGTGTATGCGAAGTTGTAACCGCTGCACCCTTTAACCGGAAAAATGAAAAACCAAAAAAACGAAAACCGGTAAAAGGGTTTAGCGATCAATAATTTATACCCGCACATAAATTTTGCGTTTGTCTAAATAATAACCAACCAGCCAGCAAAGCAGCATATACGAAATAGAAAACAAAAACGAGCCGAAATAGGCACCTGCATGGCTATATATGTTTGTGTACAACCACTGAATAACGCCATGGTATCCTTCAATGGGAATCATGTAAAATACCGTTACCAATAGTTCTGACAACAGATAAATGAATAGCGGATTTTTTCCGAATACCTGAAAGAAATAGCTGATTTTACTTTCGCCTAAATTTTTGAAGCTTACAAAATACATAACGGCAGCTATCATCATACAGTCTAACCCAACGGTATGCAATACAAATGCACTGGTCCATAATTTTTTGTTGATGGGGAAGGAGAAGTTCCAGAAATACGACAATACAAATAATCCAAAACCTGCTAATAATAATTTGGTGAGGGTTTCATACGTATTTCCTTTTTTCTGAATAAAGGCGCCTGCCATATAACCTGCAATTACATTGGCAATGGCGGGAATGGTGCTAAGCCAGCCTTCGGGGTCAAAGGCAACCCCCTCGCCATGATACATATGGTTGGGGCCCATTAACCAAACATCTAAGTAATAACCTGCATTGGTAGTCATGCCATAGGGATCGGTAGGGTCGCCCAAATAATACATAATGGCCCAGTAAATAAACAATAGGGCAATGCCAATATATAAAGCAGTTTTAGGTTTTAAAAACCAAATGAGCAGCGATGCAATGCCATAGCAAAGGGCTATCCGTTGTAACACACCCATAATACGTGTGTTGGCAAATGGTGCTGCTTGTATATGGTGTTGTGCATCAAAGTGAAAAAAAGGAAACCAATACATCAGGTAACCCAATAAAAAAATGAGCAGGGTGCGTTTTAAAATTTTGCCTACTACCCAGCTATTGGCTTTGCCTGCCCATTTGGGCATTACAAAACTCATGGCATTTCCTACCGCAAAAAGAAAAGAAGGGAATACCAAATCGGTTGGCGTAAATCCATTCCAGTGGGCATGTTGTAACGGCGCATACGATAATGGACCACCAGGGGTGTTTACAATAATCATGAAACAAATGGTCATGCCTCTGAATATATCTAAGGCAGTAAAGCGTTGTGTGGGGGTTAACATAGCAATCGTTGGTTTGTGGTTAGGGATGCTTAAAAATAAGCAATAAAAAACGCAAACAATGCAAGTGGCCATTAAATTATACCCTTTTTAATGCACAAACCTTTGCGTAATTGCAAAAAAATGCCGGTTCTTTCGGGAATAAAGAACCGGCAAATGTTGGGATGCGTATGAAAAGATTACCAGATTTTTATCCGTTCGTTTTCGGGTAAATACATTTTATTGCCCGGCACCACATGAAATGCTTTGTAGAAAGGGGTAAAATTCATTAAGGGGCCATTTACCCGATACATAGCAGGTGAATGGGGATCGGTATTAATTAACCTACGGGTGTAAGCATCTTTTTCTTTAGAACGCCAAATTTGGGCTAATGATAAAAAGAAGCGCTGGTCGGGTGTAAAGCCATCTGTTTTTTGGGTACTGTCCTGTCCTTCATTAGTCATTTTAAATGCATCATAGGCAATGGCAATACCTCCTATATCGGCCATGTTTTCTCCGGTGGTAAGCGAGCCGTTTACATGCACGGTATCTAATACCGTAAATCCATTGTACAAATGAACAACTTGTTGCGATTTGTTTTTGAACTGATCGTAATCGGCTTTACTCCACCAGTTTTTCAGGTTGCCCTCTTTATCGTATTGCGCACCCTGATCATCAAAACCGTGGGTCATTTCATGGCCAATTACCATGCCTATGCCGCCATAATTAATGGCATCATCGGCCTTGGGATCAAAGAAAGGGAATTGCAGGATACCGGCAGGAAATACAATTTCATTGTATAATGGATTGTAGTAAGCATTGATGGTAGGGGGTGTCATTTCCCATTCTGTTCTATCTACCGGCTTGCCCAATTTCTGTATCATGTATTGATAATTGTTGGCTTCTGCTGCCATTACATTGTTAAAATAATGATTGCGGTCAATATTTACTTTGCTATAATCTCTCCATTTGTCGGGATAACCAATTTTTTTAATAAATGCCTGTAATTTTTCTTTGGCTTTTTGTTTGGTTGAATCGCTCATCCAGTCTAAGCGGTCTATCCTTTGTGCAAAGGCGGTTTGTAAATTATGTACCAATGCATCCATGCGTTGTTTGGCTTCTTTGGTAAAATATTTTTCTACGTACAATTGTCCCAAAGCTTCTCCAATTTGGCTGTCAATGGTACGGTAAACACTTTCCCAACGGGGCTTCATTTGTGTTTGTCCGCTCAATGCCTTCCCGTAAAAGTTAAATGATGCCTGTACAAATGGGGCGCTTAAAATACGTGCTGCACTGTTAATGGTATGCAGGCGCAAATACAACTGCCAGGTGCCTAAGGGCTGAGTAACAATTAATTGATTGAGTTTGGCAAAAAAATCGGGCTGCTGTACGTTTACTGAATCAACCTGAATATTTAATGTTTTTAACAACATGGGCCATTGTAAATTGGGCATTGTTTTGGCAAGTTGGCTTACCGCCATTTTATGATAATTGGTTTGCGGGTCGCGCAGGGCAACATTGGTTTTATGGCTTTCTGCCATTTGTTTCTCCAATGCATACACCAGTTCTACCTGTTTGCCTGCGGTAATGCTATCGGTGCCGGTTAGCATCAATAACTTTTGCATGTAAGTTTTATATGCAGCCACTACAGCCTGAGTAGCAGCATCTGTTTTAAAATAATAATCGCGGTCGGGTAAACCTAAGCCACCCTGCCCAAATACGGCAATGGTAGCCATGCTGTTTTTATCGTCGGGATACACGCCAAAATCGAATAGCATATTGCTGCCGCGGGTATGTGCCTGAGCTGCATATTGAATCATGTTTTCGGGGGTTTTAATGCTGCTGATGGCAGTAAGAAAAGGCTGAATGGGCGTATAGCCCAACTGATCAACTTTAGCTGAGTCCATACCCGATGCAAAAAAGTCGCCTACTTTTTGTTGAATACTGCCTGCCTGCCCCGGATTTTTTTCTGCTTCTTCTAAAATGGTGTGAATGTTGTTTTTGGTGCGGTTATACAAATCCAGAAAAGAGCCAGCACCTACTTCTGAAGCCGGAATGGATGTTTTCTTCATCCAATTGCCGGTTGCATATAAAAAGAAATTATCACCCGGCTTTACCGATGTGTCAATGGCACTCAGGTCAATAAATGCCGATGGCTTTGCCGGCTTTTCTTTACAACCGGTGAATAATGCAACGCTTAACGTAGCGCTGCAAAACGCTGTTTTTACAATATTCATGTGCATGGTTTTTGTGAATGGAATGCCGGTAATGGTTACCACACAGCAATTCCTTTTAATGAAATTCTAAAGTAATACAAAAACATATTGACTGCCTAAAAAGTTGATGAGTGGGAAGTGATGGCATTAAAAAAAATGGAAGATATACAAGCCTGCATTAAAAAAATTACTAATTGTGGTAACAAAATATTTGTTGCCGCAGAATGGATGGGAAGTGTAGTTATAAAAAAAGGCCGTCTAACATAGAGACAGCCTGCATTGAATGATGTGTTAAGAAGCTTTTACCACTTCTTTTTTTTCATTTTGTTTTTTGTGTGGTCTGCTTTTGCCGAAAGAACCTTTAAAACGTTTTCCTTTCGCAGTTTTTTTGTCGCCTCTACCCATAATGAAATAATTTTTAATATTTGTGTGAGGAACAAAAATAAAAAATCCTGCTGAAACAGCAGGATTTAATTCTGTAGTGCAGAAAATTACATTTTGCTGCTTAATTCTTTACCTGCTTTAAAACGGGCAACTTTTTTTGCTTTAATTTTAATAGGTGCACCGGTTTGTGGGTTACGGCCTGTACGGGCAGCACGTTTAGAAACAGAGAAAGTTCCAAAACCTACTAAAGTTACTTTACCGCCACCTTTTAAAGTTTTGGTTACTGCTTCAACAAATGAATCTAAAGCAGCATTTGCCTGTGTTTTAGTGATTTCAGCGTCTTCTGCAATTTTTGCAATTAATTCAGCCTTGTTCATAGATGATTGTTTAATTAGTTAAATAACAAAAACAAATGTATAGGCTTTTGGCAATTAACAAAATAATTTTTCTCAATTTTTAAGCACAGGTTTTGCCCCAAAATCCTGTATTGATAAGGCTTTTGATACAAAATAGAACAAAGTGCTCTTATTTTACTCTGAATAAAAATTTGCTGAAATACAGTGCTGGCAATGATTTTAGCGATTGGTGCGCAAGAAATGAGGTGTAGTAAGGGTTTAGGAGAAATATAGGGAAGTTTGTTCAATGAAAAAACAGGTGCAGAAAAGCTTTCCACATTCAATGCACAACCTGCATTAATGAGCGAAAATTAGTGATTTTATCGCCCCAGGTTTCCGCAATATCCTTTCCTAACTGCGGTGCATGATGCTGTCTGTATTGCTCAAAATCACGCATTTCTCTGGCATAATATTGTATGGCATAGGTATATCCTTCACTTTCATCAGTTTCCAAAACCTTTACCCATTGGTATTGGTAAAAGCAACCCGTTTGCATTACCAATGGAATGTGTTTTTCTTTCATCCATTGCAGCCATGCTTCATGTATGGGCGCTGCTACGTGCGAGGTTACGTTGTATATAATCATATATTCAGTTTTAATGCAGCATATACCGGGCAGTGGTCGCTGTGTTTTACATCAGGTAAAATGGCGGACTCGGTTAATGCATCGGCTAAATTGTTGGTTATGGTAATATAATCAATACGCCAGCCTTTGTTTTGCAGGCGTACGGAAGGAAAACGCTGGCTCCACCAAGAGTAAGCACCTTTTTCGTTGGGATGCAAATGTCTGAATGTATCTACAAATCCTGTTGCTAAAAAGGTATCCATCCAGGCTCTTTCTTCCGGTAAAAATCCCGATGAATTTTTATTGCCTTTCGGATCATGAATATCTATTTCTGTATGTGCAATATTATAATCGCCGGTAATAATTAATTGCGGCCTTGTTTGGCGTAATGTTTTTAAATAATCTAAAAACTCATCTAACCAATGGTATTTATAGGTTTGCCGTTCAGAGCCACTGGTGCCGGATGGGAAGTAGGCATTGATTAACGTAATGGCTCCAAAATCTAATCGTATTACCCTTCCCTCAAAATCGCTTTGTTCTTTTTGGTGGCCCCAAAAAACAGCATCGGGTTTTATTTTGGTGAAAACCGCTACGCCGCTATATCCCTTCTTTTGCGCCGAAAACCAATAGGTATGGTAGCCTAATGTTTCAAAAGCACTGCTGTCTACATCTTCTTTAACGGCTTTGGTTTCCTGTAAACAAATTACATCAGCAGGGTCGGTTTGCAGCCATTCCACAAAACCTTTTTTTATGGCAGCACGGATGCCATTTACATTATAAGAAATAATGCGCATATTTTTTGTTGCCATGGTTCAATTTTTTAACTGAATGTAGTATAGCGGTTATTGTATTAATTTACTTGAATTACTTTGCCTGTGGGGAAAGTAAAACCCAAACTTAACACCAGCTCATAGGTTCCAAAAGCTTGTTTGGCACGGCCTTCATACACTTTTAAATTGCTGTAACGTGCATAATCAACCTTGTTGGCAAATTCTAAATAAGCATATTTAAAAAAGGTAGCACGCACGGCGCCTTCAAAACCCATATTCCACCCACCCAACTGAAAGCCGGCATCGTTATTTTGCCCAAACAACATATTTTGTACATGCGGAATAACAGGACCAATGCCACCTTTGCCCAAGGCATCTATTTTTAAATTGCCATCACCCGTTTGGTAAATATGCCAGCGTTTTACTAAATTAAACAATAAAAAATTAGCACCATTATTTAAATAATAGGCAAAGCCATTGGGTTCATTAAAGGCAACCGTAGTATCTACCTGCCGGTTATTCAGTTTGCCAACTATATGTGCATTCTGGTCGGCAAAAATATATTTGGTGTGGTCGAAGTTGATTTCAAAAAACAAATCTTTTTTTCTGTTAATTAAAAAACCCAGGCGGTAATTGTATTGCGGAATGGAAATAGGAATGCGCAAAATACCTTCATCCCAACCAATATGGTCGTGTGCTTTTACGGCTTTGAAAGTATAATCGTTACCTAATGCCGGTTGTACTACTTTAATGTTGCTGTGGGTGTACCACTCTTTGTTATAACCCCACGAAAAATAAAATTCTCCTTTTCTATTTTTTTTGTGTTTTGTTGTTCCTGTTGTTTGTGCTTTTACAAAGTGCATGCTGCCTGCTACATAAATGAATACCATGGCCATTGCTCTTAACTTACGCTTCATAGTTTGTATTTTATATTTTGATTGCCTGCTGTTTAACCTGTCTATTCAACTCCCCCGATGGTTTGTATGGTTGATAGTGCTATTTCCTTCATGGGTTTACCAATAGGGTATATGAAATTGCCCGCAAAAGTATTGTGTAAATGTTAACCTGCAATTTTTTGATTTCAATTCATTAATTACCGTAATTTGAAATGTAAACCTTACCCCGCATGCTTTATTCTATTGAAATAATAGACAAAGGCGCAGGGCTTTCATCAGGAAATGTTTTAAGTGGATTATTATGAAGACAAGCGAAAGAATTATTCCGGCCACACAGAATTTTTATTTAGAGGGTTCTAAGCCCCGAGTACATGAATTGAAATTTGCATGGCGTGTATTCATAGAGTTTTTGAATAGTTTTCGGGTATTGCATTTTGTAGGCCCCTGTATTACGGTATTTGGAAGCGCAAGGTTTAAACCCAATCATCCATACTATCTGGCAGCAGAAGAATTTGGGAAACGAATTGCCAAAATGGGTTTTACTACCATGACAGGTGGCGGACCGGGCACAATGGAAGCCGCTAATAAAGGCGCTTTTGAAAATGGCGGTCAGTCGGTGGGTTGCAATATTAAACTGCCTTTTGAACAAAAACCCAATCCCTATGTGCATACCTCAATTACGTTCAATCATTTTTTTTCCCGAAAAGTAATGATGGTAAAATATTCGTATGCATTTATTATTATGCCGGGTGGTTTTGGTACCATGGATGAATTTTTTGAAACCCTTACCTTAGTGCAAACCCGCACCATTACTCAGTTTCCAATTGTAATATTTGGGAAAGAATTTTATAAACCATTAATGGATTTTATAGAAGAAATGGCTGAGCAGGGTACCATTACACGTAGTGATATGGATTTGGTACTGTTTACAGATGATTACGACGAAGCCATGAACCATATTAAAACTTATATCCGTAAAAACTATGTGCTAAAGCCCAGAAAGCGTTTCTGGTGGTTATTGGAAACAAAATAGGGTACAGGTTTTACTAATACCTCTGTTTTTTAATCATTCATGCAACCATTTAATTTATTCCCGGATTCAGCTTCCTTAAAAAAATTAGAAAAATTGTAAAGGCAATTTTTATAGCAGTGGTTGTATTTTTGTATGCTTTTTACATTATAAAAAATATAAAATTATTTAAAAAATTAATCATTGTAAACAATACTGATTTCCATAGTGCTTCTTCTAACCGGTTTTTAGGAAACCCCATTTCTTTTGTCTGGCCAGTAGACAGGTTTACATCCATTCTTTTAATTAATTACAAAATGTGCTTTCGGGGCTAATCCGTTTTAAAATATATGCAATGCACTGTAATGTTGTGTGTAGTTTATTTGGGTAGATGGATTTACTTTTATTGTTATTTTAAGCTATTTATCCAAAACCATCCATTCCTGGATGCTGCGGTATACAAACCAATGCATCATCATAACAAATTAAATAGGCTAACTATTTTTAGTTACACCCTTCAAAAAATGTTACATCTTACCACAGCGTGATGAATGGGCCGGCGAGGGATACTTAATTACAGCTGCATACACCACATCCCACTTCACCTTCAATTGATATTCATCAAAAAAAATCATTGCTTCGTTAATAACAGGTTGATGCGAAAAAATAGATTCGCCCGTTGCAAACCGAATACAGACCGCCATTTCCTCCCATTTCCTGCACATTCATCGGCTAACAAAACAGATGGCCATTTACCCAATTCTTTTTTTATATTCTTGATTAATCACTACATTCATTGCGCTAATTTTTTAAGAAGTGCATAGAGGAATGGGGCCTGCAATCGCTGGTAGTTTCATCCTTATTGCCTGTACAAAATAGTGTAAAGCATATTTATCCATATCAATCAACACAACCGTATGAAAAAGAAATCGAACGATGCTACAACCAACCATTCCCGCCGCAATTTTTTACGCAACACTGCATTAGCCGCTACCGGCTTCTATATTGTTCCGCGCCATGTTTTAGGCAAAGGCTTTATTGCGCCTAGCGATAAACTGAATGTTGCCGGTATTGGGATAGGCGGAAAAGGCGAAAGCGATTTATGGAATTTTTACCAAAGCGGCAAAGCCAATATTGTGGGTTTATGCGATGTAGATGACCGTATGGCAAAGACAAGCCGTGCCCGTTATCCTAAAGCAGCTTATTATAAAGACTATCGGGAAATGCTCGATAAAATGCACAATAGCATTGATGCGGTATCTGTATCTACCCCCGACCATATGCATGCGGTAATAGCCATGGCTGCCATGCAATTGCACAAACATGTGTATGTGCAAAAACCCATGGCGCACGATATTTATGAAGCCCGTACCATGACCAAAGCCGCCCATCAATATAAAGTGGTAACACAAATGGGTAACCAGGGTGCTTCCGGTGATGGTGTTCGGCAGTTAAGAGAATGGTACAATGCCGGCATTATTGGTGAAGTAGATACCGTATATTGTTTTACCGACCGTCCCGTATGGCCACAGGGTATGGGCTGGCCCGCTCCTGATCCAAATATACCTGCCGGATTAGATTGGAAATTATGGCAGGGTACAGCTCCCCTAAAAGAATATGTGGATGGCCTGTTGCCTTTTAACTGGCGCGGTTGGTGGGATTATGGTACCGGTGCATTGGGCGATATGGGTTGCCATTTAATGGAAGCGCCATTCCGTGTGCTGGGTTTGGGTTATCCTACCGCCGCAGAATGTAGTGTGGCTACACAATACACCAAGCCATGGACAAGATCCTTTCATCCGGAAAGTGGTCCTATTGCTTCACATATTACCTTAACGTTCAACGTCAATGGCCGCACCGTTAAATTGCATTGGATGGATGGCGGCATACAACCCGACCGTCCGGAAGAGCTGGGGCCAAATGATGTATTTGGCGATGGCGGCAATGCCATTTTATTTGTAGGCAGTAAGGGGAAAATGATGGCTTCCACCTATGCTGAAAATCCTAAATTATTGCCTCTATCCCGAAATGAAGAAGTACATGTGCCACAAACCATTGCTAGGGTTCCTGGCAGTGCCAATGGCCATTATGCCGCCTGGGTAGAAGCCTGTATTGCCGGTTATGGCAGTAAAGAACAGAAAGAACTAAGCTCTAACTTCGATTTAGCCGGTCCCTTAACAGAAATTGTGATTATGGGAAATTTAGCCATTAGAAGTTACAATATTCAGGAGCCCAATCCCAAGAATCCCAATAGCTTTATTTATCCCGGCCGAAATATTCAATTGCAATGGGATGGCGCGAATATGCGGGTAACCAATTTTGATGCTGCCAATGCATTTGTAAAACGGAATTACCAAAATGGCTATCATTTGTAAGCAACGAAAGTTAACCTAATCGTATATATGCACAACGGCGTAGTTTTTCAGCTACGCCGATTTTTTGTAGCATTGGCTATGGATAATCATTTTTTTAAAGCAGAATTGTAGATGTAGCAAAAGCTATAAATTTATAAATGTATCTCGGCGTATGTTTTCAACTACGCCGAATTTTTATGTAGCATTGGCTACGGGAAATCATTTTATCATCATTGGTTGAGTGTAGCGGATGCTACAAAAAAGCAGGGCGTAGGCACAGCCATACGCCCAGTATTTTCTTTTATTAATGTAGCTATGTTGTTATTGATGGCATCTCGGCGTATGTTTTCAACTACGCCGAATTTTTTTATAGCATTGGCTATGGATAATCATTATTTAAAAGTAGAATTGTAGATGTAGCAAAAGCTACAAATTTATAAACGTAACTCGGCGTATGTTTTCAACTACGCCGTTTTTTATGTAGCATTGGCTACGGGAAATCATTTTTTCATCATTGGTTGAGTGTAGCGGATGCTACAAAAAAGCAGGGCGTAGGCGCAGCCATACGCCCAGTGAATTCGTTTATTTTTTCAGCTATGTGGTTTTAAAAGCATCTCGGCGTATGTTTTCAACTACGCCGTTTTTTTTTGTAGCATCCGCTACGATTATTCAGTTAATATTTAAAACAGCTGTTTAATCTGAATTCATATAAAATTAACTTTTATTAATCCTTGTCTGCCAATATAATCTCTTGCACTGCTCAGTAAATAATCCTCTGCATTTTCAACTAACCCTGCATTAACTGGATTTTGATGTATGTAGGATAATTTTGTAGTGTACATGTCTTTAATATGTGGATCCATATATATCGCATGATTTTCATGTGTCCAAAGTTGATAATTAGTATTTCTTACATGTTGTTGCGCTGCATGTTTAAATTGAAATAACATCCAGATTCGTCTGCTTTCTACCTCTTCTTGTATTGAATGAAGAATTTGCTTACTGGTGTGGCGTTTAAAATCCCGGATAGTATTTGATAGTGTGTTATTGGAACTGGATAATATGCAATGCACATGATTGCTCATTATACACCAGGCATGTACATTTAAACATTTTTGTTCGATGCAGAAATTTAAAGAATCAATTACTATATCGCAATACCTTTTTCTGGTAAATACATCTATCCAGGCAACTACTTGAAAGGTTACAAAATAAACGCCACTTTGGTCTTTTATTACATAACTATCAGGCATAAATAATAAATGTTTTATTAAAATTACATTATTGTTGTATTATTCTATTTACACTATAATAGCAGTATTATTTGTACAAGTTAAGCCGTAACTCGGCGTATGTTTTCAACTACGCCGAATTTTTATGTAGCATTTGCTACGGGAAATCATTTTATCATCATTGGTTGAGTGTAGCGGATGCTACAAAAAAGCAGGGCGTAGGCGCAGCCATACGCCCAGTATTTTCTTTTATTAATATAGCTATGTTGTTATTGATGGCATCTCGGCGTATGTTTTCAACTACGCCGAATTTTTATGTAGCATTTGCTACGGGAAATCATTTTTTCATCATTGGTTGAGTGTAGCGGATGCTACAAAAAAGCAGGGCGTAGGCACAGCCATACGCCCAGTATTTTCTTTTATTAATGTAGCTATGTTGTTATTGATGGCATCTCGGCGTATGTTTTCAACTACGCCGAATTTTTTTGTAGCATTGGCTACGGATAATCATTATTTAAAAGCAGAATTGTAGATGTAGCAAAAGCTACAAATTTATAAACGTATCTCGGCGTATATTTTCAACTACGCCGTTTTTTTTGTAGCATTTGCTACCCAACTCCCATCCCCAATTTTTAACAAAACCAAAATTTCACCACACCAAATTATTCTGTTTTAGTTTAATACAAACATCCTTATATTTGCGCTCATTATAACGAAACTTAATACTGCCCGCATGGTGCATTCATACAAAACCTTCTTGCTTCGTTTTTGCCTGATGATGGGTTTCGCATTGCTTACCCTCTTATCCCGTGCACAATTGCCTGTTGATATCAATCAATTAACCGACCAACAACTCATTCAATATGTACAACAAGCCAATTTGTCCGGTTTAAGTGAAGCCGATCTGGTAGCCAAAGCCCGTGCAAAAGGTTTATCTGACGATCAAATTGCTACCCTTAAACAACGTATTCAGGCACTGAACCTTGGTGCTACCACCGGCAGTGGCAACAGCAGCGGCAATATTAGCAGCAAACGCAACCGCATCCCCCCCACCGGCCCAGGGTACCGCGATTCAGCCATGGGCTTACAAATATTTGGGGCCGACTTATTCTCGCAAGATAACCTCACCTTCGAACCTAATTTAAACATACCCACTCCCGCCAATTATGTGCTGGGTGCCGGCGATGAATTGGTGATTGATATTTATGGTTATTCTGAAAATACCAAAAAATTACAGGTAACCCCCGATGGGTATATTCGTTACCCCAATCTCGGCCCTTTAAAAGTAATGGGGTTAACCATTGAGGAGGCTACCAAAAAAATAAAAGGTGCTTTATTAAAAATATATCCCGGCATTGCCGCCGGCAATACCTCTGTACAGGTAACCCTGGGGCAAATTAGAAGTATTAAAGTAACCATGATTGGCGAAATTGCCCGTCCGGGTACTTATTCACTGCCTTCCCTTGCAACCATTGCCAATGCCCTGTATGTTTCCGGAGGGCCAAATAAAATTGGTAGTTTGCGGCACATCAGCCTCATGCGCAATGGCAAACAGGTAACTGCCTTCGATTTTTATGATTTTCTCCTGAAAGGCGATTTATCTAAAAATGCCCTGTTGCAGGATGGCGATGTAATTAGTGTGGCCCCTTATCAATTGCGGGTAGCCATTAAAGGTGCCATTAAAAAGCCCGCCATTTATGAGCTGGGTGCAGCAGATAATCTTTCCACCGTATTGCAATACAGCGGCGGTTTTGCCGATATTGCCTATAAAGCCAGGGTACGCATACAACGTTTTGGCACTGCCAACCGCGAAATGTTAACCATACCTGCCAATCAGTTCCAACAATTCAAATTGGTATCGGGCGATGCCATATTGGTAGATAGTATTGCCAATCTGTATGCCAACAGGGTATTGGTAAGCGGTGCGGTGTACCATCCCGGCACTTATGGTTTAAACGATATGCCTACCCTGCAACAATTGGTAAAAGCGGTGCAGCCCAGAGAAGATGCGTATGTAACCCGTGCCGTTATCCGCCGGTTAGATAAAGATTACCAGCCTTTGCTCCTGAATTTTAATGTGCAGGATGTAATGGATGGTAAATACAATATTCCGCTGCAGCGGGAAGATTCCATCCATATTTATGCCATACCCGATGTACGGGAAAAATACCGGGTAACCATTACCGGCGAAGTGAATAAACCCACTCAGTATCCTTTTGCTGAAAATATGAAGGTGGAGGATTTGATTTTAATGGCCGGCGGACTAAAAGATGGGGCTAGCTTAAAACAAATTGAAGTTTCTCGCCGCATTCGTAACGCCAATAATGGTACCGACTCTAATGCCTATGCTATTATTAAAGAAATTAACCTAACTACCGATAATCTGGCCAATGATACCGCCAATAATATCAGTCTGCAACCCTTCGATATTGTTTCTGTTCGCCGTTCACCATTGTATAAAGACCAGATTACCGTGGAGGTACAAGGCGAGGTACTCTATCCCGGCCAATACACCGTATCAGCCAATACCGAACGGTTGAGTGATGTGATTAAAAGAGCCGGTGGTTTAAAAGAAGATGCCTATCCATCCGGGGCCATCCTCATCCGCAATACTTACCAGCAGCAAACAGCGGCAGATAGTACGCTGATTAATAATAAACTGAATGCCTTAGAGGCCCAAAGCGGTAATGCTTTAAACACTACTGATGCTAATGGTGCAGCCCTTTTAACCGACAGTACCCAAAAAAGCCAGTTAGAAGCTTCCATTACCGAAGCCAAAAAGCAGGTAGGTATCCGTTTAGGGGAGGCATTGAACAACCCAGGTTCTGTATATAATTTACTGTTAGAAGAAGGGGATGTAATTAAAGTACCCAAACAATTGCAAACCGTACAATCCTTTGGTGGGGTATATGTATCGCAGAAAGTGGTGTACACCAAGGGCTTAACGTTTCGGAAAGTAATTGACCAGTCGGGCGGCTATCAGCAAAATGCATCCCGGAAAAGAAGTTATGTAATTTATCCCAATGGAGAAATACGGAGTACCAAACACTTTCTGTTCTTTAAAACCTATCCGGCCATTAAACCGGGGGCAGAAGTGTATGTACCCATCCGCAAGCGCACATCGGCTAACGAAATTGCCAGTACCGGTGCTGCCTTTGCCTCTATTGCCGGATTAATTGTATCGTTGGTATATTTAATTAAAAAATAAGCAAGCCGCAACGGTGTATGACACAAACAACCGAACCACAGGAAGAATATTATAGTCTGGCCGATATACTGCAACAGGTAAAAGCTTTTCTGCGCTACCTGCGGCAGCAATGGGTATGGCTGTTAATAGCTGCTGTATTGGGCATTGGCGGTGGTGTATTGTATTATTACCTGCAAAAACCGGCTTACCAGGCAGAAGAAACCTTTATATTAGAAGAAAAATCGCCCGGCGGCGGTGGCTTAGCCGGACTGGCCTCACAGTTTGGGTTTGATGTAGGTAGTTTAACCGGTGGCGGTAGTATTTTTGCAGGCGATAATATTCTCGACATTTTAACCTCCCGCCGTATTGTAGAGCATGTATTGTTAAGCAAGGTAGACAGTACCCGGCCCGACAGCCCTACATTAACCGACCTGTTTTTAGATTTTACGAAACTAAAAAAAGCCTGGCATAAGAAACCGGGTTTGGATACCATTAACTTTTACCGGGTAAACGGACGTAACAGCATGAGCTTGTTGCAGGATAGTGTGCTGCACGAAGTGTATAAATTGGTTACCAAAAAATATGTATCGGTAAGCCGGCTCAATAAAAAAGGTTCCATCATAACCATTAATGCCACTTCCATTAACCCCGATTTTTCGTTGCTATTGGTACAGCGCATGGTAAGAGAAGCCAGCGATTTGTATATTGATATCAAAACCTCGGTATCAGCCGCCAATGTAAACCGCCTGCAGCAAAAGGCTGATTCCCTGTTGGCCTTATTGAACAACAAAAGCTACCAGGTAGCCGGCATGCAAATTAACGATGCCAATCCGGCGTTAAAATCATTATTGGTACCAACCGAATTAGCCTCCCGCGACCGTACGGTATTAGCCACCTTATATACCGAAGTAGTAAAGAATTTAGAAACCGTACGTACCACCTTAATGTTACAAACCCCCGTAATTGAGGTATTAGATATGCCCCATGCACCTTTAGAGGATGGGAAGAAGCATAGAGGTATTTTGTTGGTGATTGGAGTTTTTATTTCTCAAATAATAGTTTTATCTGTTTTATTTTTAAAGAAATTTATTTTTAAATAGTTAAAGCATATTATGAGAATAAATTTTTTGTCTTTTCTTAATCCTTATAAATTCAATGGGGGCGGTGAGTTAGATAATCGAATGTTAATTGAGGAAGGAAGAAGATTAGGCCATGATATAAAAATAGTATCACGTGTAAATAATAAGTATTTAAATCGAATCTTTCAACCGCATTATAATTATCATGAAAATCCTGATATATGGATTTTAAGCGATCTTTTTAATGTGCCAGAATATAATCTTAAATATCCAGTCAATTTTATTGAGGATATTATTGAAAATTATAATTATGTGCATATTGATAATGCATATGTAGATATATGTTCAAAACCTGCACTACCTTGTCATGGAGATAAAAATAAATGCGTTAAAAACTGTGGTAATACAATTTCTCAAAAAATTTATGAAAACTCGTTAGCAAATTTTTTCTTATCTCCATTACATGCAAATATAATTAATGGACTAATGGATAATAAGTTTTTACTTAAATCAAAAATAATTAGGCCATTAATTGATATTTCAAAATTTCATTTTGATACTAATACTAACAGAGATATTGATTATATTTATGTCGGAACAATTTCTAATTACAAAGGGTATCAAAATATTAAAAATAAATATAAAAATTGTAGTAGTTTTTTATTCATTGGCAAAAATGCAACAAACGAAATTTTGTTTGGCAAACATATTGAGTATGTTCCAAATTATGGACTAGTGAAATATTTAGCCAGAGCCAAAAATTTTGTACATCTTCCAGAATGGAAAGAGCCAATGGGTAGAACAGTTATTGAAGCCGCATTATGTGGATGTAACATCATTTCAAATGAAAATGTAGGTGCTTGTAGTTTTGATTTTGATTTAAGTAATAGTGAAAATTATAAGAATTCTAGCTTTGAATTTTGGGAAAATATACATGAATTAAAAAAAAATATATGTTGAATTTTTTAAAATATTTGAAGGAAATAAATTTAAAAATTATTGATGAATCTTATCAGAAAAGAAAAATTGAGAGAGAAAATAAATTATTATTCGAGACTTTAGCTAAAGAAAAAAAAATTTTAGATGGAATTTTCAAAGGGATGATTTATCCTACATTTAAATCGTTTGGGAGTTCCATCTATCCAAAAATTATCGGTACGTATGAATATGAACTACAAATTATTTTTAAAGATTTAATAAAAAAAAAATATAAAACAATAATAGATATAGGTTGTGCCGAAGGATATTATGCTGTTGGATTGAAAAAAGCTATTCCTTCTGCAAAAATAATTGCTGTTGATATAAATCCTAAAGCCAGAAATTTTTGTATTGAAATGGCTAAATTAAATAATGTTTATAATGATTTTCAGGTTTTAGATCAAATGAATGAAGATTTATTGCTGTCGAGCTTGGATGAAAACACTTTAATAATTTGTGATTGTGAAGGATGTGAAATTGAGTTGTTTACAAAGAAAAATATTGCAGAATTTGTAAAATGTGATCTTATTATTGAGACCCATGATATGATAAATAATTCAATATCTACTACGTTAACTAATTTATTCTCTAAGACACATAATGTTCAAATAATTCAAAGTATTGATGACAATTTAAAAGCTAAATATTATAACTCTGTTTTTTTAGAAGGGTTAGATATAAGTATTCGAAAATATTTAACTCGAGAGAATCGTCCTCAAATTATGGAGTGGCTCATTTGTATAAAAAAATAATATGTTAAGTATCATTATACCAGTACAAAAAATAAAAAAGACAATAAATCCTAGATATTTTTATAAAAAAGTATTTGGAATCAAAGAAACTATTGATTCAATTAGAAAAACTATAGATGTTGAATTTGAATTAATAATTATAATTAACGATTCTGAGAATGTAGAGCTAATTGAATATATTAAAAATGAAACAATAGTTTCAAAGTATGCAGTTATATCGAAAAATATTGGTGTAAGTAGATCTTGGAATATAGGAGCACATTTAGCAGAGGGTAAATATTTGTGTTTTTGCAATGATGATGTTGAATTTCAATATTCTTCGTTTAAAAATCTATTGAGTACATTTAGTCATCATGATAAAGTTGGTCAGATTGGACCTCAAGGAACAAAATGGTTACGAGACAAACCTGGGGAATATTTAGTTAGTAATCAAATTATGGAAGCTGATGCAATAGCTGGATACTTTTTCATTGTTCCCACAACTGTGTTTCATGAGGTCGGGGGATTTGATAATTTTTATACACCCGCTGGATGCGAGGAAATTGATATGTCTTTTGCTATAAGAAACAAGGGATATAAATGCTTAATAGTTCCAAATACTGGTATCATTCATCATGGCAATCATGGAATTAGTTCTAGAAATGCAATTATCAAATATTTTGATAAAGAAATTAACACTTTAGAGTTGGATAAAAGAAATAAAGCCTATTTTGTAAAAAAATGGTATAGAGATGAATAATGAATATTACAGTCTTGACAGACCCGAGGTATTTGATATGATAATAAATAATCCAAATTCAATCGTTGAATTTGGCTGTGGATTTGGGGAATTAGGCAAGAAAATTAAAAGTACATGGGCATGTAATTTAATAGGTGTAGAATTAAATCCTGTTGCAAAAAATTATTTATTAAATTATTATGATTCATATTATATTGATAATATTGAAAACTTTAATATAGAAAAATTAAATCAATCTTTTGATTGCTTTATATATGCCGATATTTTAGAGCATTTACGAAATCCTGAAGAAATTTTAATGTTTCATCTTAATTTTTTAAAAAAGAATGGTCAAGTTATAATTAGTATCCCAAATATTAGGAATCTTAAAATAATTTATGATTTATTCATTAAGGGAGAATGGAAATATTTAGACTCTGGAATATTAGATAGAACGCATTATAAATTCTTTACTCGTAAATCAATTCTTGACATGCTTAATAATGTTGGTTTGAAGGTTGAGAAAATTTCAAGTAATAAGGATAAATTTAGATTCCCTAAGAATATTGTTTCTTACATACCTTCGGTTATTATACCTGATTTACAAGTTTGTCAATGGATTATTCGAGCAAGAAAATTATGAGTAAGAAGAAATATTTTATTTTTAGTGCTAGTAAAATTTTTATTTTACAAATTATTAGTAGAGCTATTTCATTTTGGGTATTTATTTATTTAGCTAGAATACTTGGTGTAGATAGTTTTGGAAACTTTAATTATATACTTTCACTTTGTGCTTTGCTTTCTCTATTTATCGATTTTGGTACTAATCAATTAGTAGTTAAAATTATAGCTGAGGACACCGATAGTAAAAGTTTATTGGCTTTTATTTTAATTAATGTATCAATTTTAAAATTGCTTCAATTCATTTTTGGTTTAATTTTTATTGTTTTATTAGATTCTAAGTTAATGGTTTATAACTTTTCAATTTTTAATTTTATATTCTTATATACTTTTTTTGAGGGGGTTGGCCAGATTTGTATTAGCGTACTTAATGGACGAAGGCAATTTCTTAAGGCTAATTTATTTCTTTTCTCATATGAGATTCTACGATCATTTCTAATATTGTCATCTCTATTTTTAATAAAAAAAATAAATTATATTCCATTTATTTATGTTTTCTGTGCATTTGTATACGCTTTCATTTTGTTAAATAAAATACTTAATGAATATAATTTATCTTTTCATTTATATGATAATAAGCTTGAAGTAATAAAAAAATATTTCAATCGAAAAAATTTGTTTAATTATTATAAATCATCTTTTTATTTTTTCTTATCAGCTATTGCTTATCAATTGTATTTCCGAGTTGATATTATTTTGATGAAACACTTATCGACCGAACATGAACTTGGTTTATACAGTACAGCATATAAGTTTTTTGATGTATTTCTATTTATACCAGCAATTATTTCTGGTATGATATTCCCAATGGTGGTTCAATTTTATACTAAAAATTCTATTTTAAAACTACAATCATTTATTACTGAAATTCAAATTACTTCTTGTATCTTATTATCTTTTATACCTGTTTTTATTATTTTTTTTAGTGATTCTATTATTAAATTTTTTTTTGGTTATAGTTATGATGGTTCTATTAAGGTATTACAACTGATTTTTTTAACTTCTTATATTTATTTATATAATTTGGTGTATCCTATACTTTTTAATGCAACGGGAAATGAAAAATTAGGATTGTATATTTATGCAATTGGTTTTGGTTTCAATTTTATTTTGAATTATTTTTTTATTCCTCAATATGGGGGGATAAGTGCTGCAATAATAACTTTATTATCGGAACTATTGGTAACTAGTTTATACGTTTTTTTTACAAAAATTAGATTTAATTTCCCAATTAATGTTAAAGCTATTGTATTTCTAATTATTCCAGTATTATTTTCACTAGTAAAAATAATAGATTTTAAATTTGAGTGGTCGGTTTATAAGTCTACAGTTTATTTTATTATCTTCATTTTTATTTCAATTGTTATTTTTTACAAGCATTTTTATCAAATTTTAAAATTATTGAAAAAAAATGCGTTTTAAAAAGATTTTAAGAAATATTACTGTCTTAATTTTTATTATAATTATTTTATTTGGAGAAGGATTTAAGATTAAAATATTAAATTTAAATATAAACCTATCTTCTATTATTTTATTGTTTGCATTTTTAATTTTTATAGCTTCTAATCCTAAATTTTATTTTTCAATTTTAGATAAACTTTTAATTTTCTTATTTTTCTTTACAATATATTTCAGTTTTTTTGGACTAATAAGAGGGAATCATCCAAATGATATTTTAGAGGATGCCTATCCAATACTTATTTTCATTTTTCTTTTTTTTCTTTTTCGAAATTTTAATATTGAGGATAGTTATTTCATTTGGGAAGCGATTTTAATAATAAGTTTAATAGCATGTTTTAAGATTATCTTAATTAATTTTGTATCATATGACGTTGATTGGTCTAATGCTTGGCAAGCAACTAAGGAACCAATCCCATTCACTAATGCAAATCGAATAATTCTACGTGGTGGTGATCTGTTTTTTTCTTTTTCTTTTGTAACTTTTTTATTAATATTTTTATATTTTAAAATAATTAATAAAATTTATATTATTCCTTTTATTCTCCTACTTTTTTCGGTTTTTATTTCGTTATCTCGAAGTAGCTATTTAGCTATTGCAATTGCTATTATTATTGTTTTGATATTTTATTCTCGATATTTTATTAAAAATCGATTAATCAAGTTGTTTTTTATTTTAATTACTTTATTTTTTTTATTGTTCCCTTTTATTAATATATTTAACCTTGCATCAAATATATTTGAGCAAAGAACTTCTGCTTTTGATAACAATAATATTTCTATTGAATTTCGAAATGAAGAAAGAGATATTATTTTTAATAAATCTAAACCATTTTATTATTTTGGTAATGGATTAGGAAGTTATTATTATTTAGCTTATTCAGGAAGCGAAAAAAGTGACGACAGGAGTATTTACTCCCATGATTTTAATGCTTGGTTTATTTTTAAAATGGGCCTTTTGAGCCTAATTATAATTTATTTAATTATGGTTATATCCTTTCTTAATTTCCATAAAATTTTAAAAGTGAATAATCAAGAAGGTAGAGATAATAATATAATATTATTTATAATTAGTTTGCAAGCTGCATTTGTTATTTTTTTTGTTGTATCTATTTTTGCCAATAAAGTTAATACTTCTTCCGGTTCCATTTTTTTTGCTTTTTATGCTGCTAATTCTTTAAATGTTTTTAAAAATGAAAATTGCTATTGATTTAAAAAACTGTTCTTTATATGGAAGAGGGATAACTATGTTTATAACAAATTTTTTGTCTGATTACAACAGTGTATATAAGGAGAGGAATGATGTTTTATTATTGGCCCCAGATTTTAATTTTATTACTCCTGCTAATAAATCAGTATTTGATAACTATGATAAACTTCCAACACATTCTATTAATAAAGCCAGTAAAATTTCAAAGGTTTTATATGATCAATTTCATTTAAATAATTTTTTGAATAAACTTAAACCTGATATTTTTTTTTCACCTTACTTTGATTTACCTTATCTATATGATGGTCTAACTATCACCACTATACATGATTTATCAATTTTATTTTTAAAAAATAGCTATTCCTATTTTTTTTATAAATATTATGAGATATTGTTACGAAAATCAATAAAAGTATCTTCTAAAATTTTAACTGTATCTGAATTTTCTAAAAATGAGATTCTTAATAGTTTTCCAAAATTAAGTAATGATAACGTTATTGTAATTTATAATAAATCTAGTCAATCAATTATTAATTTTTCAATTAATCCAATAACTTATTTTGAAAAATATTTTGAAAAATATTGTTCCTTTAATTTACCCCAAAACTTTGTTTTATATACAGGTGGTTTTGAAAATAGGAAAAATATTGATCTTTTGATTAATGGTTATTTAAATGCTACTAAGCAATGTTCCTCAATTCCACCATTGGTTTTGACTGGTGTTACAAAAAAGGCATTTTCTGAATTCAGACTAATGGAATTTAAAAATAATAATTTGATTTTTCTCGATTACGTTTCTGAAGAACTTTTGCCGTTGTTTTATGCTAATGCTGATTTAATTGTTAATACCTCACGATATGAGGGATTTGGTATACCTATTTTAGATGCATTGACAACGAGAAGACCTATTCTTTGTTCTAATTTATCAGTATATAAAGAAATTGCAAAAGACCTTCCAATTTACTTTGAGAATGATGATATTAATGACTTTATTAATAAATTAGTTTCGTTTTTCTATGGGAAACTTCCATATCCTGATTTAGATCAATATTATGAACGATCAAAGTTTTTCAATAATACTTGTAATAAAGAAGCAATTTTAAATACTTTCAATATTTCGATATGATAAATAATCCAGCTGTATCTGTTTTAATTACAGTTTATAATGATGAAAAAAATATTTCACTTGCTATTAAAAGTATACAAGAACAAACTTTTCAAGATTTTGAAATTGTTGTTATTAATGACGGCTCTACTGATAATACCCAATTGATTGTAGAAAAAATTCAAAATATAGATAATCGTATTGTTTTAATTAACCAAAATAATCAAGGAACGACAAAAGCTGCAAATAACGGTTTGCAAATTTGTAAAGGTAAGTATATAGCTAGGCTTGATTCTGATGATTTTTCTTATCCTCACAGGTTGCAATTTGAATTTAATTATTTAGAATCTCATCCAAATGTAGTTTTAATTGGCGGTGGAAGCCATATTGTTGATAAAGATGGTAATATTATTGGACAAAGAAATATAAAAACTACTAATCCTGCTAAAACTTTATTTCATAGATGTATATTTCAACAAAGTGATGTCATGTATAGAAAGAATGCTGTTTTATCAATTGGAGGATATAGGGAAAAATTCAAAAATGCACAAGACTACGATCTATGGTTGCGTTTATCAGCAATTGGTGAAATTGCAAAGGTTCAAGAAATTTTTGGAGTTTGGCGTTTAAATCCGGGTGGTTATACCCTTTCTCGCAAAATTGAACAACGAAAAGAAATTAAATTAATTAAAAAAATGGCCTTTTTAAGAAAACAGAATATAAATGATGGTTATGATAAATATTTACCAAATAATCCGGTTATAGCACATAGAAATGATATTTCAGATGATGATTATAATTTTTGGATTGTACAGTCTTTATTAAAAGATGGGCGAAAGAAAGAAGCAAGGTCATTGATTTTTTCAAAATTTAACAATAATATGTTAATTAAAAAGTACATTTTATTGGTAGTTACTTATTTTCCTGATTTTATTTTAACATCTATAAATAAAATTCGTGAATTCTATTTAAATAATATACAATAGTATGAAACGAAATATTGCAATTATCTTAGAAGCAACATTAGGTGGTACCAGAAAGCATGTTGTAGATCTATTGTATAATCTGCCTCTCGATAATTTTAATATTCATTTTATTTATTCTAAAGAAAGAGCGGATAATGACTTTTTATGTAATATAGAAAATTTGAGAAAAACTGGAATAGTTTTATGCGAAATAAAAATGAATTCTAATATATTAAGTTTTAAAAACTTTTTTTCTTTATTTAAAGTTAGAAGATATATAAAGTCAAATAAAATTCAAATTTTACATTTACATGGCGCTATTGCAGCTGGGATTGGTAGATTATCTGCAATTTTGGTACCATCAGTTGAAACAATTATTTATACACCTCATGGTGGTGTTTTTCATAAAATGCATGGTTTCAAAGGTTATTTTTATTATATAATTGAAAAAATATTAATTAGTAAAAAGCTATTTTTCATTGCTGTTTCCAATTCACAAAAACATGAAATAATAAACAAATTACATATTGCTAATGAAAAAATTTTTTTAATCCATAATGGTATTAGCATTCCTTCTTTTATTTTTGATGAATCTAAAAAAGATGATATTTTAAATGATCTTAACTGTAATATTCCAAATCCATTAGTAATATTATATCCAGCACTTTTTTTAGAGGCTAAGGGGCATATCGAATTTTTTTTATCTTTAAAAAACTCTAAAAAATTAATAAACACAAATGTTATTTTTTTATTAGCAGGGGACGGACCTTTGTTGGAACAAACAAAAGAAATAGTTGGTAAAATAAGTTACCTGAAGGAAAAAATTATTTTTCTTGGTTTTACAACTCAAATGAATATATATTATCAACTCTGCGATATTGTAATTCTTCCATCAAAAGGCGAAGCTTTTGGTTATGTTGCTTTGGAGAGTTTCCAATATAAGAAGCCTATTTTTTCCACAAGAGTTGGAGGTTTATTAGATTTAATAAATGATGGGATAGATGGTAAGTTTTTTTCAGTAGATAAAATTGACGATTTTATTGATGATATTAATTATTATACTGAACACAAAAATGAACTTAAGATATTTGGTGAAAATGGATTTTTAAAATTACAATCTAAATTCAGCCTTCAACATATGGTCGATAAAACTGTAGCCATTTATGAAATAAATCGTTGATTGAAAATTATTCTCAATTCAAATTTATTTGCTCTTATTATCTTTTTTCCTACATTTGCTTACCCCCCAATTGAAAAATGTTTATTTCACGGATATAAACGTTTAAATGTATACTTATGCTGCAAACATTTTTAAGAAGAAGGGAAACGGCTGTTATTGCATTGGAAGGGGAGGTTCGGGATGAAGCCTCAGAATTGTATTACAAGGCGGAGATGGTAAATAACAGTTTTGCCAAGCGTTTTTTTGATGTAGTATTTACTTCAATTTTGTTTCTACTCGTTTTTTCCTGGCTATTTCCTATTATTATTTTGTTAATAAAATGTACATCTAACGGGCCTGTTTTCTTTCAACAGCAGCGTAATGGGGTAAACAATACTACTTTTACCTGTTATAAATTTAGAACCATGTTTGCCAATTGCCCCAATGTAGATGAGCAGGGTAATTATTTACAGGCCAAAGCAGCAGATCCGCGGGTAACAATGGTGGGTAAATTTTTGCGCAAAACCAGTTTAGATGAGCTGCCGCAGTTTTGGAATGTATTAATGGGGAACATGTCCATAATTGGCCCCCGGCCGCACCCTGTTGCGTTAAATGAAGTTTCAGAAGGGGTAATAGAAAATTATGCTTTGCGTTATTTGGTAAAACCCGGCGTTACCGGTTGGGCGCAGGTTTCGGGATATCGTGGGCCCACCCAATCTGCCAATGCCATGCAGGGCAGGGTAAACCATGATATTTGGTATATACAAAATTGGAGCCTGTGGTTAGATGCTAAAATTATATTCCTAACCCTTAAAACCGCTTTTTGGGGAGATAAGAATGCGGTATAAAGGACGCTTTCTATAAAAAAATAATTCTTCACCACCCGGCATTTGCCGGGTTTTTTTGTGGGCGAAGGAAATTGTATGATTAATCAAATTATTTTTTGTTCCCTTTCTTTTTGCCATCGCAACAAAGTTCAATAAGGGCAGCATACTAGGCATATAGCCTAATTGTCAGGATTAAAAAGGTTGCCAATTTGTTCACTAAAAGAACTACCGTTTCTATCAGTATTGTTTTTTCTTGACATAGTTTACTTATTTAAAATTGTCCGTAATTCTGTTTCTATCTTCATTTTCCTTATCGTTTTTATGATACAATTCAATGAAAGTGATTTTTTGTTCGTCAGAAAAGTGAGCATAAATCAATCTCAAACCTGAATTTACTCCTCTACCTTTTAATGCTTTACAAGCAATTTTTTTAACCTTTATGATACACGTTTCTAAACCCAAATTATCAATACGAAAACTAAACGGTGGTCTTTCATCGGGTGTAATCTCCAACACTTTTTTAACCACGCCTAAATCTTCATTTAGCGTTCTATATTTTTTCAAAAGGTTTTTCAAGTCCTTTTTAAATTCAGTTAATTCATCAAAGGTCATTGTTCTTCAATTTCATCTCCGTAGTTTCTTACAGAGAAAGGGGCATCTCTATAAAAAGCTAATTCATAATTTATTTCTTCTCCTTCTTTTGAAGCCAGCCAAGGCATATCCTTATGAGAATAGTTGCTGATAGCAGCAGCAGACCAATCACTAAACTGTTCGATAACTTTATCAATCACTTCTTTTTCTGCTCCATTTATGGTTTTCAAATCAGCTGAAACCAAAGGGATATATCGTGTCTGAATTTTATCAAAATACGGAACCTTAATTCGTTCAATTTCTCCATTTTCAATCATTTGGTTGATGATTGTATCTAACTTTTGTGGCACAGGACCAAAGGGCAACTTTCGATATTTAGCACCTGTTAAATGTTCCTCATACAATTCATAATAGTTAAAGTCGGCGAAATAAAGCAGTTTGTAAAGAACAGTTTCGCCAACATTGGGTTTACCTGCACAACGCTCAAGTATATACAACAAAACGTTTTTAAACTTATTGACTTGTAGCGTTGGCACCGAAATACGTTCTTCTTCTTTCTTTGCCTTTTTTTCTTCTTTGACAAAAACCTCCTGGCTTGCAGAAAAATCTTTAGACATAAAATCATCCAATGAGAACCCTAAAACTTGCGATAGTTTTTGCAGTTCCAGAACATCAATACTTCTGTTTCCTAACTCAATCTGAGCCAATGACGGACGGGAAATCTTGATATTTTTAGCCAAATCTTCCTGAGACAAGCCCTTCATTTTACGGAGTTCGGCTATCCTCTGACCAATTTGCTTTTGTAACAATTTTATGTTCATATCAATTATGTATGCGTTTCGTTGTTTAACGGAACAAAGATAAAAATTGTTTCATTACAAAACAAATATTTGTTCTAAATAAAAACATTTGTTTAAATTGACAAAATGAAAACCCAACGCATTTGCAAACACATTGCCAAAGCCCCACAAGCCAACACGCAGACCAAAGCTTTGTCAAGAGCTTGCAAAGTCAACCCAACGAAAAATTGGTTTTAAAAAATTCCCCAACCCTCCAAAAAAGTAAGCCTCCCATCCCCTATAACCAATGTTGGTCGCCCTTAGACACTTTAAAGCCAGACTTGATAATTTCTTTCGAACTTTTTATATCAGTACCATGAAAGCCCTCTAATGTTTTATTTCCCATAGAGTAAAAATAAATAATGACTATCAACTAAAAAAACATGGCAATAGATTAGGCCGGATTGTTATTTCAAAGTTTTGGGATGTATGTATCTGCTGCGCTTGAGGTTCACTCATTTTTAGGAACGGATGACACGAATGAACACGAATAAAAAAATCTACGTGCCTATTTCATTGTGTTGCAGGCAGGTACATGGAGGGTACGCCTTATAATTTGACAGTTCCATTAAAAAAGGTAAATTTGATGTATGAAAGTTATGACGCTACAAATACCAGACAATGTGGATTTGGATAATACGCAAATGGCTATGCTGGTTGCCGGCCAACTTTATGAACAGGGAAAATTATCGCTTGGGCAAGCCGCTGAACTTGCAGGCCTTACAAAAAGCACTTTTGCAGAACTATTAGGCAGGTATAATGTTTCAATTTTCAATTATCCTGCCAACCACCTTCCAAGAGATGTTGCCAATGCATAGAACAATTATTGCTGACACAAGTTGTTTCATTATATTTTCCAAAATTGATGAACTTGAACTTTTGCACAAAGTTTATGGGCAAATAACCACTACTGTTGATATTGCGATGGAATATGGGGGCATTGCTTCCGGAATGGGTAGAAATAGTGGAAGTGAAAGATAAATCAAAACAACAAATTTTAGAATTACAAATAGACAAAGGGGAATCCAGTGCTATAGCCTTAGCGTTGGAAATACCCGATAGTGCCATTGTTTTGGATGATATTAAAGTCCGAAATATTGCAGATAAACTTGGCTTGAACTATACGGTACAATTGGTATTGTTGTGAAAGCAAAGCTGAAAGGAATCATTCCAAGTATAAAACCCATTATGGCTAAAATAAGGCAAACAGATTTTCGATTATCTGCGGAAATTGAGTTGCAGGCATTGCTACTGGCTAATGAATAGTTACAATGGGTGGTCTTTGGGTGGTTGTGTAACGAGTGGTTGGTAAGCTTTCAATTTTATATGTCGCCAATGGTTCTCCAGGAGGCAACTTGTAACTGATCGGTGATCATTGTACTTTCTTCTCCTGCATAGATTAACATCTTTTGCGCATGGGGATGATGTTTATCCCAGTAATGTAAACCACGCAGCATGCCGGTATCCCATTTTTTACTTCCTTTTATTTCAATGGCCATATCAATGCCATTTTTTTCGAATACTATATCTATTTCATTGCCTGTACTATCTCTATAAAAGTGTAGGTTATCGGGGAATCCTTCATTGAGTCGGTTTTTTTTAATTTCCGAAATTACCCAGTTTTCCACAATAGCACCATAAGAGGGATGTTGATGGAGTTGCGTTGTCGTTTTTATGTTTAATAAATAACACAAAAGCCCGGTATCATAAAAATACAGTTTAGGGCTTTTAATAATGCGTTTGCCGGTATTGTTATGCCAGGGTGGTAATAGGTATATAATAAAACTGGTTTCTAATAAACCTAACCAGGATTGAATGGTTTTGTTATCTACCCCAATAGCCGATGCAAAGGTTTCGCGGTTTAATAATTGTCCGGCATGCGCTGCACATAAATATATTAGTTTAGTAAATGCGGCTAAGTTGCCAATGTTTTTTAATAATCGCACATCTCTTTGTACATAGGTTTGCAAATAAGAAGCCAGCCAAATATGGGGCTGCAATTGTTCATGCCATATTTCAGGATAACCACCGGTTAAAATAAGTTGTTGTAGGGTATGTTTTTTTTGTTTGAATGCATGGGTTTGTGATAACTCAGCATAGCTTAATGGCAGTAAAGTTAAATAGCCTGTTCTTCCTGCCAGCGATTGAGACATCTGTTCCTGTAATAAAAAATGATTAGAACCTGTTAGTATAAACTGGCCGCGAGACTGGTTATTGTCTAAAATTTCCTGTAAATACCTGAATAGCACAGGCAATCGTTGTACTTCATCAAAAATTGCACCGTTGGTATAATTTTGTAAAAATGCAGCCGGATTTTCTTCGGCTTTTGCCTGTGTATCGGGATTTTCAAAATTTACATAAGGCTGCTTTTTAAAAAGCATTTTGCTTAATGTTGTTTTACCGCTTTGCCGGGGCCCTGTAATGCAAACTGCTCTAAATTGTGATAAATACAATTGCGCCTGCGGTAAAATAGCCCTTGGTATCATGGATTCCATTTTTGCAAAAATATGTAAATTTGGAATTGGATTCCATTTTTGCAAAAAAATGCAAATTTGGAATTGGATCACTAATTGTTAACCACGAATAGCACAAATGAACACGTATGAAAAACCTTCGGGTATTTGTGGCACAGGTATTTTGTGGTTTTTGGGTGCTGGTTTTTGGGTATTAGTCATTGGGTGGTTGGGTTGCTGTGTTCATCCATTGTTAGCCACAATAACCCTTCGTGCATTCGTGGTAGCCAATAGTTGAATGCTAATCATTTTTAAAGATAGTTTGTCATGTCAAATAAATGCCTAATTTTATTTCCTGAAATTTTAGAATGTAAACGCAATCTATCGGCATACTTTCTGGACATAAAAATTGGTATTCTGATAAAACATGAAAAATTACATTAAAACAGATGGGTTTGACAACGTAATTGAGCTTCAGTTGAATGTGTTAGTACTTCAACAGGGTGATTACTATGTTGCATACTGCCCTTCTTTAAATCTTTCTTCTTACGGCGATACTATTGATGATGCTAAAGTTGGTTTTGATGAAGTAATGGAAGCATACCTTGAAGAATGTAAAGAAAATGGTACACTACATGATGATTTAGTTAAAAATGGATGGACTTTTAATATTCACAACCACAAAAAAGCCGAACCTCCTGCCATGGTTGAGCTAAATATTCCAGCCGGAGTATTAAGACAACAATTCAATGAAAACTGGAGCGTTCCAGTTTGTTAGAGACATGGGTGTAAAACAAATCATCGCTACTCATAAATTCATTGCATGGTTAGAAAGTTTGGGTTTGAAATATGAACGAACCAAAGCATCTCATGACCATTATAATTATCCCAAAGGCCATCCTAAGAGGTTAATAAGAACCATTACCATAAGAACAAAATATAAGGAGATTCCCATTTTGCATATTCATACAAATCTCAAAACCTTAGGTATTTCTAAAGAACAGTTTGAGAAAGAAATCCAAAATTTCTAATCCAAAATAATAATTTACTTAGCACATCAGGAATTGATAAAGTGGTACGAGCTAAGCCACTCCATTTTTAGCCAAATAGCCAAGCATCTAAAATCCTTCGTGCATTCGTGGCAACTAATAAAAGTGTTGGGTGGCACGCAAAGCCAGCAAAGGTTGCTCGCCAAGGGCGCAAAGGGGAGCATACATAGGAAGATGGGTGGGATATAGTTTTCTGAAATAAAGGTGTTTGTGGAGAAACTTCGGGTGCTCGAGTAAGAACAATACATGGGGCGTAATGCAGCTTGTTGCTTCCGCAAATGGATATCCGTTAGGCACCTATCAGGGTAATCATTAAATCCTATAAATCCTATAAATCATAGTTCAGACCCTATTCGTGCATTCGTGGCAACTAATAAAAGTGTTGGGTGGCACGCAAAGCCAGCAAAGGTTGCTCGCCAAGGGCGCAAAGGGGAGCATACATAGGAAGATGGGTGGGATATAGTTTTCTGAAATAAAGGTGTTTGTGGAGAAACTTCGGGTGCCCGAGTAAGAACAATACATGGGGCGTAATGCAGCTTGTTGCTTCCGCAAATGGATATCCGTTAGGCACCTATCAGGGTAATCATTAAATCCTATAAATCCTATAAATCATAGTTCAGACCCTATTCGTGCATTCGTGGCAACTAATAAAAGTGTTGGGTGGCACGCAAAGCCAGCAAAGGTTGCTCGCCAAGGGTGCAAAGGAATAGGGTAAACAGATGTTGGGTTATTCATTTCAAAATACAAAATTCGTGTATCCATGGTTACTTATAAGCTTACAGGTAGAAACTCACCCAAAAGAACCATTTTTGCTTAGGCTGTAACTTCTTTTCATTAAGCACGTTTTAATACAAAATCAATCAAACAATGGCCAAGTCGTTGCTGCAATTATTGGTATTAATGGTGATAGGCATAGCCTGTTTATGGGTTATGAAACAATGGGAAACCGGTAAGCAGTGCCCACAATGCAATATTCCTGTGCAACAACCTGCCGGTCAACCTACACCTGACCATTATTTTCGGGAGCCTGCCAATAAATTTAATATTGCCGCCTATTTTTAATATTGCCAATAGTAGGATAGATAAAACGCAAAATTTTTTTATTTACCTGTAACTTTTTTACCACCAGCACGTTTCACTTAAAAGCAGCCTATTACTGTTTATGACTGAAAAAATGTATAACCAATGTGTAAACGAATATGCAGACAATGTATATCGGTTTATATGGAAGAATTTGCGTCATGAAGCAGATGCAAAGGACATTGTTCAGTCTGCCTTCGAGAAACTATGGGTCAACAGGGCGCAGGTGCAGGAAGGAAAAGAAAAATCGTATTTGTTTACCATTGCTTACCACCAGATGATTGACCATATCCGCAAAAACAAGCGCATAGATTTACAGGAAGATTTTGGAGAAGAAGCCATAGGCAACATAAAACAACCCAATGCCATGGGGCATCAAAATTTAATGGCGGCATTGGAACAATTGAATGAATTGCAAAAAAGTTTGGTGATGCTGAAAGATTATGAAGGGTATAGTTACCAGGAAATAGGCGAGATAACCGGATTAAATGAAAGTCAGGTGAAAGTGTACCTGCACAGAGCCCGTATAACCCTGCGGAATTATTTAGTAAGCCCTGAAAATGTGATGTGATATGATGGAAATCAACCGCAATAATATTGAATCCTGGCTGATTCGCTATGTAGATGGCGAATTATCGGCCATAGAAAGACTGGCGGTAGAAAACTATCTGGTATTGAATTCGGATTTAGCAGCAGAGCTCAAAGCTTTACAACAGGCTAAATTACCACCGGAGGCAGTATTATATCCTTATAAAACTGCTTTACTGAAACGCCTGAAAACCCATTTTGAGGAAGCAGAACTATTGAATTTTATAGATGGGGAATCAGGCAGCCATACAGCCGCCGCCATTCAGGAAGCCATGTTGGATGATGCAGCATTAGCTGAACAGATAGCGGTATTACAAGCAGCAAAATTACCCGATGAAAAAATAGTGTTTGCCGCAAAAGCTGCTTTATACCGCCACGAGAAAAAACCGGTAGTGGTACTTTGGCAACGCATGATGGCCGCCGCCGTACTTTTGGCAGTAGGAATATTGCTTTGGCAAATAGCACCGCCGGTACAACAAAAAAAGTTGGAGCAGGTTAAAGAAACCGTGGCTTTGCAAAACAATAAGCCTAATGATGCAGCGCCTGTTAAAGCGGAACCTTTACAATTGGAAGTAGCCATGCCACACAAAAAAGCATTGCAGCAAAATACTGAGGTATTGGCCGCTGTAAAAGAAAAATCAACAGCACCCAAAACAAGTGCTATGCAAACTGTAACCAATAACCATACTACTGAAACGGATACCACATTAGCAGTGGAGCAGCCTTCAATGCACCATGTAAATACCGGTACCGTAAGTGCGCCGGCTACAATGGTTACCATGCCTGCCACAACAATTATTACAAACCAGGCAGTAACTACAAATGTAATGGCTGCAAAAACACCTGAAAATGATTTGGAAAGAAATACAACAGTGGCTGCACAACCAGTGGTATACAGGTTATTGGAGACAGATAATGATAACAATGGTTCGGTTTACATTAATAACATACCTATTAACAAAAATAAAGTAAACGGCATTTTACAAAAAGCAGGCGGTTTATTACATACCCTACGTTCGCAGGAAACAGGCGTTCAGGAAAAATTAACCGCAACAGCAAAATTACGTTAATAATTAAAATTGAAATGATATGAAGCAATGGATAATTGTAGCAGGTATGCTTTGCGCAGCCGGCAGTATTTCTGCCCAAAACAGGGATAGTGTAGTGGTTCAGGCAGATAGTATTCTGATAAAATCAGATACCATACAGGTAGGTAATTTTGTCATTATTCAAAAAAACAAAAATAATCGTACCCCGCAGGAGCAAGCTACTGCACGCCATAACAAAGTGGTAAGCATCAATTTTGATACCGATCGGCCAACTAATAAAAAGCGTAATGATAATGTAACAACCAATTGGGGCATATTAGATTTGGGTTTTGCCAACTTGAACGATAATACCAATTACACCACCGCCCAAAGTGCAGGTTATTTAACCACCGTAAATGGTAATCCCGTTACCAAAAACAGTTTTAACCTCAATGCCCGCAAATCATCTAATGTCAACATTTGGTTTTTTATGCAAAAACTCAATGTTACTAAGCATGTGGTTAACTTAAAATATGGATTAGGATTGGAAATGTATAACCTGCGATTCGATAATAATATCAGTTTTAGAAATACACCACAACCCATGGTATTAAATGATAGCATTCCTTTTACAAAAAATAAATTGTATGTGGGCTATTTAACCGTACCCTTTATGGTGAACTTTAATTTAACACCCTCTAAAGACAATGGATTGAGTTTTAGTGCAGGGGTTAGTGCCGGTTATTTAATCAATAGCCGTAACAAACAAATTAGTGGTGAACGTGGAAAACAAAAATATAAAGGCGATTTTAATTTACAACCCTGGCGTGTAGCGGCCATTGGAGAATTGGGATTAGGCCCCATACGTTTGTATGGCAGCTACAGCCTGAATAACTTGTACAAAGAAAGTACGGGGTTAGATCAAATACCCTATGCAGTGGGTATAAGGTTCAGCAGATTTTAGTTTTTTTCTCATGTTATATGTAGTTAAACAAACACTTCTTTTCTAAGCGGTGTTTTTATTTTGGAGTGAGGCAAACGTGAATGTTTTTCTAAAATATTAAAAAGCGGTATATCGGCATAATTTTAGAAATATATTCCGTTATGAAATTTCGGCAAAACCTGCATCCCTTTGTATTGCTTGCTGCACTTGCTTTCAGCAGTGTTTCTTTTACCCGTTCGGGAGTGGATAAAGATGACTATTATGTGGTGATTAAAAAATCGGATTACACTTTAACGCTGTATAACCGCAATCAAGTATGGGTAGCTAAATATCCGGTGGTATTTGGCAGTAAAGATTTGGGGGATAAAATGATGGCCGGTGATCGGAAAACACCCGAAGGTATTTTTCATATTGTGAGCAAAAAACTACACCCTAAATGGTGCCGGTTTTTAGCATTAGATTATCCGAATGCGGAGAGTTATGAAAAGTTTAATCAACGCAAAGCCAATGGCGTTATATTGCCACATGCAGCAATAGGGGGTGGTATTGGTATACATGGTACCTGGCCGCATGAAGATTTTTCGGTAGATGGTTATCAGGCATGGACGGAAGGTTGTATCAGTACCAGAAATGAATACATTATTGAATTATACAACCTGTTACCGATTGGTACAAAAGTGATAATAGAACCTTAGTATTGTTTGTATAAAAAATCACTGACTGTTTTCCCCCATTTAGCCGGTTCATTTTGTAACAGGCTTTGGTGGTGGCTGAGGGCATATATCATCATTTCTTTATGATGTGATGCAAGGTTTTTAAAAATGGTATTGGTTTCATTTTGTGTAACCCTTTGATCCTGTAATCCCCATTGCAATAATACCGGGCAATGAATAGCAGCAGCAGCATCTTCCGGTTTTAAATTAAATGCCCAGAAACCCTGTTCAATACCACCCCAAAATGTAAGTGCGGCAGCCAGGGGTTCTGCGGGTAAATGCATGGTACGCAATTTGCCTTCGGCAGCTTTTTGTAAAGTACCAAAAGGCATTTCCAAAATTATTTTATCGGGTATTAATGCATATTGTTGCATGGCCTGTAAAATAGTAGCAGCACCCAATGAAATGCCATATAAAATAATGGGCTGTTGTGTATGGGCTTTTACATAATCGTATGCTGCTTTTACATCGGCCACCTCGTGATAACCAATGGTACAGGCAGTTCCCGTACTGTTGCCATGTGCCTGGAAATCAACCGCCAATACACGGTAACCCATAGTGTAAAAAGCCTTTTCTTCGGGAATTAAAGCACTTTTATTACTGCCGTGCCCGTGAAACAGAATAATGGTGCCGAGTGCACTGTCTTTGGGTATTAACCAGGCAGCCAGTTCCTGTCCGTCAGCGGTAGCAATGGTAATGTTTTGGTGTGGAAGATTTAAAGAATCAACTACCCGGCTTTTATAAAAAGGCATTCCTAATAGCAATGCTTTCCATTTGGCCATGCCACTCATTTGGGCAGTAGTAGCCGGTTTTTCTGTTAGCGGAAAAAAATGTGTAAAGTAGTAAGCCTGCGAGGCCATCATTACATTAAGCAGAATAAAAAATGCCAGTAAAACATAGCCGGTGCGCTTTAACCATTTAGGCATGGGTAGGTGTTTTAAAAATTTATTCAAGTGCGGCCTGCTGTTAAACCAAGGCTTCTGCACCAAAATAGCGATGCAATACTTTCGGCAATGCAATGCCGTTATAATTTTGATTATTTTCCAATAAAGCGGCAACAATTCTGGGCAACGCCAATGCGCTACCGTTTAAAGAGTGTGCCAACTGTGTTTTGCCGGTAGCATCTTTAAACCTGCATTTTAAGCGATTGGTTTGAAAGCTTTCAAAATTGCTCACACTGCTTACCTCTAACCAACGTTGTTGTGCAGCGCTAAATACCTCAAAGTCGTAAGTAAGTGCAGAGGTAAAGCCCATATCGCCACCACACAAACGTAGAATGCGATAAGGCAATTCTAATAATTGCAATAATCGTTCAACATGGTTTACCATTGCATCAAGTGTTGCATAGCTGTTATCGGGGTGTACAATTTGAATAATTTCTACTTTTTCAAACTGGTGCAGTCGGTTTAATCCGCGTACATCTTTTCCAAAACTACCGGCTTCTCTTCTAAAGCAGGGTGAATAGGCTGTCATTTTAATGGGCAGTTCTTCTTCTCTCAAAATGGTATCGCGGTAAATATTGGTTACAGGAACTTCTGCGGTAGGTATTAAGTAAAAATTATCTTCCGTAGCATGATACATCTGCCCTTCTTTATCGGGTAATTGGCCTGTACCATAGGCACTGGCTTCATTCACCATAAATGGCGGTATGTATTCAGTATAACCGGCTGCGGTATTTTCATCCAAAAAATACTGAACCAGGGCTCTTTGTAGTTTGGCGCCTTTACCTTTATACAGCGGAAAGCCGCTACCCGTTATTTTGGCACCGGTTTCAAAATCAATTAAATCGTATTGTTTAATCAGTTCCCAATGTGGTAGTGCATTTTCAGGCAGTTGAGGCATGGAACCTCCGGTCTTAACAATTTCATTGTCATCGGCAGAGCGGCCGGGTGGTACGATGGCTGCAGGCAGGTTGGGTAACTGAATAATTTTTTCCTGTAATTTTTTTTCGGTTTCGGTTAAAGCATTGCTAAGTGCGCCCGCTTCTTGTTTCAGGTTGCTAACATTGGCTTTCATGGTCTCAGCGGCTTCTTTTTGCCCCTGTGCCATCAGTTTGCCAATTTCTTTTGCGGCAGCATTCGCTTGTGCCTGTACCGCATCAAACTGAGCTTGTGTTTTACGGCGCAGATCATCTAAAGCAATGATTTCATCTACTAATTCCGGTTGTTTAAACTGTTTCAGCGCTAATCTTTCTTTTACCCATTCCGGATTGTTGCGCAGCACCTGTACCTGTAACATAAATAGCAATTTGCAGCAAATATAGGCGTAGATAAAGAGATAATTTATATGGAAAGAGAAACAGTATTTACCTTTGCGGCATGTTTGTACAAGATGATTTACAACAACGCTGGTGGGCTTTAGAGGCTCGGTTAATGGAGCAGTTTGGAAAAAAACCTGATTTGGAAGCAGTTTTGTTTTTAATTGGTATGCAGGAAACGGGATTTATTCGTGATAAAATATCGAAAGAACAGAAGCAGGATTTAATGCATGTGGCGGTTTGCACGGTATTGGCACCCGGTGGATATTTTATATTAGAAGGAAAAGATGAAGATGGATGGCCGCATTTTAAACAGTTGAAAGAAATACCGGTGATGGCTTTGCCCGAACAGGAAAATTTTTTAAAAGATTATATCCTCTTGTATTTTGAACAACCATACTGGGATAAGGAATAGCTTCAAAAAACAAATTACATGAAGTATGTATTGATGATGATAGTTTTGATGCGTTTTGTATCCATGACCTATGCTCAAAAACCGGTAAAAGTAAAAGAACAATATGTATTGTTTACCACACCATACGGCAATATGGTGGCTAAATTGTACAACAATACACCCAATCATCGTGATAATTTTATTAAAAATGTAGCAGCAGGGGCATACGATAGTACCATTTTTCACAGGGTAATTGCCGGATTCATGATACAGGGAGGTGACCCGGCTACCAAAACATTAGCCGATACATCGGCCATGCAATACACATCTACGCCACCCGATCAGCAAATATTACCGGAGTTTCGGAATGATATCATACATGAACGTGGAGCTTTGGCTGCTGCAAGGGATGGAAACCCCCGAAAAGCCAGTCACGCTTACCAGTTTTATATTGTTCAGGGTAAAACTTTTGATAGTACAGCTTTGGAAACGCATTACCAGCAGCGGGTGAAGCCTGCCAATCCTAATTTTCACTATACAAAAGAACAGGCCGAACGCTATGCACGAATAGGTGGCACACCATACTTAGACCAGCAATACACGGTTTTTGGGCAGGTAATTAGTGGCTTAGAAGTAATTGATAAAATTGCTGCTCAGTCAACCAATAAGGCAAACAGACCATTAAAGAACATCAGAATAACCATTACTTTGTTGAATTAATGCAATAAAACCAATTTTTCTAACAATATTTGTAAAAAAATACACTATGAATTTTCCTGCTAATCTTCGTTACACAAAAGACCATGAATGGATACAATTAGAAGGTGATGTGGCCACCGTAGGTATTACTGATTTTGCACAAAGTGAATTAGGTGATATTGTTTATGTGGATATAGCCAATAACCAAACTTTGGATGCTGAGGCAGTTTTTGGTACTGTTGAAGCGGTTAAAACAGTGAGCGATTTGTTTTTACCCGTTGCAGGAACCATTATAGAAGTGAACGCTGCTTTGGAAAAACAACCTGAATTAGTGAATACTGACCCCTATGGAGCGGGATGGATGATTAAAATGAAAGTAAACAATCCTGCAGATGTGGCCGAATTATTAGATGCTGCTGCCTACCAACAATTGGTACACTAAAACCAAACCGGTTATTTTGCCGTATATCAGTTACCATCTGCATTAAACACCCAAAATAGCATTGCAAGAAGAAAAAAAATACAGTGAACCTGAACTGGTTATGTTGTTGAAACAACGACAAGAAGCTGCTTTTAGTTATTTGTATGATAACTATTCAGGTGCATTGTATAGCATTATTCAAAATATTGTTACCGACAGTGAGCTGGCAAACGATGTGTTACAGGAAGTGTTTGTAAAAATTTGGAAACAAATAGCACTGTATGATGAGGTGAAAGGGCGCCTGTTTACCTGGATGCTGAATATAGCCCGGAATGCTTCTATTGATATGATTAGAAGCAAAGGGTTTCAAAACAGTCAGCAAAACCGGGAACTGCAGGAAAGCGTATATGAACAAGCGGGTATCACCAGTATTGCAGTAGAGCAAATTGGTTTACGAAAAGTGGTACATCAGCTTAAACCCGAACAAAAGCAGTTGGTAGAACTGGCTTATTTTGAAGGCTATACACAGGATGAAATATCGAAAATGCTGAATATACCTTTGGGTACTGTTAAAACCAGATTGAGAACTGCATTAATACAGTTAAGGCAAATGTTAAAACACCATTGAAATTGGATATACAGGCTTACATAGAAAGTGGGGTAATTGAAAGTTACGTATTAGGTTTGGCCACCGAACAGGAAGTTGCCGAACTGGAGCAGTTGCGTAAACAATATCCCGAAATTAATCAGGCACTGGCTGCATTTGAGGCTTCGCTGGAAGCCCAGGCACTGGCCAATGCCAAGCAGCCTCCTGCACATATTAAACAACAGTTGTTTAAAACATTGCATGAGGAATTTGATGATGTGGCTATTACTGCAACCCATCAGCAGGCAACAACATCAGGTAAAGTTGTTTCATTGTTTTGGAATAAATATGCGGCGGCAGCAACTGTAATACTCATAGTGGCCAGTGCCGGTTTAAATATTTATTTCTTCAACAAAGTAGAACAACTACAAAACAAATATCTGGCATTGGTTAATGAAAGAAATTCATTGGAAGCCGGGTTGAATATTTATAAAACAAAAGCTTTAGATATTTACAACAGCATGCAGTTAATGAGCGATCCGAATATGTTGAAAGTATCTATGCCCGGTATTAAAGGGAAAGAAAACAATTTGGCAACTGTGTTTTGGGATAAACAATCTAAAGAAGTATATCTCTTACCCAATCGTTTGCCACAGGCACCCGAAAATAAACAATATCAGTTGTGGGCTTTGGTAAATGGTAAACCTGTTGATGCCGGATTACTCGGTGCCGATTGCAATGGGTTGTGTAAATTAAAAAATGTGCAAAATGCCCAGGCATTTGCCATTACGCTGGAAAATAAGGGTGGTAGTCCTACACCGCATTTAGATCAGCTCTATGTTTTTGGAAAAATCTCAGGTTAAATAGATTACTTATATTTTTTACAAGATTCATGTATAAAAGCGCATCCGTTGGTGCGCTTTTTTCGTATGTAAATGCATGAGGATAATGATTCCTGCTGATTGCTTAGCAGGGGTTTTTCAGATGGAAGGGGAGCTATTTTTATGGCTCCCTTATTTTTGTAAAAAAATAGTTTGAAACGAACTTCTTACTACATCATTGCTGCCATTATTTGGTTGCTTACTACCACATTTCTTTTATGTTTGCCCGGCAATGATTTACCCGATATTAGCTGGATAGAACAATGGCATGTAGATAAACTGATCCACATTACTTTATTTTTTGGAATGGTATTTTTATTTGCAAATACAATTGCTGATTACAGGAAAAGGCGTGTATGGATTGTGTGGATTGTTATTGCGGGTGTGGTGTATGGAATTGCCATGGAGTTTGTACAGAAATATTTTATACCGCATCGTTCATTTGATGTGGATGATATGATAGCAGATGCAGCAGGTTGTTTGCTGGCATGGTTGTGGCAAAGAAAAAAATGGTATGGGGTTAAAAAGATTGGCCCCGATGGAAATCGAGGCCGCAACCAAAACTAACTGCTTATGAGAAAATTGACTACTTGCCTAATTGTTATCTTATTTACGTTTAACGAGTTAAAAAAGTTTTCATTGCATCGTTAAAATCGTTTTTTCTTCTATTGCACTAAATTAATATTTATTCATCACATTCACAACACAAATGTCAGTAATAAAGACTGAAAGAAATGTCAATGGTTTAACAATAAAATGTTAATGATTTTAGTGACACGATATCGCATTACCTGAAGTGCTGCTAAAATAAGGGCTTAGGTATGGAATTCCCAGATTCATTCCTCTGATAATCAATAAGATAGCCATTACCCCTAATGCATACGGGATGATTTTTTTGAGATAATTACGCGTATGGATATTGATGATAAACCCAAAAAAAGAAAGTAAAGCCATGAAAGGAAGGGTGCCCAAGCCAAAAGCAATCATAAAGCCCCAACCGTTTATTACAGATCCCGCTGCCAATGAACCCGCAATGGCAAAATACACCATACCACAAGGTAACAGGCCATTTAAAATGCCTATGAATAATAAATTTTTTAGTTTTCTTTTTTGTAACAATTTGCCCAAATATTGTTGTATCCAATAGGTAAAACCATCCATCCATGCCAAGTGAAAAATATGTTTGCTGAAGTAGGGAATGCTTACATATAATAGTATGATTACCCCCATACTGATAGAAAAATATTGTTGAAATCCTGCAATGGAAATTATTCTGCCTATAAAACCAAAAACAATACCCATACTGCTATAGGTAATAATGCGGCCAGTATTGTACAGCAAAATACCGGCTATTTTTTTATACAGGTTTTGCTGCGGAAGTGGTAAAGCAAAAGCAATAGGCCCGCACATGCCTACACAGTGAAAACTGCTAAGTAAACCTAAAGTTAATCCGGATATGATAAACGCCCATTGCATTATTGAATATTTACCGGCTGTTCAGAATAATAATCTTTGTTATTTGAAATCCATTTTAATTTCAAAGCATAATTTGTTTTCAATAATGGTTTTTTGGAAAGTGTCATTATATCATTTTCATCTATCTTAATTGGGAATTTTTTATCAAAATCTGCATTGGTTTTACAATAAAACCAGGCTTCTCCCTCAATGGCTGCACCTTTTAATTCTGCCGGAAAAACAATCACAATGGTACTGTCTGTTTGTATCACTTTTACTGCTGAAAGTAAATTGGCATTGTGGGTTCCATCAATTTGTTGTTGAAAGCGCAATTCTTCTTTGTAATAATCTGTGCTTACCAAATCAATTTTGGTGTGCACTGATTTGTACACCAAAAAACCAATTAAAAGCGTAAAGCTTACAAATACTGCGGTAATTTTAAATCCCCAATTCATAAATAATTATTTTAATTGTTTACGGGTCCTAAAAAGTTTGTTTTCAATGTTGCAATTTTTTTGTGATCAGCCATTAAATCAATTGTGATATGTGATGATCTTTCTTTGATGGCATTTTTAGGTAACGTAATAAAAAATTCACCGGAGCCCTGACCTTCTTTGTGTACCATTACATAGGGTTTCCCAATGATGTCAATTTTGCCATTACCCTGATGCAGTTGCAATTGTAATTGTACGTTTTTGGTTGTTTTATTCACTACTTTAATGTTGTATAAATTAGAGATACTATCCGTTCCTCTTTCCTGGTATAAAATGCCGGGTGTGCGAATGATGGTGGCATCTACATCCTTTCTGGTTGCCAAAATACTACCTAATATGAGTAATACAATAGCGCAAAGTGCCGTATAAAACTTCATTCTCGAGGTATACGTTAAGGGTATACCGTTAGCAATAGAGTTTTCTGAAGCATATCTTATCAATCCTTTTGGCTTGCCAATTTTATCCATTACATTGTCGCAGGCATCTATACAGGCGGTGCAACCTACACATTCCATTTGAACGCCGTTGCGGATATCAATACCTGTAGGACAAACTTTTACACATTGAAAGCAATCGATACAATCGCCTAACTGATCAGTATGTAATTTTTTAGCATTACCCCTGGGTTCACCTCTTTTATAATCGTATGCCACAATCATAGAATTTTTATCGAGCAATACGCTTTGCAGGCGGCCATAAGGACAAACCACTGTGCAGGCCTGTTCTCTGAAAAACGCATATACGCCATAAAATACAGCACTAAAAACCAGAATGGAGGCAAAGCCTACCAGATGTTCAGATACCGGTTCTGTAATAATTTTAATGAGTGCCGGCATACCAATAATATAAGCCAGAAAAAAATTGGCAATGATAAATGAAAGCAAATAAAATACAACATGCTTTAAACCAACTTTAAATATTTTTTTACCGGTCCATGGTGCATTACTGAGTTGCCTTTGTGCAGGCGCATCACCCAGTATCAGGAATTCAATTTTACGGAACATCATTTCCATAAAATTGGTTTGTGGGCATGCCCAACCGCAGAAAAGGCGGCCGAATGCAGCCGTAAATAATACCACAAAAAATACGAAAGTAATCATGGTTAACCCGAAGATGAAAAAATCCTGAGGCCAGAAAATTTTGGTAAACAGAATAAATTTTCCTTCGGGTATATTGAACATGAATAGCGGCCTGCCATCTATCTGAATAAAAGGCGTACCAAAGAATACAATAAAATAAAAAACACTTAACCAGGTTCTGATGGAATAAAATTTTCCTTTGGGTTTATAAGCATACACCCATTTGCGTTTCCCTTCCTCATCTACTGTTGCAATTCTGTCGCGAAAACTTTCTGAAAGGGGTTCATTGATATGTTCTACATCTTTACTCATACAAATGGGTGTTTTGAATGCTTATTGAATGGCTGCTGCCGATTTTTGGGTTGAATCGGTACCCGATGCAGGCGCAGCACCCTGATCGGTGCAGAGGGTACCTTGTGGTTCTTTCGGTGTTTTTGGTTTAGTGCCGTGTAAACTTTTTACATAACTGGCAATTTGTTCAATTTGTAAGGGTGAGTAATCATCTTTCCAACTCTTCATACCTTTTTCGGGCCAACCATAGGTAATGCTTTTAAAAATATCTTTAATACTGCATCCGTGTAACCAATAATCATCTGTAAGATTAGGGCCTACTAAGCCGCCGCCATCGGCTAAATGGCAAGCTGCACAGGTGGTGGTAAAAATTTGTTTACCTGCTTCTAAATCGCTGGCATCGGTTAAATATTTAACCGTATTTTCATCTACATTTGCTTTTGATGCTTTTAAATAAGCTTGTTTCTCAGCTTCGGCTTTTGCCAACGAAATTTGTAATTCTTCTTTACTTAAGGGGGCACTGTGTAACACATGGTACCGAACTAAATAAATACCGGCAAAAATAATACTGGCATAAAATCCATACAACCACCAGGGTGGAAGTCTGTTATCTAATTCCCGAATACCATCGTAATCGTGTCCTAAATCAATTTCTGCTTCTTCTTTTATGGGTTTAAAGCGGTTAATATTAGCCCACCAGGTTTTAAAGGCATTGGGTTTATGAACCAACTGTGTGGCAACTTCACTTTCGGCAATGGCTGTGCGTTGTTTGCGTAACAGAAATTTTATATTGTAAATCAGCAATAATAAAATCAGCAATTCTAATAATACCACACCCACCAGGGTAAAATATCCAATCGGTGTTAGTCCGCCGTAATTAGCGGGTGCAACGGTTGTTGTTGGGTTATCAGCTCCAAAAGCATGCAGACTTAGCAGGCTCATTACCCCAATCATCATTAAAACGGAGGTATTATTATTTTTCTTTTTTTCTATGGCTTCTTTTTCTTCCTGTAATTTTATTTTAGCAGCTCCTACCAGTACATTAGCCAATAGTACAATTGCAATTAAAAGAAAGATAATAATCACTACCATCAGTTGTGTAACAGGGAATGAAAGTGAAGAAGGCTGTGGAGGGCCGGCTGCAAATGCACCAACCGGCAATAAAGCCAATATGCTTAACAGCCATTTATTGCTTCTGATTTTGTTGAAATATGCGTTCATTGTTGTTTGTTTTGTTGTTATGAACAATTTTGGCGTTATTAATAGTTGTGATCTTCCTCCAGCGGAATATTGCTAATTTGCTGCATGGTTTTTTTGTCTGCTTTCCATACCCACAATACCACTCCAATAAAAAACAGGAAGAAGATGATAAACGAGGATAATGCGTAAACATCTACGCCGATAATTTTTTCCAGATAATTGATAAATTTCATCTTACAGTTTTTTAAGGTTATTGCGCATTCATATTGGTAGATTCGCTGTTATTGGTAGCAGATTGTGCTTTAATATCAGTACCCATTCTTTGCAAATAAGCAATCAGCGCTATAATTTCAGCATTGCTGCTGATGTCAATTTTATCTTTCTTCAAAATTTCTTTGATGCTTTTTGCCTGTGCTTCCAAATCTTTATTGGCAATTTTATCATAGCCGGCCGGATAGGGAACACCTAATGTTTGCATGGCTCTTATTTTAGCAGGTGTAATAGCTGTATCAATTTTATTATCGAACAACCATCCATAAGAAGGCATAATTGAACCGGGGCTCATAGAACGGGGATCTAACATGTGGTTAAAATGCCAGCTATCGGGGTATTTGCCACCAATACGTGCTAAATCGGGTCCGGTGCGTTTACTGCCCCACTGAAAAGGATGGTCGTACACAAATTCACCGGCTTTACTATATTCGCCATAGCGGGCTACTTCATCTCTAAAAGGCCTAATCATTTGTGAGTGGCAGAGATAACAACCTTCCCGAACATAAATATCTCTTCCCTGCAATTCAAGTGGTGTATAAGGTTTTACTGAAGCAATGGTTGGAATATTGCTTTTGATTAAAAAAGTTGGAACCATTTCAATAATACCACCAATGGCAACTGCTATTAAACTGAAAATCAACATTTGAATGGGACGGGCTTCAATCCATCTGTGCCAGTATTGTTTGCCATGTGGTTCAATTATTTTTGGTAAAGCAGGTGCTTCAGCCGCTTCATTGGCTACTAATTTGCCGGCCGCAATGGTTTTCCATAAATTATACACCATTATGAAGGCACCGGTTAAGTACAATGTACCACCAATACTACGAGTAATATACATCGGTAGTATATGTGTTACGGTTTCTAAGAACTGATATTTTAAATGACCATCGGGCGTAAATTGTTTCCACATTAAAGCCTGGGTAAAGCCGGCCCAATACAACGGTACCGCATATAATACAATACCAATGGTGCCAATCCAAAAATGTGTAGTGGCTAATTTTTTAGAATACAATGGTGTATTGAAAATGCGGGGAATTAACCAATACAGTACACCAAAAGTTAAAAATCCGTTCCAACCTAATGCACCAATATGCACGTGTGCAATGGTCCAGTCGGTAAAATGTGAAATTGCATTTACACTTTTTAAACTCAGCATCGGGCCTTCAAAAGTTGCCATACCATAGCAGGTAACAGCCACCACCATGAATTTTAAAACAGGATCTTCCCGAACTTTATCCCAGGCGCCACGCAGGGTGAACAAACCATTCAGCATACCACCCCAACTGGGTAATAGCAGCATGATACTAAATACAGTGCCGAGACTTTGTGCCCAATCAGGAAGTGCGGTGTACAATAAATGGTGCGGGCCAGCCCAGATATACAAAAATATTAAAGCCCAAAAGTGAATGATAGAAAGGCGGTAGCTATAAATTGGCCGGTTGGCTGCTTTTGGCAGAAAATAATACATTATACCCAAATATGGGGTGGTTAAAAAGAAGGCAACCGCATTGTGCCCATACCACCATTGTACCAAAGCATCTTGCACACCGGCATACCAACTGTAACTTTTCATGAATGAAAATGGTAATTCAAATGAATTTACAATATGCAGCATGGCAACGGTAACCCAGGTAGCAATAAAAAACCAGATGGCTACGTACAAATGGCTTTCGCGGCGTTTAATAATGGTGCCGAACATGTTGATGCCAAAAATTACCCACACTATGGTTATGGCAATATCTAATGGCCACTCTAATTCGGCATACTCTTTACCGGAAGTATAACCCATTAACAATGTTAAAGCGCCAAATGCAATAATAAGTTGCCATCCCCAGAAGTGAAATTTACTGAGTGCATCACTAAACATTCTGGCTTTACATAAACGCTGCAATGAATAATATACCCCCATAAAAATTCCGTTGCCCACAAATGCAAATATTACTGCATTGGTGTGTACGGGGCGCACTCTTCCGAATGTGGTGTAGGGTAAGCCTAAGTTGGCGGCAGGAAAATACAGGTCGATGGCGGCCCATAATCCTGCAAGCATGCCAATAATGCCCCAGAATATGGTGGCATAGGCAAACATTTTTACAATTTTGTTATCGTAGTAAAACTTCTCTAATTGCATAAACGGCTGGTGTTTGTGTTTGAGTAAATGGTTTTATGGGATGGTTTCAATTTTTTGTTCGTTGTTGGTTTTTGTTTCGTCCTTATTTGTTGAGGTGGTTTCGGTAATTGGGGCATCATTAAAAAGGATGCGAATGGGCGGACTGGCCTCATCGTTATACTGCCCACTTTTTACGCTCCATAAGAAGGCTGCAAGAAAAAGGGCTGCAACAGAAATACTGGCGACTAATAACACAACTATTACACTCACAAGGCTTATTTTAATTTGTTTCAAAAGTATTTTGTGCCGGTTCAAGAGAATATGACTTTCATCAAGTGGCCAGATGATTTTTGTCATGTTTTAGTTGGAATGTTCATTTTTACGGTTTTTGCTGCCTTATGCATTACAGATGAAGTGATTGCGACGCAACAGACGATGCCATGAAATACAGAAGCCGGTATCATTTATTCCTCTCCTCATTTTAATCTTAATTTTTTTGCATACAGGTTACTTAAACCATAGGTAATGAATACAATGCTGATGGTACTTGCAGGCATTAAAATGGCTGCTATCATGGGCGATAGTATGCCCTGCACTGCAAAATATATTCCAATAATGTTGTATATAATTGAAACTGCAAATGCGGTAATGATAATCCACTGATTGGCTTTGGCTAATTGAATAAAGGCCGGTAACCGGTGTAATTGAGCTGCATCCAAAATTACATCGCTGGCAGGCGTAAAATTGTTGCTGTTTTCTGAAACAGCAATGCCTATGTTGGCTTGCTGTAATGCGCCGGCATCATTAAGTCCATCACCCACCATCATAACGGTATGGCCCTGACTTTGCAGTTGTTCAATAAACAATAATTTATCATTCGGTTTTTGGTGAAACAGCGTAATGGCATTAAAGCCGAGTAATGATTGCAGATAATTTTTTTCGCCGGCATTATCGCCACTTAATATGGCCAGTGCGTATTTATTTTGTAATTGTTTACTTAAAGCTTGTATTCCGGGCCGGTAGCTGTTTTTGAAAATAAATTTTCCAATTACCGTTCCTTCTATGGCAATGTATACCGATGAGGCATCATCGGCATTTTCTTCCTGCTGTGAAACGAACGATTTTGCACCAATGGCTATCCATTCATCATCTATCATCCCTTCAATTCCTTTGCCGGGTATTTCGCGGTAGCCGGTTATTTTAGCACCACCGCTTATTTTTAACCATTGTACAATTGCCTTGCTTAACGGGTGGGTTGATTGTGCCGCTAATGTGGCAATTTTCCTTTTTAAGAATTCCGCAAGTGGCATACCGTTGTATGTAATATTTTCATAACGGCCGGTAGTAAGTGTTCCTGTTTTGTCAAATACAATATAATCTACTTTTGCAATGGTTTCAATAGTAGCTGCATTACGCAGGTAAAAATTATTGCGGCCCAAGCGGCGTAATATGGTACCATTGGTAAAGGTATTGCTCAGTAATAACGCACATGGGCATGCAACAATTAAAACAGCAGTTACTGCCTGCCAAAGTTTTGAAACATCGTGCATGTACCAATACAAACCGGCAATGGCTGCAATGGTAAATACAATCCAGGTGAAATAACGACTGAGTGCATCAACAAAAGAATGTTTTGATTTTTGTTCAGCTTCTTTAAAAGTGCTACGGTTCCATAATTTTGTTAAATAACTTTGTGCTACTTCTTTTATAACCAACAGTTCTATATTGTTACCCAATTGTTTACCGCCGGCATATATCATTTCGCCCATTTGTTTTTCAACGGGTATGCTTTCACCGGTAACAAAACTGTAATCAATCAACGCTTTACCCTTGGTTAAAATGCCATCTGCCGGTATTAGTTCCTGGTGATGAATGAGCAACGTATCATCTAACTGAATATTGGGCAGGGTAACAATTTCTTCGTTGTTGTTTTTGATGCGTGATACTGCAATGGGGAAATACGCCGTATAATCCCGATCAAAATTGAGCTGTTCGTAGGTTTTATCCTGTAAAATACGGCCTACCAGCATAAAAAAAACAATGCCACTCATGCTGTCTAAATACCCACTGCCTGTGTGTGTAAAAATTTCTATCATGCTTCGTATAAAAGTTACCCAAATAGCCAGCACAATAGGCGTATCAATATTCAGGTATTTGTGGCGCAAACTTTTAAAAGCGCTGTTGTAAAATTCTGTTGCTGCATACAATATTACCGGCAAACTGAGTAAAACACTTATGTAACGAAACAGGCCTGCTAAATTTTTTTCTTTATCATCAATTCCCAAATATTCGGGAAAGCTTAATAGCATAATGTTGGCAAAGCAGAAACCGGCCACCCCTAATTTGTAAATTTTTGATTGATTGATACGTGGTTTTCCCTGCTGTAAATTTTGCAGGCTAATATAAGGCTCATAACCAATAGAGGTAAGTAACTCAGCCACTTTGCGTATAGAAGTTTTTGAGTGGTTGAACACAATATCGGCTTCTTTTCTGGTGAAGTTTACTTTGCTGCTAATGATATGTTCATTGAGCCGGTGCAGGTTTTCTATCAGCCAAAGGCAACTGCTGCAGTGCATGTGCGGCAAATAAAATGTTACATGTGTATGGGTATCATCTTTAAATACGGTAAGGGCTTCTTGTACGGAATCATCTTCTAAAAAAGCAAACTGGTTGTGTCGAACTTTAATTTTTTGACTGCTGCCCGGATTGTTGCTAATGGCATAATAATCGCACATGCCGGTTTTGTTCAATATTTCATAAACCGATTTGCAGCCTTCGCAACAAAAGTTTTTATCGTAAGCCTGAATGGGTTCATTGCCACAATCTTCTCCACAATGATAGCAGGCTGTAACAACGCCGGTAAATGATTTACTCATGCTTTCTGGTAGTTTTAATGAGATAGGGATATAATTTCTTTCGCTCTAATTCCATCCATGATTGAATTTTTTTCTCTAACAGAAACAGATGATTGATGTAGTTTTTTAAATCGGTATCCCAATCTTTTTTTATCATGTAGTTGTTCACTATTTTACGTTGCTGATGTAATGCTTTGGTGAACAGATCATGCTTTTCCTGCATGGTTTCTAATAAATGTGTATTTAAAATATACTCATCGCATGCAGATTCCTGATTGGATTGTTTTTTTAAATATGGAAAAAAATATTCCTGTTCGGCCCTGATGTATTGGCCAATTTCTTTGTTAATTTGAAACAATCTTCGGCTTAGTTGCGGTAAAAGGGTAGAATGGTATTTCCCGGAATGAAGTAATATTTCCAGTTGATGTTTTGATTGTTCCAGCATTTCCAATATAACCGGATGATGTTCTACCATAATTAAATTGCACGACCCTTCGAGCGTAAGTGGCCCATCTAACCATTTATTTAAAAAATTCAATCGCATCTTCTTCCCCTTTTCATTGCAAATTATTGTGCAATGCTGAGCGGGAATATGACGTTCCTCAACCGGAAATATGATAGTTATCAGTTTTTATTTCCGTTGCCTGCTGATATAGTAGAAGATTAATGCAACACCATTTGTTGAAAGGCGGCTGAGTCACCATTAAATACATCAAAATCAACTTTTGTTTTAATGCCATTGATATGCCCTTCATTGCTGTGTTGCCAAAACTGCCAGGGTCTTTGAATACGCGGTTGTTGGGGTTCTTTATAATGAGCCACCCATAGTGGGTAATCATCAAATTCTTTACCTAAGTAACTTTCATAAAAACTGGCATAGGTGTAAATGATAGGCTTTACTTTATAAAAATTTTCTATGGTTTGTAGGTAATCTTTCAATCTTTTTTTGAGTTGGGTAGGGTTTACACCATACAATTCTTCTACATCAACCGCCGGCGGTAAATCGCCGGTTTGTAGTTGTACGGTGCGAATAAAATTTTGTGCCTGTTGTGCTCCGTTTTTAGTGGCAATAAAAAAATGATAGGCACCACGTGTAAAGCCAAATTGCTGTAAGTGCTGCCAGTTTATTTTAAATTGTTTATCGGCATCCGATAGTCCTTCGGTTGCCTTAATAAACACAAAACCAATGGCAATATGGTCTGATCTGGTATTTTTGACCATGCCCCAGCTAATATTGCTTTGATGTACACTCACATCAATGCCATGTATACTGTAGTTGTCGGGCAGTGGTATGCCAAAATCAGCATCATACGTAAATTCAATGGGGGTGGGGGTGTCTTTTTCCTGTTGAAACAAATATACCAACAGCAGCAGCAGTATCAGGAAAATGCCTGTAAGCATCCATATAACCGGCGATGTTTTTTTCTTTTTTTTCTTAGCCATGCTGCGCAGCGAAATTGAGTTACAAAAATGACATATTCATGGAATAAAAATCAAAATCATTTTTCGAATAGAGGAAGATGTTGAAGATAAACGGCATTTTACCAGGAATGAACTTATTTTTACATTCATTATGCCGTATTTTAATTTAAATGATAGTCTGAATTTAATCAGTAAGTTCACCTTCGCCCGACTGTGGAATGCCGGCAAAGTATGGAGTAGTTATCGGATTAGCCGAATGCTCGGAAAGCCTGTTCAATGGGGTTTACCCATTTCTGTTTCGTTTGAACCTACTACTTCCTGTAACCTGCGTTGCCCTGAATGTCCGAGTGGTATGCGGGAATTTACCCGGCCTACCGGCATGCTGGAAAGCAGTTTCTTTAAAAAAACAATTGATGAAATTCACAAGGAACTATTGTACCTGATTTTTTATTTTCAGGGAGAACCTTATTTGAATCCTGCTTTTTTAGAGATGGTACAATATGCACATGGTAAAGGTATTTATACTGCTACCTCTACCAATGCCCACTATTTAACCGATGAAAAAGCCAGAAAAACTGTTGAAAGCGGATTAGACAGGCTTATCATTTCTATTGATGGAACTACTCAGGATGTGTATCAGCAATACAGGGTAGGAGGTAAATTAGAAAAAGTAATTGAAGGAGCCCGTAATATTGTAAAATGGAAAAAAGCGCTGAACAGTAAAACACCTTTTGTATTTTTTCAGTTTTTAGTGGTGAAGCCGAATGAACATCAGATAGAAGCCATTAAACAATTGGGAAAAGAAGTTGGGGTAGATCAGGTTCGGTTTAAAACCGCACAGGTGTATGATTTTGAAAATGATCCCAATCAGTTAATTCCATCTATTGATAAATACAGCCGTTATAAAAAAGATAAATCGGGTAAACGTGTGGTGAAAAGTGGATTAGGTAACCATTGCTGGAAATTATGGCATGCCAATGTAATTACTTGGGATGGATTGGTGGTGCCTTGTTGTTTTGATAAAGATGCGCAGCACCAGTTGGGTAATTTGGCAACGCAAAGCTTTAAGGAAACCTGGCAAAACGAAAATTATAAGCAATTTAGAAGTGCTATTATGCAAAGCAGGAAAAATATTGATATTTGTGCCAATTGCAGTGAAGGATTAAAGGTTTGGGAAGATTGATAAAGGTTAAAAATAAATTTTATTTATGGAAATTGAGCAGGAAATACCGCAGTTACATTTTCGTAACGAACATCATAAAGCCATTGTAAATATTATTTTTACAGCAAATTGGTTGCAGGAAAAAATCAGGCAGTTTCTGACGCCTGAAGATATTACCGCTCAGCAATACAATATTTTACGTATTGTGCATGCCAGTGCCGTGCCCCTTTCTACCTTGCAGATAAGAGCGCAGATGTTGGATAAAATGAGTGACACCAGCAGAATGGTTGACCGCCTGGCGGCTAAAAAATTATTAGAAAAACGGATGGCAACGAATGATAAACGGAAAGTAGCCATTTATTTAACTGCTGAAGGTGTGGGTGTTTTGCACAGAATTGAAGCAAGAATTCATGAGTTGGATGCAATGGTTGCTGCTTTATCGGTGGAAGATGCTCAATTGCTCAATGGTTTATTAAATGCTATCCGGTAAAATTACCTGCATTTTTTATATATTAATATTATCTAACCGGTACATATTTATATTTCATCTACTTTAAAACAAAATGTACCAACTAACATTATCTTCGGTTTTTACAATGAATAGAATAAGCCAGTTTTGAATGGCTTGTGAATTTGTAATCTCCCAAAAATGAATCGCCTTATGTATGTAAAGCTGTTAAAGTCATTTTGTTTGCTTTTGTTTTGTTTAACAGGAAATGCACTTTCACTTTGGTCGCAAAAAGCGCCGGTATTTGAAATGCGTGGTGTTTGGGTAGCAACAGTGGTAAATATTGACTGGCCTGCAGAAAAAGGCATGTCGGTTGAAGCACAAAAAGCCGATTTTATTCGTTTGTTAGATATGCAACAACGCAATGGAATGAATGCTGTTTTTGTACAGATACGGCCTGCTGCCGATGCTTTTTATCCTTCCTCATACGAGCCTTGGAGCGAATTTTTAAATGGGAAGCAGGGTTTGCCGCCTACGCCGTATTATGATCCGCTGGAGTTTATGATTGAAGAAACCCATCAACGCGGTATGGAATTTCATGCCTGGTTAAATCCATATCGGGCTGTTTTTAACATTCACACATCCTCTGTATCACCATCTCACATTACTAAAATTCATCCTGAATGGTTTGTAACGTATGGTAATACAAAATATTTCAACCCCGGCCTGCCGGAAGTGCGGCAATTTGTTACCCGGGTAGTTAAAGATATTGTTACCCGTTATAAAGTAGATGGAATACACATGGATGATTATTTTTATCCATATAGAATTGCCGGTAAGGAATTTCCTGATGAAAAAGCATACCGACAATACGGGAATGGATTGAGTAAGGATGATTGGCGAAGAAATAACTGCGACAGCATTATTCATGCATTGTATCAAACCATTCGTGCCGTGAATCCTTTTGTGAAATTTGGAATCAGCCCGTTTGGTGTTTGGCGAAATAAAAGTCAGGATCCTGATGGAAGTAATACCAAAGCCGGACAAACTAATTATGATGATTTATATGCAGATATTTTATTGTGGTTAAAAAAAGGATGGATTGATTATGTAGCACCACAGTTATACTGGGAGCAAGGGCATAAGTTAGCCGATTTTGATACCCTGCTGGCCTGGTGGAATGCACATACTTATGGCAGAGATTTATATATTGGCCAGGCTATTTACCGTGCCGGAACCAATGCTGCCTGGCGTAACCCTAATGAATTACCCAATCAGTTAAAAGCTATTAGAAGCTATTCTACCACACAAGGCAGTATTTTTTTTAGCAGTAAAAATTTTGAAAGTAATCCCAATGGCTGGTCTGACAGTCTTCGCTATAATTATTATGCATTGCCTGCTATAGTGCCGCCCATGCCGTGGATTGACAGCACAAAACCACCAACACCCATATTTGCAAAAAGTAATGGCAATCTGTTTACGTTACATTATTCCGGTAAACAACCCGTTAAAGCATTTGCGATATTTGCCCTGCCCGAAAATGTTACTGAAAATATAGCCTATGCCACACTGATTAAATTATTGATTGCCGATAAAGCAGTAACTTATGAAAGGTTAGCTTCACTAATACCTGCCAATAACCGTTTATTTGCTGCAGTAGTGAGTGAACATAATGTGCTCAGTAATTGGATTGAGTTGAAATAATTACATGCAATAAAGAAGTGCTATTATTACTGTTGCGCAAAACTAATTCGTTTTAAAGGAAGATATGTTTTGGGGGTAATTAACAGCGGCACCCTTTCAACAACGGTAGTGGCATTGTCTAAACCAAATGCTTTTTGGTCAGATTGAGCCAGGTGCTTAATGGCAAAGTAAGCATCCATAATAAAACCTTCTTTAACCGAAAGTTCATTCTCTACCGACAGGAAGGTTTCCAGAATAACATAAGTAATATCTGTATGAAAGTTGCTTGCATCTAAGTCCTCATATTTATTAATACAGCACAGCTCATTATTTTTTCTCATTTCCTGCATTACCATTTTAACCAGTAAATTAATTCGGGGCTGAATACGGAAACCAAGTTTGAAGTTTATTTTAATTACTTTATCCTGCAGTAACTCTGTAACACTATATGCCATTTCATAAGGGTTATCGGCCCTGTCAATGTGCACAAACCAATACACATCAGCACGTTTTGGTTTTCGGTTTAAAATGGAATCAATAATTCTTTTTTCTATATCTCCATCACTATCGGCCTTGGTTAAGTAAACCAAATGAGTGGCATATTTGGGTACTTCTTTATCTGCACTCAGCAATTGCAAAGGGGTTGTGTAGTCTTTTACTTTTAAGAATTGCAAATAACTGTTGGTAATTTTTCGGGCTTTAAACCAAACAAACATGATAAACATCAGGCCAAATTCAAAAAATAAAAACATCCAGCGTTGTTTTATTTTGGCAACATTGGTAATAAAGAAAGAAAATTCTACAATTAAAAAAATGGTCATAATAACGGCAATCAGCCAATGGTTCCATTTTTTTACACGGTACATAAACACAAACATGAGGCTGGTGGTCATTAACATAGCTATCACAATAGAAAAGCCATAGGCAGCTTCCATAGCAGAGCTATCTTTAAAATACAGCATCATGCCTACACAACCAATCCATAATATCCAGTTAAGGCTGGGTATATAAATTTGGCCTTTTACGTTGGTAGGATATTTCACGGTAACTCTTGGCCAAAAGTTCATACTTATGGCTTCACTAATTAAAGTAAATGAGCCGCTAATTAAAGCCTGACTGGCAATAATGGTAGCAAAAGTGGCCACTATAATTCCTACCAACAAAAACCAATGGGGCATTAATGCATAAAATGGATTGGTGTTACCTAAATATGTTTCTTTTTGAGTTAATAACCAGGCTCCCTGCCCCATATAATTAAAAATTAATGCAATTTTTACAAATATCCAACTCACCTGTATATTTTTTTTACCGCAATGCCCTAAGTCGCTATACAATGCCTCAGCACCTGTTGTACATAAGAATACCGCACCCAACAGCCAGAATCCATGCGGATAATTTATTAATAATTCAATACCATAATAGGGGTTGATGGCGTTGATGATTCCGGGATGATGCCATACTTGTAAAAAACCCAATAAAAAAATCATGCTAAACCATACCAGCATAATAGGGCCAAATGCAAATCCTACCACTTTGGTTCCAAAGCGTTGAAAGAAAAATAAAAGCGAAATAATACCTACTACAATGCCAATGGTAATTGCATTTCCGGGAATGATGGTATTTTGTAAAGAATGAATGCCATTTAAGCCCTCTACAGCTGAAGCTACAGAAATGGGTGGGGTAATAATGCCATCTGCCAATAAAGTGGCTGCACCAATTATAGCTGGTATGTACAACCATTTTGCATAACGCCTTACCAAAGCAAATAATGAAAAAATGCCACCTTCACCTTTGTTATCGGCCTGAAGGGTTAATAATACATATTTGAAAGTTGTTTGCAGGGTTAATGTCCATATAATGCAGGAAATACCCCCATAAACTAATTCTTCAGAAATGGGCCTATCACCAATAATTGATCTGAAAACATATAGAGGCGAAGTGCCAATATCTCCATATATAATACCTAATGTAACCAATAATCCGGCAGCAGATAATTGGTGTAAATGCTTTGAACTGCTTGATTCAGTTTTCATGATTTGCTTTAATTGTTATCATTTGGAGGTGTAACAGCATTGCTACTGTTGCATGCGAAATGTGGCAGTTATATTTTAAGAAAACAGGAGAAAGGTGAATGATGGTAATAGCCACGTAAAAATATTACGGACAGAAAGTGTAAAGGTTGGGTTGCCATATTGATAAGAATGTGCAAAGTTATAACACATTAATACCCACTATGGATAACAGGTAACCGTATTAAGCAAAATTTAATACGTTAGGGGTATATTTTTATGTCAAAACAACATTAGCAACTGATGTAGATAATTGATTCCATTTTCCAAACAGGGTTTCTACTGCGGTGAATCGATAATTGAAAATTTGTTGCAATTGTTTTTTTACCATAAGGCTGTTGACAATATCACCCAAAAAACTAAATGGAATTTTGTAGTGAACAATATCCGTCATCTCAACGCCACCGTTAACTGATTTAAAATGGTGTTGGTGATGCCAGAATGTATAAGGTCCAAAGCGTTGTTCATCCACAAAATATTGTTGCGGCACTACATGTGTAATTTCGGTCATCCAGTATAATGGAATACCCAATATTGGTTTTAACGTATATTCAATAATTTGTCCGGCATACATTTCAGGGCCGTGGTGTTTGCTGATGATTTCAAATCCTAAATGGGCGGGTGTAATGGTTTTTAAATTATGGGGTTTGCTAAAAAAATCCCATGCTGTAGCAATATCTGTAGGAATATATTGAATGGTTTTGATAGAATAAACTTTTGACATCCTTTTATTTTACCGTTATAACAAAATAAAAACAGTAAGGTTCTCAGTGACGATGAAAAACCTTACCGTTATGCGTATTTCTTAAGTTACAACGCAAAGTGTCCGCGAATGCCAAATACATGCACCGGACCCCTGTCTTTATTATACCCCGGATTGTTCACAAACTGATAATCGAAGGTTAACCAAAAGTTGTTGAACAAGTAAGTATTGTAATAAGCTTCAATAATGCCTTCGTGTCCATAATTCAATGCGCCATCACCAATAATAAAACCATAACCTCCGGCAGCCAAAAAATCGCGATGTTCTTTCGAAATGCCATTCAGTACACCTGCAATACCTGCCACATCCGCCGGCCTATGCCAGCGGGTTCCTTTCACAGCCAGCCCAATACTGGCCGACTGATCAATTTCTGTGAATGCCCAGGTGGCATATTTGCCATCATTCCAACCTAATCTTGAAAAAATACCAATATCATCATTCAATGCCTGTTCTGCACTCAGGCCTAATCCAAATTTTTTACCTCCATAAGTATTATTTTCGGCTTCCCCACTAATTACACTTAATAAATAATTATTGTTGTTATTCAATGCATTGATTCCTTGTTGATAAGCAGGTGCACGGGTATAGGAATTGGTAATGATAAAACGAACGGCACCGGGTTGACGATTGATGTTATATTTTTTCTCAATTTCAAGTGTTTCAGAATGCGCTTTAGATAAGTGGTATTCCATTTTATGGGAATTGGCTATGGTTGGAACAGCTACACTGGATAAACGAAATGACCAGTTGTTTTGATACCATTCTGCTACAATGCCATAAGTATAGCCACGTGTGTTGGCAGGATAATCCCATGCACCGTTACCCATTAACGACCAGTTAAAAAATTGTGTTCTGGGGTCGTGACTATAAGTATTGTCATCATAAAAATCGCTGATAGCAAATTTTCCGGCAGTAATGGTGATACGATTATTAGGTACTTTATCGGTCACCTGATTTTCATCATCGGCAACGTTGGTGTATTTGCTATTACCCAGTGCAATATTTTGCTGCAAATAGGCTCTTGCTATAAATAATTGTGGTGCAACATTACCCACCCGATAGGTTTCACCGTTTAATGCGCCTGCAACACCTTGTGAATAACTCAGCCCATTACCTCCCGACATTTCAGGATTAAAATATGCTGCTGCTCCTTTCCATAATTTTCTTCCAAGAAATAAAGTTGTAGTTAAACTGGTGGCACCGGTTTCTACAGCATTGTCTAAACTGTTTTTACCACTATATGCAGCTGAAAAACCTGAATGGCTCTGTGAAATTACCGTTAGCTGAAAATGATGGCTCCAATTGCCGGAGCTATCCATCTGAAATACAGGTTGTGCATGTATTTTAACGCAGGCAAATAATAGGGTAGAAGTAAATATCCATTTCATGAGGTAAAAAAATTGAAAAATGATTGTATTCGATTCATGTTTATTTGTGTTAGTAAAATAGTTAACCTATCAGGAAAATAATCCATTCATAAACTAATAGGAAAAATATTTTTTAAACTACAATAATTGATTTAAAGCCATTGGCCAAATTTCCTGATAAACCAGACCTTGATTAATTGGGTTAATATACAGTAAGCGATTAATATTACAATAAGAAATGGGAAATATATCCAGGGCAGGGGTTGCATTTTTAGTGCATCTGCCAATGGCGAGAAGGGAATATAAATTCCAAGTATCATAATGGCCAATGTTAATGTAATAACCGGTACCGTTGCCCAACTTTGTATAAATGGTATTTTGGTTGTTCTAATCATATGAACAATCAATGTTTGTGATAATAAACCTTCTATAAACCAGCCACTTTGGAAAAATGATTGATGTGCTGGACTATTTGCTTTAAAGAAAAAGAACAATAAAGCAAATGTTGCATAATCAAAAATTGAACTGATAGGTCCAATAAAGAACATAAACCTGGCTATTCCACTTGCATCCCATTTTTTGGGTTTTTCCAAATATTCAGCATCCATTTTATCCCATGGAATGGATATTTGCGAAATATCATACAATAAATTTTGCACCAATAACTGAATGGGTAACATGGGTAGAAAAGGCAGAAATGCACTGGCGCCCAGCATACTGAACATATTACCAAAATTGCTGCTGGCAGTCATTTTAATGTATTTAATGATATTGCCAAATGTTCTTCTTCCATAAATCACCCCTTTTCTAAGTACCATCAAATCTTTTTCCAACAGAATAATATCTGCACTTTCTTTGGCAATATCCGTAGCCGTATCAACAGAAATACCCACATCGGCATCACGAAGTGCACCGGCATCATTAATGCCATCGCCCATGAAGCCAACGGTATGCCCTTTGGCTTGCAATACTTTTACTACCCTGCTTTTTTGTAGTGGACTTAATTTGGCAAAAATGTTAATGTCGTCAATTCTTGCCATCAGTTCATCGTCAGAAATTTTCTCTAACTCATTACCCAGTAAAATATGTTGTACAGTAATGCCTACATCTTTACAAATTTTCTTAGTAACAGTTTCGTTGTCGCCGGTTAATACTTTTAAAGTAATACCTAATTTCTGTAATGCCTCAATGGAAGGTTGTGCAGAGGGTTTTGCCGGATCCAGAAAACCAATAAAACCCGTAATGGTCATGTCTTTTTCATCAGCAACAGAATAGGTAAGTGCTCTGTTATCAAATTCCTTGATGGCTACCAATAAAACCCTTAACCCTTCTTTGTTTAATTTTTTTGAAGTGTTTAAAATGGTTTTACGCATAACTTCATCAATCGGAATTACTTTATCGTTTTCAATATGTAATTCTTTGTCTTCTCCGGGATCAAAAGCATGTGTGCAAAGGTCTAAAATTTCTTCCACTGCACCTTTGCAGATGAGCAGGTGTTTGCCGTTTTTCTGTTTTAGAATAACAGACATTCTTCTGCGTTGAAAATCAAATGGAATTTCATCCACTTTTGTATATTGTTCTTCAGCTTTCAGATAATCATGTAATTCGGCATGTTCCAGTACAGCAACATCTAACAGGTTTTTTAATCCGGTTTGGTGGAAGCTGTTCAGGTAGGCCCATTTTAATACCTCATCATCATCATCTCCAAATACGTTCAAGTGGCGTTCCAACACAATTTTGTCCATGGTTAATGTGCCCGTTTTATCGGTGCATAAAATATCCATGGCGCCAATGTTTTGAATGGCATTCAGGCGTTTTACAATTACTTTCCTCTTACTCATGTTTAACGCACCTTTTGCTAAATTGGCGGTAACAATCATGGGTAGCATTTCGGGGGTTAAACCTACCGCTACAGCAATGGCAAACAGTAAGGCTTCGAGCCAGTTATGCTTTACTACACCATTTAAAATAAAAATGAGCGGAACCATAAACAGCATAAACCGAATTAATAGCCAGCTTACACTGTTTACACCTTTATCGAAACTGGTTTCTGCCCTTTTGCCGGTTAGCGATTTACTGATAGAGCCAAAATAAGTTTGGTTGCCTATGTTCACTACAATAACAGTTGCAGCACCACTTACCACATTGGTGCCCATAAAACAAATGTTCTCTAATTCCAAAGGCGATTTTTGTTCGGCATCTGTAATGCTGATGTCTCTTTTTTCAACAGGTAGCGATTCGCCGGTTAACATAGCCTGACTTACAAATAAGTCTTTAGATGCCCAAACACGGCAATCGGCAGGAATCATATCTCCTGCAGAAAGTAATACCACATCTCCAACAGTTAAATCCTTAATATCCACTTCTTTTTTTCCTTCACCATTACGCAAAACCGTTGCCGTTGTTTTAACCATGCTTTTCAGCTGCTCTGCAGCTTTATTGCTTCTAAATTCCTGCCAAAATCTTAAAAAAGAGCTGAGTAATACCATTACGCCCACAACAGTTACTGTTTTATAATCTCTTTCACCGGGTGCAGCAGTAATAATATCTGTTATAATAGAGATGGCAGCTATTATAATTAATACTCCAATAAATGGATTCAGAAATGCCTCGAGTAGTTGAAGGTACCAGGATGGTGCTTTTTCGTGTGAAACCTCATTGAGCCCAAATTCCTGTTCTCTTTCTTCTTTCTCTTCTGTTGAAAGGCCGGTTTCTTTTGTTTTTAATAAAGTAATTACTTCGGGTTTTGAAGCAGTAGCTACCTGTTTTAATTTGGTTACAGAGGCAGATTGAACGGCCTGAGCTGTATTTTCTCCTGAAAAGGAAATATGCTTCACTAATTTAGCTGCTGTTGTTTTTAACATAACGCCCGGATTTTTCCCGTTAAAATTAATTGTGTTTCATGCCGGTAGTAAACAACCCACTGTAATAGCAAAGCTTTACAATAGGTTATAGCAATGCACCACAACTTCGGCTAAAAAGTAGCGTATGACAAAAAAGTGAAAATACAATATGCATGAGTATTGTTTTTAACTGTTAACGACTATTTGCTTCCATAGCCACAGTTAAAAACGTTTGTGCAGCTTAGGAAGAGAATCTTAAATTACTATGGTCCGAACCGGTTTCCATTTGCTTCATAATTAAATTGCGTGCAAAAGTAAGGGTATATCTTATTTCAAAAGTCAATTCAAGCTGTTTTTATTTTATTAAATAAATATTAAAAAGTAGTTACTTTAAACAGGCTTTATATTGCTTGTGGTAATAAATATTTAAGTACAGTACTTGAATGCAGTACTTTTTAATAAATTTTGTAAACTTGGTTGAATCTTAAAAATTGTAAAATGAAATTATTGATCAAAAATATGGTTTGCGACAGATGTATTAAAGTTGTAGGACAATTATTGGATGATACCGATATTTCCTATAAAAATATAAAGTTGGGTGAAGTAGAAACTATGTATGTACCATCTGAAACACAATTGTCAGCCTTTAAAAAATTACTTTCCGAAAATGGTTTTGAAATATTGGATGACAAGCGCTCTGCACTGGTTGAATCTCTTAAAAACATCATTATTCAACTCATTCAGAAGAATAGTGAAGAGTTCTTTACCCATAAACTATCATCAATATTAGAAGATGCCACAGGATATGACTATCATTTTTTAAGTACATTATTTTCTTCTGTAGAAGGCGTAACCATTGAAAGATATACCATTTTACAGCGAATAGAAAAAGTGAAAGAGCTATTAACCTATGATGAAATGAATTTAAGCGATATTGCTTTTGCAATGGGGTATAGCAGTGTTGCACATTTATCTGCTCAATTTAAAAAAATGACCGGATTTACGCCTACTGAATTTAAAAAAATTGGAGGACAAAGAAAGCCGCTCGATAATATTATTTGATTCGGAATTATCATCAACCATAATAATCAATACTTTCTTAATGTAATTATTTTGTAAACTAAACTATAAATGTTGTAATACTCAGGCTTTGCTTTGTAAGGAGCTTTGTGGTATCAAACATTTATGTATGCAAACAGTTAAGAAAATATTTCCGGTAATTGGTATGAGTTGCGCATCTTGCGCAATTAGCGTAGAATCAATGTTGCAGCCTGTTAATGGTGTGGTACATGCCAATGTGAATTATGCAGCACAACAGGTAATGGTTGAGTATGATGAATCGGTTGTAACACCACAAAAATTAAAGTCTGTTGTTCAATCAATTGGATATGATTTAATGATTGATGAGAAAGGGGATATACATAAAAGTAAACAGCGCGAGGATTTACAGTTTCGTATGCTACAACAAAAAACCTTTTTTGCTTTTCTCTTTTCCATCCCTGTGGTATTAATCAGTATGGTTTTTATGCATGTACCTTATGGCAATTGGATGATGATGTTTTTATCCATTCCTGTTGTTTTTTATTTTGGACGTCAGTTTTTTATCAATGCATTGAAGCAGGCCAGGCATGGAAAAGCAAATATGGATACGTTAGTTGCACTTAGTACTTTCACTGCTTTTTTATTTAGCACTTTTACAACAGTTTTTCCGTCTTTTTGGATTAGCCGCGGATTACCAGCACATGTTTATTTTGAGGCATCTGTTGTAATTATTACGTTTATTTTATTAGGGAAGTTGTTGGAAGAAAAAGCAAAGTCAAATACTTCTTCCGCACTGAAAAAATTAATGCAATTGCAACCTGATACAGTAACTATTTTTGAAAATGGTGCTGAAAAGCAAATACTGACAGCTGAAGTTGCAATAGGTAATATGGTTGTTATGAAACCAGGTGAAAAAGTGCCTGTAGATGGCATTGTTACAAAGGGAACTTCTTTTGTTGATGAGAGTATGATTAGCGGAGAGTATACACCGATTGAAAAATATGAAGGTAGCAGTGTGTATGCCGGAACAATCAATCAAAAAGGCCATTTTATATTTAGGGCCGAAAAAGTGGGTGGTGACACAGTATTGGGGCATATTATACAATTGGTGCAGGAGGCACAGGGCAGCAAAGCACCTGTGCAACGATTGGCAGATAAAGTAGCCGGTATTTTCGTTCCGGTTGTAATGGGTATTGCTTTGCTTGCTTTTGCTGTTTGGTTGCTGTTAGGCGGAAATGATGCCTTTTCACATGCTTTACTTGCTTTTGTTACGGTATTAATTATTGCCTGTCCATGTGCATTGGGTTTAGCAACACCAACCGCAATGATGGCAGGTATAGGTAAAGGAGCTGAAAATAATATCCTGATTAAAGATGCTGAAAGCCTTGAAGCAGGCTACAAAGTAAATGCCGTTGTTTTAGATAAAACAGGCACACTCACAGAAGGAAAGCCAACTGTAACAGAAATTGTTTGGAATAAAACCATTGCTGATCGTCATTTGTCTGCTAACATTTTATATGCACTTGAAGCTAAATCCGAGCATCCGCTGGCAGAGGCTGTGCTTAATTATATAAAAAAAGAACAAACTGATAATGATATTCATTTAACCGATTTTCAAAGCATTACAGGCAGGGGTATCAGAGCACTTTTTGCAAATAAATTGTGGCTGGTTGGAAACAAACGAATGATAGAGGAACATAAGCTTTCACTCAATAATGAACTGCTTTCATTGGCTGATTCCTGGCAACAATCTGCTAAAACTGTGGTTTATTTTGCCAACGATTTACAGGTGCTGGCTATTATTGGAATAACGGATGAAATTAAGCCAACTGCATTAGCAGCTATACATACGCTTCATGAAATGGGTATTGCAGTGTATATGCTTACTGGCGATAATCAATCCACTGCCGCAGCAGTAGCAAAATCGGTTGGTATAACACATTATACAAGTGATGCATTGCCTGCACAAAAAGCAAAATTCATTCAGGATCTTCAGCAACAGGGGAAGATAGTAGCAATGGTAGGTGATGGGATAAATGATAGTCAGGCCTTAGCATTGGCCAATGTTAGTATAGCCATGGGTAGCGGAACCGATATTGCAATGGATGTAGCCAAAATTACCCTTATCACGAAAGATCTAACTGCGTTGCCAAAAGCTTTAGTACTATCAGCAAAAACGGTACGTATAATCCGTGAAAATCTTTTTTGGGCATTCATTTACAACATAATAGGCATTCCTATTGCTGCCGGTATTTTATATCCGGTTAATGGTTTTTTGTTAAATCCTATGATAGCCGGTGCAGCTATGGCATTTAGTTCTGTTTCAGTAGTGTTGAATAGTTTACGTTTAAAAACAATTCGCTTGTAATGTACCCCATTCACATTGCTGTTGCTTCTAAAAATATTGTAAAGTCGTTTAAAAATTTTGTAATAGTTAGAACATTTATGTTCTCTAATTTTGTTAAAAAATATAAATAATTTTATGAAATCATTAAAGTTTAAAACAAATATCCAGTGCAGCAGTTGTGTTGCCAAAGTATCTCCTGTGCTGAATAACGAAAAAAGTATTGAACATTGGGAAGTAGATACAACGAACAAAAATAAAGTTCTTACGGTACAAACCGGTTCTATGGAAGAAAAGGAGATTGTTCAATTGGTTAAGAATGCCGGATATACAGCTGAGCCACTATCTTAACTTTGGCAAATTATAATTCTATGGTATCTTTACTTATGACATTCAACGTGAATCAAACCTTCTTAAATAAAATCGGTCGTTTTTTTATAAAAATTGTCACTACTCTTTTTGTTCATAAGAAGGATTGTTGTAAGTAATAGTATATTTAAAATTGTGTTATTTTTGTTTTTTAAGATTGTAAAAATTTTTTGTTACACATAAACATTGATTTGAAAAAGCTTTTCACCATATTACTATTGTTACTGTATGGCCTGAGTGTTCAGGGTGCTACCATTCATGTACATTATTGCATGGGTAAATGGGCAGGAATTGAGCTGGTGAAAACTTCCGATAATACCAACTGCAGTAATTGTGGCATGCTGCTCAAAAAGAGCAGAAAAGGTAATTGCTGTAAAGATGTGCAACAAAAAATACAAGTTAGTCAAGACCAGTCTACTGCCCATTCATTTGTTTTTCAAGCTGCACAACCCGTATTTGTATTGCCAGCAAAACCGGCAATGGAAAACTTAGCGCTTTACTTTCCGTCACTATTCATTCAGTTTCCTGCAACACATGTACCACCTGATTTATGCAGTGTTCAGCTTTTTATTCGGAATCGTATTTTTCTGATATAGTATTATTTCTTTACTTGTAGTCCGGGCTCCTTGCCTTAGGGCTATTTTGTATGCCTTTGTGTATAGTGCATTGTATTTTCCACTCATTTTTATATTTAAAAATATTGTAGCATGATTGCAAAGATCATCGGTTGGTCGCTGCGAAATCGGTTTGTGGTATTATTGATTGCCATTGGCTTACTCATTTTGGGTATTCTCAACGTTCAAAAAAATCCTGTGGATGCTATTCCTGATTTAAGTGAAAACCAGGTAATTGTTTTTACGGAATGGTCGGGGCGTGGGCCACAAATTATGGAAGACCAGATTACTTATCCATTAGTAAGTAACCTGCAGGGTATTCCAAAAGTTAAAAACATACGAGCCACTTCTATGTTTGGAATGAGTTTTATTTACTTGGTGTTTGAAGATAATACCGATATTTATTGGGCTCGTTCCCGTGTTTTGGAACGATTGAATTATGCGCAACGTTTGCTGCCTACAGGTATTACCCCAACATTGGGGCCTGATGGAACCGGCGTAGGGCATGTATTCTGGTACACACTGCATGCAAAAAACATGAATCTTGGTGAGCAAAGGGCATTACAAGACTGGTATGTTAAACTGGCGCTTCAAACTGTGCCGGGTGTTGCCGAAGTAGCATCATTTGGTGGTTTTGAAAAGCAGTATCAAATTGTCATTAATCCCATAAAACTACAGTATTATCAAATAAGTCTGCCACAAGTACTTCAAAAAGTGAAAGCCAATAATAACGATGTAGGCGGCCGGAAATTTGAAATGAGCGATATGGGTTATATCATTCGTGGGCTGGGTTATATAAAAAATATAGGTGATATTGAATCTATCGCTGTAGGTAACTACAATGGAATCCCCGTTAGAATAAAAGATATTGGTACAGTACAAATGGGCGGCGATTTGCGACTTGGTATTTTCGATGAAAACGGAACCGGTGAAGTGGTAGGAGGTATTGTAGTAATGCGTTATGGCGAAAACGCCGACAAGGTAATTAAAGCGGTAAAAAATAAAATGAACGACATACAAAAGGGGCTTCCTGATGGGGTTACATTTCATGTAGCCTATGACAGAAGTACTTTAATTGAAGCAGCTATACAAAATATTAAATCGAAGCTGGTGGAAGAAATGATCATCGTTGCACTGATTGTAATTGTATTTCTGTTTCACTGGCGCAGTGCACTCAGCATCATTATTCAAATTCCGATAACTATTGCCATTAGTTTTATTCTGCTGAATTTATTGGGTATTTCTTCCAACATCATGTCATTAACAGGTATTGCATTAGCCATTGGGGTGATAGTAGATAACGGAATCATTATGAGCGAAAATGCTTATCGCCATTTATCAGAAAGACAAAACAATTACCACTAACATTCATTTTATGCAGAACATATTTCAAAAAATGAAACAAAAAAATTACAAGCCTATTCCTGAAACAGAAAGGATAGCGATAATTGAAAAATCGAGCATCCAGGTATCACGTGGCGTATTCTTTTCAACAGTTATTATTATCACATCATTTCTTCCAGTATTTTTATTAACGGGGCAGGAAGGCAAATTGTTTCATCCCTTAGCATACACCAAAACATTCATTTTAATTGTAGATGCCATATTGGTAATAACACTGGCTCCTGTGCTTATTTCTTTTTTTATGAAAGGAAGGTTTAAGCCGGAATCTAAAAATCCTGTAAATCGATTGCTTGAAAAAATTTATACACCTATAATTCGTTTGTGTATAAAATGGAGAAAAACAACACTTTTCGTCAATATCATCGCGTTAGCCATTAGTATTCCATTGGTTAGCAGTTTGGGAAGGGAGTTTATGCCGCCCTTAGATGAGGGTAGCATTTTATTTATGCCGGTAACATTACCGGATGTTTCCAACAGTGAAATCAAAAGAATTTTACAGGTTCAGGACAAGATTATTACTACAGTACCTGAAGTTAAAAATGTACTGGGTAAAGCAGGAAGAGTCAATTCTGCAACGGATAATTCTCCCATTAATATGATTGAAACCATTATACTCCTGAAGCCGCAGAATCAATGGAGGAAGGGTATTACCAAAAACGATATCATCAATGAGTTGAATAACAAGTTACAAATTCCGGGTGTTACCAACGGATGGACACAGCCCATTATTAACAGAATTAATATGCTTTCAACCGGTATCAGAACGGATGTGGGCATTAAAGTATATGGACAAAATTTAGATACCATTTATACTTTGTCAGAAAAAATAAAACAGGCATTATCCGGTATAGCAGGTGTAAAAGATTTGTATGTAGAGCCCATTACCGGTGGCCGTTATATTGATATGAATATTAAACGGGATGAAATTAGCCGTTACGGTTTAAGTGTAGACGATGTGAACGATGTTATTGAAATGGCACTTGGGGGTAAAGTAATTAGCACAACGGTGGAAGGTCGTCAACGGTTTACTGTGAACGCTCGTTTTGCACAAGACTTTAGAAATAGTTTGTACGATTTGGAAAATATACAGGTGCAAACACCTGCTAACGGGCCTATTCCCTTAAAGGCAGTGGCTGATATTCATATAACCGAAGGTCCGCCGATGATTAATTCGGAAAATGCATTATTACGTGGAACTGTTTTGTTTAATGTGCGTGACAGAGATTTGGGCAGTACCGTTAACGCTTCTATGGAACAATTAAATAAGATGATAAAAAAACTACCCAAAGGATATTTTATGGAATGGAGCGGACAATATGAAAATCTAATCAGAAGCGAACAAACTTTGAAATGGATTTTACCTATTGTAATTTTTATCATTTTTCTGTCGATGTATTTTGCTTTTCATTCAGCACGAGAAGCTTTATTAAGTCTGATTTCTATTCCTTTTGCATTAATTGGGGGTGCCTTGATGATTTATTTCTGGCATGTGAATTTATCTGTAGCTGTAGCGGTGGGCTTTATTGCTTTATTTGGGCTGGCAGTTGAAACGGGTATCGTTATGGTAATTTATTTGAATGATGCCATGCAACAGTTAATAACATTGAAAGGAAATTCGGCAGCAACCATTACACGTACAGACCTGAGGGAATATGTAATTGAAGGTGCTACCAAAAGATTACGACCTAAAATTATGACGGTAAGTGTATCCTTATTTGCATTGATTCCCATTTTGTGGAGTCATGGTGTTGGAAGTGATGTAATGAAACCAATTGTATTACCCATGGTAGGTGGTGTATTTACATCTGCTATTCATATTTTATTGGTTACTCCGCTTATTTTTTTAATGAGTAAAGAATATGAATTACGCAAATATGGGCGGATAGAAGTATTTGAATCAAAACATTAAAATATAAATACATGAAAAAAGTAATTATATTAATAATAACAGGGTTGTATTTTGTTCCATTATCTGCGCAACAGGTTTTATCCTTGCAACAAATAAAAGATAGCCTGTTACAGCATTATCCTGCATTTAAAATGTTAGATGCTTCTGCTGTGTCATTGCAGCAAGCGGCCAAAGGTGCATATAGCTGGTCTGCACCGGAAGTAGGTGCCGGATTTTATATGACGCCTTATAATCCTGAAAAATGGAAAGTGATGAATGGCCAGCCGGGTATGGGTGCTTTTATGTTGAGTGCCCAACAAATGTTTCCAAACAAACAAAAACAGCAAACCACGTTTGCGTATATGGATGCACAGGCTGCTGTTGAAAAACAAAAAAAAGAAGTAGTGCTCAATGATTTGATGTTTGAGGCCGGAGAAAAATATGTGGAATGGATAATAGCTGAAAAAAAATTGAAAGTGATTCACGAAAACAAATCCTTGTTGCAATGGATGATGCAGCAGGCTGAAACCCGTTATACCAATGGCGCCGGACAAATAAATGCTTATTATAAAACAAAGGCCGCTTTTGAAAATGTAGAAAATTTACAATTGCAATTACACAATACAATAGATGAAAGCCGTATAGCACTGAATACAATCATGTATCGGGATGTGCATACTCCTTTCGTTATTGATACAACCATTCACTGGATTACATTCAATGATCAAATGTTTAGTGCCACAGCGCTCATGCAACAAAAAAGTGAGGTGCAGGTATTGAATCGTTCTATTGAAGTAAACCAATTGCAGCGTACTGCAGAATTAGCACAACTTAAACCTGAGTATGGACTGCGTTTTGATCAGATGATGGGATGGGCACAACAACCCTGGTTGTTTACTGCAATGGTTACGGTAAAACTGCCTTTTGCCAAATGGGCTTCTAAAATGAATAAAGCAAAGGCAGAAAGTTTGGTTTGGCAAAATGAAGCCCTGCAACAGCAAAAACAAATGATTGTAAATGAAGCATCAGGAAAGGCCAATACTGTTTGGTTAGAACTGCAGTTAAAAAAACAACAAATGCAGTTGTATGAAAATAAAATTATTCCTGCCCTTCAAAAAAATTACCAAACAGCACAAATTGGATTTGCTCAAAATACCGCTGATTTATTTGAGTTGTTTGATGCATGGCAAACTTTGTATTTAACAGAATTGGCTTATTTGGATGAAATGCAAACTGCCTTACAAAAACAAACAGAACTATTGAAAATTATAGAACTACAATAAATACGTTACAATGAAACAATATCGCTTATTGAGCACTGTTGTATTTTCAATTACTTTGATGCTTTTAACAGCATGCCAATGGCCTGCTCATCATCCATCAAATGATGTGAATGCCAAAGCATATACCTGCCCAATGCCATCTGATCATTATTTTTCAGACAAACCGGGTAAATGCCCTAAGTGCGGTATGCAATTAATTGCCAATCCCGAAGCAGGTAACAAAAACAAATCAGATAGTACACAAAAAATACAATCGCATCATACAATAAAATATACCTGCCCCATGCATCCACAAATCATTAGTGATAGGGCAGGTGCATGCCCCATTTGTGGGATGGCATTGGAAATTCAAAAACCCGATTCGTTGGCCAGAACCGTTTCGTTGAATGCTTTATTAAAACCGGTCAATCATCAGGTAATTGCAAATGTGCCCATGATACACATGATGCCCCGAATGGAAAATATTGAATTGAGGGTTTATGGATTTGTGCAATACAATCCTAACTATAATAATAGTATTGTGACCAATGTTAGTGGAAGAATAGATAAGCTATACATTCAATATAAATATCAGGAAGTACATGCCGGTGATAAAATTGCAGAGATTTACAGTCCGGATTTGTTATCTGCTCAGGAAAATTTATTGATGATACTTAAAAATGATCCGGCTAATGCTTCACTCATCAATAGTGCACGACAAAAATTATTATTGTTGGGAATGAGTCAACGTCAATTAGATGCCGTTGAAAAATCAGGGAAAGCTTTCATGCATGTTACCATCTACAGCCAATATTCGGGTCATATTCATGAATCTATTCAAAACAGTGGAATGGGTGAAAATGCAAATGGCACATCCCCAGCAATGTTATTTGTTACACCGCCATTATCTTTAAAAGAAGGGATGTATGTAGCAAAAGGAACTATACTTTTTTACGTTTTTAATCCCAATAAAGCATGGGCTATACTCAATTTATTTGATAATGATGTTCCATTGGTAAAGCAGGGCAATAAGGTTTTGTTTTATTCGGAAACGAATCCTGAACAGCAGGTAGTGGCTGCCATTCATTTCATAGAACCCTATTATCAAAACGGCAATAAAACAACTACTGCACGTGTGGTATTTGATAACAGTACACTAAATATTCCTATTGGAAGCCAGGTTACTGCTACTATTTTTACCGGTAATAAAACTGCAAACTGGTTGCCCAAAGAAGCAGTGCTTTCACTGGGTATGGATAAAGTAGTTTTTGTAAGAAATGGTGAGGTGTTTGTTGCCAGAAAAGTGCAAACGGGGTTGGTATATAAAAATTTAATTCAAATAATGGGTGGACTAAAAGCCAATGAGGCGGTAGCTGCCGATGCACAATATTTGGTAGATAGTGAAAGTTTTATTCAATTAAAATCATAGTTATGAAAATGCATGTTTGGATAGCAGTTTTATTGTTGTTTTTTATCAATGCCTGTAAAGAAAAAGCGCAAACCAAAACAGATGCAGATACTTATTATACTTGTAGTATGCATCCTCAGGTAATGCAGAATCATCCAGGCAATTGCCCTATTTGCCATATGGAGTTGATTGCAGTAAAAAAACAACAGACTACTGCAAATGAAATCCTGTTAACTGACGAACAAATGCAACTGGCTAATATTCAAACCGATACCATTCAAAATGGTAGTATTGAGAATAAGATAATACTTACAGGAACGGTTGCTTTCAACCAGTCAGCCATCAATAGTGTGAGTGCCAGAATTACAGGAAGAATTGATCATTTGTATTTTAAACAGTTAGGTGCCAGTGTTTCACCGGGTCAGCCCTTGTTTGATCTATACAGTGAAACATTGAACAACGCCAAACAGGAATATGTACAACTATATCAACAACAGCATCAGTTAAACAATAGTGCTGTTCAGGTGGCTCAATTATTACAAAGTGCAAAAAATAAATTGTTGTTATGGGGAATGAATGAACAACAAATCAGTAGCTTGTTAAAAGAAAAAACAATACCCCCCATCACTACTTTTTACAGTAATGTTTCCGGGGTTATTACTGAATTGCCTGTAGTGCAGGGGCAATATGTAACAGAAGGTGCCACTGTTTTGAAAGTTGCTGATTTGTCGACCATTTGGGTAGAAGCACAAGTGTATGCAGCTAATTTATCAACAGTTCGTCAGGGGCATACCGTTGATGTACAGTTTCCTGATTTTCCCGGCCTTATTTTGAAGGGGAAAATCGATTTTATCAATCCTGAAATGACTGCTGAAGAGCGAGTGGTATTGGCAAGAATTGCTTTGTCAAATGTAAACGGGCAATTAAAGCCCGGTATGCCTGTTTATGTAATTGCAAGTGCCCATCAGCAAAATGGACTTATGTTGCCTTTGCATTCGGTACTGCAATATGGTAATATGAATATTGTGTGGGTACAAACAGCCTATCATACCTTTCAGCAGCGAATGGTGCAAACAGGCACGCAAAACAGCACTGCTATTCTCATTACAAAAGGTTTAAAAAATGGCGATGTGGTGGTTACCAATGGCACTTATTTATTAAATAGTGATGCGGTATTTAAGCATGGAGATAATATGCAGACGAATATGCCGGGTATGGATATGCATGCACACGAAAAGTGATTGATTATTCTTTGGGTAAATTGTTCAATAAAAAATCACGAATATTACCACCCATTATTTTTTCAATCTCATTCCGGTTAAAGCCCTCTGCTATTAATGCATGCACAATTGCAGGGAATCCGGTAATATCATAACTGGCTGTAATGGCACCATCAAAATCAGAGCCTAATGCAACTTTATCAACACCAATTCTGTTGGCTACATAACGTATGGCGCTAATTCACAACTTTAAATCAATTGGCTTTTTCACAATTTTAGGATAATTTGTGTTGACAGGTTTTAAAATTTTAGAAGGGGGATATTTAAAAAAATAATTCTTTTTTGGGTGGAAAGTTCCAATCTCTTTTGCAAACTTTGGTTGCAGCGTTGGCTTTTTGCGGTTTGCAAATGTGCTTGCAAGTGTTTGTTGGCAGCATTATATCTTATTGTTGACTCTTAAAAAATTTAGCAACCTCAGAAGTATTTCTCTTTCATCATTATATTTTAATTCGAAATTTTCCTTGATTAAATCTTCAAAGTTTATCGCAAACTTTTCATTCAATGCAAAGTCAAGAATTTCTTTAAGCAATTCATTGGGTATCTTTTGAATTACATTATTTTCAATAGAAGATTTTATTTCATCATGTTTAGCATCAAAATAATGAGAGAGGATATCGTAATAGATGATTTTGTTCAAAAATTCCATTGTAATTTTATTCGTGTTTAATCCTTTATACAATTCTGACAAACAACGCGATATCGAATAAGGAATAAACGTAACATAACTGCTGTCTTCATCAAAATTTCTTTCTTCCTCATAATGTATATCTCCAAACGAAGTCAACCAATTGCGTTGCAAATCAAAAATCTTACTTAACAGCCAATGATAGTTGGTTGGATATTCTTTGCTGGCATTTTCTTCCGTTACAATAGCATTATTAATCATTCGCGACACCATACCGGAATAAATGGTTTGCATATTTTTGTATCGTTTCGAAACTTTAGAAATGTCAATCCTGTTTTCAATAGCAGATGAGTACATCAATCCAATGAAACGAATGTGATAGTATACTGGTAAATCAAAGCCTTCATCTTCACTAATTCGAGGATGATAATGTTCCTGATTATAAATACTTTCTTTGCCGTATTCCGACTGCAAATGGTTTGAAACATGGTCGGTAAAAACCATCAGGATACCGTTATGAATAGATTGCTTTATGTTGTCTTTTATTACCGTATTTAAAAATGGCTTATCATTAAGCAAACTGTAACTGTTCCAATGTTCTTTAATTTCAGCATAATATGCCGAATTTGGATTTTCTAAGAACAGGCGAAAGATTGATTGAAAATCATTCTCGGAATTGAACTTCTCCCAAAATTGCAAAAGATAAGCAGGCTTTCTTTCAATTATATTTTTTAAAAATACGGGTTGAAGAAAAATTGTTTTATAATGTTCCCAATTATCAGCAATCTGTTGGGCTGTTGTATATTTTGTAAACAGTTTAAAAAAATCATCAAAAGGTTTTTCGTACAGCAATTCTTTATAGTAACGCAATATTTTATCATTGAAATTGTTGTTATTAGGCTTAGCAAACAAGCGAAAAAGCATCCACAGAAAGGATGTGTAGAATAAGACAAAGGCAATGTTTTCAGGGTCAAAACCCCATGAAAAGGTGTACTTTCCAAAACAACTCCATCGTTGAACTATTTTTTCAAAAAAGAGCAAATAGGGAATAATAGCAATGTTAATGATAACAAATAAATATCTTTCAAACCGGCTGGTGCTAAGAAAACGGAGAAATAAATCATCCTTCGGCAATAAAGCAAATATTGCCGTAAATACTGTAATTACTGTTAACCAGCCATTAATGTCCATTATCCAATTTTTATTTTTGCATACTCCTCCTCACTCAACCAAAAATCTCTGTCAATTATTTTCACTTCATCATAAGTGAGTTCATACAATTTGTAAACCAGCACATCTATTTCTTTTTCCAAGGCAGTGGTGTCTTGGTTTGATTTTTTCCTTTTCAGAATTTCATCTACCAATTTTTCTATTTGCTTTTGTTTTAAATTCTTTGGAAAAGGAAGCTGCTTTATCTCATATCCCATTACATGATTATTGGTCGAGGTTTTTCTAAAGAACCAATCCAGCAACTTTGAATTAAGTAATGCTAAACATGATGAATTCAGTGACTCATCATTCAATAGAATCTTATTTGCAGTGTTTCCGAATAGAAATTTTTCATTCTTATCCGTTAAGCAGGCATGTAATCGGTATTTATCAGTTGTTCCTGTAATTTGTTGCAATACAATAAAAGTATGTTCTTCATTCTCTTTTACTTTTTCTTTCCTGAAATTCTTATTTACATATTCATCAACCGAATTAAGAAGCTGATATTTATGGATATTTCTTCCACGATAAAGTTTTACTTCAGTTTTGTTTTCTGAAAATTCATTTGCACTGGTTGTTAAGTTTAAGTCACCTTGACTGATTGATTGTATGTATTTGCTTAAAGGTATTGTGTTGCTTGATATTCTATTGAGAACTTTAGAATCTCCTTCCGAAATAAGAGGAATATAATTTGTATCAGGATAAAGTTGCAATAAGGAAAGTTGATTTACCTTTTCGAACTTTGGGTTTGCTATTGTTGAAGTATCATTATGAATTGAAATTGATAGTTTATGGTCTTTATTCGGAATGCGTTTAGTGAAAATATAGGTGCATGTTCCTTGTAAAACGGAATCAAAAACCTGAGCTTCCGAATTAGATGCACTTTTAGGATATTCCAAAACCTTTTCAACTTCTGTTTTGGTTAGAAGAAGTTCTCTTGTGTATGTTGATGACAAGTCGCACATTAAACTACTTTGAACAATCATAGTAGCTGTTCCATTTTTTTTGAGGTTATTGTAAGAAGCTTCAACAAATACTTTGTAAAGATTTTGTTTGCCTTTGTCCTTTCCTTCTGAATAAGGGAAAGTATTTTGACTATAAATTCCCTTTTGCATCTGCACATAAGGCGGATTCCCAATCACCACATCAAATCCCTTGTCAATACCAAACATCCATGTGGGTGAAAAAAAACTGCTTGGCTTGCTATCGTCAAACGGGTCCCAGTCTTTTATCTTTAGAGCAATCTGTTTTAGCAACAGGTCGCTGTCGGCTTCAATGTTTGCAATTACTTTATCTCTCTCCGTAAAGTAATCTTTTTTCAGTTTTTCTTTTTCGGTGCTTGCCAATGCCGGTGTAAAAAATTGTTTCCTCAACTCTTCAAGGTCTTTCAGTTGCCTTACCAGTTTTTGTGTGAACCCTTCGTGCAGTGTGCCTTTGCTTTCCTGTATAAAAGCATCCAACCCTAAATCAATCAAACTATTTGCACATACAAATTTAAAATCAAGGTTGGGCAATGGCTTCACGCCAAAATTGTGCACGGGGTCTTTCGGGTTGTAGTTTTCTTCCAGCACCAAACTCAACCAGGCCCTCAATCGTGCAATCTCAATGGCCATCGGCATAATGTCCACTCCGTAAATGTTCTGGCTTAGGATGTCTTTCTTTAGTTCGTAACTGCTCTTTACCGTTCCCAACACTTCATGCAACTCTACCAGCTTGTGCAATATGCCCATGGGGAATGCACCGGAACCACAGGCAGGATCTAGTATTTTTATCTGCTCCAAAAATTGAAGCAACAACGTTTTTTCTTCTTTCTTTAGATGCCCTGCATCGGTGTTGGCCGTAAACAGCGGCTCAATGGCTTTTTCAATTTTGGCTTTTTCCTCTGCTTTCAGCTCATAGCGTTTTATTTCAATGGCTAATTGATGGGGTTTCTTGTTTCCGAAAATGCCAGCAAGCGGTTCGGGATTGTTCAAGTGTTTGCTTTTCTCCTCAATGATGTGCTGCTCCCATTTGGTTTGCAAATACGCCTTGATGCTTTCGTTCACCATGTAGTCCACAATTTCCCGTGGGGTATAAAAAGCACCAAATGCCTTGCGTTGGTTGGCAAGCTTTTCGGTTTCTTCGTTTTGGCTGGCCAGCAGGTTTTCAAAAATCCGTCCTAGCATTTCGGGGTCAACTGCCGCCTGCTGATACTGGCTGCTGCTTTCATCCACCGTAAAATCGTAGCTCTCCAAAATTTCTACAAAGGGTAACAGCCATTTATCCAAATCCAGTTTTGTAAAAAGTTTGTCTTCCTCGCTTTCGTCAAACAAACCGCCGTTCAGGTAAGGGATGTTTTTAAAGGCAGGATGTTGGGCAATGAATGTCGCATCTCTGTCCTGCACCTTGGTGTTTAGTGTTTGAAAGAAGAGCCTGAGTAAAACGGTTTGATAATAATTCTCCGTTTTTTCAATGACTGCTTTCCCAATCAGCGAATGGGCAATAATGCCTTTCTCTTTCAGAAACCAGCAGAAAATATATCTGCCAATTAAACGTACCGTAAATTGTTTTACCTGGTTTTCGGTTCCCGTGTTGTGTTGTATTTTTACAATACCCAATAAGGCATCAAAGCGTTCTTTAATTTGTTTGTAGAACTCTTTGTTTACTTCCTTAATGTCAAGCGATTTCCAGAGCAGGTCGGCAATTTCAGGTTTTGATTTTGTGCCGATGCCCTGCCACGACTGAATAATCTTATTGTATTGTGTATTGGTTAAGCGGTTACGAAACGATACAATTCTTTTCTGCTCACCCTGATTGAAAATTAATACCAACTTGTCGTAATCTGGTGTGGTTACAAAGTGAATGAAGTAAGGTTGTGTAGGAATGAAACCTGTTCCATTCTGCGAAGTCAGTCCTTTGATGAATGACTGGTAACTGCTCAGCCCTGGGTCGTTGTCCACCAACTGGCTGATATACTCTTTCTTCAATTTTTTTAATACAGCAAAGCGTACACGGATATTCTGATTATCGGCTGAAATTCTATAAAGTTGCGGTTGCACTGTTTGCGGTGCGGTTGCCAAAAAATCTTTCAGCTTTTGTGTTTGCGGTGAAAGCAGTTGCGGTTTATTTCCTGTGTTGGGTTCAATATTCATCCATTGCAGCAAGGTAAAAGCAAACTCCAACACATTATCTCGTGAAGGATTTTCAGCCAGTTGAGCTAATTTTTTATTGATGTCGTTAATCGTCATTATTACTTTTTATTATAATCTTGAAGGGATTGAATGTTTATAGATAAATCGTATCATATTTTGATACGACCCCAACGGGGTCGAATACCTTTCACTTTTCAGTCTATAAACATTTGAATCCTTCGGATTCATTATTCTATCCATTCAAATAAATATTCGTTTTTAAAATCAACTTCAAACTTCTTTAAAAAATCTACATATTCATCCTTGAATGATTTTGTTTTGTGGTGTTCTTTCTGATTTTTTACATATGTTATTACATTATCCAAAGACGAATGCGAATAAGAGAATGCTCCGTAACCTTCTTGCCACTGAAAATTATTTTTAGTGAACTTCTTTTCTTTTATGAACTCATTGCTTGCTTTTTTTACCTCCCTAACTAAATCAGACAAACAACACGATGGCTTCATGCCAATTAAAAAATGAATGTGGTCAGGCATTCCATTAATAGCTAGCATTTTTTGTTCTTTGTTTCTTATAATACCGGATATGTATTTAAACAATTCTTCTTCCCATTCTGGCCTAATCAGACTATCTCTACCTTTTACGGCAAAAACTATTTGAATGTAAATTTGTGAAAATGTTCCAGCCATATTTTTACACGAAAATTTGTATGATTTCACTAAGCGGTGCTTTTTCAGTTTTTTCTTCGGGCTTGTATTGGTTTGCAAGTGAAATAAATTGTTTGATGATTTCATCCGACACATGTTTGTTTCTGCGATTCAAACGATTTACCAGTCGCACCAACTTCAAATTTTCTTTATTGATGTATGCGTTTTGCGAATGCAAAACAGAATTGCTCACCTTGTCAATTTCTGAAACTGCATAACCGTATTCCATCATTTTGTTTATCACAAATGCAATAGCTGCCTGTTGCGGTTGGTTGTATCGCACCTGATGTTCTTCTTCCGAAAACTGATAGCGTTGTATAAAATCCAAAATATATGCTTCTGTTTCTGGTTTGTGTTTAAATTTATCGGCAAAGCGTTCATTTTGCTCACTTGTGGCCTTAATGTGAAGCAAACCTTCGGTTGTGGTCATCAATTCACCAATTTTGTCTTTGCTGAACGCAACAAAATACCCAGCTTCAAAAGATTCTTCCTCACCTGCTGCCAAATGCGCTAAATGAATAAAATCATCTTCCTCTTTTCGCATCTGCACTTTGCCCCATTTGCCTTTAGGCATATTTTTTATTTGCTCTTTGTATTGCAGTGTATATTCTTCGTTTCGGTCAAATGTTCTCAGGTCGTCCATGAATAAATCTTCGGCAGCCAACAGTTCCGATGTTTCAAAGATTTTCTGAAAAGCAGCCAGCCGTTTCTTTTCATCACGGCTGTAAAGGTCTTCGGTAAAATCCTGCGGAATAGGTTCTTCATCCAGCACACTTTGGTCACTGCCAATAGTGTAACGAATGAGATTGATTTTGTCTTGTAGTTTGCGTACTAATTGCAGATAACTTTCCAATTGTTCCTCAGGTCTGAAATTGTAGATAAAAATTTCTTCGTGAACTGTTCCTAATCGGTTTATTCTTCCGTTGCGTTGTATCATGCGAACAGGATTCCAATGCAAATCGTAATTCACAATCATTCCGCAGTCCTGCAGGTTTTGTCCTTCCGAAAGTTTATCGGTTGCAATCAGGTAATTGATTTCTTTTTCTCCGTCTTTGAGTTGATACTTTTTTGAAACAGGTGCAAAGCGTTTGGCGAAATCTTCTATTTCACTTTTTGAACCCAATGCAAATTCAATGTTTTTCCCTTTAACCAAATAACCGGGAAGGTTTTCAGAAAGGTATTTCAACGTATCAGCAAAGTAGGTGAACACCAAAACTTTTCTATCCTCATTCTGATTGAGATGCTTTGCCAACTCCTGAATCTTATCATCTTTGTCAATAAGCAATTTGATTTGCTCTTTAAGGATGCTGATTACAGAAAGGTCTTTGTCAATATCGGCTTTCAGTTGTGCAACGTTGAACACACCTTCGTCTGCAACAATGGTTACAAATTCCTGTTCGCTGTTTTCAAAATCTTCAATGTCAAAATCCAATTCATCTTCATCCGCATTTTCCTCGTTGTAAGCTTCAATGGCTTTATTCAATGCTGAAAGATTTTTTACTGAAATAATTTTATTGAACTGTTCCAGTTTGGTTTTAAAATCTTTCAATTTGGTTTCATAACTGCCGATTGATTTACTGATGCTGAACAAAGAAGATTCAAGCCGCTTTAAAAAAACGGTTCTGAAAATGCCATAGATACCAATTTGTCTGCTGAGTTCACGGTTCTCATCTGCATTTAATTCTAAGTCGCCTCTGCGCCTTCCATAATAGGCATGTCTGTATATGTTATACCTGTAACACGGGAAACCCAAACTCAGTAATGCGGTGTAAATGATTTCAAGTGATGAATGAATAGGTGTTGTCCGTTCCGTGTAGTTGTCAAACAAGTCAAGGGGATGAGCAAGAAATTCTAATTCAGCCAAACTGTTTATCTCGTAGTTGAATGCTTTTGTGAGCAGAGCATCTTTCTCAGCCAATTTTTGTAATGCCGATTTGAATTGGTTCTGAACTTTGTATTCCAGATTGTTTGGTGTTGATTTCGGAAATTTTTGAAGTTTCCCGTTTATCTCCAAACCATCGGGATATTCTTTTTCAATTCCTTGTCTTGTCCGTCTTACAATAAAGCGATTGAGCAACGGAGTAAGCTGTTCTTTGATTTGCTGGTAATTGATAAATCCGCTTTCCCGGATTTGCCTTCTCATGTCGGTTTGTAACAGTTCAAGGCGTTCTTTCAGCGTAAAATACTTTTGTCTGTTGCGGTCGTAGAATTTACCCAACTTAAAAATATCACCACCCGAACCCAACATGATTTGATTGGTAAGGTCGGCTAACTGGTTGTTGATTGGTGTTGCTGTAAGCAACAATGTTTTGGCATTTTCATTTTCTTGTCGCCATTTGATGAACACATCAAAGCGTTGTCCGCCAGATGCTCTCAGGTTGTGGCTTTCATCAAATACAAATAAACCAACAGGAATAGATTGCAGGTTTTCACGAACATTATTTATTTTTTCCGTGTCCTGCAAACTGTAAATTTCAGGAATGTGAATCACCTTGAAATCATCAAAAGCTTTTCTCCATTGGGGTATCAGACCTGCTGGTGCTATCACAACCACTCGTTGATTCATGTTCTGTTTGTAATACTCAATTACTTTAATGGCAGTGTACGTTTTTCCCAAACCAACAGAATCGGAAAGCATGGCAACGCCCTGGCGTTCCAATTTCTTTATTAAACTGTTTGCATTTTGAATTTGAAATTTCAACAGTTGTGGTTTACCTGATGCCGGGTCGTCAATGTCAACTTTATTTTCTTTCTCGTCTTGCAAATCTTGTCCGTAAATACGATATAAGGCATGTATATACATTTCATATGCACTGAAACAGATGTCTCCGTGCTTGCTTAACGCAAGAATTTCTTCTTTGAAAGTTTTTGCCCAATCCTCGCTATCGTTCCAAAGTTCTTCAAACCATGTTCGGTGCGATGGATGCTGCGTTAAATTCTTGCGAAGAAAATTTACGGTTGCATTGTTGTCCTCAAACTGATTCAATTCAAGATTGCCAAACATTCCCTGCTCGGTGAAATTGGAACTGCCGATAATGCCAACGGCATTTTCTTCATCAGTTCCAAAAATGTAGCACTTTGCATGAAGGAAATTTTTTCGATAAACTTTGATTTGAATTTTATCTGTGTTGTTTACATTCATGTATTTGCCTAACAGGTCGGCAACTTTTTGAAACTCCTCTTTTAGCTGTAAGTCCTCTAAATCTTTTTTCAAATATTTTTCAGGAAAGTCCGGGTCTTGTTGTGCAGGTTTCTTTACCTGATATGCTTTTACTGATGGTTCTTCGCCTAATATCAGTCTGAATTTAATATTGTCTCGTTCTAAAAATTGATTTAGTTCTGTAAGTATTGTTACCATACCTGGCAAATCCCAATATCCCGTTGCAATTGAAATTTGAGAAAAAGAATTGTCTTGTATTAGTTCTTTTAATACACTCCCAAGCTGATACTCGTTTGATGAATTGTCTATGAGTTTAATTCCTTTCTTCATTTCTTCAATTTCTTTTTTAGGATGTTCAAAGCATCGGGAGCTAATTCCTTTTCGTCACCTACAACATTTTCCAACTTGTCTGCTAGCCAAAGTGTTAGCAGTTCGTCTTCGTTTGCCTTCAAGAATTTGGCTATTTCAATCACCTGTTGTTTTGAAGCGTTTCTCTCGCCTGTTTCAATTTTACTTATTAAGGCAGTGTCCACTTCAAGATGAGCAGCAACCTGTCTTAAAAGCAGATTTTGCTTCTCTCTAAGTTCTCTTATTTTTTGTCCCAAGTGCTTCACGTTACTTGTATTATTGTTGGCTTGTCAGAATTTGTCAAATGTAGCAATTATTTCCTGTCCGTTTACCGTGCGGTGGATATATTTTGCTCTTTTGGTTTTGTGAAGGGTTGGGCTTTTGTTTCGGGCAAAACTAAATGTGCAAAATGCGGGTGGAAAAAATTTTAAAACTTTTGCGTTGGATAGTGTGTCGCCAAGTCAGCTTGCTGGTCTGTGTCGAGTTACAGCGAAATTGTCTGCTTTTATCTGTATTGTTTTCTATATTAATGCCGCTTGGTGTTTTACTTACAATAGTAAAAACCTGAAATGCCGCATTAGCCTGTTGCATTCGGGGAATATCAACATGCCCGTCTTTACTGCGGTGTAATAAATTCCTATCCCATAATAAAGTATCGCAATGTAAATCGGCAATAAATGGAATGGAATCGTACCAACTTACCGGTTGTATTACATTATTCCGGTGAATGGTTTTATTCATAGAACGATCTACAATGCCCGGAGTAAACACAAAAAATGCTATAAGGATGAGTATGATGAGAATAATAATACCGTATACAATTTTCATTGTTTAAAATTTATGGATAAAAACACAAGTACTGTTTTTAAATATAATCAAAGTTCAATAAAATACCTAAGTTGTTTATTTGAAATGATTTAAATTGTTTTGAATTTTTATACGATAAATAAATGATTGCATAAACTTGTAATGGATATTTGAAGCAAATAGATGAATTTTGTAATTCATCAATACTTTATGTAACAATCAAATTAATGTAAAAACTACTACCTATATGCAACTCAATGAAGATTTTCAAAAAATATACCAACAATTAAATGATGAGCAAAAGAAAGCGGTAGATCAAATAGAAGGCCCTGTAATGGTCATTGCCGGGCCTGGCACAGGGAAAACACAAATTTTATCGGCACGAATAGGAAAAATTTTGTTGGAAACCGATACACTGCCCGAAAATATTCTTTGCTTAACTTATACTGATGCCGGTGTTGTTGCCATGCGTAAACGCCTCATGAGTTTTATTGGGCCCGATGCTTATAAAGTGAACATTTATACCTTCCATGCCTTTTGTAATGATATTATTCAGGAAAATCTCTCCATGTTCGAAAAAACAGTACTCGATCCAATTTCTGATTTGGAGCTTACTGCATTGCTTAAACAACTCATTGATACTTTTCCCAAGAATCATCCGCTCAAACGTTACAGGGGTGATGTATATTTTGAAATAGAAAACCTGCAGAAATTATTCAGCACCATGAAAAAAGAAGGGTGGACACCTGAATATATCCTTTCTGCTATTGATGCTTATTTGAATGATTTGCCCAATCGTGAAGAATTTATTTATAAAAGAAAAACCGGCCGTAATAATCCGGGCGATTTAAAAGAAAAACAAATACACGAAGAAAAAGAAAAAATGGAAAAACTCCGTGCTGGCGTGCAGGAATTTGACCGTTTTCAGGCAATGATGAAACAAAACAACCGCTACGATTTTGATGATATGATTAACTGGGTAATTCAGGCATTTGAACAAAACCCGGGTTTATTGTTAAAATATCAGGAGCAGTTTTTATATATTTTGGTAGATGAATACCAGGATACCAGCGGTACACAGAATAAGCTGGTACAATTGCTCATTAATTATTGGGAAGAACCCAATGTTTTTGTGGTGGGCGATGATGATCAAAGTATTTACCGTTTTCAGGGTGCTAATATCGAAAACATGTTCACGTTTGCACAACAATACCAAAATAGTTTAGAAAAGATTGTGCTCACAAAAAATTATCGTTCCATTCAACCTATTTTGAATACTGCTAAATCTGTGATTGATCGCAATGAAGAGCGTTTGGTAAAACACATGGAAGGGTTATCAAAAGAGTTATCTGCCGCTAATCCTCATATTAGTGAAATGAAGCAACCGCCCGTTGTGCAGGAATACGATAATCAACAGGCAGAAATGATAGGCATTACGCTTCAAATTGAGGCCCTTTTACAACAAGGAATTGCACCCGGAAAGATTGCGATAATTTATAAAGAACACAAATTTGGAGAAGAACTGGCTAAATATTGCACTGTTAAAAATATTCCTGTTTTTACCAAAAAGCATGTCAATATTTTCACCATTCCTTTAGCAAAAAAAATACTCTTGCTATTAGAGTATTTAGCTGCTGAACACGATGCACCTTATGGGGGCGATGAAATGTTATTTGAAATTTTGCATTTTAACTGGTTTCAAATTCCACCCATTGAAATTGCAGCACTCTCTGTTGAAGTGGCCGATTTGAAATACACTACAAAAAAAACATCCATCCGAAAATTATTATACGATAAAGCCAATGCACCTGCCAAAGATTTATTTACTGAATCACTGCTTCCTGCTTTAAAAGAAGCTTCTTTCATCATCGAAAAACTGATTGCTGCTGTACCCAATGTTACCCTGCAACATTTATTTGAAAAAGTAATTTCCGAAACAGGTATTATACAACACATCATGCAGCAACCCGATAAGTTTTATGCATTGCAGGTACTCACCGCTTTATTCGATTTTGTGAAAGAAGAAACCCGCCGCAATCCTTTTTTATCACTAAAAGAATTTGTATCTCTCATTCAATTAATGCAAAGCGAAAAAATTCCATTGCCCTTAGTACAGGTGAACGGAAACGATAAAGGCGTTAACTTTTTAACAGCGCACGGTTCTAAAGGGCTGGAGTTTACTTATGTATTTTTTGCAGGTTGTAATGCATCTTTCTGGGAAAAAAAGCGCAAACAAAGTGATGGGTACAGTTTTCCCGATACCCTTTTTGCTTCTACTCCTAAGCATAAAGAGGAAGAAGAATTGCGCCGCTTATTTTATGTAGCACTTACCCGGGCAGAACAATATTTAACGGTAAGCTATGCGGCATTTAAAAATGATGGCAAATACCTTGAACCTTCTATGTTTATTGCCGAAATGATGGAGCACAATGGTGTAACCATTGAAAAGAAAACCTTGGATGCGGCAACTATCGCCGATTTTCAGGCGCTTAGTTTTGCCAATACTGCTGCACCTGAAATTGATAAATTAGAAACCGATGTGATCAATCGCCTGCTCGAAAAATTTGTAATGAATGTTACGGCATTGAATAATTATTTAAAATGTCCGCTGGAGTTTTATTATAAAAATTTAATTCGAATTCCTTCACCTAAAAATGAATCAACCGAATTTGGTTCAGCGGTTCACTATGCACTGGAAAAATTGTTTAAAAAAATGAAGGAAGATCCCAATAACCAATTCCCTCCATTGGAAGAATTTATTTCCGATTTTGAATGGTACATGCACCGCCATCGCGAAAGCTTTACTAAAGAGCAGTTTGAACGCCGGTTAGAATACGGCCAAATTGTATTAAGCAACTATTATCAGGAACATATTTTAACCTGGCATAAAATTGTAGTAGTAGAACATACCATCAAAAATATTGTCATCAATGGGGTACCGTTAAAAGGAAAATTAGATAAATTAGAATTTGATGGGAAATATGTAAATGTGGTAGATTATAAAACCGGCGATTATGAAAAAGCGCAAACAAAATTATTACCCCCGAACGATAAAAACGAATTGGGTGGCGATTACTGGCGACAAGCCGTTTTTTATAAAATTCTGGTAGATAACGATGCCACCAAAAATTGGGAAGTGGTTAGTACAGAATTCGATTTTGTTGAGCCTGATAAAAAAAACAATTACATCAAACAAAAACTGGTGATTGAACCCGAAGATGTAACCACCGTAAAACAACAAATTACCACCGTATGGGAAAAAATTCAGGCACATGATTTTTATACCGGCTGCGGCAGCACTGACTGTCATTGGTGTAATTTTGTGAAAGATAATCAATTAGCCATTGCTTTACACGAGCTGAATGAAGAGGAAACATAGATTTTATAGTTCTGTTAATCGGCTTTACCCATTTCTAAGCGTAAGTTTGCGCTTGCCGGTTCACTGCCATTTCGTTGTATAAAACAATAATTACATGCAAAAAATAATTGGATATTTCTTCATAGCTGCCTTGTTTATTCCCTTTACTTTTACGGGATGTGCTAATATTATTCCACCATCTGGCGGCCCAAGAGATACCATTCCACCTCATTTGGTAACCGCCGTACCCGATGATTCTATGTTGTATTTTAATACCAATAAAATTCTGCTAACTTTCGATGAATATATAGATGTAAAAGATGTACAAAAAAATTTAATTGTTTCCCCCAACCCTAAAAGTACCCCCATTATTGAAAATCATTTGAAAAATGTAACCATTAAATTAAAAGATACACTCCATCCCAATACTACCTATTCCATCAATTTTGGAAATGCTATTCGCGATGTAAATGAAGGAAATATTCTTAAAAATTTTATTTATGTATTCTCAACCGGTAATCATTTAGATACGTTTAGTTTCAGAGGCAAAGTATTACTGGCCGAGACCGGAAAAACCGATTCAACCCTAATTGTGGTTTTGCATGAAAATTTGAACGATACAGCCGTGGTAAAAGATGCACCTAAATACTATGCTCGTGTAAGTGGCAACGGCAATTTTGTATTTCATTTTTTACCTGCCAAAACATTTGCAGCCTATGTATTGCCCGATGATTACAGTAAACGTTATGATGATTCAACCAAAATGTTTGCTTTTCTCGATTCAAATATTGCTGTAGGTACGCATACACCTATGGTTACTTTCTATGCATTTGAGGCAGCAAAGAAAAAAGAAAAAACAGCTAAACCCAATGTGCCACCTGCTGCTAAACTCAGCAAAAACAAAGAACGGAATGAAGAGCAGAAGCGGCTGCGCTTTAGCATTAACTTCGACAATGGTAAACAGGATTTATTAAACCCGGCACTTCAAATTAAATTCAATACACCTTTAGATACGCTCAACACTGCGGCAGTGGAGTTGTTAGATACCTTGTTTAAACCTGTAAAAGGTTATACTGTTCAGTTAGATAGTACCAAAACCATTTGTAGTATTACTTATTCTTGGAAAGAGGCTGAACATTTTGTATTGCTGCTTCAAAAAGATGCGGCGGTTGATACCAACCACCTGCAATTAGCCAAGACCGATACCATTCGCTTCACCACTAAAAACGAATCAGATTACGGCTCGCTGCGCATACGTTTCAATCATCTCGATTTGGCCAAACATCCGGTGTTACAAATGTTACAAAACAATACCATCGCTGAATCAATCCCCATTACTTCAAAAGAAATTTACAGAAAATTATACCGCCCCGGCGATTATGATTTGCGTATTCTTTACGATACCAACCAAAATGGCATTTGGGATACCGGTAATTTTAAAAAACACCTGCAACCTGAAATTGTATTCGATCTCGATAAAAAAATTGTGCTGAAAAATAATTGGGATAATGAGTATGAGTTGAATTTGTAAATGCCATTTTTGTTTTTACGCTTCAACAAAATGTGTTCCTTACTGCAAAACTTTATCTTTGCGCCATGCAGTTACCTTCCGGTTTATTAGAAAATGCAGTGGCGCAATTTGCCAAATTACCCGGCATAGGCAAAAAAACTGCCTTACGCTTAGTTCTGCATTTATTAAAACAAAACGAGAATGAGGTAACCGTTTTTGCCAATACCATTGCCAAAATGCGCCGCGAAATAAAATTTTGCCAACGCTGCTTCAATATCAGTGATGGCGATATTTGCAGCATTTGTGCCAATTCTATGCGCAACGCCGGGGTTATATGTGTAGTAGAAAATATTCGCGATGTAATAGCTATTGAAACCACACAACAGTTTAACGGAACGTATCATGTGTTAGGCGGCATTATATCGCCGTTAGATGGGGTTGGCCCCGATCAGCTTACCATACAGCCATTGGTGCACCGCTTGGAAACCGAACATACCGAAGAGTTGATTTTTGCATTAAACCCCACCATTCAGGGCGATACCACCATTTATTATATCCAAAAAAAAATACAGCACCTGCCCTGTAAAATTACTACCATTGCCCGTGGCATTGCTTTTGGCGGCGAGTTGGAATATGCCGATGAAATGACTTTGGCCCGCAGCTTAGCCAATCGCTTACCCATACAACAATATGTTAAAGGTTAGCTGACGGTAGTACAATAATTTTTTTAAAAATTTACAGCTCATTATTTTTAGGTAATTACACTGTTGGTAGCATATTGGTACAACATTTAAGTCATCTGTTGGTTATATATAAAATAAATAATACAATTCAGCAGTTTTACAAAAATTGAATACACACATGAAAAAAACATTGAAATATTTTTTAATTCTGGTAGTAGTAGTAGCCATTGCTGCTACCGGTTTTGTAGTGTATGTGTATAATAAACCACACAGAAATGTTGCTAAAGAAAAAGCAGTAACCCTTACTGCAGAACAATTATATCATGCGTTTAAAGACAATGAACAACAGGCCAATCAGCTATATTTAGATAAAGCCATTGAATTAACAGGTCGAATTGCACAAATTGCTACCAATCAGCAAGGCCAAACCGTTATCGATTTTAATACCGCCGATTCAATGGTAACCATTAATTGTACCTTTAAAAATAAGCCTGCTAATATTAAAGTTGGCGATTCTGTTCACTTTAAGGGCATTTGTACCGGCTATATCCCCGATATGAATGTGGTAATGAACAATGGCATTTTAGTAGAATAGATGTTTCAATCAATTACAGGCATCTGAAAACAATTCATAAAATAGTATAAAATCATCGCTTCATGTATACTAAACTTTCTCTTCTATTCCTTTTCTGCGTTTTAAGTGTTTCCTGCCTTCAGGCACAAAAATCGTTTGTTACCCGTAACGGGCAAATTAGTTTTGTAGCCACCAATGATGATGATGTAAGTGCTGTGAATAATGAAGTAGCCAGCCGTATCACTACTAACGGACAAATCACTTTTAGTCTGTTAATCAAAAGTTTCTTTTTTCAATATGCCGAAATGCAGGATCATTTCAACAGCGATTATCTGCAAAGCAATACCTATCCGCGTTCCGATTATAAAGGCAATATCACCAATATCCAATCCGTTAATTTTTCGAAAAACGGAATATATCCTGTTACCGTACAGGGTAATTTAACGCTGCATGGCATTACAAAACCCATCACCGTTCCCGGTACCATAGAAGTGGCAGACAATAAAATTATTGCCAAAGCCAGGTTTATATTGGTTTTGAGCGATTTTAACATTCATGCCGACAGGGTAGCCAAAAAAGTAGCCATTCAATTCAATTGCACCTGTCAATAATCTATTGCTACTAACATTTGTTTGTATTTTTTCCCGCTTACTTACCTTAACTTTGCAGCACTTCAGGTGGATTTGTTTATTGTTCGGCCTGTGCAAATTGAACTAATAAACGGTAAAAGCTGCTGCATTTTCTTCACAGTAACTCAATCGTTCAACAGTTCAAAATTTTTATGTTACCGGCTGCAGTAAGGCTATTGAACTGCCGTTGCGTCGCACACTGCATCGTTCAAAACACTGCTCAGCCAAACCGCTCCGCAACAAACATTCCACCATCGAAGTAAAGTTTGTTATAAAATGGCATGTGCACAGCACGCAAAACTTTATAACAATATTTATCCGGGTATCAAAAAAAAACAGATACAAAAATGAAATCAATTAAAGAATGTTTACAGGAACGCATATTAATCATCGATGGAGCCATGGGTACTATGATACAACGGCATCAATTACAGGAGGCCGATTACCGGGGCGAAAGATTTAAAGACTGGCCGGTAGATGTTAAGGGAAATAATGATTTGTTGTGTATTACCCAACCCGAGATTATTAAAAATATACACCGCCAATACCTGGAAGCCGGTGCAGATATTATTGAAACCAATACGTTCAGCAGTACGGCCATTGCCATGGCGGATTATAAAATGGAAGCGCTGGCTTATGAACTGAATGTTGCAGCCGCAAAATGTGCCCGCTCTGTAGCCAATGAGTTTACCGCCAAAAATCCCGATAAACCGCGCTTTGTTGCCGGTGCCATGGGGCCGCTGAACAAAACACTCAGCCTTTCGCCCGATGTCAATAATCCAGGTTTTCGTGCTGTTACCTTTGATGAGGTAATGCAAGCCTACTACGAACAGGTAAAAGGTTTGGTACATGGCGGCGTAGATGTATTGCTGATTGAAACCATTTTCGATACCCTGAATGCTAAAGCGGCCATATTTGCCATTAAAAAATATTTTCGCGACCATCAGCAACCGGAACTGCCCATTATGATCAGCGGTACCATTACCGATGCCAGTGGGCGCACTTTAAGCGGACAAACACTCGAGGCGTTTTATACCTCTGTTATGCATGCACAACCCTTAAGTGTTGGTTTAAATTGTGCATTGGGTGCAGCAGAAATGCGCAGCCATATTGAAGAGTTATCGCAAATTGCTGCCGCATACACCTCTGCCTATCCCAATGCCGGCTTGCCTAATGCCATGGGCGAATACGATGAACAACCTCACGAAACGGCACATTTTATTGAAGAATGGGCAAAACAGGGCTATGTAAACATTGTTGGAGGTTGCTGTGGTACCACGCCTGAACACATAAAACATATTGCCAATAATGTAAAAAATATAAAGCCGAGGCCGTTACCTGTTGTTGAAAATGAAATTGTATAATCCTATACTAAGTGTAAATTATTGTTATGAGTGAGCTAATTGTAATACATCCTTATTTGCGTTTAGCAGGACTGGAACCCTTAGTGGTGCGACCCGAAACCAATTTTGTGAATATTGGAGAGCGTACCAATGTAACCGGTTCAAAAAAATTTGCCCGGCTTATTCGCGAAAATAAATTTGAAGAAGCGCTTTCTGTTGCCCGGCAACAGGTTGAAAATGGTGCGCAGGTGTTGGATGTAAATATGGATGATGCCATGTTAGATGGCGTATTAGCCATGACAACATTTTTAAACCTGTTACAGGCAGAACCCGATATTGCCAAAATTCCCATCATGATCGATTCATCTAAGTTTGCAATTATTGAAGCAGGCTTAAAATGTGTACAGGGAAAATGCATCGTCAATTCTATCTCCCTGAAAGAGGGAGAAGAAAAATTTATTGAACAGGCCATCATTTGTAAATCATTTGGTGCAGCAGTGGTGGTCATGGCTTTTGATGAAGCAGGCCAGGCCGATACCCTGCAACGCAAAGTAGAAATTTGTAAACGTGGTTATCAAATTCTTACAGAAAAAGTGCATTACCAGCCTCAGGATATCATTTTCGATCCAAATATTTTCGCCATTGCTACCGGTATTGAGGAACACAATAATTATGCAGTAGATTTTATAGAAGCTACCCGGCAAATAAAACAACTGATGCCAATGGCTAAGGTGAGTGGCGGTGTATCTAATGTGTCATTTTCTTTTAGAGGTAATGATGTAGTACGCGAAGCCATACATGCCGTATTCCTGTATTATGCTATTCAGGCAGGTATGGATATGGGTATCGTCAATGCAGGGCAATTAGCTGTGTACGATGAAATTGAACCTACATTAAGACAGTTATGTGAAGATGTGGTACTGAACCGGAATAATGACAACAACCAGGCTACCGAAGCCTTGATTGCTTATGCCGAAACTGTAAAAAGTAAAGGGAAAACAATTGTTAAAGATGAAGCCTGGCGCAATGCCCCTGTTGAAGAACGCCTGAAACATGCACTTGTAAACGGCATTACCGATTATATTGATGTAGATACTGAAGAGGCTCGCTTACAATATTCGCAGCCTTTAGATGTAATTGAAGGCCCTTTAATGGATGGCATGAATGTAGTGGGCGATTTATTTGGCGCCGGTAAAATGTTTTTACCACAGGTGGTTAAAAGTGCCAGAGTAATGAAAAAAAGTGTGGCCATATTAACGCCTTATATTGAAGCGGAGAAGGAAGTTCGTAAACAGGCACATTTGGCAGCAGGCACCGAAAATACAGAAGCAGCAGGTGCGGCAAAAATATTGCTGGCCACCGTAAAAGGTGATGTACACGATATTGGTAAAAATATTGTAGGTGTGGTATTGGGCTGTAATGGTTATGATGTAATTGACTTAGGCGTGATGGTGCCCACCGATAAAATTTTAGATACCGCTATTAAAGAAAAGGTAGATATTATTGGTTTGAGTGGATTAATCACTCCTTCACTCGATGAAATGGTGCATGTAGCCAAAGAAATGAAACGCCGCAATATGCAGCAGCCATTGCTGATTGGAGGTGCCACTACTTCACGCATACATACTGCCGTTAAAATTGCACAGGAATATCCAAATGGCGTAGTGCATGTGTTAGATGCTTCCAGAAGTGTAACAGTAGCAGGCGCTTTATTAAGTGCAGAACAAAAAGATGCTTTTTTACAACAAACTGCTGCTGAGTACCATAAATTACGTGAATCATTCTTAAATAAAAAGCCCGTAAAACAATACATCAGCTATCAGGAAGCGCTGACACATAAAACCAAAATAGATTGGAACAATTATACTGCTATTACTCCAAAATTTATAGGCAATAAAGTTTTTGATGATTTTCCTTTAAATGAATTAAGGCCTTTTATTGATTGGAAACCCTTTTTTATCGCATGGGAAATGCACGGAAACTTTCCGGATATTTTAACCGATGAAGTGGTGGGCGTAGAAGCTTCAAAATTGTATAAAGATGCCAATGCCTTATTAGATAAAATTATTCAGGAAAAATGGCTTACAGCAAAAGGCACCATTGGGTTTTATAAAGCCGGTAGCCATAACGATACCCTGTTGGTGCAGCATGGTAATGAAACCTACCGGTTAGAATGCTTGCGTCAACAGGTAAAAAAAGCTGCCGATCAGCCCAACTTATCATTGGCCGACTTCGTAAAACCTGCCAATTCAATCAATGAAGCAAATGATTATATAGGTGCATTTGCCGTTGCCATTCATGGTATTGAAAAACATATTAAAAAGTTTGAGCAGCAATACGATGATTATAATAAGATCATGTTACAGGCATTGGCCGACAGACTGGCTGAAGCTTTTGCAGAATGTTTGCATTATAAAGTTAGAACCAACTATTGGGGTTATGCTTCTAATGAACAGCTGAGCAATGATGATTTAATTCATGAAAAATACCAGGGTATTCGCCCGGCACCGGGTTATCCTGCCTGCCCCGACCATACCGAAAAATATAAGTTGTTTGCTTTGCTCAATGCTACTGAAACAACCGGCATACAATTAACCGAATCACTGGCAATGTATCCGGGAGCAGCAGTTTGTGGCTGGTATTTTTCGCATCCGCAAAGCCAGTATTTTGGTATTGGCAAAATTCAGCGCGATCAGTTGGAAGATTATGCACAACGTAAAAACTGGCCGTTGGAAGAAGCAGAAAAATGGCTAAGTCCGGTATTGGAATAGGTTGTACGCATTCAATTATGCTGCACAATGAATGAATATTAAAATTAATTGAATGCTGTAGCTGTAAAAAATTAGGCATATCTGCTGCATTTTGTATAGTTTCGCTCCCCGATAATCAAATTTTTTTATTATGTCATTAGTTGTTGTCGGTTCTATGGCTTTTGATGCCATTGAAACGCCTTTTGGAAAAAGCGATAAAATAGTAGGAGGTGCTGCCACTTATATAGCCTGGTGTGCCACTAATTTTACACCGGTTAAACAAATTTCTATAGTGGGGGGCGATTTTCCGGCAGAGGAATTGAGTGCTTTGAAAGCAAGAGGCGTTGATTTAGAAGGGGTGCAAATTAAAAAAGAGGAAAAATCTTTTTTTTGGAGTGGCCGCTATCATATGGATATGAACAGCCGCGATACATTAATTACCGAATTAAATGTACTCGCCAATTTTGAACCCAAAGTGCCCAAAAGTTATCAGGATTGCGAATTTTTAATGTTAGGAAATTTGGTACCATCTGTTCAGCGCAGTGTAATTGAACAATTACGCCAACGGCCAAAACTCATTGTAATGGATACCATGAATTTTTGGATGGATACCATGCCGGAAGAGCTGGAAAAAACCATTGCTATGGTAGATGTTTTGATGGTAAATGATAGTGAAGCCCGACAGTTAAGCGGTCAATATTCTTTAGTAAAAGCTGCAGCCACCATTTTAAGAATGGGCCCTAAATTTTTAGTGATTAAAAAAGGCGAACATGGTGCATTGTTGTTTCATGATAACAAAGTTTTCTTTGCTCCTGCATTGCCGTTAGAGGAAGTGTTTGACCCAACCGGTGCCGGCGATACTTTTGCTGGTGGCTTTATTGGTCACTTAGCCAAAACAAAAGATATTTCATTTGAAAATATGAAAACGGCAATTATTATTGGTTCGGCATTGGCCAGTTTTTGCGTAGAAAAATTTGGCACTGCCAAACTTCGTGAAATTTCAGCAAACGATATTACTGAGCGTATTGAAGAATTTGTACAATTGGTACACTTTGATATTAACCTGAAATAAAGGAAATTGAATGAAATGTATTTCGGCCTTTTTTATAAATCGCCCAATTGTGGCCTGATGATGATGTCTTCTACACAGGCTTGCGGTGATAAGTTTGCTGCTGAAAATATTAAATTGGCAATATCCTTTACTTCCATAATGCGTTGTGGGTCAATTCCACTGCCATACCAGCTTTCGGTATATACAGCGCCGGGCATTACAGCCGTTACTTTTACATGATGCGGTTTTAACTCTTCACGTAAATTTTTACTGAATCCCAATAAAGCAAATTTACTAATGCTATATGCTCCTCCGTTAGGATAGGCATTTAATGATGCAATTGAACAAATATTAAAAATATGTCCTTTTTTTTCTGATATCATTGCAGGGGCAATGATTCTGGTTAAATGATAAGCGCTAAAAAGATTTACCTGCATTAAATCCATCAGGGTACCTTCCGGTTCAGTTAAAATAGAGCCGGGCTTATATTGGCCGGTATTATTTACCAGAATATCCGGTGCGCCAATACCCAGGCACCAATCACCAAAAGCAGCTACTTCATTGTAATCAGACATATCCGTTGCCCTGAAATGAATAGTTGATTGCGGGTATTTTTGTTGCAATTCATCTGCTGTTGCCTCAAGTGTTACTGCATTTCTGGCACATAACAATAAGGTATACCCCTGCTCGGCAAATTTTCCTGCAATCGCTTTTCCCATTCCTTTTGAAGCGCCGGTAATAATGATATTCATGGTATTGCTGGTTAATTGGTAATAAATTCTGTTACATTTGTTCTCAAATATCGCACATTATTCAGAATAAATAATATGAAATATCAACATATATTTTTTGATCTTGACCATACGTTATGGGACTTTGAAGCCAATGCAAAAGCTACACTGCAGGATTTATATGCGCTGCATCAGTTGTCAGACAAAGGTATTGATTCATTCAACCATTTTTTTGAACGCTACAGTTATCATAACGAACGTTTATGGGATAGATATACCAAAGGGTTTATTAAACAGGATGAATTGCGTTGGAAAAGAATGTGGCTTGCTTTATTAGATTTTAAAATTGCAGATGAGCCACTTTCCCGGCAAATGGCTGTTGATTTTTTAGAAAGATTGCCATTCAAGAATGCAGTTTTTCCCTACACGAATGAAATACTCATTTACCTTACACAAAAAGGCTATCAGTTACACCTCATTACCAATGGCTTTGAAGCTGTTCAACACAAAAAATTATACAATGCCGGCTTGCAGGGTTATTTTAAAAAAGTAATTACTTCTGAGGTTTCCAATAGCTTAAAGCCCAATAAAGAAATTTTTTTATTTGCAATGGAACAAGCCGGTGCAGTTGCAGAAAACAGTATTATGATTGGCGATAATTTAGATGCTGATATTCAGGGTGCAGTGAATGTGGGTATGGATAGTATTTTTGTAAATCATTTGGGCATAGAGCCACATATTCAGGCCACTTATGCAGTAAGTCATTTACAGCAATTGGAAAATATTTTATAATTTTAGGAAATTAAAAACCGGCTACTCATGTTTGAATGGGCAGCCGGTTTTTTATGGGAATCAAAATATTTCTTATTTATACATGGCGGTAGTTCCAGACTTTTTGCAACAATCCTTTTTGCAAATTTTTTTGCACTCTTTTTTAGAACAGTCTTTACAATCTTTATTATTGCATTTCTTTTTTCCACCATCCTGAGCAATTACGGTTCCTGCCAATAGCAGAACCAGTATTCCTGCAGTTGCAAATTTTTTCATGTGTTGATGATTTGTTTGAATTAAAGTTAAGGAAATTTTAATTATTTGTACTGCCACAAATGTTAAATATTAAAAGTCCAGGTGGCTAAAACGGTTACTCCGCCCTGTACTTGTTGGTTAAGTTTTACTTTAATATTGGTATGTAAAGGCAATATAACATCTACCCGGCTGCCAAATTTAATAAAACCATATTCAGCACTCTGTTGCACTTTATCGCCCACTTTTGTATAATTACAAATGCGTTTGGCTAAAGCTCCGGCAATTTGTTTGTATAATACTTCACCATAACCATTTCTAACTACCACACTCCAACGTTCATTTTCAGTAGAGCTTTTCGGGTGCCAGGCTACCAGATACTTTCCTTTGTGATATTGGTTGTAAACAATTTCACCACTCATTGGGTTTCTGTTTACATGAACGTTGGCAGGGCTCATAAAAATGCTTACCTGAATACGTTTATCTTTAAAATATTCAGTATCTGTTATTTCCTCAATCACCACAACTTTCCCGTCTGCCGGACAAACAATGGCATTGTCCTGTATGGTTAATGTGCGATGCGGTATCCTGAAAAATGAAATAATAAATAATAACAAAATTAGAGTAATGATAAAAATGGCAATGGACAGCCATAGTACCGCGCCGCTTAAAAATGCAAATGATAAAACATTGATGAGCCCGAACAGCAAACTGGCAATGCCTATAGTACGGTAACCTTCGTGGTGTATTGTCATTCTAATTGGTTATGCTGCAAAGTTAATAGATGCAGGGTAAATTTGTAAATTCAGTGTTCTATTGGTTTTTCGCATATCCCGGATAATAGAATAGTACCCATTTTAATTTTAAATTCAAAATTAGTTGTTGCATAATTTTCGGAGCATAGTTAATACAATCTGCTTAATTTCAATTTTTGAATGAAGGTGGGCTTTGATGCTGTAATTTTTAAAATATTGATCCAGCAGCCTTCAACATCTAATCGTTAAATATTGTACAATGAAAAGTAGTTATGTTTTTTTAGGAATGGTATGGTTAATGACTTTTTCAAGGGTGCAGGCACAAAATATACAGCAAAAAAGCTCATTAAACGGCAATTGGCAGGTATTTGCGCCACTCAGTTATCAAGGTAACGGAAGTGTATACCGTTCTGCTAATGGCGCTCCGTTAGCAGATTATTGGCAAAATAGAAGCGATTATAAAATACATGCAACTTTAGATACTGTGCAGAATATACTCACTGCTTCTGAAACAATTACCTATACCAATAACAGTCCCGATGCGTTAAATATTTTGTGGTTGCAATTGGACCAAAATACCTATTTACCCAATGCCCGTTCTCAATATTATACCAATCGTATCCGAAATGAATCTACAAATGGTTTTCAAATTGCATCTGTGCAAATTGAAGAGAATGGAAAATTGCAGCAGGTAAACTATTTGGTGAATGATACCCGTATGCAGATACAATTATCAAAAGCGCTGGCAGCAAAAAATGGTAAAATTTTCATTCATATTCAATATCAATATCAGATTCCAGGTGCATTTGGCGGTAGAACCGATTATGTTGCTACGCAATATGGTAAAATTTTTGAGATAGCACAATGGTACCCAAGAATGTGTGTATACGATGATTTGGAGGGATGGAGTACTTTGCCATTTTTAGGTAGCGGAGAATTTTATTGTGATTATGGCGATTACGATTACACCATTACATTACCTGCAGGAATGATTGTGGTCGGTAGTGGCGAATTGCAAAATCCGGAAGAGGTATTAACTCCTTTGCAACGGAATAAGCTTGCTGAAGCTGCAAAAAGTAACCAAACCGTATGGATTAGAACACTTGCTGAAGTGCAACAACAGCCTACTTTAAAGGGAAATAAAACCTGGCATTTTAAAATGTTTAATACACGAGATGTGGCGTTTGGTGCATCAAAAGCATATATATGGGATGCATCAAAAGTAAATTTACCAAGTGGTAAAAATTGTATGGCCATGTCGGTTTATCCGGTCGAAAGTATAGGGGATAGCGCATGGGGCAGGGCAACTGAATACTTAAAAAAATCAATTGAATATTTTTCTGAAAAATGGTTTGAATATCCCTATCCGGTAGCCATTAACGAGGCAGGCATTGCCGGTGGAATGGAATATCCGGGAATTGTATTTGATGGCATTACCGATAAAGGAAAAGAATTATACTGGGTAACTGCGCATGAAATTGGGCACAACTGGTTCCCCATGATTGTAGGATCTGATGAACGCAGGTATCCCTGGATGGATGAAGGCTTTAACACATTTATTGATGTGTATGCATCTGATGTGTTTAACCATGGCGAATATGCTCCTAAAAGAGATGGCGAGTATGCACCGGATGGAGGTAATCCTGCAGATGAAATAGTGCCTTATTTATCTGATCCGCATGCTCCGGTAATGATGACCAGGGCAGATGGTATTCCCGAAAAATATCGACATCCTATGGTATATTTTAAACCGGCGTACGGGTTGGTTTTATTGCGTGAAGTAATTCTGGGCCCTGATAGATTTGATGCAGCTTTTAAGCACTACATTCAGCAATGGGCTTATCGGCACCCTGCACCATTCGACTTTTTCAACACCATGAATAATCAGGGTGGCGAAGATTTATCGTGGTTTTGGCGGGAGTGGTTTTTTGACAATCAATCGCTCGATCAATCCATTGAAAATGTTGTGTATACAAATCAAAACCCGGCTGATGGTATAGATGTTACTCTTATAAATTTGCAATCCATGGTAATGCCAATACCCTTGGAAGTTAAATACACCAATGGCGCAAAAATGCAATTGCAGTTACCGGTAGAAACCTGGTTGCAAGGCAATCACAGAACGGTACATCTTGCTACCAGCAGCCCCGTAAAAAGCATTGTTATTGATCCCAAAAAGCTGTTACCGGATGAAAACAGAAAGAATAATGTATTTATGATGGCAACTGTGCAGCACAATTCTAATTAAGTTTTATGGTAAATTCCCATAACGTATTACGCAAAAAATATTGGCGGCAATTCTAAATGAATGAATAACTTTGAGTGAAAATCTGCTGAAATTGGCTGCTAACAATAGTATATTCAATTGTAATATTGCTGAATTGCAGTACCAAATAGCCTCTTATGAAGATGAGACTGCTTACAAGAAATTATTTTTTTGTGTCTTCCCCTCTCTTCAAAATCATGCCTATGCTATTTTGCAATCAAGACAATTAGCTGAAGAGGTTGTTTCAGATGTATTAATTGAAATTTGGAAACGCAGGGCAACCTTACTTGAAATAGAGAATTTAAGACTTTACCTGTTCGTGAGTGTTAGAAATGGCGCGTTAAAAAAATTACAGCAGGAGAAAAAAACATCTCGATACCAACCCATTCATGAGTTGAAGGTAGAATTGATTTCTGAATACATTCAACCGGATGAAACCCTTCAGCTTTCAGAAACAGCGCAACAATTAAAAGAAGCCATTCAACAATTACCACCACAATGTAAACTCATTTATAAACTGGCCAAAGAAGATCAGTTGAAATATCGGGAAATTGCCAGTATACTTCAAATCAGTGTAAAAACAATTGATCATCAATTGACTATTGCACTTCGAAAGCTGGCAGAACGGCTTTCTATTTCCCGCAAACAAAAAAAATAATGATCCCCCTTTAGGGGATTTTCTTTTTTGAATACTCTTATTGATACAGAACTATGGAGAAAAATGACAGAATATGGCAATTATTGGCACGCAAGTTTACCAAAGAAGCTACGGAAGCTGAATTGGAAGAATTGGCTGGTCTTTTAAAACAAGATGAAGTCAATGCTGCAGTTGCTGCCATTCTTGAAGAAAACTGGCAAACATATCCGGATGTGGATATGGAATTTTTAGATGCCACTTTCTTATTGCACCTGCAACGTATGCAGGAGCAGGGTATAACAATGGGAACTGCCCATCAGAGAGATTCAACTGTTATTCATTCTGCACAACCACTTCATAGCAAACAACGTATCAATGCATACATGACAGCCGGTGTGTTCTCATTTATTTTGATATTGCTTATTGCAGGTTGGTGGCGTTTTTCAGAAAACAAGCAGCAGCCCATTCCACAACCTGCCGTTAAAACAGTAGAAATACCTAATGAAATTGTTACAAAAAATGCATCTAAAACAAAAATTATATTACCAGATGGTTCTACCGTTTGGCTCAATGCCGATAGTAAATTATGGTATTATAAAAGTTTTGGAAATGTACAACGTGAAGTTTATTTGACCGGTGAAGCATTTTTTGATGTTGCAAAAAATGCTGCGAAACCCTTTATCATCCATACCAAACTGATTGATGTAAGGGTATTAGGTACCTTATTCAATGTACGTTCATATCCGAATGATAAAACCGTAGAAACCAGTCTGGTAAGGGGTTTGGTGCAGGTTACTTTGCATAGTCGCCCGGATGAAAAGTACTTTCTGAAACCCAATGAAAAATTAGTAGTGTTGAATGTGCCTGATTCTGTAAATGCGCAGAAAAACATACAACCTGTTTTGAAAAACTTAGATGATAATCTTGTTGCCATTAAAAACTTAACACCGCTACAACAGGATGATTCATTAAAAATTGAAACTGCATGGACTAAAAACCGATTGTGTTTTATAGATGAAAGCTTTGATGAAGTAGCGCACCAGTTAGAACGTTGGTACGATGTACAATTTGTGTTTAAAAATGACAGATATAAAAATATAAGGCTAAACGGTTCTTTTGTAAATGAAACGCTAACTCAAGCGCTTGATGCGTTAAAATTTTCTACCAATTTTCATTATGAAATAAAAGATAAAACGGTTACCATTTATTAATTCAAATTTTAAAACGACTGCCTATGCCCATCCTCAACTCCGGTTAAATCAACAACTATATTCAAAAAAAAGCGGGAAATGCTGCAACATTCCCCGCCGGAAAAACACCAGAATGCTTGCTATGAATAGCAGGTTCTTAGCATTATTCACTTATTCAAACACTAATGTATGAAAAAATCGATTGCTGTTGCAGGGAAGTTGCGTCTTCCCTTAAAGCCATTAATTTATATGAAACTAACACTACTACTTAGTATTTTTTGCATTTTTAATGCCACTGCCGGTACCCATGCGCAAACGGTTTCTGTAAAAATGAATAAAACAGAAATAGCCAAGGTGCTGGGAAATATTGAGCAGCAGGGCGGATACAGATTTTTATTCAACAGCCGCTTGAAAGACCTGAAGGAAAAGGTAAACCTCAACGTTAACAATGCGGCCATTGAAACTGTGCTTGACCAATTATTTTCCGGCACCAGTTTAACCTATAAAATTTTAAGCAATAATTTAATTGCCATTCGTTCTGTTAATCCAGATGAACAGGATATTAAAATAACGGGAAAAATAGTAAACGAAAAAGGAGAACCGTTAAGCGGCGTAAGTATTTCCATTCAGGGTACATCAAAAGGTACGGTTACCGATAATAATGGTAATTACTCATTGAATGTTGCGCCTAATGCGGTTTTAATTGTTTCCTATATTGGCTATACCACACAGGAAGTAAAAGTAAATAACCAGAATGTGATTAATATATCATTGGTTGCTTCCGAGAAACAGTTAGATCAGGTAGTAGTAGTGGGATATGGTACCCAACGTAAACAGGATGTTACGGGTTCAATTGCTACCATTCAAGGTTCTGAAGTTTCAAAACAGGCTTCTGTTAATCCCATTAGTGCATTACAGGGTAAGGTAGCCGGTGTGCAAATTACCAACTCTGGCGCACCGGGTAGTGCACCACAAATCAACATTAGAGGCCTAGGTACTTATTGGTCAAATACCGGCCCGTTATATGTGGTAGATGGTGTTTGGTTAAATGACGTTAATTTTTTAAACCCCGCCGATATTCAATCTATCAGTATTTTAAAAGATGCCTCCAGCGAAGCTATATACGGTATTAAAGGGGCCAATGGTGTTGTAATTATTACAACTAAAAAAGGAACGGGTGCTAATAGAAAGCCGGTAGTTAATTATACAGGTTATGTGGGTTATCAAAAAGCTACCAATCAGGTAAAAATGGCCGATGCTCATCAATATGCTGTTTTATTTAATGAATTGGGCAGAATGACAGGGGCTACCAACTTCTTAGATTCTTCGAAATTTGGCACAGGTACCAATTGGTTTGATCAGGTTTTACGCAATGCCATCATTACCAATCATCAGGTATCGGTAACCGGTGGTTCTGATAAAAACACCTATAATTTTTCTTTGGGTTATTTAACTCAACAAGGTATTTTAAAAACAAACGACTATACCCGTTATACTGCCAACTTGAGTAATGATATGCAAATATCTAAAAACATCAAAGCCGGGTATACTGTTATTGGTAATTTTAATAACTCGCACAATGCACCGGGTGGTATCTGGCATGCATTGTATGCTGCTCCTCCTGTTTTACCTGTAAAATTTGCCGATGGTGTTACTTATGGCGATCCGGGTTATTATGGATTGGGTTCTGCAGTTAGCAATCCGCAGGCAACATTAGATTATAATAATTCATATAGCAGAGGATACAACTTTACCGGTAATGCTTATGTAGATATTCGCTTTGCCAGTCACTTTGATTTTAAAACAACCATTAGCGGGGTATATGGCGATAATGAATCTAAAAATTATGTGCCTGTTTATAAAGCTACCTCTACGCAACAAAATTCTGTTAGTAACCTGGGTGTTTCCCGAGGTGAAAACAGATCGTGGATCGCAGAAAATACCATTACTTATTCCAACACATTTGCTACCAATCATCGGGTAACTATTTTAGCCGGTCAGCATGCGGAATGGAATAATTATAATTTTATTTCAGCATCTGCACAAAATGTTCCGAATGTTAATTCCGGTAACTGGTTTTTGGGTTTGGGTAATAACCCCTATGTAAATGATGTGGATAATAGTTATAACCAGCAATATCCATTACAATCTACCATCTCCTCTTATTTTGGAAGAATCAATTATGCGTTTAAAAATAAATACATGTTGAATGCTACCATGCGTGCAGATGGTTCTTCTAAATTTACCGGAAGTGAAAGATGGGGATATTTCCCATCTATAGGTGCTGCATGGATTGTTTCTCAGGAAAATTTTATGCGCAATCAACACATATTTAATTCGCTGAAATTAAAGGCTAGTTGGGGTAAAGTGGGCAATGCAGGTGTACCCACATTTGTGAGTACACAACAAACCGTTTCAGGCGGCGCATACAGTGTAATTTATGGCAATAGTGGTACCGTTTCGCAGGGTGTAAGTGTTGCATCCATTCCTCCACCACCATTAAAATGGGAAAAGAGTGTTGGAACAGATATTGGCCTGGAAGCCTCTGTTCTAAATAGTCGCTTAACTATTGAGGCAGATGTGTACAATAAAAAAACACAGGATATTATTATGAATGTTTATTTGCCGGGCTCTGCAGGATTGGCCAACCAATTTATTACAACTAATGTGGGTGATGCACAAAATCAGGGTTTTGAATTATCGTTGAACTGGCATGATAATGTAAACAAAGATTTCAGTTACTCTATTAATGGTAATGTTTCTTATAATGAAAATAAATTTTTAAGTAACAGTGCAGGCGGGCAAAAAATTTATGATGGTGGTTCCGGTGCTACCGGTGGTCAGTTTACTACGTTAACAACAGTAGGCCAACCTATTGGGGTATTTTATGGATACAGAGTAGTGGGCATTTTTCAAACTGCTGCAGATGTAGCGAATTACAAAGACAAATCCGGTAACTTATTTCAACCCAATGCTCAACCGGGCGATTTTAAATATGCCAGCACAACAGGCGTAGGACCCATATCTGCTAACGACAGAGTAGTATTGGGCAACCCAAATCCAAAATACATTTATGGTATCAGTACCAATTTTGTTTACAAACAATTTGATTTGTCGGTTGATTTTCAGGGAGTAGCAGGTGTAGATGTGTACAATGCCAATAAGGGTTTGCGTTATGGTGCTGAAAACTGGACACAGGATTTTTACAATAACCGCTGGCATGGTGTAAATACTTCTAACAGTTACCCTTCTGTAAATATTGGCGGTGGTAATAATTACTGGCCCAATTCATGGTATGTAGAAAGTGGCAGCTATTTCAGAATTAGAAATATGCAATTGGGTTATACTTTACCGAATGCCCGTTTACAACATTTAGGTATCCAAACACTTCGGCTATATGTAAATGCGCAAAATGCATTTAATTTCTTTAGCTACAAAGGTTTCTCTCCTGAAGTGGGTGGTAGCCCGGGTAATATTGGTATCGACAACAATACCTATCCGTTATCTGCTATTTACAACTTTGGTGTAAATCTTTCTTTCTAAACTTATTAAAGCATATTATTATGAAAAATATATTGAAAATAAAATTGGTCACCCGGGTGGTAAAGCCGGCAATATTATGTTTGTCGATGGCAGTGATTGTTTCCGGTTGCTCAAAAAATTTTTTGGAAGTACCCGTTCAGGGTCAGCAACCCGCTACACAAATTTGGAAAACCGCTACCGATGCAGCTAATGCAGTAAACGCCATTTATGGAAATTTACGTAGTTGGAATAATGTGGCTTTTGCCCCTATTTGTGTAGAAAGCGTAGGATCTGATGATGCAGCAAAAGGCAGTGTGCCCAGCGATGCTACTTTCATTAACGCTTACGATAATTTTACTGTAACAGCTACTGATGGCCAGTTAGATGGTTTTTGGACAGGCCAGTATCAGAATATTAACTTATGTAATCAGGTGCTTGATAATGTGCCCAATATTAATATGGATGCAACTTTAAAAGCACGGTATTTGGCAGAAGCAAAATTTGTAAGGGCTTATTCTTATTTTAGATTGGTACGCGCTTTCGGAAATATTCCACTCATTTTACATGTGCCGTCAAAACCTGCTGAATTAAACCCTGTACAAAGTAAACCTGCTGATGTGTATACTGCCATTGAACAGGATTTAACAGATGCTGCCGGCGTTTTACCCGCTACTTATGGCCCTGCCGATATTGGCCATGCTACCAAAGGTGCGGCATTAGCTTTGCACGCCAAAGTTGCCATGTATCAGAAAAAATGGAGTGATGTAAAAACATATACCGATCAAATTATTGCATCGGGTACCTATAGTCTTTTCCCTAGTCCGTATAAGTTGTTTAGAATTCCGAATGAGAATAATGTAGAATCCATTTTTGAAATTCAGTGCAATTATGTTGCGGGCAATGGCGGGCTCTCTAATAGCCAGTATTCACAGGTGCAGGGTAACCGAGATGCTAATGCAGGATGGGGTTTTAATGTACCAACCCAAAATTTGGTGAATGAATTTGAGCCCGGTGATCCGCGTTTAAATGCAACCATTATGTTTGCCGGTACTACTACACCGGATGGTGATGTAGTGCCGTTGCCGCAGGCCGGTGCTCCTTCCATGTATAACATGAAATCTTATGTTCCCTTTGCATTAGCGTTAGTGGATAATCAGGGTGCCGATCAAAATGTTCGGGTAATTCGTTATGCTGAAGTGTTGTTAATGAATGCTGAGGCGAATAATGAATTGGGTAACACAGCAGCAGCATTGGCTTCTTTAGAAAAAGTAAGAGCCCGTGCCAGAGCACAAAGTGCTAACCCTGCAGTTGATTTACCCCCGGTTGTTACCACCGATCAGGCTACACTTCGTAATGCCATTTGGCACGAAAGAAGGGTTGAACTGGCCATGGAGTTTGATCGTTATTTTGATGTAATTCGTCAGGGCCGTGCAGCCACTGTTTTTGGCCCATTAGGTTGGAAAGCCGGTAAAAATGAAGTATGGCCTATTCCTCAAAACCAAATTGATATTAGTGGCGGGGTATTGGTTCAAAATCCCGGATACTAATTGTTTTATTCATTAATTAAACTTCTGATTATGAAACGGAATAAAAAATATAATTTTTCAACATATATTTCCGGAATTTTATTGTTGGCCGTTGGAATAACTTCCTGCCAAAAATCCTTCGATCCTGCCAGTTATGCACCTGCCCAAACATTTGGGGGTTATACAACATCAAGAGAAATTGCAGCTTCTAATCTGGTGGGCTATTGGGGCTTTGAAAACTCGCTGATTGACAGTGTTTCAAATAAAAATGGCAACGGAGTAGGTACTTCATTTACAACTGGTATTAAGGGAAATGCCTTGCAAGGTGCCAATAACGGCTATTTTATTACTACACCCAGCAGTGCAGTGGTGGGTTTAAAAAGTTTTACCATTTCATTTTGGGTAAATTCACCACAAAACACAAATGGTACTTTTGGATTGGTTTGCTTATCCAATACGCAGGATTTTTGGGGCAATATTGATATTTTCTTTGAAAATGGCAGTACACCTACCAATGCAAATTTAAAAGCGCATATTGAAAACTGGGTGAATCCTACAACTGATAACGACCAATGGTTGGGTACTTTTGCCGCAGGCAATATCTGGAATAAATGGTCACATATTGTGTTGACTTACGATGCTACCACTTCTACATTTGTTACTTATTTAAATGGCAGCGCTATCAATACTACCGTAAAAGCAGGAAATGGTCCATTAACTTTTCAAAATGCGTCAGCTTTAATTTTTGGTACTATGCAGTTTAATACAACACCTTCATTGGGTACTGCAGGTAGTGCGCAGGGGTGGGCCAGTTATATGCCAGGTGCTATGGATGAGGTGCGTATATACAATAAAGCCATTGCTGCAGCAGATGTAAAAGCTTTGTATCAGTTACAAAATTTGGGTAAATAATTTTTTCATTGTTGTAAATAAAAAAGTGTGTCCTGTGGTAATCATGCGTACAGCAGGATGCACTTTTTACTTTTATTATGAAACTTTTTTTTAAAAACGGTTGGATGGCTTTTATGCTGCTTGTTTTTTTTAGCGGTTGCAAGAAAAAAGATACAACTGTTTTACCAGGCCCTGCACCTGCACCGGCATCATTTAGCCTGAACAGTTTAAAGGTAAATGGGCAATACAGCGGATTTACCTATTACAATGTAAATACAACTCCCTTCATTTTATTTTCATTTACAGCCCCCATTAATAACACTTCATTGGCAAACAGTATTCAATTAGTGGGTGGCAGTGGTGTAGTAATACCCATCAATACTACATTGCAAAATAATGATAGTGCAGTTTTAATACAACCTGTTAATAACATTAACCCTATTACGTTATATACTTTAACTGTATCAACTGCATTACAATCAAAAGCCGGAGGAAATTTACAATCGCCGGTTTCGGTTAAACTCATTACAGCCATCGATTCAACCGATAAATTTCCCCAAATTGCCGATACTGCATTGCTTACGTTGGTGCAACAACAAACCTTTAAATATTTTTGGGATTTTGGTCATCCGGTAAGTGGTATGGCAAGAGAAAGAAATACGTCTGGCGATGTGGTAACAACAGGCGGTACCGGATTTGGTATCATGAGTATACTGGTTGGCGTGAATCGTGGATTTATTTCCAGAACTGACGGACTGAACAGAATCAATACCATTGTTTCGTTTTTGATGAATAATTGTACGCGTTACCATGGTGCCTTTGCGCATTGGATAAATGGCGCCACTGGGGCAACGGTACCTTTTAGTACGCAAGACAATGGAGCTGATTTGGTAGAAACTGCTTATTTAATGCAGGGCTTATTGTGTGCCCGACAATATTTTAATGGGGCTGGTACAACGGAAACCACTTTGCGCAACAACATTAACAAATTATGGAATGGAGTAGAATGGAATTGGTTTACACAAAATAATCAGCAGGTGCTTTACTGGCACTGGAGCCCTAATTATAACTGGAATATGAATATACAGATTAAGGGATGGAATGAAGCTTTAATTACTTATGTGCTTGCAGCATCTTCAACCACCTCTTCCATTAATCAGGCTGTATATACCAATGGATGGGCTTCGAATGGAGGTATGAAGAACGGAAATACCTATTACGAAAATGTATTACCGTTAGGACCTGCATTAGGCGGCCCATTGTTTTTTGCGCATTATTCTTTTCTCGGTATTAATCCCAATGGGTTGAATGATGTTTATGCCAATTATATGATACAAAACACAGCACATGCAAAAATAAATTATGCTTATTGTGTGGCCAATCCTGCACATTATAATGGGTACAGCAGCGCTGTATGGGGGCTTACCGCCAGCGATGATAATGTTTCCGGTTATTCAGCACATTCCCCAACTAATGATGTGGGTGTAATTAGTCCCACTGCTGCTATTGCCTCTTTGCCCTATACACCAACAGAATCTATGGCCGCTATCCGATTTTTCTATTACAAATTAGGCGATAAAATTTGGGGGCAATATGGATTTACCGATGCATTCAACTTAACCAACATCTGGTTTGCCAGCAGTTATCTGGCTATTGATCAGGGTCCTGAAATTATTATGATTGAAAATTACAGATCGGGGTTGTTATGGAACCTGTTTACTTCTTGTCCGGAAGTGCAAAATGGTATGCGTAATTTAGGTTTTACGGCACCTTATCTGTAAATGAAATATTGCATTATTGAAAAAACATTTCTTATGAAAAAATTATGTTTTATTTTGTTGTGTATGATTGCTATAATGCCTGCATCCTTTGCTCAATATAAAGCAGGCAATTCAAGATTATCAGACAGTGCGCTGTTAGATTTGGTACAACAACAAACATTTAAATATTTCTGGAATTTTGCTCATCCCGTTAGTGGTATGGCACGTGAACGCAGCAATGTGGCTTATGATTATGGTGATGAAGTGGTAACTACCGGCGGTACCGGTTTTGGCGTAATGGCTATGATTGTGGCAGCAGACAGGAAATGGGTACCACGTGATACCATTGCTGCAAGGTTGCTGAAAATGATTCGCTTTCTTTCAAAAGCTAATTCCTATCATGGTGTATTTCCACATTGGATGAATGGCACAACCGGTGTTACCATTCCTTTCAGTAGAAAAGATGATGGCGCTGATTTGGTAGAAACAGCTTATTTGTTTCAGGGTTTATTATGTGCCAGGCAATATTTTACAAATGATAATGCAGTAGAAACAGAAATCAGAAACCGTATTAATTGGTTATGGAATGATATAGAATGGAACTGGTTCACCAAAGGCGGACAAACAATTTTGTATTGGCACTGGAGCCCCAACAATGGATGGGCCATGAATTTTCCGATACGTGGTTTTAATGAATGTTTAATTACTTATGTGCTGGCTGCATCTGGAACCCGATATCCCGTTTCTGCCGATGTGTATCATCAGGGCTGGGTACAAAGCGATTTTTTTAAAAATGGTAAACAGTTTTATGGTATTACCCTGCCATTGGGTTTTGATGGTGGTGGGCCATTATTTTTTTCTCAATACTCATTTCTGGGGCTTGACCCTCGTGGTTTAAAAGACCACTATGCTAATTATTGGGAACAAAATCGCAATCATACATTAATTAATCATGCCTATTGTTTGGCTAATCCAAAGCAGTTTAAAGGCTATGGGCCCAATTGCTGGGGCTTAACCGCCTGCGATACCTACAATGGTTACAATGCTTTTTCACCTACAAATGATGCGGGTACCATTGCGCCAACTGCAGCTTTGTCTGCTTTTCCCTATACGCCCGAATATTCAATGAAAGCATTGCGTTTTTTTTATGATAGTCTTGGCTCAAAACTTTGGGGTGAATATGGTTTTAAAGATGCATTTAATTTATCAAAAAACTGGTTTGCTTCTTCCTATCTGGCAATTGATGAAGGCCCAATAGTGGTAATGATTGAAAATTATAGAACCGGATTGTTATGGAAATTATTCATGAGCAGTAAAGAAGTACAGGGAGGGTTAATAAAATTAGGTTTCCAAAGCCCATGGTTGCAACAGAAAAATAATTAAACAATGAAAGTTAAATTTTTTTCGCTTTTGATAATATTGTGCTTTGTACATGGCGTACAAGCGCAATGGCAACAGAAAACTTATTGTAATCCTATTAATATTGATTATGGTTATACACCCATTCCAAATTTTAGTGAGGCCGGCCGTCACCGTGCAACTGCCGATCCGGTAATTGTTCGCTATAAGAATGATTATTATTTGTTTTCTACCAATCAGTGGGGTTATTGGTGGAGTACTGATATGTTACACTGGAATTTTGTTTCCCGTAAATTTTTGCGTCCCTGGAATGCTGGCTATGATGAGCTTTGCGCTCCTGCTGTTGCTGTATTAAGCGATACAATGATTGTATTTGGCTCTACTTATACTTCAAATTTTTCTGTTTGGATGAGCACTAATCCTAAAGCAAATGAATGGAAACCTTTGGTTGATTCCTTTGCAATTGGTGGATGGGACCCCGATTTTTTTGTAGATACAGATGGTAAATTGTACATGTATAATGGTAGCAGCAATCGATATCCGTTATACGGTATTGAATTAAACAGGAATAATCTGGCACCTATGGGTTCCAGAAAAGAAATGTATTTATTGGAACCCTGGCGTTATGGATGGCAACGTTTTGGTGAGTATATGGACAATACCTTTTTAGATCCATTTATTGAAGGTGCCTGGATGACAAAACACAATAACAAATATTATTTACAATACGGCGCACCGGGTACTGAATTTAGTGGCTATGCTGATGGTGTGGTTGTGGGTGAACATCCTTTAGGTCCTTTTACGCCACAATCTGATCCGCTTTCATTTAAACCCGGAGGTTTTGCCCATGGTGCCGGTCATGGCAGCACTTTTCAGGATGCATGGAATAACTGGTGGCATGTTTCAACCATGGTTATTAGTGTTAAAAACAATTTTGAAAGAAGGTTGGGAATATGGCCTGCCGGTTTTGATGAAGATGATGTGATATATTGTAACACTTCATTTGGCGATTATCCACATTATTTACCCAATGTAATTAAAAACAGTAACCATGCTACTTTAAACGGTAGTGGCTTTACGGGATGGATGTTGCTGAATTACAACAAACCTGTTCAGGTATCTTCAACATTGGGTGCGTTTGAGCCGAATAATGCTGTAGATGAAAATATTAAAACCTACTGGAGTGCCGCTACCGGCAAAAAAGGAGAATGGATTCAAACAGATTTGGGCGCTCAGGATTCTGTATATGCCATTCAAATCAACTATGCCGATCAAAATGTAGACAGTAGTTTTTTAGGAAAACAATCCGGCTCTTTCCATCAATATAAATTGTATCAGTCCGCAGATGGCAGGAATTGGACTGTTTTAGTAGATAAATCTTTGAATACATCTGATATACCACATGATTATGTAGAACTACCAACACCGGTGCAAACCCGTTTTATAAAATTAGAAAACATACATATGCCTACGGGAAAATTTGCTATTAGTGGATTGCGTGTTTTTGGAAAAGGAATGGGTAGTGTTCCCGATTCTGTTAAAAACTTTATTGTTTTGAGAACAGAAAAAGACAAGCGGAGTGGCTGGCTGAAATGGCAAACCGTTAATAATGCCTATGCATATAATATTTATTTTGGAACACAGCCTGATAAGCTTTACAATTCAATTATGGTATATAACCAAAATGAGTATTGGTACAAAGGAATGGATAAAGAAAAGCCTTATTATTTTGCCATTGAAGCCTTGAATGAAAATGGAATATCGCAAAGAACAAAACCTGTTCTTGTAAAATAAATTTGCATTACCCAAAAATACAAAGTATGAAAAAAACGTCTTTATTATTCGCTGTTGTGATGATGTTCAATTATTCTGCAATAGCACAGCAATTACCTGCTTCGGTTAAAATGCACCAATTCATTGAAAAATTAATGCAGCAAATGACGCTGGAAGAAAAAATTGGGCAGTTGAATTTGCTGACACCCGGAGGAGGTATTCCAACCGGCGCCGTAGTAAGCACTGATGTAGAAACCAAAATTAAAAACGGACAGGTGGGTGGTTTATTTGGTGTAATTGGCGCCGATAAGGTATTACAGGCACAGCGGCTGGCAGTGGAAAAATCCAGGTTACACATTCCCTTAATTTTTGGTTCTGATGTGATTCATGGTCATAAAACAACTTTCCCTATTCCATTAGGCCTGGCTTGTAGTTGGGATACCACTTTAATTAAACAAACTGCCCGTGCTGCAGCAATTGAAGCTACTGCAGATGGATTGAGTTGGGCCTTTTCGCCCATGGTAGATATATGCCGCGATCCCCGTTGGGGCCGTATCGCGGAAGGTGCAGGGGAAGATGCTTTTTTAGGCAGCGCTATTGCCGGTGCCATGGTGCGTGGTTATCAAAACAATAATCTTCAGCAAGATAATACCGTTATGGCTTGTGTAAAGCATTTTGCATTATACGGTGCTGCTGAAGGTGGCCGTGATTATAATACGGTAGATATGAGCCGCATCAGAATGTATAATGAATATTTACCCCCTTATAAAGCTGCTATCGATGCCGGTGCAGGTAGTGTAATGAGTTCGTTTAATGTAATTGATGATGTTCCGGCAACGAGTAACCGTTGGTTGTTAACCGATTTATTGCGTAAGCAATGGCAATTTAATGGATTTGTGGTGAGCGATTATACATCTGTAAATGAAATGGAAGCACATGGTTTGGGTGATTTGCAACAGGTTTCTGCACTGGCTTTAAAAGCAGGGTTAGATATGGATATGGTGGGCGAAGGTTTTTTAACCACTTTAAAAAAATCATTACAGGAAGGCAAAGTAACCTTGAATGATATTAATACTGCCTGTAGAAGAGTGCTGGAAGCCAAATATAAATTGGGATTGTTTAACAACCCATATCGTAATGTTTCAGCCAACAGAGCATCTGTTATTTTATCGCCCGAACATATAGCACTTTCCCGAAAAGCTGCTGCCAAAGCTTGTGTATTATTAAAAAACAACAATAGCGTATTGCCTTTACAACATACCGGTACCATTGCCTTGGTTGGTCCTTTGGCTGATAGCCGAAGAAATATGCTGGGTACCTGGAGTGTTTCCGGTGACTGGCATCATGCAGTTACTTTGAAGGAAGGAATGGAAAATGTGGCCGGCCAACAGGTGAAAATTGTTTATGCCAAAGGCGCTAATATTTCAGATGATACCCTCTTCAATAAAAAAGTAAATGTATTTGGACCTGAAATTGAAATGGGGCCTACATCATCAGATGCCATGATTCAGGAAGCAGTGGCCGCTGCTATGCAAGCAGATGTGGTGGTGGCTGCATTAGGTGAAGCTGCCGATATGTCGGGTGAATCATCCAGCAGGGCTGATATAGGGTTACCCGAAAGTCAGCAAAAACTATTGCATGCACTGGTGCAAACCGGAAAGCCGGTAGTAATTGTGTTATTTAACGGAAGGCCTATGACGTTGGTAAAAGAAAGCCAAATGGCTACAGCCATTGTAGATGTATGGTTTGGTGGCACCGAAGCCGGCAATGGTATTGCAGATGTGTTGTTTGGCCATGAAAATCCTTCCGGGAAATTAACCGCTTCTTTCCCTTATAGTGTAGGGCAAATTCCGGTGTATTACAATCACTTAAATACAGGCAGGCCTTATGTTTTAGGTGGCCCAACCAAATTTAAATCAGACTATTTAGATATTCCTAACGCACCCCTGTTTCCGTTTGGTTTTGGATTAAGTTATACACGTTTTCATTATTCCCCGGTTACTTTATCTGACATTAATTTGAAAAATGGAAGAACCATTCATGCATCAGTAAATGTTACGAATACCGGTAATTATGATGGGGAGGAAGTGGTACAACTATACCTGCGTGATGAAGTGGCTTCTATTAGCCGACCGGTTAAAATGTTGAAAGGATTTCAAAAAATATTTTTAAAAAAGGGCGAAACCAAAACAGTTGACTTTCCGATAACGATTGATGTATTAAAGTTTTATAACAGCCAGTTAAAATATGTTACTGAGCCCGGAAAATATGAAGTGATGATTGGTACCAACAGTAATGAAGTGCAAACAGCTTCATTTACACTATTCAATAATTAAAAATTTGTGGTAGTCGTTTTTGTTAGATAGGGCCTGTTGCAATTACTTGCAATGGCCCTTTTTGTGCTATCAATGATTGGGTTTTATTTGTAGCGTTATTTTCTTTATCTTTTCTTTGAAATTAATTGATATGCAGCCGAATGATTTGTCTTTTCTCAATGATTTAAGAACGAATTTTCAATCAGGGGTTACCAAAACTTATGCTTTTAGAAAGCAGCAGTTACTGAATTTAAAAGCAGCCGTTCTTCAATTTGAAAATGACTTGTATACTGCGCTGGAAGCTGATTTAAAAAAAAGCAGGGAAGAAGCCTGGGTTACGGAAATTGGGATGGTGGTGGCTGAAATAAATCATGCTCTGCACCATTTAAAAAATTGGATAAAGCCAAAAATTGTTGGTACTAATTTAGCGAATCTGCCTTCTTCCAGTAAACTATATGCAGAACCTTGGGGCGTTGTATTAATCATTGCGCCATGGAACTATCCGGTTCAATTATTATTAAGTCCATTAGTAGGCAGTATTGCTGCAGGTAATGTGGTGGTGGTAAAACCGAGTGAGTTTGCGGAGGCAACTGCAAATGTGTTACAAAAAATAATTGATACCACTTTTTCTAAAAATTATATTGCTTGCATTCAGGGAGATGGTGCTGTTGTGGTACCTGCTCTGATACTTTCATTTACATTCGATTATATTTTTTATACCGGCAGCACAGCCGTTGGTAAAATTATTTATAAAATGGCTGCTGAAAACTTAGTACCTATTACTTTAGAATTGGGAGGTAAAAGCCCTTGTTTGGTGGATAAAGATGCAAATATAGCTGTTGCTGCAAAGCGGATTGCAGTAACTAAATTTTCCAACTGTGGTCAAATGTGCGTGGCACCAGATTATGTTATGGTACACCAATCTGTCTATGATGCGTTTGTGCAGGAATTGAAAAAAGTGATTCAACAATTTTTTGGGGATGATGTTGCCGGTAGTCCTGATTATGGTAAAATGATTAATGAAAAACAGTGGAATAGAGTAGTGGGCTATTTGGAACAGGGAACGGTATTAGAGGGTGGCACCTTTCAAAAAGAAAATCTTTATATAGCGCCAAGTTTATTAGCTGTTACTGATTTAAACGGGGCTGTGATGAAAGAAGAAATTTTTGGCCCGGTTTTACCTGTTATTCCCTTTCATACACCTGAAGAAGTAGATAATATCATCTCAGCAAACCCAAATCCACTGGCGTTTTATGTGTTTACGCAATCTCAAAAAAATGCCGAAGATTGGATACAAAAAATACCATCAGGTGGTGCCTGCATTAATAATGCCAGTTGGCATTTAACCAATCCTAACCTGCCTTTTGGCGGCAGGGGTGCCAGTGGTATTGGCTTATACCATGGAAAATATTCCTTTGATACCTTCAGTCATAAAAAAGCGGTAATGCAAACGCCGGTTTGGTTTGATCCGGCTATCAAATACCCGCCTTTTAAAGGAAAGCTGAAACTCTTTAAATGGCTGATTCGGTAAATGATGCGTTTTTTTGAACAACATCCATCAATGATGTGTTGCATTGTTAGTACATTTTAAAATATAGTATGACAGTAAAACAAAGTTTGTTGAAATGGATATATCCCATTACCATGCAAACAGGTAAGTGGATGCCGGATAAAAAAAATTATCTGCTCAATTTACAACAAGTGATACCGCCGGTAGATTTTTACACTTTGCACGCCATTCAATCTGATGGCTCCGTTTTCAACTTTTCATCTTTACACGGGAAAAAAGTATTACTGGTAAATACTGCCAGTAATTGCGGTTTTACGGCGCAGTATAATGCGTTACAGAAATTATATGAAACTTATAAAGACCGGTTGATCATCCTGGCATTTCCATCCAATGATTTTAAAAATCAGGAACCGGATACGGATGCCAATATTAAAAATTTTTGCAGTTTGAATTACGGAGTTCAATTTCAGTTAATGCAAAAATCGGTTGTGGTAAAATCTCAGGTGCAGCATCCTGTGTTTCAATGGTTGAGTGATGCGAACAGGAATGGATGGAATAATCAGGCACCAGTTTGGAATTTTAATAAATACCTTGTGAATGAAGCAGGTATGTTAACGCACTATTTTTCTTCTTTTGTTTCGCCTTTATCTCCTAAATTTTTGGCCGCTATTAAACAGTGATGCTGTAATTGCTGCTTGCCGCTTAGCGATAGGAACGTACAAGTGAGCAACGCAACATGCGCTGCACCACGATTTGTTGCCGGTAACATAATATTATACCGGGCATTTCTCGTGATAGTTAATCAGTTCAATGGGTGTGCGCTCAAAACTGTACCCTTCATAATTCTGTTCAATTTCAGATAAGATGGCAATAATTTCTTCTGTTTCTTTTACGGTTACCAATCTGTTGCGGTACTCTTTAATGCCCGGTAAGCCTTTTAAATAATTGGCATAGTGGCGGCGCATTTCATTAATGCCAACAATGGGACCCTTCCATTCAACCGATTTTAAAAGATGGTTTTTACAAACGTCAATCCGTTCCCGTATAGTTGGTGAAGGTAATACTGTTTGTGTTACGAAATAATGTTTAATTTCACGAAAAATCCAAGGATAGCCAATAGCGGCGCGGCCAATCATGATGCCATCTACACCATACCTGTTTTTGTATTCAAATGCTTTTTCGGGTGAGTCAATATCGCCATTTCCAAAAATGGGAATTTTGATGCGCGGATTATTTTTTACTTTGGCAATCAGCGTCCAGTCGGCTTCTCCCTTATACATTTGTGAACGGGTGCGGCCATGAATGGCTAATGCTTTAATGCCCGCATCCTGCAAGCGTTCTGCTACTTCTTCAATATTTTTAGATTGCTCATCCCAACCCAAACGGGTTTTAACAGTTACCGGCAAATGCGTAGATTTTACAACGGATTCGGTCAGGCGTACCATTAAATCAACATCTTTTAAAACGCCGGCTCCGGCACCTTTGCTGACTACTTTTTTAACCGGGCAACCAAAGTTAATGTCAACCAAATCGGGTTGTACGGTTTCCACAATTTTAGCACTGAGCGACATGGCTTCTTCATCGCCGCCAAAAATTTGTATGCCAATGGGGCGTTCGTAATCAAATATGTCTAATTTTCTTCTGCTTTTAATGGCATCACGAATCAATCCTTCACTCGATATAAATTCGGTGTACATTAAGTCTGCCCCATTCTCTTTACATACTGCCCTAAAAGGAGGATCGCTCACATCTTCCATAGGAGCCAGCAATAAAGGGGAGGCCGGTAAGCTGATGTTTCCTATTTTTACCATTCTATTAAAAATTAATTGGTTAGTTAACAACCAAAGCGCAAATTTACAATCTTACAGATAAATTATGGATATGATTGAAAATACAACACCGGTACATGATGGTTTTGATGCCTTTACAGCAGAAAAAACTGTTTTACGTAGTAGTAAAATTTCTTATTTTGGGCAGTTGGCTATTTTGATTGGCTTTGCGGGAATGGGTATTGTAGTGAGTAGTGTATTGGCAGTAATTATTTGGATGATGATGACGCACCAATCGTTTACCAGCATGGCTACCGATATTTTATTACCGGCTTATGCTAATGCAGCCAAACTAATTCAGTTGGTAATGTCTTTTTGTATGTTTTTTTTGCCGGCATATTTTTTAGCATTGTTATTAAGCCGCAAGCCTTTGCAATACATGCAATATAATCGTAAAGTAAATATTCGTCAGGTATATTTGGTGATTGCAATGGTATTTGCGGGTTTGTTTTTAAGTGGTGCATTAACGCAGCTCAACCAAATTATTCCCATTCCACACAAATGGGAAGTGAGTTTTAAGGCAATGGAAAAAGCATATACTGATGGCGTGAAAGGGATGGCTTCCATGAAAAATTTTGGCGATTACCTGTACACATTGTTCGTTATTGCCATTGCGCCTGCCATTTTTGAAGAAACTTTTTTCAGAGGAGGGTTACAAAATATTCTGGTAAAATGGACTAAAAATGCGGCAGTAGGCATCATTATTACCAGTATCATTTTCAGTGCATCGCACACCAGCTATTATGGTTTTTTACCCCGTATTGCACTGGGCATTATTTTAGGCTATATTTATTATTACGGTAAAAATATATGGCTCAATATTTTGTTGCATTTTTTAAACAATGGCTTTGCTATAACCATGTTGTATTTTGCTACTAAAAACGGACAGTTAAAAGAAGATGCTTTGGATGATACAACTTTTCCCTGGTATATTGGTATTGCAGCCGTTATAGCGTTGATAGCATTATTTAATTACTTTAAGCAGGTTACACCAACGCAGCAATCATTGGTATAAACTTTTTTTATGAAGGATAAACCCTCCTGGTATTTGTTATTCAGTACACAAAATTTTCCGAAAGCCAGCATTATAAAAGGGGTTTTGGAAGAAAACTGTATTCCGGTTCAGGTGCTGAATAAATTAGACAGCAGTTACTTGATATTCGGACAAATTGAAATTTATGTGCCCATGCATTTGAAAGATGTGGCACAGCATTTATTACAACAGTCGCTTTTAAATTAATTGAACGAATTGCTATGGCATTGAACCTGCAAACATTTAAAACCCGCACACTTACTGCATTGCTTTTTGTTATGATTATGCTGTCGGGGTTACTGATTAATCAGTGGAGTTTTTTTATATTATTTACCCTTATTCATTTTGGCTGCTGGTATGAGTATCAGCAATTAATTAAAAAAATATATCCGCCCTACAACGGTATTGGATGGGTGCATGAATATGGAGTTATGTTTTTGGGATGGTGCTTTATGGTTTGGCGTTTTCATAACCCTTTTCCATTGGGCCAGGTAACCATGTATGGTTTGGGATGGTATTTGTTTTTATTAATGGCTGTTTTTTTAATGGCCAAAGAAATTGTGTTTAAGAAGGAAATAGATCTTAAAATAATCGGGTATTCCTTTTTGGGGCTTATTTATATATCATTGAGCTGGAGTTTAATGATGGATATTCGAATTGGTTTTTGGCCTGTAGCAGGTAGTAATAACGTACAAATTTTTCCGGGGCTTGCCATTGTATTGCTATTGATTGGTACCATCTGGATCAATGATACCATGGCCTATTTGGTGGGTTCCTTTATCGGTAAAAGGCCGCTTTCTGCTATTTCTCCCCAAAAAACCTGGGAAGGTACCATTGGTGGGGCTATTGTAGCCATAATTGTAGCTACTTTTCTGGGTATTCAGTTTACAGGTATTTCGCTAAACATTGCATGGGGTATTACCATTATTGCTACGGTGGCCGGAACTTTCGGCGATTTGTTGGAGAGCAAATTAAAACGAATGGCGGGTGTAAAAGACAGTGGACAAATTATGCCGGGGCATGGTGGTTTTTTAGACCGGTTCGATTCCTTGTTACTGGCTACGCCCATTGTTTGGCTTTTTTTATGGGCAATGAGTGGATTCCCTCTTTAAACTAACGGTATGAACTTTCATTTGGTGCTAACGTTAGTTAGTGTATTTTTGCAGCATGGGAAGAATTAAAACCGACACCAATAACTCTCGTAAAGAAGTAATTGTAGCCAAAGCCGCTACTTTATTCAAAGAAAAAGGTTACAAAGCAGCCAGTATGCGTGAACTGGCTGATATTGTTGGCGTAGAAGCCGCCAGCCTTTACAACCATATTAAAAGCAAAAGTGAATTATTACACGAAATATGTTTTAGTGTAGCCAATCGCTATGGGCATTTTATGGAAACTGTAGAAGCTGAAACTTGCAGTAGTATTGAAAAAATAGAAAAGATTCTCCGTTTTCATATACATGGCATGATTGATCATTTTGATGAAGTATATGTGAGCGATCGGGAATGGAAATACCTTGAAGATCCCTATCTGTCTAATTTCCAAAATCAGCGGCGTACTTATCGCAAACGTTTTGCTGCCATTATAGAATCGGGTATTCAAAAAAAAGAAATAAAACCCATCGATGCAACTACAGCGGTGCTGATTATGTTGCATGCCATCAGCGGCATTGAAAGCTGGCACAGAAGTAAACAACGCATTAGTGGTGATGTATTAGAAGAAAATATGATTACCATTCTGGTAGGCGGATTGAAAAATTAATGGATAGTACTCAATCAACCAGTTTCCCCAAATCATTAATTAAATCATTCGTTGTGGCACATTTTTATCCGGTAAAAGTGAATGAAGTATACCATGAAACCGATACGGCTGTTGTAATTGGTTTCGATATTCCAGATGAACTGAAGGCTGCATTTGCATTTACCGCAGGTCAGTACATTAACCTCCGGACATATATCAATGGGGAAGAAGTCAGGCGATCTTATTCACTGTGTTCTGCTCCTTCCGAACAACGGTGGCGTATTGCTGTAAAATTGTTGCCGGATGGTATTTTTTCAAATTATGCATTTCATTGTTTAAAACCCGGCGATAGTATTGAACTAATGCCCCCCATGGGTAAATTTTTTACCCCTTTACATCCCGAACAGCAAAAAAAATATGTTGCATTTGCTGCAGGAAGTGGTATTACGCCCATTTTATCCATCATTACCGCTACTCTGCAAACCGAAACTAAAAGTAGCTTTACATTAGTGTATGGCAATAAAAGCCGTGCTGATATGCTATTTAAAGAAGCCTTGGAAGCACTGAAAAATAAATACATGGATCGTTTTATACTTATACCTGTTTTTAGTAGGGAAAGAGTAGAAAGTCCATTGAACGAAGGACGCATTGATGCGCCAAAATGTGCTGTTTTAGCCAAACAGGCAATTGATCTTTCTGCCAGCGAATTTTTTATTTGCGGCCCTTTTGAAATGATTACCATTGTTAAAGATTTTTTGCTGCAAAAAGGTATTGCTGAGCAACATATTCATTTTGAGCTGTTTACTGCCTTGCATGCCAAACCAAGAACTGCAGCTATTGTTTATCAGGTGAATAAAAGTGTGTCTGCCAGTAAAGTTACCTTACAGTTAGACGGGCGTAGTTTTCAATTTCCATTGGCTGCTAATGGCATGAGTATTTTAGATGCAGCCCAGCAACAGGGCGCCGATGTGCCTTATGCCTGCAAAGGTGGTGTATGTTCAACCTGTCGTGCTAAACTATTAAAAGGTAAGGTAAATATGGAGGTAAATTATGCCTTGGAGCCTGATGAAGTGGCTGCGGGTTTTATACTTACCTGCCAAAGTCATCCTGCTTCTGATGAAGTTTGGGTAGATTATGATGCTAAATAAACTAACAATTGTTAGTAAATAGCCTGTATTTTTCTTATATTTGAAATCTAAATGGTTGGTTATGGATACAACAAAATTATCAGAGCAGTTTCAGCAAAAAATAGATAAGGATATAAAAATTGAGCCGCAGGATTGGATGCCGGATGAATATCGCAAAACATTAATTCGCCAAATATCGCAACATGCTCACAGCGAAGTGGTGGGTATGTTACCCGAAGGAAATTGGATTACCCGTGCCCCATCACTCAGGCGAAAAGCCATTTTATTGGCCAAAGTGCAGGATGAAGCCGGCCATGGCCTCTATCTGTATGCTGCTGCCGAAACACTGGGTATTACTCGCGACGAAATGTATCAGCAGTTACACAGCGGCAAAGCAAAATATTCTTCCATATTTAATTATCCCACCCTCACCTGGGCCGATATGGGTGCCATTGGCTGGCTGGTAGATGGGGCTGCCATCATGAATCAGGTGCCTTTATCGCGCTGCTCTTATGGGCCTTATGCCCGTGCAATGGTAAGGGTTTGTAAGGAAGAGAGTTTTCATCAGCGGCAGGGTTTCGAAATTCTTTTAACTTTATCGAAAGGCAATGCTGCACAACGTAAAATGTGTCAGGATGCCATCAACCGTTGGTGGTGGCCTTCGTTAATGATGTTTGGGCCTTCCGATAATGATTCACCACATACTGCGCAAAGCATGCAGTGGAAAATTAAACGATTTACCAACGATGAGTTGCGCCAAAAATTTGTAGATGTATGTGCTGAACAGGTAAAGTTTTTGGGAATGACCTTGCCCGATAAAGATTTAAAATGGAATGAAGCAAAACAGCACTATGATTTTGGTGCCATTAACTGGGATGAATTTTGGAATGTGGTAAAAGGCAATGGCCCCTGTAACAAAGAAAGATTGGCAACCCGTGTACAGGCATGGGAAAATGGTGCCTGGGTTCGGGAAGCTGCTTTAGCGTATGACGAGAAAAAAGCAGCAAGGCAGTACCGTTATAATACAACACAGGTTGAAAGCAAAATGCCTGTAGGATAGTTGAATTCATCATTTTTAAAGTAACTTTTATGTTGCAGTTAATAAAAAAATATTATTATGGCGATTATGGTGAAATTGAAGGGGGTGCTGCCCCGGCCTCTAATTCCCGTGAATGGCCTTTATGGGAAGTATTCATCAGAAGCAAGCAGGGGCTCGATCATAAACATGTGGGTAGTTTACATGCTGCAGATGCTGCTATGGCAATTGAGAATGCCAGAGATGTGTATACCCGCAGAATGGAGGGCATAAGTATTTGGGTGGTTGAAAGTAAATACATTCATGCATCTAATCCCGATGAAGCGGATGCTTTGTACGATCCCGCTAACGATAAAATTTATAGGCATCCCACTTTTTATCAGCTGCCCGATGAATTGAAATATATGTAGTGCCTTGCACCGCCGGTTTTTTAAAAGAATTTTTCATGGAGTCAGATACAATTGTTATGAATGAAACAGCAATTACAGATGCATTGATTGATTGCACACTGCAATTGGCAGATGATAGCTTAATTATGGGACATCGCTGCAGCGAATGGTGTGGGCATGGCCCTGTTCTGGAACAGGATATTGCTTTAACCAATATTGCGTTGGATTATGTAGGGCAATCTCGCAACTTATACCAATATGCAGCTTTGTTATTGGAACAGTTACCCAAAGAAAAGGCACTATCGTTGGTAGATTTTGATATCATACCTGAGTATATAACAGAAGACAGCCTGGCTTATTTACGCGATGTGGGTGCTTTTAAAAATCATTTGTTGTTTGAACAGCCCAACAGTGATTGGGCCCAAACCATACTTAAAATTTTCTTTTTCAGTGTGTATCGGTTTTATCTTTTTCAACAATTACAAAATAATGCTGATGAGCGATTGGCTGCCATTGCAGAAAAATCAATAAAGGAAGTAACCTATCATTTGAAGTGGAGTAGCGAATGGGTGATTCGTTTAGGAGATGGTACTGATGAAAGTAAATTTCGTATGTTGCAGGCCATTGATGCCTTATGGCCTTTTGTGGGCGAATTGTTTGAACCTGCAGGATATGAAACTCTATGCTATCACTCAAATATGCTGACTTTTGAAAGGCTTCGTTCAGATTGGCTGAATAAAATCAATCAAATTTTCGAAACAGCAACCTTGCCACCACAATCAATTGGCTGTTGGCATCAAACCGGTGGAAAAAACGGTTATCATTCTGAACATTTGGGTTATATACTTGCTGAAATGCAATTTTTACAAAGAACTTTTCCCAATGCAATATGGTAAATGTATCCAATCATACTGAAGAAGCAATATGGCAGTTGCTGGAAACGGTAAAAGATCCCGAGGTTCCGGTGCTTTCTGTGGTTGATTTAGGTATTGTAAGAAAGGTTATCATTGAAGATGAAAACACAATTTCAATTGCTGTAACACCAACGTATAGTGGCTGTCCGGCCATGGATGTAATTCGAATGCAATTGCGAATATTGTTATTGGAAAATGGGTTTAAACAGGTAAATATTCAGCAGGTACTGTCACCTGCCTGGACTACAGACTGGATGTCTGAAAAAGGAAAGGAACAACTAAAAGCTTACGGCATTGCCCCACCGCTACCTAAACAAACAGTCTGCCATCCCGATGCTTTTCAGGAAGAAGAAGCCATTCAGTGCCCGTACTGTTTATCTTACCATACCCGTTTGGTTTCCCGATTTGGAAGCACAGCCTGTAAAGCATTGTATCAATGTTTGGATTGCAAAGAACCTTTCGATTATTTTAAATGTCATTAATCAAAAACAATGGCTGAAATTAATTTTGAAATACACAACGGTATAGCCTTTATTACACTAAACAGGCCTGAAAAGTTAAATGCTTTTAATCGATCTATGGCCTTACTGCTGCACGAAAAATTAAATGTTTGTATGGATGCATCTGTTCGCTGTGTATATATTACAGGCGCCGGTAAAGGTTTTTGTGCCGGACAGGATTTGGAAGAAGTAATGGATCCAAATGGTACTGGAATGGATAGGATTTTAAAAGAACAGTTTAATCCTATTATTACCCGATTACAAGAGTTACAAAAACCCGTTGTGGCTGCAGTGAATGGAGTTGCGGCCGGTGCCGGCGCCAATATTGCGCTGGCATGCGATATTGTTGTGGCGCATGAACAAGCATCCTTTATCCAGGCTTTTTCTAAAATAGGATTAATACCCGATAGCGGTGGCACTTTCTTTTTACCGCGTTTAATTGGCTGTCAAAAAGCAATGGCATTGATGCTTTTGGGCGATAAAGTTACTGCTGCCGATGCCTGTAATATGGGTATGATTTATAAAACATTTGCTGCCGATGTATTTGAAACAGCATCCAAACAATTAGCTCTTACCTTAGCCACCATGCCTACCCGGGCATTGGCGTATATTAAACAAGCAGTGCATTTATCTGCCGTTCAAACGCTGGAGCAGCAATTGGCATTGGAAGATCAGTTACAACAAAAAGCGGCCGCTACGAACGATTTTAAAGAAGGCGTAGCCGCTTTTATGCAAAAAAGAGTACCCAATTTTAAAGGCAATTAAATAATTCAACCATGCAAGTGCAAAGTAGTTTTGAACAGGTGGTGCAGCAAATGATGAAAGATGACCTTTTTTCACAATGGCTGGGTATTCAGGTATTGGAGGTAAAAGAAGGGTATAGTAAAATTTCAATGTTGGTAAGGCCAGAAATGATGAACGGTCTGGGTATTGTGCATGGCGGTATTGCCTTTTCGCTTGCCGATAGTGCATTTGCATTTGCCTGTAATAACCGCAACCAATTATCGGTGGCATTAGATACCTCCATTCAATTTTTGAAACCGGTGCATGTGCATGATATATTAACTGCTGAAGCTGTTGAATTACATAATGGAAAAAGTACAGGTTTGTATTTAATTAAAATTTTTAATCAAAACCAACACCTGATTGCTTTATTCAAAGGCACCTGTTTTAGAACCTCAAAAAAAATAATACCATGATTTATCGGTTTCGTCAGCATATACCCGTTATTCATCCTTCTGCATGGGTGCATCCACAGGCAGCCGTAACCGGAAATGTAATGATAGGCAGTGATGTGTATATAGGACCGGGCGCCGCCATTCGGGGCGATTGGGGTAAAATAATCATTGAAGATGGTTGCAATGTGCAGGAAAACTGTACCATACACATGTTTCCCGGTGTAACGGTTGTTTTAAAACAGGGTGCCCACATTGGGCATGGAGCCATTATTCATGGTGCTACTATTGGCGCCAATTGTTTAGTAGGTATGAATGCAGTGATAATGGATAATGTTGTATTGGGTGATGAATGTATTGTTGGGGCATTATCATTCATCAAAGCAGATACTGCATTTGAACGCCGAAGTTTAATTTTTGGCAATCCTGCCAAAAAAATAAAAGAGGTGAGTGATGATATGATGCAATGGAAAACGGAAGGCACAAAATTGTACCAATCACTACCCGCACAAATGCGGGAGCATTGGGCAACTTGTGAAGCCATTACTGAAATTCCGGTTCAGGTTGGAGAACAGGATCGTTCCATTGCTTACAAAACATGGAATGAATCAAAACCCAATCAGTAAATACATTGCCGTACCTTTGTATTTCAATCATGCTGTTATATTGTGTCTGAAAAAAACAATTTCATAGATTATATCCGGGTTTTTTGTCGCAGTGGTCATGGTGGTGCCGGTGCCAAACATTTCATGCGCAATAAATTAACTGCAAAAGGTGGCCCTGATGGTGGCGATGGTGGTCGCGGTGGTCATATCATATTACGTGGTAATGCCAATTTATGGACGTTACTGCATTTGCGTTATTACAAAAATGTGCTGGCAGAGAATGGTGAACCGGGATCAAAAAATAATTGTACCGGACATGACGGTGCGGATATTATTCTTGAAGTGCCTCTGGGAACCATTGCAAAAGATGAATTGACCGGTAAAATTGAAGCTGAAATTTTAGAAGATAAGCAGGAAGTAATTTGGTTGAAAGGGGGTAGAGGCGGTTTAGGGAATGCCAATTTTGCTACACCTACCAATCAGGTCCCGGAGTATGCCCAACCCGGCGAACCGGGAACGGAGGGCTGGAAATATTTAGAATTGAAAGTGTTGGCCGATGTGGGTTTGGTGGGATTTCCCAATGCAGGAAAATCTACTTTATTAAGTATAATTACTGCTGCAAAACCTAAAATTGCCGATTATGCTTTTACCACCTTAATTCCGCAATTAGGAATGGTGGAATATCGGGATGGCAAAAGTTTTTGTATTGCCGATTTGCCTGGTATTATAGAAGGCGCTGCCGAAGGCAAAGGTTTAGGGCATCGTTTTTTACGGCATATTGAACGCAATTCGGTATTGCTTTTTTTAATACCTGCCGACAGTAATGACCATGTAGCGGAGTTTAAAGTTTTATTGGAAGAATTAACCGCTTACAATCCTGAAATGCTGCAAAAAGATTTTATGATTGCTATTAGTAAAGCCGATATGCTGGATGAAGAATTAAAAGAAGCCATCCAACAACAATTACCATCCCATATACCTCACCTGTTTATATCCTCTGTAACCGGTCAGGGTTTAATGGCCTTAAAAGATGCGCTCTGGCAAATGTTGAACAAGCCTCTTTCAGCATAAACAATTCGTTTTTGCCGGATACTTTTAAATGTATATTTATTTATTATATGTATTATTTTTGGTGAAATATTATTAAAAATACAAACGATCGTTAGTGTTTTGTTTGGTAACAATTCGTTAATGTGACAATTTTTTGTGTATTGGGTTACCTTTTTTCTATTTTTGTATTAATAGTTGAAATGAAGTAGGCCTTACTGATTTTTTCTTCAACGCACCGCTTGCCTACTATGAAATACACCATCTGGTTGGTTGTCAAATGAAATCAAGTTTTTTTAATTAAAAAAGATGCTTCGGCATCGGCGGGAAATTATTATTTCATTTAAAACCAAAAAACATGAAAAAAGTAGCATTAAACAAAGTAGCCAACAAATTTTTTGCAGGTAGTTTAGTAGCAGCAGCATTATTTTTATCAGTACATGCACATGCAGCCAACAACATTACCAAAGCAGAAAACGACAACAACAAAGTTCAAATTAAATATACCGGTAGTAATGATGAGTATTTAAATTTTACTGTATCATATTCCAATCCAACTGGTAACAAATTTGATTTAACTTTTTATGATGAAAGTGGCGATGTAATTTATTCTAACACTTTTAAAGATCAGAATTTTGTAAAACGTTTCAGCGTTCCAAAATCTGCTTATCAAAAGTTAACGGTGGTGGTTAGCAATGCCAATGGTGTTGACCAAAAGAAATTTGATATTGCTATTCGTACCAAACAAGTGGATGATGTAAAAATCAGCCAACTGTAATAGTGTAAATTAAAAATTTTGTAAAAAGAAAAAGCTATTGCAAACAAATGTTGCAATAGCTTTTTTGATGGGTTGCAATGCTTTTTAGCTAAATAAATATTCCAGATCTTCTCTGCTCAGTGATTTTACAAAGCCTTCATCATCTGTTATTAAATCTCTTGCAAGGGCTCTTTTTCTTTCCTGAAGGTTTAAAATTTTATCTTCTACCGTATCAGTACAGATCATGCGATAAGCAAAAATATTTTTGGTTTGTCCAATGCGGTGTGTTCTGTCAATGGCTTGTTGTTCTACTGCCGGGTTCCACCATGGGTCAACAATATACACATAATCGGCAGCGGTTAAATTTAAACCAACGCCACCGGCTTTCAGTGAAATAAGAAATACCCTGCAACTTTCTTCATTTTGAAAACGTTCAATGGCTTTTTGCCTGCCTTCTGCCGATGTGCTGCCATCAAAATATTCATAATCAATACCCAGTTCATTTAATTTTTCTTTGATGAGTGCCAGCATACCCAAAAACTGTGAAAATATTAATGCCTTATGGTTACTGATGTTTTCAGTAATTTCTCTGCCCAATTCTTCCAGTTTAACCGAAACATTCGGGTACTTTTCATCTTCTTTAATAATGGCCGGGCTATCGCAAATTTGCCGTAGTTTCATTAAGCCCTGCAGAATGGTTAACTGCGATTTTTGAACGCCTTGTGTATCTACCACACCCAGAATTTTTTCACGAAAATCATTTCTGTATGCATCGTAAATTTTTCGTTGTTCTGCACCCATTTCGCAAAATAAAACCATCTCCTGTTTTTCGGGTAGATCCTGCGCCACCTGTTCTTTGGTTCTTCTTAAAATAAATGGGTATAATAATTTTCGAAGATGTTCTTTCTGTTCTTTTTCATTAAACTTATCGATGGGTATGGCAAATTCCTGTTTAAAAAATTCAACCGTACCCAACATGCCCGGATTTAAAAAATTCATCTGTGCAAAAATGTCGAATGTGTTGTTTTGAAGCGGTGTACCACTTAAGCATAGTCTGTTTTTCGCCTTCAGTAAACAGGCTGCTTTTGTTACTTTGCTGGAAGGGTTTTTAATTGCCTGACTTTCATCCAATACCACATAATCGAAAGGTATTTCTATAAATTGTTTAATGTCGCTACGTAAAGTGCCATACGTTGTAATGATTACATCGTAATTGGTATTGGTTAATGATTCTTTTTCTCTGGCTCCGCCATGATGCACGTAATGTGATAATTCAGGCGTAAATTTTTTAATTTCATTTTGCCAGTTAAACATCAGCGTAGTAGGACAAACCACTAAGGTTCTTAAATGGCCTTGTTCTTTTTTGATATGATACATAAATGCCAATGCCTGAATGGTTTTACCCAAACCCATATCATCTGCTAAAATTCCACCCCATTGTACTTCGCGTAAGTAATTTAGCCATTGAAACCCACTTTCCTGATAAGGCCTTAAAACACTTTGTAAGTGTGCCGGAGCAGGTGTAGGCTGAATGGCATGATTATCTTTTAATTTTTCATATTTTTTTTCTAATTGAATAACTAATTCTTCGTCGTTACGCTGCGCATATAGTTCTTCTATTATACCAAAATGATACTTGCTTAGCTTCATGTTGATGTTCTTTCCTTCACCAATTCTAAAAAGCAGCGCATATTTTTTTAGCCATTCTTCGGGTAAAATTCCCAAAGTGCCGTCGGCAAGTTGTACAAACTGTTGTTTGTTTGCCAATGCTTTTTTTACATCTGCTACAGTAATTTTTTGTTCGCCAAACTGAATTTCTACTTTGGCATCAAACCAATCTGTATGTGAACTGATGAAAATTTTGGTAGAAGGTTTTGCGGTATTGAACCTGAATTTTTTCAGGCTTTCAAAACCATAAATAGGTGTTGCCCTATCTTTTAAAGTATCTATAAAAAGAAAGAACCAATTGTTTTTAAGTACATCAACTCCCTTTAACGCCAATGCAGTTCCGCTATCAGATTGTAAGAAATGGGAATGGAGTTTTTGTATTTCCTGAATAAATGATTGCTCTGCTTCTGTATTGCGATAAATCATTAAAATTGTATCGCCCTGAGGTATAATTATTTTTTCATTATCGCCTGGTTGTATCTGGTAACCCTGGTAAGTGAATATGGGTTGAAACAATAAGTAATCGCCCTTTTCTTTTAGCAGAACGCCTGTTTCGGGTTTACTGTCTCTTACTTCTTTTTTGCGAATATTTCCAAATTGTATGTTGTATTGTTTAGAAAGCGGAATGATGAATTGCTCTAATTTATTTTTCCATTCTTCTGCTGCAATCACAATTTGCCCATCCGGCAAAAATTGTTCAATCAATAAAATATCTTCCGGTCGTTCCCAGTTATAAAATCTGCCATTATTTAAAAATATAAATGGGGTATTTATTTCGTTTTCATTTACACTAATTCTGCCAACAGGTAATTTGGCATAACATTCTATAATGTATTGATTATCTTTTTGCTGAATAAAAAATTCAGGTACAAGTGTTTGCTGTTCAAATTCAGCCGGTTCAATATTTGCGGTAGTAAAATTTTTTCCGGCGGGTAAATAGAAAGTAAAATTACTCTCGGCCAGTTCAACAAATAATTTTTTGAATTTAGGGTGCAGGTATTCGTTAATCAGATGTTTGGTTTCTTCCGGCAATTCATCGCCATGTTGCTGAATAATATTATCCCAAATGCCGCTGAATGGTGAGTTTCTGGTTAAATATCTGCTTACTTCTGTTGGTAATAATTTACGTAATTGTTGTACTAAAATTTTATCCTCTTCATTAAAAACTTCCGTATTAACAAATTTATTTAAATCAACTTTTTCAATTTTACCGGTGTATTTGCTAAAGTCTTCATCAATTTCTCCTTGTATGGCATCTACTTGTATGTATGGGTATTGTGGTTGATTTAATATAATAATGGTACCCAACTTCTGTTGTATTTTGCCGATAATGGTATTGGTTTCCTGAACTGCCTGTTCGGCAACATGATTTTGTTGCTGGTTTCTTTCTGCAAGATATGCAGGCTGAGGTACCAATTCGGTATGTGTATTTTGGGTAATGCGTTTAATAGATGGATCTAATACTTTTAAAAATGGCTTTCCATTGGTATAAGTAAACTCAAATTTGCCGGATAAGTCATCAGTTAATGCATAGCCATAGAGTGATAATAGTTTATTTTTTTCATTGTCCCAATTTCTGATGGAATCAAAATAATTGGGGCCATAATTATTGAGTAATTGAAGCAGTACAATGGTTTTATGAACACATAAAGGGTGATGTGTATCACTGTTACAATTACATCCTGTATCAAAATTGCGTTCTTCATTTTTTTGCAGAAAAATGGTGAACTTTTGTTGATCAATGAATAGTTCGGCAACTACTTTTTCATCTTTTGCTTCAATAATATTGGCAGTATTGGAACGAACAAAATTTTCCGCAAAAAAATAGTTCTCCTGGCCGGCGAGCATGCGGATAAGCTTTACGTCTAAAACTTTCATTTTAACAACCGTATGCTTTTGGTCGTAACTAATGTCTTTTTCGCCCAATAAATTTTTATCAATCATTTCCTGCAACTGGAATAATGCACCGGCTTTGTGCCTGCAAATTTCAGTTAAGTTATAAGGACAGGTACAACGAAGCGAAAGTGTTTTAGGATCTTTATAATGTTGAATATAAACTTTGTAAAAAGTACCGTAGGTATCGTCTTTTACCCTGAAAACAACGCTGTTCATTAAAGCATCATGTTCAATCAGTTCTACGTTGCCGGATGCATGTATTTTTTTTCCACGGCGAATGACTTCTTCGGCTCCGTTATTATAAATATGCTTAATTAAATAGGGTAATGCCATAATTCCTGAACACTGCTAATATGAATAATTTGCTTTTCAAGGATGCCTTTTTTTACTGAAAAGTGCAATTTGCAAATTTACGGCTTTGTTGCGTAGCAGGTGTCAAAAATTTTGATTATTATATGAAATGTTTGTTAACTCACTGGCTTAGCTTTCTATTAAAAACCTTAATGCATGGCCAATAATGCACCATTTTTATACAGTGGTAAAACATTGGCTACATTTGGAGTTACACAATATTCTAAATCTTTTTCCAGACCATATGCCGATAGGCGATGCCAGTGTGTTGTTTTTCGGATAAATGTGTGCATATTATCTTGATGCAAGGTATACATTTCCTGTGCCATGAGCGATGCATCACAATGAATTTTAAAATGATTGGTCACTTTGTTTACAACAGCCCCTGCAAATAGGGTATCTTCTAAATTAAATTTATCTTTCCAGGCTGAGCATCCTAAAATAACATTCTTTTTTTGTTGCATTAAAAATTCTGTTACTGCAGCAAGATTTGGAAAAGAACCTGTTATAATTTCTGCAGCACCATTGTTTAATGCCATGTGTAACAAGCGGGTACCGTTAGTAGTTGTTAATACCAATGTTTTACCCTCAATAAAAGATTTAGGATAATCACCGGGTGAATTACCATATTGTAATCCTTGAATTACTTTTCCATCCCGTTCGCCGGCGGTAATACTGTTTGGCGTGGCTTTCCCAATTGATATGCAATTTTCAACACTATCAACCGGAATAATTTTTTCCGCTCCATTGTATAAAGCAGTAGCAATAGTTGAAGTGGCTCTGAACACATCTATTATCACTACAATCGTATTGCTTAAATCATATAAATGTAAAAGTGCAGGCGATAAAACAGTATGCAAAACCGGTTGCTTCATTGATGATAATTTAAAATATGCGTTGCCGTTTAATGGCGAATGAGCAGGCATAAAAAAAATAATGAATGCCTAAACATGTACAAATATACTGGCTGTATTTGAATGTTAAGGGCAGTGATGAATGCTTATTTTCTGTATTCAATTTTTACTTTCACCACACCACTTCGCAACATATCTAAACTTTTGGCTGCATTCTTACTTAAATCAATAATTCTTCCTTTTACAAACGGCCCTCTGTCATTAATACGCACAATCACCGATTTTTGATTGGCTAAATTAATAACTCTTACCTGGGTACCAAAAGGTAAATGCTTATGTGCTGCCGTAAAAGCAGATTGATGAAAAGCTTCGCCGCTGGCAGTTTTTCTTCCTTCAAATTTATCGGCATAATAAGAGGCGTAGCCCATTTCTGTGTGTATCCTTCCACTTCCTGCTAAAGTATTTTCCGGAATTGTTTTTCTATGACAGGCAACTGCCAGTATGCAAAGCAAAAGAATAATGCTTTTTTGAGGCAACAATTTGTTTAAGTTCATTTTTCGGAAGAATATCATCATGTATTTTATTTTGTAAACGATGGGATGGGTGCAATATATTAAAAAAAACAGGCAACAAAATTTGTTGCCTGTAAACAATGCTTTATTAAAAATTTATCAGGATAAAAAGGGCATTTTTACAATTTGTGCTTTCACTAAACTATTCCTGATTTCTATAAAAATAAAATTGCCCAATGCGGCATTTGCTGTATTTACATAGCCCATTCCAATTCCTTTGTTCAATGAAGGGGCTTGTGTACCACTGGTAACATGGCCAATGGTTTCGCCCTGTTCATTTCTTATCAGGTAATGATGGCGTGGAATACCCCGGTCAATCATTTCAAATCCAACTAATTTTTTTTGTATGCCATTTTGTTTTTGTTCCTGTAAAATAGATTTGGCAGTGAACTCTTTGGTAAATTTTGTAATCCATCCTAAACCAGCTTCTAATGGGGTAGTGGTATCATTAATATCATTACCATACAGGCAATAACCCATTTCCAAACGTAAAGTATCTCTGGCGCCGAGCCCTATTGGTTTTAATCCCTGTGGTGTTCCGGTTTGCATGATGGCATTCCAAATGGTTGCTGCTGAACCATTGCTGTCTTCAAAATAAATTTCAACTCCGCCTGCACCCGTATAACCGGTGGCACTAATTAAAACATTTTCAATACCTGCAAATGTTGTTTTGATAAAAGTATAATAAGACAGGTTCAAAATATCTGCATCCGCTAATGGTTGTAAAATTTTGGTGGCATTGGGGCCTTGTATGGCCAGTAAGCAGGTTTTATCGCTAATGTTGTGCATTTCGGCACCAAAAGTTTCATTATTTTGACGAATCCAGTTCCAGTCTTTTTCTATGTTGGCTGCATTTACAACCAGCATATACGAATGGTTTTCATCTAAGCAATACACAATTAAATCATCTACAATACCTCCGTTTGTATTGGTTAGACAACTGTATTGCGCTTTGCCTTTTGTTAATTTTGAAGCATCATTGGTGGTAATTTGTTGAATGAGTGGCAATGCCTGTGGGCCTTTCAGAATAAATTCGCCCATATGGCTTACATCAAAAATACCTGCATTGTTTCTTACAGTTTGGTGTTCATCGTTAATGCCGCTGTAACTAATGGGCATATTGTATCCGGCAAATTCGGCCATTTTAGCGCCTAACGCTATGTGGTACTGGGTAAAAGCTGTGTTCTTCATGTATGCATTTTGTTGGTAACAAAAGTAAGTGAAGTAACAATGGTGTAAAAAAATAATTGCATACATGTATTAAATGATATATACAAAGTGCCTCTACCGTGAACGGCAGTGGCACAGGGGTATTCCCAACTTCAACCTATTTTAAATCGCGAATCGCGTTCTGATTAAATCTGTTACATTTTGTTGTTGCATGTCAATAGAATCATTAGTGGTAGCGGTAACCTTTGTTTTTTTGGGTGCTTCGGGCTGGTAGTGATAGCGGTTGCTGTCTTTGCTGTCCGGTTGGTTCAATTCTTTTTTTAAATCTTCCGATTCTTTTTGTAATTGCTCTAATCGTTGTTGCAGTTCTTTTTTGCTTTCTTGCAGGTTGGTATCATTACTGTCATTATCATTTGAAACATCGTCTAAACCTTTTAACCCATTTTTAGTCATTAAATAAGTTACATTTGATTTCCAGTTGAATGCTCCATTGTCATTCCAACCCCAGTTCCAATTATCATCAAACCCAAGCGAAATATTGTCTGTACCATCATCCCAATTGTTTTTGCTGGTAATTTTTATTTTTTTTCCTACCGGTACAGCTATGGTAACAATTAAATGTTGGTTTCTGAATTTATTGTTTTGGTTAATAGCAATGCCATTGTTAAACCGGATAGTAGAATCGTTTTGTGTAAGCTGAAAAGTAATGGCATCGGCATTTACATTGGCTACAGTTCTGGATGAACCATTGGCTAATTTTACGGCAGTGATGTAAAAACTGTCGGTGGCTGATTGTACAATTCGAATGTTGATATTTCTCACAAATACACTATCTTCATCTATACTGGTAAAAGGTTCTAATCTAAACCACCGGTTATTGTTATAGTAAAATTTATTTTCATTCCCGCGAATAATTTCTAAATAGCCTTTAGTGGGTTGTTGAATGCTGATGTTTTGTTCAATGGGGTTATTGCGGTATCTGAAATCATTGCGCAATGAAACCATTAATCCAATAAAGCAAAACAATCCAATTAACCAAAGTGCCGTAAAACTATAGCGGATAATGTTTTTGTTGCCTTTTACATTGGCTATTTTTCTAATAATAAAAGTAACAATACCAATTACCGGCACCCAAATAAAGAACAGCAATGTACCCCAGGCAAAAATGCTTTGCCAACCACTTTCTAATATGTAATTTTTTAATGGCATTAATCCGGTAAACACTACACCCAACGCAAATAATGCAGCTACAATAGCAAATACTACCACACCAATAATGAAGTAGGCAAATATTTTAAACAACAATACAATTACATCACCCAATCCTCTACCTGTTTTGCGTGCTACGTTAGTTGCTTCTGTACCCATTTCTGTACTCTTTTCGTTAAAGCTTTTGCCAAATTCCTGTGCTTTATTTTTAATATCGTTTCCCATTTTTTCAGCACGTTCTTTAAAGCCTTCCATATCGCTCTGAATGGTATTTTTAATACTTTCTACATCTACCTTTTCGCCGCGTAGTTCTAATTTTTCAGCAGCCGTTTTTGCTTCGGGTAATACTATCCAGAATATAATATAAATTACCAATGCACCCGGGCTGAATGAAAAATTTACAAAACTTGGAAAATCAAATAATCCCCAATGCCAGTGCCTGAAAGCAAATGATATAAAAGGCAGTATGAATAGTGCCCTTGGTATCCAAACATTGATGCCAAAATATTTTGATAAGCCACTGCACACACCTGCAATCATTTTATCATCCGGATCGCGGTATAATTTTTTGCGTTGTGCGCCAATCATTTTGGAAGCAGTACTGGGTACTGCAATCCATAAAACCAAATAGGGAATGAAGGTTACACCAATAAAAATGGCAGTAAGAATACGAATAATTAGGGGGTCAATATTTAGGTAGTTGGCAATGCCACTACACACACCGCCCAAAATTTTATTGTTTTCATCGCGAAATAAACGATTGCCGGAAGTTGAGCTGCTGCCGGTATTGTTTCTTTTGTTTTCTGCAGTGGTTTGTTCTGCACTGTTTACGCCTTCTGCATCAAAATCCTGTGGCCTTCCCATACTATTTAATACAGATTCTACATCTGCATCTGTAATACAGGTATTGCCTTTTTGAAGCACTTCTGCAAATAGTTCTGCAATTCTTCCTTCTATGTCATTAATAATTTCATCACGCCCCTCTTCATTGGCAAAATATACACGCAGGCTGTCTATATATTGCTGTAAATTGTCATAGGCAGATTCTTCAATGGGAACAACTCTTCCCTGAAAATTAATGTTGATTACCTTTTTCATGGTTAAATGTTTTGTTTGCCGAATAAAATGGGTGCCGACATGGTATGGCCGTTTCCATCATTCCATTCAGAAAGTTGGTTAAGGTTGGTCTGTTTCGTTGTTTTGGTTTTTAGGCTTAGTTAAGGCATGAACGGCATCGGCCAGTTCGTTCCAGGTATCTTTTAATTCTTCATAAAACGCCAAACCTTTATCCGTCATCATAAAGTATTTCCTCGGTGGTCCACTACTACTTTCTACCCATCTGTAACTAAGCAGGCCTGCATTTTTTAAACGGGTAAGTAATGGGTACAATGTTCCTTCTAAAATGTTTAAGTTGGCGGCTTTCATTTGTGCAACAATATCGCTCGGATACACTTCGCCCTGGCGAATGACTGATAAGATGCAAAACTCCAATACCCCTTTACGCATCTGGCTTTGTGTGTTTTGAATGTCCATACTTTTCGGAGTTTTAATGTTTGCTTTTTGTAAAGCATTTGTTTTTCAATTCATTTTTCTCACCCATAGTTATTATTGGGATCAATTTTATTATAAAGCCAAATATCTTCTCTGTCCCCTAACTTTTCTCATTCTGTGTATGTTCCATAAATTGGCGGCACTTAAAACCGGTTTAACGGTTTTTAAAATGGCTGCACTGGCAATGGTTTCTTTTGTTTCGGCGGTTAATTGTGCAACTTCTAATTGGGTTAAGTTAGCGAAGAATTGTTTTTGTTGTGTTTTCATTTTTTTATGTTTTTAAGATAATTTGTCTCATTGACAACACAAAGATACAATTTTATTTGGTACTATGTAACACATGGTACTAAGTTTATTTTAGTAATAGGTTGACTAAGGAATTCTATGATTATCTCAAATAAATGATTATCAATCATTTATGTAAAAATTCATGATTTTTTTCTTCGACTGATTAGGATGAACGGTAAAATAAAGTGATGAAAAACGTTTTTTTCAACCATTAATCGGGGCAAAAATTATTAGCATTATGGGTTTGAGCTGTTATTCAGGTATTTAAAAAACAGCTTAGTGCAAAATGATATTATTATTTATAACCTCTAAGAAAATTTGAATCATATTTTATTGAATGTTGATGATGCATTAATTGTGTTAGGTGTATGCTTTGTTTAAACTTTTCTGTTAGGTTTCGATGATATGTATTAAAAATTGATTAAAATAATTTAAAAATTTGTAAATTATAATATATATATTCGTATTATTAAACTATTAATTAATACATCTTAAAATGATTGTTTATGAAAAAAATAATACTTACCTCATTATTTGCCATGCTTTGTATAATTGGTAGTAATGCTGCTGAAAAAAAAGAAATCCCAAAGCAAAGTAGCCCAATAACATTCTCTTTGTGTAATGCTACATTCTTTACTTATGAATTTAATACTGCCTGTGGTTCATATACTTATTTTTTGTATGATATCACATACGATTGTAATACTTATGCAGTAAACTGGTACCTTTCTAATATCATTCCGGGAGATTGTAATAATGGGCAACTCTCTTTGATTGCTTAGTTTTTTTAAAATTATTATTATATTGATTAAACCCTTTTTGATAATGAAAAAATACATTTTTGTTGTGATTATGGTTGTGTTTAATTTACCTGTTTTGTATGCTCAAATCACAAGTAAAAAAGGTTACGCAGTTTATCATCTTTTTAATAATTATAATAATGAAACCATTGATTTTTGGTTTTCTGCAGATACCTATATATACAATGTTAGAAGAAAAGATTTCAGGGCAAGTAATGATTATAAAAGTAGAATTATAACATTGTCGAAACAAGATTCGCTCAATTTTGAAAAGGTGATTGATACCATTAACAAAAAGAATCAAGCACTACCTCCCAGATACATATATGGCAACTTACGTACAAATTTTACTTTGCAAAATGAATTAAATGCCAATTTGCAACCGGTTTGCGTAATAGATACCTTGCATTTTATAACCTGGCAAGTATTACCTGATACCCTTACCATTAATGGACTGTTATGCCGTAAAGCAAAAGGAAATTTTGCCGGTATGGAATACGATGCCTGGTTTGCCCCTTCTATACCCGTTGCTGTAGCACCGCTGCAACTCAGAGGTTTACCAGGGCTATTGGTGAAGCTTAATAATTTAACCACACATACACAGGTTGTTATGACTTATTTTGAATGGCCTGCCAAACAATGGGTGAAAGCAACACCTTGTAATGCTGCCACAGCTATTGGACGAACGGCTTTTAATGAACAAAACAAGATGAGACAAGCACAACACATGAAAAATATAAAAAGTGCAAAAACTATGAGTGATTTGTTGAATAGCATTCATAATAAATAACGAATTATTTGTTTATTTAGAATAGTAATGCAAAAATTATTTATATGTCTGCTTTTAACCATTCTTTCTTTACAGCTATTTGCACAAACAGTTATCATAAATGGATATGTAAAAGATTCATCCGATAAAGCTGTTTCATTTGTAATTGTAAGTTTTAAAAAAGATACAATCAGCCAGCCTTTTCTTTATGCTATAACAAATGAAGATGGCTATTTTACTATTTCGATTAAAAAAGAAAAACTCCCCGGTATTTTAGAAGTTAATAGCATTAATTATAATAGCAAAGTTTTTAAAATTGAATCGGATTTTAAACTCCCCAGTACACCTCTGGTTATTCACTTGCAACACAGAACAACTCCTTTGCCTGAAGTGATTGTAAAATCTGAAATTCCTATTTATGTGCGTGGTGATACGACTACTTTTAATGTAAAATCATTTAGAACAGGTAATGAAAAAAATATCGGCAACTTATTAAGCAATATGCCCGGGTTTGAAGTGTTAAATAATGGTAAAATTAAATTTAATGGAAAAATAATCGATAAAATATTAATTGAAGGGGATGATTTGATGGGAAGAGATTATGGAGACTTAACCAGCAAATTACCGCCAACTGGCTTAAAAGAGATTGAAGTAATTGATAACTATACCGATAATGAAAACATTATTTCAAGTTTTGATAACTATAGTAATCGTCAGGTCATTAATCTTAAGTATGATTCAAGTTTCATCAATCAAAATTTTGGGAACGCTGAGTTGGGCGGTGGATTCATTAATAGATATGTAACTAATGTACAAAACATGTCTGTTTTTAAAAATTTCAAGAATTTTTTACAAGTAAATGCGAATAATACAGGTACATTATCAAAAAAAATATTCCAAAATCAGGATGATAAAAATGATGAAACAGATTTGCTGAGCTTCAATAATCATTTTAGCAATACTTTGAAATCGTTAATTAATATGCCCAATGATGTGGATGCCAAAAACAATCCACTTTTTGAAAATAAAACAAGATCGCTTTTAGCTACTTCTTTTTTCAGGCCATTAAAGTATTTCATTGTTAGGAATACCTTGGCAATTTCTACTGATACTTTTGCACAGAAATTAAATACTAATATAGCATTTCTCCTTCCACCGCTGATTCTACGCACCTATAGCAATCAATATATTAATCAGCACATCAATGGCTTAAAAGAACAACTGAGCATCAATTATATCCGCCCAAATAATCAAATTTCATTACTTGGACGCTTCATGATGAATAATAATACATTATTGAACAGCGGGAGCCAATTTGGCTATTTATACAATGAAAATTATAATTTTAAACACAGTAATACTTTTATAAAGAGTTTGTATATACACAAGTTCAGTAATCATGCAGCAGTGTTGGGTAGCTTTCAATTTTCCTCTTCACAACTTCCTGGTAATTTGCAATTATTACCTGCTAATTATTTTAAACATTTTCCCCAATCGGTAAACTGGTGGCTTATACAGCAACAGGAATCGCAAAAGGCCAATCATACTATTGCATCTGTATCCTATATTCAAAAATTACATAATCATAAAATTTCCTTTCAATTATTGAATGAATCCAGTTCAAGTTCACTATCTAATTCAATTAGTGTAACCGATAGCATGTTTTATATGTATTCATTTTCAAATGATTCCATTAACCATTTTCAAATTCGTTATAATTATTTTATGGGTAAATTAGAAGACCAGTGGTGGTATCGAAAAGATATTAATTTGGTATATGGATTAAAATATTTTTACATCATCAATCTGCCTGGTTTTTCTGCTAACAGTTTACAACAAAATTTACTCACGCCTTTTTTTTCAGTATTTTTCAAACTGTCTTCCCATCAAAATCTGTCATTTGCTTATAATAATGAGCCGGTATATCCTAACATAAACAAAGCCGGAGCAGGTTATCAATTCACCGATTTTAATTCCATTTCTAAAGGGCAGGATTCCTTGTATATTAGCAATGCTCGAAGTTTAAATCTGAATTATTCCTGGTTGGATTTTTTTAATAAGAAACAATTATTCCTGATAGGGTTGTTGTATACAAAACAACCCCAAAATTATATCTCATTTTCTAATCCCGGATTAACAGATAATTTTATCTATAATGCCGTAACAGATAAATATATGGAGTTGTATACTGCTTTTATGAGGCTGGAAAAATTCTATCATAATTATACAATTAAAATAGCCCCACAATTAAGTTTCTCTCAAATTCAATCATATAATGGAATCGGGGCTGGTTTGTATCAGGCAAAAAATACTTCAACACGGGTAGGTTTAGCAACAAGTATAAAATTTAATAAAGCACTGATTGCCGATTGCAATTTTTTTCAAACATTTAACCGTTCAAGTTCTGCCAATAATTCCACTAACGTATTTACTTCCTACATTTCTTCCTTGGATATGGGTTTGTCATGGAAATATAAATCTATATTTTCTGTTACTGGAAAATTTAGCGGAAATTATATTGCTGCTCCTAATCAGCCTTCCAGATTTTCTTATATGGATGAATTGGCTTTTATGTTGAATGAAAAGCACCATGTATCGATTGGCTTAAATGCCAGCAATATTTTTTTCACTAAGTATTTTGCCAGCAACTTTATAACAGCAACCTATACTAACTATACACAATACACAAATTTTCCCAGATGGGTATTAATAACGGTAACGTACAACTGGTAGGTATTTGATGTATATTTTTTGGTAAATCATGATACAGCAAATTGTCGTGCATGCAGGTGTGCAATTTTGAATGTGGTGCAATCTGGTTCTATTGCTTTTCAAAATCAGTAAATATCATTCTATTTTGTTTCCCTTTCAGTAGGTCTTTTATATTGCCGGTAAAAATTATTACATCCCCTCATACACTATAGCTGCACCCTGCCCAACCCCTACACACATGGTTGCCAATCCATATTTGGCTTTTCGCTTTTTCATTTCATGCACCAATGTGGTTGAAATACGGGCACCACTACATCCCAAAGGATGCCCTAAAGCAATGGCGCCTCCGTTTACATTAATTTTAGTTGGGTCTAGTGATAAATCGCGCATGCAGGCAATACTCTGACTGGCAAAGGCCTCATTCAATTCTATCAAATCAAGATCATTGGCCTGCAAGCCGGCTCTTTGCAATGCTTTACGGCTGGCGGGTACCGGTCCAATACCCATAATGGAAGGATCCACCCCGGCAGTTCCCATACTCACCACCCTGGCCATGGGTTGCAAATTAAATAATTGAACTGCCTGTTCACTGGCTAATAATAAAGCTGAAGCCCCATCGTTAATGCCGCTCGAATTGCCGGCTGTTACTGAACCCTCTTTGGCAAAAGCAGCTTTTAAACCGGCTAATTTTTCCAAACTCGTTGGGCGTGGATGTTCATCCGCAGCAAAAACAGTTGGCGTTTTGTTTTCGGTAATTTCAACCGGAATAATTTCGTCTTTCCATTTACCCGCAGCCAATGCAGCTGCATATTTTTGTTGTGAAGCCATAGCAAAAGCATCTTGTTCTTCCCGGCTAATTTTCCATTGATTGGCCACATTTTCAGCCGTTTCGCCCATATTGTAGGGGTAATACATGGCTGCTAATTTTTTATTGGTAAAACGCCAGCCAATGGTGGTATCGTAGGTTTCGGTTTTACGGCTCCAGGCACCATCGCTCTTGGCAGTTACAAAGGGGGCACGGGTCATGCTTTCCACGCCACCGGCTATATACAGCATCCCATCGCCACAGGCAATAGCTCTGGCTGCATCCATAATGGCTTGCAAACCACTGGCACATAAGCGGTTTACGGTATTGCCGCCTACCGTAACGGGTAAGCCTGCCAATAGTGCGGCCATCCTTGCTACATTGCGATTGTCTTCACCCGCCTGATTGGCTGCTCCGGCAATTACATCTTCTATTTTATTTACATCTATGTTCTGATTGCGTTGAAGCAACGCTGATATCATCAATGCCAGTAAATCATCGGGCCGCATGGTGCTTAATTTGCCGCCATAACGGCCAATAGGGGTGCGTACAGCATCAATTATATAAACCGCTTTCATATATAAATTATTTTTTATGAAGTATCATCAAATAAATGTGTTGCAAAGGAAAACAAATCACATTATCTGGCAAAATATACCTCTTGACGCTTCTGTACTTATCTTTGCCGCATGAATCAATTACCGAATATACGTGCGTTGAGTAACGAACAGTTAGCCGGGTTTATGGAAAGCATTGGCGAAAAAAAATTCAGAATACAACAAATACAGGAATGGCTTTGGCTAAAACATGCCTCCGGGTTTGATGATATGACCAATTTAAGTAAGGTACTTCGGCAACAACTATCCGAACATTTTTCACTGCCCGCATTAACCATCGATACTACACAAAACAGCGCCGATGGTACCGTTAAAACCCGTTTTACCACTTTCGACGGGCATAAAATTGAAGGCGTTTTAATTCCTACCGATGAAAGAAAAACGGCCTGTGTTTCCTCGCAAATTGGTTGCAGTTTAAGTTGCAAATTCTGCGCTACCGGTTACATGGATAGAAAACGCAATTTAAATTTTGATGAAATTTATGACCAGGTCATGCTCATTAACCAACAAAGTGAAGCCCTGTACCAAAAAAAGTTAACCAATATTGTGTTTATGGGCATGGGCGAACCTTTATTGAACTATACCAACGTATTAAAAGCCATTGATCGCATTACAGCAGAAGATGGTATTCACATGAGTGCAAGGCGCATTACCGTATCAACTGCCGGGGTAGCCAAACAAATCAAAAAATTGGGCGATGATGCTGTAAAATTTAAACTGGCGCTTTCATTGCATGCACCTACCGATGCTAAACGTAATGAAATTATGCCCATTAATGAAACCAATAACCTGAAGGCATTGGTGGAAGCACTCAATTATTTTTATGCCAAAACAAAAAATGAAATTACTTTTGAATATATTTTATTTAAAAACTTTAATGACTCACAAAAAGATGCGGAAGATTTGATTAAATTATATCGTCAGGTTCCTGCCGATTTGGTGAATATTATTGAATACAACCCCATTGATGCATTTGCTTTTCAAAAACCGGATGAAGAAGGAATGGAACGGTTTATGCAACATCTGGAAAAAAACAGGGTAAATGCCCGTTTGCGTAGAAGCAGAGGGAAAGATATTGATGCCGCCTGTGGCCAATTGGCCAATAAAGGCAAATAAAATTATTGATTAGTCCTTATTAAATCGTTAAGAATGGCAGTTCATACACTTTGAGCTGTTTTTTTAATTATATTTATGCTTGTTTTAACCTATATGCTATTTGTATTTCATACGCTGCAATAATAGCTGTATACATTAGGCTAATGGTTCAGCACTGTGGTAATACAATAAAAATCAAAAAATGAGCAAATGAAAAAAATTTGGAGTGTACTTTCTGTAGCCCTGCTACTAAGTTTTGGGGCAATGGCGCAACCCTATCATTTTAAAGGCAAAAGCAGGCATCGCCATGCATGGCATAAACACATTAAAAAGTACAACAAAAAGCATTTGTAACGCCGGTTGCAAATGACTGTACACTGCTTTAATGCCTTACCGTGCATTATTTTACATACTTTTGCGCTGCCTGTTGTAAAACAGTAAAAGAAAATATATGGCGAAAGCATTTGAAAAGTTTATGGATAGCAGCCCCAAAGGTGCTAAGAAAAAAGAGGCCATACGCCAGGAAAAAAGAAAAGCAAAAGCCGCTTCCCGTGCAGAAGGTGAAGCATTCCGAAAAAAACAATGGGAAAAAAAACATGGTATTGCTCCTGCAGCACCTGCCCCACCATCCCGATCAAAAAATTTTGATAAAACCGCACTTATCCCTGAAAAAGAGGTGCGTCAGTCCTCTAAATCATTTCCCGATTCCTCAAAGCAAAAAGCAACTGCACCCGTTATTACGGTAGCTGCCGATCCCCTTGCGCCTATGCCACTAAATAAGTTTTTAGCGCATGCCGGTATTTGTGGAAGGAGAGAAGCGGCTGAATTAATTAAAGCCGGACAGGTTACCGTGAATGGCGATACCATTTTTGAACCCGGCTATAAAGTGTTGGGGAATGAAGATGTAAAATGGAAAGGCAAAAAAATATTTCTGCAAAAAAACTTAGTGTACATACTGCTGAATAAACCCAAAGATTATATCACTACCGCTAAAGATCCGGAAGGTAGAAAAACAGTGCTGGATTTGGTGAAAGATGCTGCCAAACAAAGGGTATATCCCGTAGGCAGGTTAGATAGGAATACAACCGGTGTTTTATTGCTTACCAACGATGGGGCATTGGCGCAGAAGTTAACACATCCCTCTTTTCAGGTAAAGAAAATTTATGAGGTGAAATTAGATAAGCCTGTGGCTAAAAAAGATTTCGAAGCTTTACTCGAAGGATTTCAATTAGAAGATGGATTTATTAAGGCCGATAGCGCTGCTTATGCCGATGCAAAAGATAAATCGGTAATTGGTATTGAAATTCACAGTGGCCGTAACCGCATTGTACGCCGTATGTTTGAACATTTGGGCTATGATGTGCGTGGGTTAGACAGAGTTTTGTTTGCCGGACTTACCAAAAAAAATATAGACCGGGGCACCTGGCGTTTTTTAAACGAAAAAGAAATCAGAAACTTAAAGTTTATGAACGGTTCCGGATTTGTGAAAGATAAAAATCATGCTTAAGTTCAGTTGCAATTATGATGAAATTGGATATTATTCTTGAAAACGAACAATTCATTGCCATACACAAACCATCGGGTTTATTAAGTATTCCCGACCGAATAGGAAAGGAGCTGAGTTTAAAAGATATATTGAAAGAAAAATATGGCAATATCTACACCGTTCACCGGTTAGATAAAGATACCAGTGGGGTGATTGTTTTTGCCAAAGATGAAGCCACCCACCGTACGCTCTCTCAAATGTTTGAAGCTAGGGAAGTGAACAAAATATACCATGGCCTGGTATATGGCGTTCCGGTGCATACAACAGGCACCATTGATGTACCCATATTTGCACATCCCGGCAAAAATGGTTTAATGGTAACAGACAACAAGGGTAAACCTGCTATTACTGATTATGCATTGGTAGAAAATTTTGGAAAATATGCCTGGATGCAATTTCAAATTCATACCGGTCGCACCCACCAAATCAGGTTGCACATGAAGTATATTGGGCATAGTATTGTGTGCGATGCTTTATATGGCAATCCTGCACCATTGCTGCTTTCTTCCATTAAGCGCAATTTTAAGTTAGCAAAACAGGCAGAGGAAGAAAAACCTTTGTTACAACGATTGGCATTACATGCTTCTGGATTATCTTTTAAATGGAACAATGAAACATTCCAATTAGAAGCTCCCATCCCTAAGGATCTTCGCGCTGTATTACAACAATTACGTAAGTGGTAATATTGCTGTTTTCTTTAAATTAGCCTTACTGCAAATGCGTATAACGAAAACAGTAAAGTGTTATCATTTATTTTGAATGAGTCTATGAATGAAAACGAATTATCATATAAAATAATTGGTGTGGCTGTAGATTTGCATACCCAATTAGGACCGGGATTATTAGAGTCTGTTTATGAAACCACTTTGGCCTATGATTTAAGGGAAATAGGGCTTGAAGTGAAAACACAGGTTCCCATGCCATTGGTTTATAAAGAAGTGAAGCAGGATATTGGCTATCGGATTGATTTACTGGTTGAAAATAAGGTAATTATTGAGGTAAAGTCTGTTGAGAATTTAGCTGCTGTTCATTTTGCTCAAACATTAACCTATTTAAAACTGGCAGATAAAAAGTTAGCACTGCTTATTAATTTTAATACAAAACTTTTGAAAGACGGTATTCACAGAATTGTGAATCGATTATAAATTTTGCTCTATATTGTTCTTTGTGCTCTTTGCGAGAAAAAATATGTTTCACGCAAAGCACGCTAAGGTTGTTCGCGAAGCCCGCAAAGGTTTTTTTGGTATCATTTCTTTGTGCTCTTTGCGAGAAAAAATATGTTTCACGCAAAGCACGCTAAGGTTGTTCGCGAAGCCCGCAAAGTTTTTTTGGGAGTATGATTTCTTTGTGCTCTTTGCGAGAAAAAATAAGTTGCACGCAAAGCACGCTAAGGTTGTTCGCGAAGCCCGCAAGGTTTTTTTGGGAGTATGATTTCTTTGTGCTCTTTGCGAGAAAAAATAAGTTGCACGCAAAGCACGCTAAGATTGTTCGCGAAGCCCGCAAGGTTTTTTTTGGGAGTATGATTTCTTTGTGCTCTTTGCGAGAAAAAATAAGTTGCCCGCAAAGCACGCTAAGGTTGTTCGCGAAGCCCGCAAAGTATTTTTGGTATCATTTCTTTGGCTCATTGCGGGAAAAAATAAGTTGCACGCAAAGCACGCTAAAGTTGTTCGCGAAGCCCGCAAAGTTTTTTTGGGAGTATGATTTCTTTGTGCTCTTTGCGAGAAAAAATAAGTTGCCCGCAAAGCACACTAAGGTTGTTCGCGAAGCCCGCAAGGTTTTTTTTGGTATCATTTCTTTGTGCTCTTTGCGAGAAAAAATAAGTTGCCCGCGAAGCCCGCAAAGGTTGTTCGCGAAGCCCGCAAGGTTTTTTTTGGTATCATTTCTTTGTGCTCTTTGCGAGAAAAAATAAGTTGCCCGCGAAGCCCGCAAAGGTTGTTCGCGAAGCCCGCAAGGTTTTTTTTGGTATCATTTCTTTGTGCTCTTTGCGAGAAAAAATAAGTTGCCCGCGAAGCCCGCAAAGGTTGTTCGCGAAGCCCGCAAGGTTTTTTTTGGTATCATTTCTTTGTGCTCTTTGCGAGAAAAAATAAGTTGCCCGCAAAGCACGCTAAGATTGTTCGCGAAGCCCGCAAAGTATTTTTGGTATCATTTCTTTGGCTCATTGCGGGAAAAAATAAGTTGCACGCAAAGCACACTAAGATTGTTCGCGAAGCCCGCAAAGGTTTTTTTGGTATCATTTCTTTGTGCTCTTTGCGAGAAAAAATATGTTTCACGCAAAGCACGCTAAGATTGTTCTCGAAGCCCGCAAGGTTTTTTTTGGTATCATTTCTTTGCGCTCTTTGCGAGAAAAAATAAGTTGCACGCAAAGCACGCTAAGATTGTTCGCGAAGCCAGCAAAGGTTTTTTTGGTATCATTTCTTTGCGAGAAAAAATTTACTTAAAAGGCATATCGCCCAAAACTTTCCAATCTGTGTTTTGTATGCTTCATTTTTCTATTTTCATATTTCATTCAAAAAAATATGCTCAAAAAAATGAGAGGTTGTTACATTTGCACAATTTCATACTCATGAGCAATAACCTTCTTCACAACGAATCCATCCCATCTGCACGAAAAAAAATCATTGTTTTAGGAAGCGGCCCCAACAGAATTGGCCAGGGTATTGAATTCGATTACTGCTGTGTGCACGGCTTATTAGCCATTAAAGAATGTGGATATGAAGCCATTATGGTAAACTGTAATCCTGAAACCGTATCTACCGATTTTGATATGGCCGATAAATTGTATTTTGAACCAGTGTTTTGGGAACATTTGTGGGAAATTATTGAATTAGAGCAACCAGAAGGGGTTATTGTGCAATTGGGCGGACAAACCGCATTGAAATTATCGAAACGCTTATATGAAAAAGGGATTAAAATCATTGGCACCTCATTCGATGATATGGATATTGCCGAAGACCGCGGCCGTTTTAGCGATTTGTTGAAACAATTGGATATTCCTTATCCTGAATATGGCACCGCTTTTACTGCCGATGAAGCTATTGAAGTGGCCAACAGAGTGGGCTATCCTGTTTTGGTAAGGCCGAGTTATGTTTTAGGCGGACAAAGAATGCGGATTGTAATTAATGATGAGGAAGTTGAAAAAGCAGTAGTGAGCCTTTTAAAACATATTCCGGATAATAAAATATTAATTGACCATTTTTTAGACCGTTGCCAGGAAGCAGAAGTAGATGCCATTTTTGATGGCGAAAACTTTCATGTAATGGGTGTGATGGAACATATAGAGCCGGCAGGTATTCACAGTGGCGATAGCAATGCCGTGTTGCCCGCATTTAACCTAAGCCCTTTGTTGGTGGAAACTATGGAGTATTACAGCGAGAAAATTGCACGTGCTTTAAATATAAAAGGGTTGATTAATATACAATTTGCCATTAAAGGCAATACGGTGTATGTGATTGAAGCCAATCCCCGAGCCAGCCGTACCACACCATTTATTGCAAAAGCCCATCAGGTGCCTTATTTAAACATAGCTACCAAAGTAATGCTGGGTGCTGCAAAATTGACCGATTTTGTGATTGAAAAGAAATTAGACGGCTATGCCATTAAAGAACCGGTATTCAGTTTCGATAAGTTCCCCGGTGTAAGTAAAGAGCTGGGTCCTGAAATGAAAAGCACCGGCGAAGCCATCCGGTTTATTAAAGATTTACGTGACCCTTACTTCAGAACCCTGTACAAGGAAAGAAGTATGAATTTGAGTAAATAATAGGGAAGAAACTTCTTGGAACTTAAACCGGTGGCTCCGTTATTGAATTATAACATTGGGTAGTGCATAACTGAGCAATGGTTTCAAATGAATTACAACTGATTAATATCTACCAATTTATTTCTTAATGCATAAATGGCCAGGCCCATGCGGCTGTGTACATTCAGCTTTTCAAAAAGGGCATTGCGGTAATCATCTAAAGTTCGGGGACTGATGAATAAACGTTCGGCAATATCTTTATAGGTTAATTCGGTACAAATTAAACGTAAAAAATCTTTTTCTTTTTCGGTGAGTGTTTCGGGTTCAGAGGCTTTCTGGGCGCCACTTTGCAAACCACTGATTACTTTACCGGAAATGGTATCAGATAAATAAAAATCTTTGTCCAACACTGAATCTAAAGCGCCATTCAATTCTTCCGGTTCTACATTCTTCATTAAAAACCCTTTGGCTCCTAATTTTATCATTTGAATAATATTGGTATCATCGCTTTCCATTGAAAGCGCCAATATTTTAATGTGCGGATGGTGTTTGGTTAACCAACGGGCCGTTTCATAACCATCCATTTCAGGCATATTAATATCTAACAGCACAATATCGGGCAATACCTGTTTACTTAATTTTTCAATAAATTCTTTACCATTACTGGCTTCAAAAGCAACGGTATAATTTTCGTAACTGCAAATTAAACGGGCTAAAGCACTGCGTAATAAAACATGATCGTCAACTACTGCTACTTTATAGGATGGTATATTATTGGCATTGCCAATCATAAGTCAGCGTTTTGTTGTAAAATATGGGTGGTTGATAGCGGTAAAATTATTTTAATTTCAGTTCCGTACTCTAAGATACTGCTAATTTCTATTTCTGCATTAATCATTTTTGCCCGGTTATATAAATTGCTTAACCCAAGCCCGGAGTTTTTAGATGCTTCTTCCATTTTTTCTTTTATACTAAAGCCCACGCCATTATCTTTAATACTCAAAACAAATTTATTTTCTTCCGGATAATACATACAAATATCAATAGCAGTAGCATGCGCATGTTTAATAATATTACTGAGTGCTTCCTGAAACATGCGGAATAAAAATATATTGGTTTCTTCATTAAATTTTACCTGAAAATTACTGGTAGGGTATTCAAATTTTACCTGGTATTTGCCACTTTCTCTTAAACGGTCTACTTCATTTGAAATGGAGAATTCCAAATTAATTTTTTCTGCTTTTTCTGTATGCAGGGTTTTAGTGAGGCGCGATATATCGGCAATTACAAACTTTAAACTATTGGCAGAGCTTATCAGCATTTCTTTGGCCTCAGGTTTTTGAAGCATAATGCGGGCAGTACTTATCGTTAATTTAATAACCTGTAATTGCTGGCCAATGCTATCGTGCAGTTCCTGTGCAATATTGGTCATGGTACGTTCCTGTACAATAATTCTTTCCCTTAAAATTTGCTGTTCGTGGCGTTGTTTCAGCAGGGTCATTTCCCGTAAAAAATTATGCTGGCGCCGTTGGTACAACAATACCATGCCTACAATGAATCCTACCAGACTAAAACCTAGTACGGTTCCAAGTACAATGATAGAGGTGATTTCGTTACCTTGAATCGGCATAAGAATGCAATACTAAACATTGTATACAATATAATATTCAAAATCTGAATGAAAAGATTAAAATTTTTTAATAAAGTATGTGGTAAACTCATCACATAATTCACAAAACCATACATAGGGAAGCTCACCGCATAATAAAATAATAAACCACTGCAAATCCAGAAGTCCGGCATACGCACCAGGGTAACCGGTGTGGGGCGGAACAAAATTTCAAAAAAATAATACACTGCACAAAATACTACTACCAAACAACCGGCTGCATAGGTAATGGTATGAAATACCATGATGCCCTGGATAAAGAAAATATTGATAAATGCCGCAAGGCCATACACTATGATGATATATATAAATATTTTTTTTGCTATTGGACGGTGAATGAATTGGCGAATGGTGTATATATAAAATAGGAATTCAAAAGTGGTAAAAATATTATATAATGGGATGGTAGAAATAACTTTTGAACTGAGGTAGGCTCCTGTAATTTCAATAATAAATGTAACCAATAAAAAAATAGCAAATGAGAATAATTTATTAGGCTTAGATTCTTTAATATGGTATATTAAAGATGTAAGCCAACTAGTCATTAAAATTGATAACGCAATAAAATTCATAAATGAAAATAAAAAAAAGAATCAATTATTTGATTCTTTTGAATAAAATTTTATTTAAACAATAGGAATGTTAAATTAAAATCATACCGTCTTCCCCTTTGTCTACCAATGTAACCCCCAGTTCATTGTCATCAATACTTTTGCCCAATGTGCCTGAGCAGAAGGGGGGGCATAAACTCATTGCATTATACGCCAGAATATTGCTTTGCCCGCTGGCATCGGTATAGTAAATATCTTTATTCAAAACACCCATACCGGTTTCGTTGTGTTTGGTACCTACCATTACCAGGGTTTGGCGGCCGGCATATTCCGGTTTTTCCGCATAATCGGCATCGTAAGCGCCAAAATAAAATTTAATACCATCGGCACCATGGCTTTTGGCTTTGGCAATAAATTCCTCCATCTCTTCTATGCTCCACCATCCACTTAATGAATCTTCTTTACCAATTCTTTCACTGTTGTGTACCCAACGTTCTTGTTTGTAATTACGGATTACTTTGTCAACATGAGCGGTATTTACGTATTTACCAACCTTTAATGATTTTTTTTCAATAGTTTGCATGGCTGTAGGTTTTTAGATGTTTCGAAATTTGTTGTTTTTAAATGACAGAGTAAAACTATTTAATAGTTTTCTTGAATTATATTCAGAACCCTTTGTTTATCAATCAATTACAGATTAATTTCATTCATAAACAATTCAGCACTAACCTTTTTTGTGTACAAACCCGCAAAAAAAACCGTAAAAACACGGGGTAAAAAACCGTAAAAACACGGTATCAAAAACACGTAGTAACCCGCAGAAAAAACCCCGTAAAAGCACGGTAAAAAATACCGTTTTATTTTTTTTAACAATAATTACCTCAATTCAAAATAAGTATAGAAATTAGCTATGGGTTGACCGCCAACCGTTTTTACAAATCCAATATCCTAAGGCTTAGCCCACTTATTTCCTCAAAATTTCTTCTGAATGTTTTGGGGAAATTTTTTTATACCCTGCCGTAAACAGCAAAAACGTCGATAACATTTTCCTGATTGTGTAATCTGTTGTATTTTTCTTTTTTCTATGCATACATCTGCCCACCCCATACCGCAACATTTTGGCCCCAACTGGCTGCAAAAAGCACCCATGCTGCGTTTGCTGGTTCCTTTTATGGCCGGTATTTTGTTGCAATATCATTTTTCCATTACTTTTTTAACGCTGCTGGTGGGTGGATTGGGCGGTTGCCTGTTGCTCACTGCTTTTCAATTATTACCGCTTGCCTGGCGCTACCATTGGTTTTGGGTAAAAGGATGCATACTGCAGTTTATTTTTATAGTATTGGGCATGAGCGTGTATACGCTGCAGGTACAACAAACCCAACCCGCACCCTTGTTACAGCCGGGAAAACAGGAAATACTCGTACAATTTGATGAACCGCTTACAGAGCGTGATAAAACTTATAAGGGGGTAGCCAGTTTGCAACAACAAATTGTGAAGGGCAGGCCACAAATGGCCAAAGGTAAAATCATCCTCTATTTTCAAAAAGATACGGCTTTGTTACGGCATATTCCGGCTATACAAGCAGGAACATTGTTGTTAATGCAGGCTACTGTGCAACCCATTGCCAATTCGGGTAATCCCGGTGCTTTTAACTACATAGCCTGGTGCCACCGGAAAGGTATTTATTATCAGAGTTTTGTACCCATGCGGCAATGCGTTGTGGTAACCGGTGGACATTTATCAACCCTGCAAACTACATTATGGCAACTACGCAAAGGTGTTTTGCAAATTTTAGATCAATGTATTCCGGATAAAGATGCCCGGGGTGTGGCTGCTGCTTTGCTTATTGGATATCGCAATTATTTAGACCGTGAATTGGTACAGGCATACAGCAATGCGGGTGTGGTGCATATTATTGCCATCAGCGGGTTGCATTTGGGAATGATATATGGGTTATTGTTCTTTTTACTGGCACCATTGGAACGTTCGGCAAAATGGCGGCCGGTGAAATATTGCTTAATGTTAAGTGTTATATGGCTATTTACCGCAATTGCCGGCGGCGTGCCTTCTATTGCCCGCAGTGCAGTAATGTTCTCATTCATTATTTTGGGGCAATGGTTAAACCGTAACACCCATATTTACAATAATCTGGCCGCTTCTGCATTCTTCTTGTTATTGTACAACCCTTTTAATTTATGGGATGTGGGTTTTCAGCTCAGTTATGCAGCGGTATTGAGTATTGTGTTATTTCAGCCCATTATACAACAACAACTGAACTGGCCGGGACTGCTTAAAAAAATAGGACAATTAATGGCCATTACGCTTGCTGCACAAATACTCACTTTGCCCATCAGTTGGTACCATTTCCATCAGTTTCCGGTTTATTTTTTATTGGCCAATATTTGGGTGGTGCCATTGTCAGGGTTGTTATTATATGGGTTAATGGCACTTTTATTGGTGCATAGCTGGCCTGCGGTTGCGGTACTTTTCGGTAAATTTTTGAATAATGGAATTGAATGGATGAATGCGGGTATTACTGCTATTGAACATTGGCCGCATGCGGTTTGGGGTGGTATTCAAATCAATGCATGGCAGGCAGGGTGTGTAATCATAGCCATTGCCGGCATGGGTTATTGGTTTTTACAGAAAACAACAGCAGGTATTTATTGGGCACTCCTGGCTACTTTATTGTTTGCCGGCATTCGTTCGGCTGATTTATTGGAAAAGCAACAGCAAACCAAACTCATAGTTTATCAGGTGCCCAAAACGACAGCTATCGATATTATTCAGGGGCGTAACTGCCGGTTTATAGGGGCGCCTGAATTTTTGCAAAATGGATATCTGCGAAATTTTCATTTGCAGCCCTCCCGTATTTTACACCGTATACAAACTATTCAGGTGTTAGATACCCAATTAACCGCACCTAAAATCATTACCCTGCAACAAAAACAGATTGTATGGCTCAACAATCGGCTAACTTTACCCTCATTACCGGCTCCGTCTATACATCCAGAAGTAGTGATTCTTTCCCAAAATCCAAACGTTTCGCTGCTGGAAATACACCGGCAATGGCCTTGTAAACAGTTTGTTGCCGATGGTAGTAATTCCTTGTGGAAAATCAATCAATGGAAAAAAGAAGCCGAGGCTTTACATTTGCGCCTTCATTCCATTCCCGAATCGGGGGCTTTTACTTTAAATTTATAGCCACCGCGGGTTATTCCGGCAAACAACCAATCGTACCATAGTATGCAAAAACAAATGAAGTCGGCCCTAGTTTCAGTTTTTTATAAAGACGGATTAGCGCCCATTGCCCGGCAATTACAGGCATTAGGAATTACTATTTATTCAACCGGTGGCACCCAACAATTTTTAGAAAAAGAAGTGGATGTACCCTGTGTAGGCGTTGAAACACTTACCCATTATCCGAGTATTTTGGGGGGAAGGGTAAAAACCCTGCATCCGGCCGTTTTTGGCGGAATTTTAGGCAGAAGAGCAGAGGCGCAGGATATGGACGAAATGCAACAGTATGCCATTCCTGAAATTGATTTGGTGATAGTGGATTTATACCCTTTTGAAGAAACTGTTGCTGCCACCCATGAAGAAGCAAAAATTATTGAAAAAATTGATATTGGCGGTCCGTCTATGATTCGTGCGGCTGCCAAAAATTTTAAAGATGTAATGGTAGTGGCAGCTAAAGAAGATTATGCTGCTTTACTGCAATTGCTTACTGAACAACAAGGTGCCACTACATTGGAACAACGGCGTGCCTTTGCCGCCAAGGCTTTTGAAGTGGTGATGCATTATGATGTAGCTATTCACCAATATTTTACACCCCCGGCTTCTTTAACAGAGCAAGTGTTGCGTTATGGAGAAAATCCGCATCAGAAAGCCGCATTCAGGGGTAATTTAAGCGCTTTGTTTCAGCAACTGCATGGAAAAGAATTATCGTACAATAATTTGGTAGATGTAGAAGCGGCCATTCAATTGTTGTTAGATATTAAAACGGTAGCCAAACAACCGGTATTTGCCATCTTTAAACATACCAACGTATGTGGCATTGCTGAAAGGCCTACTTTGAAAGAAAGCTGGGAAGCTGCTTTAGCCGGCGACCCGGAAAGTGCTTTTGGCGGGGTGTTGATTACCGATCATATTGTAGATGCCGCAACCGCAACCGCTATTCAGGAAATATTTTTTGAAGTATTGATTGCCCCGGGCTTTGATGCCGAAGCCCTGCGTATTCTGCAGTTAAAAAAGAACCGTATTTTATTGCAATTGCATCCTGAAATTACATTGGAAAAACAACAACAAAAATCATTACTCAACGGCATATTGCAACAAACTGCCGATGAAGGAAATATTTTGGAATACAAAGAAACAGGTGGAAGAACTACAACCGAATGGGAAAAAGAAAATTTATTGTTTGCCAATTTGGTTTGCAAACATTTAAAAAGCAACGCAATAGCATTGGTGAAGGATAAACAGCTGGTGGGAAAGGGTTGCGGACAAACTTCGCGTATTGATGCCTTGCGGCATGCCATAGAAAAAGCGCAGCAATTTAATTTTTCACTGAAAGGTGCTGTATTGGCCAGTGATGCTTTTTTCCCTTTTAATGATTGTGTACAAATTGCACATGCTGCCGGCATTGAATGTTATATTCAACCCGGTGGTTCTATTCGCGATAAAGACAGTATTGATTATTGTGTGGAAAATAAACTGGCTATGGTATTTACCAACTTGCGCCACTTTAAACATTAAACACAACCATTGTAGTGCTTTTTATTAATCTGATTCAATTAGGCCACTTCAGTTTATAAGTGGCCTTTTATACACCATGCAAACAAAAACTAAAGCCTATATTGCTTTTGCTGCCACCGGTATTTTATGGGGCAGTACATGGGAAGCCAGTAAAATTGGGGTAGGTACCTTACCCGGTTTACAATTTTCAGCCATACGGCAGTGCATTGCCGGATTGTTGATAATAGGTTATTTTATGGCTAAGGGGCAACCACTACCTACACGCAGACAATTTGTATTTTTAGCAGGAATGGGTTTTTTTACTTTCTTTTTATCAAATGGAGTGAGTACCTGGGGGCTTAATTATATTTCCGGGGGTATGGCTGCACTCATTGCAGCTATGTATCCATTATTTGTTGTTCTCATTGAAATTATTTTCTTCAAAAAAAATATAGCACGTCCTGCCACTTTTTTGGGGCTTGCAATGGGTATAGGCGGTATTGTATTGGTATTTTATGAAAATGCCATACATCAAAACACGCCGCATTATTGGAAGGGTATATTACTTTGTTTAATTGCTACGCTCGGTTGGAGTGTGGGTACTATTTTACTGGCCGGAAACACTTTACAAATACATCGGCAATATGCATTGGGTTGGCAAATGTTTTCTGCTTCTTTTTTTATAGGTTTCCTGGCATTTGTTACCGGTAATCATATTCCGTTTCATCAAATTACACTTACTTCATGGTTCGCTATGGCTTATCTTGTTGTAGCGGGTTCAATCCTGGCTTTTAAAGCATTTTTGTATACGATGGAACATTTAACACCTTCGGTGGCTGCATTGTATGCATATATTAACCCAATTGTAGCTTTGTTAATTGGAGCTGCTTTATTGAATGATGCTTTAACTTTTACAAATATTGTTGGTTCGCTGATTACTTTGGCAGGTGTTTATATTGTGAATAGAAGTGTACAAGTCCATACAATGACCATTGCCGATGCCGAGGGCATGTAGTACCCATATTTACGGTGTTGTAAAAAAATTGTAAAAAGCTTGTTTCCACGCTTTCATATTCCACTCATTACTAATGCAGTGATTATGCCATACCGGCATGCAAAAACCATTTACCGATTGGGTTATTGTTATCAATTGCTGTAACTCGGTATAAGCGGCCTGTGGTGTTAGCTTTTGTTGAAAAATGGCAGCAGTATCCATCCAGCAAAAAGGGTAAACCGTTAGGTGGGTGGTAGTTTCTTTTGGTAAATGATACCATTGAAACGGTTGTGCATACGATGCCCTGAAACCATTTACAGTGCTGTATCCCATTGAATAGTCGGCGGTAATTCCTAACTCAATCAGTTGTTCATAGCTTTCCGGTAAATGAAAGTGTAAGTAATGAAATCGGTTTTTGGTGATGGGAGATTTTATAAGGTTAGTAAGGATTTTTATTTCCTGCTCAGCTACGGCTAAGTTCGGTGCCGTACTGCTTTGTACCGATAAATGAATGCCCGTTTCAAATTGCTGGCTGATGCGTTTAATGAGCCTTTGCATTCCTTTTTTATAGGGTGCAATATTTTTATCTAATTTATGTTTATTTTGGGATAGCAGAAAAAAGAATAATGCAGGAAGGTGCTGGGTAGTTAATATTTGAGTCATCTCATCAAATACGTCAAACGGATCACGTTGGTTGCCGGTAAATACACGTGCTGATTCTGTAAATTTCTCAAAATTTCCTGTTATCATGGCTTTAAAAAAATCTGCCATGTTTTTTATGATTCCCCGGTAATGGTATTTAAATGCCATATCAATATCAAAACCGGGAATAAATGTGAATGAATGTTGGGGTAATTGGTATGCAGGAAACAGGCATTGCATCTTTTTTTCAAACTGTTGCAACCACAAATCAATTAAGGGTATTTGGAGAAAATTTTCACGATAGGCTAAGCTTTTGTTTGCAGGGAACCTGCCAAAACTATCCGTTTCATGTGGTAAGTATTCTTCGTAACGGGATAGTAAATAAAATGATGCAGCAAAAATATCAAAGCCTAATTCACTCGCAAAACAAAAAAAAACGGGTGGTTTAAACCAATTGTCAATATATATCCGTTGTTTGTGTATATCGGTTTGATGTAACAGTCCGTGTGGTATAACATTTAAGCAAGGGCACTGAACCGTTAAAGTGGAGTAATTAATTTTAATGGATTTACACTTTTCAAAAAAGCGCAGGTCATGCGTAATTTGCCAATGTTTGCCTAACAAGGTTTCTATAATATAAGTTAACCTGGGCGAGGGTTCTTTTGCAAACAGCAAGTGTGTGGGGTTAGCAGCTTTCATAGGTAATACATGCTATCGTTTAGGTGCCTGTTCTTTCCACAACTCATTAAAAGTTTTTGGGCTGAACTGTAATGCGGTTCTGTGTTTAGTCCAGTCTTTGAATAATCGATGCACCATTTTGGTTTTCAGCTTTCCATTGCCTGTATTCATCATGCCTCTGTGCAGGCTGGCCATTTTCCAGGCTTTCCAGGCCAAACGTTCTGAGAGTCCACTATTGCCTTCCTGAACCGATTCGTGCCTGTTTTCTAACAATAATTCATGCAGATTAATACGTACCGGACAAACCTCTGTGCAGTTACCGCAAAGTGAGGATGCAAAACTGAGGTGTTGATACTCCTTCATTCCCTTTAAATGGGGCGTAATTACACTGCCAATGGGGCCGCTGTAGGTGGTTTCATAGCTATGGCCACCAATATTTTTATATACTGGGCAGGCATTTAAACAGGCACCGCAGCGTATACAGTACAATGCTTCACGGGTTTTTGCATTGGCCAAAAGGTTGGTGCGGCCATTGTCTAATAATATCACATACATTTCTTCAGGTCCGTCTGTTTCACCGGGTTGCCGCGGCCCTGTAATAATGGAATTATAAACGGTAATTTGCTGGCCAGTGCCAAACGATGACAATAAGGGCCAAAACAAAGGCAGGTCATACACCGAGGGTAACACTTTTTCAATTCCCACAATTACAATATGGGTATTGGGCCAGGCGGTTGTTAAACGTGCATTGCCTTCATTTTCAGTAATGGCAATACTGCCAATATCGGCCAGAATAAAATTGGCACCGGTTATCCCAATTTGCGCCGCAGTATATTTTTCCCTCAATTTTTGCCGGGCAATCTGCGTAATTTCACCGGGGGTTAAGCCACCGGGAACACCCAATTTATCGGCAAACAATTTAGCTACATCTTCCTTGCTTTTGTGCATGGCAGGGGTAACAATATGGTAGGGTGGTTCGCCATCCAATTGTTGAATGTATTCTCCCAAATCGGTTTCTACACTTTCAATGCCATTGGTTTCTAAAAAATGGTTTAAGTGAATTTCTTCGGTAACCATACTCTTGCTTTTTACAACAGTAGTACAGTTTTTAGCTTTACAAATATGGCCAATGGCAGCCAGTGCCTGTTCGGTATTTTCGGCCCAGATAACCTGCGCCCCACGGGCTGTTATTTGTTTTTCGAATTGCTCTAATAAAGTATCTAATTGTTCAATAGCACGCCATTTAATATTCTTGGCTTTTTCGCGAACAGCAGGCAGGTCGGCAAATTGTTGTTGCCCTTTTGGAACGGCAGCATTGTATTTGCCAATATTGAAATTAATTTTTCGGCGATGGTCTAAATCGGGTGCTTTAATGGTGCTTTTTGCAATAAAACCTGCTGCATTTTTGTTCATATCCTCTCAATTTAATGCTGATAAACACTTGCAATTTGAATTCAAAAAATTATTTTTTGGCCAGGCGCATATTTTCGGCGGTTGCTGACAGCGCTTCATAAAATTCGGTACCATATTTTCGAATCAGTGCATCTTTTAAGAAAAGATATACCGGTACTTTTAGTTGTTTACCCAGCGAACAGGCCGGACTGCACATCTTTTCCCTTGGTTCATAATTTACATATTCCACATCTGTATGTTTTTTACTGGCCGAAATGCGAATGGGGTATAAGTGACAGCTGATGGGCTTTTTCCATTGGGTTAGGCCTTGCATATATGCTTGTTCAAAAGCGCAAAGAATAACACCTTGCGCATCACGTTTGCCATAAATACAAATGCCTGAGCCAATGGTTGGGGTTACCCAGCCAAATTCCTTATCGTACACTGCTTCACCCTGTTTTTCCAGTTCTTTCAGTCCCGCTGCACTCATAAACGGCTTAGCTGCGGCAATGCTGTTTTTTATTGCGTTCAATTCGTCTATTTCCAATGGCGCACCGGCATCGCCATCCTCACAACAACCGCCTTTACATTTATTTAAATCGCATACAAATTGTTCTTCTACTACAGCATCGCTGATTAATACCTGATCAATTGCTATCATTTTATGTAATCGGGTTTAAATGGGTATTGGTTACAAAGGTAAAAGGTTTGGGGAAGTGATGGGTTGTTTGCGGAAGATAGCTTTTTGATGAAGGTAGAAAGCCGAAGGCAACTGATTCATTTAAAAATTCTCAGACATTCATTGTGGAATCAGCATTCATATACATTTTGTTCGTTTTATTATAATAAAGCGAAAAGGTGACCAACATACAGACATATTTCAAACGGACAACGAGTAAGCCGACCCACAGGCAAAAGCCAAAGTGACTTGTCCTGAAATAGGTTGACAAAATTGTTAACTTTATTTCGCACAAAATGAGTCAAAAAAAACAAAAAAGGAAATTGTTGCCGAGTATTTGACAGGCAACTACACTTATCTTTGATAACAACGATAAAGGTGATTATAGTAGGGATGTGTCAAAAAACACTGGCTCGAAAGTAATCATCTTTATTTTTTAAAAGGTACTCGTTGTGATTTGCTTTCAAATTATTTTTTTTCAGATCTTTAATGGCGTTCTATTGTCATGTGTTTAGTCTTTGCTTTTGTAAAATAGTGTTCTTTCCAACAGTGTATGCATAAACTGATGCAGGAATATATTTTAATTTTAAGTCGTCTATTTCTTTTGTGCCTTCTTTGTCTATAGTTGTAATTAAAGACGTTTTCAAGTTGTTGTCTCTAAGGAATTGCAGTAGAGGTTTTAAGTCACCTGGTTTTTCAAAAAACTGATTACTCCATTTGATTTCTACAGCCCATTGAGGTTTAAAATTTTTGTCGTCAAGTTTTACCATATCAACTTCTCCTTTCTGCCATCTCGCATAATATGGAGTGAACCAATCTCTGTGCAGCCATTGAGCATAGATAGCTGTTTCAACCATGTTTCCTATGAACGGGTCAGTTGGTTGTAGCGGAGCAAACAACGCACTTCGCAACGAAGGATTAGTCAGGTAAATTTTGAACTGTGTTGCTCGTTGAAATTGTTTGGGCTTATTTGAAATTTTATGAACAACTTTTATAAGAAATGCAGCTTCTAAGTATTCAATGTAACGTTTAATGGTGTTCTTTTGAACGCCTGAATTTTTACTCAATTCTTCAAGGCTTACTTCTCCGGCACTGTTATATGCAATTGCCGTAAATAGCGAATTGAGTTCTTGAACGTCTCTTATTCCGTAAAGGCTGGGCAAGTCTCTTAATAAAACTTTGTCGATAATGTCACTTCTGATGTAGCGTCCCGGATTGCTTTGAATTTTATCTGAGAAAATAACTTCGGGATAACCACCATAATTGATATAGTCCAAAAAATACTTGTTAAGTTCATTTATATTATTGGTGCTGTAAAACTTTGTCAAACTACCTTGCCAGTCCAAATTGGTTTCTGTGATTAGTCTGTTTAATTGTTTTAAATGTAGAAACTCATTAAAAGTTAAAGGTGGTAACATGAAATCTGTGAATCTTCCTGCACCGCTCTCGTTACTCTTAAGTCGTAAAGCAGCTGCAGCAGAACCCGAGACCACAAATCGAGTATGAGGATAACTGTCAACCAATGACTTTAGATGCACTTCCCAATCTTTTAAATATTGTATTTCGTCAAAGAAAATAAACCACCCTTTAGGACTATATTGTTTTGTTGCTTTTCGGCAAAAGGTAAAAAGTTGCTCTAAACTAATATTGTTGTAAATAGGCGTTTCAATAGATATGAAAGCTATTTTCAGAGGGTCAATTTCGTTTTCAAGAAGATTTTGAACTGCATGATACATCATTACTGTTTTCCCAACTCTTCGAGGTCCCATTAGAACAACAGCACGTCTAACACCTGTCTCTGTAACGAGTGGCATGAATAAGTCAAAATATAATCTCCTTTGCATCGAGGTATAATAATCTTCTACTGTTCCTGTCACCCACCAAGGATTTTCAAATCTTAGTCGGTCGAGAACCTGTTCTTCAGAGTATGGTAATAAAGTCATTTTTAGTCATTTAATATCGCAAAAATACAATAATAAGATTATTGTACAAATCTTATTTATCATAAAATTGTGTCAATAAGGAAATTTACTTTAATAATGTTGCTTAATTGTCAGAATTGGTTGACGCTAAAATACGCTTGCTATCAACAGTTTGCGTGTTGCCGTAGTTGGCAATTTCGGTGCACTTCACTGTCAACCTGCACAAAGGTTTGATAGTATGTCTCGACCTAAAAAAAGTTTACACTATTTGGTTAATAATCCTAACACAAGTTTACATATAATTGTTAATACTAAATAAGGTTAACATTAAAAATGTTAATTGTTGCCGAGTATTTGACAGGCAACTACACTTATCTTTGATAACAACGATAAAGGTGATTATAGTAGGGATGTGTCAAAAAACACTGGCTCGAAAGTAATCATCTTTATTTTTTAAAAGGTACTCGTTGTGATTTGCTTTCAAATTCTTTTTATCAGATCTTTGATAACAACAAAAACTTAATGATGTAGAAAATGTCATTTGTTGTGATTTGCTTTCAAATTCTTTTTATCAGATCTTTGATAACAACATTTAAACCTTTTAAATGCCACGGGGCATCGTTGTGATTTGCTTTCAAATTCTTTTTATCAGATCTTTGATAACAACTGTTTTATCTTTTTCCGCAACCTTATTGCGGTTGTGATTTGCTTTCAAATTCTTTTTATCAGATCTTTGATAACAACAAAAGAGTAAAATTTAATTGTTTTTTACTGGTTGTGATTTGCTTTCAAATTCTTTTTATCAGATCTTTGATAACAACACTGCACCTTTAGTTACCATTACCGGCGGTGTTGTGATTTGCTTTCAAATTCTTTTTATCAGATCTTTGATAACAACAGGTATCTGAATCCGGCGCCCGCCGTTCTGGTTGTGATTTGCTTTCAAATTCTTTTTATCAGATCTTTGATAACAACCAATTTCATTGATGTGCACGTCTTTACATGTTGTGATTTGCTTTCAAATTCTTTTTATCAGATCTTTGATAACAACCTTTACTACCGATTTTATAACTGAACCCGGTTGTGATTTGCTTTCAAATTCTTTTTATCAGATCTTTGATAACAACTAACGCGTTACAGTTATCCGAAGTGGGAGCGTTGTGATTTGCTTTCAAATTCTTTTTATCAGATCTTTGATAACAACTTGTATTGGGGTGAAAACATCACTTTCAACGTTGTGATTTGCTTTCAAATTCTTTTTATCAGATCTTTGATAACAACATATGCAAATTCTCTATCAACGTCCCTCTGGTTGTGATTTGCTTTCAAATTCTTTTTATCAGATCTTTGATAACAACTGGCGATGCCTATAACCCAACCACCTACGGGTTGTGATTTGCTTTCAAATTCTTTTTATCAGATCTTTGATAACAACTTGCTTTTAAGCGAAGGCTTGTCGGAATTAGTTGTGATTTGCTTTCAAATTCTTTTTATCAGATCTTTGATAACAACCAATAAGCAGCGTAGGCAATGGCACCCTGGTTGTGATTTGCTTTCAAATTCTTTTTATCAGATCTTTGATAACAACGCCATTTTGTTAAACTCTTTACCCAGCTTAGTTGTGATTTGCTTTCAAATTCTTTTTATCAGATCTTTGATAACAACGATTAGTTTTTTCATGTGTACATTTTATGTGTTGTGATTTGCTTTCAAATTCTTTTTATCAGATCTTTGATAACAACTTCATAACTGCTGATGTGGCCAAAGGCTCCGTTGTGATTTGCTTTCAAATTCTTTTTATCAGATCTTTGATAACAACGGGCCTTCACTTTTGGTATTGGTTGGATTTGTTGTGATTTGCTTTCAAATTCTTTTTATCAGATCTTTGATAACAACACGGAGAAGAAACCATTACTGTTTCCTACAGTTGTGATTTGCTTTCAAATTCTTTTTATCAGATCTTTGATAACAACTTACTTTCTTTAAAAACAATCAACCAATTTGTTGTGATTTGCTTTCAAATTCTTTTTATCAGATCTTTGATAACAACAGTTGACTGTTTTTGAAGTTAAATCCTACGGTTGTGATTTGCTTTCAAATTCTTTTTATCAGATCTTTGATAACAACTTAATGATTGCATAAAAATAGATGATTTAAGTTGTGATTTGCTTTCAAATTCTTTTTATCAGATCTTTGATAACAACTTTTAGAGTTTGATCGTCCTTCCAGAAATGGTTGTGATTTGCTTTCAAATTCTTTTTATCAGATCTTTGATAACAACTCCTAATTTTGGATTTGATATTGATTGTAGGTTGTGATTTGCTTTCAAATTCTTTTTATCAGATCTTTGATAACAACAGTTGACTGTTTTTGAAGTTAAATCCTACGGTTGTGATTTGCTTTCAAATTCTTTTTATCAGATCTTTGATAACAACTTAATGATTGCATAAAAATAGATGATTTAAGTTGTGATTTGCTTTCAAATTCTTTTTATCAGATCTTTGATAACAACGTAAAAAAGTAAGAAAAAACTTTTTGTTTAGTTGTGATTTGCTTTCAAATTCTTTTTATCAGATCTTTGATAACAACGATATTGTATTAATTATTGAATGAATCATTGTTGTGATTTGCTTTCAAATTCTTTTTATCAGATCTTTGATAACAACCAATACAGATGTTAGGTGCAACCCTGTAGGGTTGTGATTTGCTTTCAAATTCTTTTTATCAGATCTTTGATAACAACATTCATAAAATTCCGCCTCAAGCGGTTAGAGTTGTGATTTGCTTTCAAATTCTTTTTATCAGATCTTTGATAACAACTAAATTTAATACAGTATTTATTAACCCGTTGTTGTGATTTGCTTTCAAATTCTTTTTATCAGATCTTTGATAACAACGTTATTTTTAAATTGGTAACCAACGGCAGTGTTGTGATTTGCTTTCAAATTCTTTTTATCAGATCTTTGATAACAACTTTACATCCTGATGCAACTCTGCATAGCTAGTTGTGATTTGCTTTCAAATTCTTTTTATCAGATCTTTGATAACAACTGAAATTTCTTTTTTCAATTTATTTCTTTCGTTGTGATTTGCTTTCAAATTCTTTTTATCAGATCTTTGATAACAACTTTTAATAGCCCATTATAAACGGCATCTAGGTTGTGATTTGCTTTCAAATTCTTTTTATCAGATCTTTGATAACAACATTAAATCATTTATTCGTCAGCCCACCTGAGTTGTGATTTGCTTTCAAATTCTTTTTATCAGATCTTTGATAACAACAGCTGCATGTTCGGGCCGTACACGATCATCGTTGTGATTTGCTTTCAAATTCTTTTTATCAGATCTTTGATAACAACTCCATAAATCAGCAATATCCATCACTTTAGTTGTGATTTGCTTTCAAATTCTTTTTATCAGATCTTTGATAACAACAGTGGAAAAAAATACAAAAGGTGTCATGGCGTTGTGATTTGCTTTCAAATTCTTTTTATCAGATCTTTGATAACAACACGCTTCCCGAATATGTAGCTGCACCAGCGTTGTGATTTGCTTTCAAATTCTTTTTATCAGATCTTTGATAACAACACTACCTGTAATATACCCTATATCATTCGTGTTGTGATTTGCTTTCAAATTCTTTTTATCAGATCTTTGATAACAACAGTGTTACAATGAAAGGTGGCCTATTTTCAGTTGTGATTTGCTTTCAAATTCTTTTTATCAGATCTTTGATAACAACTTCTTGGCAAAACTGATCATCGGAGAGTGTGTTGTGATTTGCTTTCAAATTCTTTTTATCAGATCTTTGATAACAACAAATGGGAAGGTAACCATTGATGGTGTAGAGTTGTGATTTGCTTTCAAATTCTTTTTATCAGATCTTTGATAACAACTGAAACAACTGCACCAAGGCAGCATCGTTAGTTGTGATTTGCTTTCAAATTCTTTTTATCAGATCTTTGATAACAACAGGCACGCCATTAAAGTAAAGGGTATCGCCGTTGTGATTTGCTTTCAAATTCTTTTTATCAGATCTTTGATAACAACTAGGTTTCATCGCTTAACATACGCATTTAGGTTGTGATTTGCTTTCAAATTCTTTTTATCAGATCTTTGATAACAACTTTGATATACCTTACTGTTCGGTTCGCATTGTTGTGATTTGCTTTCAAATTCTTTTTATCAGATCTTTGATAACAACTGCCTGAATTATTTCTAAAACCAGGCTTTATGTTGTGATTTGCTTTCAAATTCTTTTTATCAGATCTTTGATAACAACATTCAACAATTTTTGCAAATAGGTTACCTGGTTGTGATTTGCTTTCAAATTCTTTTTATCAGATCTTTGATAACAACTAAAATTCCTGCAAACAATAACGATAATGTGTTGTGATTTGCTTTCAAATTCTTTTTATCAGATCTTTGATAACAACACTATCGCCTTCAACCCAACATTCACGCATGTTGTGATTTGCTTTCAAATTCTTTTTATCAGATCTTTGATAACAACCATAGTTCTTAGCGGCATACAGCCAGTCTAGTTGTGATTTGCTTTCAAATTCTTTTTATCAGATCTTTGATAACAACACTCTTTGACCAGTTAGCTGTTAGGACAAGTTGTGATTTGCTTTCAAATTCTTTTTATCAGATCTTTGATAACAACATGCAGATACGTGCTTTACAAACGGAGCTTGTTGTGATTTGCTTTCAAATTCTTTTTATCAGATCTTTGATAACAACGCAAGTACCATTAACATTACTGCAAACATTGTTGTGATTTGCTTTCAAATTCTTTTTATCAGATCTTTGATAACAACCACCGGGATTCCAGTTAGCAGGTGTTGCTAGTTGTGATTTGCTTTCAAATTCTTTTTATCAGATCTTTGATAACAACTGAAAGCCTTTTTTTAAACCAAACGCTTTGGTTGTGATTTGCTTTCAAATTCTTTTTATCAGATCTTTGATAACAACTTAACATTTTTAAATCTTTCTCTCATTACTGTTGTGATTTGCTTTCAAATTCTTTTTATCAGATCTTTGATAACAACAGTAAATGCTGTAATACAATGACTGTAAGGGTTTTCAAAGAAAATAGAAAGAAAAAAATGATTGAAATGGCTGTGCCTGCAGTTGGCAGGGCAGCCTTTTTACTTTTCTATTTTTGTTATATTGCATTAAAATAACTCTAATTGCTGGGGTATGGGTTGTGCCGGCGCTTCTTTTTTACCCTGAAATAGCTCCATCATCCCAAATTGTTTGTCGGTAATGGTCATAATGCCCACATGCCCTTTTTCAGGTAATATTTTTTTAACCCGCTTTATATGCACGGCGGCGTTTTCCATGCTGGGGCAATGCCGCAGGTATATGGAAAATTGAAACATTACAAAGCCATCGGCCATAATTTTCTTCCTGAATTCTTGTGCCGTTTTTCGCTCTGTTTTGGTTTCGGTAGGTAAATCGAAAAATACCATTATCCACATAATACGATAGGCATTGAAACGTTCGGATGTGTTATTGTGCCTGGGCATAAAGGGAACAGTCTGTCATCAATAACCGGCAAATGTTCATTTGCCATCATTAAAACGTAGTAAGGCATTATATTATTATGGGTAACAAATAAAAAGTAATATTTATTTGTATGGGCTTATGTTAATGGTAGTTCAGGAAAATCCAATTTTCGTTGCTCGCCGCTATAACATTTGCTTAAAGAGAAAGCTGTTTTTTGCATGGCTACCCATAAGGGGCTGGTTTGTTCTTCTATCCGTGTATCATGGGTTAACACATTCAGCAGTTGCACTTTTATGGGTTGTGTTAATACTTCTACTGCCGATGTTTCGTGAATAATGTTGCGTACAATGGCATCTATAAATGGGCGGTAGGGTTCCATCATATCATCGGCTAAACAATAGGCATTGTAACGGTTGCGGTGAAAAATGCCCAGTGTGGGTAATAAACCCGCTCCTGCAATGGCACGGGCCATAGCAGCCCGAATAATGGCATAACCATAATTCAATAAATTATTGGGGGGTGGCCCATCCCGTTTTCTAAAAAACTGCCAGGCATCTGGAAACAAATGCGCCCAATAATAGGCCGCTGCCTTGGCTTCGGCATTATCGGCATCGCCACTTTTTACATTTTGCCGGGCATTGTTTAAATAGCCATGGGGTATGTTCCATTTTTTTAAAACAGCCGCCTGGTTATTAATCTTTGCTTTTACGGTTTGCTGCCACAATTGTTTTTTTAGGGGTTCACTGGCGGCTAATTGCTCCTTAAAACGCTCACTTTGCAGGGTATGGCTCTCTAAAGGCAGCAGCATGCCGCTGGGGTGGTGGGTACTGTTGCAGGTTATTACCGCAATATTGTTGGTAATCAGTTGGTCTAACAAAAAATGGGTAATGGTAATTTGCGGATGCTCTAATACCAGTACGCCTATATCTTCAATGGGTACCGTTTTATCCTGCCGGTCTTCCAACCCTTTTATGTGGGCATAGCTAAGCACCAATTGTTCGTTATTGCATTTTAGGTGGCAGGGGTTCTCTATGCAGAGGGTGCGTTTAAGCATTAGATATGTGTGATATATTTGGTTAAAAAAGTATGTAGTGAACAGATTTGAATATGATTGTTTGTATAGTTATCACTTCCAGGTGTTACAATAAAATTTTTTTGTGTATTCAAATCTGCAATACAATTTAAAAAGCCTTTTGAAATTTCCGGTGCATTATTACGTTTTATTTCAACACAGGCTACGGGTATATTTCCGTTAACCAATACTACATCTGATTCTGCACCATGATGTGTGCGATAGTAATATACAGATAAATGAGATGGTACCAGTTGATGTATTTGTTCAATAACAAAACCTTCCCATGAGGCACCTGAAACAATGTGGCCGGCTAATTCATCAGTTGTTTGTATGCGGTTCATGTAATGCAATAAGCCGCTATCACGAAAATAGATTTTAGGCGATTTTACGATCCGTTTAGTAGTGTTGATAAACCATGGCTGTAAACGTCTGATTAAAAAAGCTCCTTCCATAAAATCCAGATATTTTAGCGTAGTGGCTCTACTAATGCCTAATGAACGTGAAATATTTTCGTAGTTTACAATATTGCCACTAATTGCGCTTAACATGGTCCATAGATTTCGAACAGTAGCCGGTGATAGATTTTCATTCATTAAAAAATTTACATCACGCTCCACAAAAGTGCAGTAGTAATTTTCGGCCCATGCATACCATTGTGCATTGGTTCTTAAGGTAAGTGCTTCAGGATAGCCGCCTCTGAACCATATTTTATCCTGTGCAATTTTGGCTTTATTGGCTTCCATTAAGTTAATGGTGGGTAGTTCTATATGGGCAATTCTACCGGCCAAACTTTCAGAAATGCCTCTTACTAAAAAAGGTGAAACCGAGCCCAATAGCATAAAACGTCCGGGTTTTCGGTATTCATCAATTAATGGGCGTAATATGGCAAATAATTCGGGCATCGTTTGGACTTCGTCAATAATCACCAGTTTATCTTTTAATCCGGCCAGCATGGTTTCAGCATCTTCCAGTTTACGCCTGTCAGATGGTTTTTCTAAGTCAAAATAAACTGTAGTAGATTTTTTTTTATCTGCAATCTGCCTGGCAATAGTTGATTTGCCTATCTGCCGCGCACCTATTATAGCTACGGCAGGAAACTGTTTCATCTGCTTTTGTAGTGTTTTTATAATATTCCGTTGAATCATCTTTACCGTGAAAATTGTACAACAAATTTATAATTTTTCACGGTAATAAAAAAGTAATGAAATGGGTTATGCCTAAAAATGTAATTGAGGAACAAAAAAATGAATCCTTTCCGGTATGTATATATGGTGCTTGTGTTTAGCAGCTTAAATCTTGAAAAATTATAAGTGTAGTTAAAAATTGAATTATTTTAGAATAATCCTTCTAACCAATAATTTGGTCATTGAATAAATAACTGCAACAAACCCCTAAATGGTTGTAAATATTGATTATTAAAAGCTAAAACTATGAACCGTGAAAATTGTATAATGTATTTATAATTTTTCACGGTAATTGTACTTCATTCCTTTATTATACTTAACTTACCACCAATTGCGCATTACTGCATTTTAAATGGCAGGGGTTTTCTATGCAAAGGGTGTGTTTGAGCATGCTGGTATGATTTACCGGGTGAGCGATTCCTCCAATGCGATATATTCAATAAAACGTTCAAGTTTAAGGGTATGTTGTGCGAGGAAGCTATTTTTATTTTCGAAGATTTCCCGGAAGAAGGGAAGCTCTTCAAAATGAGCATGAACATAGTGGTAAGAGCTCCAGGGCCACTCAGTTGTTTCTTTTGTAAAACTGTGTTTAACCGGGTTGAGATGAATGTATAAAACAAGGGTTTGTAAATATTGCGCAGAGGTAATTTCCTTTCTTTTAAAGTTTTTAATAAAAAGCGAACCCCTGCGTTGGTAAACTTTATTAAAAGCCTGCGTATAGCTGCTGAAGAGGTTGGAGAATTTCTTCGACAGCAACTTTTCCAAAGTTTCGAACTTTGGAAAAGTTTGCAGCAGCGCTTCTTCGTTTTTTATTTTAACCAGTAGATGAAAATGATTCGGCATTAAGCACCAGGCTAAAGTATCTGCTACAGCATCTATATGTTTATAGTATTGTTGCAGGAAGAAACGATAATTTTCTGCTTCCCGGAAAAGGTTATCATCACCATTGGCATGGTTGTAAATATGATAATATCGACCGGGAAGAAGTGGAGGCATGATAATAAAATAAGTTATTGAATATTATTTAAATGTAAGTATTCCACTCATCGAAATATTAAAATCTTCACCTTCCAGCAAGAAGGTCCAGTTGCTTCGACTTAAGCCCAAAATAGGAGCCGGATTTTTATCATTTATTTCAGAAGATTCAGTTTTAAATTCTTCAATTTGAGATTTAAGTTTTTTTGCAAAATCCTCCGAAGAATAATATCTGACATTTTCAATTCGTGCATCAAAATCGTAAAGCCTTTTTTCATACTCTTTCTTCCTGTCTGCTATATTGCTTATGCTTTCATCTGGCATAATAACCGGAATATTAAGTTTTTGTTCATACGGTTTTAAAATGCTGTTTTTTGACTCCTTAATTGATTTGTCTATTTCTACTTTTGTTCTTGATTCTAAATGATATTGCAGTATTATCTTGTTACCTGTATAATGGAACTGGGTGATTTTATATAACCTTTTCACTTGGAAATTTAAATCATTTCTTTTTTCATACTCATCATCATTTTTCAAAACAAATATTTTCTGACCAATTTTTAATAGTTTTTTGTCGGGATAATACACGAAATCGGGATAATTTAGTTCAATAAATTTATCAAGATTAAATATTCTATTTGTTTTATACGTTTTGGCTAACTCTGCTGATGATATAGGTATAAGCAATCTTTCTATCTTACCATCATTAATCCGTTGCAGAAATGCGGCGTAAGGAAGCTCACCAGAAGCTGCATAATATTGATTTTTATATTCATTTTTTGATTGATAATTTAACCTTTGCTTTACTATTTTTCCTGCATTTGTTCTTACCCGAACATGGCGAATGATATTTCCCTGATGGTCTTTAACTATCGGGTTATTTTTCTGTTCACTCACTAGTTTTTGAATAGTAGGGTCTACGATATCCTTAATATATTTTTTTGCATCATTAATGCTTACCCTTTCTGCATAAAAGAATTCATCTGCACCGGTTTTGAACTTCCACGTTCCGTCATCATTGCGTAATGGTTTTCCGTTCTCTCTTTCTACATCTCTGAGTTTAGCCACAAAGGTTTGTTTATAAAGGGAAGTTCTTATACTATCTCCACAAGCTATTTTAGGTATTTTATTTGCTCTTTCTACTACGTTTTTGATTTGATGATTATCTTTTAATGGTTCCGGAAGATTTTTGATATTAGGCAGGAAAATAATCCGGCCTCTGTTTCGATTAATCTTATATGTTCTTTTTAGAATTTTGTCTGTAACATAATTGACAACCAGTACTGAGTTGTCTATATTTTGTATTAATTGTTGAGAATTATAATTGGCGAATGGCGTAGTAGTAAATTGACCCTTTTTTTGCTCTTGCCACTCATACATTGTTTTCAATAATCGTTCCCGATAACTGCTGTTTGTCGGAATTAATGTCAAAACAGCAGCATCAATGGCATGATGTGTATGCTTATTCCTGTTCTTAATCTCATCTTCTTCCTGTATGCTGAAAATTTTTCGGAAATCGGCGGTTACGGTGCCTTTCTGAACTTTTACATTATTGAAGTAAATGCTTAAAAATTCCCGAGCATATTTTGATATCATTTGTGTATCGGTGAGTTGCCTCCTTATCCAGCTTTCTTTAATTTCTGTACAGGTAAACCGTTCTATTTTATCATTCCAATAATCAAAGTGCATTTTATAATAATGCTTTTTCTGAATACGATCATTTTTTCCTGCTTCATCTTCTCCGGGTTTATGTTTTTTGTGTTTTTCATATTCTATTTCATAATGATCTCTGATTTTAATCCATTCTTTCAGCCGTGGTTTAATGGCAGTTCCCCAGTCATCTACATTCTCTTCATAATTATCACAACTAGTTGGAAACTGTTTCTTTTTTCTGTCGCGGTTATACCATGCATAACAAACGGTTTGATTGGACAGGGTATTATCCGGTAATATACTACGTGGTATGGTATGTTCTATGTCAACTTCATTAGAAAATAATTGTTTCAGGCCAATCATTTTTCCTGTGTACATACATTGGCCTTTTTGTTCCATCCATAGTTCATATCTTTTTAGAGAATCTTTTTCCTTTAATATAAGCTCTCGTACAAGCCGGGAATTTCCTTTATCGTCTTGTACTTTTGAAAAGTTTTGTTCATTCCACATTTCAAATAGTGAAATATTTTCATCCACGTTAATAGAAATATTTTCTTTCTCCTTGAATTCTTTGAGAAATTCCTTGTACTTCTCTTTTTGATTTTCACGTTCTCTTTGGTAACGTTCAATCGCAATTCTTTTGTTATTGTCGTTTAATTCTCTCGCTACCTCAATCATAATCTCTGTATCATTATCGATATCTCCATTAATAATAAGTTCATTCAGCAGCTTTCTTAAAACACTTAATGCTTTATTAAACATGGGGTTTTTGATACTGTCAATCAATGGAGTTGGCAAAATTTCTTTGCCGGTTTTTTTGTCAAGTGGAAGATTCGGTGTTCCGTCAGGCTTTGTTCCTGTCTTTTTCAGATATAGATTCTCTCGTTTGGAGTGATGGTAGAGTTCTCCTTTCAGGTGAATTTCCAGTTTATTCAATTCATCATTCAGTATTTTATCAAGAGTAAAAGTTTCCCTAAAAGCTCTTTTTGAATTACTGAAAAACTTCTGATATTGATCTTTCACCTCATTGATGATTTTATTTTTTATCTCACTGCTTTTACTATTCCATGTTGTTTCCCCAAAATGTTTCAGGCAGGCGTGGGTTATATCATCAACATCATCAGGTTGAAGAATGTAGCTTACGTCTTTATAAGCAAACTTTTCATCATGTTGTAAACCTTTCCATCTGTCTATTAAGCTGTTTGTAATGGCGATAACCATTTTTTCCCAGTTATAATTTCCATTTGCTATTTGTATTGCCTCATAAATTTTTTCTTTCTTTACATCCCATTTGCCATTTATTAACTCAGGCATTTTTGCCAGTAATACTGCTTCATTATACAAAAAACCTTCCTGTAAAAATGGAATAATTTTACAGATAGCTTTTACACTTAAATCAGAATATGCAGAGGTGATATTTTTCCTTATCTCAACAAATGGGTTATAATTTTTTCCTTTTGAAGTTATCTCATCTGCAATTTTTAGTTTTTGAACTGAAAACTTTTTAAGATAGGCTTCGTCAAAACTGTACAATGCATGCCATAAGTCAAACACTGAATACTTTTCTTTGATAATTTTAGGTGCATTTCCAATATTATATTTGTATAGCTCCTTAATTTGTTCAAAAACGGGTGTGCCAAAAACATCTATAAGCCCCTTGCACACTGGCATGGTAGATGCAGAGTGGTCATCTTTGTAATTATAATTGTACTTAATAGAGTGTTTAAATTGTTTATCAAGAAATTTTTTTATTTCTGCAAACTTTACATTTTTATCTTTTTTTAAAAAGAAATCATAATACAACTTTTCTCTTATGTGAAGTGGTAATTCTTCTTTTATCGTTTCATTATTTTCTTCACGTACAGTTTTGATGGTATTGATGAATTGCAAGGCTCTGAAAATTTCAAATAATGGATGCGAAACAGGACAACGTGGCTTATCATTTTCTAAAGTACACCGCCCAATATTCCCCTTTTGACTTCTTAGAGGACGCTGCCAGATAATTGCTTTCCATAATTTCTGAACAAATAAATCCTGATAGATTCCTGCACTATCTCTGTGTATGTCAAAGCCCTGTGCATTGCATAGTAGTTCAAACTCTTGCCTATATTCCTTACGCAGCGGATATTGATTCCTAGCTCGTTTCCCTTTATCTAAAAATTCTTTTTTCAGGGCTTCAGCAATAGAACGATTAGTTTCTAATGCCTTAGCAAATCCTTCACTTTCCCTTCTTTCAAGTTGTTTTTTTGTTTCAATATTTTTTTTTGCTTCATCAATATTTAACTCATCCGTGTCTGATTCACCAATGTTTTTATACCCCCTTCTTTGTACTAAATGATATAATGCTCTGCCAAATTCATGTGGATGTAATTTTTTATCCAGAGCTTTTACTCTTAGTTCATAAGGATTTTTATATTCGGTATCAATTTCTAAATAACTAAAATCACATTTCAACCACATTAAAAACTTCTTACTTTCCGGAAATTTTTGGGGGTGCCCTTTCCTGTATTTACTCCATTGCTCAAGTTCTGTTTGTTGTAACGGCGAATATTTTTCGCCCAGCACCTCAAGCAAAGCCCATTTACGGTATTTCCTGGCTTGTAATAATCTTCGTTTCGAACGAGCTTCACGTCTATCTTTAGTTGGCGAAGTATATCCTCCGGTTCCTTTCAACATTCCTGCATCGAATGTTATTACACCCGTTTTGATATTATTTTCTTCATCTCTTAATGCCCATCCAATTGATGAACTACCCAAATCAAGTCCTAAAATTTTTTTCATATTGATTATTTTTCTTTCTACATTTGATTTGAAAGACAAATCACAACAAGGCTATAAGCCGCAGATCTTCTTTCTGAGTGACTGCTTGAATAATATTCGGTAGTCACTTTTTTTATCATCACAATAAGGATTATTCCGTTGTGAAAACATTTAAGTCGCCTCACCTTACAATGTGGGGCTTTTTTTTCTCCCCCTAAACTAATCAAATTTATGTATTTATAAAAAAAATATTATCTCATTTTTTCTAACGAAATCCCTTTATACACACATTTAAACTGCCTATTCATCCTTTTCACAGTTGGGAGTCACATGCTCCTCAATCCCCACCTCCTAACCACCATCACCCACCACCCATTTCCAACCCCTTTCTCCCTACCTTGTTCGAGACAAATTCGATACATGTTCGACAATGGTTCGATACAACCCTTATCAATGCTGCATTTGTATGGGCCGGAGTCGAACAACTGTCGAACAAATCTCGAAAAAAGCCCGAAAATACTGGCGTTTATAATTTTTTTTTGAATGGTATCGTAAAAAAGGAGGAGGATATTTATCTTCATGCAAAATTCAAACACATGAGGAAAATTTTTGGCATTATTGCATGCTGTTGCTTAACAGCATTGTTTACTTATGCCCAGCAAAAAGAAATAAGTATGGCGCAATTGGTTACCGGAAAAGCGCCCAACGGCTTTTACAAACCGCTGCCTTCTGTAATAGAATGGCTGAACAATAACCAGGTATTGTTGTTGCAACGCGGCGAAAAAAGAGAAGATGCACAAACATTTTTATTTGATATTCCCTCGGGAAAAATGTTATCGTATACTGCTCCTGCACAGTTAAAGCCTGATAAGGCTGTTACCGAAATGAACCATGACTTGTATTTGTTTGTAAACGGAACGCCTACACGCATTACCAACGATACGGCGCAGGAACACAACCCCACTTTCTCGCCCGATAGCAATTATATAGCCTATACCAAAAACAATAATTTATATAGCTACAACATTGCTGCACAAAAAGAAACACAATTAACCTTTGATGGTTCGGCTACTACCTTAAACGGCTATGCCAGTTGGGTATATTTGGAAGAAATTTATGGCCGCCCCACCCATTACCGGGCTTTTTGGTGGAGCCCCGATAGCAAAACCATTGCCTATGCCAGGTTTGATGAAAGTATGGTGCCTATGTTTCCTATTTACAGTAGCGAGGGGCAACATGGTTATTTGGAATATACCCGTTATCCCGAAGCAGGCGATAAAAATCCGGAAGTGAAAATGGGATTTGTTAGTCCGGATGGTGGCAATACCACCTGGGCCAATTTTAATGAGAAAGATGACCAGTATTTTGGCTGGCCCATGTGGCGCAGCAGCAATAATAGTTTATGGTTGCCCTGGATGAACCGTAAACAAGACAGCCTGATTATTTATGAAGTTAATACACAAACGGGGGCACGTAAACCGGTATATACCGAAACACAAAAAACCTGGATTGATTTGGAAGACAGGGTAGGCGGCCGTATTAACTTTTTAAAAGATGGCAGCGGTTATATTGCCCAGAGCGATAAAAGTGGATGGAATATGCTGTACTTATACAATATAGATGGTACCCTGCAACATGTTATTACTAATGGAAATTTCACCGTTACCGGAATTGAGTATATTGATGAAGCCAATCGCACCATTTATTTTACAGCACGTGGTATTGAAAACTCAACCCGTACCGATTTGTATAAAATTAGTTTTGATGGCGGACAACCCCAACGCTTAACTTTTGGTAATTATAACCATACTATCAATTTTTCACCCGGTGGTAAATATTTTATTACCACCTACAGTAATACACAAACGCCAGCACGTATGGCATTGGTAGATGTAAATGGTAAAATAGTTAAAGAACTGGGTAATGCCAAAGGCCCTGACATGGATGCGTATGCTATTGCTAAAACTGAAATTATACGTATTAAAAGTGCTGATGGTTTATTTGAACTGCCCGCTTTGGTTACCTGGCCGGCACATTATGATAAAACGAAGAAATATCCCATGCTCATTAGTATTTATGGAGGGCCTAATGCCGGTACCGTATGGGACAGGTGGAACTGGAGCCCCAGCCGCGAACTATTGGCACAGGAGGGGTTAATACAAGTAGCGTTTGACCACCGTGCCAGTGGCCAGTTTGGTAAAGCAGGTGTAAACTATATGTACCATGATTTAGGGTATTGGGAAATGGAAGATTACAGCACTATGGCCAAATGGTTTATTCATAATGCTGGTGCCGACCCTGCCCGTATTGCTATTACAGGGTTTAGTTATGGGGGGTATATGACGTGCTATGCATTAACCTACAAATCGGATGTGTTTACTTATGGTATGGCCGGTGGCAGTGTGGTAGACTGGAGCCTGTATGATACCCATTATACTGAACGCTATATGGGTACACCGGAAAGCAATCCGGAGGGTTATAAAAAAAGTAGTGTATTGAGTTATATTGGTCGGTATAAAGGCCTGTTGCAAATTGTACATGGTACTATGGATGATAATGTACATATGCAAAACAGCATACAATTAATTAGTGCTTTGGAAGATGCCAAGAAGCCTTTTGAAATGATGTTGTATCCCGGTGGGCGCCATGGTTGGCCTTATTTGCCTGCTAAATGGGATGATTTTCAAAATCTGAAAGCGAAGTTCATTTACAAATATTTAATTAAGAAACCCATACCGGAAGGTTTGCTGCATTAAATAACTAAAAAGCCCTGCTTATTGCGGGGCTTTTTATAGATAGTAAAATGAAAGTAGGTTAAAAATAAGCTTTCCAATAAATTGGTTGTGTTTAGTGTAAAAGTATATACAACGAACAGCCATAAACGACATTAAGCATATTACAACAGTAAAATAGTTGTAAAATTAGTAGCACTTCTGAAAAAATGATTGCTTTTATGGCTCAGGTATAAAAGAAATAATAGTTCAATTTATTAATTATATTTTAAAATTTGAATGGTACAAATAAAATGATGTAGTTATTTACATACTTACATTTGGGTTATAATACTAATTGCTTTTACATTTATTCAAGTTACATTTATTGTTACGCATGGCAAATACTATTTTAATTATAGATGATGAGGTAAAACTCAGAACACTGTTGGCAAAAATGTTGAGTTTAGAAGGATTTGATGTATTACAGGCCGGCGATGGAAAAACCGGGCTTAAAAAATTAGAACAGCAAAATATAGATATTGTACTTTGCGATGTTAAATTGCCCGATGAGCATGGTGTTGATTTGGCCAAAAATATCAAACAAAAGTATCCTGCGCTTGAAATTATCTTGATGACAGCCTATGGCAATATTCCGGATAGTGTACAAGCTATAAAAAATGGAGCATTTGATTATATAACAAAGGGAGATGATAATTATAAAATTATTCCATTGCTTTACAGAGCACTTGAAAAAGTGAAACTGGCAAAAAGGGTACAACAATTAGAAAAACAGTTAGATAATAAATATGCATTAAACAGTATACTTGGTTGTTCAAAAAGTATTCAATTAGCCATTGAAGCCGCCCGAAAAGTAGCACAAACAGATGCCACTGTTTTATTAACCGGCGAAACAGGAACCGGTAAAGAAGTTTTTGCACAGGCCATACATCAGGCAGGAAAAAGAAAGAACGGTAATTTTATTGCAGTGAATTGTTCCGCCTTCAGTAAAGAATTATTGGAAAATGAATTATTTGGACATAAAGCCGGTGCATTTACCGGTGCTATAAAAGATACTAAAGGTATTTTTGAAGAAGCCAATGAGGGTACCATTTTTTTAGATGAAATAGGTGAAATGCCCCTCGATTTGCAGGCAAAACTACTGCGTGTAATAGAAACAGGCGAATTTCTGAAAGTGGGCGATAACAATGTTACCAGGGTAAATGTTAGATTAATTGCGGCAACTAACCGCGACTTAAAAAAGGAAGTAAATGCCGGCCGCTTTCGGGAAGATTTGTTTTACCGTATTTCAGTATTTCAAATACAACTGCCTTCCTTACGGGAACGTATTGACGATATTACATTATTAGCCAATCATTTTTTACAATATTTTTCGGAAAAAACAAATAAAAAAATAACCGGCATTGCTCCGGCATACATACAATTGTTACAAAAACATACATGGAAAGGAAATATCCGTGAACTGAAAAATATTATTGAACGAAGTGTTATTTTAACTGAAAATAATATTTTAGAACCTGCCTCCCTACCGGTTGATTTTTATCAGGTACCCGATTTACAAATGGGTAATGTGTCTGCACCTTCATTAGCACTGGCTGATGTTGAAAAAGCACACATACAAAAAGTACTGCAATATACCGGGGGTAATAAAACAGAAACTGCACGCTTACTGAATATTGCCCTAACTACTTTGTACAGAAAAATTGAAGAATATAAAATAACGAGTTCAGTTGAATAATAGTTTTATTTTTATTTTGGTGTTGCGCATAAGGCATACCCTTTTAAAATGATAGTGTGAACCCTTTTATTTTGAAAGGGTTTGTTGTTGTATATATATACTATATTATTTTTATAATTCATTTCCAGTAAGGATTTTCATGTATTTTATTTTAGCTGGCACTTGTTTTGCCAATATGCTGGCACAGTTTAAGGATGGAATGATGTATCATCCACTTAAACTGCTTATATTATTTATACATAAAAAATACCAACATGCTGTTTTTACTTTTACTAATTACCGGTCTGTTAGCGTTTCTGTTGTTTAACGTAATGATTCATTGGTTCGAAAAAATTTAAACTTATGCTTTTATTATTTTTTGTAGCGATTATAGTATTTGTATATATGTGCTATGTTTTAATTCATCCTGAAAAATTTTAACACAGCAGATGAGCTGTCAATTTTAGGTAATGAATGTTAAGCTGTACCACTACCGTGCTGCATTTTACCGTGAACATATTGATATTTTAAAATAAATTAAACAAAGCAAATGAATACTGAAATGTATGGCATCATAGCCATGTTTATGATAACGGTATTGTTAGCCATTCCGTTAGGCAGGTATATGGGTAAATTATTTTCAGGAGAAACCACCTGGTTAGATCCCATTTTCAATCCAATTGATCAACTGATTTATCGAATATCAGGCGTTGATCCGAAAATAGAAATGAATTGGAAGCAACATTTAAAAGTATTACTCACCATTAATTTTATCTGGTTTGTTCTGGCCATGTTGGTTTTAACCAATATGGCGCATTTGCCACTAAATCCTGATCATAATCCCTCCATGTCGGCCGATCTGGCTTTTAATACTGCTGTAAGTTTTATTTCAAATACCAATCTGCAGCATTATTCCGGTGAAACAGGTATGTCTTATCTGGGTCAGTTAGTTTTAATGTTATTTCAATTTATCAGTGCAGGTTGCGGAATGGCAATATGTGTTGTAGTTTTTAAGGCTATGAAAGAGGGTGCAAACCATTCTTTGGGTAACTTTTACTTTCTTTTTGTAAGAAGCTGTACCCGGATTTTATTACCCATTGCTTTTATAATGGCAGTTTTGTTTTTATTGAACGGTATGCCCATGACGTTTAAGGGTAAAGATACCATTACTACATTACAGGGCGATACAGTTCAGGTAAGCAGAGGGCCGGTAGCAGCATTTGTTGCCATTAAACAGTTGGGAACAAATGGAGGAGGTTTCTTCGGGCCTAACTCGGCTCATCCATTTGAAAATCCTAATTATTTCACCAATATGGTTGAAACCATAGCCATTGCATTATTACCCATTGCATTAATATTTACAATGGGCTATATGCTGAAACGGAAAAAATTAGCCTGGCTAATTGTTGGGGTAATGACGGTGGGTTTCTTTTTATTATTAGCACCCACCATTATAATGGAAACTGCAGGGAATCCTGCCATTGCAAAAATGGGAATAGAACAAACCTCGGGCAATATGGAAGGCAAAGAAGTGCGTTTGGGGGCTGCTGCATCAGCGTATTGGGGAATTGTTACCACAGTAACCAGTAATGGTTCTGTAAATGCGATGCATGATAGTTTTATGCCGCTTGCCGGCATGTGTACCATGTTGGGAATGATGGTAAATGCTTTTTATGGGGGTATTGGCGTAGGCTTTTTAAACTTTTATATTTTCATGATACTGGCTGTATTTATCAGTGGATTAATGGTAGGCAGAACACCCGAACTGATGGGTAAAAAAATTGAAGCAAAAGAAATGAAAATAGCGATGATTATTGCTTTGATTCATCCATTTTTAATATTATCGGGTACAGCCATTGCTGCTTATTTATATGCGCATCATCCTGCTGAATATGCGGGCTGGCTTTCTAATCCGGGTTTTCATGGCTTTAGCGAAATGTTATATGAATTTACTTCTGCCAGTGCCAATAACGGTAGCGAATTTGCAGGGCTTGGAGCCAATACTCCCTGGTGGAATATTTCGGATGGCATTGTAATGCTGTTATCGAGGTATTTGCCCATCATTGGGCCGGTAGCTATTGCCGGTTTACTGGCACAAAAAAAATATATTCCTGAAAGTGCCGGTACGTTAAAAACCGATACGGTTACCTTCGGCTTAATGGTAATGGCCGTTATTATAATTGTTGCAGCTTTATCATTTTTTCCATCTTTGGCTTTAGGGCCTGTTGCTGAATATTTTTCCTTTCATTAAAAATATATTCAAATGAATCATATTGCATCTAAACAATTTTTAAATAAAGCATTATTGGCCGGTGCATTAAAGCAGTCATTCCTGAAATTAAATCCTGCTACCATGATTTTAAATCCGGTCATGTTTACCGTTTGGGTAGGAACCGTAGTAATGGGAGGAGTATGTATCTGGATTGCTGGCGGAGCAAATGGTCAGGGAAGTTTAACTTACAATTTGGTAATTACATTATTACTGTTCATTACATTGCTATTTGCCAATTTTGCAGAGGCCATTGCCGAAGCAAGGGGTAAAGCACAAGCCAACAGTTTGCGGAAAACAAGGGAAGACACACCTGCCAAATTAATATTGCCGGTAGGCGAAATGTATGTGAATGAAATGATTGTTGTTCCGGCTTCCAAATTAAAAAAAGGGGATATTTTTATATGTGAAACAGATGATATTATTCCTGCCGATGGGGAAATAGTAGAAGGCCTGGCAACCATTGATGAAAGTGCTATTACCGGTGAAAGTGCACCTGTAATTAGAGAAGCGGGTGGCGATAAAAGCAGCGTTACAGGCGGTACTAAAGTACTTAGCGATACAATTAAAGTAAAGGTAACCAGTGAACCGGGCGAAAGTTTTTTAGATAAAATGATTGCTTTAGTGGAAGGTGCCTCACGACAAAAAACACCCAACGAAATTGCATTAACCATTTTATTGGCAGGTTTTACACTGGTTTTTATCATTGTTACAGTTACTTTAAAATCATTTGCAGATTATGCGCATACACCTATTACCATTGCCGCTTTTATTGCCTTATTTGTTTGCCTGATACCTACTACCATTGGTGGGTTGTTATCAGCAATAGGAATTGCAGGGATGAATCGTGCATTGAAAGCCAATGTAATTACCAAAAGCGGCAAAGCAGTAGAAACTGCCGGCGATATTGATGTGTTACTATTAGATAAAACAGGTACCATTACCATTGGAAACAGAAAAGCGACTCAATTTTATCCTGCTACAAATGTTGATCCCGATTATTTTAAGAAACTGGTTGTAATGAGTTCGGTTTCCGATCAAACGCCCGAAGGAAAATCGATTATTGAATTAGCTGCATTAGATACTGCGTTGATGCAGCTCAACAACCCACGTTTCATACCATTTACTGCAGAAACCAGATGTTCGGGTATTGATATAGGTGATATGCGTATCAGAAAAGGTGCAGCAGATGCTATCCGAAAAATTTGTGAAAATGCAGGAAATACATTTCCTGAATATGTACATGCAACTGTTCAATCCATTTCAAGTAAAGGTGGTACACCATTGGTGGTTGCTGAAAATGAGAAAGTAATGGGGGTTATAGAATTGCAGGATATTATTAAAACAGGTATTAAAGAAAGGTTTGAGCGTTTACGGAAGATGGGTATTAAAACAGTTATGGTTACCGGCGATAATCCGTTAACAGCCAGGTTTATAGCTGAAAAAGCAGGTGTGGATGATTTTATTGCTGAAGCAAAGCCGGAAGATAAAATGAATTATATAAAAATAGAACAGGCTTCAGGAAGGCTGGTTGCAATGATGGGAGATGGCACCAACGATGCACCGGCATTGGCTCAGGCAGATGTAGGGGTAGCTATGAACAGTGGAACACAGGCAGCCAAAGAAGCCGGTAATATGGTAGATCTCGATAATGACCCTACAAAATTGATTGAAGTAGTTGAAATTGGAAAACAATTATTAATGACACGCGGCACTTTAACAACCTTTAGTATTGCAAACGACGTTGCAAAATACTTTGCAATTGTGCCCGCATTGTTCATTACCTATATACCTGCCCTACAGGGAATGAATATCATGCATTTGCATAGCCCGCAAAGCGCTATTCTTTCTGCAGTTATTTTTAATGCCATTATTATACCGCTGCTCATTCCACTGGCATTGCGCGGTGTAGTATATAAACCTATTGGTGCAAGCGCACTGCTACGGCGTAATTTGCTGATATACGGACTGGGGGGAATTATTGTTCCTTTTGTTGGCATTAAAATCATTGATATTGTTGTTGCAAATTTTATATAAAAACTTTATGAAATACTATTTATTACCTGCCATTCGTTTAACATTGGTTTGCTTGCTTCTTTTTTCTGTAATGTATACTGCATTAGTATGGTGCGTTGCTCAGATTACGCCTGATAAAGGAGAGGCTGCAGTATGGATGGTGCATGGAAAAAAAATGTACCGGAATATCGGACAAAAATTTTCGGATGATAAATATTTTTGGTCAAGACCTTCTGCTGTTAATTATAATGCAGCAGCAGCAGGTGCAAGTAATAAAGGGCCCAATAATCCGGATTATTTGCTTTCGGTACAACAACATGTTGATTCATTTCAAGTCCATCATCCCGGTGTTCCAGCATCGGCTATACCGTCTGATTTGGTTACCGCAAGTGGTAGCGGCTTAGATCCTCATATTGCTGTGCAATCTGCTATGATACAGGTAAACAGAATTGCCCAAATAAGACATATTCCTAAAACTATTATTGAATCATTGGTGCGGCAGCATACCGATAAACCCTTGTTAGGAATTTTTGGACCCGAATCTGTGAATGTATTGGCGCTTAACATTGCTTTAGATTCCTTGACAAACCATTAAAGAGATACATCAGCTATGCATGCAAGAATGTAAAATGAACTGGTACATGAAGAAAATTATGTTTCTATCCGTTTATATAATTACAGGTTATGCCCATGCCCAAAACGATTCATTGAATCAAAAGCTACAACTTAGTGGCTATTTGGATGTATATTATGCTTATGATTTTGCAAATCCGCCTAACCATAACAGACCTGCTTTTTTATATAGCTACAACCAACACAATGAGGTAAATTTGAATCTTGGATTTTTAAAAGCTGCTATTACTGAAAATAAGGTAAGGGCAAATCTTGCTTTTGCTACAGGAACTTATATGAATGCCAATCTTTCAACAGAAAATGGAGTATTTAAAAATATTTTTGAAGCTAATATAGGCATAAAGCTATCCCGCAAAAAGGATATTTGGGCAGATGCCGGTATTTTTGCTTCACATATCGGTTTTGAAAGTGCTATTGGAAAAGATTGTTGGACACTCTCCAGAAGTATTTTGGCGGAGAATACACCCTATTATGAAAGTGGTGTAAGGGTAGCATATACTACACCCAACCAAAAATGGTATATGGCTCTATTATTGTTGAACGGCTGGCAAAATATAAGCAGAATCAATGGCAATAATACACCTGCTTTTGGCCATCAAATTACATTTAAACCCACATCAAATATTACCCTCAACAGTAGTTCATTTATAGGCAATATACTTCCTGACAGTATTCGTGCAATGCGTTATTTTCATAATTTGTATGGTATATTTCAGCTAACACAACAATGGGGTATTACAGCAGGCTTTGATATAGGTTTTCAACAAAAATCAACCGGAAGTCATTCCTTCAATCATTGGTATTCTTACGTATGTATTGCACAATGGAAACCATCTCCAAAAAATGTGTGGGCTGCAAGAATAGAATATTATGCAGATCCTGATAATGTTATTATTCCTGCAAATTTTCAAAATGGTTTTAAAACATTTGGATATTCCATTAATTATGATAGAGCTATTAGTTCAAAACTTTTATGGAGAATAGAGGCAAGAGATTTTTATGCCGCTGAAACCTATTTCGAAAATAATAATATACCTGTTCATAACAATTTTGCAATGACCACTTCTATTTCAATTGTATTATAATGCCGGGCAAAGAAGAAACAGTACAACATTTTTTAGACTTGATTAAAAAGTCGAAACGCGGTAAATTTAAAATTTACATTGGCATGAGTGCAGGTGTAGGAAAAACATACCGGATGTTACAGGAAGCACATGCCCTGTTAAAAAATGGTATCGATATAAAAATTGGTTATATAGAAACACACCAACGTAAGGAAACGGAAGCATTGTTAGAAGGGCTTCCACAAATACCCCGACGAAAATTATTTTACAAAGGAAAGGAGTTAGAAGAGTTAGATGTTGCTGCCATTATGCAGTTAAGACCTGAAGTAGTAATTATAGACGAACTGGCCCATACCAATATTGAGGGAAGCAAAAATGAAAAAAGATGGCAGGATGTTTTAGATATTTTAGATGCAGGAATTAGTGTAATTAGTGCTGTAAATATTCAACACATTGAAAGCCTGAATGAAGAAGTAAAAAAAATTACCGGTATTGAAGTAAAAGAACGAATACCCGATAGTGTGCTGAATCAGGCAGATGAAGTAGTTAACATTGATCTTACAGCCGATGAATTGATTAGCCGATTAAAAGAAGGTAAAATTTATACATCAGATAAAATAGCCGCAGCACTGAAAAATTTTTTTCAGAGTGAACATATTTTGCAATTAAGAGAATTGGCATTGAAAGAGGTAGCTTCGCAGGTTGAAAGAAAAGTTGAAACAGAAGTTATAAAGAGCAATGCACTAAAACATGAACGATTTTTAGCCTGTATCAGTTCTAATGAGTATACTGCTAAAACGGTTATTCGCAAAACAGCACGATTGGCCAATTATTATAATTCAAAATGGTATGTATTATATGTGCAAACGCCAAAAGAAAGTCCGGAACGCATACCATTAGATAAACAGCGACACTTAATCAACAATTTTAAAATAGCTACTGAATTAGGGGCAGAAATCATAAAAGTATCTAATAACAATATTGCTAAAACAATTATTGAACAATCTGAAGAACGTTTTATTACCACCATTTGTATTGGCAAACCCCATCTCAGTTTGTTTCGTTTAATACTGGTTACCAATGTTTTTAATGAATTATTAAAAAAATTATCTTCCAGTAAAATAGATCTGGTTATATTGAGTTAAAGCATTCATTATTCCAAAAAAGTAATGACAACAAATTAAACAACATGAAATGAGCCATAATAAAAGCTGCATACCAATCGGGAAAATGATTGAGTTATTTTTCAAGTAGCTAAAATCAAACTATAACAGATGAAAACGAAGGTGAAATTGTCAATTGGAATAGGATTGTTATTTGGAATGATAATTCTGCTTACTGCTTTGAGTATTTTCTACATCAATAAATTGTCTTCCGATTCAAAAAATATTCTCGTTGCCAACTACAATACAATTGATTATTCCAGAAATATGGAAATTGCATTAAATAATGGTATAGAACAAAAAGATAATCTTAAACTTTTTTTAAATAGCCTGCAACATCAACAACATAATATTACAGAAATTGGCGAGGATGAATTAACCAGTCATTTAACCTCTCATTTTCAACAGTTAATGGCAAATCCAAAAGATTCAGGTTTATTAAAGCAAATTAGAAATGATATTACCGATATTATGCTGTTAAATATGCAAGCCATTCAACGCAAAAGCAATATTGCTAATTTAACCGCTCAAAAATCTGTATTCTGGATAACTTTAGCAGGTACTATTTGTTTTTTAGCAGCATTTGTAATGTTTGTTAATTTGCCGGGCAGCATTGCCAATCCTATCCGTGAATTAACCGATAGTATTAAACAGATTGCAGCACAAAATTATTCACAAAGGGTTCATTTTTCGGGGCATGATGAATTTGCAGAGCTGGCATCATCATTTAATACTATGGCAGAAAAATTAGAGGAATATCAGCTTAGTAATATTGATAAACTGATGATGGCCAAAAAACGAATTGAAACACTCATTGATAATTTGGAAGATCCGATTATTGGTTTAGATGAGCAAAAAAGAATTTTATTTATGAATAATACGGCTTTACAAATAACCGGGTTAAAGAATACAGATGCAATGGGAAAACCGGTTCAGGATATTGCAGTTAAAAATGACCTGATTAGAAATCTGGTACATGAGATGTTTGTAGAAACAAAGAATGAAAGTATTAAGAAACAACCTATAAAAATATATGCTAATAATAAAGAAAGTTACTTCGAAAAAGAAATTATACCCATCAGAATTATTCCAACCGGAGAAACTGAAGAAAAATTGATAGGTAATGTAATTCTGCTGCAAAATATTACCCCTTATAAAGAGTTAGATTTTGCAAAAACAAATTTTATTGCAACCATTTCACATGAATTGAAAACGCCTTTATCCTCCATACAATTGAGTGTTGAGTTACTTGGTAAAAAACAACTCGGAACTTTAAATGAAGAACAAATAAGCCTTGTTGAAAGTATAAAAGAGGATGCCACAAGATTACTAAAAATAACCGGTGAGTTGTTAAATTTATCGCAATTAGAGAGTGGGGCAATTGAGCTTTCTGTTGCTCCATGTACTCCTTATGAAATTGTACAATATGCTATTGAAGCCAATCAAAAAATGGCATCACAGAAAAATATTCATTTAAACATTCATTTACCCGAAAATTTACCTGAGGTAATGGCTGATAAAGACAGAACAGCATGGGTATTGTCGAACCTCATTTCTAATGCCATTCGGTATTCTTACGATAACTCAATTGTTGAAATTAAGGTACAGCAAATCAACAATAATTTTCAGTTTTCGGTACAAGATTTTGGTATTGGTATTGCACCGCAATACATCAATAAAATTTTTGATCGCTATTTCCGTATACCCGGCAATAGAAATGAAGGAACCGGTTTAGGGCTTAGTATATGTAAAGAATTTATGGAAGCACAGGGTGGCAGCATTCATGTTATCAGTGATTTTGGCTCTGGAAGTACCTTTTGGTTTATACTACCTGTCGTAAATACAAATATTTAAAAAATTGCACCTATTATTTGAACTTAGAAATTTATACAAAATAAAAAGACCGCCTCAAATAGTTTTGAGACGGCCTCTATTGAAATAATATACGGTACCGTTATTATTATTATTGATTGGTTTTGGTTTCTTTCAGCATTTCTTTTACTGCTGCCGCCAACTGATCATCTGTTCCAAACAATACATCATTGTACGGATTATCTACATCAATATCCGGATTAATTTGCAGGTTTTCTGTTGGGCGCCCTTCTTTACCAATGGTAGCAATCATGGGTATGCCAAAAACAATGGTAGGGTCTATTTGTGTTTCCCACCAAACGGCAGTACCGGTGCCGGGTACCGGCTTACCAATGAGTTTGCCAATACCATTGGAACGATAAGCATAGGGAAATAAAAATGCATCGCTATAATTGCTTTCGCTCATTAACACACAACTGGGTTTCGTCCATTTGCCTGCGGGTTCACCACCTTCTGCTTTAAAGCCATAAGGAGCAAAACTGAGGTATTGTTTCCCTTTCAAGAAAGTAACCAAATCATCATGCAGCCAGCCTCCGCCATTAAAACGGGTATCTACAATCAGTGCTTTTTTGTTGTAGTTTTTCCCCATAACCTTATCAAAAAACTCTCTGTAACTCGCATCGTTCATACCTTGTATGTGTACATAACCTATTTGTCCGTTGCTCAGTTTGTTAACCATTTCAGACATGGTGTTGGTCCAGCGTTTGTATAATAGTGCATTTTCTTCACTAACGGTAATGGGTTTAACGGTCTCTTCCCAAGTGGTTTTAGTAGCAGGATTATACACCTGCAACAAAACATTTTTACCTGCTTTTCTGTTTAAAAAAATATTCCAGTCGTTGGTATCGGTAATATTTTCACCGTCAATAGCCATGATTATATCGCCTGCTTTTATTTTGCTGGAGGCTTTATCAACAGGTCCGCCTTTTATCACTTCTGTAATTTCTAATCCATTGCCGCCTTTCATTTCATTATAAAATAAACCTAATGAGGCGGTATTGTCGCCATCGGGGTTACGTGGTGTATAACGGCCACCCGTATGCGAGGCATTTAGTTCGCCCAATAATTCGCTTAACAATTCCTGGAAGTCGTAGTTGTTATTGATGTGGGGTAGAAAACGGGCATAATCTGTTTTGTACATTGCCCAGTTAACGCCATGTAATTTGGGGTCGTAAAATTTCTTTTCTACCTGGCGCCAGGCATGTTCAAATATATAGGCACGTTCACCGGCAGTATTTAAAATCATTTCGCCGTTAATAGTAACGGGGGTTACCTTGCCGTCTTCTACATCTACTTTCATCAACTTACCGCCGCCTAAAACAAATAATTGTTTACCATCTTTGCTCAATTCCATATTACCCCCACTGCTTAATTTGGTAAGCAGCTTCATTTCTTTAGTACGGGTATCCATTTGCCATAAATTGGCGCCTTGCTCAAATCGGGCTAATAAAAACAATTTGCTGCCATCGGCCGATAATTTATAATCATCCAAATTCATGGAAGCATTGGTAAGCCTTACTTTCTGATGATCTATGTTGCTAAAATCCAATACTATGTTTTCTTTCTTTTTAATGGTATCCTTGTTTTCTTTTTCTTTTAATAAGGCTGCATCTTCTTTATTCAGTTGAAATTGATCATAAGCTGCTTTGTTAAAGAATAAAGCATAAACATCAGCTTCTTTGGGCCCCTGTATAGCCAATGAGCGTTTACCTTCTTTATCAGAGGTAAAGAGCAAGGCTTTGCCGCCCATTGCCCATTGCTGGCGGTTATTGCTAAAACCGCTTTGGGTAACATCAGTGCCGGTGGCATCAGTGCCATCTGCTTTAAATACCAATATAGCACCGCCGCTTAAACCAAAAACACCTTTACTGCTTCTAACGGCTATCCATTTGCTATCCGGGCTCCATTCATATCGTTGATCGCCATCGCTGTAAGAAAAGTTCTGTCCTGCCGGTAATATAGTGGTGCTGGTTTTAGTAGCTATATCGTACACTCGGAGTGTATTTCTTTCTTCCAGATAAGCAATTTTTTTACCATCGGGTGAAGGCATGGGTTGAAATTCTTCCTTCTCGGTAGCAATTATCGGCTCTTCTTTAATTAATGTAGCAGCATAAAAATAAGGCTCATCTTTACGAGCAATGGTAGCTTTTATAATATCCCAACTGTTACCCCTTTCTGCTGCATAATATAAACTTCTTCCATCGGGTGCAAATGCCACCATTCTTTCCTGTTGTGGTGTATTGGTAATGCGTTTGGTATAACTACCATCGGTACTGGTTACAAATACTTCGCCCCTAAATACAAACGCAATTTCCTTACCGTTAGGCGATACACTCATTTCAGTGGCGCCACCATTAATGGTTACATTTTTTTCAACATTGCCCCGGGTATCTGCGTTAATGATGATGTTTACTTTTTCCGGTTTACCATCCGGCTTCAGCGTATATATTTCACCATTCCAGGAAAAACAAAGGGTGTTGTTGTTAGAGCGGGAAAGATGTCTGACCGGATAATCTTTAAAATCGGTCAATTGCTGTTCTGCCATTTTTAATTGCAAAGGCATTTTGTAAATATTTTGTGTACCGTTTTTCTCGCTTAAATAATACACATATTGGTTGTCGGCTGAAAAAACAGGCTCTCTGTCTTCGCCAATAAAACTCGTTAATTTTCTATAATTTTTTGTTTGGAAGTTGTACAACCAAATATCACGCGTTACGCTACTGGTATGGTGTTTGCGCCAGGGGTCTTCATACCCTTTTCTATCCTGAAACACAATTTCTTTTCCATCATTGCTGTAATGCACGTCTTCAGTGCCGGCAGTATTTAAAAGAATGTTTCTGCCGCCGCTTACTGGCACATCATACAATTTTAAGAACAACGCTTTTTGTGGAAAACGAACAGATGTATTCAAATCATTTCGGCTACTTCCAAAAATCACTTTGGTATTGTCGGGCGAAAAATCCCATGGAAAATCATTGGCTGAGTTAAAAGTGATGCGTTTTGCTTCGCCGCCATTCGCAGGCATTACAAACACATCAAAATTTCCATAACGGTCAGAGGCAAATGCAATACTTTTTCCATCATGACTCCAAACGGGCATTTCTTCCTGCGATTCATTTAGTGTTAACGGGATGGCAGTGCCACCGGTGGCAGGTACACTGTATAAATCGCCTTTATAACCAAATACAATGGTATTGCCGTCAGGGCTAATAGCCGGGTAACGTAACCACAAGGGTGGATTGTTTTGCGAAGAACCTATAATGCTGTAACCTAACAGCATCATGAAAAAGATAAATTTCTGCATGGCATTTAGTTTTATTTTTATCAGAGCATTAAAGATAATCACGCAAAATGGATAGCCTTACAGATTTTTATGAACGGATACAGCCGCTACAAACCAGCTTTGCTTCCATAGTGCCTTTTCAGGCGTTTTCCGACAAATTATTAGCAATGGATTTTACAGCAAAAAATGATATTTGGCGCAAAGAAGTAGTGGAAAATGTGGCTTTGTTTGCAACAACCGTGAATGGTGTTTTGCGGCAGGCAAAAGCAAAATATGGTATTGGCGGCTATTTGGAACACCGCAATATTTATGCCCGTAGCTCAGTGTTTGATGGTACTGCACCCCGCCGTATTCATTTAGGAATAGATATTTGGGGAAGAGAAGGTACACCCGTAATGGCACCCTTAGCCGGCACAGTACATAGTTTTGCTTTCAATAAAGCCTGTGGCGATTATGGTGCTACCATTATATTAACGCACCATATTCATGAACTACAATTTTATAGTTTGTATGGCCATTTGGCTTTAAAAAGTTTGAGCCGTGTTTCAGAAGGGCAATTGATAAAGCGAGGAGAAAATTTTGCCTGGTTGGGTGTTCCGGAAGAAAATGGTTATTGGCCACCGCATCTTCATTTTCAGTTAATGTTAGATATGGAAGATTATAAAGGTGATTACCCTGGTGTTTGTGCAGCCAATCAACTGCACCACTATGCCCAAAATTGCCCCAATCCAGATGTAATTTTACAAATGCAGCGTTATGCTGTGGTTGATTTTTAATTTCTTCTGTTTAAATTTGCGAAAAAACCATTACATGTCACATCAAATACACCAGGAAGAAGATACTAAGAAATTTACCCTCACCATTTTTTTATCATTTGCGGTTGTTTTCTGTTTTTTGGTACTCATGGCACAATGTAAAGGCCCATATCATCCGCCAACAACACATGCAAATACAGAACATGCAGCATCGCATGAATAATCAGGTATAACACCATGCAAAGCAGGCAGGTATTGAAGAAGAATAAACTATTCAAATTGGTCTTTTAAAAACATATCCAGCAGCTTTATCAGGAATGGATATTGTTGTGGCAAAAATTTTTCTGTTTGCTTAATGATAGCATGTTCTGTTTGCACAAAAGGGGCATTGATGAGTTCATGTTTGCCATGTTGTAACATTTGCAATAAAAGATGCATTTCTATTTCAGGATGAAATTGTAATGCCAATACATGGTTTTGATAAATGAAACCCTGCTGTGTACAGGCATCTGAATGAAAAAGCGAAACTGCATTAGCCGGAAGGTCAAACGTATCGCCATGCCAATGAAAGCCATGAAAAGCTTGTGGCAATAGTTGTGCTAATGGATGTGGATTGGAAGAATAAATAGGCCACCAGCCAATTTCCTGTTGAACATGCGCATACACGCCGGCACCTAAAACGGAAGCAATGAGCTGACTGCCCAGGCAAATGCCCAGCACTTTCTTTGCAGCGTGGATGGCTTGTTCAATACAGGTTTTTTCGGCAGTCATCCATTTAAACTTTTTTTCCTGATATATACCCATAGGGCCACCCATTACAATCAGCATATCATATTGATCTGGCTCAGGGAAGGGTTCTTCATTGAACACACGGGTTATATGAATTTGATGCCCCATATTTTTAGCCCATTGCAGTAAACTGCCCGGATTTTCAAAAGAAACATGCTGTATGAAATGAACTCGCATAACTTCGTAGCTATTGTTTTTGTAGTTTTACCCATGCATATTCCGGCAAAAAAGCTTCACTGAAGCCATAATGCAGATGATATGCTCAGAAAATATTTACTTTATAAAATTATTGCATCACACACACAATGTCAAATCCTAATTTAGATAGTAGCAAAGAACAGTTAAACCAGCCCGATAAGGAGTTTGAAAATACCATACGGCCCAATGAGCTGGATGACTTTTCGGGGCAACCGCAGTTGATAGAAAATTTGATTATCTTTATTAAAGCGGCAAAAATTCGCGGAGAGGCATTGGATCATATACTTTTTCATGGCCCCCCAGGGTTGGGTAAAACCACTTTAAGCAGAATTGTAGCCAACGAACTGGGCGTAAACATCCGTGAAACCAGTGGTCCGGTTATTGAAAAACCCGGCGATTTGGCCGGCTTATTAACCAATCTGGAACCCAATGATGTTTTGTTTATTGATGAAATACACCGGTTAAGTACTGTGGTAGAAGAATACTTGTATGCGGCCATGGAAGATTTCAGGATTGATATTATGATTGATAGTGGCCCCAATGCAAGAAGCATACAACTCAACATCAACCCCTTTACGTTGGTGGGTGCCACTACCCGCAGTGGTTTATTAACGGCACCCTTGCTTTCCCGTTTTGGTATAAAATCGCGGTTGGAATATTATAATGCAGCTACGCTTCAAAAAATTATACAACGCAGTGCTGTTATATTGCATGTGCCTGTTTCGGAAGAAGCTGCTGCTGAAATAGCCCGGCGCAGCCGGGGAACCCCACGTATTGCCAATGGTTTATTGCGCAGGGTACGCGATTTTGCCCAGGTATTGAATGACGGAATGATTGATATTGGCATTACACAACATGCATTAAAAGCATTGAATGTAGATGAGTATGGTTTAGATGATATGGATAATCGGATTTTGTTAACCATCATTGAAAAATTTAAAGGCGGGCCGGTAGGTATTACTACTATTGCAACCGCTGTTGGTGAGGAATCGGGTACCATTGAAGAAGTATATGAACCTTTTTTAATACAGGAAGGTTTTTTGCAACGAACACCAAGGGGCAGAGAGGTAACTGCCAAAGCTTACCAACATTTAGGCAAACATAAGCCCAAGGGTACACAGCCCGGTTTATTTAACGAATAAGCATAAAAAATGCCACTTCATTCAAGCGAGTGGCATTTTTGCATAAAAATCGAATATGCTTTTGGCATTATGGCGCTACCAATCTGAAACCATTGCCATGAATGTTTACAATTTCAATATTGGTATCATCTTTTAGGTACTTACGCAGTTTGGCTATGTATACATCCATGCTTCTGCCATTGAAATAGGTATCGCTGCCCCAAATTTTCTTCAAAGCCCTTTCACGAGGCAATAAATCATTTTTATGCTCTGCCAGCATTTTTAATAATTCGTTTTCTTTGGGTGAAAGCGTATGGGTTTGACCGTTATGCGATAACTCTCTCAGTTTTGGATTGAAATGATAAGAGCCTAAATCAAATTCTATATTATCGCTAATGCGGTTTTCTTCTTCATTCCTTTTTAAAATGGCTTTTATTTTCAGTAGCAGTACTTCGCTGTCAAAAGGCTTGGTAATATAATCATCGGCACCTAAACGATAGCCCTGCACTACATCTTCTTTCATGGTTTTGGCACTTAAAAAGAAGAGAGGTATATCGGGGTCAACATCACGAATTTCTTCAGCTAGCGTAAACCCATCTACGTTAGGCATCATTACATCTAACAGGCAAATATCAAATTTTTCCCGCTGAAAAGCGGCTAAGCCTAATCGGCCATCTCTTTCCAATACCACTTCATAATCATTCAGTTCCAAATAATTTTTAAGTACCATACCCAGATTGGTATCGTCTTCGCAGAGCAAAATTTTGTATTTCTTTTTTTCTTCCATAACCATTCTTATTTTTAAGTATTCAAATAAAGTTCATTACAGCAATAATTAACTTGATTGCCGGCGCAATCTTTTGTTAAAAAGCTGCTTTCATTCTGCTAAAGATATTACTATTTTTGTGGTTGTTACACAAGAATTTTTCAAAACCCGTTAACAGTTGCTACTTTAGCTTGTTTTTAAGTGAAGAAAATTAGTGTATATGATGATAACGCAGGACAACAAATTGAAAAAGCTCATTATTATTGGCGACAGGGTTTTAATTAAACCTTCTAAACCGAATGAACAAACCTCCAGCGGATTGTATTTACCCCCCGGTGTACAGGAAAAAGAAAAAGTACAACAAGGTTATATCATTAAAACAGGACCGGGTTATGCCATTCCGCTACCTGTTGAAAACGAACCCTGGAAAACAGAGGAAGAACAGGTAAAATACATTCCTTTACAGGCACGTGAAGGTGATTTGGCTTTATTTTTATTAAATGGTGCCACTGAATTAATCTATGAAGGCGAAAAATATTTTATAGTTCCGCAGCATGCCATTTTAATGCTGGAAAGGGAAGAGGATTTATAAATGGCAGGTTGCAGTGCAATTTAGTCTTTAAGTTATTTGGCTGCCTTTGCAAATTTTAGAAAAACCGGAATCATTGCAGATGCAACCGGAAGGGAAACAGCATCATTGGCTGAAATTTTAAAAAACACTTTGGGCCGGGAGTGGTAATTATTTTTTAGTTACACCATTTTGTGCATCTATTGTAATGTATGCGGCATCCAATAAACTTTGCAGTACTTCATGAAATTGTTTTTCCATTTCATTTGGGAACAGGGCTTTTAAGTTAGCCAACGCAATCCCATGTTGTGGGATTGCATTCATGATTTCCCGTTCAATTTTTTTAAAGTCTTTTGTACTTAAATGTTGGTGATTGGTTCGTAAACAATTATCGCAAATGCCACACCGTTGATTGGATTCATCTGAAAAATATCGGGCAATTATATTGCTGCGGCAGTTTTTGGTTTCTTTTGCGTAGGCTATGATGGATTGAATACGTTGGCTGTACTGTTGTTTTCTGGCATGGTATTGTTCATAATTGATGTGTAGGGAAGCAGCCGGTGCCCGGTTCAATAACATAAAAATTTGTGGGGTATCTTTCTGTGGCAAATATTCTATGATGCCATACTGTTGCAACTGATGCAGATGTTCGGTTACTGTATCATAACTGATGCGTGCAATTTTGGCAATTTGCCTTTCATAAATAGAAACACGGTTATCTAATATTCCCTGATAGGTTCTCAACAATGTTTGCGTTATTTTTTCTAATGCAGGAAAGTTTTTCTGAAATTCAAATAATACCTCTTTGTCTACTTTAAACCCTGCCTGCGATGGTGCAAATACCGATTCATTGAATAATAAATGCCCCTCCTGTTCCAATACTTTTAAAACATTAAATACTGTAGCGGCATCTAATTTAAAATACTGTACAAAATTTTCTATATCAAAATCATAATAGTTGCCCTGCCCAATACCAACCGGTATTTGCAGATAATCGGCTAGTCCCTGATAAATTTTCCGAATGATTTCAACCGGAGGGAAACGTTTTTCAGGTAGTTGAACTAATTGCTGTAAATCGTCGGGATGATATAACAAAACAGCATAGGCTTTTTGGTTATCGCGGCCTGCCCTGCCTGCCTCCTGATAATAGTTTTCAATGCAGTCGGGGATGTTGTAATGAATAACCGTTCTTACATCCGGTTTGTCAATACCCATTCCAAAGGCATTGGTACAAACCATAATGCGTGTTTTATTTTGAATCCAGTTGAATTGCTTTTGGTTCCTTTCTTCTTTAGATAATCCCGCATGATAAAAATCGGCTGAAAAGCCCTGTAATTGTAACAAATGTGCTACATCTTTGGTCTGCTTTCGGGTACTGCAATACACAATACTGCTACCGGGTACCTTCTGCAGAATTTCAATAACTTTATTGATTTTACTATCTGTTTCATATGCAGTATACGAAAGTGCAGGTCTGGTAAAGGATTGTTTAAATACAGCTGTTTGCACTAATTGTAGTTGCTGAATAATATCTTGTTGCACCGGTAAAGTAGCAGATGCGGTTAATGCAATAAATGGTACTGCATTAATGTAATGCTTCAGTTTTGCAATTTGCAGATAGGATGGCCTGAAATCATACCCCCATTGTGAAATGCAATGCGCTTCATCTATTACTACAACACCAATAGGTAAATCGGGTAAAAAAAGAAGAAAGAGTTTATTTTGTAAACGCTCCGGCGATACATATAAAAAAGAAAATTTACCATCTACTGCTTTTTCTAAAAGTAATTGTATTTCAAAATAGCTAAGGCCGCTTTCAATGGTAGTAGCGGCGATGCCCAATTGATTGAGTCTGGCTACCTGATCGTTCATCAATGCAATTAATGGCGAAATTACAAGCGCCATACCCCCTTTCATTAATGTGGGTACCTGAAAGCAAATTGATTTACCACCACCGGTAGGTAATAAAGCCAGTGTATCTTTTCCTGCCAGTACCGATTCAATAATAGGCAGTTGCAATCCCCTAAAATCAGAATAACCCCAATACTGTTGCAATACTTCTCTTGGTGTTATGGGCTTTGATTTCATTATTGGGCGGTGCTTTAATACATCTGTTCATAAAAAACTGTATAAAAATAACATGGAACTGCAAATTATTCGCTGAAATTTACCGGATAAATATAAAAATTGAAATATGCAGGTTTAGGAAAATCATTTTACCTTATTGTTTTGATTTGCAATACTTCCATCATTGATAAATGTGTTTATAAATATTGAACTATGATTTACTTACGGTATCGCCTTGTTGTAATGGTATTTTTGTTCATGGGTTTTCAACTGCTATTGCAGGCTCAAAAGCCTGTTTTTAAAGTTGTTCCATTAGGTGTAAAGGGTGGATTGGATGAAAGTAACTTATCAGCCTATTTAATTGCGGTGAATGGGACCAGCCGGTATATTGCTTTAGATGCCGGCACCATTGATGCAGGCATTCAAAAAGCCATTCAAAAAAAATTATGGAAGGGTACTACCTCAACTGCTGTTTTGCAGGATTCAATTAAAGGTTATTGCATTTCACATGGGCATTTAGACCATGTGGCCGGTTTAATTATCAATGCTCCCAACGACAGTAAAAAAAATATTTATGCCATGCCTTATTGTTTACAGGTATTAGAACAAAACTATTTTACCTGGCAAAGCTGGGCCAATTTTGGGGATGCAGGAACGCTGCCATTTTTAAATAAATACCATTATGTGCCCCTCGCAACGGGACGGGAGGTACCGCTTGAAGGAACAGACATGATGGTAACACCCTTTGTTTTAAGCCACGGATCTAATTATAAAAGTACGGCATTTTTAGTCAGGTATCAATCTGGTTACCTGCTTTATTTGGGTGATACTGGGGCCGATACCATTGAACATAGCCATGATTTATTACAATTATGGCAATGCATAGCACCCTTTGTGCAGCAAAAAAAATTAAAAGCCATTTTTATAGAAGTTTCTTATCCGAATGAGCAGCCGGAGAATCAGTTATTCGGTCATCTTACCCCAAAATTATTATTGGATGAAATGCATGTACTGGTCAATTTAACAGGAATAAATGCTGTGCAGGGATTACCTATTGTAATTACACATATGAAACCTTCGGGCAATAATGAAGCTATTATTCAACGGCAGTTGTTGCAAAACAATGCTTTGCAATTGCAATTTATATTTGCCCAACAGGCAGTACCATTGTTTTTTTAAAAGAGGGTTATACTACTTTTTTGTAATTTAAACGAACACTGTTAATGGCTAATACCACATCACTTAATCCCATGGCTAATGCACCCAGGGCAGGGTTTAAATAACCAAATGCTGCAATAGGTATGGCAATGATGTTGTAGAAAAAGGCCCAAAACAAATTTTCACGAATGGTTTGGTAAGTGTGTTTACCCAAGCCTAATGCCAGCGGCAGGTGTGTAAGTCCGTGATTCATTAAAACTACCTGTGCACTTTGCATGGCAATATGCGAAGCATCGCTGAGCGAAATACCTACTGTTGCTTTTGCTAATGCAGGAGCATCATTAATACCATCGCCAATCATAGCAGTAGGTGCCTGGGTGGTGAGCCGGGCAATGGTTTGCAATTTTTGTTCAGGAGTTTGTTCACTAAATACAGTATCTATTCCTGCCACTTTGGCCATCTTCTCACAATTAGCCTTTGAATCACCACTTAATAAAATTGTTTTGATGTTTTTTTGATGGAGTTGTTGAATTACCTGCACTGCTTCAGGGCGAATGGTATCTTCAATATCTAACCAACCCAATAGTTCATTATTTTTGGTAATATATACATTGTGTGCATTATCGGTAGTTAAACCGGATACCTGCTTGTATGCAGTTGCCATGTAAACATTTCCTGCTTTATCAATGCCCTTCATTCCCAAACCTTTTATTTCTTCAACAGAACTAAAGTGAATGAGTACAACCGGTTTCCATTCTTTTACAATCGCTTTTGCAATGGGGTGGGCTGCATATTTTTCTAAAGAAGCTACTATACTTTGAAAAGTATCTGTATCAATGGTTGTTTCAAATTTTGTGATAGAAAAATGCCCGGTGGTAAGCGTGCCGGTTTTATCAAATACTACCTGTTTAATGTCTTTAAATACTTCCAAACTTCTGGCATTTTTAAATAGTATGCCATTTTTTGCAGCACGGCCCAAACCTACGGCAATAGCTGCCGGAGTAGCCAATCCCATAGCGCAAGGGCAGGAGATCACTAAAACGGCAATACCCCTTAGTAAACTGTTACCAAAACCAATATTCGTAAAAAAATAATTGCCAGTTAGGGTAAGCACTGCAATACTAATAACGGTGGGTACGAATATGGCGCTGATTTTATCGGCCAATTGCTGTACTGGTGGTTTTTCAGCCTGTGCCTGTTTTACTAAATTTAAAATATTGCTTAATACAGTATCTTTTCCTACTGCAGTTACCTGCGCTTTAACAGTGCCACTTTCCAAAGTGCTGCCACCAATCAGCAGGTCTTTCATTGTTTTCTGTACCGGAATACTTTCACCGGTTAACAGTGATTCATTTACTTTTGCTTCACCCCATAAAATTTTACAATCCATGGGTACAGATTCTCCAGAATTAATCAAAATTAAATCGCCTACTCTTAATGACTCGCTTTCTACCTGAAATATTTGCTCTTGATGCTGGTCATCAAAAGCAATCATATTTGCTTTGGTTTTTTGCGTTACTGCTAAACTGCGAATGGCTTTTTGCGTAGTTTCAACAGATTTATCTTCTAACCAGTTGCCCAAAAAAACTAAGGTTATAATGGCTGCAGTTGTTTCAAAAAACATAAAATCGGCAGCACGGCCAATGAGCATACCGTATAAACTGTAAATAAAAGCAGCAGTGGCACCTAAGGCAATCAGAACGTTCATGTTGGGTATACCATTGCGCAAGCTTTTAATGGCACTTTTTCCAAAAAATTTTATGCCCACCCAATATACAGGCAGGGTAAGGGCTAACTGTACATAGGGATTCATTAAAAAATGGCTGTGCACAAACATATCCAACATGAGTGGCAGGGTAAAAACAGCGCAGAATAAAAAGCGCTGACCATGATTGGTGAACCGTAAATTCCAACGGGTAGTGGCTTTACTTTCAGCAGGAATCGTTTCGTTTTTTACATGATATCCTAAACTTTCAATGCCTTTCAGCAGAATGGTTTTTTTGGTGGTATCATTCAAGTCAAAATTTACCTCGCCACCAATAAAATTTACTTTCACATTATCAACCCCTTTTTCTTCCAAATATTTATGAATGGTGAGAGCACAATTGGTGCAACTCATACCTTCTACTTTCCACGATACATTCTCCATACTGCAAAATTAATTTAGTTATGGGTTACCAACCCTTTCGTAAGTAGGAATATCTTTGCCCTATGGATGCAATTTTTACATTATCTGAACTGCCGGCTCTTATGCCTTATTTAATTGAAGAAGGAAAAACTGCCGATACATGGGTGTTTGAAGCGCCTATGGGTGCCGGAAAAACTACTTTAATTCATGCTTTGGCAACTTATTGCGGAGTTCAGCAAACAGTGAGCAGCCCAACTTATGCGCTTGTAAATGAATATACTACGGCCGAGGACAAAACTATTTACCACATGGACTGGTATCGGTTAAAAGATGAGGAAGAGGCTGTAAATGCCGGAATAGAAGAATTGGTAAACAGCTATTGGTGTTGGATAGAATGGCCTGAAAAAGCAATTGGTATTTTGCCGGATGATGTTTTTATTATTCGGATTGTTGTGGTAAATGAAACCACCCGGAGAATTGTAACGGAACTGTCACACCATTCATTTATACCTTCATATTTGTAATAAATACTGTATTTTTATTACCCATATTCATAGATTTTCTTAAAGCAAACATATGTCGTCAAAAAAGCCGGTTATTTCTACTTCATTCAGTTACGAAACACTGGAAGAAACATTGGATATTAAACCACAGGGTTTACCACTTGAAATAGGGTTGCCCAAAGAAACGGCTTTTCAGGAGAATAGAATATCATTAACTCCTGAAGCGGTGCGTGTAATGGTGATGAATGGGCACAGGGTTGTGGTGGAACACAAGGCCGGAGAGGGAAGCAATTATACCGATAAAGATTACAGCGAGGCGGGTGCTACTATTGTATACCATCATTCTGAGGTATTTAAGGCACCATTGTTATTAAAAAGTGCACCGGTTGTAATAGAAGATATTCCTTTGTTACAGATGCATCAAACCATTATTTCCCCCATACATCATTCTGCTTTAAAAAGTGAAATATTGGAACGGATGATGGATAAAAAAATTACGGCATTAAGTTTTGAAAATTTAAAAGATGAACACGGCAGTTACCCCATTGTAAGAAGTATGAGCGAAATTGCAGGTGGTGCATTAATGCTCATTGCAGGACAGTATTTAAGCAGTTTTAACAAAGGCAAGGGGGTACTGTTAGGTGGTGTAAGTGGTATACCGCCTACTAAAGTAATTATTATTGGTGCAGGAACAGTGGGCGAAGTAGCTACTAGAAATGCATTGGCATTGGGTGCCAGTGTTAAGGTATTCGATAACAATGTATACAGGTTGAAACAATTGCAAAATAATTTGGGGCAGCGGGTATGGACCAGTGTATTGGAACCCGGTATTTTAGCCAAACAACTTAAAACTTGCGAAGTGGCTATTGGTGCGCTTAGCAGCGATTATGGAAGAGCGCCCGTTGTGGTTACTGAAGAAATGGTAGCCGCTATGCGTCCCGGAAGTATCATTATTGATGTTTCCATTGACCGTGGTGGTTGCTTTGAAACCAGTGAATTAACCACCCATGAAAAGCCGGTATTTCTAAAACACAACGTAATTCATTATTGTGTACCCAATATACCCAGTGGGTTTGCCCGAACAGCCAGCCATGCCATTAGTAATGTATTAATGCCATTATTATTGGAAATTAGTGATGAAGGGGGAATGGAAGAAATGGTATGGCACAGTATCAATCTGCGCGAAGGAATTTATTTGTTTAAGGGGGCATTAACCGATTTTTATCTGAGCCAAAAATTCAATTTGAAATACAATGATTTGAATTTACTGATTGCCAGCAGGCGATATTAATTCCGGTTTATTTATAATCAGTAATAGCAATTCTTTTTTTACAAAAATCCATTTCGGCTGCATCATTACTGCTTACAATAATGGTTTTGGCAGTGGCATAATCAGCAATTAAATCGTGGTAAAGCTGGTAACCTTCTGCATCCAGATTGGTGCAGGGCTCATCTAATAACAATACCGGTGTATTTGAAAATATAGCTTGTGCTAATTTTACTCTTTGTACCATGCCGCTGCTGTAATAGCGTATTTGCTTATGGGCCGATTGTGCAAGGCCAATTTTTTCTATAATAGCGGGAATTGAAATACCCGGTAGCAGTGGTTTAAATTGGGCATGAAAATGCAAAAATTCAGTAGCTGTCATCTCTTCAATTATATCCAGATAAGGCGCAACAATCGATAAATATTGGTGTACCTGATCTTCCGGAATGAATTGCCCGGTTTCGTTTTGCCAGATGCATTTTCCTTCATTTACTCTTAATGCCATGGCAATGGCTTGTAGTAATGTACTTTTGCCACTTCCATTAGGCCCGGTAATAGCATAGGATGTTGATGCTGAGAAAGTAAAGCTTACATGCCTGAAAATCCAGTCGCGGTTAAATTTTTTGCCTGCATCTTGTAATACAATTGTCATTTGTATGAAAATAGCGGATACTTTGAATTAATCCTCATCACTAATATCAGAGGCAAACTTTTTGATAATACCTCTGCCACTTTCCCTGATAAATGTTACAATTTCATCTCTTTCATCGCTGGCAGGCAAATCTTCTTCAATTAAAGCAAGTGCCTGCGAGGTATTAAAACCTTTGTTGAAAATAATGCGGTAAATATCAATGATGTGGTTAATTTTTTCTAATTCAAAACCTCTTCTTTTCAGTCCCACACTGTTTACCCCACCATAGCTTAATGGGTTACGTACTGCTTTAATATAAGGAGGCACATCTTTACTCACCAAACTGCCACCGGCTATGTAGGCATGCTGACCAATTTGAACAAATTGATGAACAGCACTAACGCCTGCTATCCAGGCCCAATCGCCCATTACCACATGGCCGGCCACCTGAACACTGTTGCTTAAAATACAGTTGTTCCCAATTATACAGTCGTGTGCAATATGGCTGTAAGCCATAATGAGGCAATGGCTGCCAACGGTTGTTTTCCACTTATCGGCTGTTCCGCGGTTTATGGTTACAAATTCGCGAATGGTGGTATGGTCGCCAATTTCAACAGTTGTTTTTTCTCCGTTATATTTTAAGTCTTGTGGAATAGCGCCTAAAACTGCTCCAGGAAAAATTCTGCAATTTTTTCCAATTCTGGTACCATCCATAATGGTGACATTACTGCCAATCCAGGTGCCTTCTCCTATCTGAACATCACCATGTATTACAGTGAATGGGTCTATTTTAACATTGGCTGCTATTTTAGCATTGGGATCTATGTAGGTGTAGGGATGTGTCATCCGCTTTGATTTATTGATTTGTGCTATTCTGGTTTGTATGGCAGAATAGACTTTAAAAAATGGGCCGATGTTTACCGACCGTTACAAAAATAGAAATATTAGGAATAGTTTAAGGTTTAATTGCGTTTTACGAGTTGCGCTACTAAATTAGCTTCAGTAGCCACTTTTCCGCCTACATAAACCATACCTTTCATTTCGCAGATACCTCTTCTAATTGGACTAATGAATTCCATTTTTAAAATCATGGTATCTCCGGGTAATACCTTTTGTTTGAATTTGCAGTTGTCAATTTTTAAGAAATAAGTATCATAATCACCTTCCGGCAGGGTATTAATACAGAGAATACCTCCTGTTTGTGCCAAAGCCTCAATTTGCAATACACCTGGCATAACAGGGTTGTTAGGGAAGTGCCCTTGGAAAAACCATTCATTAAAAGTTACATTTTTTACCCCTACAATATGTGTATCTGTTAGTTCAATAATTTTATCTACCAACAAAAACGGGAAGCGGTGTGGTAATGTTTTCTCGATACGTTGCAGGTTAAATATGGAGGGTGCTGCCGGATTGTATACCGGTACATCTTTAACGTGTTTGTTTTTCTTGATGTATTGTTTTATTTTCTTTGCAAATTCAACATTGGTGCTGTGGCCGGGCCTATTGGCAATGATACGGGCTTTAATGGGGTAACCAATCAGCGCCAAATCGCCCACAACATCTAATAATTTGTGGCGGGCAGGCTCATTCGGAAAGCGTAATTCTAAATTATTTAAGTAGCCTTCGCTTTTAACTTCAATTTTCTCGCGTTTAAATGTTTTGGCCAGCCGCTCCATTTCACCATCGGTTAAAGGTTTATCTACCACCACAATGGCATTATTAATATCGCCGCCTTTAATCAGGTTATTATCTAACAGCATTTCTAATTCATGCAAAAAAACAAAAGTGCGACAGGGCGCTATTTCGGTTTTAAAATCTTTGATGGTTTTTAATCCGGCATGCTGGGTACCTAATACCGGGCTGTTAAAATCAATCAGTGTAGTTATTTGGTAATCAATAGCGGGCATCGCTACCATTTCGACCCGTTTCTTTTCATCGTATAAATAAATGTTTTCATCAATGCTATACCAGGCTTTGGCGGCATCCTGTTCGGCAATGCCGGCTTCTTCAATAAAAGTGATGAAAGGAGCTGAGCTACCATCCATAATGGGTATTTCAGGTCCGTTTATTTCAATTAAAACATTATCAATACCTAATCCTACCAAGGCAGCCAGAATATGTTCAACAGTACTTACTTTGGCATCACCAAATTGAAGCGTAGTACCACGAGAAGTATCGGTAACCAAATCGCAATCGGCTTTAATAATGGGCTGTCCCGGTAAATCGGTTCTTTGAAATTGAATACCAAAACCCGGATTAGCAGGTTTTAAATTCATTTCAACCAAAATGCCGGTATGCAAACCTGTGCCTTTTATACTAATGCTTTTACTGAGGGTATGTTGTTTATCCGGATTAAAGTTTTGATCCATTCTTGATTTGTTTTAATTGGCAGCAAAATTCACAATTTGATAATGCTTCCTTTTTCCTGAATTGTTATAATTTATGCAAAAATAAGCCGATTAACGGTTGAAGTGCAAGATTATGGTGTAACTCTTTCTGCAAGCAATTGCTGTACCATTTTTTCTAACTCCATTACTTTCTTTTCAAGTATTGGAAGCTTTCGGGAGGCAGCCTGGCTTCTTAGGGCTGCAGTATATTCATAAGCAGGCGAACCGGTTACTACGCTGTTGGGTTGTTTGATGGCTTTGCTTACCCCACTTTGTGCATTAATTTTGCTGCCATCGGCAATGGTGAGATGGCCAACAATACCCGCCTGCCCGCCTACCATTACGTGATTGCCCACTTTAGTACTGCCGCTTACGCCGGCCTGTGCTGCAATAACGGTATGATGCCCAATTTCAACATTATGGGCAATTTGTATCAAATTATCTAATTTGGCACCGGAACGAATAATGGTAGATCCAATGGTAGCACGGTCGATAGTGGCATTGGAGCCTATTTCTACATTGTCTTCAATTATAACATTCCCAATTTGGGGTATTTTCTGATAAGTACCATCATTTAAAGGGGCAAATCCAAAGCCATCGCCCCCAATAACTGTTCCGGCATGAATGGTAACATTTTTACCAATCTGGCAATGGTTGTATACTTTTACCCCTGCATGTAAAATAGTATTGTCATCAATGGTTACATAATCTCCAATTACAACACCCGGAAACAATTTTACCTGATTGCCAATCTTTGCATTTTTTCCGATGTACACAAAAGCTGCAATATAAATATTATCTCCTAATTGTGCGGTAGCCGCTACAAATGAGGGCTGTTCAATTCCATTGAGTTGTTCGGTTACTAATTTTTGATATTTAGTAAGCAGGGCTGCAAATGCTGCATAGGCATCCGGTACGCGAATTAATGTGGCTTTTACAGGCTGTTTTAAAGTTTGATTATGATTCACAATAATAATGGAAGCCTGGGTATGGTATAAATAATCTTCGTATTTAGGGTTTGCTAAAAATGACAATTGCCCTGCTTTGGCTTCTTCAATTTTTCCAAAAGAGGTTACAGCTACAGTAGCATCCCCATCTACTTGTCCATCAATTAATAGAGCTATTTGAGCAGCAGTAAATTGCATATTTGTTAATCTTTTTAATCTTCCTTACCCCTACAATAATGTGCAAATGTAAAATTTTTTGATGGGTGAAGAAATAGTTTGGTGAATTAACGGGTTATCAATGGCAGAAATATCTTTTACCTCGCCAGTTTTAAAGAGAATTTTAATGTTCTCATCATCAGGCTGATACATGGTATTAACGGCCTCACCGGTAAATACAAAATTGGCTGCATCCTGTTCAGATATTTTTAAAAAACCTGCAGCTTCAGCAATTTTTTCTGCTATGAATGCATTGGTAAACGGCTTTGTTTCTAATTTAATTTTAAACAACTGGCGGTTTAACAATTTATTACATAAACTATTAACGATAAAATCAGGGTGTTCCGACCATTTTTTTATGGCAAATGAAATATCCACATCATCTAAACGGCAGAACCGGGTTAAAATTTCATCAGAAAGGCTGGTAGTGTCTTGATAGAGAAAATCATCCAATACTCCACCAGTTTTAAAGCTATTGTTGCCGGCAGCTATTAAAAAGCGAACCCGCTCTAAAATATGTACCAGCATTTTTTCGGCACTTAATACGGTTTTATGCAGATATACCTGCCAGTACATTTGCCGGCGAGCTACTAAAAATTTTTCAATGCTGTAAATGCCTTTTTCTTCTACCATTAACTGTCCGTTATGAACGGCAAGCATTTTAATGATTCTGTCATAACCTATCACTCCTTCACTCACACCGGTAAAAAAACTATCACGGGTTAAATAATCCATCCGGTCTACATCTAACTGGCTGCTAATGAGTTGATGTAAAAAAGGTTTGTGATAGATGCCGGTAAAAATATCAATCGCCATTTGCAGGCGGCCATCTAATTGCCGGTTTATAGTTTGCATCAGGGCAAGGCTAATGGTTTCATGATGTACCGATTGAATTAATTGGTTTTCTAAGGCATGCGAAAAAGGGCCATGACCAATATCATGTAATAAAATGGCGGCTTTTACTGCAACTTCTTCTTCTGGAGTAATCTCTACCTGTTTTGTTTTTAATTCAGCAATAGCATTGCACATTAAATGATAAGCACCGAGGGCATGATGCAAACGGGTATGTACTGCTCCGGGATACACCAAATATGCCAATGCCATTTGATGAATACGCCGCAATCTTTGAAAATAGGGATGATTAATGATATCGAAAATTAATGGATGATTGATGGTAATAAAACCATACACCGGGTCATTAATAATTTTTTGAGTAGCTTTCATGCGTGTTGCCAGTTTGTTAAAGCAGCCAGCAAATGTACTATTTGTGTGGCTATCGAATATATTTGAGTTATAGCAGTAAAATGCAGGCATATCTGTTTGATGGATGACTGGCCTGCTATTTGCACACAATTGTAATTAATGAAAAAGATGCTTATGGAACCAGTAACAATACTTTGGGCCGATGATGAAATAGAGGGTTTACAGTCGCAAATTATATTTTTAGAAAACAAAGGATATCGTGTAAAAAGTTTTGCCAGTGGCTTTGAAGCATTATCATACCTGGAAGAAAATTTAGTGGATATTGTTTTTTTAGATGAGTCGATGCCAGGTATTACCGGTTTGGAAACACTGGCTAAAATAAAAGCAGCACATCCGGCAATACCGGTGGTGCTGATTACCAAAAATGAAACAGAAAGTTTAATGGATGATGCCATTGGCAGCCAGATAACAGATTATTTATTGAAACCCGTAAACCCCAATCAGGTGTTATTATGCCTGAAAAAAATTATTGATAATAAAAGATTGGTGTCTGAAAAAACCACAACGGCTTATCAGCAACAATTTAGGGAATTGTTTATGGCATTCAATAACAACCCCGATTATAAAGAATGGACAGAAATCTATAAAAGATTAGTGTATTGGGAATTGGAAATGGAAAAGACCAATAGTGCCGAAATGCGCGAAATTCTTGCATCGCAAAAACAGGAAGCCAATGCTGAATTTTCAAAATTTGTATCCAAACATTATGCCGAATGGATAAAACCTGCCACTGCCGAAACACCCATAATGAGCCATTATTTAATGCAGTTTAAAGTATTGCCACATGTAGAAAAAGGCACACCGTTATTTTTTATACTAATTGATAATCTGCGCTTTGATCAGTGGAAAGTTATTCAACCCATTTTTGCCGAAACCTTTAGAATACTGGAAGATGAAACCTATTACTCTATCTTGCCAACAGCCACACAATACAGTCGAAATGCCATTTTTAGCGGATTATTACCGGTAGATATAGAAAAAAAATTCCCCGAACAATGGAAAAATGATGATGAACAGGGCGGTAAAAATTTATATGAAGAACTGTTTTTCAGGGCATTACTAAAGCGGTTGCAGAAAGAAGATTTGAAATTTAGCTATACCAAAGTATTGAGCCACACAGATGGTTTACAACTGGTGAATAACATGCATAATTTACTGGAGAATGATTTGAATATAATTGTATATAATTTTGTAGATATGCTGAGCCACGCCAGAACAGAAATGGAAGTATTGAAAGAACTGGCTGCCGATGAAACCAGTTACCGCAGTATTACCAAAAGCTGGTTTGAACATAGTGCCCTACACCAGGCATTAAAAAAAATTTCGGAAAAAAATATTAAACTCATACTCTCAACTGATCATGGCAGTGTGCGGGTAAAATCGCCCTGTAAAGTAATTGGTGATAAACAAACCACAACCAATTTAAGATACAAACATGGCAGAAATTTAGATTACAATCCAAAAGAAGTATTAGCATTTAAAGATCCGCGGCAAGCCGGATTGCCCGTACCAACGGTAAATTCTTCATTCATCTTTGCAAAAGAAGATGAGTATCTCTGTTATCCGAACAATTATAATCATTTTGCCAACTATTACAAAAATACTTTTCAACACGGAGGTATCAGTATGGAAGAAATGATTATACCAATTGTAAAAATGATTAATAAGTAGTTTTGTTTTTCCTTTTTGCGTAATTCAATTTTTCCGATGCGGCATTCATTTTTTTTGCAGTGTTTCAACTTTGCAAAAAATTAATGTTTATGAAATGGATGAATTGCATAAAAACTATTTGCTTTGTTTTAATGAGTATATTTTCAACTCAATTATCATTTGCGCATAATGAAGATAGAGGAGGCGGAGTGATCAGCGGAAAAATAATTACTGCCGATAATGAACCTGCAGAAGGCGTAACGGTTCATTTAAGAAATTTAAAAAATGAAAATAAAAATAGAACTACAGTTACCAATGAAAATGGCTTCTTCAAATTTAGTGGTGTTGCTATAGGAAATTATATAATAGAAATTTCCTTTGTTGGATATGAAACTATTCATCAAAAAATATTGATTGAAGAAGGTGCAAGGCTTCCTCTTTCTTATCAATTAAAAATATCAGAAAAACAGTTGCAGGAAATTATTGTTGAAAGCGCACAGAAAAAACTAAATGCGGGCAAAATTAATATTCCTGATAAAGATTTGCCATTGTCAACTGCAGTGATAAGTAGTAAAGTTATTGCCGATCAGCAGGCTATTCGTTTAGGTGATATCGTAAAAAATGTTCCGGGTGTTTCATTGGTACAAATGCGTTATGGTGTTAATGAAACTTATGGAGCAAGAGGCTATATTATTGGTATTACAGGCAGTGCAGGTGGCGGAAGTATTTTTAAGAACGGATTGCCCTACAATATTGCCGGCATGCCCGAAGCTGTATCATTAGAATCAGTTGAAATTATAAAAGGCAGCTCTGCTTTTTTATATGGAAGTTCTTCCGGCGGATTAATTATAAATATGATAAGCAAATTACCGAAATACAATTTTGGCGGAAATATTTCATTGTTGATGGGAAGCAATCAGCAATATAAGCCCGTTGTTGATGTGTATGGGCCCATCAATAAAAACCTTGCATTTAGAGTAATAGGTAGTTATGAAAATGACAGAAGTTACCGAGATGTTGTAAAAACAATCAGAACATATATCAATCCATCTTTAATGTACAGGTTCGGAAAAAAATCTTCATTGATTGTTCAGCAAGATTATCTGAATGCACAATTAACGCCCGATCCCGGAGTTGGGTTATTAGATAGCGGAAGAGTGTTAACTAAAGCCATTCCGCGGTCAAGATTTCAAAATGTTTTATGGGCATATAATAATGTTCTTCAAAGTTCTACCTCTGCAACATTTAAACATGTTTTAAATGATAAATTTACTTTTAACGCTTCAACATCTTTTCAAAATACAGATGTTGATTATTACGGATGCGGTAATTTAAATACAGCCGGTAAAACAGGGATTATAGCACGCCCTTTGGCAAGAGCACATAGTGTTGAAAAAGACTATGCCGCACAAATGAATATTGATGGAAAATTCAATATAAGAAATATTGAAAATCATTTTTTGGCAGGTGCCGATTATACCGGTATTGTTACACAAACCGATGCATTTAACATATATAATGCCAATGGAAGCCTTTTGAAAACTTACGATACCATTAATTTATTGAATCCTTCCCAATACATTCAGCGTACAGATATACCTGATGCCGTGAAGGTGGCAACCACAACCGCGCCATCATATCGGGCAGGCATTTATCTGCAAGATTTAATTACCATTACAAAACAAGTGCAATTATTTGCCGGTTTACGTTATAGTTATCAGGCTAACGTACAAACAACGATTGATAGTATGACCAACAATTCACGTCCGGCTGTGTCAGTAAAAGGCTCTGCAGCTACTGCTACCTATAATGTATTCTCGCCTAAAATAGGGTTGGTTTTTCAACCTGCTACAAACGTATCTTTTTATGCCAGCTATGCAAACAATTTTACTGCAAATACCGGTGTAGATGTATATGGTAATCCTTTAAAAGCATCAATTATTAACCAATACGAAGTAGGTGCCAAGAATATACTGGCCGATGGTAAATTATCAGCAAATATTAGTATATACAGAATTATTAATAGTAACCTGGCACAGCAGGCACAGTATTTGGCCGATGGCATTACGCCCAATACCAATTCAAACATAAAAATGCTTAGTGGTGAAACAACCAGTGATGGGGTAGAGGTTGGATTGAATGGCAACCTTTCTAAAAGCTTCTATTTTATTACCGGTTATGCTTATAATTATATCCGGTTCACACATACTTCCGGTGCAAAGGGTTCAAATATTGAAGGGGAACAATTGGTAAATGCCCCAAGGAATACAGCCAATGCAAGTATTTTCTATACATTTACTAACAATATGTTGAAAGGGTTTAAATTAGGTGCTTCCGGTTTTTATACCGGCACTCGTTATGGAGGGTACAACAATTTATTGGGGCAATCAGTATCCGGCAGCCGGTTAGTTTCATTATCAGATTTTACAACTGTTGATGTGTCTGTTGGTTATGCATATAAAAAAGTATCTGTACTATGCAAACTATCCAACATTTTTAATACACTGAATTATTTGGTTCATGATAATTACAGTATTACACCCATTGCACCGAGACAATTGTATACAACATTGAGCTATCAGTTTTAATGTGGATAAATCTAAATTTTACATTGCTGCTTCATTATTAATTTTGTTATCATAGTAGTGCATCAGTTTTAATTATGAAATACACGCAAAATAATTTAGACAAATTAGAAAATATTTTAGGAGAGAGCGATTATATTGTTCGTTATGAACGTGGTACTTTTCAAAGCGGATGGTGCTTGTTGGAATCTAAAAAAGTGGTAGTGTTGAATAAATACTTAGATACGGAAGGAAGAATTAATACATTACTCGATTTAATTCCGCAGGTAACTATCGATTATGATAAATTAACGCATGAAAGTCAGTTATTGTACGATGAGATTGTGAAAAATGCTAAATCGGTTGACAACGCATAAGTACAATATTTTATATAAATATGAAAAGGATGCACCTCGTGACTGCATCCTTTTTTTTATGATGGAATTAAGGTACTTTTGATATTGTGCAAAACCATCATTTAAAAATTACTTTTCTTGGAACAGGCACCAGTACCGGTGTTCCCATGATTGGCTGTGATTGTGCAGTATGTACTTCAACAGATTTAAAAGACAAGCGCCTTCGTAGCAGTGTATTAGTAGAATCTTTACAGGAGCCGGTTACACTTGTTATTGATACTACACCCGATTTTCGTTACCAAATGCTGCGTATCAATAATCGTCGGTTAAATGCCGTTTTATTTACACATCCTCATAAAGATCATATTGCGGGTTTAGACGATGTTCGTGCATACAATTATTTTCAGCATACCAATATGCAGGTTTATGCCAATACATTAACAGCAGAGGCTTTGCAACGCGATTTTTATTATGCTTTTGCCGAAAATGCCTATCCTGGCGTACCTCGAATTGATTTGCATCTGATCAATCATGCTTCTTTTCAAATTCAATCTTTACACATACAACCCATTTGGGTATGGCATTTAAAGATGCCGGTGGTGGGGTATAGAATTGGTGATTTTACCTACATTACCGATGCCAATAAAATTGATGAACAGGAAAAAGAAAAAATTAGAGGCTCCTCAGTTATAGTGCTGAATGCTTTGCGTCAGGAGCCGCATATCTCTCATTTTAGTATGCAAGAAGCTATTGCTTTGGCGAATGAACTATCTGTTCCAGAAGTTTATTTTACACATATCAGTCACCAGTTGGGTTTACATGCTTCTGTCAGCAAACAACTGCCGCAACATATTCATTTGGGTTATGATGGTTTGGTGTTGTATGTGTAAATATTTTTTTATTTTTATGGATAAATGAGAAGCCATACGTGCAATTTCAACAATTACCTACCGAAAATTAACCTCGTTGTATGCAACCAATGAGAAAGCATTATTTGCATTTTTCAACCCGGCAAACCACCGGCATCATTATACTATTGGCTATAGTTGTACTTGTATTCAGTTTGCCTTATTTTTCTAAACAGGCGCCCACCGATTTGCAGGTGCTTACATTATCCAATACAGCATTGCAAATGGATGATGTAAATATGGAAAAAAGTATGCCCGATGACGCACCGCTCCGTAAGGCTTTACATTTGTTTTATTTTGATCCCAATACCATTGATTCGACGGGCATGGTACAAATGGGGTTGCGTCAAAAATTAATTCAAACAATATTACATTATCGCAATAAAGGCGGAAAGTTTTTTAAGCCGGAAGATATTCGAAAAATTTGGGGTCTATTTCCGGAGGAAGCCAATGCCATGTTGCCTTTTATACAAATACAGTCATTACAAAATGCTGCAGGTAACAAACCTACTCAAACCGTCCTTGCTTTTCATTCGGTTGAACTGAATCAGGCTGATGTACAAGCATTCCGGCAAATTCCCGGAATATCGCCTGCACTGGCCTATGGCATTGTGCATTACAGAGAAAAATTAGAGGGTTTTGTACAAACAGTGCAATTAAAACAAGTACCCGGTTTTCCCGATTCATTGTATGCTACGATTGAGCCATATATTTACATCAATACGCAGCAAATTCCCAAAATCAATATTAATCGTGCGGAGCCTTTTGCTTTATTGCATCATCCTTTTATACCCGAAAATGTAGCAAAAGCCATTTTAATTCTTCGCAAACAACAAGGGTCTTTTCAATCTGTAGCCGATTTGCAAAAAATTCCTTTTTTAAATGCAGAAACTTATCGGCAAATCAGTGCTTTTTGTACGGTAGAATAATTTTCTTGGTGAACTCAAAAAAACTTCTACATTTGTGAACTAACATTAGTTAGTATTGTAGTATTGGTATGGAATTTAATCAAAGCGAATTAACAGAACAGGTAGCACAAACAGCAAGGGATTTTGCAAAACAGTATATTTTGCCGCATGTAATGGAGTGGGATGAACAACAGGAATTTCCCGTTGGGCTGTTTAAAGAAATGGGTAAATTAGGATTAATGGGGGTGTTGGTACCGGAGGCTTATGGAGGTGCGGGTTTAGGTTATTTCGAATACAGTGCTATTATTCAGGAAATAGCGCAGGTATGTGGTTCAATAGGTTTAAGTATGGCAGCGCATAATTCATTATGTACCAACCATATTTTAACTTTTGGAACCGAATCACAAAAAATGAAGTATTTGCCAAAACTGGCCAGTGCAGAATTTATTGGTGCATGGGGCTTAACCGAACCGAATACCGGAAGTGACGCTGGAAATATGCAAACGGTAGCTGTAAGAGATGGGAATGACTGGGTAATTAATGGCACCAAATGCTGGATAACGCATGGCAAATCGGGAGATGTAGCAGTGGTAGTATGCAGAACGGGCGAACCGGGTGCTAAAAATAATGCATCTGTATTTATTGTGGAAAGAAGTATGCCGGGTTTTAGTGCGGGTAAAAAAGAAAATAAGTTGGGTATGCGAGCCAGTGAAACCGCAGAAATGATATTTGATAATTGCCGTATTTCAGATGTGCAAAGGGTAGGTGAAGTTGGAGCAGGCTTTCATCAGGCATTAAAAATACTGGATGGGGGTCGTATTTCCATTGCTGCACTTTCATTAGGCATAGCAAAAGGTGCATACAAAGCTGCAGTGCAATATGCCAAAGAAAGGCATCAGTTTAATCAGCCCATTGCCAATTTCCAAGGCATCAGTTTTAAACTGGCTGATATGGCTACTGAAATTGCAGCCGCTGAAATGTTAATCAACAAAGCCTGTCATCTTAAAATGATGGGTGAAAAATATACACGGGAAGCCGCAATGGCAAAATATTATGCCAGTGAAGTGGCCGTTAAAGTGGCAACAGATGCGGTTCAGGTTTTTGGAGGATACGGTTATACCAAAGATTTTCCCGTAGAAAAATTTTACAGAGATGCCAAACTTTGTACCATTGGTGAAGGCACTTCTGAAATACAAAAAATTGTAATTGCACGAGAGATACTCTTATAGTAAAGAGAGACTGTTTCTACAGTTCATAAAGAACGTTAGGTTTGGTTGCTTGCTCATAAACTTAGCCCCCATTTTTGGGGGCTTTGCTATTTTTATAGCAGTTGCGTAATACTTTCAAATGCATAACAACTGAAGATAGACTTTTAAAAAACTATCCATGCCAATATCAGCTTATCAAAAATTATTCGTAATTTAAATTTTACTTGTTAAGTTAGTAGTTCACAAAATAAGTATTATGGGTGCCATTGCTTTGTTCATTCTTACCATTGCTGCCATTATTTTTTCAGCCGGTGGTATCCTTGTATCCAGATTATTTACAAAAGGCAGTATCAATACTCAAAAAGGGCAACCTTATGAGTGTGGCATTCCTACTACAGGAACGCCCTGGTCGCAATTTCATGTGGGGTATTATTTATATGCTATTGTTTTTTTATTGTTTGATGTTGAATTGGTATTTATGTATCCCTGGGCTGTAGTAGTTCAAAAAATTGGTTTCCCTGCATTGATAGAAATGATTTTTTTTATCATGATTTTATTTATTGGGTTTTTATATGCGCATAAAAAAAGAGCATTAAAATGGATGTAACACCAGCCAATACAGTTATAGGTGTTTTCCCGGGTGAAGTACATCAGGCTCCGGGAGGAACCATTGTAACCAGTAAGTTAGACGATATTATTAATTGGGCCAGAGCTAATTCGCTGTGGCCACTCACTTTTGCTACGAGTTGTTGTGGTATTGAAATGATGGCAACAGCATCTGCCAAATACGATTTTTCCCGCTTTGGATTTGAAGTGGCTCGTGCCTCGCCCAGACAGGCAGATGTGATTATTATTGCCGGCACCATTGTAAACAAAATGGCACCGGTGTTAAAAAGATTATATGATCAAATGGCTGATCCAAAATATGTAATAGCCATGGGCGCTTGTGCCATTAGTGGCGGGCCATTTTTTTATAATACCTATTCTGTGGTGAAGGGTGCAGATCATATTATTCCTGTAGATGTGTATGTTGCAGGATGTCCGCCCCGCCCCGAAGCATTATTACATGCACTGATTACTTTACAGGAAAAAATAAAAAGCGGCTTAACCCGCGAACAACAATCCATTACCGTTAAGAATCTTACAGAATGACCAATGAAGCATTGAAAATAGCATTAATGAATTGGAACGCTGCCCTTGTTTTTGAAGAGGGCGGCGAGTGGTTGAATATACTGGTAACTGCCGATCAGTGGAAGCCATTGGCTAAAGCATTACATACACTGCCGGAGTTTAACTGTAATTATTTATTTTGTTTAACCTGTGTTGATTGGAAAACACATTTAACCATGGTGTATCATTTAACCTCTTTACAGTGGCAACATAATCTGGTGATAAAGTCAGTTTTAAACAGAGATAATCCTGAAATAGAAACCGTGAGTGATATATGGAAAGCGGCCGATTTTCTGGAAAGGGAAGTGTATGAGTTATTTGGGGTGAATTTTATCAATCATCCCGATTTAAGACGATTGATTTTAACGGATGATTTTAATGGATGGCCATTACGTAAAGATTTTGAAGATCCGGTGAATATGATCAGATTATGATAATGGCATGATTCAAATGATAATAATTTAAACTATTTTAAATTTTCGGTATGCACGAAGTGGTAGGCAAAACTCCCGAAGGAGATTTTATCATTAATGTAGGGCCTCAGCATCCTGCAACACATGGTGTATTGCATTTAGTGATTACACTGGAGGGAGAAACCATTAAAAATATAGAACCACATTTAGGATATATTCATCGCTCTATCGAAAAAATGTGTGAAAGCCTTACTTATCGTCAGTTCATATACGTTACCAGCAGAATGGATTATTTGTCGGCACACATTAATAACCATGCCTGTGCCTTGTGTGTTGAAAAAGGTTTGCAGGTAGAAGTGCCCTTGCGGGCACAATATATACGGGTTATTATGGATGAACTTACCCGTATTGCTTCACATGAATTGTGGTGGGGGGCAATGGCTATGGATGTAGGTGCTTTTACCCCTTTCTTTTATGCATTCAGAGAAAGAGAAACCATTAATGAAATTATGGAAGAAACTTGTGGTGCCCGTTTAACGATGAATTATATGGTGCCGGGTGGTGTAATAGCCGATTTGCATTCACAGTTTCAGCAAAAAGTAAAAGATTTTATAGCGCTCTATAAAAAGAAAATTGATGAATACAATGAATTGGTTACCGGTAATATTATTTTTCAAAACAGAATGAAAGGAGTAGGCTATTTATCAGCTGAAGATGCCATTTCGTATGGCTGCAGTGGTCCGGTTGCACGTGCCAGCGGTGTAGCTTGTGATGTGCGCAAACGCTATCCCTACGATGTGTATGGACAAGTGCAGTTTGAAGAAATCATAGAAACAGGCGGCGATTCTTTTGCCCGTTATTGGGTGCGTATTCAGGAAATGCAGCAGTCGGTACACATCATTGAACAACTAATTGATAATATTCCGGAAGGCGATTTTCAGGCAAAGACAAAGGCTGTATTAAAATTACCCAAGGGTGAGTTTTATCAACGCGTAGAAACAGCCAGGGGTGAATTAGGGGTTTATATTGTAAGTGAAGGAGGTACAACACCTTATAGAATTAAATTCAGATCACCGGGGTTTTCAAATTTATCGGCATTGAATCAAATGGCAAAAGGAGAAAAAATTGGTGATTTGGTAGCCACGATGGGAACTTTAGATTTGGTTATTCCTGACATAGACAGATGATTATTAATAAATGAATATGATTAGTTTAGAAGCAATCAAAAATGCGGTTCAAAGCTGGTTGCAGTTGCATATTGGCGGCACTTTGGCCTTAGTGGTAGAAAATATTTTGCTGGGTATATTGGTAATTGCATTATTTGCTGTACTGGGGTTACTATTGGTATTTATGGAACGTAAAGTGTCGGCCGTTATGCAAATTCGTTTAGGCCCCAACAGGGTAGGGCCTAAGGGTTGGTTACAAACCTCTGCCGATACTTTAAAACTCATGTTGAAAGAAGGTTTAACGCCTGATGGGGCAGATCGCTTTTTATTTAATTTGGCGCCATTTATGATTATGATTGCTGCCATGCTAATAATGGCACCTATTGCATTTGCCAAAAATTTCCAAATTTGGGATATTAATATTGGTGTATTGTATATTTCTTCGGTAGCTTCTATTTCCGTAATTGCTATTTTAATGGCAGGATGGTCTAGCAATAACAAATATTCGTTATTAGGTGCCATGCGCAGCGGCGCACAAATTATTAGTTATGAATTGTCGGCCGGTGTTGCTGTGATTACCATGATTATTTTAACCGGAAGCCTGAGTGTAAATGAGATTATTGCCTCACAGGAAAATGGATGGTGGATTTTTAAAGGTCATATCCCGGCAATAATTGCATTCATCATTTTCATGATTGCAGTTACTGCTGAAACAAACCGTGCGCCCTTCGATTTGGCTGAAGCAGAATCAGAGCTAACGGCCGGTTTCCATACCGAATATTCCGGGATGAAATTTGCTTTGTTTTTTCTGGCAGAGTATATCAATATTTTTATTGTTTGTGCCGTTGCTGCAATTTTATTTTTTGGTGGATGGATGCCCTTGCATATTGGCCATTGGCAGGCTTTTAACCATTTAATGGATTATATTCCATCTTCAATTTGGTTTTTTGGGAAAACCTTTTTGTTGATATTACTCATCATGTGGTTTAGATGGACATTTCCCCGGTTACGAATTGATCAGTTATTAAATTTAGAGTGGAAATATTTATTACCCATCAGTTTGTTGAATATGTTATTGATGACGGTTGTAGCAATATTAAAATGGTATTTATAGAAGTTGATTTTTTCGTGGAAACGTTTTAAAGATACTATACTTATTGCAGTACAAGTGTGCTACGCAACAAAAGTTGAACATTGTACGAATAGCTGGTAACAAAAATAAAAAAATGAGCATACAACAATACATACAGAATGTTTATAATGCAGTAAAATCTTTACTGAAAGGCATGCGCGTTACCGGATATTATTTTTTTCATCCAAAGGAAATTATTACCGAACAGTACCCGGATAATCGGAATACTTTAAAGTTGGCCGATCGGTTTAAAGGTGAAGTTGTGATGCTGCACGATGAAAATAATGAACATGCCTGCACCGGTTGTACTGCCTGTGAATTAGCCTGCCCAAATGGAACCATTAAAATTATTACCCAATTTGATATTACGCCGGAAGGGAAAAAGAAAAAAGCATTGAATACATTTGTATATCATTTGGAATTATGCACCATGTGCAATTTGTGTGTAGAAGCTTGCCCAACAGGAGCCATTGTGATGGCACAAAATTTTGAACATAGTGTATACGATAGAAAACAATTAACGAAAACCTTAAATAAACCGGGTTCAAAATTAAGAGCCGGTATTGAATAATATGGAAACAATTATATTTTACGGCATTGCACTCTTTATTTTAATAACCGGAATTTTAGCTGTAACAGCCCGGCATATTTTTAGGGCAGCTATTTGGCTCTTATTTTCTTTACTGGGAATTGCCGGTTTGTATTTTTGGATGGATTTAAATTTTGTTGCAGCGGTTCAAATTATTATTTATGTTGGCGGAATTGTAGTGTTGATTATTTTTTCAATTTTCCTTACGCAGCAATCCGGGCAAAAAATGGCCCAATCTTCTTTATTGCAATACATATTTAGTATTGCTGCAGTTGTTTTTGGAACTGCATTTATTGGCAGTATAATAGCCCGTTTTTATTTTGTAGAGAGCCATGTTGTAATGAATGCGGCAGTTGAAAATATTGGTACACAATTAATGAGTGTACAACAGTACGGTTATGCATTGCCTTTTGAACTGGTAAGTATTTTATTACTGGCAGCCATGATAGGAAGCATTGTAATTGCCATGAAACAAAAAACAGAAATTAAAAATAGTTAAACAAATGATGCAACAAATAACATTGCAACATATTTTATTGTTAAGTACAGCCTTGTTTTTTATTGGGGTATTTGGTCTGTTAACACGAAGGAATATGATTGCAATTTTAATGAGTATTGAATTGATGCTGAATAGTGTAAACATCAATTTTGTGGCATTTAATAAATACCTCTATCCAGAAAAATTAGATGGTGTTTTCTTTTTTTTGTTTGTAGTTACAATTGCGGCTGCCGAGGCCGCAGTTGCCATTGCCATTATCATTCATTTATATCGTTATCAACAACAAATTGATGTGGCTGAAACAGAGAAAATGCAATATTGAAATGAATTTTATTTAAAAATTATTTTATTGTGTAACATATAAATTAAATACAAACATAATTGGATTATTTGAATGTTTAAATTACTGCTATGAACGAAGGGTTGATGATGATACTAATACTCAGTTTACCATTAAGTGCATTTGTGGTAATCCGTTTTTTTACCGGAAGACGTATGGAAATATTTTCCGGTTATTTTTCTACACTCGTTTTGGTGATTACAAATATTTTGGCATTTGTATTTGCCTGGCAATATTTCTTTGAATATGGAAAAATCAATGGAGCCTATGCTTTGTTTGTGCCGGTAGATGTGAAATGGCTTGTTTTTACCGATTATCTGTCAATTGATTTTAGCATTATCATCGATGCTGTTTCTGTCATGATGCTGCTAATTGTTAGCTTTATTTCGTTGATGGTGCATGTGTTTAGTATGGGTTATATGAAAGGAGAAAAAAGGTATGGCTATTATTTTGCCTATTTAGGCTTATTTACATTTGCCATGCTGGGGTTGGTATTATCCGGTAATCTTTTTGAACTGTTTATGTTTTGGGAATTGGTGGGTATTTCATCTTATTTGTTAATTGGGTTTTACTACACAAAACCGGAGGCCGTTGCTGCAGCAAAAAAAGCTTTTATTGTTACCCGTTTTGCTGATTTTGGGTTTTTAATCGGTATATTGATTTTGGGTAGTCTGGTCAATGATTTTGATATTGTTCAAATGATTAGTTCCATTTCACAGCAACAGGTATTATGGCATGGTGCGACTGCATCATTTTTGGGCATGTCGGTGTTAACCTGGGCATGTCTGCTCTTATTTATGGGTGCTGCCGGAAAATCAGCGATGTTTCCTTTGCATATCTGGTTGCCCGATGCCATGGAAGGACCTACTCCTGTTTCTGCTTTAATACATGCAGCCACAATGGTAGTTGCCGGAGTGTATTTAATCGCACGATTTTTCCCGGTTTTCCAAATGGATGCAACAGTTTTGTACATTATTGCAATTGTGGGTGCTGGAACGGCATTGTTTGCTGCCATCATAGCTTGCACACAGTCTGATATTAAACGAGTATTGGCATTTTCTACCATTTCTCAAATTGGTTATATGATGCTGGCTCTGGGTGTAGATGATAGCCTGAATGGTATTCATGAAGGTTATACTGCAGCTATGTTTCATTTATTTACACATGCATTTTTTAAATCGCTTTTGTTTTTGGGTGCCGGGGCTATTATACATGCTGTGCATACCAATGATTTGCATGAAATGGGTGGATTACGCAAACAACTTCCTGTTACCCATGTTAGTTTTTTAATCGCCTGTTTGGCTATTTCAGGTATACCTCCCTTTTCTGGTTTTTTTAGTAAAGAAGCAATCTTATCTGCAGCTTATGAAAGCAATAAATGGTTATATGCTATAGCATTGATTACTGCTGCTATTACTGCCTTTTATATGTTTCGATTGTATTTTAGTATTTTTTGGAACAAGCCTGTTTCAGATGCTACTTCAATCACAAATGAGGGTGGCTGGCCGATTCGGATACCATTAATAATACTTGCTATCCTGGTATTGATTACAGGCTTTATTCCCTTTGGAACTTTTATAAGTGCTAATGGAAAGCCTTTGTTGTTGGAAATACATTTTGGCTTTTCCGTTATTCCTGTTTCACTCTCTGTACTTGGCATTTTTTATGCGGCAGTATTGTATTATCAGCAAAATAATTTACCTGCTTTATTAGAAAAATCGTTTGGATGGTTGTATGTTACCATTCGACAAAAGTTTTATATCGATGAAATATATCTCTTTATTACACACAAAATTGTAATGAATGGAATAGGCAATACAACCGCTTGGATGGATAAAAATATAGTGGATGGGATGGTGAATTTAAGTGGTTTACTTACACTTCAAATTTCATTGTTAATAAAAAAAATACAATCAGGTAAAATACAGCAATACCTTTTGTATTTTTTAATAGGTGTGCTATGCTTATTGGCAGTGGTATTATATAAAAACTGATTGCTGTTGCTAAAACCTGAACAAAAAATATGATTGTTAATTTTTTATTAATCGCTCCGCTGCTAACTGTTTTATTGCTATTGATGGTTAAAAATGAGCAGTATATGAAGCCGATTGCTTTAGCCGGTTCGGTAATACAGTTGTTGGTAATTATTGGTGTACTGATACAATATTTGGGTTTACAAACAACAACAAATGGAGCAATGCTATTACAAACAGATATCATCTGGTTTGCTCCTTTACACATTCATTATCATATTGGTGTAGATGGTATTTCGATGGTGATGTTGTTTTTAACTGCATTCATTGTAATAGCAGCTATTCTGGTTTCATGGAAAGAAGTGCTTTTGCAAAAGGAATTTTTTATTTTGTTAACATTATTGGCTTTGGGAGCCTATGGTTTCTTTATCTCGATTGATTTATTTTTAATGTTTTTCTTTTTGGAAATTGCCGTAGTCCCAAAATTTTTACTCATTCTGATATGGGGTAATGGTAAAAAGGCCTATAGTGCAACTAAATTGGTATTAATGTTAATTGGTGCTTCTGCATTACTGTTTATGGGCATTTTAGGTTTGTATTACCACGAACCCGGCCAGTTGCAAAGTTTTGATATGTTGCAAATTGCTCACATGCAACTCCCTTATGCGGTACAGCTAACATTTTTTCCTTTTTTGTTTATTGGTTTTGGGGTATTTACGGCATTGTTTCCTTTTCATACATGGGTACCGGATGGGCATTCATCTGCACCAACTGCAGGCTCTATGTTTTTAGCAGGTATTTCAATGAAATTGGGCGGATATGGGTTATTGCGATTGGTGCTATTACTGATGCCTGCAGCGGCTCAGTTTTATGCGCCTTATATTATTCTGCTTGCAGCTATTGCCATATTGTATGGTGCTTTTGCTACTATGGTTCAAAAAGACCTGAAATATATGAATGCCTATTCTTCCATTAGCCATTGCGGATTTGTATTGCTTGGAATTGGTATGTTAACGCCGGTGGCTTTAACAGGTGCAGTATTACAAATGGTTTCACATGGATTGATGACTGCTCTTTTCTTTGCTGCAATTGGAATGATATACAGCAGAACACATACCCGCATTATTCAGGAAATGAGTGGATTACTGGTATATATGCCTTTTATTGGTGGTTTGTTTATATTGGCAGGTCTTACTTCATTGGGCTTGCCGGGGTTGAGTGGCTTTACTGCAGAAATGACGGTTTTAGTAGGTTCCTGGCAGCAGCCGGTTACAGCATACAGAATTGCCACCATTGCAGCTGCCGCATCAATTGTAATTACGGCTGTATATGTGCTTAGAGCCATTGGTACGGTATTAATGGGCAAGGCAAAGCAATTTGAGCATACGCCAGCAGATGCCCGTTGGTATGAACAATGGGCGGGTACTATTTTGGTATTGGGTATTTTATTGGTTGGTGTAACACCATTTTTATTATTGAAATTAATTACACCTTCAATACTGTTTTTTCAACAATATATTTTTAAATAATTGAATCATTCTATCCCTTCAGCCACATGATGCATTATTATATACAACTATTATTACCTTTTAAACAAGAGCTGCTCTTGTTGCTCACTATTTTTATTTTATTACTGGTACAACTTTCAGGTAAGAAACTGCAACAGGAATGGACCATGCAATGGGTAAATATCATGTTGTTAGTAACAGTATTGGCAGGCTTTTGGCAGGTTGGTTATTCCACTGATTTAAGTACCATGTTTCAATTAACGCCCTTCAATGCTTTTGAAAAAACGGTGCTTGTGTTTGCAACTTATCTCATTTCTTTACAGGCATATAACTGGTTGCTTCATCATGAACAGATAATGGAGTTCTATGTATTATTGCTCAGCTCTTTATTGGGAATGTTTTGTATGATTTCAGCTACCAACTTACTGTTTTTTTATGTGGGGTTAGAACTCTCTAGCATTCCTTTGGCTATATTGGCTAATTTTCATTTGCAAAAAAAACAATCTTCTGAAGCTGCATTTAAGTTCATTGTTTCTGCTTCTTTCGCATCTGCATTATTATTATTTGGTATTTCATTACTATATGGCTGCACTGGTTCGCTCAGTTTTATTAATATTGCCGATCATTTGGTTATAAATTTTTTTTCTATTTTGGCTTTTGTACTTTTTTTTGTTGGACTGGCTTTTAAAATTTCAGTAGTGCCTTTTCATTTATGGACTGCAGATGTTTATGAAGGATCTCCGGTAACTATTACGGCTTTTTTATCAGTTGTTTCTAAAGCATCTGTTTTATTTGTTTTGCTGAATTTTTTATTCAAAGTATTTAATTCTTTAGAACATATATGGCATGTGATGGTCTTGATTCTGCTAACGTTAACGATTGTAGTTGGAAATTTATTTGCATTGCGACAGCAGAATTTTAAAAGATTCATGGCATTCTCGTCCATTACACAGGTAGGGTTTATTTTAATTGCTTTATTGGGTCAAAATATAACTGGTAGCGCTGCAGTTGTTTATTTTATAGTGGTGTATTTATTTTCTAACCTTTGTGTTTTTGGGGTAATAGCATTGGTGGCAGCCATCACCGGAAAAGAAAAAATTGAAGATTTTAAAGGGTTTTATCAAACCAATCCTTTTTTAGCATGGGTGTTATTGCTGGGATTGTTTTCATTAGCAGGTATACCACCTACTGCAGGTTTTTTTGGAAAATTTTTCCTGTTATTATCAGGTGCACAAAGCAATTATTTTGGGTGGATTACTTTTGCAGCTTTGAATTTAGTGGTTTCATTGTATTATTATTTGAGAGTAGTAGTAGTAATTTTTCATCGTGAATCTGCCGCAGTAATAGCGCCTATTCAGATTCCCAAACCCGTTCAATTTAGTTTTTTCATTTGCATTGCGGGGGTAATTATTACCGGTGTGGGTAGTTGGATTTATACTTACATTTATTCATTAGCAGCCGCTGCTTTTTAAAAAATAATGTGTATGGCCATCAATAAAAATCATGAATTTGAAGATTTGGATGGAATAAAATGTGCTATCGTAGAACGCAATATTTCCAGCGAACGCGTAATGTTTTTAAAAAATCTGTTAACCTATAACGGATATACCGTTGTAGTTGTTCCCGTAATCAATCCCGCAGCGAAAAATACAGTTGTTGAATCAGCATTGCCGAACGAAAAAATAGTTCCTGAATTGTTTACTATAGGTGTTACCGATGTAATCTTTAATGTTACTAATGCAATTTTTGGCAGGGCACTCAAAACAAAAGACGGGAAAATAGTAACACTGGCATACTGGCAACAGAAAGATAAAATATCGCACGATGATATACCTTATTTTGCAGATAACAGTTGTATGAACTGATAAGGAAAGTGGCAAAAAAATGAGGCTGTCTCAAAAGTCCGAGGCAGCCTCATATTATTCGGTAAGGGAGGGGGTGGAGAAAGTTTTCATTTAAGCCATTCTCAAACGCATCATTTTACTTTTGAGACTTCCTCATTTTTTTATTTTTTGAAAATATTATTGACTGCGCCTCCCAACATAGGAAATTTTTCTTTTACATATCCTGCTATTGTTTCAATGGCTTTTTGTGCCTGTTCGGGCGTTAAGCCGGCTTCTGCTACTAAGCGTTCAATCAGTTCATTCATGTGTTTATTTTTTAATGATTTGATTTGTTAGGGGTTAATTCAATTGTATGTTGGCTATGCAACTTTTAAAAGGCTTAATTTGCTTTTATTGAACATTTTTTCGGCATAAGCCAGATCTACATGAAATTCTTTTTGCCGTGATCCGGGTAACTCAAACATGGCATCGGTTAAAATACTTTCGCAAATACTGCGCAATGCTCTGGCCCCAAGTTTGTATTCCAAAGCTTTTGTAACCATAAAGTCGTATACCTCATCGTCAATAGTTAATATAATATTTTCCAGTTCAAACAAACGCTTGTATTGTTTAATTAATGCATTTTTAGGCTCCGTTAAAATATTGCGTAAGGTAGATTTATCTAAGGGATCCAAATGGGTTAATACCGGCAAACGGCCTAATAATTCAGGAATTAAACCAAACGATTTTAAATCTTGTGCACTCACAAATTGCAGCAGGTTGTTTCTTTTATTTTCCTGTTCATCTTTATCTACATTAAATCCAATGGCATTGGTATTAATTCTTCTGGCAATTATTTTATCAATACCATCAAAAGCGCCACCACAAATAAATAATATATTTTTTGTGTCTACTTTAATCATTTTTTGTTCGGGATGTTTTCTGCCGCCCTGCGGAGGAACTAAAACTTCTGTACCTTCCAGCATTTTCAATAATCCCTGTTGAACACCTTCTCCGCTTACATCACGGGTAATAGATGGGTTATCGCCTTTTCTGGCAATTTTATCAATCTCATCCACATAAACAATTCCTTTTTCTGCAGCATTAACATCATAATTACAATTTTGCAGCAGGCGCGTTAGCATACTTTCTACATCTTCACCCACATAACCTGCTTCTGTAAAAACAGTAGCATCAACTATGGCAAAAGGTACATTCAGCATTTTGGCAATGGTTTTAGCCAACAATGTTTTTCCGGTACCGGTTTCGCCAATCATAATGATATTGCTCTTATCAATTTCAATATCATCTGCCTGTGTTTTTTGAGTAATACGTTTATAATGATTATATACCGCTACACTTAAAACTTTTTTTGCTTCATCCTGCCCAATTACATACTCATCTAAAAACTTTTTAATTTCTAAGGGTTTTTTTATAGATATTTTAGTTGAGTTTGTGGCAGGTTGAATGTTATTATCTTTTAGTTCCTGTGCAATAATTTCCTGAGCATGTTCAATGCAATTTTCACAAATATGCGCTTCCTGTCCGGCTATCAGAATTTTTACTTCTGCCCGGCTTCTTCCACAAAATGAACAATGTAAATGTGTTTGTTTGGCCATAATACAATTTTTGTGTGTTTTAATAAGCTGTTAATGAATGGGTTAACACATTAAAACAACATACAACCACTGCCCGTAGGTACATGTAGTGACTGGCAAAGTTACTAATTTGTTGATACCGTTTAGGTTAAAAGTGACATTCGGTAATGATGCAGGATTTATATCTTGGTAAGTACGGCATCTACAATACCATATTCAACGGCTTCTTTCGCATCCATCCAATAATCGCGGTCAAAATCTGTCATGATTTGTTCTACTGGTTTACCGCAATTTTCAGCTAAAATTTTCGCGCCTAAATCCTTTGTTTTTTTCATTTGATCGGCCTGAATTTCAATATCGGCTGATGTGGCCTGAATATAACCACTAAGGCTGGGTTGATGAATCATTACTTCGCCATGCGGGTAAATAAATCTTTTCCCCTTTTTGCCAACACTTAATAGAATAGAGCCCATACTGGCAGCTAATCCCATGCAAATAGTGCTTACGGGCGATTGGATGAGTTGAATGGTATCGTAAATTACCATGCCACTGGTAACTACTCCGCCGGGGCTATTGATGTATAATTTTATCTCTTCTCCGGGTTTATCTGCATCTAACAATAACAATTTGCTCACCAACTCTCTGGCACTTTTATCATCTACTATTCCCCACAAATAAACTGCTCTTCTTTCAAAAAAAAGTTTCTCCATTTTTTTCAGCATCTGAGGGCTCATGGGTTCTTTCTCTTCCTTATTGTTGTTTTCTTCTTCTCCTTCTTCATTTAAGTAAGGATTAATGATGTATTTGTTCGTAATCATAAATATTTTGCTTTAAAATGTTGGTAAAAATGGCAGACAATGCAGCAATTAGTCTTTTTTATCTTTTTTAGGATTACGGAATAAAACCTCATCCACCAATCCATATGCTTTGGCATCTTGTGCAGTCATCCAAAAATCTCTGTCGCAGTCTTTACCTACTGTTTCAATATCTTTTCCTGTATGCTCTGCAATTACTTCATACAGTTCTAACTTTAATTTTTTGATTTCACGGGCAGTAATTTCAATATCTGTTGCCTGGCCACCAATAGCGCCACTGGGTTGGTGCAACATTATTCTGCTGTGTTTTAATGCGGTGCGCTTTCCTTTTACACCTGCACATAATAAAACGGCACCCATACTGGCTGCTACGCCGGTGCAAATGGTAGAAACATCGGGGGTAACAAATTGCATGGTATCATAAATACCCATGCCGGCATATACACTGCCACCAGGGCTGTTGATATACATTTGTATGTCTCTGGTGCGGTCTGTACTATCTAAAAACAACAATTGCGCTGTTACAATATTGGCCACATAATCATCTATTGCTTCTCCTAAAAAAATAATACGGTCCATCATAAGCCGGCTAAAAACATCCATTTGGGCAACATTGAGGGAGCGTTCTTCAATGATATAAGGGGTTAAAGCGGTTGGATTGAAATGGTTGCGGTAATTATGTAATGTTGCACTGCTAATTCTTCTGTGATGAATCGCATATTGCTCAAATTCTTTTTGTAAGTACATGCTCAATTAATTTTGAATGAAGTTAAGAGTTTAAGATGTTCAAATACCATGCAAAAAAAACAATACGACAAAATTACAGGTTAGCTGTTTTGTTTAAAAAAAATAAAAAATTTTTAAACAAAATAATCATTAATTGGTTACTATTGGTTAGCAGGCTAATTTTGATAAATATTTCAGTGTATTAAAAAAAGCTTTCTATCGGTACAGGCCACTTGATCAGCACACTTCTGATGCAGTGCCTGTAAAAAAAGTTTTCAGTTGGGTTTTTAGTTTTTTTTGAAGTGTGCAACCGAACTGTGTGAACAGTTGTATGTGAATTGCATCAGCAAGTGTAACAGAAAGGAAAATTATGAAGCAAAACAAAGTAGCAGTATATCGTAAAGAACATTTTAATGCCGCCCACAGGTTGCATAATAATGCATGGAGTGATGAAAAAAATGCAACTGTATTTGGTTTATGTAATAATAAAAATTTTCATGGTCATAATTATGAATTAATTGTGAAAGTAACCGGTGAACCCAATCCCGATACCGGTTATGTGTTAGATTTAAAAGTTTTGAGTGCATTGATTAAAAAAGAAATATTAGACCAATTTGATCATAAAAATTTGAATTTAGATACGGGTTACTTTCAACAAGTAAACCCCACAGCCGAAAACATAGCAAAAGTTATTTATCAGTTGCTGCGTGATAAGCTGGACGAACAATTAGAACTAAAAATATTTTTATATGAAACAGAGCGAAACTATGTCGAGTATCCAGCTTAATGGCAAAACTAAAGCAGAATTAACCGATGTATTGATTGATGAAATGGGTGATAATCACATCCTTACATCAGTAGATACACCTCTTCGGGAAGATGCTTTCGATTTATCTGATGAGGAAAAAACAAAAGCTATCGAAAAACATTTCCGTTCTATTATGGAAATTATGGGGTTAGATTTAACTGATGACAGTTTAAAAGGTACGCCTAAGCGAATGGCAAAAATGTATATTAAAGAAATATTCAGAGGATTGAATCCCGCCAATAAACCTAAAGTGACTTTGTTTAATAATACCTACCAGTATAACCAAATGCTGGTTGAAAAAAATATCTCTTTTTACAGCAATTGCGAACATCACTTTGTACCCATTATTGGAAAAGCGCATGTAGCCTACATGAGCAATGGTAAAGTAATAGGATTAAGCAAGCTAAACCGAATGGTAGAATATTTTGCTAAAAGGCCACAGGTGCAAGAACGGCTTACCATGCAAATAGGCACCGAATTACAACAAATTTTGGGTACCAACGATGTAGCAGTTGTAATTGATGCAAAGCATTTATGTGTGGCTAGCCGAGGTGTTGAAGATGATACTTCTACTACCATTACCTCTTTTTACGAAGGTAAATTTAAAGAAGAAACTACCCGGAATGAATTTCTGAAATATTTGGAATTGAACACGAAGTTCTGAGAGAAAAGCCCGATGCACAATTGGCCGGTTGTTTTTGCTACCGGCTTTTGTATGCATATAATACAAACTATTTTAAATATTTTACAGGATAGTTGTATAAAACAATACTTCGGTTTTTAATTTATAAGTATACTTGCATTAATTTTAAATGGATGTTTTATTGGCAGCAGATGAAAACATTTAAAAAGCAATCGTAATTTTTAATATAGGAATTCAATAAATTTTTTATAATGAAACATGCTTATGTTTTTCCGGGACAGGGTGCGCAATTTAGTGGAATGGGTAAACAATTGTATGAGCAACATGCTATTGCAAAGGAAATGTTTGAAAAGGCAAATGAAATATTGGGTTTTCGCATTAGCGATATCATGTTTATCGGAACAGATGAAGCGTTGAAACAAACCAATGTAACGCAACCGGCAGTTTTTTTGCATGCAGTGATTGCTTATGCCATGCTGCCTTCACCAAAGCCTGATATGGTAGCAGGCCATTCGTTGGGAGAGTTTTCTGCCTTGGTAGCCAATGGAGTGTTGCAATTTGAAGATGCGTTACGATTAGTGGCAGTTCGTGCCAATGCCATGCAAAAAGCCTGTGCATTACAACCTTCTACTATGGCCGCCATATTGGCAATGCCCGATGAAAAAGTTGAGGCCATTTGTGCGGAAGTACAACAGGAAACAGGCGAAGTGGTGGTGGCTGCCAATTACAATTGTCCCGGACAATTGGTGATTAGTGGTACCATTAAAGGAGTGGAAATTGCCTGCGAAAAAATGAAAGCAGCAGGCGCCAAACGTGCTTTGGTATTGCCGGTTGGAGGAGCTTTTCATTCTCCTTTAATGGAGCCTGCCAAAAAAGAATTAGCCGAAGCCATTCAAAAAACAAATTTTAGTGAACCCGTTTGCCCGGTTTATCAAAATGTTGTGGCACAGGCAGTGACTGATGCCAAAACCATTCAACAAAATTTAATAGTGCAATTAACCGGTGCTGTTAAATGGACACAAAGTGTGGAAGCAATGGTTGCTGACGGCGCTACGCATTTTACAGAAGTAGGTCCGGGTAAAGTATTGCAGGGGTTGGTTCAAAAAATTGCAAAGAATATTACAACAGATGGCGTTAGTTAAAATGTCCCAAAAAAGTATAAACGAAAATGGGTAGCCGTTATTGAAAGCTACCCATTTTATTTTTTAAAACTGAAGCGAGCAGTTCATCCATTCATCTTCAATTTTGGCATTATACTTTTTATAAAATTGAATGGCAGGTTCATTCCAATTCAATACCTGCCATACCATTCCATTTAATTTTTTTTCTTTTGCTTCCTGAATAAGCGCATCAAAAAGCAGGCTGCCAATTTTTTTACCCCTCATTTGTTCCGTTACCAAAATATCTTCTAAATACATGCGCTGCCCCTTCCATGTACTGTACCGAATATAGTAAAGTGCAAATGCCTGAACTACACCCTCTACCTCGGCTACCAATGCCCACCAAACAGGCTTTTCACCAAATCCGCTTTCTTCAAAATGTTGTAAGGTAACGGTTACTTCTTCCGGTGCTTTTTCAAAAACAGCCAGTTCATGAATTAATTCTAATAATCTTGCGCAATCTTTTTTTTCAGCTTTTCTAATTTGAATATTCATATGTTTATTAAGATAATGCCTGATCAAAATCATTTAAAATATCTGCAATATTTTCAATACCTACACTTAACCGAATTAATCCATCTGTAATGCCAAATTTCAAACGTTCTTCCACGCTAACGCCTCTGTGGCTCATGCTGGCGGGGTGGGATAATAAAGTATCTAATGTGCCCAGTGAAATTGCCCGAACACACATTTGCAATTTATCTATAAATTTTTTACCTGCTTCTAATCCACCTTTTACTTCAAAGCTCATGAGTGCGCCGGGATGTTTCATTTGTTTGGCTGCAATAGCATAATCAGGATGGGTTGCTAATCCGGCATAATTTACTTTTTCAATGGCCGGGTGCTGGTCTAAAAATTCAGCTACTGCTTTTGCGTTACTGCAATGGCGGTCCATCCGCAATTCCAGTGTCTTTAATCCGTTCATCAATAAAAAAGCATCAAAGGGATTGCTGTTGCCGCCTAGTAAAACCTGCCATTTCCAGGCATGTGTTTGCATAAATTCAATATCATTTCCAATTAAAACACCACCAATGGCTGTACCATGCCCGTTTAAAAATTTAGTGGTGGAGTGAAAAACAAAATCAACGCCATATTTAAAAGGTTGTTGTAAATAAGGTGTAGCAAATGTATTATCTACGGAAACCAGTATATGATGTTGTTTTGCAAGTTGGGTAATGGCTGCAATGTCGATACACTGAATGGTTGGGTTTGCCGGGGTTTCTAAATGCACTAATTTGATAGCCGGATTTTTTTTGATAATATCTTCCACCTGTGCCACATCTCTTAAATCTGCAATAATAGTGTGAACACCGGCATTGGATAAAACTTTTAGTAGCAATTCATGAGTACCGCCATATAAGGAGTAATGCGATAATACGGCATCTCCTGCTTTTAGTGTGCTCATGAAAAGAGTTGTCATTGCTGCCTGTCCGCTGGCATGTAACAATGCTTTCAATTGTAGCGGTGTGCCATTGTTGTTTTTTATGCCAAAGGCTTCTAATGCTGCAATGGTTTCTTCTGCAGCCGTAAAAGTAGGGTTGCCCCAACGACCATAAATTCTGGATTTATCTTCCCCTGCAAATCTTTCCATTCCTTCTTCTGCAGTAGAAAAAGTAAATGTAGATGTGGCATAGATTGGTGTAATATGTGCAAACTCGGCATTTTCCTCACTGGTGCTATGCAATGCAACTGAACTGATGCCGGTAAAGGGGAATATGTGCTTCATAATTTGGCTGGTTTTATGGTACTATGGGTTACAAAAATAAAGGTGAATTTAAAGTATACCTGCGATTATTTTTCGGGATGCGGTTTATTTTTATTGAAGGTTCGAATTGAGCTGTTTTTTATCTAATTTTAATCAACAACTTTTTTTGATCGAATAGAACGTATTGAACATGAAATCGCTATTTATTTCATATGCCATTTATAATCAATGGGCTAATTTGCAATTGATACATGTTATTCAAAATTTAGAACCGGCAAAGCACCATCAAATAGTGGTGAGTAGTTTTCCAAGTATATACAGTACGTTATTACATTTACTGGGTGCAGAAACCATTTGGTGGCAGCGGCTGCGCGAAGAACCACAAACTGGATGGCAACTAAAAGATGCCGGATTAAGTACCAGCGATGTACTTAATGGCTTGGCCCGTCAGGATACACTATGGGTGGAATGGATGAATGGTTTAAATGATGAACAATTGGAAAAAGTGATTTTATATAAAAATTCAAAAAAAGAATATTTTGAGCAGCCTTTGTGGCAAATATTGCTGCATATTTTTAATCACAGTACCTATCACAGAGGTCAGTTGGTAACCATGTTACGGCAATTGGGCGTAACAGAATTGCCATCTACAGATTATATACAGTGGGTTAGAATATAAAAAAGGTGATGGAATACCGCCATCACCTCAACAAATTCAATTGTTATTTTAATAAGCCCATTTCAGCAAAATGGCCCCCCATGTAAAACCACCTCCAAAAGCAGATAAAACAATATTATCGCCTTTATTTAAGCGGTCTTCCCATTCCCATAAGCAAAGCGGAATGGTAGCAGCAGTTGTATTGCCATATCGTTGAATGTTAATCATCACTTTTTCTTTGTCTAATCCCATCCTGTTGGCTGTAGCATCAATAATTCTAAGATTGGCCTGATGGGGTACCAGCCATGCTATATCTGCTGCAGTCAGATTGTTTCTTTCCATAATTTCAGCGCTCACATCTGCCATGCCCTTCACTGCAAATTTAAATACAGCCTGTCCTTCCTGATAGGCAAAATGCTCTTTTGCTAAAACAGTTTCAACAGTGGCGGGTTTTACAGAACCACCTGCTTTCATGTGCAGGTATTTGGCACCTGAACCATCACTGCGTAAAATACTATCCCGAATACCCAATTCTTCAGTGTTGGGTTCTAACAATACGGCACCGGCACCATCTCCAAAAATAATACAGGTGGAGCGGTCGGTATAATCTATAATGGCACTCATTTTATCTACACCCACTACAATTACTTTTTTGTAGCGGCCGCTTTCTATTAAGCCCGCACCGGTAGTAAGGGCAAATAAAAAGCCACTGCAGGCTGCACTCAAATCGAATCCCCAGGCATTGGTGGCGCCTAATTTATCTGCAATAATATTGGCAGTAGCGGGGAAAACCATATCGGGTGTAACGGTGGCACAAATAATACAGTCAATATCGGTTGCTTGTAATTTTTTTTTCTTTAATATTTCCTGGATAGCAGGAACAGCCATATCGCTGCTGCCTTTGCCGGGTTCTTTTAAAATTCTGCGTTCTTCTATTCCTGTACGGGTTCTTATCCATTCATCATTGGTATCCACCATTTTCTCCAAATCAAAATTGGTTAGTTTCGTTTCGGGTACATAACCTCCAACAGCGGTAATAGCGGCTGAAATCTTGCTCATATAATTGTTGTACTTTTTTGTAAAAATGACCGCAAATATCCGCTTTTATTTTAGAATACTATCATATTGGCCTATTTGCAGGTTATATTATGAATGAAAACCCTATTTTTGACCCTGCAACTATGATAGCATATATAAAAGGAAGTTTTGTGGTTAAATCGCCGGCGCATGCCATTATAGAGGCCAATGGTATTGGGTATGAAATGCAAATTAGTTTGCATACTTATTCTGCCATCAAAGATTTGTCGACCGGCTTATTACATACTTACTTACATATTACCGAAAATGGGCAAACATTTTTTGGTTTTGCCGAACCGGCAGAAAAAGAAATGTTTTTACTGTTAATTGGTGTATCGGGTGTGGGTGCTGCTACTGCCAGAATGATGTTGTCTGGTTTAAGACCACATGAAATTAGTCAGGCTATAGCGCAGGGTAATACCGCTTTGCTGGCCACTGTAAAGGGTATTGGCAAAAAAACGGCTGAAAGACTGGTATTAGAACTAAGAGATAAGATTAGCAAAAAAGAAATGGATGTTACTGGATTATCTAACGCCAATAACTTAATATCTGTAGATGATGACGCTGTTCAGGCACTGATTGCATTGGGTATTGGCCGGCCGGCCGCAGAAAATGCAGTTAAAAAAATTATGTTAACAAAACCTGAATTATCTTTAGAAGAAATTATTAAGCAATCATTAAAAAACTTATAACAATAGCCTATAAATTTACCTAACCAAGCCTGCTTTTTTTGAAGAAAGGAACCTTATTGCTTACTGCTTTTTTACTAACTGCTTCGGTGTTGTTGTTTCCGTATGGATGTTTATTTGCCCAAACTACTGATACACTAAAAAAAGGAGGAAACTCATTGCGTTTTCCTATTCATGACCGGAGGGGCGATTTTTTATCCTGGCAAAATAAAAATCCGTTCGATTTAAATGATACCTCATATATCAAACAAAAAGTAGAGTACGACCCCAAAACCAATCAATATTATATTTTAGAAAAAGTAGGGAATACTTATTTCAGAAAACCGACCGCTTTAACTTTTGAAGAGTATTACAAGTTAAGAACCCAGCAACAACAGGACGATTATTTTAAACAACGTGCCGATGCTTTAACCTTACTCAATAAAAAAGTTCAAAGACCGCCGGTAAGAGTTTATAATACACTATTTGACCGGATTTTTGGTGTAGGTCCGGATGGTTTAAAAGTAGACATAAAACCTCAGGGTAGCGTAGATATTCAAATGGGTTATAATGGTCAAAATACATTAAATCCCACTTTGCCGGAAGCAGCCCGGAGAACCGGTGGATTTGATTTTAACCTGAATACCAATTTAAATGTAAATGCCAATATTGGAAATAAATTAAAGCTTCCCATTAATTATAATACACTGGCTAACTTTAATTATCTCAATCAGTTAAAGTTGAATTATAAAGGCATGGACGATGAAATTATCAGAAGTATTGAGGCCGGTAATATTGCCTTTCAAACCAAGGGAGCACTCATGTCGAGTGCACAAAATTTGTTCGGTATAAAAACACAGTTGCAGTTTGGTAAATTAAGTGTTACTGCTGTATTAGCGAACCAGCAGTCGCAACGGCAAACACAGGCTTTGCAGGGTGGTGCGGCCATCACCAATTTTCAAAAAAAATTAGATGATTACGATGAGAACCGCGACTTTCTGTTAGCACAATATTTCCGTAATAATTACAATACGGCCATGAGTAATTTGCCGATTGTAAATAGTCAGGTACAAATACAACGCATTGAAGTTTGGGTAACCAACAGAAATGGTTCAACTACTGATACACGTGCCATAGTAGGGTTGATGGATTTGGGTGAACCACAGCCTTATAATCCCAATTTTCAATCACTAACGAGCAGCCCTTTACCACAAAATGGCGCCAATACTTTGTATAGTGCTATTACGCAAAACCGAGACCCATCTACTGTAGGTGCATTTTTGCAAAGTAAAGGGTTAACGCAGGTAAATGATTATGAAAAAACTTTTGCACGCAAATTAGCACCTACTGAATATTATTTTAATCCGCAAATTGGTTTCTTGTCATTGAATGCACAACTGCAACCGAATGATGTGTTGGCAGTGGCTTATCAGTACACTTACAATGGGCAGGTATATCAGGTAGGTGAATTTTCGCAGGATGTTGCTGTAGATTCTACACAAGGGGTACAAAAAGTATTGTATTTAAAATTATTGAAAGCTACATCAGCCCGCACCAATTTGCCCATTTGGGGATTGATGATGAAAAACGTATACTCATTAGATCTGGCCGGTGTGTCAAGAGATGGTTTTCAATTGAATGTATTATACAACCAACCCAGTGGTGGTTTGAAAAGATATTTACCTGAATCAGCTCCATCTGTTGAAGGAAAGCCTTTATTGACCATTTTAAATTTAGACCGCTTAAATAATCAGAATGATCCTCAGCCCGATGGTATTTTCGATTATCTGGAAGGTTTTACCATCTTGTCTCAACAAGGTAAAATTATCTTTCCCGTGCTAGAGCCTTTTGGTAAAGATTTACAAAATCTGGCTTTTGCAGGACAACCGGCAGCACTGATTCAAAAATATGTGTATTACCAATTATATGATTCCATTAAAGCCATTGCGCAAACCTATGCTAACGTAGACCGCTTTGTGATGAAGGGGCAGGCAAAAGGCACCAGTGGAAGCGATATTTATCTCGGTGCATATAATATACCTCCCGGATCAGTAAAACTTACTGCAGGAGGGCAAACCTTAACTGAAGGAGTTGATTATACCATTGATTATAATTTAGGTTCTGTCAAAATTTTAAATCAGGCTATTATTAATTCCGGTATTCCCGTAAATGTTTCTTATGAAAACAATGCTTCATTTGGTATTCAGCAACGAGGTTTCCTTGGTTTACGGTTAGATTATGCCGCCAGTAAAAAATTAGCCATTGGTGCTACTATAGAGCGTTTGAATGAACGGCCATTCTTTACCAAAATGAATTATGGTGAAGATCCTATTCGCAATACCATGTATGGTGTTGATTTCAGTTATCACTCTAACTGGCCCGGATTGACGAGAGCTTTGAATAAGCTGCCTTTCTATTCTACCAAAACCATGAGTACCATTGCTGCTTATGGCGAAGGTGCTTATTTTAAACCCGGCCATCCACCCCAAATTGGATCGGGCAATAATGGTTTAATTTATTTAGATGATTTTGAGGGAACTACTTCTAATATTGATTTAAGGTTTCCATCAACGGCATGGGCTTTGGCTTCCACTCCGGCTGGTAATCCTAATTTTCCGGAAGCATTATTAATAGATTCTGTTGACTATAATAAAAACAGAGCAAAAATTGCCTGGTATAATATTGAACCGAATTTGCAAGACAAGAACAGCCCCAACAATCCGCTGAGAGGAAATTTGGCAGCACTGAGTGATCCTCGTGTAAGACTGGTATATACCAATGAGTTATTTCCGCAGCTTACTACCAATATTGTAAATACTCAAACCTCAACTTTCGATGTAGCATACTATCCTACAGATATTGGCCCTTATAATTATGACAATGATCCCTCTCAGGTAAATGCCAATGGAAAATTATTAAATCCGAAAAAAAGATGGGGTGGTATTATGCGGGCTATTGATCAAACAGATTTTGAAACCAATAATATTGAGTATGTACAATTCTGGATTCAGGATCCTTTTATCAAATTGCCGAATAGTACCGGCGGCCAGTTAATGATTGATTTTGGTAATGTAAGTGAAGATATTCTGAAAGATGGCAAACGTTTTTATGAAAACGGACTAAATACCCCTACCTCACCCGCTGCTATTGATAGTAGTACAACTTGGGGAAGAGTGCCTGTGAATCCTATTCAAGTAACCAATGCATTCAGCAACAATCCTGGCGATAGGGTATATCAGGATGTGGGTTTGGATGGTTTAGATAATGATGGGGAGCGAAGAAAACGTACCGATTATCTTTCTAAAATAACAGCAAATTTTGGCACAAATTCACCTATTTATCAACGTGCCATTCAGGATCCTTCGAATGATGATTATAAATGGTATCGCGATCCGAGCTTTGATGCAAGTGGGGCAGGAATATTGGAGCGTTATAAAAATTTCAATAATCCGCAAGGCAATTCGCCCATTGCTACCGGAACATCACCTTTTTCTCCGGCAGCAACTTTATATCCTGATAATGAAGATTTAAACCATGATAATACTTTAAATGAAGATGAAGAATATTTTGAATATCAGGTAAATCTTGCGCCGGGTATGGATGTAGGCGTAACAAAATATATTTCTGATAAACGCATAGTGCCGGTAACCTATGCAGATGGAACTACCGGAACTGAAAATTGGTATTTGTTTCGGATACCATTGAGCGATTATGCCAGTAAAACAGGCCAAATACCAGATTTTAAATCCATCCAGTTTATGCGGATGTATTTAACAGGGTTTCAGGATTCAGTAGTATTGCGCTTCGCAAAATTAGAACTGGTACGCAATCAATGGCGGCAGTTTACGTTTAAATTAGATACAACAGGTTCTTATACACCTATTGATACCAGCACAATTACCTTTAATACCCTTGCTGTAAATTTAGAGGAAAACAGTAGTCGTACCCCGGTAAACTATGTTATTCCTCCCGGCATTCAGCGTGTGCAACAGCTAAGCAATAATGGTATCAATATTTTACAAAATGAACAATCATTGAGTTTACAGGTGGGTCATCTTACTCCGGGAAATTCCAGAGCAGTGTTTAAAACTTTGCCCAATTATGATATGCGTTTGTATGGCAAAATGCTCATGTTTGCGCATGTGGAAGCGGCTCCAAATACTGCATTGCAAGACAATCAGTTAAATTTGGTGGTTAGAATAGGGCAAGACTATCTGAATAATTATTATGAAATAAAAGTTCCTTTAAAGGTTACACCACCCGGCAATTATTCGCCTGTTTCCGATACTATAGTATGGCCAACACAAAATAACCTCGATTTCGATATTCAAACATTAACTAATTTAAAACTACAACGTAATAATAGTGGTGCTTCCGTTAGTACCATATATCGGCAGGTAATTGGGGATAAAACATTTTCTGTTTTAGGTAACCCGAATATTGGTGCAGTCAATGCATTTTTAATTGGCGTAGAAAATGCCAGCACCAATACCACACCGCTAAGTGCTGAAGTTTGGGTAGATGAATTACGGCTATCGAATATTAATGAAAGGGGTGCTTATGCAGCTGTTGGAAGGGTAGATATTGGTTTGGCCGATTTGGGAAAAATGTCTATTTCCGGAAGTATGCATACGGCAGGTTGGGGTTCCTTAGAATCGCATATTGGGCAACGGGCTTTGGATAATTTTACACAGTTTGATGCCTCTATTGCTATTGATGCGGGTAAATTGTTACCGAAGGGCACCAGGTTATCGGTGCCGGTATTTGCCAGTTTTGATAAAACCGTAAGTTCACCAAAATATGATCCATTTGATTTGGATATTACCTTATCTCAAAAACTAAGTGCAGCGCAAACAAAAGCCAAACGCGATTCCATTAAAAATGCAGCAATTGACCAAACCACCATCAAAACCATCAATTTCACCAATGTACGTGTAATGCCAAAAGGCAAAGTGCACTTATGGAGCCTCAGTAATTTTGATGTCAGCTATTCCTTTACACAAACGGTACAAAACAACCCCACTACTTTGCTCAATAATTTAGTAAAATGGCGTGCCGGATTAGGATATACTTATAATGCACCACCCAGATACAAAGAACCTTTCAAAAAAATAATTAAAGGAAACAGCCAATGGACCTCTTTTATTCGCGATTTTAATGTGAACCTGCGGCCTTCTCTCATTAGCTTCAGGGCCGATGTGAACCGGCAGTTTGGGCAGTATATTCCCCGTATTATTAATACCGATCAGCAACAAACCAAAGTAATGTTGGTAGATACTACCTACAACAAATATTTTACGTTCGATAAATATTATAATTTTAGATGGGATGTAGCACGTTCCGTAAATCTCGATTTTTCTGCAACCAGTTTTGGCAGGGTAGATGAACCTTATGGAATGATTAATACCAAAGCTAAAAAAGATTCAGTATGGCAGAATTTTATTAGTGGTGGCCGAACAACCCTTTATCAGCAACGAGCAAGTGCAACGTATACTTTACCCCTTGCAAAATTCCCGTTCACTAATTGGATAGCAGCCCGATACAGTTATGCTACTACCTATAACTGGATAGCTGCCAGTTTACTGGCTGTTTCATTAGGTAATACCTTAGAAAACAGTCAACAAAATAATTTAAATACACAGTTTGATTTTACAAGGCTTTATACCAAATCAAAATGGTTGCGGAATTTAGACTATCGTCCTCCGCCTCCGCCCAAACAATTCTTTAATAACCAAACCGGTAAACCTGTGAGCAGCCCTAATGGCGCAAATGCTAACCCGTTAGGAATTACTTTACCCAACCGGGAAGAAGCGATTACAGATACTGCAGGTAACAGGTTGCATGGTAAAAAGAAAAGAATAGCATTGCGAAAATGGCGGCAACAACGGCGTGATTACAGAACTGCATTGCGATTGCAACAGGCCAATCAGCCCACACAAATGAATGGCGCTGTTAGAGCAGCCGGTCATTTGGTTACCATGATAAAAAATGTATCAGTGAACTATGGCGAAAATTACAATAGCCGTGTGCCCGGCTGGTTAGGAAATACCACTGCTTTTGGGCAGGACATGAAAACCATGCAACCAGGGTTAGATTATGTGTTTGGCCGACAACCCGATAGTAGTTGGTTAAACAGAAAAGCGGCACAAGGGTTAATTACAAAAGACGGTACTTTCAACTACTTGTATCAGCAAAATTTTGAACAAAAATTAGGATTAACTGCGCAGTTAGAACCTGTTAGAGAATTCAGGGTAGATCTAAGTTTAAATAAAAGCTTCTCAAAAAACTACAGTGAATTATTTAAAGACACAACGGGGCTGGGATTGCCGCAGCAACATCTTAATCCATATACTGCCGGAGGTTTCAGCGTATCTTATATTGCTTTAGGAACATTGTTTCGAAAAACCAATCCCAATGAATTATCTTCTACTTTTCTTCAGTTTGAAAATAACAGACAAATTATTTCAAAAAGAGTAGCCAATTTAAATCCTTATTGGAAGCAGAATCCAACTTTTACTTCAGACGGATTTGCAACGGGTTACGGGCGCTATTCCCAAGATGTTTTAATACCCGCTTTTTTATCTGCTTATACCAAAAAAGATCCTTCTACTTTCCCTTTATTGAAGGGATCCGGATCGGGTATTCGATCCAATCCATTTAGTGGTATTCTTCCAAAACCCAATTGGCGCTTAAGCTATACAGGGTTAAGTAAAATACCTGCATTGGCTAAAATTTTTACAGCCATTAATATTACGCATGCTTATTCTGCCACTTTAAGTATGAACAGCTTTTCCAGTGCATTATTGTATCAGGATCCATTTCGTTATGGTGCACCGGGCTTTATAGATACGCTGAGTGGTAACTATATACCTTATTATTTGGTTCCCAATATCACTATGCAAGAGCAGTTTGCTCCGTTACTGGGTATTGAAGTTACCACCACTAAACAGTTAAGTTTAAAATTAGAATATGCCAAAAGCAGACAATTGAGTTTAAGTTTAATTGATTACCAGCTAAGTGAAACAAACAGCACACAGTGGACAACGGGCTTCAATTGGCGTAAACGTGGCTTACGTTTACCGTTTAAGTTGCCGGGCATGAAGAATACAAAATTGCAGAACGATTTAACCATTAAACTCGATTTGTCGTTTAGAAATGATGCAACCAGTAACAGCAGGATAGACCAATCCACAGCCTATGGAACCGGAGGCCAACAGGTTGTCATTATTCAACCCGCTATTGATTATGTTTATAATAACCGTATCAATCTCCGGCTGTTTTTTGATCAACGAAGAGTGACTCCTTTTATTTCAACTGCTGCACCTACTATTGTTACCAGGGCTGGCGTTTTAGTCAGGGTTTCATTGGCTCAGTAATCGTATTTCCCATTTTTCATTGTCAGGTAATTGTTTAAAATTCAATTAAAATAGGTTAATAAAATATGCTTTTTAACAAAGATGTTGGTCTGGTAATAAAATTAATTTACTTTCATACATCAGATGATATGATGTATGCATGCAGAACCTGTAAAAAAAAAATCGCTGAGTGATGTGGTTGCAGAAAAATTGCAACAACATATAGCAATCGGTAAATTTAAAATTGGTGATCAATTGCCCACTGAGCCCGAATTGATGGAATATTTTTGTGTAGGCAGATCAACCATTCGGGAAGCCATCCGAATACTTTCTTATTCCGGAATTTTAAAAGTTCAGCAGGGTGTAGGTACTTTTGTTGCTTTAAAAAATGGAACACCTGTGCCATGGTATCATCGCTTGCAGTCGGCACGAGGCGAGGAGCTAAATGAAGTAAGGCAATTACTGGAACTAAAAATTGCAGAGAAAGCGGCTATTTACAGAACAAGCCGGCAAATTAACTGCATGCGTAAATATTTAAAAGAACGTTATAAAGCAGCTATTGGGAATGATGTTGCAAAATGTATTGATGCTGATATATCATTCCATCTTGCCATTGCTGAAGCATGTAGTAATGAAATTTTATGTGATTTGTATAAAACAATAGCCGCCCAGCTAAAAAATTTTTTTCAGGAAGTTTTTGTTGATACAGACTTGTTTATGCTAAAACAAGACTTGCATGAAAAGTTATTACAAAGCATAATTGATAGAGATGCAAAAAAAGCCTGGCATTTTGTGGCTACAATTACAAGCCAGGAAAATGATGAATAAAAAATGTGATTCATTAAAGGTTAATTTTTAGGAATGAATAAATTTTAAGTGTTGATTAAATTGATAATATGGTTTTAAACTATACCAAATGTGTTTTTGTGTTTTTGTTTTTCAGTTTGATATTGACAATTCAGTTTTCTAATGCTCAGCAACAACCATTATTGTTAAGTGAAGCAATCCATTCCGGGTTAAATAATTATCAAACTATTAAAGCAAAGCAGCACTATTTAAAAGCTTCCAATTATTTATTACAAAATGTAAAAAATGATTACTTGCCTAATATTTTGGCAAGTATGCAGCAGAATTATGGAAGTATTAATGGTTTGTATGGGCCCGGTGCACCTTATGGCGCTTTTGGTGTTTCATCAGCAGGGCCTGTATTTAACAGCCAGCAATGGAATGCAGCTTTTGGATCATTGTATTTAATTTCTACTAACTGGGAGGCATTTACGTTTGGCAGAAAGCAATCCCGCATTGCAGCGGCTAATGCAGTGGTACAAACAGATTCTGCTGATGTTGAACAGGAAAAATTTGTGTTAAGTGTAAAAGTGGCAGGAGCATATTTTAATTTATTAACAGCACAGGGTTTGGTAATCGAAGCACAGGCAAACTTAAACCGGGCAGATACTTTTAGAACTGCCGTATTGGCAAGAACCTTGAATGGACTTAATCCCGGGGTTGATTCTTCTATTGCCAATTCAGAATATTCCAATGCATATTTAATTCTCATTGATGCTATCTCTAACAGGCAGCAGGCAGAAAGTACATTGGCACAATTACTCAATCAAAAACCTGAAACATTTTTCTTAGACACTTCTTTTTTTAATCGCATTCCTCAAAATTTTGTTTCATCATTTAATATTACTGCTAACCCACAAGTAAAATTTTTTGAAAGTAAAATTCGGCAAAGTGAAATGCAGGCAAATGCAATTAAGAATAGCATCCTGCCCGGTATTAATCTTTTTGGTATTTTTCAAACAAGAGGTTCTGGTTTTGGCAGTCAGTACAGTGCTGCTTCGCCCAACAATTACTCAAAAAGTTTTTTTGATGGCGTTACACCACTGCGCTCTAATTACATTGCCGGCTTATCGTTGGCATTTAATATCATGAGTATACCTAAGATAAAACAACAGGTGAATGCACAAAGAGAATTAACGGAGACATATAAACAGGAATATGATCAAACTTATACGCAATTGCAAGATGCTTTAATACTGGCAGATCAGCGTATTCAAAATACATTGCAAAGTTATCGAGAAGTACCTATTCAATTAAAAGCCGCACGTGATGCTTTTTTGCAAAAATCTGTACTATATGAAAATGGGTTAGCTACCATTATAGATTTGCAACAGGCATTGTATATTGTAAATAGGGCAGAAACGTCTGCAAAACTTGCATGTATTAATATATGGCAGGCACTCTTACTAAAAGCAGCCGCTTCGGGAGATTGGGATTTACTAATGCAGCAAATAAAATAATTTATATTAATGTATTTCAACTATTAAAGCATGAATTTAATTAGAACCGCATTAAGAAAACCCATTACTATTTTAGTACTGGTTGCCGGTTTATTCTTTTTTGGTATTAGGGCTATACGTACTATAAAAATTGATATTTTCCCAAATATTGATTTACCCGTTATTTATCTTTCTCATCCTTATGGTGGCTTTACTCCCGATCAAATGGAAGCTTACTTCGGTAAAAATTATGTAAACCTTTTATTGTATGTATCTGGTGTAAAAAGTATTGAAACAAAAAACATTCAAAGTTTAACCCTTATTAAATTAACGTTTTATGAGGGAACCAATATGGCTCAGGCGGCAGCCGAAGTAACTGCATTTAGTAACAGGGCGCAAACAATTTTTCCGCCGGGTACAAATCCTCCATTTATTATACGTTTTGATGCTTCTACATTACCTGTTGGGCAATTGGTGCTAAGCAGTAAAACACGCAGCAATAACGAGTTGCAGGATTTAGCAAATGTTTATATCCGTTCAGGTTTCAGTTCAATTCCGGGATTAGTATCACCGGCTCCATTTGGCGGCAATGCCCGCACCGTTGTAATAAAAGCAGATCCGGCATTAATGCGTGCCCATAATATTACACCCGATCAATTAGTGGCTGCGCTAAGGGTGAATAATCAGTCCATTCCATCCGGCAACGTGCGTATTGGAGATAAAAATTATTTTACACCCATCAATGCAACCATTAATACGGTCAAAGATTTTGAAGACATTCCTTTATACACCGGTACTGCAGAAAATATTTATGTAAAAGATGTGGCAACTGTAGAAGATGGGGCCGATGTTACGGTAGGATATGTTTTAGTAAATGGGAAACGTTCTGTTTATCTGCCCATCACAAAATCAGCCAGTGCCTCTACGTGGGAGGTGGTTCAAAATTTAAAAAAGGCATTGCCGCGATTTCAATCGTTATTGCCGGAAGATGTTCATTTAACGTACGAGTTTGATCAGTCAACTTATGTAATTAATTCCGTTAAAAACTTATTAAGTGAAGGAATTATTGGTGCAATTTTAACCGGATTAATGGTGCTGTTATTTTTAGGCGATCCACGAGGGGCATTCATTGTAATTTTAACTATACCCACTTGTATTATTTCAGGTGTATTGTTTCTTTCACTTTTTCATCAAACAATCAATATCATGACCTTAAGTGGCCTGTCTTTGGCCATTGGTATATTGGTAGACGAATCAACGGTTACCATAGAAAATATTCACCAGCATTTAAGTATGGGTAAACCAAAAGCATTGGCAGTGTGGGATGCTTGTCATGAAATTGCATTTTCTAAATTACTGATTCTGTTTTGCATACTGGCTGTGTTTGCTCCGGCTTTTACCATGAATGGCATTCCCGGTTCTTTATTTTTACCACTTGCATTAGCCATTACATTTTCAATGGTAACTTCTTATATCATGTCACAAACACTGGTGCCGGTGTTAGCCAATTGGTTCATGAAAAATGATTACCGGCACAATGATTCAGCCAAGCGTACTTCATGGTTTAAAATAAAAAGAAAATCTGATGCAGAGCAGTTTAAAGCTGCTGCTATTACACCTGAGTCTGAACAAAATACCTGGCAGCAAAAAGAAATACTAGCTACCAGAGCAGATTTTAATAATGATGGAAAAATTACTCGATTTGATCGATTCAGACTTCAGTTTGTTCAGTTTTTAAATAGTTTGTTGCCTTATAAAAAATGGATTACTGCTGTATATATTGTTGTGTCTGTTGCATTAGCTGTTGGTTTATTTTCTTTGATTGGTAGAGATGTATTGCCCAAGGCAGATATTGGTCAGTTTCAGTTGCGTATTCGCGATGAAGATGGTACCCGTATTGAAAAAACAGAAAAAGATGTATTGACTACTTTAAATGTTTTGTATGATATTGTTGGCAAAGAGAATGTTTCTATTTCTTCTGCCATGATAGGTATTCACGGATCACAGTTTTCAACAAATCCTATATACTTATTTATGGCCGGTCCGCAGGAAGCAGTACTGCAAGTTGCATTTAAAGAAGGATATGCGCTTGATATGGATACATTAAAAGATGCCATTCGTAAAAGAATGTATATGGTATTGCCGCAGGTAAAACTTTCTTTTGAACCGATTGAGTTAACAGATAAAATATTAAGTCAAGGTTCACCTACGCCTATTGAAGTAAAAATAATCGGAAAAAATAAATTACAGAATGAAGTATTTGCACAGCGCGTTATACAAAAATTACAGCAAATACCTTATTTACGGGATGTACAATTAGATGAAGCGATTCATTATCCTGCTATTAATATTCATGTAGACAGGGTTAGAGCTGCACAGTTAGGTACCAATATCGCCGCAATTTCACGATCTTTTGTAGCTGCAACATCATCTTCGCGGTTTACTGAAAAAAATGTTTGGATTGATCCCAAAACATCTTTAAGTTATTTGGTACAGGTAGAAATTCCGGAAAGTAAAATGTCATCAGTTTCCGACATTAATCAGATACCGTTAGTGCCCGGAAGTAACCGGCCTATGTTGGGCGATGTGGCAACAATTCATGAAGATTCTGTTTATGGACAAGATGATGATATTGGCGCCATTCCTGCACTTTCAGTTACCGCCAATATATTTAAAAAAGATTTAGGTACTGCAACACAGGATGTTGAAAATGCCATACAAGCACTCGGTAAACCACCCAGAGGTTTATATGTAGAAACACGCGGATTAAGTCAGGTGCTTACAGAAACATTAGACAGTTTGCAGGGCGGCTTAATTACAGCCATCATTGTCATCTTTCTAATGCTGGCTGCAAACTTTCAGTCATTTAAAGTTTCATTGGTTATTCTTTGTACGGTACCTGCTGTTTTGCTGGGTTCTCTTGCCATGTTATTGCTCACCGATTCTACTTTGAATTTGCAATCATATATGGGCATGATTATGTCCGTAGGTGTTTCTATATCCAATACTGTATTATTAGTTACCAATGCAGAGGCGTTACGAATAAAAAATGGGAATGCAGTATTGTCTGCTGTTGAGTCGGCTACTGTTCGTTTACGCCCAATTTTAATGACCACAGTTGCCATGGTAATGGGTATGTTGCCTATGGCAGCGGGTATTGGAGAAGCCGGAGCACAAGCAGCACCATTAGGCCGGGCCGTAATTGGTGGGTTGGTAGCATCTACTATTGTTGTGTTGTTGATATTGCCTTTGGTATTTGCATGGGTTCAAAATAAAACAACTACTGAATCTGTTTCGTTAGACCCACATGATAAAATGAGTAAACATTATATTCCTGAATTAGATCAAAATACACATGAAAATGATTTGTAAAAAATGGATGTACCTATTGCTTCTGCCCACACTTATTATTGTACAAAGTTGCCATGGTGGGCATTCTGCTAAAGATGCCGGCAATAAAAAAGATAGTAGTGTGGCCCTTACTGCAACACCAGCCTTTGTTGTGTACAAAGAAAAGCTGGATGGTTCATTAAAATTACCAGGAGAATTAATTGCTTTTCAGGAAGTGAACATCTATGCCAAAATTAACAGCTTTGTAAAAGATGTGTTGGTTGATGTCGGCAGTCAGGTAAAGGAGGGTCAATTACTGGCAACCACAGAAGCACCGGAAATTAATGCACAATTATTGGCTGCAGAATCTAAATTAAAATCTTTAGAGGCTATCTATATTGCGAGTGATGCAGCTTATAACAGATTATTAAAGACCAGTAGAACTCCCGGTACCATTTCTCCGAACGATTTAGATTTGGCATTAGCCAAGCAAAAATCTGATTATGCGCAATGGCAGGCTGCAAAAGCTTCGTACAGGGAAATTTTAGATACCAAAAAATATTTAACTATTCAGGCACCTTTTTCCGGAATGATTACTTTACGAAACGTCAATCCCGGATCGTATGTTGGCCCATCCGGTAAAGGATCAGATTTACCTATGTTTGTATTGCAGGATAGAAATAAACTCAGGTTAGTAGTTTTAATACCTGAACAATTTTCCCGATATCTTTCTCAGGGAAGCAAAATTAATTTTACAGTAAAAGCCTATCCTGATATTATTTTTCATGCAACTATAAATCGGTTGGCCGGTGCATTAGATACCAAACTTCGTTCACAGCGTATTGAAATGGATGTATACAATACCGATAAAAAATTATTACCGGGTATGATTGCGGATGTTAATATTCCTTTGAACACGAAAGATTCTAATCTGGTTGTTCCTAAAACTGCTGTTTTGTATGCAACCACCGGCACATTTGTTTTATGTATACACAATAGCAAGGTAAATTGGATTCCTGTACAATTGGGAAATGAAAACAATAGTAAAATTGAAATATTTGGTAACATTTTGCCCGGCGATACAGTTTTACAAAATGCCAATGAAGAAATTAGAGACGGAAGTAGCTTGCATCAATTCTCTGTTTCCAAATTTGAATGAGTAAAATTCAATTTGGATATTTGAGCATTTTCTGCTATTTTTATTTCAATTAAAAGCTTATCTGTTTTGAAGCTATACATAAAATATATGGTAAGCCTTCGTTGTATAATGATGGTGAAAGAAGAGCTAAAAAAGCTGGGTTTAAAATATGTTATAGTTGAATTAGGAATGGTAGAAATATTGGAAGATATTTCAGAAGAGCAGCGAAAAATTTTAAAAGAAAATCTTTTAAAATCGGGTTTGGAATTGTTGGATAATAAACGAAGTATTTTAATAGAAAAAATTAAAAGTGTCATTGTTGAAATCATACATTTTGAGGATGAATTGCCCGAAACGAATTATTCGGATTTTATTGCGAAGAAACTGAATTATGATTACGCATACCTCTCTGCTATTTTTTCTGAAGTAAAAGGAATTACAATACAGCAATATATTATTTTTCATAAAATCGAGTATGTAAAAGAGTTGTTATTATATGATGAACTGAACCTTACTGAAATTGCCTATCAACTTCATTACAGCAGTGTTGCTCACTTATCAAACCAATTTAAAAAAGTTACTGGACTTGCCCCGTCATTTTACAAACAATTAAAGCTAAAACGTACCATTAACTTAGAAAACCTGTAATATCTATAAGTTTTGTGGTTACATGTGTAATTATGCAAAGTGTTAATGTTTACAACTTTGTGTATTAAACATTTCACAAAACTTACAAGATAATGACACAGAAAATTTTTTCAAAAAGCTTTAAGGATGCCAAACAGTTTTTGCCAAAATGGCATCTTAAATTATTTAATATAAGTTGGCTTATATTGTTACTATTCTCTTTTATTGGCAGTAGCTGTAAAAAAGTATTAGAAGAGGTAGGTTCGGTAGGTGTTTGTCCGGTTGTAGTTTCAACAACACCCATTAATGGAGCAACTAAGGTGGTTTTAAATACAAATCTTACTGCCACCTTTAATGAGGTAATGGATACTGCCACCATTAATACAACAACATTTGTTTTAATGCAGGGCACTACACGTATACCCGGTATTGTAACCTATTCGGGCACAACTGCTACTTTTACACCAGCAGGTTTATTAGCGGTAAATGCTATCTATACAGCTACTATAACAACCGGCGCAAAAGATAAAGCTGGAAATGCCATGGTGGCCAACTATGTTTGGACATTTAATACCGGTAATGCACCTTCTGTTGTTTCAACAGATCCTGCCAATGGTGCAACGAATGTAGATCTGGGTAAAATTATTACTGCTACTTTTAATACTGCAATGAACCCAACTTCTATTAATAGCAATACTTTTACCATTAAACAGGGATCTAATCTTATTTCCGGAACCATTACTTATTCAGGTGTGGTAGCAACCTTTACACCCACAGTTCCTTTATCAGGAAATATGGTATACACAGGTACAATTTCTACCGGGGCAAAAGATACTTCGGGTAATGCCTTGATGAGTAACTATAGTTGGAGTTTTTCAACAAGCTCCGTACCCATGGTTATTTTAACCGATCCGCTTAATAATGCTACAAATGTTGATGTCAATAAAATTGTTTCAGCAACATTTAATACAGTCATGGATTCAACTACCATTAATGCTTCAACCTATTTTGTTAAACAGGGAACAAATTTAATACCTGGTGTGGTGAGTTATTCAGGAACGAAAGCTTCCTTTACACCAACCAATCCGCTTGCTTTAAATACTGTTTATACAGCTACTGTAACAACAGGAGCTAAAGATAAAACAGGTAAAGCATTGGCAAATAATTATGTATGGAGCTTTACTACTTCTTCACAGCCACCACCATCACCTTCTATTTTAGGAAGTGCTTCAACATTTGGTGCATTTGGTGGTAATGCCGGAATTACAAACCAGGGGTTAAATACTGTTATCAATAATGGTGGAATAGGTACAACAGCTGCATCTACTTTGGTTACAGGTTTTCATGATGGTATTACCAATGCCGTGTATACTGAAACGCCTTTAAATAAAGGATTGGTTACCGGTGGCATTTATACGGCTCCTCCGGCTCCTGGAACAAGTACGACCTACCAAATTGCATACAATGCATTTTTAGATGCTACCAATGCATATAATAGTTTATCTCCGGCTTCTATGCCTGGAGGTACTGATCCCGGTGCTGGCGAATTGGGTGGATTGACATTAGCCCCTGGTGTATATAAATCTGCCAGTGGAACTTTTAAAATTACCAACGGAAATCTTACACTCGATGCTATGGGAAATCCAAATGCAGTTTGGGTATTTCAAACAGCATCTGGCCTAACTGTTGGTATTGCCGGTCCATCTGGTGCCAGAAGTGTGAATATGATTAATGGGGGATTGCCTAAAAATGTGTATTGGTATGTTGGCAGTGCTGCTACTATTAATGCTGCCGGTGGTGGAATAATGGTCGGAACTATCATTTCACAGGCGGGTGTTACTTTTTCAACAGCAGGAAATGCAGTACAAACTGTGTTAAATGGCAGAGCACTTTCGTTAAGTGCTTCAGTAACAATGGTAAATACAACAATTAATGTTCCTAACTAAATAAAAAAATACATCCGGCAACTATAATTGCGGGATGTATAAAAATTCATATTCATTTTTTAAAATTACTATCATGTTAAATACATATGTATTAAAATCAAAAAAATATTTTTTGCTGATTTTGTTAATTTTTGCAGGGCTTGCAACAAATGCACAAACAGTGAAGCGAATACAACCGGTATGGTGGTTTGGCGAATCAGGCGCAGTTAATTTTAATGAATACCGTGGTACTACACAAATGCTGAATAATGGATTAAGTGTTCCAACTGCCTTTCATAAAGGTGAAGGTATAAAGCCTTATGCTTCAATATTGGCAGAATACCGCCCCAACAAAGTGTGGGGAGGCATGTTGAATATAGCTTATGATAATAGAGGTGGAGAATTTGATGCTGTGATGGCACCTTGTAATTGTCCGGCAACCTTAGCTACCAATTTAAGTTATATAACTATTGAACCAAGTATCAGACTGGCTCCATTCAAATCTGCTTTCTATCTGTTTGCAGGTCCTACAATTAGTATTAATGTATCTAAATCATTTAATTATACCCAATTAAAGCAGGCCGATAAAAATGGTGATTGGAGTGATATTCATAAAACCGTTGTTTCTGCTCAGGCTGGTGCCGGTTTTGATATTCCGCTTTCAGCAAAAACAAGCAGAACACAAATGACACTTTCTCCTTTTGCTTCCTTTCAAACAGACCTTTTTCAGCAGCCGCGTTCTGTTGAATCATGGGCATTGTTTACCATTAGAACCGGAGTTGCTTTAAAGTTTGGAACAGCCAGAAGATCTGCTCCTGCGCCACTTCCCATTATAAAAGAGGTAACTCCGCTAATTGTGCCTGAAAACAATGTTCAATTCTCAGTTCGTGCACCCAAAGTTGTTCCCCTTAGCAGGCAGGTAAAGGAAACCTTCCCATTGATTAATTCTATATTTTTTACAGTCGGATCTTCAAAAATACCGAACCGTTATGTATTATTCAATCAAAGTCAGGCTGCTGCTTTTAATGAAAATCAATTGCAACAGGAACAACCCACTGATTTAAATAATGGCAGATCTGCAAGACAATTGGCTGTGTATCATAATATTCTAAATATTTTGGGTGATAGATTAAGAGCAAATCCTTCAAGTACCATTTTATTGAGTGGTGCATCTATGAACAATATTCCCGAGGGTAAGCAAATGGCTGAAAATATAAAACAATATTTAGTGAATATATATGGTATTAATGCATCCAGAATCACAACAGAAGGAAGAAATAAACCATCCATACCATCTCTTCAACCGGGCGCTACTGAACAATTAGCATTGCTAAATGAAGAAGATCACCGGGTCGATATTACAAGCACATCACCTGAATTATTAATGCAAGTTGGCGGTGCTACATCACCATTTCTTAAACCGGTTCAAATTACTGCAGTTCAAGAAGATCCATTAGATAGTTATGTGCTTTTTAATGTAGATGGCGCTGAAAAATCATTAAAGTCATGGTCAGTAAATGTTACTGATGATAAGGGAGTTATTCAACAATATGGCCCCTATACTGAAGATCAGGCATCAGTTTCCGGTAAAACAATACTTGGAAATAATGCACAGGGTAATTATAAAATAACAATGGTAGGTATCACAAAAGATGGTACAACAATTACAAAAAAGAGCTCTGTAAGTTTATTAAAAAGAGATGATCCAAAACAAGAAGGTTTGCGGTATTCTATTCTGTTTAATTTTGATAAATCAAAAACCATACTTTCTTATAAAAACTTTTTAACCGGAGTAGTGGCTCCTTTGGTACCAGATAATGGCACTGTAATTATTCATGGACATACAGATATTATTGGTGATGCTAATTACAATATTAAATTATCTCAACAACGTGCAGAGGCAGTAAAAGATATACTGCAAAGCGCATTGTCGGCTAAAAATAATATTAAGTATGAAGTATATGGTTTTGGCGCAAATGCAAATGCAGCCCCATTTGAAAATATGCTTCCCGAAGATCGTTTTTATAACAGAACAGTTATCATTGATATTCTTCCTAATTAAACAACAATTGGTTACTGAATTTTTAATCTTAACAAGCCCTAAACATATAGGTTATGTTTGGGGCTTTTTTATGCGTGCCATTTATTGAAAGTTTATCAAATTACCGCATCAATCAAAATGTTGAGTCCAAATACTTAAAACAGTGTATTTATGTAAGCAATTGAGGTATATATGTAACAATTATTTTGATTGAATTTCTCAACTTTGTATAAGTTTTTTTATTTGTGATAAATTTTAAGCCATAAAGCCATCAGATTAACGCTGCAATTTATTTCAGGTTACATTATCAATATTACGATTGACTTCATTTAAAATAATATTTTGAAAATACACATCAAATATATGGTTAGTGAGCGGTGTATACTTGCTGTAAAAGCAGCTTTGATGCATTTTCAACTTCATTTTGTAATGATGGATATGGGTGAAGTTGATATTTTGGAAGATGTTTCAAATGAAGATATGCAGCAATTGAAATTAATGTTGTTACAATCCGGATTAGATTTAATGGATGACAATAGAAGTATTCTAATTGAAAAAATTAAAAAAATAATTATTGAAATGATTCATTTTTCCTCAGATGTACCAATAATGAATTATTCTGATTATATCAGTTCAAAACTGGGTTATGATTATACTTATTTATCGAACATTTTTTCTGAGGTAAAAGGCATTACAATTCAACAATATATAATCCTTAATAAGGTAGAGAAAATTAAAGAACTGATTAGCTACGATGAATTAAACTTTACTGAAATAGCATATAAACTGCACTATAGCTCTGCTGCTCATTTATCCAACCAATTTAAAAAAATTACAGGTTTAACTCCTTCGCAATATAAAAAGCTAAAATATAAAAATAGACGGCCAATTGAAGAATTAGACATAGCTTACAAAGATAAATAACCAAAAACAATGGGTAAATCAGTATTTGAGGAAATGAACTATGCCAGAAGTTTAATTGAAGCCAGTATGGACCCATTGGTTACAATAAATGTAAAAGGTAAAATAACGGATATGAATCAAGCCTTTTCAACGGCAACCGGCCTTACAAGATCAGCATTAAAGGGTACTAACTTCTACGATTATTTTACCGATATAGTTATGGCTCGTAAAGTATACAAAAATGTTTTTGTCAACAATTTTGTAATTGATTCACCACTTACTTTACGCCACACCAATGGAAAACTAACCGACGTATTATTTAATGGCTCCGTTTATAAAGATGAAAGTGGTAAAGTAATAGGCATTGTAATTGTTGCAAGAGATGTAACTGAGCAAAAAAAAATTAGCATAGAGCTCATTGAAGCACGTATAGCTGCAGAACAGGCTACTGCAATAGCCCAACAGGCTAAAACTAAAGCTGAATATGCTACCATTATTGCAGAGAATGCCATGAAGGCAAAACAACAGTTCTTGTCTAATATGAGCCACGAAATCAGAACGCCAATGAATGCCATTATTGGCTTTACCAAAGTGTTGCTAAAAACAAATTTAACCGATAAACAAAATGAATATTTGTGTGCCATTAAATTAAGTGGTGATGCTTTAATTGTGTTGATTAATGATATTTTAGATCTGGCTAAGATAGATTCAGGGAAAATGAGTTTTGAAAGCATTCCTTTTAAAATATCAGCATCTATCTCCTCTTTACTTCATTTATTTGAAATTAAAATTCAGGAAAAAAATTTAGTTTTTATTAAAGAGTATGACACAGCCATTCCGGAAGTTTTATTGGGCGATCCGGTTCGTTTGAATCAAATACTACTTAATTTAATTAGTAATGCTGTAAAATTTACCAGTCATGGACAAATTAAAGTTTCAGTAAAATTAATTTCTGAAGATGAAGATAAAGTAGAAATAAATTTTATTGTGTCTGATACCGGTATTGGTATACCTAATGATAAGATAAGCAGTATTTTTGAAAACTTTCAACAAGCTTCCAGCAGCACTGCCAGATTATATGGAGGAACCGGTTTGGGATTGGCAATTGTGAAACAATTGGTAGATGCCCAACTTGGTAAAATTAAAGTAGAAAGCATTGTTGATAAAGGCTCTAGCTTCAGCTTTACACTTAATTTTCATAAAACCACTTTAGAATCTTATCAATCCGACGATACAATTGAATTAGATGGTAGTATTACCAATGTTAATATTTTGGTAGTAGAAGATATGGCGCTAAATCAACTGTTAATGAAAACGTTATTAGATGATTTTGGCTTTGCTAATGATATGGCTTTAAATGGTAAGGAAGCCATTGTAAAATTGAAAAATAAATCATACAATCTTATATTAATGGATCTTCAAATGCCGGAAATGAATGGATTTGAAACAACTGAATTTATTAGAAATGTCATGCAATCAAATATCCCAATTATTGCGCTTACAGCCGATGTTACTACAACCGATTTGCAAAAATGCACTGCTGTTGGCATGAATGATTATATTCCGAAACCGATTGATGAAAAACTATTATACAATAAAATTATTTATCACCTAAAGAAAAACTGCATAGTATTGAATGACAATAAAAGCAAACAAGTTAATCAACCCGGTAAAATTAAATATGTTAACCTGGAATACCTGTCTACACGAACAAAATCAAATCAGGAATTAATGAAAGAAATGATATTATTATATCTGGAACAAACCCCGCCTTTAATCGATAGTATTAAAAAAAGCTTATTGGAAAAAGATTGGCCTGCTTTGCATGCTGCTGTTCATAAAATAATACCATCATTTTCTATTATGGGAATTGCTAAAGAATTTGAAGAAATAGCCTTAAAAGTTCAGCATTATGCTATTGAAAGACAGCACGGAGGGGAAATTGCTTCTTTAGTAGTACAATTAGAAAATGTATGTTCCAGCGCTTGTGATGAGTTGAAATATAAATATGAAAATATGTAACCCCATTTAATGGGCCATTTTTAATTTAACAAGTAAATTCCGTTGCTTGCTATAATCCATATATAACTATACAACAATGAAAAAAGGTAAAGTGTTAACTGTTTTTTTAGTAGATGATGATCCTGTATTTTTAAAATCACTTGAAATTGATTTTTTAACTCAAGACTTGTATAACATTGAAACCTTTTTGAATGGTGAAGATTGTTTGGCTAATCTGCATCATCATCCTGATTTTATTATTTTAGATTATTTGCTTAATGGAATTGATACAAATTCAATGAATGGGATTGAAGTGTTAGATAAAATATTGGCTTCCAATGGGTCAATTCCGGTCATTATTTTATCGGCACAAGATAAAATTGAAGTTGCTGTGAATTGTATGCATCACAAAGCTGTTGATTATGTAGTTAAAAGTGAAACATCATTTATAAGAATCAATAAAATTATTCGAACCATTTGTAAGCAACAAAAAATGGAAAAAATTATTAATTGGTATTTGGACAGGTTATAATGATTCTCTGCTTTTCCTCTTATCTTCAACTTTTTGTTTTGGTATTCATATCCACTATTACCAATGCAATGCAAAACTTTCTTTTTGTAAATTCTGTATTTATTAATCTGTGAAAGGTGTAATATAATATGTTGTTTGTGTAATGCAACATCGCTTAATTTGTTTCACCTTTGTTCTATCAATTAATTTAAAAAATATTATATGAACACATCTAACAAAATTAGTCAGCAACACTATCAAACCGGAAAATTTAAAGTAAATGGCAACTGGTCTGTTCAGTCAAAGCAATTGAAAGAGAAGTTTCCTCAATTAACTGAATCTGATTTACTGTTTGAAACCGGGAAAGAAGAAGCATTACTAAAACGTTTGGAAACCCGATTAAATAAGGATCGCGATGCAGTGATAAATATTATTACCAATAATAATACTTCGATTACATAATAGTTTTATTCATTTTATTGTTATGATTGGCTGAGTGCTGGAAAATCCAATCTTAATTAAATGTTTGAATGCTTTAATGTCAGATAAAAAACAATTTAACATTATTGTCCGACAAAACTTAACTAAAAAATCGCTGTAATCCTTCTCTGTAAAGTATTACAGGCTAAAAAATGATTGTTTTAAAATTGGAGGGAGTACCCCATCTTTTGAAATGAGCTGAAATATCTTTCTGCAAAGGGTTTGAACTATTATTTTACAATTTTAGTCGGACAACAATGACAATTTAATAAAAATAAAAAATTAAAAAAATGGGAAATCTTTTTTACACAATTGCTGTAATACTCATCATTATTTGGGCATTAGGCTTTTTTGCTTTCCATTTTGGAGGCATCGTGCATATTCTTCTCATCATTGCCATTATTGCAATTCTACTTCGGCTTATTCGCGGTAGAGATATTATTTAATCAAAAAAATTAAACATGAAAAATTCAATTGACACAAGTAAATTAATTGGTGCATTATTGTTAGGAGCAATTACTGGCGCTGCATTGGGGGTACTATTTGCTCCGGAAAAAGGTAGAACTACCCGTGGTAAATTAATGGATGGAGCTAAAGATTTAGCTGAAGATTTAAAACATAAAATGTTGCGTGAAGCACATGAACTGCGTAATAAAGCTGAGGAACTACAAATGCACGCCGAAAACAAAATGGATGATATGTCTAAGAATGTTAAACAAAAAATAGAAGGTATCAAACAAACTGCCAATTCTATTGCTTAACAAGAACTTAATATATTCAATAATATTAAAAAATAAAAAAAATGAAAAAATCATTTCTAAGTCTTCTCCTCATTTCAGGAATATTTACTTCAGTATTATTCAGTTGTTCTGATACAACACAACAAAAAGCCGAAAAGGTCGAAGCTGCTAAAGTTCAATTACAGGATGCGAAACAGAATTTATCTCAGGCCAGACAGGATTCAGTAAATGATTATGCTGCTTTTAAAACTGCAGCTGATGCACAGTTAGCTGCTAACGATAAAATGATTGCCGATTTAAAAGTTAAAATGAACTCTGACCGCGCTGCTATTCGTGAAAAATATCAAAAACAGTTAAGTGAAATTAACGCTAAAAATGAATTGCTAAAAGATAAGATGAATAATTATAAAGAAACAACTTCTGATCAATGGGCCTCTTTTAAGTTAGGCTTTAATCAGGATATGGATGCTTTAGGAAAATCAATTTCCGGATTAGCTAATCGTAATATGAATAAAAACTAAATTTTAATTGGATGAGTCATTTCAGTTTTAAATAAAATTGAAATGACTTATTTAAATAACTAATAAATTAACTTATATGATAAATGTAACTAAGTATCCTTTTACCCGAGTGGCTTTATTTATTGGATTTGCAGTAACAGGGTTTATTTTATTAAGTTCTTGCGCTAAAAAAGCTAATTTTTTAAATTCAACTGTTGTGCCTGCAGCAAAAGGTACGGTTAAAATAAAAAAAGATAAAAACAAAAACTATGTAATTAAAGTTCAGATTGTTAACCTAGCTGAACCTTCCAGATTACAGCCTCCTAAAGCCAATTATGTAGTTTGGATGGTTTCAGATAATTTAAATCCTAAAAATATCGGACAAATAAAATCATCTTCCAATTTTATGTCTTCTAAATTAACGGCTTATTTCGAAACTGTTTCATCAGTAAAACCCACAAAAATATTTATTACTGCTGAAGATGATGCCAATATTCAGTATTCTCTTTCTCAAATTATTTTAACTACCAATAATTTTTAATCATTCGTACATTAATTTATTTTAATTGCTATTGCTGATGAAGGCAATGTATTTCCCATCTGGCGACCAGGAAGGCGTATTGATGGTTCCCTGACCTCCATACACATAGGCAATTACTTTGGGTTGGCCGCCATTAACCGGCATTAATCTTAAATATACCTGTTTATAAAATGGGTGATCTGATGGATTTACATCCGGTTCAAACGAAATAAAAACAATCCATTTTCCATCCGGTGAAACATGCGGAAACCAATTGTTATAAATATCATTGGTTAATTGTACCTGTTCAGTGCCATCCGGTTTCATACGCCAAATTTGCATTCGGCCTGTTCTAACTGAATTAAAGTAAATGTACTTTCCACTGGGTGCATATTCCGGCCCATCGTCTAAACCCGGTGTATTAGTGAGTTTTATTTCTTTTCCGCCTTTGACGGGAATTTTATATATATCAAATTCATGATCACGTTGACCGGTAAATGTTAACCAATTGCCATCTGGCGACCAGCCATGCAAATAGGAAGGCCCTGCTGGTGTAATTAATTCAGGTTCACCGCCTGTTGAAGGTAATGTATATATAAGCGAAACGCCTTGTTCATTATGGCTGCTGATACCAATCTTTTTTCCATCAAACGAAAGTACATGATCATTGTTATTGTGAATAATACTTCCGGTATTTAAAACTATAGGTAGTTGAGTACTTAAATTGAAATGATACAACAGCCCATCCCCGTTGTAAATCAATGATTTTCCGTCTTTCATCCAATTTGGTGCCTGTATTGATTTAGGTGAATGATAAATTATTTTTCGTTTTCCGGTACTTACTTCCATTGTTTCCAAATTACTGCCTAAATATTCTTTATATGGAACAAGTAAAGCAGATGCCGGCTTAATGATTCTTACATTGTAAAACAAGGCTTTTTCAAGAATAGCAGGATTATGTGCACAAACAAATAAGCCAACATACACTTCTTTTGCTAAGTTTAGGTGAATAGTGTCACGACTAAATATATTGCCTTGTTTTGCAACAGACATAATGAACAGATTTCCCTTTCGTTCCAATTGAATAACATCTACGTTATAATTAGCAGATCTTTTCTCTTCTATATTTTCATTATTGTTTTTTCTAAATTGTAAGGAAGTTAGCCCATCTCCATGCAATGCCGCTGCCACCATGGCCGAAGTACTATCTAATGTGTTACGCACCATCCATCCTGTTTTTCTATGCGCTTCCATACCTTTCCCCAAAAAGACTACATTGGTTCGTACAATAAAATCACCAGATATTTTTTTCCACAAAAAATGAAAACCATCATGGTTAAACCAAATATTACTCCCAGAACCTGTTACAATATATTCCTGTTGATCAGTTTTATAAATTGCATTTCCCGGCAAAGTATTGCCTACATCATTATTTCCTTCAAATATACCTAAATGATTTGTTTGCGCCTTACTGTTTTGCAGCATAATGAATAGTACAAAGATGGTGATACATTTTTTCATATGGATTGAGTTGAACCTTCACAAAATATTGATTAGGATAAGGTTTGTTATTATAATGTTGCAATACTATTGAATGCAAATTACTCAATTAAAAAACCTGTTTTTTAAAGTTAAGCAATTTTATTTTTGAATTACCTAATAGCTAATATTGTTTTGATGTTGGATAAAAAATATTGATTTCATTAAAAGCGTAAAAATATTTCGTAAATAGTTGTTTCGATGCGTTCATTTGTTTTTTATGGAAAAAATATGCTTACTGATGGAGCCATCCATTATCATTCATCCAATCAGAAAGCCGATAGGGCCAGTTTTTAAGTGTAATATATTCCGATCTTTTTCCCATATTAAATGCGTGGCTACCAAATTGAAACAAATGTATTTCAACAGGTACTCCTGCCTTCCTGTGTAACATCATGAGTTGAACAATTGATTCAGAACAACAGGTATCACCATTCGATGCCAATAAAAAAGTAGGAGGTGCATTGTTGGGTACATATTTAGGTACTGCCAGTGGTCCGGGATAAATTAAAATTTGAAATGCCGGTCTGGCATAAAAAGAATCAATATGATCATGCTCAACAGTATGCCCTTCATTAAAATGATACGATAGCCATGCGGCTAATTCACCACCTGCTGAAAATCCCATTACGCCAAGTTTGGCTGTATCAATCTGTAACAGTTTGGCTTCACTTTTAATGAATCGGATGGCTCTGAAAATATCTTGTTTCGTATTTTCTATAGTGTATGGTGAACCAGCCTCTCTGAACAAACGATATTTTAAAACAAAAGCAGTTATACCCAAACTATTTAAATATACAGCTGCATCTTTTCCTTCTGCATTGTATACTAATGCAGAATGGCCACCACCCGGACAAATGATAACGGCTGTGCCATTGGCCATATTTTTTGTAGGAAAGAATACAGTTAATGTTGGGTTGTTGATGTTTTTTACCCACCAGTCTTTGGCTTTTTCCGGCATGTTTTTTAATTGTTCAAAACCGGGAGCACCATTTTCCCATATTGGTATGATGGGATGGTCATCCTGTGCAATTATTTGTCCGAAGAATAAAGTAGTAAAGATAAAAACAATTGGTAAACGACTGTTTCCTGCATTCCAATATTTCATGGCTAATCAATTATTAAATGGAAATAAATTACCGTTATAGGCAATGAAAGTTAGTAAATTTTAAAAGAATAGCAGTAAGATTCTTCTTTTCAAAATTGTACTGAACATAGGTGTGCTGTTTTCCCCTTCTGTGCAATGAGATAATATAATCAAAAATACGGGGCACCACTCACAAAGAGTAATGCCGCATGGTAAACGCTATTCAGTATAACTGCTTTCATTTATTTGTTCATATTTTATTATTAGAATCATTATTGTCCGACAAAACTTAACTAAAAAATCGCTGTAATCCTTTGTTGTAAATGATTACAGGCTAAAAAATGATTGTTTCAAAATTGGAGGTAGTACCCCATCTTTTGAAATCGGCTGAAATATGCTTCTGTAAAGGATTTGGACCATTATTTTACAATTTTAGTCGGACAACAATGTATTAGAATAATAAAATAACTGACATGGTTAAATTATAAACTGCTTATGTAATATCTACTATACTTGTACAAGTATAAATCAAGGCAATTATGATGCCATAAAAGTTAATCAGTATACTATTTTAAGAGTTATAAAACTTATCGTTTAATTCGTATAATTCACAGATAGGATATTTTGAAAAAGGAAATCTCTAAAAAAATTAATTAGCATTTTTTTCAGAGGTTTGCATAAACAAAAAACTAATTTCTATTCTTTATAAAAAGTTGCTGCATTAGCCTGTGCAGTGCTGGTTACAATTAATTCGTTAATGCAAACATGGGCAGGCAGCGTTGCACAGTAATAAGTAATGTTGGCAATATCTTCCGCATACAATGGTGTATAACCCTCGTAAACAGATTTTGCAGTGGTTTCATTTCCTTTAAAACGTACCAATGAAAATTCAGTTTCTGCGGCACCGGGATGTATGGCTGTAACTTTTATTTTATGTGGTAATAAATCAATGCGCATGGCTTTACTAAGTGCATCAACAGCATGTTTACTGGCACAGTAGCCATTTCCGTTTACATATACTTCTTTACCTGCTATTGAACCAATGTTAATGATATGCCCTTTTTGTTGTGGTATCATAAATGGTAAAACGGCTTTGGTTACATACATCAATCCCTTTACGTTGGTGTTTAACATGGTTTCCCAATCATCAATATCGGCTTTGTCAAAGGGCTCTCTTCCTAAAGCCAATCCTGCATTGTTTACTAAAACTGCTATTCCTTTCCATTCTTCCGGAATATTTTCAATACATGTAAATACAGCATTCCTGTCTTGTACATCAAATACCAATGGCAATGTTTTAACACTATATTTTTGTTCTAATTCTTTGCTGATTTGTTCTAATCTTTCTTTTCTTCTTCCTGTTAATATCAGGTTCCATTTATTTTTTGCAAATAATTGGGCAATGGCTTTCCCAAATCCGGAAGTAGCACCGGTAATGAGTATAATCTTCTTCATACTATAATGGTTTGAATTGATAATTTTAAACGCTGGAACAATGTAAAAGTGATTGCAAAATTACCTGATTAATATGACTGTGCCATTTTTTGAAATGGTATTGCCTAAATAATCCATTCCTTTTGCGATGAACACATAAGCCCCACTGGGTTGTGCAGTTCCATTCATGGTGCCATCCCATCCTGCATTGGGTTGTGAAGTGGTGTAAATTAGTTGCCCCCAACGGTTATAAATACTAAAAAAATCTAAGCGACTGATCCCTAACAATATGGGTCGCATAATATCGTTTTTTCCATCGCCATTGGGTGTAAAGGCTTTGGGTACCAATATATCAGGCCCTGAATTATATACCTTGACCCATAAACTGTTTTCACCAAAACAACCTGAAATGGAATCAGTAGCTCTTACCGTAAATCTTATTTCGTTAACCGGGCTTGTAATGGTGGCAACAGGATGCGAAATAGCCGAGTTATTGAGATAGACTGATGGTGTCCAGTTGTATGCAAAATGACTGCTATCTGCTAATAAAGCCTGTAATTGCAGAGGTTGATTGAGTACTACTGAAGTATCATTTCCCACATTAATTTGTATGGGCTGTACCACTTTTACCAATACAGTATCTGTTACCGGTTTAATACAACCACTGTTATTTTGCCCGGTTAAAACATAATGGGTAGTTTGGTTAGGGCCTGCAATGGGTTGTAATGTATTGGCATTGAGCAGCGTGTTTATCGGCGACCAGCTAAAATTATCTGCATTGGTATTGCCGTTTAATTGGGTTCTATTGCCAAAACAAATAATAGCATTGCCCGAAGCCTGAACGGTTGGGTACGAAAATACCTGTATGTTAACCGTATCATAAGCAGGGCATTTGCCTAAGTTGGCTTGCACATAATAAGTAGTGTTAGTAAGTGGTGCTACTTTTGGATTCTTAACCGGCGCAATGGGTATACCGTTAGTGCTTGTCCATTTATAACTGAGTGCATAACTTACAGGGTTAAACTGTAAGGTATCGGTTTTACAAATGCTGGTATCGGGGCCGGCATTAATGGTAATGTACTGTAATACATTTACCTGTATAGAATCTTTATTAATACAGCCATTATTATTTACAGTTACCACATAAATTGCCGTGTCTTTTGGATGTACCTGTGGGTTGGGCGCAGTAGCATTGATAATACTACCCGGTGCCTGCATACTCGTCCATTGAAAACTACTGCCGGGACTGTTGGCTATTAATGGTAAGGTATCTATGCTGCAAATCAGTGTATCATGAAAAGGTAAACTTAAGAAAGGTTTATCAGGAACGGCAATGAATTTAGAAAGCGTATCGGTACAACCTTTTGAACTATATACCGTGAAGAAAACCTTTTTAGTTCCGGTGGAAGCATAAGTGTATGTTGGATTTTGTTGGGAAGACGTATCTGATGTTGTGTTGGCATCTCCAAAGTTCCATTGCCAGCCGTTTATGATTCCATATTTGGTAGTACTTGCATCTTTAAACTGATAAGGATTTAAAATACAACTACCAGAAACAGAAAAATCGGCTTTGAATCCGGGAAAAACAGATACCTGAGCAGTTGCAGAATCTTCGCAACCGCCGGTTGCGGTTACTTTTAATTTCAATACAAAAGTTCCGGCATCTGAATAAGTATAAGTGGGTTTTGGACTTGTTGAAGTATCTTTCAACGGATTTTTTAAATCGCCAAATTTCCAGGCATACGACTGTATGTTTGGATTGGTACTCTCATTAAAAAAGTTAAATGTAAAATTGTTGCAGTTAATGTATTTCGGATTGAGGCTGGCGCCATTTATCGAACAATCCCCAATCGTTAATATAAAATCTTTTCGGTGATGGTCTAATAAAACGCTATTACGCCATTCTTCTACAATTACACATACAACATATTTTCCTGCCGGTGGTGCAATACCTGAAATTAAACCGGTGTGAACGTCAATAGTAACACCGCTACCCAATGGACTAAACCCCGAGTAAGGTGCTATATAATTTACTAAAACGGGTTGTAAAGTGGGAATAAGGCTGGGATCAGGATCGGGATTAGTGCTTACAGTGTAATTACCGGGTGTACCGTCGTATGCCGGCGCAAATTTATAGGCCAATGAATCTCCATCAGGATCAGAAGCTGAGTAATTGAAAGTAAATCCTGTGTTTTTACATACAATGGTCGTATCACTAATGGTAAAAACAGGGCTGCTGTTGGTGCCTACAGGTAATTGCTGTGTGCCGGGAATTTCGGCAGTAAAGGTAGCGCCAACACTGCTGCCTGCTACATTTTGAACCACTGCTCTTGAATAACGAACCCATGAAAGGGTATAGCCTCCTGTATTAATTGGTAATTCTATGGTGCTGCTATAAGTACCTACCTGATAACAAGCCACCGGATTACCGGTTAAGCAGGGATTGATGCCTTGTGTGTTTTGAATTGTGGGTGGATTGCCAGCAAATTGCTGTGCCAGTTTGATAGAGGTAATATAGGTGGCAGTTGCTTTATCATAAATGCCAACCGTTACATTTTCTTCATTCAAGGGTGCTGAATTTGCGGGAGCATTGCACTCTCTGAACAAACGCATGGTAATTAAATATTTAGCCGTGTTGGGTGAGGAGCCAGCACCCTGGTATAAATAGCTTAATTCACCTGCTGCAATATGCACGGCATTTGCATTTTGAACCAGAAAGAGTAATAAAAAACTTATGAATAAATATTTCAGCATATCAACTTCTGCATCAACAATTAGGTGAATAGAATCAGTATTTTATTTTTCAAGCGGATATTGGTTTTTTATATGTACAAAGATGTATTTGCATTTGATAATGCTGCTTATCTGATGAGTACCACTGTTCCCTTTTTATAAATTTTTTTACCTGTAAAATCTATTCCCTCTGCGGTATAAACATACGTACCTGCCGGCTGCATGCTGCCATTATAAGTGCCATCCCAACCTTCCCCAATTTGATTTGTGGTAAAAATAAGTTGCCCCCATCTATTATAAATGCTAAAATATCGTAAATCGGTTATACCAACGGGAATGGGTTTCAGTATATCATTTTTATTATCATGGTTGGGGGTAAAAGCAGTTGGTATAAAAATATCGGGGCCGGTTCTAAAAACTCGAACCCAAAGTTTATCAGCACCGGTGCATCTTGCACTGGTGGTTGCCATTACGGTATATTGAATAGAATCTGTAATTCCGTTAAAGGTTGCAATAGGGTTGGGAATGTTAGGATTACTTAAATAGCTGGTCGGAATCCAGGCATATTGTACTATAATGCCGGTACTATCACTATCATAATTACTGGTAGCCATTAATTGCAAAGGCTGGTTTACTACTACTGCCGTATCATTGCCGGCATTTACTTTAACCGGAGTATAGACTGTAACTAAAATAGTATCTGTAACCGGTTTAATACAGCCGGTATCATAACGAACGGTGAGTGTATAAGGAGTAGTATTGCCCGGTGCAACAATGGGTTGCAAGGTATTGCTGTATAGTATATTTTTATTGGGCGTCCATTCAAATGCGGAGGCATTGGTAGTTGCGTTCAGCTGTGTTCGCCCTCCAAAACAAATGCCTACGTCAGTTCCGGCATTGGCTTGAGGATATGGATCGGCAACAACACGTGTGTAAGCCGTATCCCTGCATTTACCTAAATTGGCGATGAGCCGGTAGTTGGTAGAAACTGAAGGTTGAAATAAAGGGCTTTTTATTTTAGGATTATCAATGCCTGTTGCAGGAGTCCATTCATAACCCAATGCTTCACTTACCGGATATAAACGAAATGTATCACTTAAACAAACTGTTGTATCGGATATTACCTGTACGTTAATAGAATCTAATACACGAACGCGAATGCTGTCTTTACTCACACAACCATTATTATTAACGGTTACCTGATAAGTAGTGGTTGATTTTGGATAAACAAACGGATTGTTTGTAGTTGGATTAATGATGTTATAATTAGGTACCCAACTATAAGCGCCAATGCTGGCCGATTGTAGTTGAAGGGTATCAATACTGCAAATCAACGTATCGCGAAAAGGTAACTGCAATGGCGGATTACTATATATAATTACTGATTGTTTGGCAGTGTCAATACAACCTTTATCACTTTGTGAAATAAGTGTAACATTTACTGTTCCCGGTGCTGAATATGTATAAGAAGGATTTTGTTGTTTTGATGTTGCCGCATTTGAATTTGGGTCGCCAAAATTCCATTGCCATTTACTAACGGTACCGTATTTGGCCTTACTTTTATCAGTGAATTGAAATGGCCTTAAATAACAATCGCCCTGTACACTAAAATCAGCTTTATATCCCGGATATACCATTACAATAGTACTGTCGGTACCTACACAATCATTAGGTCCGGTAACTGTTAAATGGGCCACATATCTGCCTGTATCGGGATAAGTGTATTGAAGTGTAGGTGTATTGGCTGAAAACGATGGATTGGCAGGGTCACCAACCGTCCATTTATAGGAAAGTATGGAAGAAGACGTGGACTGGTTCTCGAAATAAACAGTATAATCTTTGCAATTTACAATGCTGGATGGTAAGTCGGCTTCAATAATATCGCAGGATTGTACTTTTAAAATAAAATCTTTTCTATGATACCCAATTTGTTGACCATTCCTGAATTCAGCAATGCAAACATTCACTACATATTGTCCGGCCGGAGGTGCAATACCACTAATAATGCCCGTTACAGGGTCAATGGTTACCTGATTGCCCAATGGCATAGTGCCACTATAACCGCCACCATAAGGTACAGGCGTTAAGGTTAAAAATTGTGGTGGTGCCTGATTTTGCCCGGTATTGGGTGCCGAATAAGCATCGCAAAAAGAGTAACTTAACGAATCATTATCGGGGTCCACGGCACTAAAATCCAAATTGAATTTTTTGTTGGCGCAAACCAATGTTGTATCTTTTATTTTGTATTCAGGGCTGCTATTGTGGCCAACGGGCAGGGTATTGGTGCCTGGCAAAAAAGTTACATAATCGCTACCTACATTGTTATTGGTAAGGTTTGAGATATTATCAATACGGCAGCAACCCATTCTGGAAAGTGTATAACCGTTGGCATTAATCGGTAAATCAATTGTGTTGGTATATAATGCAATTTGATAACACACGCTTACATTGCCCACCAGACAGGGAAAATTAGCTGTATTTAACTGAATGGTTGTGATGCCGCCGGTTAAAGGCAGGCCCAATGATTTTACCAATGTGGTTCCATCATAAAATCCTACTATTACAATTTCCGATTGCAATAATGGTCCCGTTGAAGCACAGTCTCTAAATAAACGCAAAGTAACCTGATAGCTATTGGTGCCGGGTGTTGTACCAGGACCTAAATATTTATAAAATAATTCACCACCGGCTACATGCCTGGCCCGTGCCAGATGTGCAACTGCCATCAATATTATAATTATCAATAAAATCTTTTTCAAACGGTATAAAGTTTTATGCTCTATTCACTGCTTCTTATGCATCGGCAAGCGTGTTATATACTGATTTTAAAAAACTGTTGATATGCTGATTTACTTTTTCTGTTTCCTCCCACATGCCCATGTGGCCTGTTTCAGGAAGAATATACACATAAGAACAGTTGGGCAAATGTGATTGTTGTAATACATCTTCAATAGGTGCAGCTTTATCTTCTGTACCCATAATAAACAAAACCGGGCAACCTGCATTTTTTAAGACATTGGTTCTGTCTGGCCGCAAACGCATAGCTTCATAATATTGCTGACATGCCTGTGTATTGCTGTTTTTTGCCTGTTCTATTAATAGATCTATTTTTTCGGGATGTGCTGCCTTAAAACGTGCGGCAAATAAATTAGGGATGGTAGTTTTGATAAAAGCATAGGCACCATATTCTTCCATTACCCGGATGCCTTTTAAACGGGTTTCTTTTTTTTCAGCATTGTCTGCAAATGCGGTTGAATGAATGAGTCCAAAACCTTTTAACTGTTCCGGATACAATGCAGCAAATGCTAATGTAATATAGCCCCCTAAACTATGCCCCAACATTACAAAATGGGTGATATTTTCTTCCTCAATTATTTTTTTGATGGCCTGCGCATAATCTTCCATTTCAACAGCATCTTTTCCTGTTTGCGGTTGTAACATATCGGTATTGCCCGTTCCGGGAATAGATGGTGTAATTACAGTAAAATTATTTTTTAAAAAAGCAACTTGTGCATTCCAAATAGATGCATCTTCTCCAAATCCATGTATTAAGAGTACCACAGGTCCGGCCCCAACTTTGTGATAGGCCAGTTTACCGTTTTTGTAGTTGCAATATCTTTCCATCATACAATTACCTTTTTATCTTCAATTGCCAACATTTAAACAATTGATATAAAATTACCAATAACGCTGCAAATGCCGCCAGTTTGTATAACCAATCGCCCCATTTTACATACAAGGTACTACCGGATGCAGCAGGAATAGGAATATTGAATTTAATTACCGCAGCTTTGTTGTAATCTGTTCGGGTTAAAATTTTGCCCGATGGGTCAATCACTGCACTAATTCCGGTATTGGCACTACGGGCTACAAATTTTCTGGTTTCTATAGCTCTTAAACGGGCATAGGCTAAATGCTGTAAATGACCGGGTGTATTGCCCCACCAGCCATCATTGGTGATAATAGTTAATAAATTGGCGCCTTTTTTTACATATTCTGCCACATAAGCACCATATATACTTTCATAACAAATAATAGGTGCCATTTTGTAGGGATTGTTGGTCTCAGAAAAAACCACGGCAGCCGTATCGCGGCCATATCCACCGGTGGTTCCTCCAAATTTTTCAAAAACCGGGCCCATGAAATTTAAAAATGTAGGTAATGATTCTACACCGGGTACCAATTTACTTTTATTGTAAAACTGGTTAGGCCTACCTGCCTGTATGGCAACTGCGCTGTTAAATGCATCGTAATATTGCCCATTGGGCATGGCATGTGCTGTGGGGGTAGCTTTTTCAAATCTGTACAAAACATAGCTTTCTAAACCGGTTAATAAAGTTATGTTGGGATGTTGCTGAATAAACTGAAATACCGGTTGATAAACAGGGCTATTATTCAATTCATTCTGAACCACCGGTTCGGGCAACGCAGTTTCGGGCCATATAAGCAATGTTGTTTGTTGATTCATGGCCGAATCTGATAAATGAATTAAACGCTCTATTTGTGTTTGGGTTGATAATGTTTCAAATTTTTGATAGGGGTCAATATTGGGTTGCACAATTACCACATTGGTACTCGTATTAGCTGCTTTTATGGTGGGGATAGATAGGTATCCAATCATAAACGGTAGCAGCAAAATGGCCAAAAAAATGCCTGCTAATGGTTTGGAAATGCGTTGACTGGTTTGGTGTTTTTGTAACAGTTGAAACAACAAAATATTGACCAATAGAATCCATAAAGTTCCACCGCTAACGCCGGTAACTGAATACCATTGCACCCAATTGGGATGGGTAGCAAACACATTGCCGAGCGTTAACCAGGGCCAGCTTAATTGCCAGTTTAAATGAATCCATTCAAACAGCATCCAGTAAACTATGAATGCAATGCTACCAAATAATTCACTGGTTTTAGAACGCAGTTTAAAATAGCCCCATAAAGGAACGCACATTAATATTGAATTGGCTATCATGGCAGCAATACTGCCTACATCGGTCGAGTTCCAAATCCACCAGGTGGTACCCACATTCCATATCAACAGGCTCAAAAATGCATAACCTATAAAACTACGGATTTTAGTGGTAGAAGCTGCTATCCAAAGCAAAGGCACAAAGGCAAAAAATATACAAAAGGTGAAGGGCGATACCGGCCATGATGCTACCAACAGCAGGCCACTTGCAATACTTAAAAAAAACAGTTGACTCTTTTTCAAACAAAATATATTTTTTCGCTCGAAAGTTCGGTTTTTTTTTGAAAGTGCCTGTTTTTTTAAGTTAAGTGGTCATTATTTTTAGTTGTGGTTCGTGCGTCAGAGTAATGCAAGTTTTTTTGCTTTAGGAATCAACAGGTTGTTTTCAATTTGCAGGTGCTCCTCTAAATTTTGATACAAATCTTTTAATGCGATGAAACTGAGCTGAAAAGTTTTACAGGCTTGCGGAGGTGCAGTAAAATTTTGCGTAAGCGTTTTTATTTTTTCCATTAAATCATCAGAATGGTCATGTTCTTTTTCTAAGATGCGCAATAATTTATCTAATTCTGACATGGTATTTTCCTGATTGTCTGTTGGTTGTTTTTTTTCCAAAGCTGTAATGGCCGGAAATAGCTTTGATTCTTCATAAATTAAATGTGCAGAAATTTCATCTTTCCACATCTCAAAAAAGAAAAACACATCTAATAAAAATGGGAATTTTTCACCATGTTTATTGGCTACTTTTTCTAATTGCCCCAATAACACGGGTAACTGTATTTTTAAATAGGCGTGGTAATTATTGAGAATATAATTGATAAGTTCTGTTAATGAAAGCTGGCTCAAATCGCTGCTGTTGTTATTTGGCTTGAATGCCAATACTTTTTGAATAGCATTTGCTATTACGGAAGCAGGTATTTGTTGGATAGCACAAACCTCGGCCAATGTTTTTTTGCTCAGATGACAATAGTCAACATGAAATTTTTCCAGTACTGCACCTGTTGCCGGCGATTGTGCTACAATGGAAAAAAGTGGTTCTGACAAAATGTTTTCCATAGCTTTTTTTGCAAAGCTACAACGGTAAGAAAGTACAAACTATGATTAAAGTCAGTATGTAATTTTGTTTTTAAAATTTAACCCAAAAATTCCGGCCATTAATACCAGCGCAGCAAAAAGCAATGCTTCATTCGTATATGGAACAGCGTGGTAAGATAAATCTGCAATTCCTTCTATCATCAATAGCAATTCATTGAGTAAAATACCGGCAATAAATACAATCATACCTTTTTTGATACCCGGAGTGAGTATGATTATTTCTGAAACCAAACAATGCGCAATAATGTACAAGGAAATTACCCCCAACAAAACCAAATGCAAATAGCCAATAACAATTGGCCTAAAGCCATAAGTTAAAGTGCTTAATGCAGGAATGGCTGAACCTAATTGCAACAACAACTTTATGCTAAATGCAATGGCTACCAGAAATAATACAATTTTTGTAAACTGTGGCATCTGTGTTAAGAGTTGTTTTTTGTTTTGCAGTATAATTTGTAGCATCATTATCCAGGCAATTACCTGGGCAAATGCAGCGGCTACCACCAGCCAATAAACGATGGTTGGAATGGGTATCCATGGTGCTGACAGAAAATAATCTGGTATACAGGAACCCGCAAAAAGATAAAATAACCATTTTAATTTTTCTGTATTCATGCCACTTTGCTCTAATAAATGATTCCATAAACCCAAACAGGCAAATAAAAACCATCCATTATATTGAAAGTGGAGAAAAAAATATACAGAAGCCAAATAATTGTTCTGTTCAATATGTTGGGTAGCCATCATATAGGCTAAGGCAAAAACACCAATAGAAGAAAGTGCATTGAATAAAACCGCAGCTTTAAAATAGGCGTGTGTGGTACTATACCACTGAATTTTTTTTACATCCTTCCAATATAAAACTGCAAAAACATAGCTTACTATAATAGAAAGGGTAGAGAAAGTGACAGAAGCTGCAGCATACCCTTCAAAAGGGAAAGTAAACAACATGCCATAAGCAGCCATTAAATTAGCCCATAAAACCGGTTTGTATTTTTTAAAAGCATGCAGGTTTTGATGATGGGCTAAATATTGCACCAATAACGTCATTAATGCCATACTAACCCAGCCTGTAAATGCAAAATGCGAGTGGGCATGTAATAAATATTTTTGATTTACAACAGGCAGTGCGTAAGCAATCTTATACCGAAGCGTTACGCCGATGATGGCTACAATCAATAAGTTGAACAAACTAACGGATATCCATTTTTGTGTGGCATCTTTCATAGCGTTGCAAAGTAAAAACAGCATTTTGTGTGCCGATATGATTTCAATCATACCAAAGTATAAAATATTTTAAACATTCATGATTGTTGTAAATAAAATGTTTGTTTACAGGCACATTATCAGAAATATACTTTTCCTTTTGCTATGGCCAATTTTCCTTTATCCTGTAATTGGCGAATACTTCTGATAACCGTTTCTACGCGAAGGCCTGTCATATCGGCTATTTGCTGGCGGGTTAGTTGTACCATATTGCATTTGGGACAAAAAAATTTTTTATTGTTTTTGAAGTAAGTTAACAGGCTGCATATTTTTTCTTCTGGTTTGTTATTCGCCAGTTCTTTCGACATTAAGAATTTAAATCTTAATCTTTTGGCTAATAATTTCGAAAACATAAAATGAATTTCCGGTTCTTCTTTTATTAATTGGTGAAAATGATGTTTTTGTAATCTTAAAATAATACTTTCTTTATTCGAAACTGCAGTGGCAGCGTATGGTCCCTCATCAAATAACGACAGTTCACCAATGGGTTCGCCGGGTTCAATCATATCCTGAATAAATTCTTTTCCTTCCTCATTGATATTGATCCATCTTACAGAACCTTCAACTAATTGATAATAAAAATGACATTCATCTCCTTCACGAAAAATCACTTCATTGGCTGCTGTTTTTTTGTAGGTAGCCCCAAAAGAAAGTAATAAGTCTGCATCTATCATGGTATGTTGATTCTGGTGAAGTATAAATTTAGATGCCACACTGTGCCCTAAATATGATATTAAGCAGTTGGGCACATGATTTTCGTCATGTTTTTTTGAATTGTTCAATCGAAGCATCTGCTGAAATATTGATGTACAAAGGGTTTTAATAAAAATCTGCAATTATCGTTTTTCCTGCAATTCGGGTTGATAAATGCAATATGATTCTACGCATAAAACGGTGCCATCACGCTTTGTAATCTTGTGTTGAAAAAAATCATTATTGTCCGACAAAACTTAACTAAAAAATCGCTGTAATCCTTTGTTGTAAATGATTACAGGCTAAAAAATGATTGTTTCAAAATTGGAGGTAGTACCCCATCTTTTGAAATCGGCTGAAATATGTTTCTGTAAAGGGTTTGGACCATTATTTTACAATTTTAGTCGGACAACAATGAAAAAAAATAAAAAGTTTGTTACATCCCGTTCTTTCAACACTTAACTAAACAATACAATTTAAATTTAAAATTAACATGAAAAAGCTGATTATTTTAAGCATTTTTGGATTATTGATGGTTGCCTGCAGCAATTCAGGCGAAAAAAATGAAACAACTGCAAATACTTCCGGCAGTGCTGTCACTTCAGAAACGGCTTCAAGTAGCAATCCATCTTACGATCCCAACAGGGGAGAGGGCAAATTCACCCATGTGGAGGTGAATTCAACGCTTGATGCAGCGATGGCAGAAGCAGGCAATAAAGTGTACACCGTTAAATGCAGTGCCTGCCATAAACTAACCGATGAAAAGTTAGTTGGTCCCGGTTGGAAAGGTGTTACACAACGCCATACACCGGAGTGGATTATGAATTTTGTTACCAATACAGATGATATGCTAACAAAAGATCCCAAAGCACAAGCCATGCTTGAAATTTGTCTGGTACGTATGCCTAACCAACATTTAACTGATCAGGAAGCCAGAGAAGTGTATGAGTTTATGCGTAAAAATGATGGTGTAAAATAACCCAATTTTCATTTATAAAATTTAACAAATATGAAAAAGAATAACTTTTTTAACTATGCATGGATATCTCTGCTTGTAATGGGCGGTCTTTTTTCCTGCAAACCCAAAAATACCAGTGATGCCGTAAGTGGCGATGCTGCACAAAGTGTATATGTAGCACCGGGAAAATACGATGAGTTTTACAACTTTGTATCCGGTGGTTTCAATGGCCAGTTAAGCGTTTACGGATTACCTTCGGGCCGCTTACTGAAAATTGTACCCATTTTTTCTGTTTTTCCTGAAAACGGATATGGTTATAGTGAAGAAACCAAACCCATGCTCAATACATCGCATGGTTTTGTACCTTGGGATGATCAGCACCATTTGGAATTATCGCAAACCAATGGCGAAATAGATGGTCGCTGGATTTTTGCCAATGCCAATAATACCCCTCGTGTAGCAAGAGTTGATTTAACTACATTCAAAACTGCTGAAATTTTGGAATTGCCCAATAGTGCAGGTAACCACTCCTCACCGTTTATTACAGAAAATACCGAGTATGTGGTAGCAGGTACCCGCTTTGCAGTACCGATGGATAATGATAATGGAGATGTGCCCATTAATTCATACCGCAAAAATTTTAAAGCATCCATTAGTTTTATTAGTGTAGATAAAAATTCCGGCAATATGAATCTGGCATTTCAATTGCAGGTACCTCCGGTTGATTTTGATTTGAGTCATGCCGGAAAAAATAAATCGCACGACTGGTTTTTCTTCTCCTGCTATAATACCGAGCAAGCCAATACACTATTAGAAGTGAATGCATCACAACGCGATAAAGATTTTATTTTGGCAGTAAACTGGAAAAAATTAGAAGAATATGCCAAACAAGGTAAAGGCAAAACAGAAGCAGTTCAATATGCACACAATGTGTATGATGAAAACAAACACATGGCCACTTCTACTATTGAAAAACAAGTACTGGTGTTAGATGCTAAAGATTTGAAAGATGTTTGTTATTTTATTCCCTGTCCTAAATCGCCACACGGGTGTGATGTAGACCCTTCAGGTGAATATATTGTTGGTAGTGGCAAATTAGCCGCATTAATTCCGGTATTTAGTTTCGATAAAATTCAACAAGCTATTACCAATAAAAAATTTATTGGTGATTATGATGGCATTCCGGTAATTGAATATGAAGCTGCATTGTATGGTGAAGTTAAAAAACCAGGTTTAGGCCCATTGCACACAGAGTTTGATGGAAGAGGTAATGCTATTACCACCATGTTTGTTTCTTCAGAAATTGTAAAATGGAATATTAAAGATTTAAAAGTAATTGACAGAGAACCTACTTATTACTCACCCGGCCACTTATGTATTCCAGGTGGGGATACCAAAAAACCAAATGGTAAATATGTAATTGTATATAATAAAATTACTAAAGACAGGTATTTGCCAACAGGTCCCGAACTGGCACAGGCAGCGCAGTTGTTTGATATTAGTGGAGATAAAATGAAATTACTACTCGATTTTCCTACCGTTGGTGAGCCACACTATGCACAAGCGGTAGCCGCTTCACTCATCAGAGATAAATCAGTAAAATATTTCGATATCAATAAAAATCAAAATCCTTATGTAACAAAAGGTGAAGCTGATTCAAAAGTGGTGCGTAATGGCAAGCGTGTAGATATTTATATCACGCAAATTCGTTCACATTTTTCACCCGATAATATTGAAGGTATAAAAGTGGGAGATGAGGTATACTGGCATGTTACCAACCTGGAGCAGGATTGGGATCTACCGCATGGTTTTGCCATTAAAGGTGTGCCTAATAATGCTGAATTACTGGTTATGCCCGGTGAAACACAAACCTATAAATGGAGTCCTGAAAAACCCGGTATATATCCATTTTATTGCACCGATTTTTGCAGCGTACTGCATCAGGAAATGCAGGGTTATGTAAGAGTTTCTCCTGCAAATAGCAACGTGTCGCTTACTTTTAGCACAGGTAAAAATATTCCTGATGCTGCAACGGCACCCCCTTTGCTCGATAAATAATCTCACCCCTATTCTAAAGCCAACTACCGGAATATATCACGATTCCGGTAGTTTATTTCTTTAAATTTTTTATCATGGCCAATCATTTCCATATCTCAAAAATTAGTCGTATTCTTCTGACAATAGGCGGTATTGCATTATTAATCATAGTAAAAGTGCCCATGTGGCGTATCGATTTATCGGCACCACAATATCCGGAAGGATTAAGTATGTTTATTTATCCCAATCATTTGGGCGGTAATCTTGATATCATTAATGGTTTAAACCATTATATTGGAATGAAACATTTACGGACTGAAGATTTTTTTGAATTTTCTATGCTGCCGGGTATTATAGTTGGTTTTGCTGTTTTGTTTTTTATTGCTGCTTTTTTTGGAAAAAGATGGATGGTGCAAACATTGATTGTTTTATTTGTATTATTTGGCATTGTTGCGATGTTTGATTTTTGGAGATGGGAATACAATTATGGCCACAACCTCAATCCGGAAGCGCCGATTATTGTGCCGGGTATGGCTTATCAACCACCATTCATTGGGTTTAAACAGTTGCTGAATTTTGGTGCGTATTCAATTCCCGACTTGGGCGGATGGCTTTTTGTAGGCGTGGGTTTATTGTTGTTGGGTGTTAATATTAAAGAATGGATGGATGTAAAAAAAATAGCTAAAACTCTTCGTCAGCCCGCTACCACTATGGTTGCTACAATGGCTTTTTTATTTTTTTCTTGCAATACAAAACCTACTCCATTAGTTGTTGGAACGGATATGTGCAGTTATTGTAAAATGCCCTACAGCGATAATCGCTTTGGTGCTGAATTAATTACCCGAAAAGGAAAGATATATAAGTTTGATGATGTGCATTGTATTGTTACTTTTATACATGATCATACCGCCGAAACCGAAAATGGGAAAATTTATTTTGTAAATTTTGAAAATGGCCATCAACTCATTCCTGCTGAAAATACTGTTTTAATTAAAAGTGATCAATTGCATAGCCCCATGAATGGGGATATTGCTGCCTTCAACAATGTTGCTGATGCTAAACAGGCCCTTGAAAAATATACAGGTACTGTAATGGAATGGAATGAAATGATAGCTATTCCCAAACCTTGAAATATAGAAAGGCCAAAGCATGTTACCTGAATTTTTTTGTAATATTTTATAAAACATGAAATCTTTTTTATTGTGCATAGGCTTCATGTGGTGTGTGTATTGTATCCCCATTCATGCTGCAATCATTTATGTTGGCAAGGGCCATGCATATGTTAGTATACAACAGGCTGTAACCGCAGCAAAAAATGGCGATACTGTTTGGGTGGCTCCGGGTATTTATAAAGAAAAAAATATTATTATCGAAAAGTCGCTTGTTTTATTGGGCAAAAATTATCCGGTTATTGATGGAGAACATACATACCAGATGATTTCAGTAAGGGCTAATGGGGTAACCATAAAAGGATTTAAATTAATACACTCCGGCACATCCAGCCTTATTGATATTGCAGGTATTAAAATTTACGATGTAAAAAATATTAATATTGAAAATAATGTATTAGAAGATACTTTTTTTGGGATTTATTTACAGGGTGCTACTAATTGTACCATAAAAAATAATCGTTTAACTGCTTATGCTAAAACCGATCAGCAAAGTGGCAACGGTATTCATTGCTGGAAATGTGACAGCTTAAGCATTATTGGTAATGCGGTAACCGGCCATCGTGATGGTATTTATTTTGAGTTTGTAACCAATTCGCTGATTTGGAAAAATCGGTCAATCAAAAATTCGAGATACGGGTTGCATTTTATGTTTTCGCACAATGATGCCTATATCGCCAATATATTTCAAAATAATAGTGCCGGTGTTTCTGTAATGTTTACACATGGTGTTAAGATGTTTAATAATGTATTTGAAGATAATTGGGGCGATGGCTGTTATGGTATTTTTTTAAAAGAAATTACCGATAGCCATATTTCCGGAAACACTTTTCTAAGGAATACCACTGCTATTTTTTTTGAAGGTGCCACCCGTGTGTTGGTTGAAAAAAATACATTCATAAAAAATGGATGGGCTGTTAAAATTCAGGCTAACAGTATTCAAAATACCATTAAGCATAATAATTTTTTAGCCAACAGTTTCGACATTGCTACCAATGGCTCGTTGGTTGAAAATACTTTTAACAAAAATTATTGGGATAAATATGAAGGGTACGATTTGAATAAAGATGGTGTTGGCGATGTTCCCTATCATCCGGTAAGTATGTTTTCAATGATTGTTGCTGAAAATCCTACGGCAATGATTTTGTTTAGAAGTTTTATGGCCACACTTTTCGATAAAACAGAGAAAATTTTACCCAGTTTAACGCCTGAAAATTTAGTGGACAAATTTCCATATATGAAACCTTTACGATTATGATTATTGCAACCAATGTTACTAAAAAATTCGGCAGGCTTACGGTATTAAGCAATGTATCGGTAAACTGTAATAAAGGCGAATGCATTGCATTAATTGGCCCAAATGGCAGTGGTAAAACTACTTTAGTAAAAAGCATATTGGGTATGGTAGTTCCTGATAGTGGTTTTATAACATTTAACGGACTAAACATTTTACACAATTGGCAATACCGCAGACATATTGGCTATATGCCGCAAATTGGTCGATATCCGGAAAATATGACCATCCGACATGTATTTACCATGATGAAAGATATACGTAAAGCAGAACAGCACGAGCCATTAGATGAAGAACTGTTACACTCATTTGGATTACCTGGCATCATGGAGAAACGGATGCGTACCCTTTCAGGGGGAACCACACAAAGGGTTAGTGCTGCACTGGCTTTTTTATTTAATCCGGATGTGTTAATTCTGGATGAGCCTACTGCCGGTTTAGACCCCATAGCTTCTGAAATATTGAAAGAAAAAATTGTAAAAGAAAAAGAGCGCGGCAAATTAATCATCATTACTTCTCATATTTTAAGTGAGTTGGATGATTTGGTTACACAGGTTATTTACATGCAGGATGGGAACTTGTTGTTTCACAAATCTTTGCAAAATCTACAAAAAGATACTGGTGAAACAAAATTGTCAAGAGCCATTGCTTTTATTATGAAAAATAAATAAGGAATATTTAATGATTGAAAGAACCATTTAACCATGATAAAAATTATAAAATATGTTATTGCAGATATTCTGCGTAATAAAATAGTGATTGCTTATACTATTTTTTTACTGGCTATTGGTATGAGTGTTTTTAATTTAGAAGACAATACAACCAAAGGCTTGTTGAGTTTATTGAATATTGTATTAATAGTGGTACCGTTGGTGTGTATTATTTTCTCAACCATTTATATTTACAATAGTGCTGAATTTGTAGAGTTATTGGTTAGTCAGCCATTACAACGAAAACATATCTGGTTAAGTTTATTCAGTGGTATAGCACTGGCATTAACACTTGCATTTTTTATAGGTATTGGTATACCGGTTTTACTTTACTCTTTTACTGCTACCGGTTTAATATTGGTAGGGGTGGGTTTATTGTTAACTACCATATTTGTGGCCATTGCTTTATTGGCTGCGGTGCATACCCGCGATAAAGCCAAGGGTATTGGTATTGCAGTATTATTGTGGTTGTATTTCTCTTTATTATTTGATGGGTTGATTTTATTTATTTTATTTCAATTTTCCGATTATCCTTTAGAAAACTTAATGTTGGTTTTAAGCGCTTTGAATCCGGTGGATATGGGCAGAATATTAATTCTGCTCAAAATGGATATTTCGGCGCTAATGGGTTACACCGGTGCTATTTTTCAGAATTTTTTTGGAACTACAACAGGTATTATATCCACTTTACTGGTGATGCTTTTGTGGATAGTATTGCCGATTGGTTTTTCTTTAAGAAAATTTAAGCGAAAGGATTTATAAAATGGAAGTTGCCGGGAAAATATGCACCGAAATTTTGAATAGCAAAACAAATCATTAATTGTATTGTTACTGATATTTTTTCATGAAAAAAGATATTGAAAATAGAAATGATATTGAACTGCTGGTCAATACTTTTTATGCAGCAGTAAAAAAGGATGCCCTGTTGTGGCCCTATTTTGCTGCTTTATTGGAAGCACAATGGCAGAAACATTTGGAACGCCAATATTTATTTTGGGAAAATGCTTTGTTTTATACCGGTGGTTATTTAGGAAACCCATTGCAAAAGCATAGAAAAATTCATCAAAAAAAAATGATTGAAAACAAACATTTTAAACGTTGGCTTGATTTATTTTTTTCAGTTACAGATAGTTTGTTTGAAGGTGAGAAAGCCGAATTAGCCAAGCAAAGAGCCTATAACATTGCCGTTGTAATGAAGCTGAAATTAGATGACCAGACAGGTGTTCATGAAAACTAACAAAAAATATTTTAAATAAGAAAGCCCCTTTTTTAAAGAGGCTTTGATGCGTTGTATTGTTGCAGTACAAGTGTGCGACGCAACAGAAGCATTATAGTAGTACCATTAGCCGGGTACATACAATTATTTTCTGCTATAGTTGGGTGCTTCCTTGGTAATATCAATATCGTGTGCATGGCTTTCCTTCATACCGGCATTGGTAATTTTGATGAAAGTGGCATTTTGTAAGGCCTTAATATTGGCTGCGCCGCAATAACCCATTCCTGCTCTTAAACCACCTACAAACTGGTAAACAATTTCACTTAGATTGCCTTTATAAGCCACTCTCCCTTCAATGCCTTCGGGAACAAATTTTTTAATATCATCTTCCACATCCTGAAAATAGCGGTCGCCGCTGCCCTGGCTCATGGCAGCAAGACTGCCCATACCTCGGTATTCTTTAAATTTACGGCCTTCGTATATAATGGTATCGCCAGGGCTTTCTTCCACACCTGCAAATACACTGCCCATCATCACTGTATTGGCACCGGCAGCCAGTGCTTTTACCATATCGCCGGTATAACGAATGCCTCCATCGGCAATACACGGTATACCCTTTGCTTTTAGTGCCCGGCTTACTTCCATAATGGCGGTTAATTGTGGCACACCTGCTCCGGCTACAATTCTTGTTGTGCAAATAGAGCCGGGCCCAATTCCTACTTTTACACAATCGGCGCCGGCATCGGCTAATGCTTCGGCACCTTCGGCGGTACCAACATTGCCTGCAATAATTTGTAAATGTTTAAAATTTTTACGAAGACTTTTTAACGCTTCAATTACACCTTTGCTATGTCCATGTGCACTGTCTAATGTAACTACGTCAACGCCCACCAGTATTAATGCCTCTGCACGTTCCAATACATCTTTGGTAATGCCTAAAGCGGCCCCAACCAGCAATCTGCCATAGCCGTCTTTCACTGCATTGGGGTTATTGGTTAATTGCAATATATCGCGGTACGTAATTAAGCCAACTAATTTCCCCAGTTTGTTTACAACGGGTAATTTTTCAATTTTATAGTTGCGTAAAATAGTAGCAGCTTTTTTTAGATCGGTTCCTTCCGGTGCGGTAATCAGATTTTCTTTGGTCATTACTTCTGCAACCTTTCTGGTGTTGTCTTTTTCAAAACGCAAATCACGGTTCGTTAATATACCCACTAATTTTTGCTGATTATTTACGATAGGAATACCTCCAATTTTATTTTCTTTCATTAGCTTTAAGGCATCGCCAATGGTGGCATCTACCAGCAATGTAACCGGGTCAATAATCATCCCGCTTTCACTGCGTTTTACCTTGCGTACCTGTTCAGCCTGCTTTTCTATACTCATGTTTTTGTGTAGAATGCCCAATCCGCCTTCACGAGCCAGTGCAATAGCTAAATTAGCTTCTGTAACTGTATCCATTGCTGCGGAAAGCATAGGTACATTGAGTATAATTTCTTTGGTTAAATGACTGGAAATATCAACTTCACGAGGTAGTACCTGGCTGTATGCAGGCATTAATAAAACATCATCGAAAGTTAAACCTTCGCCAAACAGGCGGGAAGCCGGGACGGAATTGCCGGAGTTTTTTTGTGTTGCCATGTGCAAAGATAGGGTACCATGCTATTACGATACAAATTTGAATGGATAAAAATATAGGAGAGTATGGTATGATTAATTTAAACGATACATTTTCCCCGGTAATGCTGTAATGACATTTTGTAATTCTAAATTGAGTATGGCTGCTGCAACACTGCTACTGCTTAAGCCACTATGCAGGTATAACGCATCAATGGGTAGCGTATCTTTTTGCTGTAGAAGGCTTACTAAAATTTTTTCTTCCTCCGTTAAATCAATAAATAAACTTCTTTGTGCGGGTGCTTTTATTTTTTTGGTTTGCCAACCCAATTCATCCAGCAATTGTGCGGCACTTGTAAAAATAATGGCTTTGTTTTGTTGAATTAATTTTAGGCAGCCACTGCTTTTATTATCAGTTATTTTTCCCGGTACTGCAAATACATCCCGATTGTAAGTGTAGGCCAGTTCCGCGGTGATCATACTGCCGCCTTTAGTTGCAGTTTCTATAACAATAGTGGCATCACTCATGCCTGCAACAATACGGTTTCGTTTGGGAAAGTTGTGTTTATCTGCAATTACTGTACAGCCAAACTCAGTTAGTAAACCGCCCAGCTGCAACATTTCTTTTGCCAATGATTTGTGTTGTTTTGGATAGATTGAACTTAAACCATGTGCCAGCACACCAACGGTGGGCAATTGCTGTTGCAGTGCTGCACGATGTGCAATACTATCAATACCAAATGCTAATCCACTGGTAATTAATACCTGATACGGTTGCAGTTCAGCCACAATTTGTTCTGTTATATTTTTTCCGTATTCGGTATGCAGGCGGGTACCAATGATGCTAATGACTTTGCTGTGATTTAAATCGGCGTTGCCTCTGTAAAATAATACAGATGGCGCATCATAGCAATGCATTAAACGCTGCGGATAGGCAGGGTTCCACAAGGTTAATATTTGAATATGGTGTTTTTGGCAAAATTCAATTTCCTGGTTTGCCTGCTCAAAATCTTTAAAGCCTTTAATTGCTTTTGCTCTTATTTCGCCAATTCCTTCAACATGTGCCAATTCTTTTTTTGATGATTTGAAAACCTGTTGTGCATTGCCAAAATGCTCTATCAATTGTTTGCCCTGCACAGCCCCAATGCCCTGTACCTGTGTTAAGGCAATTTCATAAACCAGTTCATCTAACATAAAAGCAATATTGTTTTGAATAACTAATATAATTTCTTTTTACTAAATGATTGAGTATAATTACATGCCGGTAATAATAAATGTGGTTCTCCGGTTTTTCATTCTGCCTGCTTCAGTGGTATTGTCGGCAATAGGATTGGCTGAACCATAACCTTTGTACGACAATCTTCTGTAATCAATTCCATGTATGGCCAAATAATTGGCAACTGCCTTGGCTCGTAAGGTTGAAAGCGTAATATTATCGGTTTCTTTACCGGTATTGTCGGTATACCCTTGCACTTCAATGGCAACCGATAGATTGTCGTTTAAAAAATCAATCACTTTATTCAATTCAATGGCATCTTGTGGTAACAACTCGTAAGAGTTGATGTTGAACTGAATGTTTTTGAAGGTGAAGCCGGCATTTTTGGTAATGGGTTGCAATGAAATATTTTTTTGATAGGTGCTATCTGCATGGTGTTGTTGCATGTTAAACAATTCGCTGTACAGTAAATAACCTTTTCTGTTCACTACGAAAGTATAATTGCGGCCTACCGGAAGCGGTACAAAGTATTTGCCCAATTCATCCACTTTTATTTGCATGGCCGGTTTGCCGCTATGGTTATCTATCAGTTCAATAGAACAGGGAATGCCTTTTTGCGTAACCGCATCTAATACTGCACCTTTTACAAACAGGGTTTTTAAGGGTTTAATATGAGGAGAAATGGTGAACGAATATAAATCCAATCCGCCACGGCTATCGCTTCTGTCGCTGGCAAAATAACCGGTGGTGCCTAACGAATTGATGGTGATGCTTCCTTCGTTTTCAATCGTATTGATGGGGTAGCCTGCATTTTTGGGTTTGCCCCAGTGTCCGGTACTATCTTTACGCATGATAAATAAATCGGTACCCCCATAGCCGGGTAAACCATCGCTGGTATAGTAAAAAGTTTGATTATCGGCATGAATATATGGGTAAGCATCATCACCGGCAGAGTTAATGGCCGGACCCATGTTGGTAGCCGGTCCCCATTGTCCATTGGGTTGGCGAATACATTGGTACAAATCTCTTCCTCCATAACCACCGGGGCGATTACTGCTGAAGTATAAAATATGATTATCGGGACTCAATGCCGGTGAACTATCCCAATATTCCGAGTTTACATTGGGGCCAAGGTTCTCGGGTTCACTCCAGCCTTGTGGTGTCCAGTAAGAAATATACAGATCAAAATTGCCAAAGCCATTTTTAAAATTACCTGCAAAAATAAGCCAGTCGCCATTTGCTGAAACGGTAATGGCGCCTTTGTAAGGTTCAATATTAATATCACCTTTTACTAATTCGGCTTTTGAAAATTTTTTATTGCGCATTACGCTTTGATAAAAGTTTTCAGAAACGCCATCGCCTCTTCGTGTAAATATGAGCAGGCTGTCATCAATGGTTAAGGTAGGGTAATATTCTGATTGCGGTGAGTTAACACTGTCGCCTAAATTCTTCGGGGCAAAGGCGGTTACGTTATTCATTGGATGTTCCTTTGCATATTGAATGGCAAATGCATAACATTGTTGCCGATAAAGGCCGCTTTTTCGGCTTCGTTCATTTAAATCTGGAATGGCCAGAAATGCATCAATAGCATTGGCTGCATCATTAAAACGGCCTAAACCCGCTAAATTAATAGAGTAGGGCAGATTGTAGGGAAGAAAGTAAACACTATCTGCATTTTTTACTTTTTCATAGTATTGTATAGCCAATGGATAATTTTTTAATTCGCCATATACACCAGCCAATGAAAGCCAGGCATCTAAAAAGGTAGAATCTTTTTCCAATACTTTGTGTAAAACAGGAATGGCATCTTTAACATATCCATCGTTTAAATATTGCATGGCTTTATTGTATTCCTCACGAATGGAACGGCTGCTGTTTGCAGGATGGTATGTTTGCGCAGGAAGTTCAGCAGCAAGTAGGCAGGTAATATAGAGGAAGCAAAATTTCATTGGGATATTTGTATTTTTTATGCAAATGAAAGATACTAAAAACCGTACACAGATTGTGCAATATGATATCCGGATGCGGTTTTCTGTTCACGAAAAGGGAAGATCGGATATGTTATGAAATTATCTTGTTCAAATCAGGGAACGTGAATGTATTTGTGCAATTGCAGACTAAGTTCCCATTGGGGATGTTGTTGAATGTATTCAATAATCAAGGGTGTAACGGTAGCAGCTTTATCCCATTCTGGCTGTAGGTATAGTTTACAATTGGGGTTGGTTTGCCGGGCATAGGTTTCGGCCCATTTAAAATCATGCTGATTAAAAATCACCACTTTCAACTCACTGGCCAAAGACACAATTTCGGGTAGGGGTGCTTTGAATTTTTTGGGTGAAAGGCATATCCAGTTCCAGTTGCCGCTTAGGGGCGATGAGCCTGAAGTTTCAATATTGGTTACAAAACCGACATTTTGCAATGCAGTAGTTAGTGCATCTAAAGGATGTAATAAAGGTTCACCACCGGTTACAACACAAAGCGCATTATGTACGGCGCCAGCCTGCTTGGTTACCTCTTCTACTGCTTTTTGCACAATGGCATCAATGGTGTATAGCGGATGTTTGGCGGCATCCCAACTTTCCTTTACATCGCACCAAACACAACCCACATCACAACCGCCCAAACGAATAAAATAAGCGGCATGCCCCTGGTAATACCCTTCTCCCTGAAGGGTATAAAAACTTTCCATAACCGGCAATTGTTGCATTGTTTGTTGCAATTGAGTTACTTTATTAAATAATAATTTTTTGAATAAGTACTTTTTTTTATGCTGTTACATTGTTTAAATAAGCTTGCAGGGTATTGGTTAATAAGCCTGCAATGGTCATTAATCCAACACCCCCGGGTACCGGTGTAATGGCGGTTGTTTTAGGTGCTACTTCATTAAAGGCAACATCGCCTTTAATACGAAAACCTTTTTTTGCAGTAGCATCTTCCACTCTGGTAATACCTACATCAATTACAATGGCACCGGATTTTACCATATCGGCAGTAACAAATTCGGGTTTGCCAAGTGCAGCTACCAAAATATCGGCCTGCAAACAAATGGCTTTCAAATTTTGTGTTTGTGAATGGGCAATGGTTACAGTGCAATTGCCATAAGGAATATTACTGCTGAGTAAAATACTCATAGGGCGCCCTACAATATTGCTGCGCCCCATCACAACTGCATGTTTGCCTTTGGTTTGTATATGAAAATGTTCTAACAACAGCATAATGCCATATGGGGTGGCTGGTATAAAACCGGGTAATCCCTGTACTAACTTACCTGCATTAACCGGGTGAAAACCATCTACATCTTTAGCAGGATGAATGGTTTCAATTACTTTTTGTTCGCTAATATGTTTGGGGAGAGGTAATTGCACCAAAATGCCATCTACTGTATGGTCATGGTTCAACTTTTCAATGGTTTGTAATAAGGTTGCTTCATCAACTGATGCATCGAGACGAATGAGTAACGATTCAAAGCCTGTTTCTGCACAATTTTTTACCTTGCTAGCTACATAAGTTTCGCTGGCGCCATTGCTGCCTACTAAAATTGCTGCCAGTTTCGGAGGGCGATGCCCATTTGCTGTAAAGTTTGCAACCTGCGCTTTCAGTTTGTCTTTTACGGCCTGTGCCGCAATTTTCCCGTCTAATACTATCATGCGGCAAAGGTAATTTTAAATAATTGCGTATAAAAACGAAAAATCGCTTTTCAAAAAAACAAGAAAACAAACCAATGTTTGTATTTATTTTTTCAATATTTATTTGTATTTAATTTGAAAAATTTAATTTGATAAATAATTGAAAATGAATGATTTGTTGAAAAAATATTTACTTTTTTGGAAAAACAGATTACTATGTAGAAAAATATTTTAATCAAATTCTAATCTCTCTTTGCAGCATTTTTGAATGTATTCTGTCCTTATATTTGACCATTGTTATAATTTAACAAATGCTTAATGGCATTTTTGAGGGTATAACAAGTCATTAACAAATTTTAGAAAATTAAAACGAAACACATGAGAAAATTGCTATCATTAGCTGTGGTGCTTTTGTTGGGTGTGTCAACTCTGTTTGCGCAGACACATTTGGTAAAAGGACGCATTTTGGATGGTGACGGAAAGCCTGTTGATGGGGCTACTGTCCGCGTTAAAAAAGGCAATGCCGCAACGGCAGCCGATGCGCAGGGTAATTTTAAAATTGAAGCCAAAGCAGGCGATGTGCTTGTCATTTCAGCCGTAAATTTTGGAACAAAAGAAGTTAAATTAGGCAATGAAACCGATGTGGCCGTTACATTGGCACGTCAAAGTTCTCAATTAGATGAAGTAGTAGTAACCGCAATGGGTATTAGACGGAGTAGAAATGCACTCCCTTATGCTGCCCAGGAAGTAGGCGGCGATGAGGTAAGCAAAACTCGTAATTCTAACTTTGTGGATGGCTTATCCGGTAAAGTTGCCGGTTTGCAAATTACACAACCCACTGCTTTAGGTGCCTCTACCAATGTGGTGTTAAGAGGTATTAAATCTATCTCTCAATCTAATCAGGCTTTATTTGTCGTAGATGGTGTTCCTTTTGATAATACATCTTCTGCTTCCGGCGGTCAAAGAGCCGGACGGGGTGGTTATGATTACGGTAGCAATGCCGCCGATTTAAACCCCGATGATATTGCCTCTATCTCGGTATTAAAAGGTGCTGCAGCTTCTGCCTTATATGGCTCCAGAGCAGCCAATGGTGTTATTTTAATTACCACAAAAAAAGCCAAAAGAGGCTTGGGTGTTACCGTAAATGCGGGTGTTAATGTAGGTTCTTACGATAAAAGCACTTTTGTGAAATACCAACACGAATATGGCGCTAACTATGGTTCAGGTCCTGAAATTGGTGGTGCATACCCTTACGGTTATGGTTCACCCGATGGGAACTTTTTATATGCACCTTTGCCGCAGTTTGGTCAGAATTCTCCACAACTGATCGTGCCCACAACTGAAGATGCCTCTTATGGTGCGAAATTTAATCCCAATTTATTGGTATACCAATGGGATGCATTTGCCAATTACCCCGGCAATCCGAATTATGGTAAACCAACACCATGGGTAGCTGCCAAGAATGACCCTTCTACCTTTTTTGTAAATCCGGTATCTTACAATACCAGTGTATATATTGATGGGGGTGGTGAAAACGGTTCTTTTAAATTAGGCTATACCCGTACCAGCGATAATGGTATTTTGCCCAATAGTAACATTACCAAAAACATGTTCAATTTTGGTGCAACCCATAACTTAACCAAAGATTTAACCGTGGGCGGTACCATCAACTATTCTGAAATCAGTGGGTTGGGCAGGTATGGTACAGGTTACACTTCAAACAACATCATGTCTAATTTTAGACAGTGGTGGGAAATGAATGTGGATATTAAGCAACAAAAAGCCGCTTACTTTAATTCAGGTGGTAAAAATGTTACCTGGAATATGACCGACCCTGTAAATGGCAATACTAACCCTATATATTGGGATAATGTATACTTTGTGCGCTATCAGAATTATGAACAAGATAGCCGGCAACGTGTATTTGGTAATGCTTATATCAACTATACACCTTCTAAGAGCATTACTTTATTGGGCAGGGTTTCCATGGATACTTATAATTCTTTACAGGAAGAAAGAGATGCCATTGGTTCAGTAAATGTGCCTTTCTATTCCAGAAACAACATCAACTACAAAGAAATTAACTACGATTTCTTAGCTACTTACAATAAAGATTTATCTACCAACTTTAACTTTAAGGCATTGGTGGGTGCCAACTTAAGGCAGGATACTTATTCCAGCATTTTTGCATCTACCAACGGCGGTTTAAATCTGCCGAACTTCTATGCTTTATCTAACTCAGTAAACCCTATTAATGCGCCTGTAGAGGCATTGTTGGAAAAAGAAGTAGGGGGTGTATTTGCCGGTGCAACATTAACCTATAAAGATATGTTGACTTTAGATGGTACAGTTCGTCGCGACCAATCTTCTACTTTACCTGCCGGTAACAATGCCTATACATATCCGGCCATTTCCGGTAGCTGGGCATTTTATAAAATGATTGACAATGCGCCATGGTTATCATTTGGTAAGGTTCGTTTAAACTATGCGGAAGTGGGTAATGATGCCCCTTATCATAGTGTATTGAATACATACACTATTAACTCTCCGTTTAACGGAAATGCATTGGTATCGCTACCTACAGTCAATAACAACCCCAATTTAAAACCGGAAAGAACCAAAAGTTTTGAAACCGGTTTGGAAATGGCGTTCTTTAAAAATCGGTTAGGTTTTGATTTCACTTATTTCACTTCTAAAACCTTCGATTTAATTACACAGGTTAATACTTCTGGTGCAACTGGCTATTTGAGTCAGTATGTAAATTTTGGTTCCATTCAAAACAATGGTATTGAATTGTCCATCAATGGTACCCCCATCAGAACACGTAATTTTTCATGGGATATCAATGTAAACTGGAGCAAAATCAATAACAAAGTATTGTCTCTCTTCAATAACCAGAAAAACCAGGTATTACAATCCTATCAGGGCGGAGTTTCTGTAAATGCAACCGTAGGTCAGCCTTTCGGAACCATTCAGGGAAATGACTTTGTGTATACCAACGGACAAAGAACCGTTGGTAGCAATGGTTATTATTTAAAGGATAATAAAACAACTGATATTATTGGTAATGCTACACCTAATTGGACCGGTGGTATCAACAACAGCTTCCATTACAAATCATTTACCTTAAGTTTCCTGATTGATATGCGCCAAGGGGGTAGTGTATTCTCATTAGATACCTATTATGGTTTTGCAACCGGCCTCTATGATATAACTGCAGGCTTAAACGATTTGGGTAATCCTTCCCGTAATTCCTTAGCCAACGGTGGTGGTATTATTTTAAAAGGAGTAACTGCCGATGGTAAACCCAATACAAAAAGGGTTGATAATAGTGGAAATGGGTATGGATTATATGGATACTACCGAAATCCTGCCAGAGCCTTTGTTTATGATGCCAGCTTTGTTAAATTAAGAGAACTGAATATTTCTTATTCATTACCTCAAAAAGCTGTTGAAAAAATGAAGCCCATTAAAGGAATTGATTTTGCTATTGTGGGAAGAAATTTATGGATTATCAGCAAAAATGTTCCTTATGCCGATCCTGAAGATGGTTTGGGTGCAGGCAATGCACAAGGCTATCAGAGTGGTTCATATCCTGCTGTACGCAATATCGGCTTCAATGTTAAATTCAAATTCTAAAATCAGGTATTATGAAAAAATTAATATTTTATAGCGTCCTATCGGTATTTGCGTTGGCATCCTGTCAAAAAAACATGATCAATCTGAATATCGATACCAAGAATCCCTCTTCTGCTCCTTCTTATGCGTTGTTTACCAACGGACAGAAAAATTTGGTGGATTACATTACTACACCTAATGTAAACTCGAATATTTTTCAATTGGTAGCTCAATACTGGACAGAAGCTACTTATACCGATGAGAGTAACTACAATTTGGGAAACAGAAATATTCCACAAAACTTTTGGAATAACCTGTATGTAGGTGCATTGAATAATTTTCAACAAGCCAAACTGTTAATTCCTACTGATGTTACTGATCCGGCTGTTGTTAAAAACGAGCTGGAAATTACCGACATTATGGAAGTGTATACGTATTATTATTTGGTAAATACATTTGGTAATATACCTTACACACAGGCCAATAATATCAACAAATATCCTTTCCCGGCTTATGATGATGCTAAAACCGTTTATTACGATTTATTAAAAAGGTTGGATACCTGTATTAATGGATTAAATACCAGTGCACCTAGTTTTGGTACTGCCGATTTAATATATGGTGGCAATGTGGCTAAATGGAAAACCTTTGCCAACTCTCTAAAATTAAAAATGGCGATGCTGATTGCAGATTCTGACCCTGCAACGGCTAAAACCAAAGTAAATGAAGCCATTGCCGGCGGTGTATTCCAATCTAATGCCGATAATGCAGTATTTGTATATACTGGTATTACACCCAATGCGAATCCGGTTTGGGTAAACCTGATACAAAGCAACAGAAAGGATTATGTGATTACCAAAACGTTACTGAGCCCAATGGTGGCATTAAATGACCCTCGCCGTTCTGCCTATTATACCAACCAGTATAGTGGTAGTGATGTAGGCGGTACCGTTGGTGTAACCAATACATGGAACAACTTTTCCAATCCCTATTTCAGCCCTTTAACCGGCACAATTGTAGATCCTGCTGCTCCCTCTGTATTATTAGATTATGCAGAAATTTCTTTCCTGCATGCAGAGGCTGTTGAAAGAAATTTTATTGCAGGCAGTGCTGCAACTTTTTATAACAATGGTGTTACCGCTTCTATTGAAGCATGGGGTGGTTCTGCAGCCGATGCTGCTACTTATTTGGCACAGCCTTCCGTTGCTTATGCTACAGCACCGGGCGGATTGGGTGCCGGCGCTATTGGTAGTACCGGAACCAATACTTCTTCTGTTCATTGGAAACAAGCCATTGGATTACAGCAATACATTGCTTATTATATGAGAGGTTTTGATGCCTGGACATCCATCCGCAGATTGTATTACCCTGCAATGGCAGTTCCGGGTAATCCGCAGTCTGCATTTCCATGGCGTTATACTTATCCTGCCAATGAAGCAACAGCCAATGGCCCCAGCTATACGGCAGCTATAAGTGCAATGGGTGGCGATGATGTTACCATTAAATTATTCTGGATGCAATAAACATTTGTTTGTTGTGTATTAAATACTTCAACTAAAAGGCGGCAGAGCAATATTTCTGTCGCTTTTTTATGTTTAGGAATGAATAGCTTGCCCTATCTTCGAACAAAATTTAAATTACATGCAACAAGTGCCCAATAACCAGTTAAATATTGAAATTTCTGAAGAAGTAGCCGAAGGCGTATATGCCAACTTAGCCATCATTACCCATAGCCATGCTGAGTTTGTGGTAGATTTTGTGAATGTAATGCCGGGCACACCAAAAAGTAAAGTAAAAAGCAGAATTGTTTTAACACCCATGCATGCCAAGCGTTTCATGAAAGCATTAACCGAAAATATTCAACGTTACGAGGCTGCCAATGGCCCTATTCAGGATATGGAACAGGTTGAAATTCCACTCAACTTTGGGGGGCCTACTGCACAGGCATAAATAGGTGTTTGGAACATATAATATATAGTATATTAATATATTATGTGTTTTCATTATAATAGTCCCTCATCAGCAAAGCTGAAATAACCTTCATGGCTTACAATAATATGGTCTAATACCACCATGTCAATTAATAAAGCAGCCTGCTTTATTTTTTGGGTTAGTTCTTTGTCTGCAGGACTGGGTTTTAAATTACCACTGGGGTGGTTATGCGATAAAATCATTGAACTGGCATTACATTCTAAGGCCTTTCTTAAAATAATTCTCGGATCGGCTATTGTACCCGTAATGCCTCCGGTGCTAATTACTTCATGCCGTATTATTTTGTTGGCACGGTTTAAATAAATAGCCACAAACATTTCAATTGGTTTGTGTTGCAATTGTGCCCTTAAATAATCGGCGGCATCTTTACTGGTAATAACACATGCTTTCTTTTGTTGAAAAGTATGGGTTCTAATTCCTAACTCTAATGCGGCAACAATGGTTACTGCTTTTGCAGGCCCTATTCCTTTAATTTTTAATTGGAGTATTTCAGGTACACTCATCCCCGCTAATCGGGTTAAATTATTGTTTACTGCATGCAACAAAGTTTTGGCTAATTCCAATGCAGATGTATTGGCAGTTCCATTATTCATTAAAATAGCCAGTAGCTCTGCATTACTTAATGCACCGCATCCTTTCAATAACATTTTTTCTCTGGGGCGGTCATCTACAGCCCATTGTTTAATACTGGTTTGTGCCATAAGCAGTTGATATGAATGAAGATGATTTTTTATGTATTATAAAAATAAACTTTGTTCACAAAATGCGGAAATCCTGTTTTCTCATTTCCTCGTTGAATGGTTATCTTCGCAACTCATTCCAGTTATTATGAATCCTTCAGTTAAAGTTTTTGCCGGTGCCGGTTCGCAAAAATTAGCAGAAAAAATTGCACAACGATTTGGCGCTCCGCTTGGGAAAGTAAATATTCAAAAATTCAGCGATGGCGAAATGCAGCCGGTTTTTTTAGAAAGTATTCGTGGTGATTATGTTTTTTTAGTACAAAGCACTTTTGCCCCGGCTGATAATTTAATGGAATTGTTATTGATGATTGATGCGGCCAAAAGAGCCAGCGCCTATAAAATTATTGCCGTTATTCCCTATTATGGTTATGCCCGCCAGGATCGAAAAGACCGCCCAAGGGTGGCCATTGGCAGCAAATTAGTAGCCAGTTTGTTAGAAGCAGCCGGTGCCAACCGTATTATTACCATGGATTTACATGCACCGCAAATTCAGGCTTTCTTTGAAATACCGGTAGATCATTTAGACAGTTCCGCTATTTTTATTCCATACATAGAACAATTGAAATTAGACAACCTCACCTTCGCATCGCCCGATGTGGGCAGTAGTAACCGCGTTCGCGAAATTGCCAGTTATTTTAATGCAGAAATGGTTATTTGCGATAAACACCGAAAACGTGCCAACGAAATTGCCAGCATGGTAGTAATTGGCGATGTTACCGGAAAAGATATTATTTTAATTGATGATATTTGCGATACAGGCAGTACATTAGCAAAAGCCGCTGCCCTGCTTAAAGAAAAAGGCGCTACCAGTGTGCGTGCCTTATGTACCCATCCGGTTTTAAGTGGTAATGCCTACCAAAATATTGAAAACAGTGAACTGGAAGAATTGGTGGTTTGCGATACCATTCCTTTAGCTAATCCCAATACCAAAAAAATAAAAGTACTTTCTGTAGCCGATTTATTTGCCATTGCTATTAGAAATGCTTACGAAAACAAAAGCATTACCAGCCTTTTCATTCATTCGCAACTAAGAAATACCAGAGTTTAAAGACTATTTAAGTGCCAGAAAAATATAGAAAGCACCGGTAAACGATAAATTTTATTGGCTGGTGCTTTTTTTAGGTGCATTCCCTTACCTTTGCCATCCAAAAAATTATCTCACAATAACTACAATACCCAATAAAAAAAAGTAAGTAGTTATTAAAACAAAAACAACAATGAAAACGATTACAATCGATGGACAACTGAGGACCGAAACCGGGAAAAAAGCCACCCGACAAATTCGCTCTCAGGAAATGGTGCCAGGTGTAATTTACGGTGGCGAAAAAGAAATTAATTTTGCTGCGCCTGTAAAGGCCTTTAAAGATCTGGTGTACACAGCAGAATTTCAGATTGCTGAAGTTAAAGTTGACGGTAAAACCTACCGTTGTATTTTAAAAGATTTGCAGTTTGACAGGGTGAATGATTCATTGGATCATATTGATTTATTAGAACTGCAGGATAACAAAAAAGTAATTGCAACCTTACCCCTTCATTTTACCGGTACTTCTATCGGTGTAAAAGGTGGAGGGAAATTAGTGATTAAAATGAAGGCATTGAAAGTAAAAACTTTACCTAAATACCTGCGTGAATTTATTGAAGTAGATATTAGCAATCTGGAACTAAACGGTAATATCCGCGTTGAAGATGTAAAGGCGGAGCACATGGAAATTTTAAACTCTCCACGTATTCCTATTGCATCTGTTGTTATGACACGCCAGTTAAAACAGGAAGAAGCAGCAGCTCCTGCCAAGAAATAAGGTTCAAATTCAACCCAAATATATCCTCCGGTGTTTGCCGGGGGATTTTTTTTGACCTCAAATTAGCCACGCTCTCAATATATTTACAGCCATAAATGCTTTTGTATAACTGTTTTTGCTTATAACCTTGTGGTACTATATTTCAGTTAGGTCATTGCTAAATGAATACTTACATGAAAAAATATTTAATTGTAGGATTGGGGAATATAGGTCCGGAATACATGCATACCCGCCACAATATTGGCTTTGATGTGGTGGATGCTTTTGTATTAAAACATGGTGGCTTTTTTATGCCCGACCGCCTGGCTTTTAAGGCCGAAGTAAAATGGAAAGGGCATCAGTTTATTTGTATTAAACCCACCACGTTTATGAATTTAAGTGGAAAAGCCTTTAAATACTGGCTCGATAAAACAGCCATACCCTTAGAACAAACCTTAACCATTGTAGATGATCTGGCTTTGCCCATAGAAGTACTCCGTTTACGTGCTTCCGGTAGCCCGGCCGGCCATAACGGGTTAAAAGATATTCAATTAACAATTGGTACCGACCAATACCCCAAATTACGCTTTGGTATTGGCAATAACTATCCCAAAGGCATGCAGGCCGAATTTGTTTTAAGCAAATGGCTCCCCAATGAACAACCCATCGTTCGGCAAAAAATTGAAAAATGTGTAGATATCATTGAACAATTCGCTGCTGTGGGTATAGAAAAAACAATGAATATGGCTAACAGCTATAAGTTTATCCCCTAATCTTATCATTTTTGAGCCAATATGAAAAACTTTACTTCGATTTAAGTAAATTCGCGATATTGATTAGATAAGTGGCAAAGGGTATATTACATAGTAACCCTAAATTAACAGGAGTATGAAAATTTTTTGTGTTGGAAGAAATTATGCAGAACACGCAAAAGAATTGGGAAATGCCATTCCGGAAGAGCCGGTTATTTTCATGAAGCCTAAATCGGCTTTACAAAAAACCAATGTTCCTTTTTATTATCCTGAATTTACCAACGAATTACATTACGAAGCCGAATTAGTTTTCCAAATCTGTAAAAACGGTAAATATGTTAAACAAAAAGATGCACAGCATTTTTACAATAAAATAACTGTTGGTATTGATTTTACAGCCCGTGATATTCAAAATGAATTAAAGAAAAAAGGTCTGCCCTGGGAGAAGGCTAAGGCTTGGGATCAATCGGCCGTAGTGGGCAAATGGATGCCTGTTGAAAAAGATATGATGAAGAAATCGATTGAATTTTCGCTCTTCAAAAACAATGAACAGGTTCAATTGGGCAATACTTCACAAATGATTTATTCGGTAGATTATCTAATTGCACATATTTCCAATTATTTTTCACTCAATATTGGCGATTTAATTTTTACCGGTACCCCTGCCGGTGTGGGTGAATGTGTGGTGGGCGATGAATTAACCGGATTTCTGGGTAAAGAAAAAATGTTTGAATTAACCATTAAATAATTACCGCTACTGCTGGTAACGGTAGGAAAAATATGCTAACGACTGATTTGCTTTTGCGTGCTTATCGCATCATGTTTACCGCCCGCTCCATGGCAGCCCTTTACGAAGAAAACCGAACCATTACCAAATATGTACATTCTACCTCAGCAGGCCATGAAGCCATTCAGATAGCCGCCGGATTACAATTATTACATACCGATTGGCTCAGTCCCTATTATAGAGATGATAGTTTAATGATGGCAGCAGGGTTTGAACCTGAACAATTGATGTTACAATTATTGGCCAAAGCCACCGACCCATTTTCGGGTGGGCGTTCTTATTACTGCCATCCCAACAGCCGCGATGCCGATAAACCCAAAATAATGCACCAAAGCAGTGCTACCGGCATGCAGGCCATTCCGGCTACCGGCATTGCACAAGCCATTCAATACCAATTACAACAAGGTTTATTGCCCCAAAACCTTAACCCATTGCCGGTAGTATTGTGTTCGTTGGGCGATGGTAGCGTTACCGAAGGTGAAGTAAGTGAAGCCTGGCAATTTGCCGTTTTAAAACAATTACCCATTATTTATTTGGTGCAGGATAACGGCTGGAGCATTAGCGCTGCCACAACCGAAGTGCGTGCCATGAATGCTTTTGAGTATGCCGATGGATTTAAAGGATTGCATAAACTGCAATGTAACGGTGCCCAGTTTGTGCAAAGTTACCAAACCATGCAACAGGCATTTGCTTATGCCAGAACCGAGCGTAAACCCGTTTTGGTACATGCCACTGTACCTTTATTAGGACACCACACTAGCGGGGTGCGGCGTGAATTTTATCGTAGTAAAGAAAATCTGCAACAGCATAGTGAAAATGATCCCATTCCGCAGCTGCGGCAAACTTTACTGGAAGCGGGTATTACCGAAACAATTATTCTGGAAATAGAAGCTACTGCCCGGCAAATGGCAGATGGGGCATTTGAAAAAGCAGTGGCCGCTCCTGAACCGAATACGGCCACAGTAACCGAACATGTATTTGCACCTGCTGCTATTACTGAAGAAAAGGGAGATCGAAGCCCCAAAACGGCTGAAAAAGTGTTGATGGTAGATGCGGCCTTACATGCCATTGAAGAAATTTTAGCTGCCCACCCTGAGGCCTTATTGTACGGGCAGGATGTAGGCAGGCGTTTGGGAGGTGTGTTTAGAGAAGCAGCTACTTTAGCCGAAAAATTTGGCGATAATCGGGTATTTAATACGGCCATTCAGGAGGCTTATATTGTGGGTTCTACAGCGGGCATGTCGGCTGCCGGTTTAAAACCAATTGTAGAGGTGCAATTTGCCGATTATATTTATCCGGGCTTTAATCAGTTGGTTACTGAAATTGCCAAATCCTGCTACCTCAGTAATGGCAAATTCCCGGTACAAATGGTGTTGCGCATACCCACTGGTGCTTATGGGGGTGGTGGCCCCTATCACAGCGGCAGTATTGAAAGTACGCTATTGTCTATCAAGGGAATAAAAGTAGTATATCCCTCTAATGCAGCAGACATGAAGGGATTAATGAAAGCTGCTTTTTACGACCCCAATCCCGTAATTATGTTAGAACATAAAGGGTTGTATTGGAGCAAAGTGCCCGGTACTGATGGTGCCAAAATGCCCGAACCGGCTGCCGATTACATTTTGCCATTGGGTAAAGCTGCAAGGATTTTAGAAGCTTCCCCACAGCACATTAAGCAAGGCACTTCCATTTGCATTATTACGTATGGCATGGGTGTATATTGGGCCAAGCAGGCAGCACATCCATTTCCCGGTCAGGTTGAAATTGTTGATTTGCGCACCCTGTTTCCATTAGATGAAACTTGCATTAAAGAAACCGTTACCCGCCATGGAAAAGTATTGGTTCTTACGGAAGAACAACAAAATAATTCATTTGCAGAAGCATTAGCATACAGAATTTCCCATTGTTGTTACCAGTTTTTAGATGCCCCGGTTGAAGTAATGGGTGCGTTAAATACCCCTGCTGTACCCATTCATGTAGCATTAGAAGCTGCCATGTTACCGGCAATTACAGAAATAGAAAAACGAATAGCGAAACTTTTAGCTTACTAAACTTTGCCAAACCATTCTATATACTATATTTGCAGCCCGAAATGGCGAGGTAGCTCAGTTGGTTAGAGCGCAGGATTCATAACCCTGAGGTGATGGGTTCAATTCCCATCCTCGCTACAAAAAAAGAGGCCGGTGTTGTTATTGCCGTCCTCTTTGCTATTTTGCAGGGGATTAATATTTAATAATTTGTTGCACGGTTCTTTTCTTATTGCCTTCATATAAAATAACCAGATAAGTACCTGCGGCCCAGTGTGTAGTATTAATTATTGGTTGAAGGGTATTGGGGCGTAGGGAATGTATTAACCTGCCATCTAAATTAGTAATGGTAATAAAGGCATTAGCTAAATCAGTGGTATCGGGTAGTTGAATAGTGAGTGAAGCCCTAAGGGGATTAGGAAACACTCGCACATTGTTGTTGGTATAAGCCTTGGTTTCTGCAAGAGGTTGACCAATAACCGGGCCTGTACTTAAATATCCTTTGCCACCCCCACTGCCGCAGTTAGCTGCTATAGGCCCAACAGTAAAAGAAGAGGTAGCACTGGCTGCTGATACCCCGCAATTATTGGTGGCCTGTACACTTAAATAATCATAATAGGTAAAACCAGCTTTATTTTGTCCTAAAGGTTTTAATAAAAAATAGTTGCCGGATGTGCCGGGATTATTTTGTACAACCTGCCCATAATTAAAATTCCAGATAAACCCGGTGACATTAGTCGGAATATCGCAATAAGCTTCCACAAACGTGCCACAGGTATTATCATAATTTAAGTTGGTAATAGTAGGTGGGTTAGGCGTTCCAATATGAATGGTTTGTGGAATGGAAGGATAGTTTTGTCCACATACATTATTAACAGCAGCTTGCAAAATAACATCCCCATTGCCGATTTGGCTAAGTGTAGCTGTATTGCCATTAGTAGCAAGGTTGGCAATGCCATAAGGAGCAACAGACCAAATCACCGTTGCATTACAGGGTAAATTATTGATAAAATAGTTATTACTACCACTACAAAAACTACTAACCCCGTTAATAGATAAATTGGGTTGTGTGATGGAAACCGCTACTGAATTAGTATTATAATTGGTACCATTTAATGATACTGTTGCACTAATATTGCTCAATGCGCTGCCACAAACCGGTGTGAGTGAGAGGGTGTTAGTAGAAGAGGGAATGTTAGATGGCGCATTAGTACCATTATATAACCAGCCATTGTTTCCCGAGCCTACATTGAAATTATAAGTTAAGGAGGCCCCTTGTGGAACGCCGGTTCCAGTAATAGTAAATGTAATGGGTTGTGTATTGCCGCAAGGAATGGAAGTGCTGGAAGCAGTTAAGTTAAAAGCGGTAGGAGGCGTTTCAGTAATGGTTACACTTTTAATTTGAACCTGATTAGCTGAGGTATCCCCCCATATGCTAAAATAAACAAATATTTAGGTGTTTTGGTAGCAGGTGCAGTATAGGTTCCCGGGCTGTTATAGGTAGTGAATGCATTAATTGTTTGGAAAAAATACAATACCGGATAACCCAATAAAAACCCCCAATTGGTTTGTGGCACTGCATTACAGGCGGTTGGATTGTTATTAGTAGTATTAGGATCAGGTATTTGATCAGAAAGCGTTGTAAAAATGGTTGGATAGTTATTGGAATTACTACCAACAACTCCTTTTGCGTTGATAGAAAACCGATACAAATAACCTGCTTTAAAAGGAAAATTAATGGCATAAGCGGTACCCAAATTAGCGCTTGAAGTGGAGCTGTATTGCGTATTTAAAATTAACTCTGTACCATCATAGTTAACACCGCCACTTATGGGGTAGTGATAAAAACCTCCAATTTTAGGTGGGGTGCTATTATTTAAAGCATTGCACACGGCGGTACTTAAACTACTGATATTCTGATAATTAATACTAAATGTATTTGTTTGTGATTTTGCATTGCTTAGTATAAAACAAACACAAACTGTTAACAATAAAAATTTTGAGTGTTTCATATTGTAATAATTTAAAATTATTTGAATAAATAAACATTAATGCCCAAATTAAGTTGCCAATTTTGGTTTTGTGAATTGCCATACAAATAGGAAATCGTGCTTTCTAAGCCTATAGCACTGTTTACAAATAGTGTAGGGCCAACAGCTATGGATGCATAGCCATGTTTACCACTACTCATAATAGTGTAATAGCCATCAATGCCGGAATAACCATAGTTATAGCTTACTTCAGTTAGTACATTAAATATTTGTTCTGTTTTTAATATATAATATCTTGCAAAAATGCCCATCAATAAGCTATGGCTATAGATGCCGCCTCCATTATAACCATTATCATTTGCTTGATAGGTATACATGGCTTGTACACCTGTTGATAATTTGTCTGCAATAAAATAACCAATTCTTGGGTTGGCATGTATAGTAGTAAATAATGTATTATTATCGTTTTTAGAATGACTATAACTCCCGCTACCCCCTACCAGCCAGGTGCCTTGTTCTAATTGGGCATGTGCGGTTAGGGTGCAACAGAGTAGTAATAAAAAGCTGAAAAAAAGTTTCATAAAAAGTAATGATTTTGGTGAAAAAAATGAATAGTGATTCGTTGTTATTTATACAAAAGGGGGTGCAGCACCGGCGGGCTGCGAGGTATGGCAGGAATATTGGTAAACAGGGTATGCATAACAGTAAAAATGTTACGCTATAAAAATATACGAAAATTTTCATTTAAAATAACGTATTTCTACGTAGTGAAATCACCTATTATGATAATGTATTAACTTGAGTATAATACTGAGCGATAAATGTTAAGAGTAGAAATATTGGTTTGTTGAAGTGCATACAATGAAGTTAAAGTGAAAATAAAAGTGGCTATTATAAATTAAGTTCAATTTCCATCCTCGCTACTTAAAAAAGAGGCCAACGTTTTTACACGTGGCGTCTTTTCTGTTTAAACAATTCCGCATTTTATTGCAAAGAATTGTAAATCTGCTTTATACATTTATTTATATTTCAGTACTTGCTGTACAGCTATTTTTTTAGTACCCTCATAAATGGTAACAAGGTACATACCTGCCGCCCAATGTGTAGTGGAAATAAGCGGGCTAAGGCTATTGGGATGCAGGGTAATTATCCGCCTGCCATCTAAATTGGTAATGGTAATAAAGGTGTTCGATAAGTGAATACTATCGGGCAGTTGAATAGAGAGAGAAGCCTTAACAGGATTAGGAAACACTCGCACATTTTTGTGCAGGGTAATATTGTTTTCTGCAAGGGGTTGACCAATAACCGGGCCTGTACTTAAATATCCTTTACCACCACCGCCACTGCCGCAGTTGGAAGCAATAGGCCCAACCGTAAAAGAAGAAGTAGCACTTGCTGCCGATACGCCACAATTATTGGTAGCCTGCACACTTAAATAATCATAATAGGTATTACCCGGTGTACTTTGGTTCGGTATGGGTTGTATTTTAAAATAGTTACCATAATAACCGGGATTATTTTGTATTACTTGACCAAAGTTAAAACTCCAGATAAAACCGGTAGAGTTAGGTGGGTTATTACAATAAGCTTCTGCAAAAGAGCCGCACCTGTTATCATAATTTAAATTGGTAATAGTAGGTGGGGTACCTGTACCAATGGTAATGGTAGCTGTAACCGTATAAGTAAAAGTGCATTGTTGAACGGTAGCAGTTAAAACCACATCACCATTAAAGCCATTGCTATTGGCGGTAACATTAACGGTGTTGGTATTAGTAGGGCCATTAATTTGTGCAAGGGTAATATTGTCTACTTGCCAAAGTACAGTGGCACCGGGCGGTATTCCATTAATGGTATATGCACCACTGGTAGCATTACATAAGTTAAATGAATTACCTGTTATGCTTAAAGTAGGAGCAGGGCGGGAAATACTAATTTGGGCAGGAATATATCCATTTGCTAAATTTATGTCACAATTATTTGAAGGTCTAACTTGGATGCTACCATTTATTCCATTTGAAAAATCGGAAGTAACCGTTACATTATTTCCTGCTTTAATCCAGCTTGTACCATCTGAAGTGCTATTACCAATTGCCCAGTTTTTCGGTAGCAAATATTCGTATGTTGTAATAGTCCCAAAACAATATGCCGGGTTTTCTCCATAAGTACTCCATTGTATATTTTGGAAATTAATGGGTATGTTAACAATCTGACATCTTGGAACAGTAACCGATGCAATATTGAGTTGTAATGGCTTACAAGTAGTAGAAGGTGTGATGTTGTAAAATAATGACTTTATTTTTTTGAATGAAAACGAATATGATCTAATGGTATCAGGATTAGTTTGGTACCTTACATTAAATACTTGATTAATGTTTACATCACGAAATCTACCAACAAATGTACATGTAGTTTGTGTTGGGGTATTAACAATAGAACTGGGTAAAATTCCGGTTATTACAATTGGGCCATTTGTAGAAGAAGCGACAGATGGAACAGTATTATCTAAAATTCTTGGTAGTGTTACTGTAAAAGTAATATCCTGTAATGGACAGAATTCAGTATCTTCTGCAGGGGAAATAATTTGCGAAAAAGCACATTGAGCAGAAAAAATTAAAGCAATAATGATGAATGAATTTTTCATAATGATATTTTTATTTTTTTAAATGAATCTGAAAGCCTACACTTATTTGAAAGCCTTTAGTAATAGCATTAATGCCACCAACATCAGTTTGCATTTCCTTACTATAATTATATCCGAGTAGCATTTCTAACCCAACCACAGAATTAAAATAAATAACAGGACCTGCTAAAGCAGAAAAAGTGGTTAAATTGCCTGTAGCTATGCCGCCAAAAACCCCGTACTGATAGCTAATTGCAGTTACAATATTAAATGGGTTGGCAGCATTTAAAATATAATATCTGGCAAATGGCCCAATTCGATATCGTTGGACATTTGTAGACATTCCACCAGTACTTGTCACTTTACCTTTTACTGATGAAAAGGTAGGTAGTACACCTACTGCAAATTTGTCCAAGATAAAAATACCAATATATGGTGTTAAACTAATGTTGGTATATTTACTATCAGTACTATAGTTGGGTCCGCTATTTAGAGCTGTATAATTATAATAGCTACCACTACCCCCCACCAGCCAGGTGCCTTGTTCTAATTGGGCATGTGCGGTTAGGGTGCAACAGAGTAGTAATAAAAAGCTGAAAAAAAGTTTCATAAAAAGTAATGATTTTGGTGAAAAAAATGAATAGTGATTCGTTGTTATTTAAACAAAAGGGGGTGCAGCACCGGCGGGCTGCGAGGTATGGCAGGAATATTGGTAAACAGGGTAAGCATAACAGCAAAAATGTTATGCCATAAAAATATACGAAAATTTTCATTTAAAATAACGTATTTCTACGTAGTGAAATCACCTATTATGATAATGTATTAACTTGAGTAAAATACTGAGCGATAAATGTTAAGAGTAGAAGTATTGGTTTGTTGAAGTGCATACAATGAAGTTAAAGTGAAAATAAAAGTGGCTATTATAAATAAAGTTCAATTCCCATCCTCGCTACTTAAAAAAGAGGCCAACGTTTTTACACGTGGCCTCTTTTCTGTTTAATGAATTCCGTATTTTATTGAATAAAATGGTACATCTGCTTCATTCATTTATTCATATTTCAGTACTTGTTGTACAGCTATTTTTTTAGTACCCTCATAAATGGTAACAAGGTAGATACCTGCCGCCCAATGTGTAGTGGAAATAAGCGGGCTAAGGCTATTGGGATGCAGGGTAATTATCCGCCTGCCATCTAAATTGGTAATGGTAATAAAGGTGTTCGATAAGTGAATACTATCGGGCAGTTGAATAGAGAGAGAAGCCTTAACAGGATTAGGAAACACTCGCACATTTTTGTGCAGGGTAATATTGTTTTCTGCAAGGGGTTGACCAATAACCGGGGCTGTACTTAAATATCCTTTGCCACCGCCACTGCCGCAGTTAGCTGCTATAGGCCCAACAGTAAAAGAAGAGGTAGCACTGGCTGCCGATACGCCACAATTATTAGTGGCCTGTACACTTAAATAATCATAATAGGTATTACCCGGTGTGCTTTGGTTAGGTATGGGTTGTATTTTAAAATAGTTACCATAATAACCGGGATTGTTTTGAATAATCTGTCCAAAATTAAAGCTCCAAATAAATCCGGTAGAGTTAGGTGGATTATTACAATAAGCTTCTGCAAAAGAGCCGCACCTGTTATCATAATTTAAATTGGTTATAGTAGGTGGTGTTCCTGTACCAATGGTAATGGTAGCCGTAACTGGATAAGTAAAAGTGCACTGTTGTACAGTAGCAGTTAAAACCACATCTCCATTAAAGCCATTGCTATTGGCGGTAACATTAATGGTGTTGGTATTATTAGGGCCATTAATTTGTGCAAGGGTAGTATTATCTATTTGCCAAAGTACGGTGGCACCGGGCGGTATTCCATTAATGGTATATGCACCAGTAGTAGCATTACATAAGTTAAATGAATTACCTGTAATGCTTAAAGTAGGAGCAGGGCGGGAAACCTTTATTAAACCTATATCGGAATTATGCCCTTTGATCAGATTAGCACCACAGGGATTTACTGCTCTTATTTGGATATAAGTATTATCTCCATTCGACAAATCACTGGTAACAGATACATTATTTTTACCGGGTAACCAGTTTGTACCCGTAGCAGTTTGCCCATTCAGCATCCATCCCTTTGGTAAAAGATATTCATAATCGGTAATGGTTCCATAGGCAATAGGGGTGGATAAGGCAGAATTGGAAAATTGTACATTATTAAAATAAATATTAAAATTCTGGCTCTGGCAACGTGGTGCAGTTATACTAGCAGGATTTGGCTTAACCTGAGAATACAGAGGGGAAGGAATATTGAGTGACTTAATTTTAGTAAATGTGAAATCATATGATTTTCCAGGCCCCAAAGTAACATCATCATAATACAAAGTAAAAGTTTGTTGCTCATTATAATCTTGAAAACTACCTGTAAAAGTATAAACTGAAGGATTTGATTGATCTTGTGCAAGCGGGGTTATAATTGTGGGTGGAATGATATTTGCCTTGGATGAAAGTCTAACATTCGTAGCTCCTGTAATTGTAATAGTGAAATTGATATTTTGATTTGGGCAATATTCCTGATTAATATCTGGTATAATTGAGTATGTTGCTTGCGCTTTTATCACTGTTACTGTAAATATTAAACTGCAAAACAGAAAAATTATTTTTTTCATATAAATATTTTTATTTTGTTAAATGAATTTGTAAACCAATATTTAATTGTACACCTCTGAACTCATTAAATTGTTTCCCCGCACCATAGGTTAAATAATAATAGCCCATTAAAAATTCTATACCTACTGATGAATTTAAATAAATAACAGGCCCTGCATTAAAAGAATAATTATTCGAACCTACTTTATCCGGTTTATTAAAAGTAATTTCATACTGATAGTTTGCTTCGGTTAAAAAGTTCCATTGCCTGTCCGGCTTAAGTAAATAATATCGTATAAATGGGCCTATCCAAAAGCGTGTATAATTTGCTGTGCCAGTACTATTTTCAATTGGAGTGGCTTTGTACCAGGTAAATTGAGGCTTAATACCGGCGGCTAATTTATCAAAAAGAAAATAGCCAATACTTGGATTTATTTTAAAATTTGTATTTCGATAAACACTAATTATTGTAGAATTTGGATACGGGGTTCTACTTTCATCAGTACTAAAGCTAAATGCACCCCCCACCAGCCAGGTGCCTTGTTCTAATTGGGCATGTGCGGTTAGGGTGCAACAGAGTAGTAATAAAAAGCTGAAAAAAAGTTTCATAAAAAGTAATGATTTTGGTGAAAAAAATGAATAGTGATTCGTTGTTATTTAAACAAAAGGGGGTGCAGCACCGGCGGGCTGCGAGGTATGGCAGGAATATTGGTAAACAGGGTAAGCATAACAGCAAAAATGTTATGCCATAAAAATATACGAAAATTTTCATTTAAAATAACGTATTTCTACGTAGTGAAATCACCTATTATGATAATGTATTAACTTGAGTAAAATACTGAGCGATAAATGTTAAGAGTAGAAGTATTGGTTTGTTGAAGTGCATACAATGAAGTTAAAGTGAAAATAAAAGTGGCTATTATAAATAAAGTTCAATTCCCATCCTCGCTACTTAAAAAAGAGGCCAACGTTTTTACACGTGGCCTCTTTTCTGTTTAATGAATTCCGTATTTTATTGAATAAAATGGTACATCTGCTTCATTCATTTATTCATATTTCAGTACTTGTTGTACAGCTATTTTTTTAGTACCCTCATAAATGGTAACAAGGTAGATACCTGCCGCCCAATGTGTAGTGGAAATAAGCGGGCTAAGGCTATTGGGATGCAGGGTAATTATCCGCCTGCCATCTAAATTGGTAATGGTAATAAAGGTGTTCGATAAGTGAATACTATCGGGCAGTTGAATAGAGAGAGAAGCCTTAACAGGATTAGGAAACACTCGCACATTTTTGTGCAGGGTAATATTGTTTTCTGCAAGGGGTTGACCAATAACCGGGGCTGTACTTAAATATCCTTTGCCACCGCCACTGCCGCAGTTAGCTGCTATAGGCCCAACAGTAAAAGAAGAGGTAGCACTGGCTGCCGATACGCCACAATTATTAGTGGCCTGTACACTTAAATAATCATAATAGGTATTACCCGGTGTGCTTTGGTTAGGTATGGGTTGTATTTTAAAATAGTTACCATAATAACCGGGATTGTTTTGAATAATCTGTCCAAAATTAAAGCTCCAAATAAATCCGGTAGAGTTAGGTGGATTATTACAATAAGCTTCTGCAAAAGAGCCGCACCTGTTATCATAATTTAAATTGGTTATAGTAGGTGGTGTTCCTGTACCAATGGTAATGGTAGCCGTAACTGGATAAGTAAAAGTGCACTGTTGTACAGTAGCAGTTAAAACCACATCTCCATTAAAGCCATTGCTATTGGCGGTAACATTAATGGTGTTGGTATTATTAGGGCCATTAATTTGTGCAAGGGTAGTATTATCTATTTGCCAAAGTACGGTGGCACCGGGCGGTATTCCATTAATGGTATATGCACCAGTAGTAGCATTACATAAGTTAAATGAATTACCTGTAATGCTTAAAGTAGGAGCAGGGCGGGAAACCTTTATTAAACCTATATCGGAATTATGCCCTTTGATCAGATTAGCACCACAGGGATTTACTGCTCTTATTTGGATATAAGTATTATCTCCATTCGACAAATCACTGGTAACAGATACATTATTTTTACCGGGTAACCAGTTTGTACCCGTAGCAGTTTGCCCATTCAGCATCCATCCCTTTGGTAAAAGATATTCATAATCGGTAATGGTTCCATAGGCAATAGGGGTGGATAAGGCAGAATTGGAAAATTGTACATTATTAAAATAAATATTAAAATTCTGGCTCTGGCAACGTGGTGCAGTTATACTAGCAGGATTTGGCTTAACCTGAGAATACAGAGGGGAAGGAATATTGAGTGACTTAATTTTAGTAAATGTGAAATCATGAAATGAATTTACTCCATTTATATCTGTATAATTAACAGTAAAGGTTTGATTATCATTGACATCAACGAAACTACCATCAAATTTAAAAGTATAAATTCCACTACTTGAGGAAATGTCATATACATTATTTACAACTATTGGGTTAACATTCAAAGCTTTTGCCTGAACGTTTTGAATACTTTTAGCTTGAATGCTTACAGTAAAAGTAATTGTTGTGCCTGGACATTGTTCAGTAGAAATATCTGGTGCGATTTGAAAACTTTAAGATAAACAGTATTGTGATAGATAGATAAAACTGCATGCAAGAATAACTTTTTTCATAATTAATTTTTTTATTTGAATAAATGAATTTGGAAACCAAGGCTAAATTGATACCCTCTTTTATTATAAATATTATCACTTTGAAAGTGTATTATTTCTTTTTGTTGATAATAACCAAATAAAAACTCTAATGCAACGCTTGAATTTAAAAATAAAGATGGTCCAATTAAGGCACTAAAAGTTTGATTTTCACCCTTAACAGGTGTAGACCAATATAATCCATACTGATAGCTAATTTCTGTCAATATATTATAGGATTTTTCTGCATTTAATAAATAATATCTAATAAATGGGCCTAACATTATTCGATTGTCATTTGATTGCCCACTACCAGGGGCGTATGCTACATTTTTATATTTAGTAAATTCAGGTTTTAGTCCGATTACAACTTTACTTTTAATAAAATAACCAATATCTGATGATATGATAATATTAAGATTATCAGTTGATTGTGTTGTATTCAGATTTGTATACTGTGATTTGTATGACATAAAACTGCCACTACCCCCCACCAGCCAGGTGCCTTGTTCTAATTGGGCATGTGCGGTTAGGGTGCAACAGAGTAGTAATAAAAAGCTGAAAAAAAGTTTCATAAAAAGTAATGATTTTGGTGAAAAAAATGAATAGTGATTCGTTGTTATTTAAACAAAAGGGGGTGCAGCACCGGCGGGCTGCGAGGTATGGCAGGAATATTGGTAAACAGGGTAAGCATAACAGCAAAAATGTTATGCCATAAAAATATACGGAAATTTTCATTTAAAATAACGTATTTCTACGTAGTGAAATAAATTATTTATTAAATATGTTTTCATCACTTTTGTTACCATTGGGCTTTTAAATGCCCCCTTTGGGTACCTATTTGATAGCCTCTGATAACGCTTTCATGGAAAATAATTAGCTGTCATTTTTGCAGTTTTACACCCCGCAAACAGGGTATTTGCAGGCAAATTGGTTCGAGACTTGTTCGAGGCATGTTCGACTTAACAGCGTTGAAAACCGAACTTGCATCGAATATGCCTAAATGTCATTTGCAACGAGCAATTGGTTGATTCGTTGTAGTTTTTAAACCGGTTTTTTGCTTAGCGTAAAGGGTAGTTGAATGGCCATGCGTTTGTATGGAGATTTTGGTTGAAGTAAGTGTGTTATGTGTTTGAATGTACCTTGAAATGGCAAAAGCACTTTGCTTTGTTGTAAAATTTTTAGGTAAGCTAATACCTGCAGGGTGGCATCGGGATAAATCGCGGTAATTATAATCTGAAACTTACTTTATTGCTATTAATATACATAAAATTAATTTATATTTTAAACTCATTCTGTTATAATTTATTACCTTCCAACCAAACGATGGCGATATGGAAAAATTTATTCTGGCTTTTGATGCAGGTACTACCAGCAGCAGAGCCATTATTTTCAATAAAAAAGGCAATATAGTTTCTCTTGCTCAGAAAGAGTTTACCCAGCATTTCCCCCAACCCGGTTGGGTAGAACATGATGCCAATGAAATTTGGAGTACACAAATGAGTGTAGCTGCTGAAGCAGTGATTAAAGCAAAAATTACCATGCAACAAATTGCTGCTATTGGCATTACCAACCAGCGTGAAACTACCGTAGTATGGGATAAACGTACCGGCGAACCCATCTGCCACGCCATTGTGTGGCAAGACCGGCGTACCGCTGCTTACTGCGACCAACTGCGAAAAGAAGGCATGGCACCAACCATTCAACAAAAAACCGGGTTGGTAATTGATGCCTATTTTTCTGCTACTAAATTAAAATGGATTTTGGATGAAGTGCCCGGCGCCAGAGCAAAAGCAGAAAAAGGCCAATTGTGTTTTGGCACTATTGATTGCTGGTTATTGTGGAAGTTAACCAACGGTAAGGTGTTTGTTACCGATGTAAGTAATGCCTCACGTACCATGTTATTCAATATACATACCCTGCAATGGGATGAAGATTTACTGCAATTAATGAACATACCCCTGCAAATTTTACCGCAGGTAAAAAGTAGCAGCGAAGTGTATGGTGTTACGCATGCTATTTTAACCAATGCAGCTTCACCGGTAGCCGGTATGGCAGGTGATCAGCAAGCGGCTTTATTCGGGCAAATGTGTACCGAGCCGGGTATGGTTAAAAACACTTATGGTACCGGTTGTTTTATGTTAATGCAAACCGGTGAAAAAATTGTACACTCACAACACAACCTGTTAACAACCATTGCTTGGCAAATTGATGATAAAACAGAATATGCTTTGGAAGGAAGCGTATTTATGGCCGGAGCTACCGTACAATGGTTGCGTGATGGGTTGGGACTGATTAGGCATGCTGCCGATATTGAAGTATTGGCTTTACATGTAAAAAACACAGAGGGGGTATATATAGTGCCTGCTTTTGCAGGACTGGGTGCACCGTATTGGAACCAGGAAGCCAAGGGTATGTTAACCGGTTTAACCAGGGGTACAACCGCAGCACACATAGCCCGTGCCGTTATTGAAAGTATTGCTTACCAAACTGTAGATGTGCTAAAAGCCATGGAGGCTGATAGTGATATTGCCATTCATGAGCTAAGGGTAGATGGCGGCGCTACTGCCAATGCTTTATTAATGCAGTTTCAAAGCAATGTATTGGGTTGTAATGTAGTGAAGCCTGCCATTACAGAAACAACTGCATTAGGAGCAGCTTATCTGGCCGGTCTTGCTGTGGGCTTTTACAGTAGTAGAGATGAAATAGCTGCCTTATGGCAAATGGAGCAAACCTTTGAACCGCAGGCAACACCCCAAGAAACCCAACAGCTTGTGGCAGGATGGCATCGTGCAGTCAATGCTGCTATTCATTGGGCTAACGATAAATAGTTTTTATTTTTTTAATATTTTAAGTGTCAGGCTATCATGAAAAGAGAAAAGATGATTCAAAATATCCGTGATACACCACATTGGGATGTTATAATTATTGGAGGCGGCGCTACCGGATTAGGTACAGCTTTGGATGCTGCCACCAGAGGTTACAGCACCTTGTTGGTTGAACAATTGGATTTTGCGAAAGGCACATCCAGTCGCTCTACCAAATTGGTACATGGCGGGGTGCGCTATCTGGCTCAAGGCAACTTAAGTTTGGTGATGCATGCCTTAAAAGAAAGAGGCCGTTTGTTGCGGAATGCACCGCATTTGGCACATGCCCAGCAATTTATTGTACCGGTATATTCATTTTGGACAAAATGGTTCTATTTTTTAGGCCTGGCGTTTTACGATTTTTTATCGATAGGATGGGGTATAGGCAGAACCCGTTTACTATCTAAAAAGAAAACCATTGCTGCATTGCCCCTTATTAAAACAGGGAATTTAAAGGGCGGTATTCAGTATACAGATGGACAATTTGATGACAGCCGTTTGTGTATTGATTTAGCAGCAACGGCACACCGCTATGGTGCCACAGTTTTAAATTATGCTGCTGCAGCTTCATTTACAAAAAACGAAGGCGGCCAATTAACAGGAGTTGTAATTCAGGATCACATCAACGGCGAAAAATATACCGTAACTGCCAATGCTATTATTAATGCCACAGGTGTATTTGCCCATTCAGTAATGGAAATGGATGACCCGGAAATGCCCGATTCCATTGCTCCTTCACAGGGTGTTCATTTGGTCATTGATATGGAAAAATTTCAGTCAACGCAGGCACTGATGGTGCCTAAAACCACCGATGGGCGGGTATTATTTGCCGTTCCCTGGCACCACAAAGTAATAGTGGGTACTACCGATACACCGGTTGAACAAATTAGTACAGAACCCAAACCATTGGAAGAAGAAATTCAGTTTATTATTGACAATTATAATATTTATGCCAGCAAGCCCATTTCAATGAGTGATGTTAAAAGCGTGTACGTTGGTTTACGGCCTTTGGTTCGGAAAAAGGGAGCAGGGAAAAATACTTCCATGATATCGAGAGATCATACCATTATGGTATCGGCTTCCGGATTAATTACCATTACAGGTGGTAAATGGACAACCTATCGCCGTATGGCCGCCGATGTAATCAACCATGCCATACAATTGGGTAAATTAACCAAAAAGCCTGCAGTAACTGCTACTTTGCCCATTGGTAAATGGGGATGGCCCATCAATTTTTCAACCCACTGGCATCTGTATGGCACCAATGCCCGCCTTATTCAGGATATTATGAAAGAAAATAAAGATTGGGCAACAACCATTCATCCCGATTATCCTTATACCAAGGCAGAGGTAATATGGTTTGTGCGTCATGAAATGGCACAAACGGTGGAAGATGTGTTGGCTCGAAGAATACGCTTGTTGTTATTAGATGCGCATGCAGCCCTGGAGGCTGCTCCAGCTGTGGCTTATTTAATGCAACAGGAGCTATCTCACAGTGAAGAGTGGAAAGCAGCACAAATATTGCATTTTTCAAATTTGGCAAAACAATATATCTTGTAATGAGTTCTTGCTTTTTTATTTTTTTGTAAACAAAACAAATTACATTCAAACAAAACAATCCGGCACATGGTCATGCATCAATTACTGGGCGAATATTTGGGTACCGTTTTATTAATTTTATTGGGCAATGGGGTAGTAGCCAATGTTCATTTAAAACATACTTATGCCCATGGTGGTGGTTGGATAGTGATTACCTTTGGTTGGGCTATGGCGGTTTTTGTAGGTGTTTTTGTGTCATCCAAAGCAAGCGGCGGACATTTAAATCCTGCTTTTACTATTGCATTAGCTGCCATTGGTAAATTTAGCTGGCGGTTGGTGCCGGGTTATATTGCTGCGCAAATTTTAGGTGCCATGACGGGTGCATTGCTGGTATGGCTTACTTTTTACAAACACTATGCTTTGCAAAATGATGCAAGTACAATTAAAGCAACTTTTTGTACCGAACCTGCCATCAGAAAATTTGGATGGAACATACTTACAGAAATGATTGGTGCTTTTGTGTTGGTGTTCAGTGTATTCAAAATGTCTTCTCCTGCACAAAGCCTTGGTACGTTAGATGCATTACCGGTGGCATTCGTAGTGCTGGCCATTGGTTTAAGTTTAGGGGGTGTTACAGGCTATGCCATCAATCCGGCCCGCGATTTAGGCCCACGTATTATACATTCGTTATTGCCAATTCCCGGAAAAGGTACTACCGACTGGCAATATAGCTGGGTGCCCATTGTTGGGCCAATTATTGGTGGATTGTTGGCTGCATTTGTTTTTCAGATGACTACTTAAAATTTACTTAAAGCGCCATATACTAAGTGGAAAATATGCTGTATTATCAAAAAATAAATATATTTTTATTACATGGATAATGTAATGGACCTGCAAAATAAAGCCGCAACCATACAATGTTGGGTAGCACAATATACCGATACACTTTTTCAGTGGGCCTGGCACAAAACCTCTGATAAAGTACTGGCCGAAGATTTGGTGCAGGATACTTTTTTATCGGCAGTAGAATCATTCCATACATTTCAGGGCAAAAGCCAACCCAAAACCTGGTTGTTTAGTATTCTTAACTTTAAAATTGCCAATCATTTCCGTAAATGTTTTAAAATGCCGGAAGTATCGTGGCAGGATGAATTGTTGCAGCATGGCGATGATTTGATTGAAAGTTTTTTTGATGAAAATGGCCATTGGCGCATGAACAAAATACCTAAAGATAATTGGCAGGATGCCGATTTGCATTTGTTAGATAATCCAGAATTTGCAACAGTGCTGAACAATTGTATGGATAAATTGCCCAAACACTGGTTTTCGGCTTTGCATTTAAAATATTTAGAGGCAAAAAGTGGAGAGGAAATTTGTCAGGAATTGCAGATTTCTACTACTAATTTTTGGCAAATAATACACAGGGCTAAATTACAGTTGCGAAAATGTTTAGATGTACATTGGTTTAAATAATCAGTACCTTCTTATAAAAAATGTAATTAATTTAATTGTTTGAATCACATGCAGTAAAAATAAATTTATGAAGCGGAAGGTAATGCGGTCATTGATGATTTCCTGTTTAAAAGCAACGGAATTGATTGAAAAAAAATCTTTGATGCCCCTGTTATGGATAGAAAAAATAAAATTAAAAGTACATTTAAGTCTTTGCGACCTCTGTGTACATTACGAACACCAAAGCAAAGTGATTGATGATTGGATGAAAACGGAGAAAACAGATATAAACATCCCTGTATCTGATACGAATACTTTGCAGCAACGTATACTAAAATCACTTCCATCTCAAGAATAACCCATTATTTTCTGTTGTAAGTTTCATTTTTTTTACCTGCATAGCGAATACGTTAGCCGTCTTACATTTTCTTTTATCCTTCTGCAGTTTTTTGCTATTGAATGCAATGGTTAAAAAAATATTTTTCTCTTTTGTCAGGATATGAATGGTTGTGCGACTATTGGGTATAATTATTCATTAAACATTTTAAAAAAGCACAAAATGGAAAACAAAAAAAGTATCCTTGCCGGTTCAATTTTAGCCGGAGCATTATTAGCAGTAGCCGGAATCAATGCCAATGCATCCAGCCTGATTCGTTACAATCATGTAACTTCTGCAGATGAAGTAATTGCCGGTCTGCACACAAAAAATGTTAGTAATAACAATTTTGAATTAAAATGTGGCGCAACAAAAAAATCAGACACCACTAAAACCAAGAAAAAAGGAAAAGATGGTAAATGTGGCGAAGGCAAATGCGGCAGTACCAAAAAATCAGGTAATTAAAATTATGTTTTACTAAAGCAGGTAACGCTATGAATAGGGTTGCCTGCTTTATTGTTTCACACCACAAATAAATGTTATGGTAGGCATAGGTTATAGAAAAGATTTTGCAGCCGATTTTGCTGAAAGCAACACCCTGCATCCTGCATTTATAGAAGTAGCACCTGAAAACTGGATGGGAGTGGGTGGCTATTGGAAAAAACAATTTCAAAAAGCATTGGAAAAATATCCTCTGTTTACGCATGGGTTGTCACTTTCTATCGGTAGCCCGGATCCATTAGATTTTGCTTTTTTAAAGCAGGTAAAACAGTTTTTGCAACAAACTAATGCTGTGCTGTATTCAGAACATCTCAGTTATGCCAAATGCGATAATGCTCATTTATACGATTTATTGCCCATACCTTTTACCGAAGCAGCAGTGCACCATGTGGCCGAAAATATTAAACAGGTACAGGATTTTCTGGAGAGAAAGATAGCCATTGAAATTGTAAGCTATTACACACCTGTTGCGCCTGAACTTACTGAAATAGATTTTATTAATGCTATTTTGGAAGAAGCGGATTGCGATTTGTTACTCGATGTGAATAATGTGTATGTCAATAGCTTTAATCATCAGTACAATGCTAAAACATTTATTGCACAATTGCCTATGCAACGGGTAAAATACATTCACATGGCGGGGCACGAAAAAGTTGCCGATGATTTAATTATCGATACGCATGGAGAAGCTATCATAGATCCTGTATATGATTTGTTTGCTTTTACCATGCAGCAATTACAACGCGATGTGCCGGTACTATTGGAACGTGATTTTAATATTCCTGAATTGCATGAACTGCAATATGAAATAAATAAACTCAATCAAATCAAACAAAAAGCCTTACAACCCGCTATGTATGCAACCTTATAATCTTACTCAAAGCTATCAAAGCCAATTAGCCGGGTATTGCAGAACGGGTAAATGGAATGATATTCCCGGCGTGTATACAAATCATGTACAACAATACAGAAGGTTGGTATATAATGTTGTAGATGATATGTTACGCAACGCCTTTCCTGTTATGAATGAACTGGTTACTAAACAAGAATGGGATGATGTAGTACAGTTTTTTTTCAGTAGCCATTCTTGTCATTCTCCCCAGGTTTGGTATATGCCCAAAGAATTTTATCAGTTTGTTTTGAATAGTCAACACGCATTGCTTCAACAATATCCCTGTCTGGCAGCGCTCATGCAATATGAGTGGATGGAGGTTGAATTGTTTATGATGGAAGACAGAAAGGTACCTCATACTACATTGGGTGATGTGGTATTTAGTAAATTAGTATTAAATCCTGAACATACTTTAATGGCATTGCACTATCCGGTACATCAAAAAAAAGCAACAGCCATAACCGAAGCCGACAAAGGCAATTATTTTATAGCCGGTTATAGAAATACCAATGGCGATGTATTATTTACCGATCTCTCGCCTGCATTGGTGCGTATGATAGAATACCTGTCAGTAACGCCTCTTTCTGTAAAGCAGTTGATAGAACAATTAGAAAGTGAATTTCAATTAATATTAACTGAAACAGATAAACAGGCCGTAATACAGTTTTTTGAAACAGCGTATATGCAGCAATTGATTATTGGATTTGCAGATAATTGATAATTGCCATTTATTTTTTACCTGTGAAAATAAAAAGTAACCCTATACCACGAAAAACCGCTTTGCAACAAAGCAAAAACTCAGTTTAAACTTTTCATTCTCATTCATCAACAACCATTTAATCAAAACAACATGAAAAATTCAATCAATACCCTGTGCACAAAATATTTGAATGGAGCCGCAAAAGCCGGTTCATTTCCCTTGCTGTTGATTCGGTTGGTGTTGGCTTATGGATTTTTTGGCCCTGCCACCATGAAGTGGAACGATATACATGCAGTAGGCGATTGGTTTGGAACTCTGGGTATTCCTGCACCGCATTTCAACGCATATTTAGCCGCTACTACCGAGAGTATTGGTGTAATTTTATTGCTGCTGGGTTTGGGTACGCGTTTTATTTCCATTCCGCTAATCATAGTAATGCTGGTGGCCATTCGCACTGCCCATTGGGGCAATGGCTTTGAAGCAGGAAATAATGGTTTTGAAATTCCATTGTATTATATCATTATGTTACTTACCTTAATTAGTTTTGGTGCGGGTAAGTTTAGTATAGATTACCTGCTTGCTAAAAAAATGGCTACTAAAAAAATGTCCATCACTTCGTGATAATTTTTTAGATAAATAGCTTGTACAATCAACAATAAATATTGTTTCTAAAATTTAAAATTGGTTTCAACAGGTTTGTTTAAGTGCATTTTAATATCTTTTTTTATGATTTTCTGAAATGTACTTATATTTATTGCTCGTTTTGCAGCACACTCATTAAAACATTCTATTTTTTTAAGATGATATGCAGCAAAATGAAAGTTAGATGAACTATGAGGATTATCGCATATAAAATGCGATGAATGCTCATGGTTTTTCTTTTTTAAATGATATTCAAAAAAGCAATGATGAAATGAACTGTAATAAATATAAACACATGAAAAAAATGATGAAAACGGTTTCGCTTTTTCTGCTGGCTACTGTATTAATGGTAGCTTGTAAACCTAAAAATGCGTATGAAAAAATTACACATAACCCTTTGTTGTACACCCAAATGCAGCATGAGTTAAATTATGTAATTATCTATGATATTTTTACTCCTCCGGTAGCCTCTCGTGTATTTGCCTACTCCAATTTGGCGGCTTATGAAGTATTGGCGAAGGAAGGAAAACATATTGAAACGCTGGAAGGAAAAATTAAAGATTTAGATAGTATTCCTGCGCCAACTGCTGAAGAAAAAACTGCTATAGATTATCCCTTTGCTGCAACCCTTGCATTTTTAAAAGTAGGGAAGGAGTTAACTTTTTCACAAGATAAAATGCAACACATTACCGATTCGTTGTTAGATGTTGTGCGCCAGTCGGGCATGCCGGATAAAATGTACACCAGCTCGGTGGCTTATGCAACAACTGTTGCCAATGCCATTATTCGTTGGAGTAAAAAAGATAATTATGCACAAACCCGTGGCGCAAGATTTACGGTTACCAATTTGGAAGGACATTGGGAACCCACCCCACCCGGCTATTTTGATGCAGTAGAACCCAAGTGGATGACTATCAGAACCCTGGTGATGGATTCAGCCGGCCAGATAAAAGCACCCGGGCCCATTCCATTCAGCAAACAACCCGGCAGCCCCTTTTACAAAATGGCACAACAAGTGCAGGAAACCGGCAATCATTTAGATACTAACCAAAAATGGATTGCCAATTTTTGGGATTGTAACAGCTTTAAATTGCATGTACAGGGTCACCTCATGTTTGCAACCAAAGCCATGACACCCTGTGGACATTGGATGGAAATTGCAGGTACCATTGCCAAAAATAAAAATGCCGATTTCTATAAAACCGTGTACACCTACACCGGTGTTTCTTTGGGTATATTCGATGCGTTTATTGCTTCCTGGTATGCAAAATATACTTACGATTTGGTAAGACCCGAAACCTTTATTAATAAGTACATTGATCCCAACTGGAAACCCTATTTACAAACCCCTCCGTTTCCTGAATATAACAGTGCGCACTCTACTATTTCCAGCGCATCTGCTGCTGTGTTAAAAACCATTTACGGCAATGAAACGCCATTCAGAGATTCCAGTGAAAGAAATTGGGGCTGGCCCGATAGAAGTTTTCCTTCATTAGATTCTGCTGCACGTGAAGTATCGATGAGTCGTTATTATGGTGGTATACACTACCTGCCTTCCGTTTGGGATGCTTATGCACAAGGCAAGGAAATTGGCTTAATGGTAATGAGTAAATTGTTAAAAAATTACAAAGAATAGTTGCTAAAAATTTCCTTACAATGGCCATTTTCTGCTTTAGTTTAGCAGAGATGGCCATTTTTATTAGTTTATATATTGGAATATTGGAGCATCTTTAAAAAGGTTGGCTGCTTTTCACGTGTTGAACGAAAGGTTTTGTTCATCCGCTGTCTTTCTTTTAAGCCAATCTATTCTGCTTTTTTATAGCAAACTCCTACCTTCGCTGCATGCAAAAAATACAGGTAACCATTACCAATTCATCGCATCATCCCTTGCCGGCTTATGCTACCGCAGGTGCATCCGGAATGGATATACGGGCATTTATACCACAACCCATAACCCTGCATCCATTGGAAAGAGTTTTGATTCCTACCGGTTTACAGATAGCCTTGCCGGAAGGGTTAGAAGCACAAATAAGGCCCAGAAGCGGCTTGGCCATTCAACAGGGTATCACCTGTTTGAATACTCCCGGCACCATTGATGCCGATTACAGAGGAGAAATAAAAGTAATTTTAATTAACTTGTCGAATCAACCGGTAACGATTCAGGATGGTGACAGAATAGCACAAATGGTAATTCAGCAGGTTGAACAAATTAACTGGTTACCGGTAGAAGTTTTATCAGAAACGGAAAGAGGTGTAGGCGGTTTTGGCCATACCGGTAAACAGTAATGTAATATGATGCAAAGAATAATTGTTTTTAACCTGCTTGCTTTAACAGTTTGGGCTTGCCATCCTGTAAAAAAAGTACAATCTATTGAAAAAGCTATCTCTAAAAAAGATACGGCACAGATAGTGATTGTTACTGAAACTCCAAAGGTTGATTCTGCTGCTATAGTGAAAGAGATAATGGAGAAAATAATGAAAAGCTCTATTAACTTCAACACCTTTAATGCTAAAATAAAGGTAGATTATGAGGGGCCTGAAGAAAGCCAGCATGTAAATGCCTACCTGAGCATGATTAAAGACAGTGTTATTTTTGTAAAAATAGCATTGCCTCCCTATGGTGTGGTAGCCAATGTATTGGTTACACCCGATAGTGTTATTCTCATAAAATTAAAAGGAGGAAAATCTATTCAATATCGGAGCATTGCCTATTTACAGGATGTAACACAAATCCCATTTGATTTTTCAACGCTGCAGGATTTAATTGTTGGAAATCCGGTTTTTTTAGATAGCAATGTGGTTTCATATAAATGGAGTAATAATCAATTACTGGTATTAATGGTTGGTAATATGTTTAAACATCTGGTAACATTAGATAACACTGATTTCAGGGTATTACACAGTAAGTTAGATGATGTTGATATTCAACGCAACCGAACCTGCGATATTACTTTTAGTAATTATCAGCCGGTCAATAATTTTTTATTTGCTACCTTTCGGCAAATCTCGGTTGCTGAAAAATCGAAGCTGGATATATTTTTAGATTTTAAAGAGTTTTCATTTAATGAGCCGTTAAAGTATACCTTTTCGGTGCCTAAAAATTATCGGGTGAAATAATATTAAGGTGGCAGGTTCGTTATTCAACCATATTCATTCTATTTTCTATTTAAAAATGAGGATTGTATAATGCGGTTATTATTGTTGTGTTTTTTTGTTTTTCCCTTCTTGCAGTTATCTGCCCAAACACAGGGTACATATCAGCCCCCTACCCGTGAAGCGTTGCAGCAGCAGCAAAAACAATTGCAGGAAGAAATTGATAATTTGAATGCCGCATTGAATTCTATTCGTAAAAACAAAAAACAATCCATCACCGAAGTAGCAATTTTACAGCGAAAATTAGCTGTTCGGGAACGGCTCATTCATAAAATTAATCAGGAAATTCAACGATTGAATGATGATATTTATGATAAACAATTAGAAATAAACCGTTTAAAGCGGCAATTGGATACACTGAAACAAAACTATGCCAAAAGCATTGTTTTTGCTTATAAGAATAGAAGCAGTTATGAATACTTAAACTTTTTGTTTTCTGCCAGAGATTTTAATGATGCGCTCAAGCGAATGGCATTTTTAAAAAGTTACCGTCAATACCGTGAAGCAGAAGCACAAACTATTTTAAAAACCAGCGAACTTCGTCAGCAGGCTATTGCCGATATGAACAATGCCAAACTGCAACAAACCAAGGTATTGGAGGAACAAAGTACGCAGTTAAAAGTATTGGAACAGGATAAAAAAGAAAAAGACCAGGTTGTAAATCAACTAAAAAATAAAGAAAAAGATTATTTGGCACAATTGCGTAAAACCGAAAGGCAACGTAAGGTATTAAACGAAGCGATTAAAGCTGCTATACGGCGTGAGATTGCTGAAGCAGAGCGGAAAGAAAGAGAGCGACTGGCAAAAGCAAAAGCAGATGCTGCAAAGAGGAGTGGTGGGGCTGTGGCCAATACCCCTTCACTAAAAAATAATACGCCTGCTAATAACAATGCGCCAAAAGCGAATGATGAGCCCATTACCGGGGTGGTATCTACCGATAGAAATGAGAACCGCACTTACAGTGTATTTGAAACTACACCGGAAGGAAGGGAAATGTCTATTAATTTCGAAAACAACAGAGGCCGTTTACCCTGGCCTGTTTCCGGGGGTGCTGTTGTTGGGCAATTTGGAACCAATATTGTGCCGGGCACCAAATTAAAAGAAACCAATGATGGAATTTTTATTTCAACGAAAATTGGTGCTCCGGTTCGTTGTGTTGCAGATGGCGAGGTAATATCGGTAATGGATTTAGGCGATTTTCAGGGCGTATTGGTACAACATGGTAAGTATTTTACGGTATACAACAAATTGTCTGATGTTAGTGTTAGCAGAGGCCAGTCAGTAAAGGCGGGTACGTTAATTGGCCATGCTGCGGCCGATTTTGATGGTGAGGGCAAAATTGAATTCAGGGTAATGAATGGCAGTAATAAATTTGTAAATCCTGAAACCTGGTTAAAATCCAGATAATTTGACTTGCATCCGCTTCTATCGGAAAATGAAATAAAGGCGCCATGGCAAAAGCAGCAAATAAAAAATTAGTAGATGTTATAGATAAAATTTTAGATGCCTGCTATCAATACAATCCGGATGCTTTATTTATTTTAAGCTTAATGCACCAGTATGAGGAAAGGGGCAGTTTAAGCAAAAAACAATTGCAGGGGCTATTGCAAAAGGCAGGTAATATACCCAATATGCCGGCTAACTGGCTGGGTACTTTAGAAGCCATTATTTTAAAAATGCCCGATCGACATAAAATTGCGAAGGAAAATACAATTGCAGTTGCCATGCAGCATATACACCCCGATGCTGTTTATTTACCTTTAATTACTGCAATACTTCAAAAATATCCGCAACATAAAGGCGCATTGTTGTTACAAACCAAGTGCAGCTTGCACCAACCCCTTACCAATGCAGAAAAGGTGCAATTAAAACAATGGGAAAAATTATTGAAATAAGAGGTGATTAGATATCAGATATTTTGATTTGCAACCTTCAATATTTTTTTTCATCTCGCCATCTTATCTTTTGTCATGCAATAAATTATTTTCAGTTTAGGTTTAATGGGTGTTATCCACTATTTCATTCAACAATAACTTCTAAATCCTTGATTTGTGTATTATTTTTTTTTAAAAAAATATAATTATCCACATTTATGTGGAAAACTATTTTTAAATTGTACGCTCTATTCATTCCTTAACACCCTTTAAAATTCGGAAGGTGAGAACAATTGCTGTGTACAATATTAAAGGAGGGGTTGGTAAAACCACCACCTCTATTAACATGGCCTGCTTAATGGCCAAAATGGGTTTTAGTGTACTTATTTGGGATTTAGATCCTCAGGGCGGCACCAGCTATTTTTTTAAAAGTGAAGGAGCTAATAATAATCGGTACAAACGCCTGTTCGAAAACGATATTTTAATTTATGAAGTGATCCAAACCTGCGATACCAATCATATTGATATCATTAGCAATGACAGTTCGTTTGGTGATGACGCTTTGAGTAAAGGTTCACTATTGTCGCGGCTTAATTTCGTAAACAATGCAGTAATTCAATCTTTATTAGATAAAGTAAATGACGACTATGATGTGTGTATTATTGATTGCCCACCGGGTAAATTTTTATTACACAACAATGTATTTACTGCCGCTGATTTGTTATTAATACCTAATATACCTGCACCCCTTTCATTGCATTGTTTTGAAGTGTTACAAGAAGATTTAAAAAAGTTTATAAGGGCAGATAAGAAAGTATTGAGTTTCTATAACATGGTGCAAATTCGAAAAAATCTGCATCGCCTTTATTTAGAACAAGGTGCAGGAAGGATACCGACTTTGCATCAATACATTCCTTTTTATTCTGATATTGAAAATATTAGTTTTAGTAAAAAATCTATTTTTCATCAGTTAAAAGAGGCCAAATCCATTCAATTTTATGAGGCTTTGTGGGATGAAGTGTGCGATATATGCAACTGGTCGGCATTTAAAACCAATAAGGGCAGGGTAATTGATTTCCCTGACATCCATTCTATTGCCGGGTTGGCTATAGCCGACTAATCTGTTTTGTTAGTGTTATACTTCTTTTCCGGGATATTGTGTTAATGCAACTGCCAGGCAGTCCATAGCAGCATTAATATCTGTTTTGTTCAGCACGTATGCCAATCGAACTTCTTTTTTCCCCAGTCCCGGTGTTTGATAAAAACCTCCTGCAGGTGCCAGCATAACGGTATGCCCTTTGTATTCAAAAGATTCTAATAGCCACTGACAAAATTTTTCGGCATCATCAACTGGTAATGCAGCAATTGCATAAAATGCACCGCCGGGATTAGGGCAGATAACACCGGGCATTGCCTGTAAACGTTGCACAATCAAATCGCGGCGCGACTGATATTCAGTTTTGGTTGTTTCAAAATAATTTTCAGGTAAGTCCACTGCAGCTTCACCTGCTATTTGGGCAAAAGAGGGCGGGCTTAAACGTGCTTGTGCAAATTTCATCACTGCATCTAATACTGTTTGGTTTTTTGTAACCAATGCTCCAATTCTTCCTCCGCAGGCACTATATCTTTTACTGATAGTATCCATCAACACCACATGTTCTTCAATACCTTTTAAATGCATGGCACTGATATGGGTACCTTCATAACAAAATTCGCGATAGGCTTCGTCTGAAAATAAGTACAACCCGTGTTTTAAAACCAATGCCTGTAAGGCTTCCATTTCTTCCTTGGTATATAAATAACCGGTAGGATTGTTAGGATTACAAATTAAAATGGCTTTAGTTTTTGGTGTAATTTTTGCTTCAAATGCAGCAATGGGCGGTAATGCAAAACCATTTTGTATGGACGAACTAACCGGAATTACATTTACGCCGGCAGCCACGGCAAATCCATTGTAATTGGCATAAAAGGGTTCAGGTATAATGACTTCATCTTCTGCATCTAAACAAGCCATGAATGCAAATAAAATCGCTTCACTGCCACCGGTGGTTACAATAATTTCATCTTTGGTAACGGTAATGGCTTTTCGCTGATAGTATTCTGTTAACTTTTTTCTGTAACTTTCATTTCCGGCACTATGGCTGTAAGCCAATACAGTAAAATCAGTATGTCGTACCGCATCTAAAACGGTTTTCGGTGTTTCAATATCGGGTTGCCCAATATTTAAATGATATACCTTCACTCCTTTTTGCTTTGCAATTTCCGCAAAGGGTACTAATTTTCTGATGGGGCTGGCTGGCATTGCCATGCCACGTTTACTGATGGTTAACATGGCGCAAAGATAACGTGTGTTAGTAAACAAAAAAGCCACTTCTTGCGAAATGGCCCTGTATATTTTTTTAAAAATTTCTTTATTTAGAATGTCCGCTATCTTCCACAATACCTTCAATGGTTAACACAATCGGTTCGTTTACACCGGCTAATTTAACATTCACCTTTTTGGTAAATGCGCCGGATAAAGCAGCATTGTAGGTTACTTTAATTTCTCCTGATTTGCCTTTTCCAATGGGTGCTTTTGGATATTCAGGAGTGGTACAGCCACATTCTGCAGTAGCTACTTCAATTACAACGGGTTTATTGCCTATGTTTTTAAAATGAAAAACATAAGTGGCAGGTATCCCTTTTTTTATTTTACCAAAATCGTGTTTTACGGTATTAAATTGTATCGGACTTTGTGCAAAACACATGGTTCCTGCAAGTAAAAAAAAAGCTACTAATAATTGTTTCATAATGGAATAAATTTTATTGTAAATATAAAGTGTTTAGTGTTATTGTAATTTCAGATGAAATGAATTATTTGCCTGATGCAGTTTATTGGTGAAGAACGGTGCCTGTTTGTTTGTTTTTGGTACTATCAGCAAGTTTGTTTTCCTGAAAAGTTTCTCCTTTAAAACTCACTTGTTTGCTCAGTTTATAATTGTTTAAAAAAATGCCTGCTGTTTTGTAAAAAGCACCTAAAGTATTACCATTAAAGCCCAATACAATAGCAACAGACTGACCGGGTGCAAATTTCCTGCCTCTTTCAAATTGTGGCGTGGTGCAGCCGCAAGACGGGCGAACATCATCAAGTGTTGCAGTATCCTTACCAATATTGGTAATGGTTAAGGTATATTCCGCAGGCTTACCATAAGGTATTTTTCCAAAATCAAAATTATCATTGGTAAATGAAAACTGCTTGCTGATGTCGGCATTTGTAATTTGTGTATGTGCCGTGAAAGTAACACCAGCAATTAAAAAAATGAGTAAGATGAATTTTTTCATGAATATGTGTTTAGTGTTGAAAATACAGTTGATAATTTTTGGAAGTTGAACAAATACAGGAAAAACATTTTTATTCTGCATATCAATGAATGTCGGTTATTGTAGCCTTATTGTTTGCAATTTTCATGCAACTTTTAATATGCTTGTATAATGGTGACATAAAATTATTGATAATAACAATTAAAAAAATTAAGAAACCATGAAATGATGTATTAAAATTTATTGTTAACCTGCCCAATACAGCAAAATATACATTCAAATCTTTCTATACTGGGCATACACCTTAATATTTAAAAAATAAAAAAAAGGTATTTTGTCAATTTGGCATGTATGCCAATTGTTTCCCCAATTTTGATTATCTTAACCCCATTTTACTTTGATTACTGCGAAATAAGTGGGTTACAGGTGAATACATTCCATTTACTATACTCAGTATTGTGTAAAATTTCTGAATAATTGACAGTTGATGGGATAACAAAAACTTACGGTTGATAGTTTATTAATTTATTTTTGCTTTATGGAACAAACAATTACTGCAATTGATGCCAATGTACTTTCTTTTGAGGGATTCAGACAACAGGTACTGAATGATTTTAAATTAACTGTGATTAGTAGAGAAGCCAGTTTGTTGGGCCGCAGAGAAGTACTAACCGGTAAGGCTAAGTTTGGCATTTTTGGAGATGGAAAAGAACTGGCACAGGTAGCTATGGCGCGTTACTTTAAAGAAGGTGATTTTAGAAGTGGTTACTACCGCGACCAGACTTTCATGTTTGCAGCAGGACTGGCAACTTTAGAAGAATTTTTTTCACAGTTGTATGCAGATCCCAATATTGAACACGACCCCTTTAGTGCAGGCAGGCAAATGGTTTCGCATTTTGCTACACCCAATGTGGATGAGGCAGGTAACTGGTTAGATTTAGCCAATCGAAAAAATGTTTCATCTGATATAGCACCCACTGCAGGCCAAATGCCCCGTTCTTTAGGTTTGGCATTTGCTTCCAAATGTTTTCGAGAAATTCCAGTTTTACAATCCTACAAACATTTAAGCAAACATGGTAACGAAATTTGTTTTTGTACTATTGGTGATGCTGCTACCTCTGAGGGGTCTTTTTGGGAAACCATTAATGCTGCTGGGGTGCTTCAAGTGCCTTTAGCTATTTTTGTTTGGGATGACGGTTATGGCATTTCCGTTCCACGTGATTATCAAACTACCAAAGGTTCCATTTCAACAGCGTTGCAGGGTTTGCAAAAAGATGAGCATACCAATGGTATTCATATTTACAAAGTAAAAGCATGGGATTATGCAGGTATGTGCGAAGTGTTTGAAGCAGCATTACAAAAAGTTCGTGAAACGCATACCCCTGCCTTATTTCATGTAGAAGAAGTAACACAGCCTCAGGGACACTCTACCAGCGGCAGCCACGAACGATATAAAAGCCCTGAACGATTGGTTTGGGAAAGAGAATGGGATTGTATTAAAAAATTCAAAGAATGGATTGTGCTGAGTGAGTTAGCCACCGAAGATGAACTCAATAAAATTACGCAGGAAGCCAAATTGTTCGTGAAGGAAGCCAAAGCAAAGGCCTGGGAAAAATTGATGCAACCCATTAAACAGCAGGTGCAACAAACTGCCGAATTGTTGACTACTATAGTTGTGAATGATATGGATGTGTACCGCACCATACAAGAGAAAGTAAAAGAACTACAAACCAATGTAGAACCGCTACGAAGAGATGTTTTGCATACACTGCATACCGCAATGGAGTTAGCTCCGGCATCGCCGTCAATTGAAATGATTCAGCAATACCACCATTCACTGCTGCAAGAGGCAAAACAATTATACAATACCCATTTATACAATGAAGGCCCGGCCAGTGCTTTAAAGGTAGAAGCTGTAAAACCTTTAATTCCTTTTGATGCACCCCTTATTAACGGTTATGAAATTTTAAATAAATATTTTGATGCATTGTTTACACATCAACCTTTGGTCGTTGCATTTGGGGAAGATGTAGGAAATATAGGCGATGTGAATCAGGGCTTTGCCGGTTTGCAGGCCAAACATGGCAGTAGCCGGATTTTTGACACTGGTATTCGTGAATTAACCATTATGGGACAGGCCATTGGTTTGGCATTACGTGGTTTAAGGCCTATTGCAGAAATTCAATACATTGATTATTTACTGTATGGTTTACAAACTTTAAGTGATGATGCAGCAACAACCCATTACCGCACATTCGGACGTCAAAGCTGCCCCGTTATAGTACGTACCCGGGGCCATCGATTAGAAGGTATTTGGCACAGTGGCAGTCCTATGGGAATGATTATTCATGCACTGCGCGGATTTTATGTATGTGTACCCAGAAACATGGTACATGCAGCAGGTATGTACAATACACTGTTGCGTGGTAACGATCCCGGTATTGTGATTGAATGTTTAAACGGATATCGTTTAAAAGAAAAACTACCGGCTAATTTATTAGATTTTACTATTCCATTGGGTATACCCGATGTGATACGGCATGGAGATGATGTTACCATTGTTTCTTATGGTTCTACCTTACGAATTGTAGAAGAGGCAGCAGAACGTTTGGCTAAATTAGAGATTAGTTGTGAAGTAATAGATGTACAGACCTTATTACCATTTGATATTCATCATTCCATTGTAGCATCTCTTAAAAAAACCAATCGTATCCTATTTGTAGATGAGGATGTACCCGGAGGTGCTGCAGCATATATGTACAATCACGTAATGGAAGAACAGGGTGGATACCGTTGGGTAGATGTTGCCCCCAGAACACTTACTGCAAAAGCACACCGCCCGGCCTATGGCAGTGATGGTGATTATTTCAGCAAGCCCAATACCGAAGATGTGGTGGATATTGTATTGGCAATGATGCGGGAGTAATGTAGTTTTTAATTAATGAATGTATAATTGAAATAAAAAGAGAGGCTATACTTTAGGGGTAGCCTCTCTTTATGGTTATTATAGAGAATCAATTAGAAAATGTATCTGATTCCAAATTGCATTTGCCATCTGGATGGTAAATCAGGACTGGTTGTAAATGTACTTTTTTGAGAGGGATCGAACTGATATATAGATTTACCGGTATTATCGGTTCCTAAATAAGTAATAGGTTGATAATAACCGGTAGCGCTGGCATATTTTCTCAAACCCCAATTACTACTAATTAAATTGCCAAGATTTATAATGTCCCAACTTAATTGTATGGTTCTTTTTTTATTACCATCTTTTATAATAAAGTCTTGTAAAATACGCATATCAACTTCGCTAAACCAAGGTGTAACGCCGGCATATTTGCCTGTGTATTGTCCACGATGTTTACTTAAATATTTATCCTGTTCTATAAAAGCTTCGAGTGCGGCACCTTGTTGAGCAGCATTTTGAATATTACCAAAAGCATCAGTTAAGGGTGCAAAATTCATGTTATTGATTTCAGCTTTTGTAGGAATATACATTAAGTCATTGAAACTTGAACCATCCTGATTTACATCTCCACCATATACATAAGAAAAACGATTACCGCTTGACCAGTTGGCAAAAAATGATATGGTTGTTGCATGCTGTTTTTCTTTTCCATATTCAATTTTTTTAATCCCTGCTAATACAAAACGGTGTGTATTACCATATAATGATGGTGAACTTACTGCAATATTAGCATTCCCTATAATGGGGTTCCTATCAAATGCATCCCCTGAAATTTCAGCTGAAATGGAGCTTGCATCATTTGCTGCCAAATAATTATATGAACCAGTGAGAAATAAACCTTTTTTAAATGTATGTTGCATCTGGAAAGTTGCATTAAATGAATTGCCTACTTTTGTATTGGTAAAAACATAGGTGCCTGTGCTTCCTTTATCTGATGGATTATAGATGCTTCTATTATCACCTGTTCCAGAATTTAAATGGCCGGTAGGAGTACCTAATCCATAATCTCTAACCATCATTGCATTTACATCTTTTGTGTATGCCACATCTATTGTGAGAATAGTGCTTGGGGCTGCTTTATAATCAACACCTAAGCTTGATCTCCAAATTTGCGGCCATTTGAAATTATTGGCAGTTACATTATAGTATCCTGAAAAGGGATTGCCAATGGCATTACCGAGCCATACAAATGGAAATCTTCCTGTAAAGAAACCTGTACCACCGCGTAGTTGAACAATTTTATCACCATTTATATCCCAATTAAAACCAATTCTTGGCGACAGCAATGCAGTACCGTTAGGCATACGTGTATTATCAATGGTTTGTCCCGGCCCGTTTTTTACTGGTACACCTTCGGGATTATATAATTTTAAATTATCTGTATTGGCAACAGTTGGCGAACCACTGGTATAGCTTCCGGCAAAAGTGCCATTACTATTCATATTGGGGCTTGTATAACTTGCTTTTGATGGATAGTAAATAGGCTTATCAATCCTTAAACCATAAGTTAATTTAAAGTTTTTTGCTACTTTCCATTCATCTTGTGCATAAGCAGATAGCTGACCTACTGTTAAATAATACCATACCCATTTATCTGCTGCAGCTCTGTTTTTTGCATAAGTTACATCTACATCAAGTGGGTAGGCTCCAAAAATTACATTGCCACCAATTGGAACCTGTGTTTTGAAAGTGTTGATATCTATTGGGCTAAACAACGATGGTCCAAAACCTAACAAATTAAATGAATTACCAAACTTAAATTGTTCGTATGAAGCACCAAATGTTAATGTATGTTTTGCAAGAATTACATTGAAATTATCCGTTAATTGTAATGCATCCTGATTTAATACATTGTGAATTGAAAACGGTTCATATCCCGCCACTATATATGGAACGCCATATTTTGTAATATTTAAAACAGGAAAGGGAGTTGAAAATGCATTACGGTGATCTCTGAATAAAGTATAAACTGCCCTGAATTTATTGGCAAAAGTGCTATTGAAATTTGATTTTAATTCTAATCCAAAAGAATGTAATTTATTAACCATTTGATACCCTGAATTTCGGAATTGCAGCGTAATGGCATCAGGACCTCTTCGGTTGATGGCATTGGGATGTGCAGGTTTTTCCTGTGTAGCATCTAAGCCATTGTATGTAAACGATAATGAATGCTGGTCATTAATTACCCAGTCAATTTTAGCCAGCCATTTGTAATTAATTTGCTTTAAATTAAAACCCTGATAAGGGCCTGTAACATAACCAAAGCGATTGAATAAAATTTTGCTTACGGTATCTAAATCAGACTGTAATACCCTTGATGTTGTTAATCCGCCGGCATTAGAAGCATTTTGTGCTACATAGGCGCTGGCCTGATCTTCTCTTTGTTGAGTTTCAAAATTAACAAAGTAGAATAATTTATTTTTTTTAATGGCTCCACCTAATGAAGCACCTCCCTGAAAATCGGTTAAGGAAGGAATATTGAATTTTGTGCCTTCTACTTTATGGCCGGTTAATGTTTGGTTTCTGTAAAATCCATATACTGTACCGCCAAATTTATTGGTTCCACTTTTTGTAACAGTATTAACACCGGCCCCGGTAAAGCCGGCTTGTGTAACATCATAAGGGGCAATATTTACTTGTATTTGATCAATTGCATCTAATGATATAGGTTGGGCACCGGTTTGTCCACCCGGAGTGGGTGCATCTAATCCAAACGGATTATTAAAAACCGCACCATCTAATGAATAATTGTTGTATTGTCCGTTTCTTCCAGCAAATGAAGTGCCGTTATAGCCTTGTGAAGCAGATGGAGTTAATCTGGTAAAATCATCTGCCGATCTTGATATTGTAGGAAGCTGTCTTAATTGTCTGGAGTTAATATTTGTTGCTGCACCGGTTCTGTTTTCATTAAATATTTTTGAACTTGCTGAAGAAACTACCACATCATTCAATTGATTAATGTTGGTACTTAGTTGTACTGCAACACTTGTATTCTGACCCAGGTCAAGAAAAATATTGCTTTCTGTTTTGGCAGTATAGCCTGTATAGCTTGCTGTTACATTATACGGTCCGCCAACCCTGAGATTGGGTACTTCAAAACTTCCATCTGATTTTGTAATAATTGTTTTATTAATTCCCGCATCAGGATAAGCAATGGTTACAACTGCACCCGATAGTGGTTTACCCTTTTCATCTTTTACCGTACCACTGAGTATTGCCGTGGTAATCTGTGCTGTGAGTGTAATAGCACTTAAAATAGACAGTGCTAACAACAGCAATGGTTTCAACAATTGTTTTTTAATCATTTTGCAAGGTTTATTGAATAAAATAATGTAAAGTTAAAATTACCATTTTGTTAATTAATTTTAACTAAACTTTACTGCCTATTTCAATAATCTTGTTTTTGCAATAATTATGTGCATTGGGTGTGGAAAATATTATTATTGTTGATGCATAAAAGAAATATTGATAAAATTTTATGTTTAACTATGTTGTATTAGTAGACTAATGCCGCTACTCAATAAATCGATTTCTCCATTTTTCATCGGGTATGAAGCAGATATTTTTTTTCCCAAACCAACGGTAACGGTTTGCTGCAATATAGTTGTAAACCTTATCTCTGATGAATTTGGGAATTATCCATCCAATTGCCAACAAGTTCATTGGAAATTTTAACTCAGTGGCAACTTTTAATGCGGCGGTTGATTGGGTGTATATTTTGTTGTTTTGTAAAAGAATAAAACTGCCGAAATGTTCTAAGGGTAAGTTGTATTTTAATAAAATATTTTTCCCGAAATTACTTTGTAAAGAGGCAAATTGAAATTGTTGTTTTGAATCATTGCGCAGTACAAACAATACTGAATGGCTGCATAAATTACAAACACCATCAAAAAAAATGATAGGTTTTAATAAGTTGTGATGATTTTGCATGTTATCACTATTAACAAAAAAAGCAGGGATACGTTGTGTCATTCCTGCTTTTTTACTTTTTAGCTTTTACCCCATATTGTGAAACACTTTTGTTACATCTTCATCCTGCTCTAATCGTTCAATGAGTTTACTTACTTCTTCGGCCTGGGTATCATTTACCGGAATTGTAGTAGTAGGAATCCATTCTAATTCAGCGCTGATGGGTGTAATGCCTTTGTCTTCTAATGCTTTTTGTAATTTACCAAAATCAACAAAAGCGCATCGCAATACAATAATATTATTGCCTTCTTCATCGGTGCTTTCTCCCATTTCTTCTAAACCAAAATCAATTAGTTCTAATTCTAATGATTCAATATCCAAATTTTCGGGTTTTAATTTGAATACCCCCATTTTCTTAAACTGAAAGCTTACACTGCCACTGTTACCTAATGTTCCGCCACCTTTGTTAAAATGGCTTTTAACATTGGCAACGGTACGCACATGATTATCGGTAGCCGTTTCAACCAATAAGGCTACACCGTGCGGGCCATAACCTTCGTATAAAATTTCATCGTAATTGGTGGCCTCTTTGCCCATGGCGCGTTTAATGGCTGCTTCCACCCGGTCTTTTGGCATGTTAACACTTTTGGCGTTTTGCATGCAGCGGCGCAAAGCCGGATTGGTAGCAGGATCGGGCCCGCCGGCTTTTACGGCAATTACAATTTCTTTTCCAATGCGGGTAAATTGTTTGGCCATTCTGTCCCAACGGGCAAACATGGTGGCTTTCCTTACTTCAAAAATCCTTCCCATAATAATATTTATAAATAATAAGTAATTGAAGGCTTGTTTATAGTATGGCAGGTTGTTCATTGAACGTAACAAAGCTCCTTTTTGCAGGAACGTTGAAGTGAGTGACACAACAGGCGATGCCATGCGTACAACAGCCGGCTACAAAAAAATTGTTGGCAAATTTAGCAGTAAACGGTGGTACAACAAAAAACCCCGACGAATCGGGGTTGAATGGTATAAGGTCTTTACTCTTTTTCAAAATCGGTTGCTTTGGGTAAAATATCTCCTGGTGTATTGAGTTTGCTGTGTTTGCGGCTATAAGCAAAGTATACAATAATACCCAGTGCCATCCAGGCAAACGCAACTTTTAAGGTTTCGGGATCTAAAGCTACTATCATCCCCAAACAAATAACGAATCCCAAAATAGGCACCAATGGCACCAATGGCGTTTTGAAAGGACGATGAATTTGTGGCGATTTGATGCGTAAAATCCAAACCCCCAGGCTTACCAATAAAAAGGCAAATAAGGTACCAAATGAAGTTAAATCGCCGGCTACACTACCCGGAACAAATGCAGCAAAAAGACCAACAAAAATAAATAATATCCAGTTGGCTTTATACGGGGTTTTGTATTGGGGATGTAAATCGCCAAATGCTTTTGGGATTAATCCGTCGTTACTCATGGTATAAAAAATACGGCTTTGCCCCATTAACATCACGAGAATAACAGAAGAGAAACCGGCTAAAATTGCTACCGTTACTGCAGTAGCCAGCCAGCTATAGCCTGTCATATAATGTTGAATGGCATAGGCAACGGAAGCTTCTTTTCCGGCTTTTGCAAATTCACTCCAATTGGCCACACCGGTTAGCACATGACCAAATAAAATATAGAGAATGGTACAAACCACCAGCGATCCTAATATACCAATCGGCATATCTCTTTTCGGGTTTTTAGCTTCCTGTGCAGCCGTGCTTACTGCATCAAAGCCAATGAAGGCAAAAAACACAATGGCAGCACCACCTAAAACGCCACCCCATCCATGTTTAAAATAACCACCATGGCCGGGTGCATCGGCGGGTATCAGGTAAGGGGTATGATTTTCGGGCTTAATAAAATGCCAGCCAATGGCAATAAAGGCAATTACAATGGCAACTTTTATAAATACAATAATCATATTAACGGTTGCAGATTCCTGCATACCACGAATTAATAATAAGGTCAATGCAAGCAATATCACTAAAGCCGGCAAATTGATGATGCCCCGAACACCGTTCATAGAAGTTTCGAAGGGCGAGTGGCACCATTCATATGGGATTTGCCCTCCCAGCAAATTATTCAGGTATTCGCTCCAGGCAATAGAAACGGTAGCAGCACCCAGTGCATATTCCATAATAAGTGCCCAACCAATAATCCAGGCAATTAATTCACCCATTGTAAGATAAGAGTAGGCATAAGCACTACCCGCAATGGGTATCATAGAAGCAAATTCAGCATAACATAAGCCGGCAAAAGCACAGCCAACAGCAGCTACAACAAATGATAAAGTAACGCCCGGGCCTGCGGCTTCGGCAGCTGCAGCCGCAGTTCTTACAAACAATCCTGCGCCAATAATGGCACCAATACCTAAGGCTATCAGGTTTCCGGCTCCCAGGGTTCTTTTTAAACCCGATTCACTATCGGAAGCCTGCGTCATAATGCCCTCAATTGATTTTTTTCTAAATAAACTCATGGTACAGTTGATTAGGTTTTACAATTTTCGAATTGGAAAAATAGGAATTTAATTCATTACAGCAGGTAAAACTTTATGAAACAGCGCGGAATAATTGATTTTTTGAAACAGGTGCATAAAAAATTGAAAGCAAATACTGTTCTGAAATACAAGTGTTTCTTTTGCAAAACAATCTGTAAGGAGTATTCATTATACGTGGTTTATACCTATATTGCCGCTTTGTATAACCGGTTTTGAAAAGCCTGCAATTATATTTAATAAAATAGTGCAGTATTCTGGCTGCATGCGCTGCTTAAACAGAAACACCATATGAAGAAAAACAGATTAACCCTCTATATTTTAATAGCGATGTTACTGGGTATTGGCGTTGGTTATCTGGTGCATGAAAATTCATCCCCAACCTTTATTGCTGCTTTTGCGCCAAAAGCCAATTTATTAACCACCATATTTCTGCGATTGGTGCAAATGATTATTGCCCCGCTTGTATTCAGTACACTTGTAGTGGGTATTGCCAAATTGGGTGATTTAAAAACGGTTGGAAGGGTGGGCGGTAAAGCATTGCTTTGGTTTATCTCAGCATCTTTTACCAGTTTATTATTGGGGCTTTTACTGGTTAATATTTTTAAACCCGGTACCGGTATACATTTAACGGCAGCTGATACCGGCGGTGCCAAAGATTTATTGGGTAAAACACAGTCTTTTTCTTTAGATACTTTTGTGAGCCATGTTTTCCCCAAAAGTATTATTGAGGCCATGGCTACCAATGAAATTTTACAAATTGTAATTTTTTCTATTTTCTTTGGTATAGCAACTGCTGCTTTGGGTAATACCGGAAAAATTATTATTAAAGTATTGGATGCGGTAGCGCAGGTAATTTTAAAAATGGTAGGTTATATAATGGGATTTGCACCATTGGGTGTATTTGGTGCTATTGCCGCGGTTATTGCCACCAATGGGTTAGAAGTGTTTAGGTTTTACAGTTTGTATCTCTTGTATTTTATGTTGGGTATTTTTTTGTTGTGGGCATTGTTATTAATAGTAGGGGCTATGATTTTAAAAAACCGATTGCCTGCTTTGGTACGCAGAATTGTTCAACCACTCATTATTGCTTTTAGTACCACCAGCAGCGAGGCAGTTTTTCCCAAATTAACAGAGGAACTCGAACGCTTTGGTTGTAACAATAAAATTGTTGCATTTATTCTGCCCCTGGGCTATTCCTTCAATTTAGACGGAAGTATGATGTACATGACTTTTGCCAGTTTAGCCATTGCACAGGCCTATGGTATTCATTTAGATATTGGCACCCAGCTCACCATGTTAATTGTTTTAATGTTAACCAGTAAAGGTATTGCCGGTGTGCCTCGTGCTTCTTTGGTAGTGGTTACGGCAACTTGTGCAATGTTTAACATTCCACCTGAGGGGATTGCTTTAATATTGCCAATCGATCATTTCTGTGATATGTTTAGAACGGCTACCAATGTGTTGGGAAATGCTTTGGCTACTTCAGTGGTAAGCAAATGGGAGGGGGCAATGGAATTGGAAAATGCAGCTTAAAATACATTCATTTTAATTAAATAGTATGTTGTTATCTTTTGAATGGCATCAGTTATTACAACCACAGTTTTATATTGAGCATGGCGGTCTTTGGGTGCTGCTGTTTATTGTATTTGCTGAAACCGGATTATTTGTCGGATTTTTTTTACCAGGCGATAGTTTATTATTTGTTGCAGGTATTTACAGTAATATGCTAATGGCATCTTTTATCGAATCGAATAGCAGCTTTATTAATTTGGTTTTGTTGATTGTATTGATTTCGCTGGCAGGCATTTTGGGCAATGCGGCTGGTTATTGGTTTGGTAGAAAAGTAGGGCCGGCCATGTATCATTGGAAAGATAATTTTATTTTTAAACAACATTATTTACAACAGGCACACGATTTTTATGAAAAGCATGGCGGCGGTGCCATTATATTTGCCCGATTTATTCCAATTGTAAGAACATTTGCACCTATTGTAGCGGGCATTGTGGCCATGGAGCATAAAAAATTTACCTTCTTTAATATTGTAGGATGCGTAGCCTGGGTAATTGCAATGGTAGCAGGTGGACATTATTTAGACAGGTTTTTTATTGTAAACTATCAGTTTGATATTAAAAAGCATTTAGAAATTATTGTGCTGGCTATTGTTTTGGTAACCACTGCACCAGTATTAATTAAATTGTTTTTGGGTAAACGAAGAAAGCAATAGCTAAAACTGCTGTTCAGGATGTTTTTACAGCTTCTTTTATTCGTTTTGCATCAACCTTTCTCCATTTTATTTATATTCATGCCTTTAAAAATTAGATTGAAACAATCGGTATGAATCAAAAGCAATATGGCATCCTGTCATTACCCGTTATTATAGGCGCATTAGGTTATTTTGTAGATATTTATGATTTGCTCTTATTCAGCATTATACGTGTTCCTTCTTTAAAATCATTGGGTTTAACCGATGCTCAGATTGCAGGCGATGGGTTGTTTATCTTAAACATTCAAATGATTGGGCTGTTGCTGGGCGGCATATTATGGGGTGTTTTGGGCGATAAAAAAGGAAGACTTAAAGTTTTATTTGCTTCCATTATATTATACTCTATTGGAAATATTGCCAACGGGTTTGTACAAACGGTACACCAATATGCATTGGTGCGCTTTATTTCCGGTATTGGTTTGGCCGGTGAATTGGGAGCAGGTATAACATTAGTAAGTGAATTATTGCCTAAAGAAAAAAGAGGGATAGGCACATCAATGGTTGCAGGCATTGGTTTAACCGGTGCTGTATTTGCATTTTTTATTAAAGAAATGTTTGAATGGCGTACCTGTTATTTTATTGGCGGCGGTTTGGGGCTGTTATTATTGTTATTGCGGGTGGGTGTTTTAGAGTCGGGTATGTTTCAATCACTGCAACATAAAAATGTACGCAAGGGCGATTTTTTTATGTTGTTCTTGAAACGAAAATATTTTCTAAAATACATGAAGGCCATTTTAATAGGATTACCCACCTGGTATGTGATTGGTATACTTATTAGCTTTTCAAAAGAGTTTGGAGCGCACATGCAAATTCAGGGTACTGTAGATCCGGGGAAAGCAGTAATGTATGCGTATGTGGCCATTTCAATTGGAGATGTACTGGTAGGCTTTTTAAGCCAGGCATTACAAAGCAGAAAAAAAGCGGTGTTTATTTTTTATGGTATTACGGCCATTTCAATTGTATGGTTTTTTAATCTGCATGGGCAATCGGTAAACATGCTGTATTTGGTAGCTGCTATTTTAGGTTTCGGAACGGGCTTCTGGGCTATTTTTGTAACCATGGCAGCAGAACAGTTTGGTACCAATATTCGTGCAACAGTGGCAACAACGGTACCCAATATGGTAAGAGGTTCATTGGTATTAGTTTCTTTGCTATTTACAGGATTACAATCATATACCGATTATTTAAAAAGTGCCTGGATAACAGGAATTGTTGTAATGCTTATTGCTGTATTGGCTGCCTGGTATACTGAAGAAACTTTTCATAAAGATTTGAATTATGTAGAAGTGGATGAGGTATTGCCATAGCCGGGCAATTTCCTGATAAAGTATATCTTCCGTCAATACAGCATCGTTACAACTGATGGGCGATTGAAAATAGGTGGCCTGTAACATTATTGATTTCTAAAAACTTTGTATGAAGTTGTTGGTGATTCGTTTTTCTTCAATTGGAGATATTGTATTAACCACGCCGGCTATACGTTGTCTGAAGCAACAACTACCCAATGTTGAAATTCATTTTTTGAGTAAACTTCAGTTTAAAGCGGTTACAGAAGCCAATCCATACATCGATCAATTTCATTATTACAATGGCAATTTATCTGCCCTAATCAAAACTTTGAAAGCTGAGCAGTTTGATTATGTAATTGACTTTCATAAAAACTTTCGTTCTTATAAAATTCGTTGGGCTTTGCGTACCAAAGTATTGGCTTATCGAAAACTGAGTGTACAAAAATTTTTACTAACCCGATTTCACATTAACTTAATGCCGGGTAGGCACATATCACTACGTTGTTTAGATGCTTTAGCACCTTTGGGGGTTACTGATGATGGGAGGGGGTTAGATTATTTTATACCATTGCATGCAACACTAAAGCCAGGCGATTTACCGGTATCGCATAGTGCCGGTTATATTGCCATTGTAATTGGAGCATCGTATTTTACCAAGAAGTTGCCTTTGGAAAAACTGCAAGAATTGTGTGCTGCCATCAACTACCCCATTGTATTGGTAGGGGGAAAAGAAGATGCTACGATGGGTGCGGCCATAGCTACTGTTGATGATATTAAAGTTTATAATGCCTGTGGAAAATTTTCTTTACATGAATCTGCCGATATTGTTCGCCATTCCAATCTGGTGATTTCGCATGATACCGGTTTACAATATATTGCCTGTGCATTTCAAAAAAAAGTATTGGCCATTTGGGGTGGTACTTCGCCAGCATTAGATGTGGAACCTTATTACGGAACCGGTTACGTAAATGAAGCATTGCATCATTTGTACCATAACTATGTGGTACCAAATTTAGCTTGTCAGCCCTGTTCAAATTACGGTACTACAACCTGCCCTAAAAAGCATTTTCATTGTATGCAATGGCAGGATGTGGATCAAATAGCAAAGGATGCGTTGGCAATGGTTACAAAAAAATAAGCCCTGCTATTAAAACAGGGCTCATTACGAAGGTATATTGATCATTACAATGTTTTCAGCACATCATTCATGCCTCTAACAGCGGCGGCACTTTTTGCAAATGCTGCTTTTTCATCTTCATTTAATTCAAAATCCAGAATTTTTTCCCAGCCATTTTTTCCAATGATTACGGGTACGCCCATGCAAATATCTTTTTGGTCATATTCGCCATCTAAATAAACACAACTGGTAATTAATTTTTTCTCATCGCGTACAATGCTCTCTACCATAGCTGCACAGGCAGCGCCGGGTGCATACCAGGCCGATGTACCAATTAATTTGGTTAATGTAGCACCGCCCACCATCGTATCATTAATAATTTGTTGTTGCTGTTCGGCAGATAAAAATTTGGTAACAGGTACACTGTTCCAGGTTGCTAAACGAATCAATGGAATCATAGTGGTATCACCGTGTCCGCCCACTACCACTGCATTTAAATCAGCAGGGCTGCAGCCTAAGTGCTGGCTTAACTGATAACGGAAACGGGAGCTGTCTAATGCGCCGCCCATTCCGATTACGCGGTGTTTAGGTAATCCGGTAGCCTGTAATGTTAAATAAGTCATGGTATCCATTGGGTTGGATATGATGATGAAAATTGCATTGGGTGAATATTTTAAGATGTTTTCTGCAACACCTTTTACAATGCCTGCATTTACACCAATCAATTCTTCTCTTGTCATACCGGGTTTACGCGGTAAACCTGAAGTAATTACCACCACATCCGAATGGGCAGTTTTTGAATAATCATTGGTGCTGCCGCTAATGCGGGTATCAAAACCCAGTAAAGCTGCAGTTTGCATCATGTCTTGTGCTTTCCCTTCGGCAATGCCTTCCTTAATGTCTAATAAAACCAGTTCATGGCAAAGTTCTTTTCTGGCAATATTATCGGCACATGTTGCACCAACGGCACCTGCACCTACAACGGTAATTTTCATAAAAACATATTTAATAATTAGTGAATAAATTTATTTCAAAAACCTATTATTATCCAAATGGGATAGCTATTATTTTAAGGTAAGCTTTCAAAATTTTTATTGTAAGGCTTCCATTATTTCCTGAGGTGAAGCGCCCTGTCTGAATTCTTTTACAAACTTACCATGCTTATTATATAAGGCTATAAAAGGGGTAAATTCTACTTTATAAAATGCGGGTATAAAATATTGGGGATCTCTTCCTGCAACCACATTTTTATACTTACTCAGGCCATAATCAAAATAAAATTTTTTAATATCATCAAAAGGGTGGTAGCTAACCCAAACAAAAAATATGTTGGAAAGACTATCCATTTTTTTGTTGAGTTCTTTTGCCTCATATTGGCAATGGCCACAATCGGGGCTGAAGTAAATAATGGCAACCGGAATGTTTTTAGGAAGGGAACGATTGGTAAACCAGGTACTGTCTGTACTTAAAATCTGAAAGGAAGGAATGGTTGGATTTTTTAAATAGGCTGGTAAACTGTCATTATTTGTTTGTGCATTTGTGAGGAAGGGAAGCCAGCAAATAATGGCGCAAGCGATGAATATGTGCTTCATGTTGTATAGTAATTTAACTTGTTTTGAAATGAAACAATTTACAAACCGTAAATGCGGCATAAAGATACGAATACGTTTTTTGATGACGGTTTTAAAACACAAAATTAATTGAGAAAATACCTGCATATTGTTAAAATAGAGGAATTGTTTTGTTGGTGGGAAATTAGGCTATAGCATAAAAAAACCTGTCGAAATCAGCTGATTCGAGCAGGTTCTGAACAACGAAAATACGCTTCTGTTTTTACCCTTTGTGCGTCATGTTTTGTCTGTGAATTTGTCTGTCGGCGCGCTTAACAGGATGTTTTACGCCTTCGGCCTGTAATTGTTTTCTGTCCTGATTCATATCTTTTTTATCAGAGCGAATGTCTTTACCTAAAGCATTTGCTTTTGCTTTATTCCCATTTTCTAAGGCTTCTGCACGTTGCCTTTTGTCTTTTCTAATATCACGCACATCATGACGCATGTCTTTCATGCCTGATTTTACTGCAGGATTTTGAGTAGGAGTGCTGGTGGTAGCTCCGGTTTGTGCCATTGCTGCAATGGTGAAAAATAAACCGCTTGTTAAAAGGAAAACTGTTTTTTTCATGAGTTTCATTTTTTATAGATGGTGTATAATAACAGACCATTAGCGGATGAAGAAGTTTATTTAGCCGGTAAAATAATTTTAAAAAAGAATGTTAAGTATTGAATTGGTGGTAGTAGCTAGGGTATGGGGAAATTGAGTGAACCAATATTTTATGGAACGAATTGAAAGAGGGCGTAAGATATATTCTATTTTTTTTGTGCAGCTTCTATCATGCGCATTTCTTTGGCATCCTGTAAAAATTCAGATGCAAAAATAAAATTATTGAGTAACTGGTCTTTGCTGAAAATGATGTCTTTATTACTGCCTTCCCACTGTTTGCGGCCATTATGGAGATAAATAATATGGTCGCCAATTTCCATTACACTATTCATATCGTGTGTTACCACAATGGTTGTGGTATTAAATTCATGTGTAATATCTTTAATGAGTTTATCAATCAGTAAAGAAGTTTGCGGATCTAATCCTGAGTTGGGTTCATCGCAAAATAAATATTTCGGATTGAGTACGATGGCTCTGGCAATACCTACTCTTTTCTTCATACCACCACTTAATTCAGCCGGAAATTTTTGATTGGATCCGGATAAGTTTACCCTTTCCAGCACTTCATTCACCCGTTTTTGTTTTTCTGTCATGGAAAGTTTACTGAACATATCGAGTGGAAAACGTACATTTTCTTCTACAGTTTTTGAATCGAATAGTGCCGAGCCCTGAAACAGCATGCCAATTTGTTGCCGGAGTATTTTTTTCTCATGTTTGTTCATGGTCAGCATACTTTCACCGCTGTATAAAACATCGCCTGAGTCGGGTGTAAAAAGCCCCACAATACATTTGGTCAAAACCGTTTTACCACTACCACTGGTGCCGATAATGAGGTTACATTTGCCAGCCTCCATGGTAGCACTGATGTCTTCCAAAATGGTTTTATCTCCGAATGTTTTTTTTATGTGGCTAATTTCAATCATATCATATTATGCTAAGCTACAGAACTTCTATTTGGTTCTTCAATAAATCCTGCCAGCTGTCTCTTTTTCTAATTAAATGCGTTTTCCCATTTAATACTAATACTTCGGCGGGCTTAAATCTGCTATTAAAGTTACTGCTCATTTCAAAACCATAAGCGCCGGCATTGTAAAACACTAAAAAATCACCTTCTCTGGTTTCATTTAATAAACGGTTCCATGCAAAAGTATCGGTTTCGCAAATATTACCTACAACTGAATAGTGTATATGTTTACCGTTTGGATTGCTGATATTTTGAATGCGATGATAGGCATCATAAAACATGGGGCGTATTAAATGATTAAAGCCACTGTTTACGCTTACAAATGTAGTAGCAGAAGTGGGTTTCAGTACATTTACCTGTGTAATGAAATATCCTGCTTCACTTACCAGATATTTACCTGGTTCAAACCAAACCTCTAACGGTTTGCCATTTGGGTTGGGGTGCGCCGAAAATGCTCTTTTTACTTCTTTAGCCAGTAGTTCAATATTAGTGCCTTCTTCGTTTTCTTTGTAAGGTACTTTAAAGCCCCCACCCAGGTCAATGTATGTTAAGTGGTTAAATTTTGGAATTAAATCAAACAGCACGGTAATGCCTTGCACAAATACCGAAACATCTTTTATTTCGCTGCCGGTATGTATGTGCAATCCTTTAATGATAAGGTTGTATTGCTGAATAATGTTTAAAATTTCTGCTATTTGGTCAACCGGTATGCCAAACTTGCTTTTATCGTGTCCGGTAGATATTTTTAAATTGCCTCCTGCCAGAATATTGGGGCGTAACCGGATACCAACGGGGTAGGTATTGCCGTATTTTTTGCCAAATTTTTCTAAGTTGGAAATGCTGTCAATATTAATGTGCACACCTTCTTGAGCGGCTGCCTCAATTTCGTCAAAGGCTATACCGTTAGAGGTATATAAAATTCTGTTAGGCGGAATACCTGCATATAGTGCCAATTGCACTTCATTAATTGAACTGCAATCCATATTGCAACCCAAATTGCCAATGTATTTTAAGATACTGATATTGGTTAATGCTTTGCAGGCATAAAAAAAACGGGTATTGGTTTCTTGAAATGCATGGGTTAGTTGTTGGTACTGTGCCTCAATTTTTTCTGCATGATACACATAAACCGGTGTGCCATAATCATGTGCTATGGCTAATAAAGTTTCGTTACTGAGTGGCTGCATGCTGCGAAGATACAGCTTGAAAAAATAGATTGAGGATGATAGAAATGTTTATTCAGGAGAATTTTCCGGTTCAATCAAATCCTCGTTCGCTTCGTTTTCAGAACTGATACTGTCATCCACTAAAAGTTCACCCTGCGCATTTACAACAATGTTGCTGCTGTTATCTTCCTCATTTGATTGGGTGGCACTCATAAAATCTTCCGGTTTAATAACGGTGGCATCAACAGCCTGCTCAGCCAATACTTCTTTTATTTTAGGTAAATCATCAGGTGAGTTTATGCCAAAATAATCCATGAAATTTTTAGAAGTGGTGTATAACAAAGGTTTACCGGGCAATTCTTCATTTCGGCCGCTTATTAATATTAATTCTTTTTCTAATAATTTTTGAACACTGTAATCGCTGTTTACACCGCGAATGGTTTCAATTTCTCCTTTTGTAATAGGTTGTTTATAAGCAATAATGGCTAATGTTTCCAAAGCTGCATTGGAAAGGCGTTTTAAAAATTTATCTCCATTTAGTTGTACAACTGTTTTGTGAAATGCTTTTTTGGTTAGAAATTGCCATCCACCGCCGCTTTCAATTACTTCAAAGGGGTAAAATTCTGATTTGTATTTTTCGGTAATACCTTGAAGCGCCATTTGTATCTGTTCCAGATTAATTCTTTCTTCCATAAAACCAAAAGCATTATTAATCAGCTCTACCATTTCGGAAACTGTCAGTGGTTTTTCGCTGGCAAAAATCAATGCCTCAATATGTGGTATAATAGCACTTAATTCCACTGTTATGTTGCTTAAGGAGTTACTAAAATAGGTTTTTTTGATTAACCTTGTAAAGCGGCTGCTCCACTCACTATTTCTGTAAGTTCGGTTGTAATGGCTGCCTGTCTGGCCCTGTTGTACGAAATACGCAACGATTTTAATAATTCATTGGCATTGTCGCTGGCTTTGTCCATGGCCGTCATTCTGGCGCCATGTTCGCTTGCATTGGCATCCAATACTGCTTTATATAGTTGTGTGTTTAAAATTTTAGGCATCAGCTCAGTAAGCAAAATTTCTTTTTCGGGTTCAAAAATAAAATCTGCTTTTTGTGATCCGGTTTGTTGAATTTTTGGGATGGGTAAAAACTGTTCTGCAACAAAACGTTGTGATGCAGCATTTTTAAATTCGCTGTAAATAATTTCAACCGCATCAAAAGTTTTGTTTTCAAAAGCATACATGGCAGCCTGTGCGGCTTCTTGAACTTTTTCAAAGCTGAGCTGTAAAAAAATATCTTTATAAGTTTCTTCAGTTTTAAAACCCTGCTTTGACAGGCTTTCATAACCTTTTTTACCAATATTCCAAATAGTGATATTGCCTTTTTTTAATTGGGCTGCATATTTTTCGGCAATGGTTTGCTTGGCCAATTTTACTACATTGGAATTATAGGCGCCACAAAGTCCGCGATCGCTGGTAATTACAATCAGTAGCACCTTTTCAACCGGGCGTTCTTCAGCCAATGCAAGTGAGGCACCACCTTCCATATTGCTAACAATATTGCTGAGCATTTCCTGTAATTTTCGGGCATAGGGGCGCATTTGTATAATGGCATCCTGTGCCCTGCGTAATTTGGCAGCACTTACCATTTTCATGGCTTTGGTAATTTGCTGGGTGCTTTGTACACTTTTAATTCTGTTACGTACTTCTTTTAACTGACCGGCCATATTTCAACTTTAAATTGGCTGCAAAAGTAGCAGATTGGTATTAAATTCCCATCCTTCCTTAAAAATCTACTTAAAATTTTGGTTTACAGGTGCCAAACCAATCCTAAACCATTATTGGCAGGCTCTAAACAAAGCTTTGAAAGTCTTTTACCGTTTTGGTGATGTTCTAAGTACTGAATTACATCTAAAACAAATAAAAAGCTGCCCTGAAGTATTATACTGCTGCCAAAACCCTCTGTTTGGTCGTTGTTTTTTCTTAGGCCATGCTCTCTTAAATACAAACCTGTTGTAATGTAAGCTGCATCTAATCCTGTATTCAGCAGTAAAAATTGTTCTGTTTTTTGCTGCTGTAGCCAATTTTGCTGCGGGGTAATTTTTTTTGTGAGCGCTTTTTTGGCCTGTAAAAATCCAATACCTGCTATGGCAGCATTCACGGTGTTCCAATATACATTCATTTTAAAAAAAGTCTGTGTATTTCCTGAAGTACTGGCAGCACTGATACTGCTTTGGATGATATTTAGCCCTGCCCATGCGCCCAAAATACTCATGTTGTTTTTTATCAGCGTTTGGCGATTTATGTAAATACTATCATATTTCTGTTGCAGTGAACTGTCTGTTAAATTGATTTGTGCCTCAATTGTAATGGCAAAAAAGCCACTTGTTACAATTAATAACCAAAACTTTTTGTTCATAATATCCAAATTATTGTGAAATGAATGCAGGAATAGCACTAAAATGATTTCAAACCCAAAATAAATGGTGAATTCGTTAAGTAATTGATAAAGCAGTATTATTGCGCCTGATAAACATTGAGAACCTTCAAATTGTTTACCTTTGATGCCCCTGTTTATGTCATTTTGGCTTAAATGGTTTTGTAGCACTGATTTTGGATAAAAAACTTTTTTTAATACACCACAAGTTATTTTGAGATATGCTGAAATTAATGTCAAAAATTTTAGGTGGAAATAAGAGCGAAAAAGACGTTCAAAAAATTCTTCCTATTGTTCAAAAAATTAATCAGTTTTATGAACAATATAAAACGCTCAGCAATGATGCTTTGCGCAACAAAACTGTTGAATTTAAAGCAAAAATAAAAGCCCATCTTACTGAAATTGATGATGAAATTGCCCTCTTGCAACAAGAGGCAGATGCGTTGCCACCTACCGAAATTCATGAGAAAGATAAATTATACCATCAGCTCGATAAATTAAAAAAAGAGCGGGATAAACATATTGAAACTGTACTGAATGAAATTTTACCTGAAGCTTTTGCCGTGGTGAAAGAAACAGCACGCAGGTTTAAAGAGAACGAAACACTTGTAGCTACAGCTTCTGATTTGGATCGGGAATTGAGTGTGAAAAAAGATTATATCACTATTCGCAACAATGAAGTAGTATTTAACAATAACTGGATGGCTGCGGGTGGTAAAGTGGTTTGGAATATGCTGCATTATGATGTGCAATTGATTGGTGGTGTGGTATTACATCAGGGAAAAATTGCGGAAATGGCTACCGGTGAAGGTAAAACATTGGTTTCTTCTTTGCCTGCTTACCTGAATGCCCTGGCCGGCGAAGGGGTGCATATTGTAACAGTGAATGATTATCTGGCTCGACGTGACTCTGAATGGAATGGACCCATTTTTGAATTTTTGGGCCTGAAAGTAGATTGTATTGATAAACACGATCCCAATACAGAAAACAGGCGCAATGCTTATCTGGCTGATATTGTATACGGAACCAATAATGAATTTGGTTTTGATTACCTGCGCGATAACATGGTTCACTCTCCCGATGAAATGGTACAACGGAAATTCCATTATGCCATAATAGATGAAGTAGATAGTGTATTGATTGATGATGCCAGAACTCCTTTAATTATTTCGGGCCCCATTGGTAAACAAGACAATATTGAACAATTTTTTGAACTGAAACCCCGAATTGAAAAATTGGTAGAAGCACAGAAAAAAGCGGTGAACCAGTTTTTAATTGAGGCCAAGAAAAAAATTGCAGAAGGCAATGACGATCCGAAAGATGGCGGATTATTGCTGTACCGCGCTTTTAGAGGATTGCCTAAAAATAATGCACTCATCAAATATTTAAGTGAACCGGGCATGCGCATGAAACTGCAAAAAGCAGAAAATTATTACATGGCCGATCAGTCGCGGGAAATGCACATTGTAGATGCGGAACTCTATTTTTATATTGATGAAAAAAATAATTCGGTTGAGTTAACTGATAAAGGGATTAACCTGATTACCAAATCGGGCGAAGACCCACACTTTTTTATATTGCCTGATATTAGTGTAGCACTCGGTGAAATTGAGCAGAACAATACACTCAGTGCCGAAGAAAAAATACACAAAAAAGAAGTCCTGATTAATGAATATGCGCAAAAAGCAGATCGTATTCATACCGTACAACAATTATTGAAAGCCTATACCTTATTTGAAAAAGATGATGAATATGTTGTTTTAGACGGGCAGGTAAAAATTGTAGATGAACAAACCGGACGTATTTTGGATGGCAGGCGTTATTCAGATGGTTTGCACCAAGCTATTGAAGCAAAAGAAAATGTGAAGATAGAAGCTACTACACAAACCTATGCTACCGTTACCCTGCAAAATTATTTTAGAATGTACCATAAATTAGCCGGTATGACGGGTACTGCACAAACAGAAGCCGCCGAGTTATGGGATATTTATAAATTAGATGTAGTGGCCATACCCACCAATGTGCCTGTAATAAGAAAAGATAGCAACGATTTGGTATTTAAAACCAAAAGAGAAAAATTTGGTGCAGTAATTGAAGAAATTTTGAATCTGCAAAAAAATGGCCGCCCGGTTCTGGTAGGTACTACCTCAGTAGAAGTAAGTGAGCTACTCAGCAGGATGTTACGGCAAAAACAAATTGCCCATAATGTATTAAATGCCAAACAACATGCCCGTGAAGCACAAATTATTGCTGAAGCCGGTATGGCAGGCGCTATAACCATTGCTACCAATATGGCCGGTCGTGGTACCGATATCAAATTAGGACCCGGTGTAAAAGAAGCAGGTGGTTTGGCCATTCTGGGTACCGAACGTCATGAATCCAGAAGGGTTGATTTACAGCTTCGTGGCCGTGCCGGTCGCCAGGGCGATCCTGGTTCTTCCGTTTTCTTCGTTTCGTTGGAAGACGATTTAATGCGCATGTTTGGCAGTGATAGAATTGCCAAAGTAATGGATTTTGCAGGTTATAAAGAAGGTGAGGTGATTCAGCATAGCATGATTACCAAATCTATTGAACGTGCACAGAAAAAAGTAGAAGAAAACAATTTCGGCATTCGAAAGCGGTTGTTAGAGTATGATGATGTAATGAATAAACAACGTACCGTTATTTATACCAAACGCAGCCATGCTTTGTTTGGAGAACGTTTGGCACTCGATTTAGACAATGCTTTTTACAGTGTAGCCGCAGAAATTATTAACGGATTTAAAGTAGAAGATGATTTTGAAGGATTGCGATTAGCCTGTATTGTACACTTTGGAACCGATACCAATATTACACCGGAAGAACTGAATAAATTATCAGAACAACAGTTAACCGAAAAATTATACAATCAGGCCATTACCAATTACCAAAGCAAGAAAGTAGAACTGGCCACACAAACATTACCGGTATTTAAAAATATTCGTCAACAACAAGGCGCCCATATCGAAAATGTAATTGTACCTTTTGGTGATGGCAGAAAACAATTACAGGTATTGGCCAATATGCAAAAAACACTCGATACCAACGGTATCGAATTGGTGAATGCACTTGAGCGATCTGTTACATTGGCGTTTATTGATGATGCCTGGAAAGAACATCTAAGAGCCATGGACGACTTAAAACAAAGTGTTCAAACCGCAGCCTATGAGCAGAAAGATCCATTAGTAATTTATAAAATGGAAGCCTTTAATTTGTTCAAACAAATGGATAGTGAAGTGAATAAAGAAATTGTTCAATTCCTTTGCCATGCTACCATTCCTTTGCAGGAAGGTGAAACCGTTCGGGAGGGCCGTCAGCGTAAAACTGATTTAAGTAATATGCGCACCCAAAAAGAATCATTGAATGGTGCCGTTAGAGAAGATGATTATTACGATCCCACTCCAGTAAAACAAGAGCCGGTTAAAGTCGGTCCGAAAATTGGTCGTAATGATCCCTGTCCATGCGGAAGCGGCAAAAAATATAAAAACTGCCACGGAAAAGAAGCGTAAACATATATTTTACCGGAAAGGGGTTATCAGCATATTCCTGCTTTTAACCCCTTTTTTATTTACTTTTGAAATAATTAAACTTGCTATATGCCTGCTGTAACAGCATTTTTACCCGATTTTAGAAATACGCCTCAAATAGATCATGTTGGCGTAGAAGAAAGAGCCGCCCGATTTACCAAACGCAGTATTAAAGCCGAAACCAAAGTAAACGGTTTAAAACTGGCCTTGAATATGATTGATTTAACAACCTTAGAAGGAAAAGATACCGACGGAAAAGTAAAACAATTATGCTATAAAGCCATGCACCTGTATGATGCTTATCCCGGCCTACTAACGGTAGCGGCTATATGTGTGTATCCTTCCATGGTTGCTGTTGCTAAAAAAGCATTAGAAGGTTCCGGCATAAAAGTAGCTTCGGTAGCAACAGTTTTTCCAAGTGGCCAGTCATCGCGTGATGTGAAAATTAGAGATACCAAATTTGCCGTGCAACAAGGTGCTGATGAAATTGACATGGTAATTAGCAGAGGAAAATTTCTGCAGGGTGAGTACAATTTTGTGTTTGATGAAATTGCTGCAGTAAAAGAAGCCTGTGGTACTGCCCGATTAAAAGTTATTCTGGAAACCGGTGAATTGGTTACTTACGATAATGTACGCCGTGCCAGCGAAATAGCAATGTATGCCGGTGCCGATTTTATTAAAACCTCAACGGGCAAAATTCAACCTGCAGCTACCATGCCGGTTACCTTAGTAATGTTAGAAGCCATTCGCGATTTTTATTATAGAACCGGAAAAAAAATTGCCATGAAACCTGCAGGGGGTATCTCTAAAGCCAAAGCCGCATTGCATTATTTGGTAATGGTGCAGGAAACATTGGGCAACGATTGGTTGAATAATGAATGGTTTCGTTTTGGTGCAAGCAGCCTTGCTAATGATGTATTGATGCAATTAGAGAAAGAGCGTACCGGTGTGTATCAGGCAGCCAACTATTTCTCAATCGATTAGTGTGAATTGTTTATTTGAATATTTTATTAATCAATTTTTATGGCCAAAATAGCTAAAAATAATACACCTTCCCTCAACTTTAAAACGAACTATGCACCGGCACCCGAAAGTGTGAGTGCTGCTTCATTGAAAGAACAATACCAACTTTTTATAAACGGAAAATTCGAAAAACCACTCAGTAAAAAATATTTTGATACCATTAATCCGGCTACGGAACAAAAAATTGCATCTGTTGCCGAAGCGGGTATTGCCGATGTTGATAAAGCCGTGAAAGCCGCAAGAGCCGCATATAAAGATGTTTGGGTTAAAATGCCAGCTAAAGAACGTGCTAAATATATTTTCCGTATTGCAAGGATGATTCAGGAAAGAGCCAGAGAATTTGCCATTATTGAAAGTTTAGATGGAGGTAAACCCATCCGCGAATCACGAGATATTGATATACCCCTCGCTGCCAATCATTTCTTTTATTATGCGGGATGGGCCGATAAATTAGCTTATGTCTTTTCTAACAGAAACCCGGTACCGTTAGGTGTGGCCGGACAAATCATTCCATGGAATTTTCCTTTACTGATGGCGGCATGGAAAATTGCTCCTGCATTAGCCTGTGGTAATACCGTAGTGTTAAAACCTGCTGAAACAACACCTTTAACTGCATTAAAATTGGCCGAACTGATTCAGGACTGTGATTTGCCACCCGGTGTAGTTAATATTATTACCGGTGCAGGTGCTACCGGTGCTGCCCTGGTCAATCACCCCGATATTGATAAAATTGCGTTTACAGGCTCAACAGAAGTGGGTAAAACTATTCAGCGTGCAACTGCCGCCACGCATAAAAAATTAACCTTAGAGCTGGGCGGCAAAGCTGCCAATATTATTTTTGAAGATGCACCCATTGATCAGGCGGTGGAAGGCATTATCAATGGTATTTATTTTAATCAGGGGCATGTTTGTTGTGCGGGTTCCCGTTTGTTTGTACAGGAATCAGTTTACAAAGAAGTGTTACAAAAATTAAAAGACAGGATTGCTACCTTAATAGTGGGCAATCCCTTAGATAAAAATACCGATATAGGTGCCATTAATTCAAAACAACAATTACAAACCATTCAAAAATACATTGCTATCGGGAAAAAAGAAGGTGCAGAAATGTTTGAAAGCAGTTGCGATTTGCCCGGTAAAGGCTATTTCTGTAGGCCAACTTTATTTACCAACGTTGCACAAAGCAGCCGCATTGCACAGGAAGAAATTTTTGGCCCGGTATTGGCCATTCAAACCTTTAGAACCGATGATGAAGTAATTGAAAAAGCCAATAATACACCCTATGGTTTAAGTGCAGGGGTATGGACGAACAAAGGCTCTCGTATTTTTAACATCACCACCCGTTTGCGAGCAGGCGTAGTTTGGGCCAATACCTATAATAAATTCGATCCCGTTTCGCCCTTTGGCGGCTACAAAGAAAGCGGTTTTGGCAGAGAAGGAGGGTTGCATGGTTTAAGCGCTTATCTTAAATAGCGGTATAGAATTGATGTAGTAAAACCTGATTGGAATGGTTACAAATTATTTGTAGATGGTTTTTTGTAAAATATACCTCTAAAACCATTTTTTGAATTTTTAATTTTGAAGTATGACAGAAAGAATTGATGTACTGAAAACATATAAGCTCTATATAGGAGGCCAGTTTCCCAGAACCGAATCAGGCAGGTATTATGCTATTAAAGATGCCAAAGGGAAATTACTTGCCAATATGTGCCAGTCTTCCAGAAAAGATTTTCGTGATGCGGTAGTAGCAGCTCGTGGTGCTTTAAGCGGTTGGTCGGGCAAATCGGCCTTCAATCGTTCGCAAATACTGTACCGTATGGCTGAAATGTTGGAAAGCAGAAAAAATCAGTTGGTAGATGAATTATTGCTACAAGGAAGTAAAACAATGGATGCCGTTACTGAAGTGAGCACAGCTATTGATCGGTTGGTGTATTATGCCGGCTGGTGCGATAAGTATCAGCAGGTGTTTAGTGCTGTTAATCCCGTTGCATCGCCACACTTTAATTTCTCTGTGCCGGAGCCTACCGGTGTAGTAGCAATTGTAGCCCCACAACAATCAGCTTTCATTGGATTGGTATCTGTAATAGCACCGGTTATTGCAGGCGGCAATACCTGTGTGGTATTGGCATCAGAAAGTTTACCCATTTCTGCAATCAGTTTAGCAGAAATCATTCATTCATCAGATGTGCCGGGGGGGGTTGTTAACATTTTAACCGGAAAATCCAACGAATTATTGAAGTACTTTGCAGAACATATGGATGTAAATGCCATTGTATTCAATCAATTATCAAAAGCAGAGGTGCAGTTGGTGAAAGAAAAAGCATCCTTGAATGTAAAAAGGGTAATTGAATACAATATTAAAAATTGGCTGGATGATACCGCCGGACAGTCGCCTTACTTTATATTGGATACACAGGAAATAAAAACCATCTGGCATCCTATTGAAACGGTTGCTGCCGGCAAATCCGGTTACTAAATATTTTTTTATGCAGCGAATTTTGGTGCTTTTTGTATGCTTATTGGTTGGAAAAACAATTATTGCCAATACACCTGATACGATTATTGTACACAAAGATGTACGAATAGATACGCTGGTAACCAAACAAGCTGCCATGAATAAACGAATGCTTTTAAAGTCATCGGGCGGTTTAGTCAAAGGCTATCGCATTCAGGTAATTACTACCAGCAGTAGGGATGAAGCATTTAAAATTAAATCTGAATTGCTGGCTAAATTTCCTGATCAAAAATCGTATATTTTATTTCAAAGTCCTTATTTCAAAGTAAAAATTGGTAACTTCCTGAAACGAGAAGATGCGGAATTATTACGAACGCAATTAAACAATACATTTCCCTTTAGCGTGTATGTGGTAGATGATATGGTGGAATATGCCGCTACCGGTATGCCTAATTAAAAGGCAATTGATTAGTTTAAAATATGAATATGCTTTTAACAAGAATACAACAGCGGGCTAAATTATATGCAGATGAGTTTGTTGCAGTTCGCCATTGGTTACATGCCCATCCTGAATTAAGTTATCAGGAATTTGAAACCTCCCGGTTCATACAATCTAAATTAAATGAATGGGGTATTGCTTTTGAAGTAAAAGCAGGAACCGGTGTGGTGGGAATGATTGAGGGAAAAGAGCCACATAGCCGAATCATTGCCCTGCGTGCCGATATGGATGCTTTGCCAATAGCAGAAGAAAATGAAGTGCCTTATCGTTCAACCAACGAAGGCGTTATGCATGCCTGCGGACATGATGTACATACTACCTGTTTGTTGGGAGCAGTAAAAATTTTGAACGAATTAAAAACCGAATGGTCGGGTACCGTTAAATTTATTTTTCAACCCGGTGAAGAAAGAAATCCAGGTGGCGCCAGCCTTTTAATTAAGGAAGGCGTATTGGAACATCCCAAACCACAGGGAATTATTGGTTTACATGTTCACCCCGGTTTACAGGTGGGTAAATTAAGTTTCAGAAAAGGGCGTGTAATGGCCAGTGCCGATGAAATATATATTACCATTAAAAGCAAAGGAGGCCATGCCGCAGCACCGCATTTAACGGTAGATACCATACTGGTGGCATCGCATATCATTATTGCTTTGCAGCAGGTTATTTCCAGAAACAATAACCCATTATCGCCTTCTGTTTTATCTATCTGTGCCATACAGGGTGGGCATACTACCAACGTAATTCCCAATGAGGTAAAATTAATGGGCACTTTCAGAGCCATGGATGAACAATGGCGTTTTAAAGCCCATACACTTATTGAGAAAATAGTAATAGGCGTGGCCGAAAGTATGGGGGCTGAGGTGCAGTTACATATTGATGTTGGCTATCCTACGGTGGATAACGATGCACAATTGACGGATACTGCCTGGAAACTGGCCGATGCATACATGGGCAGCGAAAATGTGGAAGAAACAGAAATTAGAATGGGTGCAGAAGATTTTGGATATTATACTCAGGTAGTTCCGGGTTGCTTTTTCAGACTGGGTGTAATGAATACGGAAAAGGGAATTACATCGGGTGTACATACCCCTACATTTAATATTGATGAAGCTGCTATTAAAACCGGAATGGGAATGATGGCCTGGCTGGGGGCCATTGCTACTATTGAATAAGTATACACCACTTACATGCCCATTGAAAAGTATTGATAAATATAAAAATATAAGCACATCACAAAATAAATCCGCAAATTTACTATACTTTTCAACAAAAAAATCAGGTGGTTTCACTGAATTTTTGTAATATGGAAAAACATACCTTGCAGTATGAAATGATGTAATATTCTAAATTACTGCTGAGTATGACTGCCATTGTGATTGCGGAAGATAATCTTACTTTTTTAGATAAAATAACTACCTGGGTATTACGGGAACCGGGGATGGAGCTATTGTATTTTGCCCGTAATGGTATGGCTTTGCTGCAAGATATTATCTCTAAAAAACCTTTGCCCGATGTTATTTTAATGGATATTGAAATGCCATTGATTGATGGCATTGAGGCCACCAGTTTTATTAAGGATCAGTATCCGCAAATCCGCATCATCGGCCTTACATCGCACAGTACAGAGGGAATGGCCATACACGCACTTACTGCCGGTATGGATGGTTTTGCCGGAAAAGCCCTTTCTGAGTATATTTTACCGGAAGCTATTGAAACCGTTTTAAAAGGGAAATTATTTATAGACAACAGATTAGATTTTAATACCGACTATATTTTAGAAACCGTTAAAAAACGAAAAGAACTGATTGCCAACTATCACAATGCATTGCCAACGCTAACACCTAAAGAAATGGCATTTATCATTTTAGCAGCTACTTCTTTAAAATATAAACAGGTTGCTGAGATTATGAATCTCAGCGAAAAATCAATTCATGGTTATTTTGAAGCAGTTTCCAATAAGTTAAAATTATCCAGTCGTCAGCATTTAACCCTGTTTGCCCATCAGCATGGACTAACGCATATGGCCGATTATACCAGTAGTTATTAGGGTTGAATACCAATCATTTTAATTTCTGTATTTTAGTTGTACTTTGCAAGCCTGCTTTTGTAACAGAAGCAGATGCCTGCCGTGCAGCCCATAGTTCGGAACCCTGAAGTGAGTGACACAACAGGCGATGCCCACTGTTGTTAAAGCAGGTACCCAAAAAATGCTTAAATGGATAAGAAAAAATTAAGAAGAGAGGAGGCATTGGAATACCATGCCAAAGGCCGACCCGGAAAAATTGAAGTAATTCCTACCAAAGAAGCCAAAACCCAGCGCGACCTTTCACTTGCCTATAGCCCAGGTGTTGCAGAACCCTGCAAAGCCATTAAAGAAAACCCCGAAGACATTTATAAATATACTGCTAAAGGCAATTTAGTGGCAGTAATTACAAATGGTACAGCTGTACTTGGTCTGGGCGATATTGGACCCGAAGCCAGTAAGCCGGTGATGGAAGGAAAGGGAGTTTTATTTAAAATTTTTGCAGATATTGATGTGTTTGATATTGAAATCAATGAAAAAGATCCCGAAAAATTTGTGGCTATTGTAAAAAGTTTAGAACCCACTTTTGGCGGCATTAATCTGGAAGATATTAAGGCGCCGGAATGTTTTTATATTGAAGAACAATTGCGGCAGCAACTGAAAATACCCATTATGCACGATGACCAGCATGGTACGGCCATTATTAGTGCTGCTGCTTTATTGAATGCATTAGATATTCAGAAAAAGAAAATAGAAAAAGCCCGTTTTGTAGTGAATGGTGCCGGCGCAGCAGCTATGGCCTGTGTACAGTTGTATGTAGCATTAGGTGCCAAATATGAGCATTTTATTATGTTTGATAAAGATGGGGTTTTGCATAAAGGGCGCAATGATTTAGGAGATGTACGCATGAAGTTTGCCGTTGATAAAGCTGATTGGGATTTAGCCAAAGCCATGAAAGATGCAGATGTTTTTTTAGGCCTGAGTGTGGGCAATGTGGTAACGCAGGATATGATAAAAAGCATGGCCAAAAACCCCATTGTATTTGCAATGGCCAATCCCGATCCGGAAATAACTTATGAAGATGCTACAGCTGTTAGAAAAGATATTATAATGGCCACCGGCCGAAGTGATTATCCTAATATGGTTAATAACGTACTGGGCTTTCCGTATATATTCAGAGGTGCATTAGATGTGAGGGCTACACAAATTAATGAAGCTATGAAACTAGCAGCTGTAAAAGCCTTGGCTGAATTGGCCCGCTCTCCGGTACCAGACATTGTGAACTTGGCCTATAATTTAAAAAATTTAACCTATGGGCCTGAATACATCATTCCGAAACCCATTGATCCTCGCTTACTCTCTACCGTAGCACCTGCTGTAGCAAAGGCAGCCATAGAAAGTGGTGTGGCACAACGCATCATTCAAAATTGGGATGAATATGCCTTGGAACTGAATAAACGATTAGGTTTGGATAATCAGTTAATGCGAATTATCAGTAATAAAGCCCGCAGGGCTCCCAAACGAATTGTTTTTGCAGAAGCAGATAATTTAAAAATTTTAAAAGCTGCCAGCATTGCTTATGATGAAGGTATTGCCTATCCTATATTATTAGGAGTGGAAGAAGATATAAAAAGAATTGCACTGGAAAATAGTGTGGATATTTCTGACTTACCCATTATTGATACCCGCAGTGATACTTATGCCGATAAACGTGAATTTTATGGGCAACTGTTTTTCCAAAAAAGGCAACGCAAAGGGTTTAACCGTTATGAGAGTTTTAAAATGATGAAAGACCGAAATCATTTTGGTTGTATGATGGTTGAAACCGGTGATGCCGATGCCATGATTTCAGGATTAACCCGAAATTATGCCGATGCCATTAAGCCTGCATTACAAATTATTGGAACCGATGAAGGGGTGAAAAAAATTGCAGGCATGTATTTGCTGCTTACCAAAAAAGGCCCGCTTTTTTTAGCCGATACCACTATTAACTTTAACCCCACTGCCGAAGAACTGGCCGATATTACTTTAATGGTAGCCAGAGAAGTGCGTACCTTTAATTTAGTGCCACGTATTGCTATGTTAAGTTACAGCAACTTTGGCAGCAGTAATTCCCCGGAAGCTAATTTGGTTGCTGAAGCAGTTCAAATTGTAAAACAACGTAACCCTTCTTTAATTATAGATGGCGAAATGCAGGCTAGTCTTGCTTTTAATAATGAAATTTTAAAAGACAATTATCCCTTTAGTGATCTGGTGGGGCAGGATGTAAATGTATTGATTTTTCCTAATTTAACTTCTGGCAATATTGCCTACAACTTATTGAAAGAGTTGGGTGGTGCCGATGCAATTGGCCCTATTTTGCTGGGTTTGAAAAAACCTGTGCATGTACTGCAATTGGGTAGCAGTGTACGCAGCATAGTAAATATGGCTTTAATTGCGGTGGTAGATGCACAAATGAAGTGTAAATTAGATACGGAAGCCGAGGTACAAAAATCAAAATGGTGGAAAAGGCGGCGTTTAAAAAAGAATTAATATTTTCGTTGATGAATCGTTTTGGCGAAAACATTTAAAAATTAAAACATGTCTTTTTTTTCACATTTAGGTTCGTTTTTATTGCTGTTGAAGGGAATGTTTACACGTCCGGAAAATTGGAAAATGTATTGGAAAGAACTCATGAACCAGTGTGTTGATATTGGCGTGGGTGCTTTGCCTATTGTGGTAATTATTTCTTTGTTTTTAGGCGCTGTAACTACCGTGCAAACGGCTTATCAGTTGGTAAGTCCGTTGGTACCGCAGGCTACTATTGCACAAATTGTTCGCGATAGTATGATATTGGAATTATCACCTACGGTAGTTTGTATTGTTTTGGCCGGTGTAGTGGGCAGTAAAATTGCCAGTGAATTGGGCAATATGCGCATCAGCGAGCAGATTGATGCGATTGAAATCATGGGCATCAATACCAAAAGTTATTTATTGTTTCCTAAAATTATTGCTGCTTTAATTGTTGTACCTGCATTGATTGTAATTTCTGCTGTATTGGGTATTTGGGGTGGAAGAGAAGCGGGCAGTTTAACCGGCATCTTATCGCACGATATATATGATATTGGGTTAAGGCAAAACCTGAATTTATACAATATTCAATTTGCTTTATACAAGTCGTACACCTTTGCCTTTATTATTAGCAGTGTACCTGCTTACTTTGGTTATTTTGTTCAGGGTGGTGCACTTGAAATTGGCAAAGCCAGTACCAGAGCCGTTGTAACCAGTTGTATTTTAATTTTATTTGCCGATTATGCATTAGCAGCCTTACTGTTATAACCGGGTTTTGTTCCATAATTTTACGTTTTTTATAGGTGCATGTTATTATAATTTGGTAGCTTTCATTTTATTTATATCTATGAAAGCAACATCTTTTCAACGCAACATTAGCCACCCGATTTTATACCGCTTATTCTTATTAAAAAATTTACCCATGGCTTTTTTGGCCGGGTTGCAAGTTCAACAATTCACTGAGGCATCCGCGGTAGTAACCACTACTTATCGTTATCTTACAAAAAATCCTTTTCGTTCCATCTATTTCGCTGTATTAAGTATGGCTGCTGAATTAAGTACGGGCATATTGGCTTTTGCACAAGTATACGAACAACCTGTTAAAGTTAGTATGTTGGTGGTTGGAATGCAGGCACAGTTTTTTAAAAAAGCAACCGGTACCGTTCAATTTAGCTGTCATGATGGGAACGCCATTCAAACTGCTATTCAAACTACTATTGCTACCGGTGAATCTGTTACGCTTCTTTGTCATTCAATCGGTACAAACGAACAAAGTGAAGTTGTTGCTAATTTTGAATTTACCTGGAGTTTTAAGAGAAAATAATTGGCATATTCGTTTTCAGGTATTAAATTACAGTAATATTTAAATGTAGTTGTCATTGATGCATTCTAACGGAATGGTGCGTTGATTGCTGCATGAAAAATAATAGATAGGCCCATTTTACATATGCATTAAATTTAAAAAAATGAAAATTGCATTTCACGGAGCAGCAAGAACGGTAACCGGTTCAAAACATTTACTGACTTTAGATAATGGCAAAAAAATGTTATTAGATTGTGGCATGTTTCAAGGGTTGGGAAAAGATACCGAACCCTTAAATATGCAATTTGGTTTTGTTGCCGCAGATATTGATTATTTAATTCTTTCTCATGCACATATCGATCATTCCGGTTTAATTCCCAAATTGGTGAAAGAAGGTTTTCAGGGAAAAATTTTTTCTACACCTGCTACCAAAGAACTGAGTGATGTGCTTTTGCAGGATTCGGCTCAAATACAACGGGATGATACTAAATTCATCAATAAAAAAAGAGCCAAACAAGGATTGCCGCCTTATGCACCTTTGTATGATTTAGATGATGCTTCTAAAGCATTCGATTATTTTAATTTGGTGGAATATGGTGTATGGACTACCATAGAAAAAGGCGTTGAATTATTGTTTACCGATACCGGACATATTATTGGCAGTGCGGCCATGCATTTACGTATTACTGAAAACGGCATAACACGCCAGCTCACTTTTAGTGGCGATGTAGGGAGGTATAACGATGCTATTCTTCGCTCACCGCAAACATTTTCCCAATCTGATTATATTATTTTAGAAAGTACCTATGGTAATAAATTACATGATGAAGTACATGGTATTGCCGATACTTTATTGCAATGGATTGAACACACCTGTATTGAGAAGAAAGGAAAACTGATTATACCGGCTTTTAGTGTAGGCAGAACGCAGGAATTGTTGTATGCTTTGAATCAGTTATCCCTCGAAAGAAAATTGCCTAAAATTGCATTTTATGTTGATAGTCCTTTAAGCAGAGAGGCAACGCAGGTAGTAAAGTCATACCCGCAGTATTTTAATAACAGGATTAGAAAAGTGATGGAACAAGATGAGGATCCTTTTGATTTTCCGGGATTAAGTTTTATTAAAACGGTGGATGAAAGCAAAGCGCTTAATTTTAAAACAGAACCTTGTGTAATTATTTCTGCCAGTGGAATGGCCGATGCAGGAAGGGTAAAACACCATATTTTGAATAATATTGGCGATAATAAAAATACTATTTTATTGGTGGGCTATTGTGAACCCCACACCATGGGGGGCCGCTTATTAGCCGGCGATAAAGAAGTGAAAATTTTTGGCGATTTTTATAAAGTAGTGGCAGAAGTGGGCGAAATGCACAGTATGAGTGCACATGGTGATTATGATGATTTATGCCAGTTTATTGCTTGCCAGCAAAAAGATTTGGTAAGAATTTTGTTTTTGGTACACGGAGAATATGATGTGCAACAGGATTTCAGGAACCGATTAGTAAGAAAAGGTTTTAAAGAAGTGGTAATACCTTCATTACATTCTGAACATTTGTTAGATTAAAAAATTATTTATGCAAATTTGAGAACAAATTTATACTTGAATTATTGATATAAAATATTCTTTTATTATTAATGTATACCTGTGCTAAAACGTTCCACAATACAGTTGTTGCGCATTCCGTTTTCTTTTTTATTAATGCCAGTATTCTGGTTTTCCTTATTATTTGTTGAATATATTCAATGGTGTCATGTCATTTTATTGTTTTTTATTATTCATATTTTAATGTACCCTGCCAGTAATGCTTATAATAGTTACATGGATAATGATACTGAAAGTATTGGTGGTATAGCCAGGCCGCTTGCCCCCACAAAGCAATTGTTTTATGTTTCTTTAGTAATGGATGTTTTGGCTTTTGTATTGGCCTTGTGGATGAACGTTTGGGTAGGCTGTAGTGTGCTTGTTTATATTATTTTTTCCAGATTGTATAGTTACAGAGGCGTTCGTTTAAAAAAATATCCGGTGGCGGGTTTCCTAACGGTTATTTTAAATCAGGGCGGATTGGTTTTTTTTACTGTTTATCAGGCTGCAACAATGCAACCTGCAGTTTCTGTACCCATAATGGGGGTGTTAACAGCCATATTATTAATTGGTGGTTTTTATCCAATTACTCAGGTTTACCAGCATGCGGCCGATAAAGCAGATGGAGTAACAACACTCTCTGTTTTATTGGGTATAAAAGGCACTTTTTTATTTTGTATGGCCATGTATGCACTGGCTTTTTTGTGTATGTTGTATTATTTTACATCCATTTCCTCTATTCATACGTTTATTATGATACAACTATTTTTTTTGCCGGTATTGGTTTACTTTTTTTACTGGATGCAATTGGTCTGGAAAGATGTTCAAAATGCAAACTTTAAACAAACCATGCGAATGAACTGGATTGCAGCTACATTTACCAATATGGCCTTCATTTTTGTATTAATACAACAACACATTGGCTAATATTATTTCAATAGGAACTACAGTGCCTGATTTTTGCCATCAGCAAACCGATATTCTGCAGTTTATGCAGAATATGTATCGATTAGATAATGCACAGAAACGTATATTGTCTTTTTTATACCGCCAAAGTGGTATTCGTCAGCGCTACTCCGTTCTCAATGATTTTTCTGAAAAGCATGAGCACCTGCATCAACTATTTGCTGCACAATCTGTAAATCCACCTATTTCTAAACGGATGGATGTATATCAATTAATGGCGCCGGTATTGGCATTCAAAGCAATTCACAATTGTTTAAATGGAGTGGCAGAACCTCATCAAATTACACATTTAATTACCGTAAGTTGTACCGGAATGAGTGCGCCGGGTATTGATTTGCAATTAGCTGAAATGTTGAACCTGCCCGATACTGTATTTCGAACCTCTGTAAATTTTATGGGTTGTTATGCAGCCATTCATGCATTAAAAATGGCCAATTATATTTGTAAGTCTGAACCTGACGCCGTTGTTGTAATTGTTGCCGTAGAATTATGTACCCTTCATTTTCAGCCCGAATTTACGGAAGATAATGCTGCCAGTAGTTTGTTGTTTGCCGATGGAGCTGCGGCGGTACTTGTTTCAACCCAACAGGTTAAAACCACACCCAAACCGATAATTGCATTGGAAAGTTTTTATTCTAAAATAGAGCGAAAAGGAAAAAATGATATGGCATGGATGATTGGCAATCATGGTTTTGAAATGACACTGAGTGGGTTTATTCCATCCATTATTGAAGCGGATATTGAAGAGCTGGTATATGCTGCTTTGAAAAATTCAGGTTATACGCTACAGGCCATACAGCATTGGTGTCTGCATCCCGGTGGAAGAAAAATTATTGATGTAATTGAAAAGAAATTAGGATTAACTCGTGAAAAAACGATTTCATCCCGTTTTATTTTAGAAAATTTTGGCAATATGTCTTCGCCCACCATATTATTTGTATTAAAAGAAATGATGCAACACAAACCTCTGCAACCGGAACCTGTTTTTGGAATAGCATTTGGTCCGGGTTTAACCATGGAAACTTTTACTGCCCAACTGATATGAATTTGCGTAAACGCTCATACCAACCTGAATTGTTAGATGCGGATGCCATTCCGTTTGAAGATATTTATTTGAATATGAAAGAGTTGAATGTTATTAATACCTGGTTGGGCGGCCATGCGATAACTGTTAATGGATTTAAACAATTCGTCAAAAACAAAAACCAAATAACTGTTTGCGAAATAGGTTGTGGCGGTGGTGATAATTTAAAGGCGATTGCTGAATTTTGTATACAACAACGGATACTCCTTTCAGTAATAGGAATTGATAAAAATGCCTCTTGTATTGAAGTAGCAAAAAAACTAAATGGTAATTGGGTAGATTCCAAATGGATAGTGGCCGATTATGCTTCTGTTGTATTTCAGCAAAAGCCTGATATTATTTTTTCTAGTTTATTCTGCCATCATTTTACCGAAACGCAATTAAATTTTCAATTACTATGGATGCAACAAAATAGTCGATTAGGTTTTTTTATCAATGACTTGCACAGAAATTATGTAGCCTACTACTCCATTCTTTTACTTACAAAACTATTTTCAAAATCCTACCTGGTAAAGCATGATGCACCACTGAGTGTTGCACGTGGATTTATAAAAAAAGAATGGGAAACTTTATTACAGGTTGCAGCCATCCATTACTATTCTGTTACATGGAAATGGGCATTTCGTTATTTAATTATTGTACGCCATGAAATCAGCAATTGATTTTGATGTAGCCATTATTGGTGGTGGTTTGGGTGGATTAACACTGGCCATTCAATGTGCCAATGCAGGATATCGTGTGGCACTTTTTGAAAAGGAAAATTACCCATTTCATAAGGTTTGTGGTGAATATATTAGTAATGAAAGTAAGCCTTTTTTAAACCATCTGGGTATACCATTGGAAGAATGGAATTTACCTGCTATTCAGCAATTAATAATAACAGATGTGAAAGGTAAGGCATATCCGTTTGCATTAGATTTAGGTGGATTTGGTGTTAGCAGGTATCAATTAGATAGTGCTTTATATAAGTTAGCTGTGCAAAAAAAAGTTCAGGTATATAGCCAAAAAAAAGTTTTAGATGTAAACTATTTGAATAATTATTTTGAGGTAGCGGCAATCAATACAAATATTTCTGCAAAAGTTGTAGTAGGAAGTTTTGGTAAAAGGAGCAATTTTGATGTACTATGGAAACGAATACCATCATTTAAACAAAAAAGTCCTTCTTCAAATAATTTTATTGGTGTTAAATACCATATTCGCTATCCTCATCCTTCTAACCAAATTGCATTACACAATTTTAAAAATGGTTACTGTGGTATTTCCATGATTGAAGAGCAGAAATGTTGTTTGTGTTATTTAACAACGCTGGATAATTTGCGTAACAATGAAAGCCGAATTGAAGTGATGGAAAAAAAAATACTTTTTAAAAATCCTGCGTTAAAAAAAATATTTTCTGGAGCTGATTTTTTGTATAATGCACCACAAGTAATTACGCAGGTATCTTTTGCGCCTAAAACACAAATTCAAAATCATGTATTAATGGTTGGTGATGCTGCCGGATTAATAACTCCACTTTGTGGCAATGGTATGAGTATGGCAATGCATGCCGGAAAGTTAGCCTTTCAGGCGATTGACGGTTTTTTGCAGGGCACCGTCAATAGAACGGAGATGGAACACCAATATGCTAAAAACTGGCATCTCCAATTTCAGCAACGATTATGGGTTAGCAGAAAAGTACAGGCATTGATGGGTGCCGAATGGTTAACTTCTGTTTCTTTAAATTTGTTACAGCGTTTTCCTTTTTTGGCTAAACAGGTAATTAGTTCAACCCATGGTCAACCTTTTTAGTGTACACATTGTTAATGTAACTGGTTGAACAAATACGATTGTATGAAAAGTATTTTTTTAGGATTATTTTGCCTGTTGAGGATGACACAGTTATTTGCACAAACCCTACACCCGGATGATGCTACTTCGCAAGTTTTATTTACCATTAAAAATTTTGGTATAAATACAACTGGAAGTTTAAATGGGTTGCAAGGGGATATTATCATTAATGAACAGGATTGTTCAAAAGATTATTTTCATGTAAGTGTAAGTGCTTCTTCTGTAAATACGGGTATTAGTGCAAGAGATCATCATTTACGTTCCAATGATTATTTTAATGTTGCTACTTTTCCTGACATTCAATTCATCTCCGAATCTGTATATCAAAATAAAAGTGATGGAACATGTTGGGTAACCGGAAAATTAACCATTAAAGCAGTTAGTCAATTTATCAAATTCCCTTTTACAGTTGTTCGTACGTCAAATGGTTATCGTTTGAAAGGTGCATTTTTCATCAATCGGTTAGATTACGGGGTTGGATTATCCAGTTGGGTGTTGGCCAATACAGTGTTGGTGCAATTAAATGTATTAGCTGTTCAATAAATTGAGGTTATTAGATAAATGTTCGGGTGCCAAAATCGGTATAGGTTTCTCTAAAATTTTTTGGTGTACAATTTTTTCGTTTTTTAAATGTACGATTAAAATTGCTCATATTATTAAACCCACATTTATCGGCAATTTCATTAATACTATGGGTGGTTTCAATCAATAATCTGGCCGCATGACCAATTCTAATTTCATTTAATGTATCAACAAATGTTTGTCCGGTTCTGGTTTTAAAAAAACGGCTGAAAGAAACTTCAGTCATGGCTGCAATTTTAGCTACTTCGGTAAGGGTAATGGGTTGTTCAAAATGTTGAAGCATATATTCCATTACTTTTTCTATTCTTCTGCTGTTAAAAGAAAAATGATTTGTATTGGCAAAAGATGTATCAGATAATATTTGCATATTTTTGGAAGTAGAAAGTTCATGCAAAATGGCGAGTAATTCCAAAACAGAATCGAAACCTTTTTTTTCGGGTAATTCCAGTAATCTGGGTTTTAACAATGCTGTTGTTTCTGCTGAAAATAAAATGCCTCTGGAAGAATGGTCCAGCATATTTTTAATAAAGTTCAACTGATTACGGCGTAAAAATTTTTCATCAAACAAATCCGGATGAAACTGAATGGTAATTTCTGTTATTTCATTACTGGTGCACTGGTTTGTAAACCAGCCGTGTTGTAAATTAGAGCCTACTAATACCAGTTCAATTTCACCTACTTCTCCAATATGATCACCAATAACACGTTTGGCTTTTGGGGCATTAACAATAAAGTTTAATTCAAACTCTTCATGATAATGTAAAGGAAAATCAAATCCTTTTTTCACTCTTGAAAAGATCGTAAAACAATCGTTTTGTGTTAACGGAATTACTTCTTTTAAAAGTTCAGGGGGGGTATACATAAAAGTTTATTTTAAGGTTGGCTAAGACAAATTAAAATTTGAAATGCTGCATGCGTTCTAAAATTACTGTTAATTTGATAAAAAAGTATTACTATCTATATTTTTTTGATTTTTATCAAACCTTTATGTAGTGTTATTTTTACACAGTGGTTCTTTTAATAAATGCTAAAATAACAATATAATTTGATAAAAAAGTATTTAAAATGCAATCGGTTGATATTTATTTTTGGTGAAACAAATTGCTATATGAAAAAATTAAGGCTACAACGCTTTTTTTTGGCGTGGTTATTAGTACTCTTCTCATTTGCTGCTTTTGCTCAAAGCAGAAAAATTACCGGAACAGTTACAGATGAAAATGGTGCCAGTTTGGATGGTGCTACCATTGTGGTAAAAAATACAAAAATTAGAACCACTACTAATGAAAATGGTATTTTCTCCATTAATGTTCCAAATGATAAGCATGTTTTAGTGATTACTTATGTAGGATTGAGAACGCAGGAAATAAACATAAATGGAAAAAATGTGATTAAGATAGTTCTAAAACCCTCTTCAGGCGATTTGAATGATGTAGTAGTAATTGGTTATGGCACACAAAAAAAGCAGGATGTAAACGGAGCTATTTCAACTGTTAGTGCTAAAGATATTGCAGATATTCCACAACCTTCTGTTGATCAAATGTTACAAGGGCGGGCAGCTGGTGTTACCGTTACACAAAACTCCGGCCAACCCGGAGCTGCTGTTTCTGTACGTGTAAGAGGCATCACCTCATTTACCGGTACTGAACCACTGTATGTAGTTGACGGAGTCGCCATTGACGGCAATGCACCTTCACAGGCTTCATCAAATGATAAAACCCTGGGTGGATTATCTCCAAGTGAGCAAGAGCAAAAACCAAGTGTATTAGCGAGTATTAATCCAAATGATATTGCATCAATTGATATTTTGAAGGATGCCTCTGCCACAGCAATTTATGGTAGTCGTGGCGCCAATGGTGTTATAATTATTACTACTAAAAAAGGTAAGAATGGAGAAGCCCGGATTAATTATGATGCTTACTATGGCAATCAGGAACAGGGTAAGTATTTAAAAATGATGAACCTGCCACAATATGCAAAATTTGAAAATACATTAGCAGATCTGTATGGCTTAACTCGCCGAATAGATTTTGCAGATCCGAGTAAATTAGGGCCCGGTACTAACTGGCAGGATGCTGTTTTTAAGAGAACCGCACAAATGAGCCATACACTTTCCATGTCTGGTGCAAATGGAAAAACAGACTATTATATTTCCGGTGGTTATTTTGAACAAAAAGGCACTGTAATTGGTTCAGATTTTAACCGGTTTGCCTTTCATACCAACATTAACTCTCAGGTAAAAGATTGGTTTAAAGTGGGAACAAGTATTACTGCCAATCAAAATAAGGCTAATATAGGTTTAGGCAATTCATATGGTATTATTTATAATGCATTATTGCAGGCTCCTGATGTAGCAGTGTATAACGCAGATGGATCATATTCAGGGCCGGCTGTAGTTAATGGCACCATACAGGGTGGCCCTAACCCTGTTCAACAAGCAATGAGTATTACCAATTATTTAATTAGAAGTAATATTCAGGGTATGTTGTATGGCGATATTAAATTTTCAAAAGACTTTACTTTACATTCAGAAGTGAATGGTAATTTTAATTGGGGACAGGCAAAAATTTTCCGCCCAACTTATTCTTATGGTGCACCAGGTTCCGCACCTGCTTTCGTCAATACACAGGCCGTTTTGTTAGAAAATAATAATTTTGATCACTATTGGAGTTGGTTAGAACATTTAAATTATAACCACACTTTTGCAGGCAAGCATGCTGTTCAGGCTTTAGTAGGTCATGAAGTATGGGCATCTGCATATGATGGTATTGTAGCCAGTACCAAGGGTTTTACTGCAGGCAATGCCATTCAAACTTTAAACCTGGGTACGCAAACCTCCAACACGTTAGATGAACCTAAGGGTAGCACATCTATGGAGTCCTGGTTAGTACGTGTTATTTATACTTTTGATAATAAATACAGTATTACTGCAACTGATCGTAGAGACCAGTCATCCAACTTTGCTCCCGGCCATCAGGTTGGGTATTTTCCCGGCGTTGCAGCGTCATGGAGAATTTCTCAGGAGCCTTTCATGGCAAAAATTAATTCTTTATTCAGTAATCTTAAGTTGCGGGTAGGTTATGGTACTACCGGTAATTCTAATACAAATGGAGGATATAAATATGGTTCAGCTATTACACCTGTTGTTACAGGAATAGGAACAGGGTTTAGTTTTGCCAACTTTAGTAATCCCAATTTAACATGGGAAACTGCTATTCAAAGTAATGCAGGTATAGATTTCAGTATGCTTCATAACAGAATAGATGCATCTTTTGATATATACAAAAAAACATCAAAAAACTTTTTATTCCAACAGCCTTTACCTGCTTTTTTGGGCGGGGGAACGGCTGAATATTCCAATGCTGCTGTGGTACAACCACCTTGGGTAAATGCCGGCGAAATTCAAAATACCGGTTTTGAATTTAGTATTACCAGCCGTAATATCATTAAAAAAAATTTTACCTGGACAACCAATGTAGTGTTTTCACATTATAACAATAAGGTTATATCATTGAACGGATTTCCTGCTATTATCGGCAATGTTTCTACCGGTTTTGGGCCTCAAATACCTGCTACTTATACACAGGTTGGCGGACCCATCGGAGAGTTTTATGGTTATAAAACATTAGGTATCATTAAAACACAAGATCAATTAGCTTTTTTGGCCCAGCATCCGCAAAATGTAATTGGCCAGCCCGAATTAATTAGTAGCAACAGATCGCAAACAAATGCCATTTATTTAGGTGATATTTTATATGATGGTAATGATGGTAAAGGCGGGCCTAATAAACAATATGCTTTAGGTAATCCCAATCCCGATTTTACATACAGCATTACCAATAGTTTTACTTATAAAGATTTTGATTTTTCCTTTTTCTTAGTGGGTTCACAAGGTGGTAAAATTTTAAATGCTGTTTCATTTCAAACAATGGGAATGTACAGTTTATACATGAACCAAAGAGCCAATGTTGCTAATTTCTGGACTCCTTCTAATCCTAATTCCAACATACCTGCTCCAAGGTCTGGTTTCGGAAATAATAACCTCGTTATGTCTGACAGATTTCTGGAAGATGCTTCTTATTTAAGAATACAGAATGTTCGAATAGGATACAATCTGCCTCAGGCATGGGCAGCAAAAGTAAAAATGGCCAGATTAAAAGCTTATATAAGCGGACAAAATTTATATGTATTTACTAAATACAGTGGCCTTGACCCGGAAATAGGTTCTTTAAATCAAAACCCAGTTTTGCAAAATATTGATTATGGCAGGTATCCTACACCGCGTACAATCACCTTTGGATTGAATGCTGAATTTTAATTTATTAACTACTTAAGTGAAAACTACAATGAAAACAAAATATATATTCAGTTTCATAGTCTTCTCAAGCTTGCTTTCATTAGGCTGTAAGAAAGATTTCTTTAACAGACCGCCTGAAAACGCTTCTACTGTTGGCACTTATTACCAAACTGCTGATCAGGTACAATCCAGCACCAACATATTGTATGCAGCACCCTGGTTCGGATTTAATGGGAAAGCATTTTTAGCTATTGGAGATTTACAGGCCGGAAATGCTATTTGTTATGCAGGTACAGATGGTTCGTTTGATGCCTTTGGTGCTTTCGGTGCCGGAAATGCAACTCAAACTGTTGCCAGTGCCTGGAATTCTTTATACACAGTAATTGCACAAGCTAATGCTTTGCTAAATAATCTGCCCTCTGCAGTACCTGCATCAGTGCCTCCTGCTGTTGTAAATAATGCATTAGGTGAAGCACGTGTAATGCGAGCTGCTGCTTACTTTTACTTAACAAGGCTTTTTGGGAATGTTCCCATTATTACAGATCCTTCTCCATACGTTGGTAGTTTTTCCAGTGTGCGTACAAATCCTGTAACAGATGTATATAAATTTATTACAATGGATTTGCAGTTTGCAGAAAAAAATTGCTCGTCAGGGGTTGCATCCACAGGGCATGTTTCAAGTGCCTCAGCTTCGGGTTTATTAGCTAAAGTATATTTATATCAACAGAAATACGATAGTGCACTAATTGAAGTACAAAAAGTAATTAGTAGTGGCGAATTTGGTTTGGTTGGGTTAGATGCACCTGGAAGCTATACTCAAATGTTTGAATTGGCCGGCAATAATAATAAAGAATCTATGATTGCTTTACAATGGACTTCTAACGGAGGGTATGGTTTTGGTAATCAACTACAATCGGTAATTGCGCCAAATACTAATATTACCGGCACCGGCGACGGATGGGGAGAACTAGGCCCCAGCTTAGATTTGCAAAATGCTTTTAAAAATGCTGGTGACTCAATTCGAAGACATGGATGTATTATGGTTGATGGCGATTTTTATCCGGAAATACAGAAAAAAATAGGCGGCTATTACGTACATAGAATTGATAGGGGTATGGGTGCTGTGAATGCGCAGGGTACAGGTGCAGGTATGAAAAAATATGTTGTAGGTACACCCGATGATAATGGCGGTTTAAGTGCTTTTCAGGCTACTTCCAATAATACCTATTTATTGCGCTATGCTGACGTGTTATTAATAGGTGCGGAAGCCATAATGGGCAAAATTGCAGGTGCTCAAACCGGGCAGGGTATTGATACCAATGCTGTTTGTTCTGACCCGGTTGCATTAGGTTATTTGAATAAAGTCCGGCAACGAGCAGGCTTGCAGGCATTGGCCAGTTTTACTTACAAACAATTGCTTAATGAACGAAGATTAGAGTTTGCCATAGAAGGGGATTATTGGTATGATTTACAAAGAATTGATGGCTTTAATAATGCACATCATCCAACTGCTATTGCTATGATTAATGCACAAGACAGACGCACTGTAAATGTAGATAATACCACCGGACAAATAACCAGCTATAATGTCGGAAGAAGTTTTACACTCAGCGATGCAAATTTTATATTGCCTTATCCGGTAACAGAAACTGCAGCTAATCCTTCATTATTAATGCCTCCTGTTCCATATAAATTTTAAACATTAATGTTATTTCATATGAAAACAACAAATAAATATATTAAAAAAATGCATATTTTATATGCTTGTATGATACTAACCTTTGCTTCAATAGTGGTTTCATGCAAAAAATATGATAGTCTCGGGTTTACACCCGGAACCGGTAAACCTACTATCAGTTCAGTTCATACCTGGAGTAAAACCGATACAACAGTTTATTATGATACCGTCACATCTATTGATGCATCAGGAAATATAACTAAAACACCGGTAGCCAGAACCAACAAAATTGTGCCGTTTGATTCAGCCACTACTGCAGGTGCATTAGGCAATTATTACATTATTTATGGTTCTAATTTAGGTAGTACAACATCAATCACCTTCAATGGATACAATGCCTACTTTAACAGAGCATTGTTAACCGATAACTCCATAGTAGTGCAGGTACCATCTAAAACTCCTTATTTACCCCCATTAGCAAATGACAGTTTAGTTGTTATAACTTTATATGGTAAAGCAACTTATAAGTTCAGCATTTTGGCACCACCACCAACGCCATCGGCTTATTCTAATTACGATTTTTATTCCGGTTCTCAAATTACACTTAACGGGGTGGGATTTGCGACTATTTCTTCTGTGAACTTAACCGGTGTTAGCGGCGGCACAGCTAATGTAAGTATTGTTAGTCAGAACGATTCAGTAATGGTTTTGCAATTTCCTTCTACAACCATTACTCGGGGTAACTTAACCTTTTCTTATAATTCAGGGGGAACTACTCAAACGTTAACTGATAAACAAGAATTGGTAGATCTGGATAATGCCTATCAAATTTTTACGGATGATTTTCAAAACAGTTGGACAGATGGTTCATGGGCATCACCTTCCGGAAAATCAACCAACGCATTTAAAACAGGTAATGCTGCATTTATTGCTTCATTCCCCGCTGGCGGATGGAAAATTGAGGGCTTTGCTAATTGGTGGCCAAGTTTGCCTTATGATGCTTCGTATAAATACATTATTTTTTGGATAAAAGGAGGTACTGTATCACATACGTTGAATCTTGAAACAAATACTTCATCTGTAGGTTACGGACAAAACTCGGTAAATCCAATTGTGGTACCTCCCAATGTATGGACTTACTTTAAGATACCACTCAATACGCTTAATTTCTGGAAACCCGGAACGACGCTGCAACAATTGGGTTTCTTTTTGAAAGGGCAAAGTGGTGATGTGGATGAAACTTATTATTTTGATGATGTGGTGTTAGTAAAATAAGAAGATTGTTTTAGCATGTACATTAAAGCTATTGTTTGAAAAAAGTTCTGTTTTTTGAAGCACTGATGATTTAAAAAAACATTACTTAAATTAGGGCAAATCCAGTTTCCGAAAAGCTTCAATTTGGTAACTTTTTTAACATTAGTATTAAATGATTGAACTATTTGGTCAAGTGGTAGCATCTCATCAAGAGCATGATACCACTTGTTTCAAAAATTGAACTTATTTGTTGAATTCAGTCTTTTTAAAAATGGAATCTATGCCTTATTTCATTTTGTTTTAATTTTAAACCATGCAGCTCCCAACCATGTATACGCATTTGCTATATGTAAAACAAAAGTGTTCAATAACGTTGATTGGCATATTGTTTCTTGTAATGGTATCAACAAAAATATATGCACAACCCGTCGACATTGTTGCTACTAAAGAAACTTTACATTTGTATCAGTTCTTACAAAAAACCTTGTATCTGGGAATATTATTCGGCCACCAGGATGATTTGGCTTATGGGGTGAATTGGAAATATGTTGATGGAAACAGTGATGTGCAATCTGCAGTAGGCGCTTATCCTGCCGTTTATGGTTGGGAATTGGGACGAATAGAAAATGATGCAACGAATAATATTGATGGGGTACCATTTGCGAAGATGCGGCAATATATACAAACTGCATATGAACGGGGTGGTATCATCACCATTAGCTGGCATTTAAATAATCCATTAACCGGAAAAACAGCATGGGATCCCTTTCCCGGAACGGTTGCTTCTATTTTACCCGGTGGAGAAAAAAATGCAGTATACAATAGTTGGTTAGATAAAGTGGCCAATTTTCTTCAATCTTTAACAGGAAAATATGGTGAAGTTATTCCAGTTATTTTCAGACCATTTCACGAACTAAATGGGAATTGGTTTTGGTGGGGAAAAGCACATTGTACCCCAGATGAAATGATTCGTTTATACAGATATACTGAACACTATTTGAAAGATGTTAAAAATATTCACCACTTGCTTTATGCTTTTAATACCGATCAGTTTGCCAATCTAAATGAATATGAAGAAAGATATCCGGGCAATGCATTTGTAGATATTGTTGGTTTCGATATTTATCAACGCGATAATAACGGTAAAGCGTTTGTGCATAATATTGGAAAAATGTTAACTGATTTGGATGCATTTGCTGCAACCCACAAAAAAATTCCTGCACTAACAGAGTTTGGGTTTAATGAAATTCCGGATAAAAACTGGTGGACAACCGTTTTTGCAGCCGGATTAAAAGGGCATCAGGTTGCTTATGTATTAGGGTGGCGTAATGCCGGTGCAAAAGCCGATGGCAGTAAAGAATATTATGTTCCTTTTCAGGGAGAAGCCTCGCAGCCCGATTTTCAGAAAATGAAAAAAAGTGGCTTGTTTATTTTTCAGGATAAGTTAAGTTTTAGTAAAATATACCAATAACAGCAAAATGTTTTTTCTCATAAGTAGTAGTCGTTTATTAAGATTTGAAACACCGACCGTAGTGTCTACTATGGTCTTTTTTCTTTTGTTATGCACACCTGCAGCTTTTAAGAAATTATTTTGCATTCATTCAATTGCAACACTTCAATGAAACTTCAACTCATAGATGTATTAATTCTTGTAGCCTACCTTATTACAATGGTTGCTATTGGTTTATGGATGCGTAAACGGGCAAGATTAAGCAAAGAAAGTTACTTAATGGGCGGAAAATCGCTGCCCTGGTATATGTTGGGACTAAGTGATGCATCTGATATGTTTGATATTAGTGGTACTATGTGGATGGTAACTTTGTGTTTTATCTACGGATTGAAGAGTATTTGGATTCCCTGGTTATGGCCTGTATTTAACCAGGTATTTATGATGATGTTTTTAAGTAAATGGTTAAGAAGAAGCAATGCCAATACCGGTGCCGAATGGCTGCAAACCCGTTTTGGTGTACATGGTGCCGGCATAAAGGCCTCTCAGTTAGTCGTTATTGCCTTTGCATTAATTAGTTGTCTTGGTTTTTTAGCCTATGGATTTGTTGGCTTAGGTAAGTTTATGGAAATTTTTATACCATGGGAAAATGTGAAGGGATATATTCCTTTTCATGTAGCCGATAAATATGTGCCTCATATTTACGGTATCGTATTCACACTCTTCGCTATGTTTTATTCAATTCTCGGTGGCATGCATAGTATTGTGCTGGGCGATGTAATTAAATATGCCATCATGACAGTTGCCTGTATTGCCATTGGTGTAATTGCCTGGTATCATTTAAATGGCCATCAGTTGCCGGTTCCTGAGGGATGGAAAGATCCATTTTTTTGTTGGCGATTGCATTTAGATTGGTCAAATATTGTAGCTGATGCGAACAAAAAAATTGAAGAAGATGGATTTGGGTTATTTGGAATATTTTTTATGATGATGTTATTAAAAGGTGTTTTTGCTTCATTGGCGGGCCCTGCACCGAATTATGATATGCAAAAAGTTTTAAGTACCCGAAGTCCAAAAGAAGCCAGTAAAATGACTGGTTTTGTAAGTATTATTTTATTACCCATACGGTATACAATGGTAATTGGCTTAACGGTATTGGCTTTGCTCTACTATCATACATTGCCTTTAAAAGGACCAGATGGTGTAGTAGACTTTGAACGTATTTTACCTGCTACCATTAATAGTTTTCTGCCTGTTGGTATTATGGGTATTGTTTTAACAGGGCTTCTTGGAGCGTTTATGGGTACATTCAGCGGAACTGTGAATGCAGCTCAGGCATATATTGTTAATGATATTTACTTAAAATACATCCATCCTACTGCTAATAATAAGCGTATTATTTCCATGAACTATTTGGTGGGTGTAATTGTGGTAGCCACGGGTGTATTTTTTGGTTTTTTAACCAACAACGTAAATGATATTTTACAATGGATTGTTGGTGGTTTATATGGAGGATATGTGGCGGCCAATTGTTTAAAATGGTATTGGTGGCGTTTTAATGCAAATGGATTTTTTTGGGGTATGGTAGTTGGTATTATCGCTGCATTAATCATGCCTTATGTAACAACGGGACTGCCTTTATATTGGTGGCCTGCATTATTTGTTTTATCACTTGCCGGTTGTTTTATTGGAACCTATATGGCTTCTCCAACCGATGAAGCTGTATTAAAACATTTTTATAAAACAGTTCGTCCATGGGGTTTTTGGAAACCCATTCATCAACTTGTTCTTAAGGATAATCCTTCCTTTAAGGAAAATAAAAATTTTTGCTTAGATATGTTTAATGTTTCAATCGGTATTATTGGCCAACTGTGTTTTACATTGTTTCCAATGTACCTGATTTTGAAAATGCAAACACCATTTTGGATCAATCTTTCTATTATTCTGATAATCGTATTTATATTAAAAAAAACCTGGTGGAACAGGTTAGAAGATTAGTATTTCGAAAAACTAAACCAAACACGCATGCATGACTATTTAACACGTTTCAACTGGTTAAAGGATAACTATGAATCACTCATCAAAAAAAATAATCAACCCATTCAACAACTGAGTGGGCTTTATGTACGATATTCAAATCCTGTACTTACTGCTGCTCATACTCCTTTAATGTGGCGGTATGATTTAAATCCGGCTACGAATCCATATTTGTTGGAAAGATTTGGAATCAATGCAGTATTCAATGCAGGTGCCATTAAGTTCAATGATAAGTATTTATTGATGGTTAGGGTAGAAGGTACCGACCGAAAATCTTTTTTTGCAATTGCTGAAAGCCCAAATGGTATTGATCATTTCAGGTTTTGGGACTGTCCGGTTCTTATTCCGCAAACCAATATACCTGATACCAATATCTATGATATGCGATTAGTGGCACACGAAGATGGTTGGATTTATGGCATCTTTTGTACGGAACGACGAGATCCTTCGGCTCCTGAAGGCGATCAGTCTGCAGCCATAGCACAATGCGGTATTGCCAGAACAAAAGATTTAAGGCAATGGGAACGTTTACCCGATTTAATTACACCTTCTCCACAACAACGTAATGTAGTATTGCACCCTGAATTTGTAAATGGAAAATACGCATTTTATACCCGACCGCAAGATAGTTTTATTGAGGCCAGAAAAGGCGGGGGTATTGGGTTTGGATTAGCTGATAATATTACCCATGCTGTTATTCATGAAGAAACGATTGTAGATAAAAAAGTATATCATACTATTTATGAAGCAAAGAATGGGGCAGGACCTGCTCCCATTAAAACCAAATATGGATGGTTGCATCTGGCGCATGGCGTTAGAAATACTGCTTCCGGATTACGGTATACCCTTTATGTATTTATGACTGATTTGAATGATTTAACCAGAGTGATACATAAGCCTGCCGGTTATTTTATTGCCCCCGACGGTGAAGAAAGAACCGGTGATGTTTCGAATGTAGTATTTAGTAATGGATGGATATTGGATGATGACGGCGAAAATTTGTTGATTTATTATGCTTCATCCGATACAAGAATGCACGTTGCAGCAACTTCACTCTCTATTTTGTTAGATTATGTGCTCCACCATCCGGAAGATGGGTATAGTTCTGCCGCATCGGTACAAACATTGCAACAAATTATTGATAATAATTTTGCTTATCTCAATCAGACTGCCTGTAGCGTGCAACATATAGTTTCAGCAGAATAAAATTTTAGTTGTTTAACCTATACAATTTGAAAAAAATATTAAAATATAGAAATCAAATGGAAACAGAGCTGCAACAAATTTTGCAGTTTTGGATGAATCATGCGGTTGATCAGCAAAAAGGTGGTTTTTTAGGAGCACTCAATCATCAAAATATTCCCGATTTAGCTGCCCCTAAAGGAATTGTATTAAATGCCAGAATACTATGGACATTCTCGGCTGTTTATCAATGGAAGCCAGATACCCAATATATCATGCTGGCAGAAAGGGCTTTTGATTATTTAATGGAGTATGGATTGGATAAAAAATTTGGAGGTGTTTTTTGGAAATTATTGCCTGATGGTAATGTTTTAGATGATCGTAAACAAATATATGCACATGCATTTGTTATATATGGATTGAGTGAATTCTATGAAGCAACAAAAAATAAGAAGGCTTTAGATGCAGCCATTAGTCTATTTTATCTGATTGAAGAAAAAAGTTATGATGTAAAATATGGTGGTTATTTTGAAGCATTTACACGAAACTGGTCTGCCATTGAAGATGCTCGTTTAAGTGAAAAAGACCGGAATGAAAAAAAAACCATGAATACACATTTGCATATAATTGAAGCATATGCCAATTTGTATAAGGTTTGGCCAAACAGAATTTTAAAATTCAAAATTATTCATCTGCTGCAATTATTCAAACAGTATTTTATTGATGCCAAAAGTTTTCATCTGAATTTATTTTTTACTGAAAATTGGCAATTAAAACGCGATGTTATTTCTTATGGACATGATATTGAGGCAGCTTGGCTTTTGTTAGACTGTGCTATTATAATTGGTGATATTGAATGGATGCACACATTGGAACAAATGGCGGTATCCATTGTAAATGCTGCGGCAGAAGGTTTAGATGTGGATGGCGGATTATGGTATGAAAAAAGAATAGCAGATGATTTTTTGATTCGGGAAAAACATTGGTGGCCACAGGCAGAGGCCATGATAGGTTTTTTAAATGCCTGGCAAATAACACAACAAAACCATTTTTTTGAAAAATCGTTCAATAGCTGGCAATTTGTAAAAGAGCATATCATCGACAAAAATTATGGCGAATGGGTATGGGGTGTTGCTGCCAATTACCGGGTAATGAATAGTCAGGATAAAATTGGTTTTTGGAAGTGTCCTTATCACAATGCAAGGGCTTGTATGGAAATTATTCAAAGGTTATCCATGCCAACAATATTTTATTCGTTTTAAACCCATAACATGTATCAGTCAATCGTTCATTTCTTGAAACAAAACCTGCTGTGCGCAGCCATGTTATTTTTAAGTGTTACATGTGTATTTGCACAACAGAGCATATTTAATATTACTGATTATGGAGCAGTTGTCAATAGTAAATTGCCTGCTACTAAAGCGTTGCAAAATGCCATTGATGCTTGCAGCAAAAGTGGTGGCGGAACGGTTTTCATTCCTTCAGGTACTTTCATTATTGGTACGGTGCATTTGCAAAGTCATATTACTTTGTATCTGCAATCCGGTTCCATTTTAAAAGGAAGTACGCATTTATCCGATTATGAAAATTTTTTTCCTGATACGCCTTTTATTCCTATACATAAAGGCATGTTCTTTACTGAAAATAAAGAAGATATTATCATAACCGGTGAAGGTAGGATTGATGGCAGTGGTATTTTCTTTTTCGATACCACAAAGGCTAAAAAGTTAGATAGTATTGCCACCCGTTTTACCAGGCAAAAAAATAATTTTAGAAACATAGCTGAAGGAGTTGGTGACGGACCTTTAGTGCCGAATGACAGGCCTTATCAGATGTTTGTATTCAGTAATTGTAAAAGAGTATCGGTAAAAAATATTTTTATTACGGATGCCCCTTTCTGGTGTATGCATTTTGCCGATTGTGATGCAGTATTTGTAAGTGGTATTCGTTTGTGGAATAATTTATTGGCGCCAAATGCCGATGGTATAGATGTTACCAGTTGCACCAATGTAATTATTAATGATTGTGATATCAGAACAGGTGATGATGCCATTGCAATAACGGGTTATAACCATCATTTTGAAATACCCGGTTTTCAACATGTCAAACATATTTCAAAAAATATTATTGTTAGCAATTGTAACCTGCAATCTTATTCCAGTGGTATTCGAATTGGTTTTTTAGATCAGAATACCGTGAAAAATATTGAGGTGAATAATGTAAATATTACTAATTCTACAAGAGGTATTGGAATTTTTTTACGTGATGAAGGTTCTTTGGAAAATATCAGCTTCAATAATGTATTTATTGAAACTAAATTACGCACGGGCGATTGGTGGGGCAATGGTGAACCGATTCATATTTCTGCTGTTCGTGGCAAAGCAAACATTCAATTGGGTTCCATTCGGCATGTATTTTTTAATAATATTATTTGCGCCGGCGAAAATGGAATATTATTGTATGGTAGTGAGGAAAGCCATTTACAGGACATCAACTTCAATCACATTCGTTTTAAAGTTGTGAATAGTGCTTTAAATACTGTTGCCGGTGGGAATATTGATTTGCGTGGATGTTTACGACCAAGAGAACAACTATTCCAAAGTGATATTCCTGGAATTTTAGCGCGTTATATAGAAGGTTTACATATCAACGATTTTATGTTGGAATGGTCTAAACAATTACCATCATTTTTTACCAATGGCTTGGAATTGCACCACTTCAGCAATGTATCCATTTTCAATTTTAAAGCTTCACATGCACCAAATGCAATTAACGGGTATAAAATTTTTGCTGCAAGCGGCGATGGATTTGTTACAGACGATCTTTCCGGTGTAAAAAAGGTAGAGGTTCAATAATGAAATGTATTCATTTGTCATAAATAAAAATTTGTTATGCTTCTTCATAATAAAAATCCTTTGTTCTTAACCATGTTGTTTTTTGCACAACAGTTATTAGCTCAAATACCGGTATTCAATGTTGTTACGCCAAATAATACCAGTATACAAAAGTTTGATAAGTTTGAATTAACAATTCAATTAACTGCTGCTTATACCAACCCGTTTGATTATAATGATATTGCTGTAAAAGCCGTTTTTATGGCACCCAATGGTGTTGTTGATTCGGTAGATGGGTTTTATATGCAGGATTACACACTCAACACAACCAATGGCAGTATAACACCTGCCGGTAATGGTGTTTTTAAAGTTCGGTTTACACCTATTCAAACGGGTATATGGCATTACAGCCTTATTTGCACTAATACTGTTGGCATTACCACCTTTGGTGATGCTACATTCACTTGTGTAAATAGCTCCGATCCGGGGTTTATTCGAAAAAATAATTCTAACTATTTAAGTTTTGATGATAGTAGTCAATATATTCCCGTTGGCGAAAATATGTGCTGGCAGGATAATAATGTGTATACAGATTATTCCAATTGGTTAAACAAATTAAGCAATAACGGGGGTAATTTTATAAGAGTTTGGATGGCCGATTGGTCGTTTGCTTTAGAATGGAAAGGAAGTAATTATGGTGGTTTAAAAAACTATCAGCAATCCAATGCATATTACTTAGACTGGCTTTTAAATACTTGTAAGCAAAAGGGTGTACGTATTATGCTTTGCTTAAACCATCATGGGCAGGTATCTACTACAGTAAATCCAGAATGGAACAACAATCCTTATAACATTGCAAATGGAGGGCCTTGTAATAATACATGGGATTTTTTTTCAAACTCAACTGCTAAAAATTTATTTAAAAACCGAATGCGTTATATTATTGCCCGGTATGGTTACTCTAACACAATTATGAGTTGGGAATTGTTTAATGAAGTAGAATGGACCGATAGTTTTAATACTTATAAAACAAATATTACAAACTGGCATCAGGAAATGGCTGCTTACATTAAATCGAAAGATGTGTATCAGCACTTGGTAACCACCAGCTATGCACATGATAATAATGATCCAGCTACCTGGAGTTTGGAAAATATTGATTTTACGCAAACACATTATTATGTTGGCGCACCCAATTTAGAGTCGATATTAGCTGCCGGCAGCCGTTCTTATATCTGGCAATTTAAAAAACCAATACTCAATGGCGAGTTTGGTATTAATTCCGGAAACGTTGCTTTATCTTCTATTGATCCGAATGGTGTGTATATTCACAATACAATGTGGGCTACTGCATTAAGCGGGGCAATGGGTACTGCAATGAGTTGGTGGTGGGATAATTATATTGATCCGAAAAATTTGTATACGCATTTTAAAGGCATCTCTTCATTTGTAAATGCATTAAATTTAAAATCTGAATTATATGCACCGGTTACAGCCACCATAAGCGGAGGGGGTAATGCCGATTTAACCATTTCACCCAGCGCTGGCTGGGCTGCAGCTACTGCTGCTAATTTCACCATTGATGCTTCCGGAAATATAACACCGACTGCCACACAGTTAGGACAATATTTGTATGGTTCGGTATACAATACCCAATATAAAAATCCGCCTGTTTTTACTGTTACTTATCCTGTAGCCGGACAGTTTAAAGTGGTTGTGAACAATATTAGCACAGCACCTCAGTTGCATATTTATCTGGATGGTAAGGATACGGCTTTTAATACTGTTGCCAATGCTACCTATTTCATCAATGTGTCTGCAGGTAATCATACCATAAAAGTGGATAATACAGGAACCGATTGGATGAATATTTCTAGTTATGTTTTTACTAATGTAGGTTCTTCGGTTGCTGCATATGTATTGCAATCTGCACTACAAAATAAAATTGCCGGATGGATTTTAAACAATCAATATAATTGGAGTTATTTGCAAAATCATAATGGTGTAGCACCTCCTCCTATAAATGGTGCTACTATTCAAATTGCGGGAATGGCTAATTTAAATTATACAGTACAATGGTATAATACGAATACCGGCTTACCAGTAAGTACTTCATCTATAACAGTGAATAATGGTATTTTAACAGTAAATATTCCCAACTTAAGCTGGGACTTAGCATTTACTGCAACACCTAACGGATGTGCCCTTGTGAAACCATTGTTTACAAAAAATGTGTATTCTATTTGTGGTAATGATTCTACATTAGTTTCCATAAGTAATAATATCGGTTCCGATAGCCTTTTTTGGAATATTAATGGTATAACAGATTCATCACAACGAACACAACGGTTTATCAATAATGCAGGATATGTAATAGTACTTCGAAAAAATAATGCAGGTTGCAGTATTTATTCAGATACAGTTTTCATTTCTAAAACTGCTATACCCGCCACGCCTGTTGTAACAATAGATGCCAATAACAATTTATTATCCTCCTCTGCTTCCGGTAATCAATGGTACAATGATACGCTTACTGCTATTGCGAATGCTACTGCTCAATTCTACAAGCCATCTGCTAATGGTTATTATGCTGTTAAGGTAATTCAGAATGGTTGCAGCAGCGCCTTTTCAAATAGGTTTAATTATACTGTTACTGCAATAAATGTTGTACTTAATTCAGAGTTAAGTATTAATCCAAATCCTGCACAAAGTGAAGTGTTCATCCACAATAATTTAACAGGAGTGCCTATTTTGAATGCTATCATTTACAATACTGCAGCACAAACAGTTTTCAACCAGTACAACCTAAAAAATGGCGATGCTATTAATATCAGTCATTTACCCGCAGGCATATATTATGTGCATTTATACAATCAAAACCTGCATTTTTATCAAACTCAAAAACTGATAAAAACATACTAAATAATTTTTTATGAAACGTTTTTGTGCATTCGTTGTAATAATGTTTTTTGGTTCAGCAAAGGCAAATATTATACTGCCTTCAATTTTAAACAATAATATGGTATTACAGCAACGGTTGGCCGTTACATTATGGGGCTGGGGCAATCCGGGCGAAGTGGTAAAAGTTACCAATACCTGGAATAATGCAATTGATTCTGCAACAACAAACGCAAATGCACATTGGCAACTTACTATTCAAACGCCTGCTGCCGGCGGTCCTTATCAAATTAATTTTAAGGGATACAATTCCATTACATTAACAAATGTATTCATTGGTGAAGTTTGGCTTTGTTCCGGCCAGTCGAACATGGAAATGAATGAACAATGGGGTTTACCGGATGTAAAAGCTGTTTTGCCTCATGCCTGTAATCCAAATATCCGTTTTTTTACAGTAGCCAAGTCTGCTGCCAATTGTCCACAACAAGATGTAAAAGGTACTTGGGTAAGTTGTGATGCTGCCAACTTACAAACCTTTAGCGCAGCTGCCTATTTTTTTGGGAAAAAGCTGCAAGATTCGCTACATGTGCCTATCGCTTTGATCAATGCCAGTTGGGGTGGCACGCCGGCAGAAGTGTGGACGCCAGATTCTATTATTCGTATGGATGAGGAATTATTGATGGCAGCTAAAAAACAAAAACCTTCCAAATTTTGGCCTCATGAACCCGGTGTGGCTTTTAATGCCATGATTGCACCAATTGCACGTTTTGCTATTGCCGGTGCAATTTGGTACCAGGGCGAAACAAATACAGCTTATCCATATACGTATGCAAAACTATTTACTGAAATGATGGGTACCTGGCGTAAAGCATGGAAATATAATTTCCCATTTTATTATGTACAAATTGCTCCTTTTGCTTATGGTAAACCTTACGCTGGTGCCTTGTTGCAGGAACAACAAAGTAAGGCAGCAGCATATCCCAATGTTGGTATGGTTGTAATTACTGATTTGGTTACCGATACTTCAAATATCCATCCCAAAAATAAACATGATGTGGGTGATCGGTTGGCGAATTGGGCTTTGGCAAAAAATTATGAGTGGAAACACATTATCTGTCAATCGCCTCATCTTAAAAATGTAATCATAAATAGCGACAAAGTATTGCTCAGTTTTGAAGACACCGGAGGAGGATTACTGATAAAAGGGGCTAATGTGCAACAAATATGGGTTGCCGGTGCTGATAAAGTATTTTATCCGGCTGCTGCAAACATTGAAGGCAATCAATTAATGGTATGGAGCAGTAAAGTACAGCATCCTATTGCTGTTCGCTATGCCTTTGGAAATACTGCTATTGGTAATTTGTTTGGTAGCAATCATTTACCTGTAATCGCCTTCAGAACTGATAATTGGAAGTTGAATGCTGCGAATAATAAATAAAAATATGAATTGAATGTATATTCATAGGCAGAAATTGAATTTTAGAAAGGTCAATAATAAAAAAAGCCGCAAATTTATTTTGCGGCTTTTTTGTGTACTGTTTTCGTAGAGCGTACGGGAATCGAACCCGTGATTCATCCGTGAAAGGGATGCGTCTTAACCCCTTGACCAACGCTCCATTTGTTTTTGGGAGTGCAAAAATAGGGGGCGGCTGGTATCCCTCAAAATTTTTTAAGGAATTTATTTTTTTCACCTGATAAATATATACTTTTTTGTTTAGGCCGGATGCGAATCATTGATTTGATTTCTATCAATTCTTTTCAAATTATTGCCATAACATAAATACAAAATGGATAGTTGGCTACAATGTTTTAATTTTGCAGCGATTTATCTTTTTTATCATTTAAATACAAGTAAAAATGAGTACAGTTAAAGTTGCCATTAATGGTTTTGGACGAATTGGTCGGTTGGTATATCGCCAAATTTTTAACATGGAAGGTATTGATGTGGTTGCTATAAACGATTTAACCAGTCCGAAAGTACTGGCTCATCTTTTAAAATATGACAGTGCACAAGGCAGATTTGATGCCACAGTTACTGCTACCGAAAGTTCCATTATAGTAAATGGGCATGAAGTTAAAATCTATGCACATCGCGATCCGGCACAAATTCCCTGGGGCAGCCATCAGGTAGATGTAGTGATTGAATCTACCGGATTTTTTACCGATAAAGCAAAAGCAGAAGCACATTTAACTGCCGGTGCCAAAAGAGTGGTTATTTCAGCTCCCGCCACCGGCGATTTAAAAACTGTGGTGTTTAATGTAAACCACAATATTTTGGATGGTTCTGAAACCATTATTTCCTGTGCATCCTGCACCACCAACTGCTTAGCGCCTATGGCCAAAGCATTAAATGATGCATTTACCATTGAAGCAGGAAGTATGACTACAATTCATGCCTATACCAACGATCAAAATACTTTAGATGCTCCCCATCCTAAAGGTGATTTGAGAAGAGCCCGTGCAGCCGCTGCTAATATCGTTCCCAACAGCACCGGCGCTGCAAAAGCCATTGGTTTGGTGTTGCCTGAATTAAAAGGTAAATTAGATGGTGGTGCACAACGTGTTCCTGTTATTACAGGTTCATTAACTGAATTGTCTGCTATTCTTGCTAAAAAAACTTCAGTTGAAGAAATTAATGCAGTAATGAAAGCAGCCAGCAACGAAAGTTTTGGTTACAATGAAGATGAAATTGTTAGTAGCGATATTGTTGGAATGCACTACGGTTCATTATTCGATGCCACTCAAACAAAAGTAATTACCGTTGGCGATAAACAATTGGTAAAAGTGGTAAGCTGGTACGATAATGAAATGAGCTACGTATCTCAATTGGTACGTACCGTTCATTATTTTGCAGGTTTAATTAAAAAATAAAGAAATGCCGGTGTATGCCGGCATTTTTAATATACAATGTAATAGAGGTAAAGCTTATTTTACTGCAAGCTTCTATTCTAATTAAAAAAAATTATGAGCAAATTTTCTAATTTTAACTTCAATAGGCATAAAGCATTAATTCGGGTTGATTTTAATGTGCCTTTAGATGCCAATTATCAAATTACGGATGATAATCGCATGAAAGCTACCATTCCTACCATCCAAAAAATTTTGAAAGATGGGGGTAGTGTTATTTTAATGAGTCATTTTGGAAGGCCAAAAGATGGCCCGTCTGAAAAATATTCTTTAAAACATTTGGTAGCACATTTATCGGTTTTATTAAATGGAACTTCTGTTCAATTTGCAGATGATTGCATTGGTGCACTAGCCTTTGCAAAAGCAGCGGCATTAAAGCCCGGCGAAGTTTTGTTGTTAGAAAACCTTCGTTTCTATAAAGAGGAAGAATTAGGCGATAAAGCCTTTGCCGAAAAATTGTCAGAATTAGGAGATGTATATGTAAACGATGCTTTTGGAACAGCGCATCGGGCACATGCTTCTACCGCAGTGATAGCGCAGTTTTTTCCAAAAGATAGAAAAATGTTTGGGTTATTGATGGAAGCAGAAGTGGCCAGTGCCGAAAAAATCATGCACCAGTCTGAAAAACCCTTTGTTGCCATTATTGGCGGCGCCAAAGTATCTGATAAAATTTTAATTATCGAAAACCTTTTAAAAAGAGCAACCGATATTATTATAGGCGGTGGAATGGCTTATACTTTTATGAAAGCAAAAGGTGGCAATATTGGCAATTCATTGTGCGAAGATGATCGGATTTCAACTGCTAAAGAATTATTAATAGAGGCTGAGAAACAGGGGGTATGTATTCACTTACCCGGCGATAGTATCATAGCCAATAAATTTGCTGCCGATGCAGAAACTTCTGCAGCTCCTTCTAACAATATACCCGATGGATGGATGGGGTTAGATATTGGCCCCGAAGCATGCGAGCAGTTTGCCAATGTAATACAAGCTGCAAAAACCATTTTATGGAACGGGCCTATGGGCGTTTTTGAAATGGCTAAATTTCAACACGGAACTAAAGCCATTGCGGTTGCCGTTGCCGCCGCTACACAAAAAGGCGCTTTTAGTTTAGTAGGAGGGGGCGATAGCGTTGCAGCAGTAAACCAGTTTGGCTTTGCAGATAAAGTAAGTTATGTTAGTACCGGTGGTGGCGCTATGCTTGAATATTTTGAAGGAAAAGAATTGCCCGGTATTGCTGCAATCAACAACTAAAATAATAAGTATGAATACATGTTTAACCACCCGAAAAGGGTGGTTTTTTTGCGTCATTTCGTCTGAAATTATTTTTTAGGCATATATTTTGAAAATGTAGCTCATTAATTACCAACAAACAATTATCTTACAAGCAATTTGGTGTGGAGTGAAAAATTAAATTTCAATCATCAATGTACTAATTAAAAAATAATTTAATTTAAATATTTTTTACAAATCAATAAACCAGCGTATATGAACACAAAAACCCTTACTTTAATTGTAATTGCTGCAATCATTCTTTTATTAGGTGGTTGCGGCTGTAATGGCTATAACGGATTGGTACAGGGCGAACAGGCCGTAAAACAATCGTGGAGTAATGTAGAAACCAACTATCAACGCAGAACCGACCTGTATAATAGTGTTATTAAAACAATTGAAGGATCAGCAAATTTCGAAAAATCTACTTTAAAAGAGGTAATTGATGCACGTGCTAGGGCTACCAGCGTAAATGTAGATATTAACGATCCGCAAAGCTTGCAAAAATTTCAGCAGGCACAGGGTCAGTTACAAGGTGCATTCAGCCGTTTAATGGCTGTTGCCGAAGCGTATCCTAATTTAAAAACCACACAGGCATTCCAGGATTTTCAAGCACAAATAGAAGGTACCGAAAACAGAATCAATGTAGCCAGAAGAGATTATAATGCAGCAGTAAATGCATACAATTTAAAAGTGCGCACTTTCCCGAATAATATTTTTGCAGGTATTTTTCATTTTACTGAAAAGCCCTATTATCAGGCAGATTCTGGAACAGAAAAAGCACCGGAAATTCAGTTTAATATAAAATAATACATAATACAGATGGGTATCTTCTCCAAAAAAAAGCCGGTTGATTTTTTTTCGATGGAAGAAAAAAACCAGATTGTTGCAGCCATTCAAAAAACAGAACTGGTTACCAGTGGTGAAATTCGAGTATATATTGAAAATACATGCTTCAATAGCAACCCGGTTGATAGGGCAAAGGAGTTATTTACCCAATTAAACATGTATAATACCCGGGAAAGTAACGGGGTATTGGTGTATGTTGCTGTAAAAAGCAGAAAACTGGCTGTTTTTGGCGATGAAGGCATACATGCAAAAGTTGGACAAAATTTTTGGGAAGATGCTGTTCAGAAAATGATCAGTCATTTTAATGCGCAACATTTTGCAGAAGGCATTGCAACAATTGTAATGCAAATAGGCGATGCCCTTCAAACACATTTCCCCTTTAATCAACAAACCGATTCCAACGAGTTACCCGATGATATTGTTTTTGGTGATTAGTTTCATTTAATGCAATATAACAGCCAATGGCGCAGGATACTATTCAATGAAAAAACTAATACTGATAAGCATTTTACTGTTGCAAACATTTTTTTGTTTGGCGCAGGATATTTTACCCAAACCCAATCCACCCAGATTGGTGAATGATTATGCCGGCGTACTGTCTGCCGAACAGAATGCAGCACTTGAACAAAAGTTAGTGGCATTAGATGATTCTACATCCAACCAAATTGCCATTGTTCTGGTAAAAACTTTAAATGGTTACGATGTGGCCGATTATGCCAACAAGCTGTTTCGGGCATGGGGTATTGGAAATAAAAAAACCAATAATGGTATTTTAATATTAGCTGCCATTGATGACAGAAAAGTATGGATTGAAATTGGTTATGGCCTGGAAGGTGCCATTCCCGATGCCACTACTTCTCAAATTTATAGAGATGAAATTGTGCCGGCATTTCGCAATAAAGACTATTATACCGGATTAAATAATGCAGTAGATGATTTGGCTAAAGCCGCTGTTGGTGAATATAAAGTGGCCCGAAAACAAGACAAGCCCACCGGTAGTGGTGCCATTATATTCATTATTTTATTATTGATTGTTTTTTTCATATTGCGCAGGGGCGGTGGAGGCGGAGGTGGTGGTGGCTTAATTGCACCCATTTTATTATCGGGTATGTTAAACAATAGAAGTAGTGGTAGTTGGGGTGGCAGTGGCGGCGGTTTTGGTGGTTTTGGAGGTGGTAGTAGCGGCGGTGGCGGTGCAGGAGGTGGATGGTAAATTTTTTACATGCATTATGGTTGCATGTTAATGTTTTTGGATTAAATTATATACAACTGAATTTTACTGTTATGTAAACCCCTATTTTTGAAATATAAAACAATTACTATAATACAAAAATTATGAAACATCTATTTTTAGGATTCTTTCTTTCAACCGGTATTATTGCAGTTTCTGGTCAAATGGTAAAAGTGCAACCCGGTACTGCATTTAAAACTGTTACGGATATTAAAGTAAATACCAATCTTAATTTTGCGGGTCAGGATATTGAAACAACCACCAATGCAGTTACAACAGCTTTAGATACTATTAAAGCAGTTACTGCAGATGGCTATACTTATTCTGCCACAATGAAGCATATTAAAGGGGAAGTAAAAGTGATGGGGCAGGATCAAACTTTTGATTCAGATGATGAAAATTTAAGAAATAATCCTCAAATGGCCGATTTATTTAAAGCATTAAACAAACCCAATAATATTGAGATTAAAAATGGCAAGATGATTACTCAGTCACAAAAATTAGATGCTATTATAAAAATGGGTGGTGCAGATGATCAGGCTAAGTATGTATTAGCACTTCAACCCACCGATATCAAAGAAGGATTTAGCTGGACTGATTCAACTGTATCCGATTCTTCTTCTAAAATTGTGAGCAATGCTACCATTAAACAGGTGAGTGATAATGCAGTTGTTGTTGAAATGCATGCCAATATCACTTTAAAAGAAAATATCAATAGAAATGGTATGGATATTGTACAAAACCTTAACGGGAAAGCTATTGCAACCCGAACATATAACAAAGCCAACGGGCTGTTAATCAACGAAACAAGTAATGTTGATTTAACCGGTACTATGGAAATGATGGGCCAATCTGCACCCATTACATCAAAAGGATTAATTGTAACTACCGTTCAATAATTGAGGATGTATCCCTGCATCTAATTTTTTATAAAAAATATTGTTGTCCGACTAAAATTGTAAAATAATGGTTCAAACCCTTTACAGAACCATATTTCAGCCGATTTCAAAAGATGGGGTACTCCCTCCAATTTTGAAACAATCATTTTTTAGCCTGTAATTCTTTATAGCAAAGAATTACAGCGATTTTTAAGTTAAGTTTTGCCGGACAATAATGATAAAAAATCAATAGTTCCATAAAAAATGCTGCACTAAAACAATAGTTGCGGCATTTTTTGTAAGATGCGATACAATGTATTTTATTGGTTTCCTTCCTTTAGTTTTTCTGTAATATAATTGGCAAGATTCAATTGACCCATCGATTGTTTTTTTGATTTTAATTCATTTAAAAACAAGTTGATGAATGGATCGGTTTGTTCATGATAGGCCAGTGGAATATCTTTCTTAAATTGTATAATATAATCAATGCCTTTTCTAAATTGGGTACTATCTGATATTTTTGACAGAAATACAGTAAAGTCAGGTAATATCTCAAATTTTTCCTGGCCAACCGGTAATTGGCTAAAGTTATATGCTACATAATCAAAATTATCTGCATCTCCATAATGAATAAAGGTATTTACAATGGCTGAGAGTAAATGGCCTTTTGCAGTTACTTTACTTAATTGTAATGCTTGTTTAAAAGCTTCTACACTATCAATTTTACTTAATGCACTTAATGCAGCTCCGGCAACTGAGTAAGATGAATCTTGTAAAGCATCTACAAAAAAGTTTTTATAGTCTTTATTTTTTAATTTTCCCAATACATCAATAGCACTTGCCCTTACTAATTTTTTAGGATCAGCTTTTGCTAATTTTTCAATTTTATCAATAGTTGGCTGATGCAGGCTCTGATTGGTAGTGTTAAAAATATTTAATGCATTAATTCTTATTCTAAAAAAGGGATCATACAAAGCATTTTCTACCAAGGTATAGCCCAAAACATCATCTAAATGATTACTTCCATAAACCACTGCTTCTCGTTTGTCTAAAAAGTTTTGTGCATGATTATATTGATAAAAAAATTCTGATACTGTTTTATGGTCTGTTTTCTGTGCCAATAATATCTTATCTGCATCTACATTCACTAAATTTGGTTTTTCCGATACTTTAAAATAAAAGGTATCCACCCTGTTTTCGGCACAAACCTGATACCGTTGTCTGTTTTCACCGGTATAAATATCAATGGCAAAAGGAAGCTTAAAAATTTTACCCGAAATTTGTTTTTGTTGTACAATTACTTTTTCCAACTGGGCTTTTTCATCATAGATATAACTTATGTCTAAAACAGGATGCCCACTTCCAAAATACCACTGATTAAAAAACCAGTTTAAATCTTTTCCTGTTACAGCTTCAAAGGCAAGTCTTAATTTAACAGCGCTGCCATTGCCGAATTTATTGTTGTTTAAATAAAGATTGAGTGAATGAAAAAAAGCACTGTCGCCAACATAATTTTTCAACATATGTAAAATTCTCCCACCTTTATTATAGCTAACGGCATCAAACATATCTTCCCTGTTCTGATAATAGAAACGAACCAAATCTTTATTGTCAGTATTACTTAAAAAATAATCATTCATATCTTTCCAATTCTGATAATCACCAGCCTCTTTTCCATATTTATAGGTATCCCAAAGTACTTCACTATAATTGGCAAAACTTTCATTTACGGTTAGGTTACTCCAGCTTTCGCAGGTAACCAAATCGCCAAACCAGTGATGAAATAATTCATGTGCAATGGTTTCTTCCCAAATATTTTCATCAGTCAATTGCCTTGCATCCTGCTGTGCACTTTCCTGGTGCAGCACAGCAGTGGTGTTTTCCATAGCGCCGCTTACATAATCACGGCCTACAATTTGCGCATATTTTTGCCAGGGAAAATCAATTCCAAGTATATTCGAATAAAACTGAATCATTTCAGGTGTATGCCCAAAAATTTTTCTTGCAACTTTTTCGTATGGCTTTTCAACATAGTATGATACCTCTTTGCCTCTATAACTGTCTTTCACTATGGCATAGTCACCAACGCCAATAAAAAACAGATAAGGGCTATGCGGTAAATCCATTAGCCAGGTATCTGTTCGGGTATTGTTGTTGTTTTTTTGTTGTTTAATTAGTTTTCCGTTTGAAAGGGTAACATATTTATCTGGCACTGTTAATATAAACTCATCCGTACATTTTTGATCCGGTTTATCAATAGTAGGAATCCATACTGAATTAGATTCTGTTTCGCCCTGCGTCCATATTTGGGTGGGTTTGTTTTTATCCTTTCCCAAGGGGTTTATAAAATACAAACCTTTTGCATCGGTAATTGCAGCACTTCCTTCTCCTTTATATTCATTAGGCTTAGCTGTATATTGAATGTATATGGTATATTTTTCGTTTTGGGTATAAGTTCTGTCTAACTGAATTTTCAGTTGCATACTATCATACCGGTATTGCAGCGGAATAAGTTTGCCATTTTTATCTATGGCAACTTTGTCAATATTCATGCCTTTCGCATCTAAGGTTAATGAATCGGTTGGATAGAAGTGGGGTTTTAAGGTTACCCATTCTTTACCATTTAAATAACTGTGCTGATAATCGAATGAAGCTTCCAGTTTTGTATGCACCAAATCATTGATTTTGGTGGCAAATCCTCTGTAAATGGTTTGCCAGTCATTTTTATTTTGCGAAAATGCAGTGGAATGTACGATAATAAGTAAAACAATAAAAACTTTTTTCATGTGATTTTTTTGATTGAATGTTTAACTTTGATTTACCCAAATGAAAATGAACCATATTATTAATCGGTATGGTTTAATAAAGGGCAATAAAGATAATACGAGCAAAGGCAGAATTGGTTAAAGAAACCCAAAAAACATAAAAAAATTTTACGTGATTTAACCGATGGTATAAAGCTTCATTTTTTCTGTTAGATTTGTATAAACTTTTCCGGCTCATGTTTTATAAGAAAAATTACCTGCAATTATTTTTGATTGTAATAGGTTTATTCATGTTCCATGCGGTGGGGTATGCTCAGAATTATCATTTTATCTACTTGCAGTCAGCCAACCGACAGTCATACAGTGTTCATATCAATCAGCAGGATTGGACATCTACTTCCGGTGGCTATTTGATTATACCTAAATTAATGCCCGGCACGCATCAGATGCAATTACAATGGCAACAAGATCCTAATCTGATATTAAATTTTGCAATTCCGGTTACTGATCAGGATGCAGGGTTTTCAATTACCAAAAGTGAAACGGGTAACTGGCAATTGAATGGGTTAAGCAATGAATTGGTCATTGCTGCTAATATGCCGGTTGCAGAAACTGCTCTGCCGGTGCAAGAAGAAAAAGTTGCCCGTTCGGTTACTGCGGTTGCTACTCAAACCAATACTCCCAATAAAGACAGTGTTGTACAAGTTGTAAACAATAAAAGCAGCAACATTGCAGAGCAGATGAATACTGGTATTATGCCACCGGCTGTTAAAACAGCATCCAAACAACAAAAGATGCCGGCATCCAATCGAAGCAGTTCCGTTTCAAAAACTTTTGAAAAAATGGGTGC